>NZ_ARVW01000001.1:7833004-9111009 GCF_000384315.1 Amycolatopsis nigrescens CSC17Ta-90 | reverse complement strand
AGCCTCGTCCGAGTTGCGCTGGTTGTGCGCCACTTCCTGCCGCAACTGGTGGCGGTCGTTGTAGTCCGCCAAGTTGTACGACCCGTGCGAGGAGCCCAGGGTGAAACTGTCGAAATCCTCGATCAGCTTGAACATGTCCTCAAGGTCGCTGCACTGCCGCCACCCTCGGTCGGTGTTCCACAACACCACCCCGTCACACGCCCGGGAGGCAACCCGCATCATCTGGTACTCCCACCCCGGGCGGTGAACCTTCGGATTCCATGCCGACAGCTTCGGATCGGAGATCTTCTCCCCGAGCACGCCGCCCAGTTCCTCGATCACCTCCACGTTGTCGGCATGCTGGGTCTCGCACTTCTCCAACTTGCCCGCCTGGTTACGCGACAACCGCGCGTACGAGTCCAAGACGGGCCGACGCCCCTCGTGACCTGCACTAACCTTGTGACTGGCACCCATGCAACCATCGTAGGTCAACAATTAGGTACTGGCCGGGGCAACACTTTTCACTCACGACCGTTGACCGGCGGAAACGTCGGCGGGGAGCAGGTAGGTGGCCAGTGACCGGGCCGGCAGGGTGGCCGTGGCGCGGCGGTCGTGCACCGCGAGGTCGAAGGTCTGCCGCTCGCCGGGGTTCAGCACCACCACGGCCACGCTCCCGTCGGGATTGCGGAAAGCGGTGGAGTGCAAGGAACCGTTGCTGTCGGTGTTCTCGACGTCGATCCGGACCGCGCCCTGCCGGACGAACTTGGCGGCGTGCCCGAGCACGTAGTACTCCGCGTTGTAGCCGATCTCCCCGGTGCGCTGGTCCACGGTGGCCAGGCCGGTGCAGTGCCCGCAGCGGCCGAAGCTCGGCCCGTTGCCGGGGTCGAGCGCGACGTTCCAGGTGAGGATCGAGGACGCCTGGTTCCTGGCGCCGTCGATCAGCAGGTGCTCGGCCTGCCACAGCAGGGTGTCCGAGAACGCGCGCGGACCGCTTTCGGTGCCGCTGCACTCGGTGATGTGCACCGGCACGTCCGGATGGCGGGCGAGCAGTTTCTGCTGATCTGCCGCGTTTCCCCGGTAGCAGTGGAACGCGATTCCGCGCACGTACTTGCGGGCCTTCTCGTCGCTGAGCACCCGTGCCGGGTAGCCGTGTCCGTTCCAGTTGTGGTCGTAGGCAAGGATTTCGGTGTCGCCGAGCCCGGCCGCGGCCAGTGCGGGGCCGAGGTCGTTGCCGATGAAGGCGGCCTGTGCGGCGGCCGTCATCCGCGCACTGGGGTACTGGTCGGCGGTGTTCTCCGGCTCGTTCTGCGGCGTGACCGCGTCGACCCGGACGCCCGCTTCGGCGTAGGCAAGCAGGAAGCGCACGAAGTACTGGGCGTACGTGGAGAATCCGGCGGCGTACAGGCTGCCGCCCAGCAGGCTGTCGTTGTCCTTCAGCCAGGCCGGCGGGCTCCACGGGGTGGCGATGATGCCGAGCTGCGGGTTCAGCGCGGACGCCTGGCGCAGCAGCGGAACGATCCGCGCCCGGTCGCGGTCGATGTTGAACTTCGCCAGCCGCCAGTCGTGTTCGCCGGGCGGCACGTCGTCGTAGCTGCCGAAGCTGCTGGAGAAGTCCGACGAGCCCATCGGCTGCCGCAGCATGCCGAGCCCGATCCCGCGCTCGCGGTCGAACAAGGCCGCCATCAGCTCGTCACGTCGCGGGGACGAGTGCACCAGCGTCGCGGCGGAGTCGGTGAAGGACGCGCCGAACCCGCGCATCACCTGGTGGCCGTTTTCCGGCCGGACGGTGAGCACCGGCCGGTCGCCTGCCGCCACTGGCTCCAGCCGTAGCGGCGGCTGCGGTGTCAGACGCGACGTGCCGTCCGCGGTGGTCACCCAGGACGCCACGGGCATTGCCGGGTCTGGGGCGTCCGAGCACGCCGAAGCCGTGAGCAGTGCGCAGAGCGCGAGCAGCGGGAACCGTGGACGTCGGCGCATCGCCAACGAACGTTACGGGCGAACCTTCCTCGCCCGCAGTATGAAATAGATCGCCAGCATCGCGGCCAGGCTGATCACGCTCAGCAGCAGCTGCGAGCGCGCGCCCTCCACGAAGGCCATCGAGACCACCACGAACAGGGTGCCGGCCAGGGTCAGCCAGCTCAGCCACGGATAGCCCCACATCCGCAGTTTCAGCCGTTCCGGCGCCTCCAGTTCGAGCTTGCGGCGCATCCGCAGCTGGGAGCCGGCGATGATGGCGTAGACGAACAGCGCGACCGCGCCCGCCGAGTTGATGATGAAGTAGAAGATCGTGTCGGGGGAGACGTAGCTCATCACCACCGCGACATAGCCGACCAGGGTGGACAGCAGGATCGCCTTCCACGGCACGCCGCGCTTGCTGGTGTCGGCGACCCAGGACGGCGCCCAGCCGTGCCGCCGCAGTGCGAACAGCATCCTGGACGCGGTGTAGAGGCCCGAGTTCAACACGGAGAGCGCGGCGGTGAGCACCACCGCGCTGACGATCGTCTCCGCCCCGGAGATGCCGAACCTGCCGAAGGCGGCGGCGAACGGGCTGGTCTCGGTGGGCACTTCACGCCACGGGATGATCATCACGATCAGCGCGATCGAGCCGACGTAGAACAGGATCACCCGCCACACCGTGGTCGCGGTGGCCTTCTGCACCGCCTTCTCCGGTTCCCTGGACTCGGCCGCCGCGATGGTGACGATCTCCGCGCCGAAGTAGGAGAAGATCACGATCACCACCCCGTGGATCACCGAGAAGCCACCGTTGGCGATGAAGCCGTCCTGCCCGATGTTGCCGACCGAGAAGGACGCGCCTGGCCACAGCCCGAGCACGAACAGCGTGCCGGCGACCATGAAGATGACGATGGTGACGACCTTGATCGAGGCCAGCCAGAACTCCGTTTCGCCGAAAGACCGCGCGGACGCCAGGTTGGTCCCGGTCAGCAGCAGCATCAGGCCCAGCGAAAACACCCATTGGGGGACTGCGGGCAGCCACTGCACCAGGATCTCCGCCCCTGCGACCGCCTCGAACGCGACTACGCCGACCCAGAAGTACCAGTACAACCACCCGATGGTGAAGCCCGCCCAGCCGCCGAGGGACTCCCTGGCGTACTCCATGAACGAGCCCAGTTTCGGGGAGGCGGTGGCCATCTCGCCGAGCATCCGCATCACCAGCACGACCAGCAGGCCGCCGAGCGCGTAGGACAGCACGGCCGCCGGGCCGACCGTCTGGATCACCGCGCCGCTGCCGATGAACAGGCTGGCCCCGATGATCCCGCCCAGCGCGATCATCCGGACGTGCCGCTGGCGCAGGTTCGGCCGCAGGCCACGGGTGTCGGTGACCTCGTCGCCGGTTTTATCCATGCTGGTCCCTCCGGGTGCCCGCCGTTGATCAAGATCGCGGGATTCTTACATCGCGAGCGAGTCCGCGAAAGGGGGCGGCCGGCAGGGGTACCCCCGTGCCCGGCGGAGGTGTCCGTTCTGCGAATCTAGCGCGATGGTGCGCAAGAACACGACGCTGAGTTCCGGGGTGCTGGTCACTGCGGCCGCTCTCATGCTGGCCGGCTGCGCGGGATCGGACGCCCCTGGCGCGGCCGTGCCGGACGCTTCGCCCCCATCTCCGGGCGTGAGCGGGTTCAACCCGGTCGACGTGGCGTTCGCGACGCAGCTGATCCCGCATCACCAGCAGGCGCTGGAAATCGCCGCCCATGCCGGCGCGCAGGCGGTCGGTCCCGGGGTGAAGGCGGTGGCCGCCCGGATCGAAGAGGCGGATGAGCCACAGGTGGCCGAGCTGTCCAAGCTGCTGGAGAACTGGGGCCAGCCCGCGCCGGAGGACCCGGGCATCGACCACGGCAGCCCCACGGGGAAGCTCTCCGAAACCGAGGTGGGCCGGCTGCGTTCGGCGACCGGCGCCGAGTTCGACCGGCTGTTCGCGGAGCTGATGATCAAGCATCACCAGGGTTCGGTGTCGATGGCGAACAAGCAGATCGCCGAGGGCGTGAACCCGGAGGCGGTGGACCTGGCCCGCCGGGTGCTGATGGCGCAGCAGGCCGAGATCGCCGAGCTGGAAAAGCTCAGGACCGGCTGAGCGGCGCCGGCGGCAGCGGCTCGCCCAACTGCTGCTTGCCCGGCGAGTTGAGCTGCACGATCAGCGCGCCGCCCAGCAGCACCGCGGCGCCCACCAGCTGCGGCCAGGTCAGTGCCTCGCCGATCAGCAGCCAGGCGGCGCCGGTGGCCACCAGCGGTTCGAGCAGGCCGAGCACGCTCGCCACCGCCGCCGGCAGATGCCGCAGGGCCAGGATGCCGATCAGGTAGGCCAGCACGGTGGACACCAGCGCGACCGCGACCAGCAGCGCCCACACCGGTGGCTGCCACCGGCCGAACTCCGCGGGCGCGGACAGCACGCCGGACGGCAGCGTCCAGGGCGGCGCCACCGCGCAGACCGCCACCGCGCCGATCAGCATGCCCCAGGTGACCATGCCGATCGGGTCCCTGGTGGCCACCCCGCGCTCGCCGAGCAGGAAGTAGGCGGCCGAGCAGACCGCGGCGCCGAGCCCGGCGAGCAGACCGAGCGCGTCCAGCCGCAGGCCAGCCCAGACCTGGGCGACCATGGCAAGGCCGAGCATGGCCAGCACGATCCCGCACCACATCAGTCCGGGCAGTTTGGTCCGGCGGCCGAACCGGACCCAGAGCGCGATCAGCACCGGCGAGGTGAACTCCAGCAGGATCGCGATGCCGACCGGCAGCCTGGACGCGGAGATGAAGTAGCACAGCTGCACCCCGGCCACGCCGAGCAGGCCGAACCCGAGCAGCAGCGGCCACTCGCCCTTGCGCACCCGCAGCAGGCCGGGCCGGAACAGCAGGACGCCGGTCAGCAGCACCAGCGCGGACAGGCCGATCCGGACCGCGGCCACCTGTTCCGGGGAGAGCCCGGCGAGCATCGCCGGCTTGCCGAGCACCCCCGAGCTGCCGAAGCAGAACGAAGCGGCGACGATCAGCGCGGTGCCGCGTCCGCGATGTGAGACGAACGGTGGTGCGCCGGCGGAGGTTTCGGTGGCCACGTCCTCGACAGTATGCCGTCGTGGCAGGTGGGCGCACTCGGTTTAGCCGCCGCGGATGCCGGCCGCCACATAACCGGCGATCTGCGCGAGCCGGTTACCTTGAAGGTGCAGCGCCCGCAGCGCGGTCTCGTCCGGCGCGGCCGACTTCCTGGACACGAAGGAACCGCCGTACGGGTTGCCGGACTCCATCAGGTGCGGGTCGGTGTAGCCGAGCGGCAGCACGATCGCGCCCCAGTGGTAGAAGATGTTGTTGGTGGCCAGCACGGTCGACTCCAGCCCGCCGTGCGCGGTGGAGGAGGTGGTGAACGAGGTGGCCACCTTGTTCACCAGCCTGCCCTTCGCCCACAGGCCGCCGGTGGTGTCCAAATAGGACTTGAGCTGGCTGGCCGGACCGCCGAACCGGGTCGGGCTGCCCGCGGCGAACCCGTCCGCCCACTCCAGATCGTCCAAAGTGGCCAGTTCCACGGCCGGTGCGCTGTGCACATGCGCCTGCCAGCGAGGGTTGCTCGCGATCGCCTCGGCGGGGGCGGTCTCGGCCACCGTGCGCAGCCGGACCTCCGCACCGGCCTCGGCCGCGCCCCCGGCCAGTGCGGCGGCCAGTTTCGCGGTGTTCCCGGTGGCGCTGTAGTACACGACGAGAATGCGGGTGCTCACGCGCCCCGACTCTAGGCGCCCGCTCGCTCCCGTCCCACCATCCGGACAGGTAGGGCAAGAAGCCGGCTATTTGCCGGGGCGCCAGGGGCTGACGGTGTCGGTGGGGCGGGTCGGGTCGTGGAAGCGCGGCACGTCCGGCTCGGCGGCCCGCAGCGGGACGAGGCCGGCGGTGATCGCCTGCATGATCTTCGCGTGCGCCCGCACCCCGGCGCCGGGCCGCTCCGGCTCGACACCGGACAGGTCGACCGGCTCACCGAAGTGCACCCGGAAGATCGGGCGTCGCACCGGCGACGTCAGCCCGGACCGGACCAGCGGCAGCACGTCCGCCGGGCCGTTCACCTTTTCCGTGCCCCAGTAGACGGCCTCGTGCGCGCCCCACTGGCTGATCGGCACCACCGGCACGTTCGCGGCCAGCGCGAGCCTGGCCGCGCCGGTCTTGCCGCGCTCGGGCCACAGGCCGGGGTCGTGGCTGATCCGGCCCTCGGGGTACACGATGATCGGCTCGGCGGTGTCCCGCAGCGCCTCCACCGCCTGCGCGAACTGGCCGACCGCGTCCGCCTTGCCGCGGTCGATCCGCAGGTGCCCGCTGGCGCGCAGCGCCGGACCGAGCACCGGGGCGTCCAGCAGCCCGCCCGCCAGCAGGAACCGCGGGTTGATGCCGATCCGCTTGCAGGCCGCCATCAGCACGAAGGCGTCGAACACGCCGATGTGGTTGGCGGTCATCAGCAGTGGGCGTTTCCGCAGCTCGGCGGGCACTCTGCCGGTCACCCGGAGCCTGCCGAGCACGTTGACCAGCCCGCGATCGATGTTCAGCATGGTCCGCCAGATCGCCGGCGTCCGGCGTGTCGGCGAGTTCTCATCCCGGTGCAGCGCGAACATGGGCAAAGCATCGCATGAGCCCGTTCGGGTGGTTCCCGAAGGCGCCAGGGTGACAAATGTTTCCGGTGTGCTGCGAGTGGCAGATGTGACGAAACGTCCTCGGCGGTTACCGTAGAACCCATGGCTAGCGGGTCGGCGACAACCAGACGGGGCACGGCGAAAAGCGGCGGCAGTGGTGGCAGCGGCGGCAAGGGGCCGGCGCGCAAGGGCCGCAGCACCGCCAGGCCACGTTCCGGCGCCACCAGGGCACCCGCCCGCAAACCGGCCGCCCGCTCGCGGCGCAAGTCCTCCAACACGTTCAGCCGCGGTATCCGCGGCGGCTGGAACCTGCTGGCCAAAGGGGTCGGCGGGCTGGCCAGAACGGTCGGGCGAAGCCGTGAGCTGGAGGCCGAGCACCGCCGGGACGGGCTGGCGCTGGCGCTGATCGCGGTCGCGGTGATCGCTGCCGCCGGGGTCTGGTGGCAGGCGGCGGGCCCGATCGGCGGCTGGGTGCAGATCGGCGCGCGCACGGTGTTCGGGGCTGGTGCGGTGACCCTGCCGCTGGCCCTGTTCGTGGCCGCGATCGCGCTGATGCGCACCGAGCCGCAACCGGAAACCCGGCCGCGGATGGTGATCGGCACGTTGCTGGTGGTGCTGTCCCTGCTCGGCCTGCTGCACCTGTTCAACCGGCTGCCGGAAACGCACGACGACCAGATGTACGCCGGCGGCTTCTTCGGCTACCTCGTCGGTGGCCTGCTGGCCAGGGGCGTGACCAGCTGGGTCGCGGTGCCGCTGCTGTTCCTCGCGCTCGGCTACGGGGTGCTGGTGTTCAGCGGGACGCCGGTGCGGCAGATCCCGCAGCGGCTGCGGGAATGGGGACTGTCCGAGGAGGAACGCGAGGCCGCGGCCGCCGAGCGGCAGGCGATCGCCGACGAGCGGGACGCGGTCACCGAGGCCGATCCCGCCTCGGTGCGGCTGCGCAAGCCGTCGCGCCGGCGCCAGGCCAGCGCCGGTACCGGGGCTGAGGACGCCGCCGAAGCCCTCACGCCGGAGCCGGTGGCCGAGCCGCCGGCCAAGCCGAAGCCGCCGAAGGTCCGGCCGGCGGAGGTGCCCGAGCAGAAGCCGCGCAAGGCCGAGCAGACCGCGCTCGCTCTCACCCGCACGGTCGAGGGCGACTACCGGCTGCCTTCGGCGGAGCTGCTGACGCTCGGCGACGCGCCGAAGACCCGCAGCAAGGCCAACGACGCGATGATCGAGGCGATCACCGGCGTGCTCGAGCAGTTCAATGTGGACGCGCAGGTCACCGGGTTTACCCGGGGCCCCACGGTCACCCGGTACGAGGTGGAGCTCGGGCCCGGCGTGAAGGTGGAGAAGATCACCGCGCTGACCAAGAACATCGCGTACGCGGTGGCCACCGACAACGTGCGGCTGCTCGCGCCCATCCCTGGCAAGTCCGCGGTGGGCATCGAGGTGCCGAACTCGGACCGCGAGATGGTCCGGCTCGGCGACGTGCTGCGTTCGCCCAAGGCGGTCAAGGACAACCACCCGATGGTGATCGGCCTCGGCAAGGACATCGAGGGCCATTTCGTCACCGCGAACCTGACCAAGATGCCGCACCTGCTGGTGGCCGGTTCCACCGGTTCCGGTAAGTCCAGCTTCGTCAACTCGATGCTGGTGTCGCTGCTCGCGCGGGCGACCCCGGAAGAATGCCGGATGATCCTGATCGACCCGAAGATGGTCGAGCTGACGCCGTACGAGGGCATCCCGCACCTGATCACGCCCATCATCACCCAGCCGAAGAAGGCGGCCGCCGCGCTGGCCTGGCTGGTCGAGGAGATGGAGCAGCGCTATCAGGACATGCAGGCCAACCGGGTGCGACACATCGACGACTTCAACAAGAAGGTCAAGTCCGGGGAGATCTCCGCGCCGCCGGGCAGCGAGCGCGAGTACCGGCCGTACCCGTACATCATGGCCATCGTGGACGAGCTGGCCGACCTGATGATGACCGCGCCGCGCGACGTGGAGGACGCGATCGTGCGGATCACCCAGAAGGCCCGCGCCGCCGGAATCCACCTGGTGCTGGCCACCCAGCGGCCCTCGGTGGACGTGGTCACCGGCCTGATCAAGACCAACGTGCCCTCACGGCTGGCGTTCGCCACCTCCTCGCTGACCGACTCGCGGGTCATCCTGGACCAGCCGGGTGCCGAGAAGCTGATCGGCATGGGCGACGCGCTGTACCTGCCGATGGGCGCGGGCAAGCCGGTCCGGATCCAGGGCGCGTTCGTCGGCGACGACGAGATCTCCGCGATCGTCAACTTCACCAAGGACCAGGCGCAGCCCGAGTACGCGGACGGGGTCACCGCGCAGAAGGCCGGGGAGAAGAAGGAGATCGACTCGGATATCGGGGACGATCTCGATGTGCTGCTCCAGGCCGCGGAGCTGATCGTCACCTCGCAGTTCGGCTCCACCTCGATGCTGCAGCGCAAGCTCCGGGTCGGGTTCGCCAAGGCCGGCCGCCTGATGGACCTGCTGGAGAGCAGGGGAGTGGTCGGCCCGTCCGAAGGCTCCAAGGCCCGCGACGTGCTGATCAAGCCGGAAGAGCTGGACAGCGTGCTGTACCTGATCCGCGGCGGTGACTCCCCGCCCCCCGACGACGAAGACTGACGTCGTGAGTGGAAAGTGTTGCCGGGACAACACTTTCCACTCACGACCGTTGAGCTGGGGAGACGGTCAGCCGAACTGGCGGACGGCCTGGTAGTAGACCCAGGCGGTGCCGTTGCAGGCGCTGTTGCCGCCGCAGATGCCCTTGAGGTCGGAGTAGAAGTTGTCGTCGATCCGCTTCTTGCTGGTGTCGTTGAACCGGCCCTGCTTCTTGTAGTTGCGGTAACCGAAGTCGTGGCGGTGGCAGCCCGGCTTGAAGTCGAACCCGACCGGCTTGTCCGGCGACCAGGAACAGGCGTCCGACGACCAGTCCAGCTGGTCCGGATAGGGCTTGCTGTCCCGGATCTGGCTGAACTCCGACAGCGACTTGCTGAACAGGTAGTCGTCGGTGATCGACTCGATGCTCTCGGCCTGCGCGACGCCGGCCCCGGTGAACAGGGTGGCGGTCACGGCGGCGGCACCGACGAGGCGTTGGGCGCGGCGGCGCAGGGTCGTCGTGGTCATGATGGGCTCCCTCGCTGATCAGTTCGTCAGGGTGTGATCAGCTTTGGGCGCGCGGCAGTCCGCCAGTACCCCCAATAGTAGTAACGTCGGTGAATTTCTTCCCGACTGCAGTTTGCGGCCGATATCCACCTGCCGTGGGTGCGTCGATTCGGCCTAACCGTGTTCGCCCGGACGGCCGGCGAGGTAGGTTGCCTGCCGTGCAGCCAGGGCCTCCTTATCCGCAGCAACCACCGCGACCGCAGCAGCCGTACGGGCCCGGCCAGGGTTATCCGCCGGCGCCGGGGTTCGGCGCACCCCAGCCACCCCAACCGCCGCGCAAGCCGAGCACCGGGATGATCGCGCTGATCGTCGGTGTCGCCGTCGTGGTGGTGCTCGGCGTGGTGGCCGCGGTGGTGCTGCTGCCCGGGGACGACAAGAACGACAAGAACGACAAGAACAGCGCCAACCCGCTCGACCCGCAGGCCCAGCAGTCCGCGCCGGGTGCGGCTCCGCCGCCGTCGCCCGCCGGGCCGCCGGACAAGTACCCGGACGTGCCGACCTGTCAGGACGTGGCCGGCGCGGTCCCCGGGGCGCCGCCGGTGAAGCAGGGCAACCGCGGCCCCAACGAGGGCGCGACCTATCCGGAGATCAACCTGGAGTGCACCTTCCGGTCCGAGAGCAGGACCGACGGTTCGCCGGACCAGTACTACGTCTTCCGGATGCGGGTGCACCTCACCGACCCGCGCGGGTACCCGACCGGTACCGAGGAAGCGACCGGCATGTTCGAGGCCGGGGTGCGCAACGGGGATGAGGAGGCACCGGGACTCGGCGTCGGCCAGCGCGCGGCCTGGGACCGCCAGGTGCTCGACCTGCCGGGGGACCACCCGACCTCGTGTCCGCTGTCCGTGCTGGACGGCAACGCGACCCTGAAGCTGGACCGCTCCGGCGCGAAGGACCCGACCAACGAGACCAAGGACCGGACCAGCCAGACCTGCCGGGCGCCGACCCAGGAGATGCTCAAGCGGATCCTGGACGCCGTCCAGCCGGGCTGAACCCGGTCAGAGCTCCAGCAGCATGCGGCTGTTGCCGAGGATGTTGGGCTTGGCGAAGGGCAGTTCGAGGAACTCGGCGACCCCGGTGTCGTGCGAACGGCGCATTTCCTGGTAGACCTCCTGCGACACCGGCGTGCCGTCGATCTCCACGAAACCGTGCTTCGCGAAGAAGCTGGTCTCGAAGGTCAGCACGAACAGCCGGCGCAGGCCGAGTTCGACCGCCAGCTCGACTAGCCTGCCGACCAGCGCGTGCCCGATGCCCTCGCCGCGCGCCGACTTGCTCACCGCGACCGTGCGGATCTCGGCCAGGTCCTCCCAGAGCACGTGCAGCGCCCCGCAGCCGAGCAGCTCCTCGTCCTTCTCGGCCACCCAGAACTCCTGGACGCTCTCGTAGAGGGTCACCAGGTCCTTCTCCAGCAGCACCCGGCCGGCGTCGGAGTCGACCAGTGCCTTGATCTTGCGGACGTCCGCGATCCGGGCGCGACGGACGCGGACGTTCTCGGGTGCGGGAGGCGCGGTGTGGGACACACAAGTCAACTTAGCTCCGCCCGCGACCTCGCTTCCCACCGCAGGTGACCCCGCCAGCTACCCTGAGCGTCGTGTCTTCTCCCGCCAGTGCCGTACCCGGCCGCCGTGTCTCCTTGCTGACCCTGGGCTGTGCCCGCAACGAGGTCGACTCCGAGGAGCTGGCCGGCAGGCTGGCCGCCGGCGGCTGGGAGCTCGCCACCGAGCCGGAGGGCTCGGACGTGATCGTGGTGAACACCTGCGGTTTCGTGGAGTCGGCCAAAAAGGACTCGGTGGACACCCTGCTGGCCGCCGCCGACACCGGCGCCAAGGTGGTCGCGGTGGGCTGCATGGCCGAGCGCTACGGCGCGGAGCTGGCGGAGAGCCTGCCCGAGGCGGACGCGGTGCTGGGCTTCGACCACTACCCGGACCTGGCCGAGCGGCTCGGTGACATCGTGGCCGGCGGGAAGGTCGCGTCGCACGTGCCCGCCGACCGGCGCACCCTGCTGCCGATCAGCCCGGTGCAGCGGCCAGCCGCTTCGGCAGAGGTCACCGTGCCGGGACACGCCCAGCAGGGCTGGGGTCCGCGCGTCCTGCGCACCCGGCTGGACGACGCGCCGGTGGCCGCGCTGAAGATCGCCTCCGGCTGCGACCGGCGCTGCTCGTTCTGCGCGATCCCGTCCTTCCGCGGCTCGTTCGTTTCCCGCACCCCGGAGGAGATCCTCGGTGAGGCGGCCTGGCTGGCCACCCAGGGGGTCAAGGAGCTGTTCCTGGTCAGCGAGAACTCCACCTCCTACGGCAAGGACTTCGGTCGTGAGCACGGCGGCGGCCGCGCGCTGGAGCTGCTGCTGCCGCAGCTGGCCGCGGTGGACGGCATCGAGCGCGTTCGCGTCTCCTACCTGCAGCCCGCGGAGACGAGGCCGGGGCTGGTCCAGGCGATCGCCCGCACGCCGGGGGTGGCCGACTACTTCGACATGTCCTTCCAGCACTCCAGCGAGGCCGTGCTGCGCCGGATGCGGCGGTTCGGGTCCACCGAGTCGTTCCTGGCGCTGATCGAGCAGATCCGCGAGCACGCGCCGTCGGCGGGCATCCGCAGCAACGTGATCGTCGGCTTCCCCGGCGAGACCGAGGCCGACGTGGACGAGCTGGCCCGGTTCCTCACCGAGGCCAGGCTGGACGCGGTCGGCGTGTTCGGCTACTCCGACGAGGACGGCACCGAGGCGGAGAGCTTCGAGGGCAAGCTCGACGAAAGCGTGGTCACCGAGCGGGTCGCCCGGATCTCGTCGCTGGTCGAGGAGCTGACCTCGCAGCGCGCCGAGGAGCGGATCGGCGAGCTGGTGGACGTGCTGGTCGAGGAGACGGGCGACGAGCCGACCGGCCGGGCGGCGCACCAGGCGCCCGAGGTGGACGGCGAGTGCGTGCTCGTCGACGCGGGGGAGTGCAAGGTCGGCGAGCTGATCCGCGCCGAAGTGGTGGACTCCGCCGGGGTCGACCTGATCGTGCGGCCGGTGACCCCGAGCGCGGGCGCCGAACGGTGAGTGCCGCGACCAGCGGCTCAGCGGAAACCGGCGAAGGGCACGAAGCGCACACGCCGCCGCCGACACCGGTGCCCACGCTCAACATCGCCAACTTCCTGACCCTGTCCAGGCTGGCCATGGTGCCGCTGTTCGTGATCGCGCTGTTCAGCGGGGACGGCACCGACACGATGTGGCGCTCGGTGGCCACCGCCCTGTTCGCGATCGCTTCGCTGACCGATCAGATCGACGGCTGGGTGGCCCGCCGGTACGGGCTGATCACCGACTTCGGCAAGATCGCCGACCCGATCGCGGACAAGGCGCTGATCGGCGCCGCGCTGGTCGGGCTCAGCCTGCTCGGCGAGCTCGGCTGGTGGGTGACCGCGCTGATCGCGGTCCGCGAGATCGGCATCACGCTGCTGCGGTTCTGGGTGATCCGGCACGGCGTGATCCCGGCCAGCCGCGGCGGCAAGGCGAAGACGATGACCCAGGTCGCCGCGATCGTCGCCTACCTGCTGCCGCTGCCGCCGCAGGTGGAACCGGTCCGCTGGGTGCTGATGGGCGCCGCGGTGGTGCTGACCGTGGTCACCGGGATCGACTACGTGCTGCGCGCGCTGCGGCTCCGGGCCGCCGGCAAGCGGGCCACCTCCGGGCCGTGAGCGAGCCGGTGCCGGGGAGCCGGGCCGAGCAGGTCGTCTCCGCGCTGACCCGGCTCGCCCAGACGGTGGCGACCGCGGAGTCGCTGACCGCGGGCCTGGTCTGCGCCACCCTGACCACCGTCCCGGGGGCCAGCGCCGTGGTGCGCGGCGGGCTGGTCGTCTACGCCACCGAGCTGAAGACCGCACTGGCCGGGGTCGACCCGGCACTGCTCGCCGAGCACGGCGCGGTGCATCCCGAGGTCGCGGCGCAGCTCGCGGAGGGCGCGCGGGACCGGTGCGGCGCGGACTGGGGCCTCGGCCTGACCGGGGTGGCCGGGCCGGCCGGCCAGGACGGCGTGGCACCCGGCACCGTGCACATCGGCCTGGCCGGGGCTGGCGTGCGCACGGTCCGGACCAGTACTTTCAGCGGGGACCGTCCGGCGGTGCGGGCGGCCTCGGTGATCGCCGCGTTGGACCTGCTCGGGGAACATTTGAGCTGATCTCCGCGTTCGCCCTTGGCGTACGCACCTGTTAACTCCTGCGGATCAGGGGGTCGACTCGGTAACGTGGTCGGTAAGAGTTCTGGAAGGGAGGCGCGTGATGACCGTGCTGTTGCGTGAGGCGATCGGTGATCGGCTCCGTCATGCCCGCACCAACCAACGTCGCACGCTGCGCGACATCTCCCGTGCCGCCAGAGTGAGCCTCGGTTACCTCTCGGAGGTGGAGCGCGGCCAGAAGGAAGCGTCCAGCGAGCTGCTGGCGTCCATCTGCGAGGCGCTCGAGCTGCCCTTGGGCGAACTGCTGCACAACGTGGCCGCGGACGTCTCCGCGCTGGACAACGTCCAGGTGGCGCCGGTGGACGAGCGCGCCGTCCCGGAGCCGGCGAAGGCGGAGTCGGGCACCGGCGAGTTCGAGGGCGGCCGCCTGGTGAACAGCGTGATCGGCAACGATCTCGCGGACCTGAGGGTGGCGGGTGGCATGCTCGGGCCCGCCCTGCGCACCACCATCAGCTCGCCGAAAATGGTGACCGTGGCAGCTTGATGACAGCCAGTGTTCACGAGGACCCCGGGCTCCGGCCCGGGGTCCTCGTCGTTCCCCAGGGGGACCGGGACAGGGGGCAGGTCGGGGCCATCCCTGAATTACCCCGGGGTCGCCTGGAACGGCGGGCGTCAACCTGACACGATGGAACCCAACGCCGGGGTCGGGACGTTGTGTGACCAGACCGGATGCGCCGTGCTTTCCGCGGTACTCCGGTCAGGGGAGACGACACTCACGCCCCAGGCTCAACAAGACCGTGGGACGCAAGAAGGCAGGCGGAGGAGATGGCCAACCCTTTCGTGAAGTTCTGGAAGTACCTGATGGCGGCGTTCTCGTCGAAGATTGACGAGCATGCCGACCCGAAGGTGCAGATCCAGCAGGCCATCGAGGAGGCACAGCGCAACCACCAGGCGCTCTCCCAGCAGGCCGCTTCGGTGATCGGCAACCAGCGGCAGCTGGAGATGAAGCTCAACCGTCAGCTCGGCGAGGTGGAGAAGCTGCAGGCTTCCACCCGGCAGTCGCTGGTGCTCGCCGACGACGCGCGCAGCAAGGGTGACGAGGCGAAGGCGCAGCAGTTCGAGACCGCGGCCGAGAGCTTCGCCGCCCAGCTGGTCACCGCCGAGCAGAGCATCGAGGACCTGAAGACGCTGCACGACCAGTCGCTGCAGGCGGCGGCGAAGGCCAAGCAGGCCGTCGAGCGCAACTCCAGCATGCTGCAGCAGAAGCTGGCCGAGCGCACCAAGCTGCTCTCGCAGTTGGAGCAGGCCAAGATGCAGGAGAAGGTCTCCGCTTCGCTGAACTCGATGACCGAGCTGGCCGCGCCGGGCAACACGCCCTCGCTGGACGAGGTGCGCGAGAAGATCGAAAAGCGCTACACGACGGCGCTCGGCTCCGCGGAGCTGGCGGAGAACTCGGTGCAGGGCCGGATGCTGGAGGTCCAGCAGTCGACCACGCAGATGGCCGGGCACAGCAGGCTCGAGCAGATCCGCGCTTCGATGAAGGGCGACTCGGTGGCTCAGGTGACCGACGGGTCCTCGAGTGCTGGCTCCTCGGCCCCGGCCGCGGCGACCCAGCCCTCCGCGGACATCCAGAAGGAGATCCAGGCTGCCGTCCAGGCCGAGCAGCAGAAGAAGCAGGCCTAGCCGCCAGTCAGGCGGGGTTTCATTCGGAGGGGCACGCGATGGGGTCGGGTAAGCGGGATTTCAGCAAGTTCAACGAGAAGCTTGAACAGCACATCGAACGCTTACCCGACTACGCGCAGCGGGCACAGGAGAAGGCGCAGCGGGCACAGGCGAAGGTGCAGCGTTACTTCCCGCCCGCCGACCAGCGTCAGGCATCGGACCGGCCGGAGACGCCCGCGGTGCCGGCCAGTCCGGAACGGCCCGCCCGGCCCCGGATGCCGATGCCGGCCGGGGTGTCCTTGCCGGCGGACCTGCCGGGGATCGCCGAGGTGCGGTCCAAGTGGGAGCGCTGGAACGAGCCCGCGGCCAAGCTGGAACGCCGTAAGCGGCGCACCTCCAGGGCGCTGACCCTGTGGATCGTGCTCACCATCCTGTTCGGGCTGTACGCGGTCGCCGGCTTCCTCGGGTTCGCCGGCATGGAAGCCGGGCTGACCAGCGCGTTCTCCGGGATCGCCGGGGTCGTGGTGTTCGGCGCGCTCGGGGTGCGCTCGGGTACCCGGCTGCACCAGCTGAAGAAGGTCCAGCTGCCGGCGGCGTCGGCCGCTCCACCACCGTTGCCGCCGGCGAGCTCGTCGGCGAGGGCGCCGATGGAACGGCTCGCCGAGTCCGAGGCGTCGCTGGCCGAACTGCTCCGGCAGCTGGCCACGCCCAGTTCGGTGGGCACTACCGCGGTGCCGGAGGTCTCGGTCGAGGACGCGCAGGCGACCGCCGCCGAGGCCGCGGCCGCGCTGCGCGGGCTGGCGGCCAGGATCCAGGCCATCGAGCGGGCAAAGAACACCGCGCCCGAAGGGGAGCGGACCGCGCTGGAGTCGGCCATCAGCACCCTGCGCGAGCAGCTCGACGACGGCCTGGAGGGCTACGGCACCCTGGTCGCCGCGGCCGGCCGCGCGGTCGCCGCGAGCAGCGGCGGGGTGCAGACCTCCAAGGAAGCGCTCACCGACGCCACCGACCGGCTCGCCGGTCTCGCCATCGCGCTGCGCGAACTTTCCTGAACCGGCCGTCTCGAGTGGACCGAGTGGACACTGCCCGGTTCGCGCCGGACGAGCTGCCGCGCCGGGTGCCCGCCGTGTACCGGCGGATTGCTGAGGCCGACCGGCCCGAGGTGTGGAATTTCCTGCGCCCGCAAGAAGAAGTGCTGGCCGAGGCGGAGGGTGTCGCGGCACGGGCACGAGCTGGTGAGCGGCTGCCGCTGGCCGGCGCGCTGCTCGCGGTCAAGGACAATGTGGACGTTGCCGGAATGGTGACCACCGCGGGCTGTCCCGCCTACGGCTATCTGCCGGAAACCAGCGCCACCGCGGTGCGGCGGCTGGTCGCGGCCGGCGCCGTGGTGCTCGGCAAGACCGCGATGGACCAGTTCGCCACCGGCTTGGCCGGCACTCGGACCGCCGGGGCGCCGGTCCGTGCCGCGGGCCGGCCGGACCGGGTGGCCGGCGGGTCCAGCGCGGGTTCCGCGGTCGCCGTGGCGCTGGGTTTCGCCGATCTCGCAGTCGGTACCGACACCGCCGGATCCGGCCGGGTGCCGGCCGCGTTCAACGGGATCGTCGGGCTCAAGCCCACCCTCGGGCTGATGCCGAAGACCGGGGTGGTGCCGGCTTCACCGTCCTACGACTGCTTGAGCGTTTTCGCGCGGACACTGGCCGAGGGCCAGCTCGCGCTCGAAGCGATGACCGGCCAGGACAGTGCCGACCCGCGGAGCCGGAGCTGGCCGGAGGCGGTGCGGCTGAGCGCGGGGGAGCGGCCGCGGCTGGCCGTGCCCGACGATGCCGCGCTGGCTCCACTGTCCGCGGACGCCCGCCGCCGCTTTCAGTCCACAGTAGACACTTTGCGGGCGGCAGGAGTGGTGGTCGCAACGGTGGACCTGCGGCCGTTCCTGGCCGCCGGCGCGCTGCTCTACGACGGCGCGCTGGTGGCCGAGCGGTACGCGGCGGTCGGCGAGTTCATCGAGCGGCATCGCGACCAGGTGGACCCGGTGGTCGCCGGCATCATCCTCGCCGCCGGTGAGCTGCCCGCGCACCGGCTTTCCGCGGACCAGGCCCGGCTCGACGAGTTGCGGGCCGAAACCGCCGCCGCGCTGGCCCCCTTCGACGCGTTGCTGGTGCCCACCGCCGCCGGGCATCCGTCGATCGCCGAGGTCGAAGCGGACCCGGTCGGCGTGCCCAAGCGCACCGGTGGTTACGCGAGCTTCGCCAACCCGCTCGACCTCGCCGCGGTCGCGGTACCGGCGGGCACCGCGGACGGCGGCCCGTTCGGGGTGACCGTGCTGACCCGCGCGTTCGACGACCAGATCGCCATCGACGTGGCCGCCCTGCTCACCGGTGAACAGGCCGCACATCCTTATCCCGCACCGGGAATCGACCTGATCGTGTTCGGCGCGCGGCTGCGCGGCCAGCCGCTGAACGGGCAGCTGGTCGAGCTGGGTGCGCGGTTCCTCGGCGAAGCGAGGACCGCCGAGCAGTACCGGATGGTTGCGCTGCCGAGCGCGCCGCCGGTGCCCGGTGTGCTGCGGGCCGCCGATGGTTCCTCGCTGGTCGGGGAACGCTGGCGGATCGCCCCCGCCGGGCTCGGCCGGTTCCTGGCCCGGCTGCGCGCGCCGATGAGCATGGGCGCGATCGAACTCGCCGACGGGGACACCGTGATCGGCTTCCAGTGCGACTCGGTGGCCGCTGCGGCGGCCATGGACATCACCGGCCACGGCGGCTGGCGCGCCTACCTCGGCTACCTCAGCGCCACCGGCTCCACCGAATAGCTCCGGCCGCGACCCGCCCAACGTGACGTTCGGCCACTAGAACGAGCCAAACGTCACATTGGGCTTGTACGGGCCGGGCCGCCGTCAGGGCCAGCGTGGTTGGGAGCCGGGGCGGTGCGGGTCGGCGAGGCCGCGGCCGACCCGCCGGACCAGGCCGGGACCGTGCAGGGCGAAACCGGTGTAGAGCTGGACCAGGCTCGCGCCGGCGTCGAGCAGCCGCTGGGCGTCGGAGGCGCTGAGCACCCCGCCGACGCCGATGATCGGCAGCTTCCCCTCGGTCCGCTCGTGCACGAACCGCACCACCTCGCGGGCGCGCGCGGCCAGCGGAGCGCCGGACAGCCCGCCGGTCTCCCCGGCGAGGTGCTCGTCGGTGCCGGCCAGTCCGTTCCTGGCGAGGGTGGTGTTGGTGGCGATCAGGCCGGCCACGTCGTACTCGCCGCACACCTCCAGCAGCTCGGCGAGCGCGTCCTCGGACAGGTCGGGGGCGACCTTCACCAGCAGGGGAGTGGGCGCCCTGCCAGCTTTCCCGGCGAGGGCACGGGAGGTGTCGCGCAGCTCGGCCAGCAGCTCGCCGAGCGCGGACCGGTCCTGCAGCGCGCGCAGGCCGGGAGTGTTGGGCGAGCTGACGTTGATCGCGAAGTAGTCCGCGTGCGGGTACAGCGAGCGCAGCGACGCCTGGTAGTCGGCGACCGCGTCCTCCAGTGCGGCGGCCTTGGACTTGCCGATGCTGATGCCCAGCGGGATCGGCGGCCTGCCCCTGGTGACGAGCCGTTCGGCGAGCGCGTCGGCGCCGGCGTTGTTGAAGCCCATCCGGTTGATCACGGCCTCGCTGTCCGGCAGGTCGAACAGCCGCGGCTTCGGGTTGCCCGGCTGCGCCAGCCTGGTCACCGTGCCGGCCTCGACGAACCCGAAACCCAGTGCCCGCCAGGCGTGCAGCGCGCGGCCGTCCTTGTCCATGCCCGCGGCGAGGCCGACCCGGTTCGGGAACCGCAGCCCGAACACCGTCACCGGGTCGTCGGTGCCGTAGTACCGGCGCAGCACGGACAGTGGGCGCGACAGCGTGCTGAGCCTGCCGAGCGCGGCGACGGTGCGTTCGTGCACCACTTCCGGGTCGTTCTTGGCCAGCCGGTACATCGCGGGCCGGGCCACCTTGTCGAAGAGCACGGCTACATGCTGCCTGATGCCCGCCGGGCGCTAGCGCGCCGGTTTGCCCTGGTGGCCGTCGCGCCGCTGCCAGTCCGCGGCGAGCATGGCGTAGACGAACTCGTCGGCCCACTCGCCCTTGACGATCTCGTTCTCCCGGAGATGCGCTTCGCGGCGCATGCCGAGCCCTTCCATCAGCGCCGCCGACGGGGTGTTCCGCGCGTCGCAGCGGCCGATGATCCGGTGCAGGCCGAGCTGGTCGAAACCGAGCCGCAGCAGTTCGACGGCGGCTTCGGCGGCGTAGCCCTTGCCCTGGTGGTCGGGATGGAAGATGAAGCCGATCTCGCCCCGGCCGTGCTCGGCGCTGTGCCACTCCAGGTTGAGCTCGCCGATCAGCCGTTGGGTCCCGGCCAGTTCGACCGCCACGCCGAGCACGTCGCCCTCCCGCTCGAGGGTGCTCTGCTCGATCCGCCTTGCCAGCGCCTCCCTGGTCTGCGCGCGGGACCTCGGCTGCCAGTAGAGATACCGCGCCACATCCGGGCGGGACTGCAAGGCGTAGAGCTCTTCGAAGTCGCCGGGGCGGAACGGCCGGAGAACCAGCCTCGAGGTGCGAAGGGGATATTCGGGCCGTAGCACGTGCTGGAGCGTATCCGGGGTGACCTTGCTGCGCACCGATTTTCGTGCCCTCGGGGGAAAGTTCGTGGAAAAGGGTGACCCCCGATGCGCCTCCCGAACGTCGTCAGCCGTTCGGGCCCTGGCCGGACTGGTGCCGGGGAACATCGGGGGTCCGGTGACTGCCTGGTATTCGCTATCAGGCAAACACGCTGGACAGGAGACGAGCCGACAGGTGGTCGGAAGCAACTCCTGCGTTGGGTCCTTTCGCGTGCTGTCCGTTAGCGGACAGTCACCTCACGAGTCCTAGTGTCAATCAACTTCGGACCACCTCCCTTCTCGTGTAACCGCAACGCTAGGCGAACAGATCGGTACCCGGCAACAAGGTTTTCCGCTCAGCCGGTTGTGACGAGCGCGTCGATCTCCGCGAGCAGGTCGCTTTTGCGTTGCGCGGGCAGGAAAGCGGCCTGTACCGCATTGCGCGCCAGCTGGGCGATTTCGGCCGGTCGCAGGCCGAGTGTCTCGGCCACTCCGAGGTATTCGCCGTTCAGCGTCGCGCCGAACATGGGCGGGTCGTCCGTGTTCAGCGTCACCGTCACCCCGTGGTCCAGCATGCGCCGGACCGGGTGCGAGGCAAGGGATTCCACCTGCCGGGTGCGCAGGTTCGAGGTGGGGCAGACCTCCACTGGGATCCGGTGCTCGGCCAGATGGGCGAGCAGCCTGGGGTCCGCGGCACAGCTGGTGCCGTGCCCGATCCGCTCCGCGCCGAGGTCGTGCAGGGCGGACCAGATGGTGGCGGGCCCGCTGGTCTCGCCGGCGTGCGGCACGCTGTGCAGCCCGGCTTCGCGGGCCGCGGTGAAGAACGGCTCGAACTGGGCGCGCCCCACGCCGACCTCCGGGCCGCCGAGGCCGAAGGACACCAGCCCGTCGGGGCGTTCGCGCAGCGCGAACAGCAGGGTTTCCCGGCCGGCTTCGACTCCCTTTTCGCCAGGGATGTCGAAGCACCAGGCGAGTTCCACGCCGTGCTCGGCGGCCGCGGCTGCCCGGCCGGTGGCCAGCCCTTCGAGCAGTTCGTCGCCGGGCAGGCCGTCCAGCAGGTGGTTGTACGGGGTCACGGTGACCTCGGCGTAGCGCGCGTTCTGGCCGGCCAGGTCCTTGGCCAGCCCGGTGACCAGGGTGTGCACGTCGTGGCGGTCGCGCACCATCGAGCCGACCGCCCAGTAGACGGTGAGGAAGTGCGAGAAGTCGCGGAAGGTGAAGAACCGCGCCAGTTCCTCGCGGTCGGTGGGCACCCCGGCCTCCGGGCGGCGCTTGGCCAGCGCCAACACGGTGTCGATACCGGCGGAGCCGACGAGGTGGACGTGCAGCTCGGCCTTGGGCAGTGCCTGGATGAAGGCGCGCAGCTCCGCGCGCTCGAACTCGGACATGACGAAAGCTCCCGGAAATAGGGGGAATGAGGACCACGCGAAAAAGGCGCGGGTCCTAGGGAGCGAGGTCGCCGCGTTCGCGATCCTGGCCGTACAGCGGAAGCTTGTACGTCGTCACCCCGCACACTTTACCCGTCCAGCGGCGAAGGTCCAGGCTGACAGCGGGGGCAGAACCAGGTGGGCCGGGCGTGGGTGTCGTGTCCCTGCCTGGCGACGGTCACCGGCCCGCCGCAGCGGAAGCAGCCCTGCCGGGTGCGTTCGTAGACCCAGTTGCGGCGGCCGCGCGCGAGCTCGCCGGTGGTGCTCTGCTCGTAGCGCCATGCGTTGGCCAGCAACAGTTTGCGACCGAGCGCGACCACCTTCGCCGGATCCACTCCGGACACCGGGGTCCACGGGGAGACACCGAGCAGGAAACACATCTCGATCTTGTACAGGTTGCCGATACCGGCCATGATCCGCTGGTCCAGCAGGGCGAGTCCGAGCTCCCGCGCCGGTTCGGCGGCCAGCGCGGCCGCGGCGGCGGCCGCGTGCTCGTCCGTCCACTGTGGATCCAGCAGGTCTGGGCCGAGGTGCCCGACCAGGCCGTGTTCTTCGCCGGTGGGCAGCAACTTCAGGTCGTGCACGCGAAACCCGATCGCCTGCGCGGCCGGGTTCACCAGCACGACCCTGGCGTGCTGGGCGGGCAGCCGCCACCGGGCGCCGGGCGGGTAGACCTGCCACGAACCGTCCATCCGCAGATGGCTGTGCAGGCTCAGATCGCCGGAGAACCGGGTGAACAGGTGCTTGCCCACGGTGCGCACGCCGAGCACGTCCCGGCCGGCGAGATCGACCGTGGCCAACGCGGGGTGACGGAACTCACCCCGCAGCAGCGTCCGGCCCGCGAGCGCCTTGTCCAGCTGCTTGCCGGCCAGGAAGACCGTGTCGCCTTCGGGCATCGGCCGCCGGGCCTTTAGGAGTTCGCCGAACGCACCCGGGGGATCGGCCCGGTGGTTTCGACCTCGGTCTCCGAGTTCTCCGGCGCGGCGGTGATCTCCCCGGACACGTTCTCGTCTTCGCCGTGCCGCTGCCCGGCGTCCAGCACGCGGTGCCGCCCGGCCCGGTTGGACCGCAGGATCTTGGCCAGCACCATGTTGAAGGTCAGCGCGATCTCCTGCGCCCCCGGCGAGTTCCACTCGTGGATCGGGCTGCAGGCGCCCTGGGCCTGCTGGATGGCCAGCCGGTCCGGGATCGCGGTCGGCATCACCAGGTGCCCGAAGGACTCGCGCAGCTCGGCGATCCGGAACTGGTGCTCGTGGGAGCGGACCCGGAGGCGGTTCACCAGCACGCCGATCGCTTTCAGGTCGGGGTTGTGCTCGTCGCGGACCTGCTGGATCGCCTCCAGCGCCCGCTGCGCGCCCGCCACCGCGTACATGGTCGGCTCGGTGACCAGGATCGCGCTGTCCGCGGCGACCAGCGCGGACTTGGTCAGCCTGCCGAGCGAGGGCGGGCAGTCCAGCACCACCAGCTCGTAGGGCTCGCCGCGAGTGGGCGAGCGGTAGAGCTCGTCGAGCGCCCTGGACAGGTTCTCCAGGCGGCGCCCGTCCGGACCCGGCTCGTTGAGCTGCTCCAGCTCCTCCGAGCCGACCAGGACGTCCAGCTCGTCGCTCCACACGCTGGGCGCGATGGCGCGCTGCAGCACCGCGCGATGCGGCGTCTCCAGCACCTCGGCCAGGGTGGCGTCGGTGTACGGCGGGTCCAGTGAGGCGGTGGCGTTGCCCTGCGGGTCGAGATCGGCGACCAGGGTCCGCGTTCCCCTACGCAACGCAGCCGAGGCGATACCGAGCGCAACCGTCGTTTTGCCGACACCACCCTTGAGGCTCAGTACGGCGACCGTGTGCACTCGACACAGCCTACGGGCTGGTGCCGGTGGTGTTCGCCAGCAAGGTGTCGAACGCCCCAGCGAGCTCGCGGGCGCCCGGTGACCTCAGCCGATGCACCGGAGCGCAGGCGCCCTGGGCCTGCTGCACGGCGACCCGGTCCGGCAGGGCGGGCTCCAGCACCAGTTCGCCGAAGGTCTGGCGCAGCTCGGCGACCCGGAACTCGTGCTCCTTGGAGCGCGGCTTCACCCGATTCACCACCACGCCCAGCGAGCGCAGCCGCGCGTTGTGTTCGGCCCGTTCGGCCTCGACCGCCTCCGAAGCGCGCTGCACCCCGGACACCGCGAACAGGGCGGGCTCGGTGACCAGCAGGGCGCCGTCCGCGGCGACCAGCGCCGACCTGGTGAGCCTGCCGAGCGAGGGCGGGCAGTCCAGCAGCACCAGCCGATAGGGCAGCTGCCCGTGATCGATGAGCCGGTGCAGCTCGGTGAGCCCGGCGGCGAGCCTGCCGAGCCGCCGCGAACCGGGCGCGGGATCGTTGAGCGACTCGGTGTCCTCGGAACCGACCAGCACGTCCACCCCCTCGCCCCAGCCGCTGCGCGTGATCGCCGCGTTCAGCACGGAACGGCGCGGGGAGGCGAGCACGTCGGCGAGTGTGCCGCGGGTGGGCGGCGGGTCCAGCGCGGCGGTGGCGTTGCACTGCGGGTCGAGGTCGACGACCAGCGTGCGCAGGCCGCGGTCCAGCGCCGCGGAGGCGAGCCCGAGCGCGACGGTGGTCTTGCCGACGCCGCCCTTGAGGCTGAGCACAGCGACTGTACGCACGATCGGAGCCTAAGTGCTGAGGTGCGCGCTCGCCGCCGGGGAACCCGAACTACGCTCTGGCCCCATGCGAACGGACATCGCGGCAGCCAGGGGCTCCGGGCTCGTGAGGCGGGCACTGGAGGCCGAGCTCTCCCGGGCGCGGGCACGGGGCGTGACGGAACCGCGGGTGGTCGACGTGGGTGGCGGCACCGGCGGCTGGGCGGTTCCCTTCGCCTCGGCGGGATGCTCGGTCACCGTGGTGGAGCCCAACCCGAACGCGCTGGCCACCCTGCAGCGCCGCGCCGCGGAGATGGGGGTGTCCAACCGGATCACCGTGGTGGCGGACGACTCGGACGCGCTCGGCAGGCACGTGCCGGCCGGATCGGCGGACCTGGTGCTGGCACACGGCCTGCTCGAGGTCGTCGACGACCCGGCCGTGGTGCTCGCCGCGCTGGCCGCGGCGGTGACGCCGGGCGGTGCGGTGTCCGTGCTCGTCGCGAACCGGCACGCCGCCGCCCTGCAACGCGCGCTGTCCGGCCGGCTCGCCGAGGCGAAGCGGCTGCTCACCGAGGCGGACGGGGTACTGCCGGAAGACGGCGACAGCCTGCTGCGGCGGTTCGGCACCGAGGGCCTGCGCGAGCAGTTGAGCGCCGCGGGGCTGGAGGTCACCCTGATCCAAGGGGACGGGGTGGTCGCGGACAGCGTCGGCCCGGTGCCCGACGGCGCCGAGGGCGCTGAGGGCGCCGACGACCTCGCCGAGTTCGAAGCGGCAGCGGGCACCCTCTCGCCGCTGCGGGACATCGCGGCCAGGCTGCACGCGGTGGCACACCGGCCGTCCTGAGCCACCCGATTCTTGTCGGTGCGCCGGGCTAGCCTTGGCGCCGATGGGCAGAAACGCGGCACTACCGGACGGTCACGCGCGCTTCCTGGTGACCGGCGAGCACACCCCGGACGACACCGGCTGCGGCCTGCTGCACGTGGACATGGACGCCTTCTTCGCGGCCGTGGAGCTGCGTACTAGGCCGGAGCTGGTGGATCGCCCGGTGATAGTCGCGGGCGCCGGCGCGCGTTCGGTGGTGCTCTCGGCCAACTACCCGGCCAGGGTGTACGGCGTGCGGTCGGCGATGCCGGTCGGTGCGGCCCGGCGGCTCTGCCCGCACGCGGTGTACCTCCCGCCGACCCGCGGGCTCTACGGCGAGGTCTCGCGGGGCGTGCTGGCCCTCTTCCGGGAGCTCACCCCGCTGGTCGAGCCGCTGAGCCTGGACGAGGCCTTCCTGGACGTCAGCGGCGCGCTCAGGCGGCTGGGCAGCACCCCGGCCGGGATCGCCGAGTCGATCCGCGCGAAGGTGGCCGAGGAGCACGGCATCACCTGCTCGGTCGGGGTGGCCGGGGTGAAGTTCGTCGCCAAGCTCGCCTCCGGCATGGCAAAGCCGGACGGCGTCGTGGTGGTGCCGGCAGGGCAGGTGCTGGAGTTCCTGCACCCGCTGCCGATCTCGGCGCTGTGGGGAGTCGGCAAGCGGACCGAGGAGAACCTGCGGCGGCTCGGCCTCGCCACCATCGCCGACGTGGCCGCCACGCCGTTGAGCAGGCTGCGGCGCTCGGTCGGCACGGCGGTGGGCGAGCACCTGCACGCACTGGCGAACGGCCGGGACGACCGGGGCGTGGTGCCGGAGTCACCGGACAAGTCGATCGGCGCCGAGCGGACCTTCGACACCGACCAGCGCGACCGCGCGGTGCTGGACCGGGAACTGCTGCGGCTGTCCGAGCGGGTGGCGGGCATCCTGCGCGCCAAGGGGCTGCGCGGGCGGACCGTGTCGATCAAGGTGCGGTTCGCCGACTTCCGGACCATCACCAGGGCCCGCACCCTGCCGTCCGCGACCGATCTCACCCATGAGATCTACGCGACGGCGGTCGCGCTGCTCGCCGCGGCGGCCGACGGGGCCGAGGTGCGCCTGCTCGGGGTACGGCTGGAGGGCCTTGCCGGTACCGAGACGGCCGAACAGCTCAGCTTCGAGACGGTGTCGTCCTCGACCTCGTCGTCATCGAAGGCGGTGCCGTCGGCGCCACGCTGGCGGGACGCGGAACTCGCCGCAGATGTGGCGAGATCGAGATTCGGCGCCGCCGCGGTCCGCCCGGCCACCCTGCTGGCCCCGGACCAGGGGTGATCGTCTTCCCGGCGGTGCTCCCGGCGGCCCGGAGCACCCGGTGGAGACCGCTTTCCGGCAAAACAATCCGGCCCGGATGCGGGATCGGGTAGTCGTCCGCGCGCGGGGCTCGTATCCTGGTTGTTGACTCCCCGGAACGGGGACGTCTGTTGGGTCCACGACGTTGCGCGGCCCGGCGCCCGCGACAGCTGTGCCGGAGGAGGAAAGATGCCACTCTCCGAGCATGAGCAGCGGCTGCTCGACCAGATCGAGCGCGAGCTCTATGCCGAGGACCCCAAGTTCGCGTCCACGGTGCGCGGAAGCCGGTTGCGCCGGCCTGCCCGCCGCCGGCGAATCCAGGGGATTGCGCTGTTCGTCGTCGGTATCGCACTGCTCGTTCTGGGCGTGATGGTGCCGTTTCGGGTGGCCGAGATCCCACTGCTGAGCGTGATCGGCTTCCTGGTCATGTTCTTCGGGGTAGTACTGGCCGTCACTTCGATCCGGCAGCCCGCCGAGGTCGAGGGCAAGGACGGTGCGGCGCAGACCGCATCCTCCCGGGGCGGCAAGCAAGCACCGCGACGCAGTTCCTTCACCCAGCGGATGGAAGAGCGCTTCCGTCAGCGGTTCGAAGACCAGTAACCGCGCCAGCCCCCGACTCGCGGCACGTGCCCCGGCATGTGCCGCGAGTCCCACGTTCAAGCCCCGCGAGTCCCACGTTCACACCGGGCGAGTCCCACCGTCCGACCCGGCCCGTAACGGCCCAATGTGACGTTCGGCTCGTTCTAGTGGCCGAACGTCACATTGGGCTCGGGAAGGCGCGCGGGCCGGGGGCTCAGCGGCGGCGGAACAGGGACTTCGGCAGCAGCCTGCCGCGCCAGGACATCGGCGCGTTGCGGTGCATGCTCTGGCGCAGCTCCTCGAAGGCCGGGCCCAGCGACGGGTCGGGGTCCTTGGTGCCGCTGTACCAGGACCGCTCCAGCACGCTGACCACGGTCCGCAGGCCGTCCCGGCCCTCGGCGTCGAGATGATGCTGGTGGGCGAGCTTCTGCGCGGCGGTCCGCGCGGTCTCGCTTTCCGGCACCGGCAGGCCGCGGTCCGCGCATTCGTCGAGCAGCTCGCGCCAGGCCGCGTCCGCGGCGTCCAGCCGGTGCGCGTTGATCGACTGCAGCCGCCGTCGCCTGCCGACCTCCCTGATCGCGGCCGGCCCGGCCGCGATCACCAGCACCAGCACGAGCACCAGCGCGAACCAGCCGGACCACAGCCACGCGGCGAAACCGACCGCGGCGATCCACAGCGCACCGGCCGCCAGCGGCAGCCAGCCGGTCACCGCCGGGCCCGGCGGTTCCAGCGGGACGTGCCGGTCCGGTCGCCCGTCCTCGGCGCCGATGCCGCGCCGTCTGTTCGCGGTCCGGCGGCTCAGCACAACCGCCGCGATGCTGAGGGCCACCGCGAGCAGCACCGCGATGATCGCGGCCACCTGCACCCAGCCCGGGCTCGCGGAGTCCTGCTCCTGGCCCGGTGGCAGCGCGTTCGGGTCGGCGCTCGGCTCCAGCGCCCCGCCGGTGGGCTCCGGACGGCTGGAGGATGCGCTCGGCACGTTCTCGCCGGAGTTCTCCGAGCTGCCGCTGATGTCGGTGTCCGGGCGCAGGTACGGCGGGATGTAGCCGCGGCCGTCGGAGCGGGGGGTCGGGTCGAAGCTGACCCAGCCGCGGTCGCCGAAGTAGACCTCGACCCAGGCGTGCGCGTCCTGCGAGGTGATGGTCCGGTAGTCCGCGGTGGGGAAGCCGTTGGTGAAGCCGACCGCGACCCTGGACGGGATGCCGAGCACCCGCAGCATCACGCCCATCGAGGAGGCGAACTGCTCGCAGAAGCCGCGCTTGCCGTTGAGCAGGAAGTCGGCCAGCGCGTCCGAGTCGCCCGCCTTCGCGGTCTGCGTGTCGTAGGTGAAGCCGTTCTGCGCGGTGAAGTACTGCCACAGCGCGGTGGCCTTGTCGAAGTTGTTGCTCTTGTTCTGGGTCAGCTGCCTGGTCAGGTCCACCACCCGGGGGTCGACCTGGTCCACCCTGCTGTAGCCGGGGGAGACGTCGGCGGGGTCGACCTTCGCCGCGCGCAGCTCGTCCTTGGTGGGCTCGGCGAGCGACGCGGACTCGGTGTAGGGCGGAACCCGCTGCTTGCGCTCGCTGAACACCGCACCGCTGCTCTGGTCGTAGAACCAGCCGTTGGCCACGTTGCGCAGCGACCGCGGCGATCCGTACACCGGCATCCAGACGTCCACCCAGTTCACCGGCTCGATCTGGATCTCCCGTGACGCGCCGACCCCGGTGTCGCCGGGGGCGGCCGGCAGCGGCCGGTTGGCCGGCACGCCGGCCGGCATCGGCGCGTCGGGCAGGCCCCAGCCCTTGTTCGGCCGGTAGGTGTCCAGGGTGAAGGCCCGCAGCAGGCGTTTGTCCTCGCCCAGGCCGCGCACCCGGAACAGCTCCACGTTGGAGCCCTGGTCGAGCATGCCGCGCAGCGAGGTGAACGGGTTGACGCCGAGCCCGCCGGGGCCGCTGCCCTGACCGCCGGGGCCGCTGCCGGGCAACCTGCCCACGGTGCCGACCGCGGTGAGCGTGCCGCCCGCGACCAGGCCGAGCACCAGTGCCGCGGCGACCACGCCGACCGGGGTGGAGGCCGAGCTGGGTGAGCCGCCGAGGCCGGGCGCCTCCCGGTTGCGCCAGCGGCGGTGCCGGTGGTTGCCGTCCACCGCGAGCAGCCCGGCGAAAGCACCGGCGCCGAGCAGGAAGGTCCACCAGGGCAGCATCCCGTCGGACAGCGAGGCGGGCACCGCGTAGACGCACAGCAGCACCAGGCCGGTGGCCGCGGGCGCCGCGGCGGCTACCGCGAGGGTGTCGATGATCACCGCGACCAGCCCGATCGCGATGGTGACCAGGCAGAGGATCGGGGAGCTGGGCTCCACCGGCGGCAGGCCGGTCTGGATCTGCTGGAAGGCGGCCTGCAGCACCTGGCTCAGCTCGGAGAAGGCGGCCGGGCCGGGCAGGATCGCCAGTATCCCGCTGCGGGTGAACACGCCGGTGACCAGGAAGGTCAGCACGAGCACCTGGGCCAGCCCGACCAGCGGGGTCGGCGTGCGGACCGACCGCAGCGCCAGCCCGGTGCAGCCGACCAGGATGGTCGCGACGAGGACGTAGCCGAGCCAGGCCCAGCCGGCTACGACCCCGGTCAGCGAGGTTGCCGCGCAGACGGTGGCGAAGCCGGCGGCGACCGGGGCGAGCACCGAGCTGCTCCAGGCGGTCGGCATCCTGGCCGGAGGCTGCTGCGGAGAATCCGGCCGCGGTGGCTGTGCGGTGCCCGTCTTCGGCGGGGCGGTCACAGCACGCCGCCGATCAGCGTGCCGCGGCCAGCGGCGCTGCGGCACAGCTCGGCCCACACCTGCGGCATCGGGGTGTCCGGGGCGGCGACGACCACGCCCCAGCCCGCCGCGCGCAGCAGCTCGGCCGACTCCTCGGTGGCCGCGGCCCGGTGCTCCGGCGCGCTCAGGCCACCGGACCAGGCCGGGGTGTCGAGCAGGACCGCGAGGCTGCGGATGCCGCGCGGGCGGAACCGGGCCAGCTCGTGCACGGTCTCGTTGCTCACGGTGCCGAGGATGGCGATCAGCTCCTGTCCCTCGGCCGGGTCGTGGCCGGTGGTGACGTCGCGCTGGTGCGCTGGTTGCAGGGCGGCCAGCGCGTCCAGGATCAAGTTGTCGTAGTGCTCGCCGCCCTCGCCGGGGGCGTCGGCCAGCGCCTTGCCGTGCTCGCTGACCAGCCGCACCCGGTGCCCGGAGCGGCGCAGGTGCACGCAGACGCTGGCGGCGAAGGACACCGCCCACTCCAGGCTGGCGGCCGGGCCGGTGCCGTGGTGCGCCGCCGCGCGATGGTCCAGCAGCACCGTGGTGCCGCCCCGCCACGGGCGTTCCTCGACCCGCACCATCATCTCGTCGCGGCGCGCGGTGGACCGCCAGTGCACCTTGCGCAGGTCGTCGCCCTGGCGGTACTGGCGGACGATCACGTCGGACTCGCCCTGGCCGGCGTGCAGCCGGATGCTGCCGTCGTCGCCGGCGCCGATCCCGGCCCCGCTGGGCAGGCCCCACAGGCCGACCACCTTCGGCACCACGATCAGCCGGGAATGCGCGATCAGCTCGCGTTCGAACTCGCACAGGCCGAACGGATCGGTGATGGTCGCGCGGAGCGGGCCGACCTGCTGGATGCCGCGCAGCACCGGCTGGACCGGGTAGCGCAGGGAAACCGCGCGGTCGTGCGGCAGCCGTTCCACCACGAACCGGGGCCGCGCGCCGAGCGCGTACGGCACTCCGTCCTCGAGCAGCACCTCGCCGGCGGGCAGCCGTCCGCTGCGCCACAGGTCGAGCTGCACCTCGCCGGGCGAGCCGACCGAGACGCGGCCGGGCAGCATGCGCCTCGCCGCGCCGATGCGAACCTTGGTGGCGCCGATGAACAGGGCGACCAGCAACGGCAGCGCGATCACGAAAACGGCCACCCGCAACAGGTCCCGCTCGTTGAGGATCACCGAACAGGCCGCGGCGGCCACCCCAGCCGCGAGCAGGCACCGGCCGCGAGTGGTGAGGCCGGACAGCGAGCGCAACATCGCAGCCGCTACCGGCGGCTCTGCCCGTTGGCCTGGCCGCCGTGACCGGCCGGGCCGGTGCTGCCCTGCGGCACCGGCACCCGGTGCAGCACGGCGCGAACCACGTCGGTGGCCGACCGGCGGGCCGCATGCGCCTCGGTGGTCAGCACCAGCCGGTGCGCCAGTACCGGCACCGCGACGGCGTGCAGGTCGTCCGGCACCACGAAGTCGCGGCCGGACAGCGCGGCCTGGGCGCGGGCGGCCCGGACGAACTGGAGGGTGGCACGAGGTGAGGCGCCGAGCCTGATCTCCGGCACCTGCCGGGTGGCTGCGGCCAGCTCCACCGCGTACTTGCGGATCTCGGGGGACATGTGCACGGCGCGCACCGCGTTCACCAGCCGCCGCACGGTGGACCCGTCCGACACCGGCTCCAGCTCTGCCAGGGGGTTGTGCCCGGCGTGCTCGTCCACCATGGCCAGCTCGGCCTTCGGGTCCGGGTAGCCGATGGACACCCGGATGGTGAACCGGTCGCGCTGCGCCTCCGGCAGCGCGTAGGTGCCTTCCATCTCGATCGGGTTCTGGGTGGCGATCACCATGAACGGGTCTTCGAGGTGGTAGGTGGTGGTGTCCACGGTGACCTGCTGCTCTTCCATGCACTCGAGCAGAGCGGATTGGGTCTTCGGCGAGGCGCGGTTGATCTCGTCGCCGACCACGATGTTGGCGAACACCGGGCCGGGCCGGAACTCGAACTCGTTGGTCTGCCGGTTGAAGATGGACACCCCGGTGACGTCGCTGGGCAGCAGGTCCGGGGTGAACTGGATCCGGCTCACCGTGCAGTCGATGGACCTGGCGAGCGCCTTGGCCAGCGAGGTCTTGCCGACCCCCGGCACGTCCTCGACCAGGAGGTGGCCCTCGGCGAGCAGGGTCACCAGCGCCATCCGCACCACGTCCGGCTTGCCGACCAGCACGCGCTCCACGTTGGCCGCGATGCGCCTGGCGGTGTCGTGCAGCTCGTCGAGGGACGCCGCCGCGTCCGGCGCCGTCCCGCGCGAGCCGGCGCCGGACGGGTAGTACGGCGTCTGCTCGGTCGCCTGCGCGCCGGCGTGTTCGCCGGCTACTGCAGACTGCGTCCTCGACGTCACTCGACCTCCTGTGGCGAAGCCCTGAATCCGGGCGCGGGGTGAGCACCCTGGAGTTGTTTTGCCGTCCGCGCGGCGGTAAGCCTGCCACGAAGTGTGTCAAACTCTGGCGAACTCGGTGAGAGAACCCCGCGATCACTCGGAGCGACGACCTTCCGCTACGCCATGTGGGGGACGTAATCCCAGTTCGGCCCGGGTCCTCCCGTTCACCCGGGGTTCTGTCGTATGCTCCGGTACGGATTCGGTCGGCTACGGAGAGGTGCGGCGGGCGATGACCGGAGGCAGCACGGGTATCAAGGTGGACGCGAAGGCGTTCGCAGTGGCTCCTGAGCTGGCCGCCGACGCGTTCAAGCAGATCAGCCAGCTGCAGGACGTGGTGGGTGAGATGGTCCGGTATGCCAAGGTGCTTGGCCGGACCGTGCCGCTCGGCGGTGGCTATGCCGAGGAGATCGGGAAGTTCATGGCCGAGTACGGAGTCGGCTCCCGCGGTTCCGCGGTGGAGTCACTGACCGAGTTCGGCAGAGAGCTGGAACGGCTCAAGCAGAACATCGCCAAGGCGTTGCGGCGCTACCAGGCCTCGGACGAGGACGCCACCGACGGCGTCGAATGCACCGGTGGCTGATCGATGACGAGGTCTGCACGCCTGCTGTCCGGTGCGGCGGGCCTGGCGCTGCTCGCCGGTTGCGGTGCCGCCGCGCAGGACGCCCCGCCGGAGAACGCCCAGCCGGAGGCGTCCCTGCAGGTGTCCACCCCGCCGCCCGCCTCGTCCAGTCCGGCCCCGGCGTCGCCGACCGCGCTGTCCTCGCTGCGGCCCTGCGACCTGCTGTCTACAGTGGACCGTTCGACGGCCGGGCTGCCGGCGCTGGGGGAGGAGAAGGCGATCGGCCAGGCGCGGGCCTGCGACTGGACCGCACCGGGCACCTTCGGCCTGACCGTCACCCTGGACGACAAGTCCGGAGTGACCGACCTGAAGGTCGACAAGGGCACCCGGAAGAAGGTCACCATCGGCGAGCGCCCGGCGTACAAGGTCGCCGATCGGCAGGCCAAAGACGGCACCTGCGCGGTGCTGCTCGGCGCCGGCGACTCGGCCAGTGTCCAGGTGGACGTGAACAACGCGAGCTTCAGCGACACCGACCTGGCCTGCGAGCGGGCCACCACGGTGGCGAAGCTGATCGAACCGAAACTGCCCTGAAACCGGATCTGAAACGGGACCGTGGATGAGCCAGCGAGAGGTGCCCGCCACCAGCAGGCGGTATGAGTCCTACTCCCACGAGGCGATGAAGGCCGAGGTGGAGTCCGGCAACGACCCGGCGGCCAGCGGCGAGATCGGCGAGCAGTGGGCCGGCCTCGGTGCCAGGCTCCGCGAGTCCGCTCAGGCGCTGACCAACATCTCGACGCGCAGCGAAGAGGACTGGAAGGGCAGCGGCGGGGAGGCGATGCGCGAGCTGCTGGCCGCCGCCGCGGGCTGGTCCGGCCGCGCCACCGAGGTCTCCTTCGCGCTGGCCGACTCGGTCGGGCAGCAGGCCGGGGTCGCGGCCAGGGCCAAGGCCGAGATGCCGGAGCCGGTGCCCTACGACCCGGCCCAGCTGATCAGGGAGGCGGCGGCCAGCGGCAAGCTGCTGTGGCTGTCCGGTCTTGCCGACACGATGGCCGCGCGCCGGGACGAGGCGGAGGCGGCCAGGGCCAAGGCGGTGGACGTGCTCAACGCCAGGGACGCGGCACTGCGGGCCGCCGCGCCGAGCGAGTCCTTCGACCCGCCGCCGGCGCTGGGCTCGTCTTGATCCGCGTCTCGGCCTCCGCGTTCGACATCCTCTGCCAGGACCTCGGGCACCGGGTGCCGCCGGGGCCGCTGCTGGTGCGCAGCGTCGGTTCGACCGAGCAGGAGCGGGTGGAGATCCGGGAGTCGGTCTACGACAACCTCGCCGAGCGCGGGCTGGTCACCGGCGGGACCTTGGACAATGTGCTCGCGGAACGGCTGGAAACCCTTGCCACCGCGACGGTCTACGTCGAATGCGAAGCGATGACGGACCTGACCGCCGAGTCGCCGCTGCGCGCGGTGGCGGCGGCCAGGGGCAGGCGCGCGGTACTGGCCGCGCAGCCGAGCAAGACCATCGGACTGTCCGCGATCCGGGACGGTGAGCTGTACTCCGCCGTGGTCGGCCTGCTGCCGGAGCTGGAGCCGGGGCCGGGTTACGGGGTCAGCCTGCCCGCCGCGGTGCTGAACGGAGCGGTGGAAGACCCGGTGTTCGGCGGCGAAAACACTGGAAACGGTGGAGGTGCTGCGGGTGCCGGCTCCGGGACCTATGAGAAGCAGCTGCGTGAAGTGCTGGCCATCCAGGCGCGGCCGGTGCTCGGCGCCGGCCAGTTCTCGGTGCGGGTGCGTGACCAGGAAGGCAGGCTCCGGCGGGCCGGGGGAGTCAGCTGGTTCGTCACCGACGTCGGCGCCTACCTCGGCACGGTCGAGGAAGGCAGGGGCGGCCGGGACTGGGTGAGCGTCGCCCCGGTGGACAGCCCGAAGCTGGCGGCCAGGCTGGCCGACATCGCCGCGGAAGCCTGACCCTCCGCAACTCCCCACTGTTCCCCCCACCGTCCCCCCACCGTCCCCCACGAGCGGGCCTCCAGTGCCCCACGAAGCCCCACAGTGGCCGTCCAAAGTGGCTGAGTCGGACTTTTCGGGCGGTGAAACGGTTCCCGAAACCCCCGACGTGGGGGATGTTGGGTGGCGTCCCCCACCTCCACCCCACTTCCACCCACGGCGCTTACCTGCGTAAACGCCGGGAACTTCGCCCGTAAGGGCAGTCATTCCCGGTTGACCGTGGTGAAAAGTGGGGTACGGTGGTGGCCAGTGGGGCAGAAGGGAGCCCCGTGGCCGACCTCAGTGGGATCACCGGGTTCGGTAGGGAGGTGGGCCGTGTTCCTCGGTACCCACACCCCGAAGCTGGACGACAAAGGGCGGCTCACGCTGCCCGCGAAGTTCCGGGACGCGCTGGCAGGTGGGCTGATGGTCACCAAAGGTCAAGATCACTGCCTGTACGTCTTCCCGCGCGACGAGTTCGAGCAGATGGCCCGCAAGGTGGCCGAGGCCCCGTTCACGAACGAGGCCGTCCGCGCCTACCAGCGGTACCTGTTCGCCGGAACCGACGAACAGCGACCGGACGGCCAGGGACGCGTCCCGATCGCTCCGGAGCTCCGCCGCTACGCGGGGCTGAACAAGGAGTGCGTGGTGATCGGTGCGATCACCAGGCTGGAGATCTGGGACGCCCAGGCGTGGCAGGGCTACCTGGAAGAACACGAAGACAGCTACGCGAAAGCTCAAGAAGAGGTATTGCCGGGCGTCTTCTAGACGAACGGCCGAGGCGTACCCACGCCGTCGGGGGGCGGGGGTCCCCCTGCGGTCGTGGTGGAAGACGGGTGTGGGAGACGCCCGGTGGCGGATGCCGTGAGGCCTCTGTCCGCTCATTGGCCCTGGTGCACCTTCCCCGGCACCAGGTTCGCAGCGGGCGGGCGGGGACCTGACGGCATCCGCCTACCTCCATCCGGAGGTCGAACGGAGGGAAAGGGGGTGTGGTCGTGGCAGGCGAAACCGCGCATGTGCCGGTGTTGCTCGATCGTGTGCTGGACCTGTTCGCCCCCGCGCTCGCCGACCGCCGGGCGGTACTGGTGGACGCGACCCTCGGCCTCGGCGGCCACGCCGACGCGCTGCTCTCCGCGCATCCCGAGCTGAACCTGATCGGTCTGGACCGCGACCAGGAGGCGCTGGCCCGTTCGGCGCGCAGGCTGGAGCGGCACGGTGACCGGGTGCGCCTGGTACACGCGGTGTACCACCAGCTTCCCGAGGTGCTCGTCGACTTAGGACTGTCCCGTGTGGACGGAATCCTGTTCGACCTCGGCGTCTCGTCGATGCAGCTGGACCTGACCGAGCGCGGGTTCGCCTATGCCAGGGACTCCCCGCTGGACATGCGGATGGACCCGACCACCGGGCAGACCGCGGCGGACGTGCTGAACACCTATCCGGTGGGCGACCTGATCCGCATCCTGCGGGACTACGGCGAGGAGCGGTTCGCCCCGCGGATCGCCAAGGCCATCGCGGCGGAACGGGAGAAGCGGCCGTTCGAGCAGAGTGCCCGGCTGGTCGAGCTGCTCTACAGCGCGGTGCCGGCGGCCAGCCGGCGCACCGGCGGGCATCCGGCCAAGCGCACCTTCCAGGCCCTGCGCATCGAGGTCAACCGCGAGCTGGACGTGCTGCGCGACGCGATACCCGCTGCGCTCGGCGCGCTGGCCGTCGGCGGCCGGATCGTCGTGGAGTCCTACCAGTCGCTGGAGGACCGGGTGGTCAAGCAGGCCATCGCGGAACTCGCGAAATCCCGGACGCCGGAAGGGCTTCCGGTGGAACTGCCCGGACACGGGCCGGAGCTGAAACTGCTGACCCGTGGCGCCGAGAAGGCCGGGGACGCGGAGATCGAACAGAACCCGCGCGCCGCCTCGGTGCGGCTGCGTGCGGCCGAGCGAATCGGAGAGGCGGCGAAATGACTGCTCCCACTAGGGCCAGTAAGGCCGGCGCGCAGCAGGGCGCCACCCGGCAGCGGACCAGGGCGGCCGCCACCACGACCGAGGAGATACCGGCCCCGCCGCGGCCGCGGCGGGGAGCCGGCGAGGCTTCGCGTGGCCGGACCACCGCGGCCGAGCGGGCCTACAAGCGGCGCGCGCAACGCGCCGAACTGCTGCAGCGCAGTGCGGTGGCCGAGCCGCAGCGGGCCAGGCAGCGCGCCACCACCAAGCTCGGCCTGCGCTGGCCCCGTTCGCGCGCCTCGTTCGTGCTGATCATGATGGGGCTGCTGGCCGTCGGCGTGGCCACCACGCTACTGCTGTCCACTCAGGCGATTGCCGACTCCTACCGGCTGGAGAGCATCCGGCAGGACAACGCAGGTCTCGCCGAACGCGCCGAGCAGCTGCAGCGCGACGTCACCAAGCAGGAGTCGGCCTCTTCGCTGGCGCAGAAGGCCAAGGAGCTCGGCATGGTGCCGGGCGGCGACCCGGCGCGCATCGTGGTGAACCCGGACGGCAGCACCACCGTGGTGGGCGAGCCGAAGAAGGCGACCGTGCCGGCGGCTCCCGCGCCGGCCACCCCGCCGCCGGCGGAGCCACCGGCGCACGCGCCGATCGAGGGTGACGCGCCGGCCGTCCCGGCGCCGGACGCGCAGGCGCAGGCCGCACCGGAGGGACAGCAGCCGGACCAGGCCGGAGGCCAGTGATGGCGGGAAACCAGGGCAGGCAGAACGGGCGGGCCAGGCCGGTCAGGCCCACGGCCACCCCGGGCCGGGGCGGCCGTCCCGAGGCACGCCGGCGCACCTACACCGCCGGCGTGCGCCGCGCGATGGGCAAGCCGAAGGGCGGCACCAGCCAGAGCCGGTTCACCGTGGTCCGGGTGCTGCTGGTCGGCGTGCTCTGCGTGGCCGTGGTGAAGCTGGTGGACGTGCAGGGCTTCCGCGCCGAGGCGCTCTCGGCAAGGGCCGAGCAGCAGCGCACCACCACACTGGAGATCCCGGCTCAGCGTGGGTCCATTGTGGACCGCAACGGGGCGAAGCTGGCGTTCAGCGTGGAGACCCGCACGCTGTCGGTGAACCTGCGGCTAATGCGCAAGCAATGGGACGAGTACGCGCTGAAGAACCCGACCAAGGGGCAGAACTTCGAGACCAGGGCGGCCGCGGCGGCGAAGTTCATCGCCGCCAAGCTGCCCGACAAGACCACCGAGCGGGACCTGCTGGAGCGCTTCCACAAGCAGCAGGACTTCACCTTCCTGGTGGACAACGTGGAGCCCTCGCTGGCCGAGGAGATCACCGGCAAGACCAACTTCCCGGAGATCAAAGCGGAAAAGCGCGCCGTGCGGGAGTACCCCGGCGGAACGCTCGCCTCGAACGTCGTCGGCTTCGCCAACTGGCGGATGGACGACCCGGACACCTCCAAGCACAACCTGCACGGCCTGGCCGGGCTGGAGAGCACCAGGGACAACGACCTCGCCGGGATGCCGGGGCGCCGCCTGGTGGACACCGAGCAGGGCAACACCAGCGTGGTGATCCCCGGTACCGAGCGCGACCTGCAGCCCGCCACCGCGGGGTCGGACCTGGAGCTGACCATCGACTCCGACCTGCAGTACGACCTGCAGAGCAGGCTGGCCGACTACGTGCAGAAGTCGCACGCCAAGGGCGGCAGCGCGGTGATCATGGACAGCAAGACCGGGCAGGTCTACGCGCTGGCCAACGACAAGACCTTCGACCCGAACGACCCGGCCTCGCGCACCCCGGAGCTGATGAGCAACCGCGCGGTGTCGAACCCGTTCGAGCCCGGTTCGGTGAACAAGGTGGTCACCGCGACCGCCGCGATCGACTCCGGCGTCGCCACCCCGGAGTCCACCCTGCAGGTGCCCGGTTCGCTGCGGGTCGCCGACCACACGGTCAAGGACGCCTGGGAGCACGGGACGCAGAACTTCACCACGGCCGGCATCTTCGGCAAGTCCTCCAACGTCGGCACCCTGCTGCTGGCGCAAAAGGTCGGCGAGGAGAAATACGCGGACCTGCTGAAGAAGTTCGGTCTTGGCCAGCGCACCGGGATCGGCCTGTCCGGGGAGAGCCCCGGCTCGGTGCCGCCGCGCAACCAGTGGTCCGGCACCACCTTCGGCAACCTGCCGATCGGGCAGGGGCTTTCCATGACCGTGGTGCAGATGGCCGGGATGTACCAGGCCATCGCCAACAACGGCCTGCGGGTGGAGCCGAGGATCATCCAGGCGAAGGTCAACCCGGACGGCACCAAGGTGCCCGAGCCGGCGCCGAAGACCACCCAGGTGGTCAGCCCGCAGACCGCGAACACGGTGAAGGACATGATGCGCGCGGTGGCGCAGAAGGGTAAAGGCCAGAACAGCGGCACCGCACCCACCGCCGCGCTGGAGGGCTACCAGATCTCCGGCAAGACCGGCACCGGCCAGCAGGTGGACCCGAAGACCAAGGCGTACAGCAACTCGCTGTACAACATCACCTTCGCCGGGATGCTGCCCGCGGACAACCCTCGATTCGTGGTCGGCATCAGGCTGGACGCACCGGACACCACCCTGCCGGCGGGGCACTCGGCGGCGCCGCTGTTCCACGACATCGCGTCCTACCTGGCGCAGCGCTACCAGATCCCGCTGTCCGACAGCCCGTCGCCGGTGGTGCCGCTGGTGGTCGACTAGCGAGCCCCCTGGTTGGTTACTTTCCTCCGCGGGTCCCGCGCCGGTTTTCACTCGGCGCGGGGCCCTGTTTCGTCATCCCGTGCGGCCGCGGCTCGGACCAGGGGATGAGCCGGTAGTTCGGCCTCCGGACTGACGTTTTGCCGCCCGGTTCCCGGCACGCTTCCTCCTGTGCGGATACGGAGGGAGAACTCATGATCGAGGCGTCTGGCCTCACCAAGAGGTATGGCAAGACGGTGGCGGTGAACAATTTGTCGTTCAACGTCGAGGCGGGTCGGGTGACGGGGTTTCTGGGGCCGAATGGTGCTGGGAAGTCGACGACGATGCGGATGATCTTGGGGTTGGACAATCCGTCGGCGGGGCAGGTGCGGATCGGGGGGAAGCGGTATCACGAGTTGAAGCAGCCGTTGCGGACGGTGGGGGCGTTGTTGGATGCGAAGTGGGTGCATCCGAACCGGTCGGCGCGGTCGCATCTGGCGTGGATGGCGAAGTCGAACAAGTTGCCTGCTCGTCGGGTGGATGAGGTGTTGGAGACGGTGGGGCTGTCGAATGTGGCCTCGAAGCGGGCGGGTGGTTTTTCTCTGGGGATGTCGCAGCGGTTGGGGATCGCGGCGGCGTTGTTGGGGGATCCGGAGGTGCTGCTGTTCGATGAGCCGGTGAACGGTTTGGATCCGGAGGGGATTTTGTGGATCCGGAAGTTCATGCACCGGTTGGCGGATGAGGGGCGGACGGTGTTCGTGTCGTCGCATTTGCTCTCGGAGATGGCGTTGACGGCGACGCAGTTGGTGGTGATCGGGCGGGGGCAGTTGATTTCGCAGTCGTCGACGAAGGATTTCGTGGCGCGGGCGGCGGAGAACACGGTGAAGGTGCGCAGTCCCCAGCTCGACCAGCTCCGCGGCGCGCTGGTGGCCTACGACGTGCGGCTGAGCGAGGACAGCGAGGACCGCGCGGCCCTGCTGGTGTCCGGTTTGGACAGTGCGGAGATCGGTGTGCTGGCTGCCCGCGACGGCATCGTGCTGCACGAGCTGAGCCCGCAGACCGGCTCGCTGGAGCAGGCGTTCATGCAGATCACCGGCGACTCGGTGGAGTACCGGACCGGCGCTCCGGTCCAGTACTCCGTTGCCTGAACCGCCGCCTGAAACCGCCCCTACCTGAGGATTCGAGAAGAAGATGACTTTGCTCGCGATGGAACGGATCAAACTGTTCAGCACCAGGTCACCGTGGTGGTGCGCGCTGGTGATGGTGCTGGTCACGGTCGCCTTCGGCACCCTGATGACGTTGGGTGCGGTGGACAACGGCCGGCCGCCGACGGTGGCGGGCACGCAGGCCGGGTACAACTTCGGGCTGCCGGTGGTGATGGTGCTGGCTGCGCTCGCGGTGACCACCGAGTATCGCTTCGGCACCATCCGGACCACCTTCCAGGCGGTGCCCGGCCGCACCGGCGCGCTGGCCGCCAAGACCGTGGTGGTCGCCCTGCTCGCACTGGTGCTCGGTGAGCTCGCCGCGTTCGGCTCGTGGGCCGTTGGCATCCTGCTGGTGCCCGCCGCCGAACGGCCCGGCCTGGCACTGGACAGCTCCGCCGACTGGGTCAACGTGGCCGGGGTCGGTGTGGTCGCGGCCTTCGCCGCGGTGATCGCGGTGGCGGTCGGGGTGCTGATCCGGCACAGCGCCGGCGCGCTGGTGCTGCTGCTGATGTACTCGCTGCTCGGCGAGGACCTGATCGGCGAGATCCCCGGCGCCGGGCCGGCGATCGTGAAATGGCTGCCGTTCACCGTGGCGGACCGGTTCCTCACCGGTGACGGCGCGTCGAACGCGGGGCAGGACGGCGGGTTCGGCCCGGTGCTGTCCGCGACCCCGCTGAGCCAGGCCGGGGCGCTGGCTTACTTCGCCGCGTTCGCGTTGCTGCTGCTCGGTGCCGCCATCACCGTGGCGAACAAGCGCGACGCGTAAGCAGCGAAGGCCACCTTGCCTGCATTGAACGCAGGCAAGGTGGCCTTCGCTGCTTTCCGCGCGAGGGTGGGGAACTCCTTAGCATGGGGGATGGAGGGTGGGCGACTTGCCCCACCGGCTGCCGCGTCCACAGTGGCCCGCCGGTAACCTTCCCGGCTGTGTCTGTCAACAACGATGGGCCCGCCACATCCCGGGGGCAGGTCCCGGACAGCCCGGTGAAGGCCCACTTGGCGCCGCCGAGACCAGCGCGGATCGAACCCGTCCCGCTCACCACGCTGGTCGCGCGCGCCGACGCCAGGCTCATCCCGGATCGTGACGGAGCCGAAACCGCGATCACCGGCGCCACCCTGCGCGCCCAGCACGTCCTGCCAGGAGATCTGTTCGCCGCCCTGCCGGGGGCCAGGGCGCACGGCGCGGACTTCGCGGACGCGGCGATCTCCGCCGGCGCTTCGGCGGTGCTCACCGACGAGGCCGGCGCGGACCGTCCGGCGTTGCGCGACGCGGACATCCCGGTGCTGGTGCATCCCGATCCGAGGGCGGTGCTCGGTTCGGTGGCCGCCTGGATCTACGGCGAGCCTTCGCTGAAGCTCGCCGTGCTCGGGGTGACCGGCACGTCCGGCAAGACCACCACGGCCTACCTGATCGACGCCGGGCTGCGGGCCGCGGGGCACACCACCGGCCTGATCGGCACCGTGGAGACCCGGATCGCCGGTGAGCGGCTGGCCAGCGCGTTCACCACCCCGGAGGCGCCGGACCTGCAGGCGCTGTTCGCGGTGATGGCCGAGCAGGGCGTCAGCCACGTGCCGATGGAGGTCTCCAGCCACGCGCTGGCGCTGGGCCGGGTCAACGGCACCCGGTTCGCGGTCGGCGCGTTCACCAACCTCTCCCAGGACCACCTGGACTTCCACCGCGACATGGAGGAGTACTTCGCCGCCAAGTCGCTGCTGTTCGACGGCCGGTCCACCACCGAGGTGGTGGTCGTGGACAGCGCGTGGGGGCAGGCGCTGGTCACCCCGCACACGGTGACCGTGTCCACCGAGCCTGGCACCGACGCGACCTGGACCGCCACCGACCTGGCCAGCACCGGCACCGGCGAGCAGTCCTTCGTGCTGCACGGCCCGGACGGGCTGAGCGCGGCCGCGACGCTGCCGCTGCCCGGCGCGTTCAACGTGGCCAACGCGCTGCTGGCGGCGGCGATCCTGGACACCGCCGGGGTGCGCGTCGAGCAGATCGCCGCCGGGCTGGCCGCGGTGGAGGTGCCGGGCCGGATGGAACGGGTCTACGTCGGCCAGGAGTTCACCGCGGTGGTCGACTACGCGCACAAGCCGGCCGCGGTGGCGCAGGCGCTCGACGCGCTGCGGGCCCGCGCCGAGGGCAGGGTGATCACCGTGCTCGGCTGCGGCGGCGACCGGGACACGGCCAAGCGGCCGATGATGGGCGAGGCCGCGGTGCGGCGCAGCGACGTGCTGATCGTGACCGACGACAACCCGCGTTCGGAGAATCCGGAGACGATCCGCCAGGCGATGCTGGCCGGCGCCAGGTCGGTCGGCCCGGCGATGGGCGGCGAGATCGTCGAGATCGGCGATCGGCGCGCCGCCATCAAGGAGGCCGTCGCCAGGGCGAAACCCGGTGACGTGGTGCTGATCGCGGGCAAGGGACACGAGACCGGGCAGGAGATCGAAGGCGTGGTGCACCCGTTTTCCGACCGGGACGAACTGGAAGCGGCGATCCGCTACCGGCGAGGGGTGGGCGCATGATTCCGCTGAGCCTGGCCGAGATCGCCGGCATCGTCGGCGGCAGGCTGCACGGCACTGACGGGGCCGCGCGGGTCACCGCCGGGATCGAGTTCGACTCGCGCGAGCTCGCTGCCGGCGGGCTGTTCCTCGCCCTGCCGGGGGAGCGGGTGGACGGGCACGACTTCGCCGCGCGGGCGGTCTCGCGCGGCGCGGTGGGCGTGCTGGCCGCGCGGGAGGTGGACGCGCCCGCGGTGATCGTGCCCCCGCTCGCCGAGGGCACGGCGAACGAGCGCGCGATGGTGCTCAGCGGCGACACCGACGGCTCCGGCGCGGCGGTGCTCGCCGCGCTCGCCAAGCTGGCCAGGCACGTGGTCACCGAGCTGTCCCGCGGCGAGCTGACCGTGGTCGGGGTGACCGGCTCCTCCGGCAAGACCTCCACCAAGGACCTGATCGCCCAGCTGCTCGAACCGCTCGGGCCCACGGTGGCCCCGCCCGGTTCGTTCAACAACGAGCTCGGCCACCCGTGGACCGCGCTGCGCGCCGACGAAGCCACCCGCCACCTGGTGCTGGAGCTCTCCGCCCGCGGGCCCGGTCATATCGCCGAGCTGGCCTCGGTGGCGCCGCCGCGGATCGGCGTGGTGCTCAACGTGGGCAGCGCGCACGTCGGCGAGTTCGGCTCCCGCGAGGGCATCGCGAAGGCCAAGGGCGAGCTGGTGGAGGCGCTGCCCGCCGCGGAGGACGGCGGGGTCGCCGTGCTCAACCTGGACGACCCGCTGGTCGCCGCCATGGCGAGCCGTACGCGGGCGCGGGTGGTCGGCGTGGGGGAGAACCCCGCCGCCGACGTCAGGGCCGAGAACATTCGCTTGGACGAGCAGGCGCGGCCGTCCTTCCGGCTGGTGACCCCGGCCGGGCAGGCCGAGGTCGCGCTGCCGCTGTTCGGTGAGCACCAGGTCGGCAACGCGCTCTCCGCGGCCGCGGTCGCACTGGAACTGGGTTCCTCGGTGGCCGAGGTCGCCGAGCGGCTTTCCGCCGTGCAGCGGCGTTCTGAGCGCCGGATGGACGTCACCACCCGGGCCGACGGGCTCACCGTGCTGAACGACTCCTACAACGCCAACCCCGAGTCGGTGCGGGCCGCGCTCAAGGCGCTCGCCTCGATGAGCAGGGACCGCCGCTCCTGGGCGGTCCTCGGTGTGATGGGCGAACTGGGTGCGGATAGCGTGAGCGCGCACGACGAGATCGGCCGCCTCGCGGTCCGGCTCAACATCGACAAGCTGGTGGTGGTCGGCGCCCAAGGCTCGGCCGCCGCACCGATTCATCAGGGCGCAAGCCACGAGGGTTCTTGGGGAGAGGAGTCGGTCCTGGTGCCCGACACCGACGCCGCGGTCGCCTTGCTGCGTGAGCAGCTGCGTCCTGGTGACGTTGTGCTGGTCAAGGCTTCCAAGGTCGCGCAGCTGTGGCGCGTGGCGGATGCGTTGCTGGGTGGTGAAGAGTGATCAAGATCCTGTTCGCGGCCCTCGGCGGGCTGGCGGTCTCCATCCTGCTCACCCCGTACCTGATCAAGGTGTTCTCCCGGCAGGGCTTCGGCCAGGAGATCCGCGAAGAAGGCCCGCAGGGGCACAAGTCCAAGCGCGGCACGCCGACCATGGGCGGCGTGGCGATCATCGTCGCCATGGTGTTCGGGTACTTCTTCGCGCACCTGATCACCTGGATGACCGGCTCCGGCGGCGGGCCGTCGGTGTCCGGGCTGCTGGTCCTGTTCCTGGCCGTGGCGCTGGGCGTGGTCGGTTTCCTGGACGACTTCATCAAGATCCGCAAGCAGCGCAACCTGGGGCTGAACAAGACCGCGAAGCTGGTCGGGCAGCTGGTGGTCGCGGTCGCGTTCGCGGTGCTGGTGCTGCAGTTCGCCAACGAGCGGGGGCTCACCCCGGCCTCGCAGAACCTGTCCTACGTGCGGGACCTGGCGCTGATCTACTTCCCGCTGCCGGTGTTCATCCTGTTCTGCTACGTGGTGATCTCCGGCTGGTCGAACGCGGTGAACTTCACCGACGGGCTGGACGGCCTCGCCGGCGGCGCGGCGGCGATGGTGCTGGCCACCTACGTGGTGATCTCCTTCTGGCAGGCGCGGCTGAGCTGCGCGGTGGCGCCGCAGGCCGCCTGCTACGACGTGCGGGACCCGCTGGACTTGGCGGTGGTGGCCGCCGCGGCCACCGGTGCCTGCGTCGGTTTCCTGTGGTGGAACGCGGCCCCGGCCAAGATCTTCATGGGGGACACCGGTTCGCTGGCCCTCGGCGGACTGGTCGCCGGGTTGTCCATGACCACCCGCACCGAGCTGCTGGCGATCGTGATCGGTGGCCTGTTCATGGTGGAGATGATCTCGGTGGTCGCCCAGATCGCGGTCTTCCGCACCACCCGGCGCCGGCTGTTCCGGATGGCGCCGTTCCACCACCACTTCGAGCTGGCCGGCTGGGCCGAGACGACGGTGATCATCCGGTTCTGGCTGATGTCGGCGATCTGCTGCATGTTCGGTCTCGGCCTGTTCTACAGCGAGCAGCTGACCGGCGCTGGAGGCTGAGCAGGTGGAGTTCGCTGGCCGTTCCGTCCTGGTCGCCGGCGCCGGGGTGACCGGCCGGTCCGTGGTCACCGCCCTGTGCGCGATGGGCGCCGCGGTCACCGTCACCGACGGCAACGCGGACCGGCTTGCCGAACTGGCCGGCCTCGGTGCCGAGCTGGTACCGGGGCTGACCGAGCCGCCCGCGGGCACATCGCTGGTGGTCACCAGCCCCGGCTGGCGGCCGACCGCACCGTTGCTGGTGGCCGCCGCCGAGGCCGGGGTCGAGGTGATCGGGGACGTGGAGCTGGCCTGGCGGGTCGGGCGGCGGCTGCCGGAACCGCCGGTCTGGCTCGCGGTGACCGGCACCAACGGCAAGACCACCACGGTCGGCATGCTGGAGGCGATCCTGCGCGCCGCCGGGCTGGACGCCGTCGCCTGCGGCAACGTCGGTTTCGCGGTGCTCGACGCGGTGCTGGCCGGGCACCGGGTGCTGGCGGTGGAGCTGTCCAGCTTCCAGCTGCACTGGTCGAGCACGCTCGCGCCGCGCGCGTCGGTGGTGCTCAACCTGGCCGAGGACCACATCGACTGGCACGGCTCGATGGCCGAGTACGCCGCGGCCAAGGGCAGGGTGCACGAGCGGTCCGAGGTGGTGGTGCGCAACCTCTCGGACGAGTGGTCCGGCCGGATCGCCGGTCAGCACGCCCCGGAAACCGCCCGGCACATCGGGTTCGGTCCGGACACCCCCCGGCCCGGTGAGCTGGGCGTGGTGGAGGACTTGTTGGTGGACCGCGCGTTCGTCGACGACCCGGAGCACCGCGCGGAGGAGCTCGCGGTGCTCGCCGACGTGCGCCCGCGCGGCCCGCACAACGTGGCCAACGCGCTGGCGGCCGCGGCGCTGGCCAGGGCCTGCGGCGTGCCCGCGGACGCGGTGGGCAAGGGCCTGCGCGACTATCGGCCGGTCGCGCACCGGGCGGAGGAGATCGCCGTGCTCGGCGGGGTCCGCTACGTGAACGACTCCAAGGCCACCAACCCGCACGCGGCGGCCGGTTCGCTCGGCGCGGACCCGAGCGTGGTGTGGATCGCGGGCGGCCAGCTCAAGGGCGCCTCGGTGGAGGAACTGGTGGCCTCGGTGGCCGGCAGGCTGCGCGGGGTCGTGCTACTCGGGGTGGATTCACCCGTGATCGCCGCCGCTCTTGCGCGACACGCGCCGGATGTACCGGTGCAACAGCTCCGTTCGGGTGACGATGAGCCCATGACTGCGGCGGTGCGAGCGGCCAGCGCGATGGCCCGGCCTGGTGACGTGGTGCTGCTCGCTCCCGCGGCAGCGTCGCTGGACATGTTCCGTGACTACGGGCAGCGCGGCGAAGCCTTCGCCGACGCCGTGCGGGCACTGGCGGCCGGGGAGTCCTCTGGTGACGGTGGTTGAGGAGCGGAACAAGAGCGAGCGCCCGCGTGCACGTACCCGGGGCCGGAAGCGGGGACGTCCCGAACGCGGCCTGACGGCGGTCCGCACCGCGCTGACCGCCTGGCTGTCCCGGCCGCTGGCCTCGTTCCACCTGGTGCTGGCGATCTGCGGGATGCTCACCGTGATCGGCGTGGTGATGGTGCTGTCCGCGTCCTCGGTGTCCTCGTTCAACGCGAACGGGTCCTCCGTCTACTCGCAGTTCAAGAAGCACCTGATGTTCGTCGGCCTCGGCGCGGTGGTCTTCTGGATCTCGCTGCGGCTGCCGCTGCAGCGGATCCGCCAGCTGTCCTCCACCGCGATGGTGGTCGGCCTCGGCCTGCTCGCGCTGGTGCTGAGCCCGCTGGGCACCAGCGTCAACGGCTCCAAGGGCTGGTTCGTGCTCGGCCCGCTTTCGCTGCAGCCGGTGGAGCTGGCCAAGGTGGCGCTGGCGCTGTGGGGCGCGCACATCCTGGTGACCAAGTACAACCTGCTGCACCAGTGGCGGCATCTGCTGGTGCCGGTGGTGCCGGCGGCGCTGCTGATGTTCGCGCTGGTGATGGCCCAGCCCGACCTCGGTGGCACGGTGACCCTCGGCGTGGTGCTGATCTCGCTGCTGTGGTTCGCCGGCGCGCCGAAGCGGCTGTTCGCGGTGATCCTCGGCGGGGCGGTCGCCGGTGCGGTGGTGCTCGCGCTGACCGCGGGCTACCGGCTGGACCGGGTGATGTCCTTCCTCGACCCGGAGAGCGACCCGCTCGGCAAGGGCCTGCAGGCCAACCAAGCGCTGTACGCGCTGGCCGACGGTGGTTTCCTTGGCAAGGGCCTCGGCCAGGGCCAGTCCAAGTGGAAGTACCTGCCGAACGTCCAGCACGACTTCATCTTCGCGCTGATCGGCGAGGAGCTCGGGTTCCTCGGCTGTGCCGCGGTGATCGGCCTGTTCGGCCTGCTCGCCGTGGTCGGGTTGCGGATCGCGACCCGCAACCTGGACCCGTGGATCCGGATCGTGGCCGGCACGCTCACCGTCTGGATGGTTGCCCAGGCGGCCATCAACATCGGCTACGTGGTCGGCATCCTGCCGGTCACCGGGGTGACCCTGCCGCTGATCTCGTACGGCGGCACGTCGCTGCTGGTCACCATGATGTTGTTCGGCATCCTGGCCAACTGCGCGCGGCACGAACCGGAGGCGGTGGCCGCACTGCGCACGCAGGGACCGGGTAAGTTCGGCCGTCTGATGCGGCTGCCGGCACCCGACCCGTATCGCCCGCCTTCGAAGCGGCGCGGTGGTGGTGCCGGACGCGCGACGACCCCGAAGGCCACCAGGCCGGCGGCTCGCAGCGCCCGGCCGGCGCAGGCAGCGGACCGCCGCCGGGCGGCACCCGACCACGGCAGGCGTTCGGCTTCGCGCGGCTCGGGGACACGAGGAAGTTCGACACGGAGAGGGAATTGGTGAGCGAGCCCGTTACGGGATCCGAACGAGCGGCGGCGACGACCGGGCCGACCGTGGTGGTCGCGGGTGGTGGCACCGCCGGACACATCGAGCCCGCGCTGGCACTGGCGGACGCGGTGCTGCGGCTGCGGCCGGACGCCTCGGTGATCGCGCTGGGCACCGCGCGCGGGCTGGAGAACAAGCTGGTGCCCGCCCGCGGTTACAGCCTGGAGCTGATCCCACCGGTGCCGATGCCCCGCAAGCCCACCGCAGAGCTGCTGCGGTTGCCGCTGAAGGTCCGCGACTCGGTCAAGCGCACCCGCGCGGTGCTCGACCGGGTGCACGCGGACGTGGTCGTCGGCTTCGGCGGTTATGTCGCGCTGCCCGCGTACCTGGCCGCCCGCGGCCGGGTGCCGATCGTGGTGCACGAGGCGAACAAGACCCCGGGGCTGGCGAACAAGGTCGGCGCGAGGTTCGCCAAGCGGGTCGGGGTCGCCGTGCCCGGCACCCCGCTGCCGGGCGCCGAGGTGGTCGGCATCCCGCTGCGGCGGTCGATCACCACCCTGGACCGGGCCGCGCTGCGGGCCGAGGCAAGGGCGCATTTCGGCCTCGACCCGGACGCGCCGACGCTGCTGGTGTTCGGCGGCTCGCAGGGAGCGCTGTCGATCAACTCAGCGCTTTCCGGGGCGGCCAAGGACTTCGCCGACGCGGGGATCGGCGTGCTGCACGCGCACGGCCCGAAGAACACCTTGGTGGTGCAGGACTTCCCCGGCCGGCCGGGCTATCTGCCGGTGCCGTACCTGGAGCGGATGGACCTGGCCTACGCGGCCGCCGACGTGGTGCTGTGCCGGTCCGGCGCGATGACCGCGGCCGAGGTGTCCGCGGTCGGCCTGCCCGCCATCTTCGTCCCGCTACCGCACGGCAACGGCGAGCAGGCGGTCAACGCCAGGCCCGCGGTGGACGCCGGTGCGGCGCTGATGGTGGACGACGCCGAGCTGAACCCGGCGAAGGTGGCCGAGCTGGTCGTGCCGCTGGTCCGCGACGCGGACCGGGTGCAGAGGATGAGCGAGGCCGCGGTCGGCCTCGGCCACCGCGAGGCGGACGAGGTACTGGCGAAGATGGTGCTGGAGGCGGCCGGAAAATGAGCAGCGAGCTGGAACTTCCCGAGCTGCTGACGCGGGCGCACCTGATCGGCATCGGCGGCGCTGGGATGAGCGGTATCGCGCGCATCCTGCTGGCCAGGGGCGCCCAGGTGTCCGGCTCGGACGCCAAGGACTCCAGGGCCTTCCTCACCCTGCGCGCGCAGGGCGCCAGGATCGAGATCGGGCAGCGCGCGGAGAACCTGGACTCCGCCGGGGGCGCGCCGTCCGCGGTGGTGGTGTCCACCGCGATCAAGGGCGACAACCCGGAGCTGGCGGCCGCCCGCGAGCGCGGTATCCCGGTGCTGCACCGGGCCGAGGCGCTGGCCGGGCTGATGGAGGGGCACCGGGTGGCCTGCATCGCCGGCACCCACGGCAAGACCTCCACCACGTCGATGCTCACCGTCGCACTGCAGCACTGCCGGCTCGACCCGTCCTTCGCGATCGGCGGCGACCTCAACGAGTCCGGCGCCAACGCGCACCACGGTGAAGGCGGCATCTTCGTCGCCGAAGCCGACGAGAGCGACGGCTCGTTCCTCATCTACTCGCCGTCGGTGGCGGTGGTGACGAACGTCGAGCCGGACCACCTGGACCACCACGGCACCGCGGAGGCCTACGTCGCGGTGTTCACCGAGTTCGCCAAGCGCATCCGGCCGGACGGGGTGCTGATCGTCTGCGCGGACGACGCCCCGGCCGCGGAACTGGCTGCGCGGGCGGAAGCTGACGGGGTGCGGGTGCGCCGCTACGGCCACTCGGTGACCGGCCACGACGACGCGAAGATCCTGTCCTACACCCCGTCCGGCGACGGCGGGGTGGTGCGGATCTCGTTGTCCGGCAAGGAGATCGACCTCAAGGTCGCGGTGCCGGGCGAGCACATGGCGGCGAACGCGGTGGCCGCGCTGCTGGCCGGGACGGAGCTCGGCGCACCGCTCGACGGGCTGGCCGACGGACTGGCCGCGTTCGGCGGGGTGCGCCGGCGGTTCGAGTTCAAGGGCCGCGCCGCCGGCGTGCGGGTGTACGACGACTACGCGCACCACCCGACCGAGGTGGCCGCGCAGCTGCACGCGGTGCGGCACGCCGCGGGGGACGGCCGGGTCGTGGTGATCTTCCAGCCGCACCTGTACTCGCGCACCAAACTGTTCGCCACCGAGTTCGCCGAGGCGCTGAGCCTGGCCGACGAGGTGGTCGTGCTGAACGTCTACGGCGCCCGCGAGGAACCGGAGCCCGGGGTGACCGGCGCGCTGATCGCCGAGCGGATCTCCGGCGCCACCGTGCACTACGAACCGGCGTTCGACCGGGTCGTGACCCTGGCCTGCGAGCTGGCCGAACCGGGCGACCTGCTGGTCACCATGGGCGCGGGCGACGTCACCCAGCTGGGCCCGGACGTGCTGGCCGAACTGGATCGCCGCAGCGGAACGGACTGAGCATGGCCGTGACCAGGCAGACCAGGCAGACGACGCAGACTCGCGGGGCCCGGCAGCGGCGCGACCGGGACGAGTCCGCACGCCGCCCTGCCCGGCGTGGCCCGGCCAGCAACCGCGGCCGCCGTCCCGCCGCCGCCCGGCAGCGCACCGGCACCCGGCCGACCCGGCGGAAGGCGATGCGGCGGCGGTGGATCGCGGTGCTCACCGTGCTCACCGTGGCGGGTGTGGGCTACCTGCTTTTCTTCACCTCGCTGCTCGGAGTGCGCCAGGTCGAGGTGCTGGGCGCGAAGGGCGTGCCGGTCGAGGACATCCGCACCGCCGCCGCGGTGCCGGACCGCCGCGCGATGCTCCGGCTGGACACCGACCAGATCCGGAACAGGGTGGTGGCGATGCCCGGTATCGCCACCGCGGACGTCTCCCGGTCCTGGCCGTCGACGCTCGAGATCACCGTCACCGAGCGCACCGCGATCGGGTTCTACGAGCTCGGCGACGGAATCCACCTGGTGGATGGTGAAGGGGTCGACTTCAAGACGGTCAAGGAGAACCCGGGTGGGCTGCCGCAGCTCAAGCTGACCAAGGTGGCCACCGACGACCCGAGCACCAGGGCGGTGACCGCGGTGCTGGCCACGATCCCGCCGCAGCTACGCGGCCAGGTCGCCGCCGCCGGTGCGGCCACGCCGGGCAGCGTGGAGCTGAACCTTTCCAACGGGAAGCTGGTGCGCTGGGGCAACGCCGCACAGGTGGACCGCAAGGCCAAGGTGCTGGCCGCCCTGTTGACCAGGGACGGCAAGACCTACGACGTCTCCAGCCCCGAACTCCCCACCGTCTCCTGAGCCGCCGGGCCGGGTCGTGAGTGAAAAGTGTTGCCGGAGCAACACTTTTCACTCACGACCTGCGGGTCAGGAGAGGGCGGCGTCCAGGGTGATGGTGGTGCCGGACAGCGCCTTGCTGACCGGGCAGGTCTTCTCCGCGGTGGCGGCCAGTTCGGCGAACTTGTCCGCGTCCACCCCGTCGACCTTGGCGCGCAGGGTGATCGCGATGCCGCTGATCTTGAACCCGCCGCCGTCCTCCGGCCCGAGGGTGACCTCGGCGCTGACGTCGATCGACTCGGCGACCAGCTCCTGGGAGGCGAGCACACCGGAGAGGTTCATCGCCAGGCAGGACGAGTGCGCGGCGGCGATCAGCTCCTCCGGGCTGGTCTGACCGTCCGGGTTGCCCGCGCGGGTGGGGAAGGACACCGCGAACTGGCCGGCGTTGGACGAATCCAGCGTGACCTGGCCGGTGCCGGACTGCAGATCGCCTTCCCAGTGAGTGGTGGCGTCGCGGCTGGGCATTTGTTGCCTCCTAGTTGCTCGGTGCTGCCGTGTTGTTCGGTGTCGCTGCGAGGGCCGAACCGGTCAGCCTCCGCAGGGTCTGGATGAGCTCCCGCCGCTCTTCGTCGCCAAGCCCGGTGGCGCAGCCGATCACCGAAGGGATCCCGGTGGCGCGCTCGCGCAGGGCGGCGCCCTGCGCGGTGAGGCTGATGGTGACGCTGCGCTCGTCGTCGGCGAGCCGGCGGCGGGCCACCAGCCCGTTCGCTTCGAGCCGTTTCAGCAGCGGGGACACGGTGCCGTAGTCCAGTTGCAGCGCGGTGGCGATCTCCTTGACCGGCCGGGAGTCCCGTTCCCACAGCACCAGGAGCACCAGGTACTGCGGATAGGTCAGGCCGAGCTCGCTGAGCAACGGGCGGTACACGTCGGTGACGGCCCGCGACGCGGCGTAGAGCGCGAAGCACGCCTGCTCCTCGAGCAGGAGTTCGCGGTCTCGCGCCGAACCGGAGGACGACATGAGAACAACATAGCCCTCGATTTCATCGTGCGCAATGTAATTGGCTCTCGGGCAGACTGACGGTCATGATCACCGAACCCGACCTCACCGGCGACGAACGCGCGCAGCTGAACGGCTTCCTGAACCTCCTGCGCGACGCGGTGCTCCGGAAGAGCGACGGGCTCACCGACGAACAGGCGCGGCGGAGGCTGGTGCCCAGCGAGCTGACCACGATCGCCGGCCTGCTCGGGCACCTGTGCTACGTGGAGTCCTACTGGTTCGCCGTGGTACTCGACGGACGGCCCGACCCGTGGGCGGCGGCGCTGACCGAAGACGGGGACGCGGAGTTCCGCCGCGCCATGGACATCCCGCTCGTCCGGCTGCGTGCCGAGTACGAGCGGCAATGCCGGCTCAGCAGGGAGATCGCCGCGAAGCTCGACCTGGCGGACGAGGTGCCGTTCCGCGACGGGCGGAAGGTCAACCTGCGATACGTGCTGATCCACCTGATCGAGGAGACCGGCAGGCATGCCGGCCATCTGGACCTGCTGCGCGAGCTGATCGACGGCCGCACCGGCGAGTAGCGGCGATCAGGCGTGCTCCTCGCACCAGCGCTTGAGCGACTCCGCCTCGGTGTCCACGTACTTTCGGACGAGCCCGCCGGCGAACTTGGCGATCGGCCAGGACAGCGGGCCGGAGATCTCGAAGGCCAGCTTCACCGTCACCGCACCGCTTTCGCCGGTCATCACCTGGTGCTCGGCAGTGCTGCGGAAGCCGGCGCCCTTGGTGCGCCAGTTGAAGGACCTGCCGGGTTCGAGCTCGGTCACCGTCCACACCGCGGGGGTCAGTCGCGGCTGCTTGACCTCGACCTCGCTGCCGACTCGGAACTCGCCTTCGTCCTTGCGGCGCACCGAACTCATCGTCGGCGTCCACTCCGGCCACTGCTCCACCGCTTCGAGCGTGCGCCAGACCAGCTCGGCCGGCGCATCGATCGTCACCGAGACTTCGTGCCGCATGGCCACCTCCCGCTTCTCGTCCGCTGCGTCGAATGTACCATTCGGTACATGGTTGCGGAGGCGGTACCGGACGCGAAGGGTGCGCTGCTGAACCGCGTGCTCGATCATCTGGCCGCCGAGGGGGTCGGCGACCGCAGCCTGCGCCAGATCGCTGCCGGCGCCGGGACCAGCCACCGGATGCTGATCTACCATTTCGGCACCAGGGAAGGGTTGCTGGGCGAGGTGGTCCGCGAGGTGGAGGACCGGCAGCGGGCAGCGCTGGCCGGCCTGCGGACGGGCGGGAAGCCGCCGGACGCGGTCGCCCGCGCGTTCTGGCGGCGGCTCAGCGATCCCGCGCTGGCGCCCTACGCGCGGCTGTTCTTCGAGCTGCACGGCCAAAGCCTCGGCGGCCGGGCCGGTGCGGCCTCGCCGCTCGGCGGGACCGTGGAACCCTGGCTCGCCGACCTGGCCGAGCTGGCCGCCCCGGGCAGGCCACCGGAGGACCCGGTCCGCCGCGCCCGCGCGCGGATGGCGGTGGCGTTCGCCCGCGGCGCCCTGCTCGACCTGCTGGCCACCGGCGAGCGCGAAGAAGTGGACAGTGCGGTGGAGGAGTTCTTCGCGATCTTCTTTAGCGACAACTAGACCTTGCGCGGCGGCAACGGGAAGAAGCCGCTGGTGCGTTCGACGTAGTCGCGGTAGCCGGGCCTGGTCTTCTCCATTCCCTTTTCCAGCAAGGGTTTCCCGGTGCCCTTGGCCAGCAGGAAGGTCATCGCGGCGGCGGAGAGCACGGTGGCCGCGCCCAGCGGGGTCGAACAGGCCAGCAGGTAGAGGCCCCACCAGACGCAGGCGTCGCCGAAGTAGTTCGGGTGCCGGGTGTACCGCCACAGGCCGTGCCGCAGCACCTTCCCCCGGTTCTCCGGATCGGCCTTGAACCGGCGCAGCTGCTCGTCGCCGATCGCCTCGAAGGTGAACCCGATCGCCCAGAGCGCCACCCCGAACCAGGCCGCGACCCCGAAACCGGTGCCGTACTGGGCGAGCTGCACCGGCAACGAGACGAACCACAGCACCACGGCCTGCACCAGGTACACCCGCACGAAGATCCGCCGTCCTGGCCGGGAACCTGCCCGCCGCACCATTTCCGCGTAGCGCGGGTCCTCCGGCAGCCTGCGGTTGCGCAGCTGCAGGTGGACGGCGAGTCGGACACCCCACAGCACGGTCAGCGCGGTGACCACGATCCGCAGCGCCACCGAGCCGCCGCCCGGCAGCTCGAAGGCGACCAGCGAGACCAACGCGAAACCCAGGCCCCAGAAGGTGTCGATGGTGTCGTAACGCCCACGCCACCTGGCGATCGCGAAGGTCACCAGCACCGCCACGACGGTCACCGCCGCGGTGCTCAGCAAGGTGACTCCCACCCCGCTCACGGCCCTTGTCCCGCCGGTTTGCGCGTGTGCTGGTTACCCTGATTGCCGCAGCCGGGAACGTGCCCGCTCACGGCCATTCCCTGGTCAGCGGTAGGCCGGTGCGGCCGTCGGCGCCGGGCCGCACCGCGAGGATCTGGTCGACGCCCATCCGGTTCTCCTCGAAGGCGAGCGCGCCGCCGACCCGGCGCCACCGGCCCGCGGGACATCTGCTGGAGCAGCAGCCGCCCGCCCGGTTTCAGCATCCGGTGCAGCAGGCCGGCGTAGATCGGGTAGTTGCCCTCGCCGACGTGCTCGCCCATCTCGACCGAAGCCACCGCGTCGAAGGGCTCGAATGGGACCTCGAATTGGATACTGCCGAGTTCGCGGTAGTCGAGCCGGCGCACCCGCACCTTTTCGGTCAGCTCCAGTGCTTCGAGCCTGCCCCGGATGTGCCGCTCCTGCTCGGCGGACAGCGTCACCCCGGTCGCCAGCACCCCGTGCCGCTCGGCCGCGTGGATGAGCAGGGAACCCCAGCCGCAGCCGACGTCGAGCAGCCGCATGCCGGGCCGCAGGCCCAGCTTCCGGCAGATCATCTCCAGCTTGTCCCGCTGGGCCTCGGCCAGGCTCTGCGTCTCGGGCGTCCAGTAGCCGCTGGAGTAGGCCATCGACTCGTCTAGCAGCAGCCGGTAGAAGGCGTTGCCGAGGTCGTAGTGGTGCGCGATCGCGGACCGGTCGCGCAGCGGGCTGTGCAGGACGCCGGAAAGCCTGGCCTCCTCGGCGGGTGGTCTCGGCGGCGGGCCCACCGCGCCGAGCCGCAGCGCCAGCCCGGCCGCCCCGGCCCAGCGGCGCAGTCCCATCCGCGGCCCGGACAGCAGGCCGGAGCGGGCCGGCGCCCACGCCCGGCGGAACCCTTCGGTCAGGTCGCCCTCCACCTCCAGGTCACCGGACACGTAGGCCCTGGCCAGCCCGAGCTCGCCGGGGGAGTACAGCAGCCGCCGCAGCGCCCGGCGGTTGCGCAGCACCACCGTCGGCGCGTCTGGCGGGCCGGCGCGCACCCCGTCCCAGGTCCGCAGGCCCACCGGCAGCGGGCCGCCGAGCAGCTCGGTCAGGAACTCGGACAACCGGATCGCGGGACTGACAGCCATACCGGGGGTTCGGCGCCGCGAGCGGGCCCGATGGGTCGCTGTGGTCCGGGTCACCCGGCCAATCCAGCCCGGCGGCGGCACCGAATCCCCGCCGTGAACATGATCGGAGAACGGGTCGGCGTGATCGGCGGCGGGGTGGCCGGCCTGACGGCCGCCTACTTGCTGCGACGTCGCTACCAGGTGCTGCTCTTCGAGTCCGACGATCGGCTCGGCGGCCACGCCCACACGCACGACGTGCCCAGTGCGCACGGCGGCACCATCGGGGTGGACTCGGGGTTCATCGTGCACAACGAGCGGACCTACCCGAAGCTGCGCCGGTTGTTCGGCGAGCTGGGCGTGCGCACCAGGGAAACCGAGATGTCGATGAGCATCCGCTGCGACGGCTGCGGCCTCGAGTTCGCCGGCGCCAAGGGCCCGCTCGGGCTGTTCGCCCAGCCGGGAAACCTGGTCCGGCCGCGCTATCTGCGGATGCTGACCGAGGTGACCAGGTTCCACCGGCACGCGCTGCGGGTGCTCGGCGCGCCGGAGGCCGGGGACGTCACCATCGGCGCGTTCGTCGCGATCGGCGGTTACACGAAGTACTTCGTGGACCATTTCCTGCTGCCGCTGGTGTGCACGGTCTGGTCCGCGGACAGGACGGACACCCTGCGCTACCCCGCGCGCTACCTGTTCGAGTTCCTGCGCAACCACGGCATGCTCTCGGTCGGTGGTTCACCGGCCTGGCGGACCGTGGTCGGCGGCTCACGCGAGTACGTGGAGCGTGCCGCGAAAGAGCTCACCGCGGTGCACCTGTCCACCCCGGTCCGGTCGGTGCGCCGGACGGCGGGCGGGATCGAGATCCGGGACGACGCCGACAGCAGGCACCTTGTGGACCGGGTGGTCCTGGCCACCCATCCGGACCAGGCGCTGCGCGTGCTGGCCGAGCCGACCACGGCTGAACTGGAGGTGCTCGGTGCCTTCCGGTACTCCCGCAATGAGGCGTGGCTGCACACCGACGCGGAACTGCTGCCCACCCGTCCTGGCGCCCGCGCCGGCTGGAACTACGTGACCTCGGCCTGCGGCGCGGATGCTGGGGCGGTGCAGGTCAGCTACGACATGAACCGGCTGATGCGGCTCGCGGAACCGGAGCGCTACGTGGTCACGCTCAACGCGGCCCGCCGGCCGCGGCCGGGCAGCGTGCTGGCCAGGATGGTCTACGAGCATCCGGTGCACACCCCGGAGTCGGTGGCCGCGCAACGCCGGCTGCCCGAGCTGAACGACGGCCGGGTCGCCTATGCCGGCGCCTACCACGGCTGGGGCTTCCACGAAGACGGCTGCGCCGCCGGTGCGGCCGCCGCGCTTTCGATGGGGGTGGCGTGGTGAAGCCGAGCCTCTACGACGTGACCGTCGCGCATGTCCGGCGCGGCGATCCGCCGCACTCGTTCGCGCACCGGATGTACTACTGGCTGGTGGATCTGGACGAGCTGCCCATGCTGCCCCGGTGGCTGCGCCCGTTCGCCCGCTTCGACCCGCGCGACCACTTCGCCCCGGACGCGCCGGGCGACATCCGGTCCAAAGTGGACGAATGGCTGGCCGGGCGGGGGATCGACCTCGACGGTGGCCGGGTGCTGATGCTGGCCAACGCCAGGGTGCTCGGCTACGTGTTCAACCCGATCACCGTCTACTGGTGCCACCGGCGCGATGGCGAACCCGTCTGCGTGGTGGCCGAGGTGCACAACACCTACCGTGGCCGGCACGCCTATCTGCTGCATCCCGACGAACGAGACGAGGCCATGGCGGACAAGGAGTTCTTCGTCTCCCCGTTCCAGCCCGCCGAGGGCCGGTACCGGATGCACCTGCCCCGGCCGGGGAACCTGCTGACGATGACCGTGTCGCTGCGCCACGGCGGGCGGACCGCGCTCACCGCCACCCTGCGCGGGGTGCGCCGCCCTGCCACCGTCGGCCGGGTCGCGCGGACGGTACTGGCAAGGCCGCTGGTCCCGCAGCGGATCGCACTGCTGATCCGGCGGCACGGCGTCGCGCTGTGGGCGCGCGGGGCCGCAGTGACCACGCCGACCACGCTGACCACGCCGCGGGTGGCGGGAGGGAAGCTCCATGGATGAGCAGGTGCGGCGAAGCGGGCCGAGGCCGGTGCCGGGACCGGACGCGCCGCCGACCGCCGAGCAGCTGCTGGTCGAGGTGGCCAAGGGCGACGAGCAGGCGTTCGAGCGGCTCTACGACATCCTGGCCGGGCCGGTGCTCGGCCTGGTCCGCCGGATCGTGCGCGACGCCGCGCAGTCCGAGGAGGTCGCCCAGGAGGTGCTGGTCGAGCTGTGGCGGACCGCCACCAGGTACGCGCCGGCGAAGGGAAGTGCGATGAACTGGGCGATGACGCTCGCGCACCGCCGCGCGGTGGACCGGGTGCGTTCGGCAAGGGCGAGCACGGACCGGGAGGTCAAGGCGACCTTCGAAGCCAGCCGGGCGCGGCCGTTCGACGAGGTGTCCGAAGCGGTCGCCGGCCGGCTGGAACGCCAGCAGGTGCGGAAGTGTCTCTCGCACCTGACCGGCCTGCAGCGCGAGTCGGTGCTGCTGGCCTACTACCAGGGCTACACCTACCGGGAGGTGGCCGAGGTGCTCGCCATCCCGCAGGGAACCATCAAAACGCGGCTGCGCGACGGCCTGATCCGGCTGCGGGACTGCCTGGGGGTGACCACATGAGCTCGCCGGAGATGCACACGTTGGCCGGTGCCTTCGCGGTGGACGCGCTGAGCGACCACGAGCGGGCCCGGTTCCAGCGCCACCTCGAAGAGTGCGAGTCCTGCGCGCAGGAGGTCCGCGAGCTGCGGGCCACCGCGGCCAGGCTGGGCGCGGCGGCCGCGGTGGACCCGCCGGACGAGCTGAAGCGGCGGGTGCTGGCCGAGATCCGCGGCTCCCGGCAGCAGCCGCCCGCACCGGCCGACGATCGAGCGGAACGCTTCCGGCGCCGGGCGGAGGTGCCGCGCTGGGCGCTGACCCTGGTGGCCGCCGCGGCCGTGGCCGGGCTGGTGCTGGCCGGGATCTTCGGGGTGACCGCGATCCGGACGCAGCACGAGTTGACCGTCGCGCAGGAGCAGGCGGCCGGCGCCAGGCAGCGGTACGCCCCGGTGGCCGAGCTGCTCGCCGCCCCGGACAGCCGGACCGTGCACGGAGTGTCCACTGTGGGCGGTGGGGGCACCGTGGTGCTGTCCCAGTCGCTGAACAAGATGATGTTCATGGGCGCCCAGCTGCCCGACTACGGCCAGGCCGGGGCGCTCGAGGTGTGGGTCATCCGCTCCGGCGAGTCGCCGCGTTCGATCGGCCTGCTGCCCGGCGAGCGCGACGGCGGCAGGCTGGTGCTGGCCGGTGGGGTGGCCGGGGCGACCCAGGTGGCGGTCACCGTGGAGCCTCCCGGCGGCTCGCCGACCGGGCAGCCGAGCACCGAACCGGTCATGCGGATCTTCCTGCCCGTGTGAGGAGTCGCGTGAAATCGAGGTGCCGCCGGAGCGTGTTCTTGCCCTAGGGTGGGCACGCGCTCTCCGGTTCACCGGAAAGTTGTTGTGCTCAAACACGCCTGCGCCGTTCGGCGTGGCAACTGGATTCGTGCCTGTGTGATGCCTACCGTCCTGCAATACGTCGGTAGTTGACATAACTCTAAGCCTGGAGTTGAGGTTGAGGGTTAACGGTGTCTGCACCGGCGGGCGGCACGAGCAATCACGATCAGGAAGGCGGACCCGATGACGCCCCCGCACAACTACCTCGCGGTGATCAAGGTCGTCGGCATCGGCGGTGGCGGCGTGAACGCCGTGAACCGCATGATCGAGGTCGGCCTCAAGGGTGTCGAGTTCATCGCGGTGAACACCGACGCGCAGGCACTGCTGATGTCCGACGCCGACGTCAAGCTGGACATCGGCCGGGAACTCACCCGCGGCCTCGGTGCCGGAGCCGCGCCCGAAGTGGGCCAGAAGGCGGCCGAGGACCACCGCGAGGAGATCGAAGAGGTCATCAAGGGCGCCGACATGGTGTTCGTGACCGCGGGCGAGGGCGGTGGCACCGGAACCGGTGGCGCCCCCGTGGTCGCCCAGATCGCCCGCAAGCTCGGTGCGCTGACCATCGGCGTGGTGACCCGGCCCTTCACCTTCGAGGGCAAGCGCCGCGGCAAGCAGGCCGAGGACGGCATCCAGCAGCTGCGCAACGAGTGCGACACGCTGATCGTGATCCCCAACGACCGGCTGCTCCAGCTCGGCGACATCGGCGTCAGCCTGATGGACGCCTTCCGCTCGGCGGACGAGGTGCTGCTCTCCGGTGTGCAGGGCATCACCGACCTGATCACCACCCCCGGCCTGATCAACCTGGACTTCGCGGACGTGAAGAGCGTGATGTCCGGCGCCGGCAGCGCGCTGATGGGCATCGGCTCCGCCCGCGGGGAGGGCCGCGCCATCCAGGCCGCGGAGAAGGCGATCAACTCGCCACTGCTGGAGGCATCCATGGACGGTGCGCACGGAGCGCTGCTGTCCATCGCGGGCGGCTCGGACCTCGGCCTGTTCGAGATCAACGAGGCGGCCTCGCTGGTGCAGGAGTCCGCGCACCCGGAGGCGAACATCATCTTCGGCACGATCATCGACGACTCGCTCGGCGACGAGGTGCGGGTGACCGTGATCGCGGCCGGTTTCGACGCCGGTGCGCCCACGCACAAGAAGCTCGACCCGGCCGGGGTGGTCGGCAGCCGGTCGAACTCGTCCACCTCGCCCACCGTGTCCGCCGAAGCGGGCCAGGTCGGCGGCAACGGCATGGCGGGCGGATCGCGTCCGCAGAGCCCGCCTCCCGGCGGGCAGCCCCCGGCCGGCAACGGCGGCTATCCGGCCGCGCCGCAGCGCGGTGCCGCGCAGCCCGGTGCGCCGGGGCTGCCGCAGCCGGGGATGGGCGGCCGCGGTGCCTACCCGCCGCCCCGCAACACCCAGAACAGCACGCACGGCAGCCTGCCCGGCCGCGCCGTGCCGGTGACCGACGACCCCTCCGACGACGACGTGGACGTGCCGCCTTTCATGCGGCGCTAGTGATCGCCAGCCCGTCGCGAGTGGCACCGTGCTCCCGATAGGCTCGCCGCAGCGATTTTTCAGGCGAGCGAAGGGCTTTCATGGTGCGCATCCGTCGGGTGGTCACGACCAGGGAGGGCGGTGCCTCCCAGGCCCCGTTCGACTCGTTCAACCTCGGTGACCACGTCGGTGACGTACCGGCCGCGGTGGCTTCGAACCGCAAGCGTCTCGGTGCCGAACTCGGCCTCGGTGACCGGCTGGCCTGGATGGAACAGGTGCACGGCCGCACCGCCACCGTGGTCGACGGCACCGAAAGCCACCCGGCGGAGGCCACCGACGCCCTGGTGACCGCCACCCCCGGGGTGGCCGTGGTCGCGCTGGTCGCGGACTGCGTGCCGGTACTGCTCGGCGACGCCGAGGCCGGGGTGGTCGCCGCGGTGCACGCCGGCCGGGTCGGCGCCAGGGTCGGCGTGGTGCCCGCGGCGCTGGAGGCGATGCGCTCGGCCGGTGCCGAGCAGCACCGGATCGAGGCGCTGCTCGGTCCCGCGATCTGCGGCGACTGCTACGAAGTGCCGGAGGGGATGGCCGCCGACGTCGAGCGGCACCTGCCCGGCAGCGCCTGCCGCACCAGCGGCGGGACCACCGGGCTGGACCTGCGGGCCGGGTTGTGGCGCCAGCTCGCCGACGCCGGGATCGGCAAGATCGGCGTCGATCCCCGCTGCACCGCCGAGGAGCGGGCGCTGTTCAGCTACCGCCGGGACGGTGAGACCGGCCGGATCGCCGCACTCACCTGGATCGAGGCCGAATGACCACGACGGAACGGGACGCCGCCCGCCGCGCCGAACTGGCCGGTGCACTGACCGAGGTGCGGCAGCGGATCGAGCGGGCCTGTGCGGTCGCCGGCCGGTCCGCGGACGAGGTCCGGTTGCTGGCGGTGACCAAGACCTTCCCGGCCTCGGACGCCGCGCTGCTGACCGAGCTCGGGGTGACCGACCTGGCCGAGAACCGGGACCAGGAGGCCGGTCCCAAAGCCGCAGAACTGGCCGGACTGCGCCCGGACGCGGCGGTCCGCTGGCACATGGTGGGCCGGCTGCAGCGCAACAAGGCGAAGTCGGTGATCGGCTGGGCGGATCTGGTGCAGTCGGTGGACTCGGCCAGGCTCGCCGACGCATTGGCCAAGGCCGTTGCGGCCGCCAGGGAGGCCGGTGTCCGCAGTGGTACCGACGGTCCCAGTGCTCCGCTGGACGTGTTGCTGCAGGTGAGCCTGGACGACGCGCCGGGACGGGGCGGCTGTCCGCTCGACGAGCTCGACCAGCTAGCCGAGCACGTCGCTCAGTCGGGTGAACTGCGACTCGGTGGGCTGATGGCCGTCGCCCCGCTCGGCGCGGACCCCGATCCGGCCTTCGAGCGACTCGCCCGCGCGGCGGAGAGGGTGCGCCGGGACCACCCCGGCGCCACCGAAATCTCCGCCGGGATGAGTGGTGACCTGGAGCAAGCGGTCATGCACGGCGCGACGTGGGTGCGTGTCGGAACCGCGTTGCTCGGTGGGCGCGGTTTAGCCTCGCCGTAGGGAGAGTTGGCCCGGCGGTGTTTCACTTCTGGTGACGCTGGGTAGCACGGAGCGGAACGCGGCTAGGGCTAGGGAGAGGCATGAGCGCGCTGCAGAAGCTGAAGGCCTACTTCGGGATGGTCCCGGCCGACGAAGACGGTTACGACGTGGACGACGACTACCGGCGCGGTTACACCGACGACGAGTACGACTACGACGAGCCGCCGGCCAGGACCCGTGGACGTTACCGCGCGACCGAAGAGTTCGACGACGAGCCCCCGGTGCGGACCAGGGGACGGGGGATGACCGGCGCCGAGCCGTCCGTGCACGGTGCGCTGGCGGTGGACCGCCAGCCCGAGCCGGTGGCAAGGCTGCGTCCGGTGCCGGAGGCGTCGCGGATGCCGGCGAGGGATCCGCTCAGCCGGATCACCACGCTGCACCCGACCACGTACCTGGAGGCGCGGGCGATCGGCGAGCACTACCGGGACGGGGCCCCGGTGATCATCAATCTGACCGAAATGGAGAACGCGGACGCAAAGCGTCTGGTTGACTTCGCGGCGGGATTGGCCTTCGCTCTTCGGGGGTCGATGGACAAGGTCACCAACAAGGTGTTCTTGCTCTCACCGCCGGATGTCGATGTGACCGCCGAAGACCGGCGGCGAATCGCCGAGGGTGGGATGTTCCTTCGGCACTAGGAACCAGAGAGGAGGGTGGGGAGTCCGCGAACCGCCCAAGGTGAAGTATCCGGCCCGTGTCCGCCCTGGAACAGTCCGTAGTGGCGAGGCGGGGTCGAGGAGTGAATGACCGGGTGAACGCCCTGGTACGCCACGCGGCCGAGCGTTCCTGATCGGCCTTGTGGCAGAGTGGTGTCGTGGAAGTGGTCCAGCTTGTTCTCTGGTACGTGCTGTTCGCCTTCTGGCTGCTGTTGACGGCTCGTGTCGTAGTTGAGCTCGTGCGTGCGTTTGCGCGCGAATGGCGTCCCGCCGGAGGGGTTGCGGTAACGCTGGAGACCATCTACACAGTGACCGACCCACCGGTCCGTTTGGTCCGTCGGATCATCCCGATGGTGCGGATTGGCGGCGTCGGACTGGACTTATCGATTATGGTGCTGCTGTTGGTTGTGTTCATACTGATGCAACTGGCGAGTCCTGGGTGATCGGGGAACCCGGGATGACCTGCAGGCCATGGAGTGCGTGAGGTGATCTGATGTCGTTGACCCCCGCTGACGTGCATAACGTCGCGTTCAGCAAGCCGCCCATTGGCAAAAGGGGCTACAACGAGGACGAGGTGGACGCGTTCCTCGACCTGGTAGAGACCGAGCTAGCCCGGTTGATCGAGGACAACAACGAGCTGCGGCAGCAGGTCGAGCAGCTCGATTCCGAGCTGGAGTCCACCCGGGGCGAGCTGGAGACGGCCAAGGCAGGTGCCGGCTCCGCCGGTGCGGCCCCGCCGCCTCCACCGGTGCGGGAGGAGCCGCCGAGGAGGTTGGCTCCGGTTCCGCCGCCGAGCTCCATGGAGCAGACCCAGGCCCATTCCGGCATGATGGGCGACAACGGCGAGCCGAACGTCCAGGCCGCCAAGGTGCTGGGGCTCGCCCAGGAGATGGCCGACCGGCTGACCGCCGAGGCCAAGACCGAGTCCGACGGGATGCTCGCGGAGGCCAGGACCAAGTCCGAGCAGCTGCTCTCCGACGCCAGGTCGAAGTCGGACTCGATGGTGAACGAGGCCCGCACGCGGGCCGAGACCATGCTGAACGACGCCAGGACCAGGGCGGAGACCCTGGAACGGCAGGCGCGCGACAAGGCGACCACGATGGAACGCGAGGCGCAGCGCAAGTACACCGAGACCATGAACTCCATGAACACCGAGAAGACCGCGCTGAACAAGCGGATCGAGGAACTGCGCACGATCGAGCGGGAGTACCGGACCCGCCTGCGCGGCTTCCTCGAGTCGCAGCTGCGCGAGCTCGACGACCGCGGATCCGCGGCGCCGGCATCGGCGTCCTCCGGTCAGTCTTCCGGCGGCAGTGGCAACACCGGTCAGGGGTACTCCTTCGGTCCTCGTGCCGAGGCCGGCTGACCCGGCGGAAATACGTAACGAGACGGTTCCGGCACTCCCGGTGGGAGGGTCGGAACCGTCTTTTTCGCGGTTTCGTGCTGTAATTCACCGTGCTCTATATCGTCCTCATCCTGGTACTGGCCGCGCTCGGTCTTCTGGTCACGGCGCTGATCACGGCGAACTCGCTGTGGGCGTGGATTTCACTAGTCGTGTCCGCGGTCGCCGGTCTGGTACTCATCATCGACCTGGCCCGCCGTCGTTCGAAGCGGTCCGCCGCCGGCTCCGCGGAAGCGGACTCGGCAGAGTTGGACGACCTGGACGACCCAGATGACCTTGATGACTCGGAGGACGACTCCGAGTCGGGGCAGGTGACCGGCGAGCTATCGGACGAAGATGAGCCCGCCGAGCGGACCGAGCTGATCTCGGCCGAAGGAGACCTGGCCGGCGAAGACGAGGACGGCGATCCCGGCGAGGAGCAGACCGACGCCGCGGACCTGCTGGTGGTCTCCGAGCTGGACGTGGAAGTGGTCGTGGTCGACGAGTACCCGCGCTACCACGTCACCGACTGCCGCTGGCTCGCCGATCGCGACACCATCCCGATCGCCGTCGCGGAGGCCCGTGACCTCGGCTTCACCCCCTGCGTCCGGTGCGGCCCGGACGCGAGGCTGGCCGCCGAGCACCGCGCCAAGCGCAAGTCCGCCGCCGAGTAGCGGCTACCCGTCCAGCTCGATCCCGAGCCGGGCACGCAGTTCCTCGCGGCCCGTCCCGGTGAGCCGCAGCGCGCGCCGCCCCGGCAGGCGGCGCTCGACCCAGCCGAGCCGTTCCAGGCCGGCCGCGAGTTCCGCGCCCAGCGCGCCGCCGAGATGGTGCCGCTGCTCGGACCAGTCGAGGCAGAACTTCAGCAGCGGCCGCCGCTTGCCGGCGCCTGCCGTGGCGAGGTCCACGCCGAGCGTGCCGAAGACCTCGGTGGCGGCCGGGCCCAGCCGGTAGGGATGGACGGGCAGCGGCTTCGAGATCGGGTCCCCTGCGCGGCGGCCGGTGCCGGCCACGCCGTCCGTGCTGCACAGCGCGTCCCGCTCCAGCAGCGCGGCCGTGATCGCGACGCCGAGGCGTCCGGCCAGGTGGTCGTAGCAGGTGCGGGCGAAACGCAGTGCCTGCGCCCGGGTGCCCTCCTTCAGCGACCGCACCGGCTTCGCGGGGGAGTAGCGGGCCAGTGTCTCCAGCACGTCGGCCGCGCCGGTGCCGGCGAGCCGGTAGAACCGGTGCCGGCCGGAGCGCTCGGCCGTGACCAGCCCCGCCTCGCGCAGTTTCGCGAGGTGCGCGCTGACCCCCTGCGCGGACAGCCCGGCCTCGGCGGCGAGCACCGAGGCGGCCAGCGCGCGGCCGTCGGCGAGCGCGGCGAGCACCCGGACCCGCGCCGGGTCGGCGAACAACGCGGCGGTCCGCGCGATGTCCACGTCTCCTCCGGCATCTCCTCCGATGGGCATGCCTCCAGGATGCCGCACGAACACTTCCAGTCCGGTGGAAGTGTTTCCGGGATTTGCTGGCGCCATGCCCATTACCGCGCCCGCTACCGCGAAAACGGCCAGGAAGGCCGTGCTGCTCACCCTGTGCGCCGGGATGTTCCTGGTCCAGCTCGACGTCACCGTGGTCAATGTCGCACTGCCCGCGATCGGCGATGACCTGCACGCGGGGCTGTCCGGCCTGCAGTGGGTGGTGGACGGTTACGCGGTGGTGCTGGCCGCGCTGCTGCTGTGCGGCGGGGTGGTCGGGGACGTGCTCGGGCACCGCCGGGTGGTGCTCGCCGGCTTCACCCTGTTCGGTGTCGCGTCGGCGGGATGCGCGCTGGCCTGGTCGGCGCCCGTGCTGGTGGGCTGGCGCGCGGTGCAGGGCCTCGGCGCCGCGCTGCTGCTGCCCGGCACGCTGGCGGTGATCACCAGCAGCCATCCGGACCGGGCGGACCGGGCCAGGGCGCTCGGGGTGTGGGCCGGGGTTTCGGCGCTGGCGTTGTCCGCGGGCCCGCTGCTGGGCGGGCTGCTGGTCGGTTCGGCCGGCTGGCGGTCGCTGTTCTGGCTCAACGTTCCGCTGACCGCGCTGGCCGTGCTGGCCTGCCACCTGCTGGTACCGGCCGCCCGCCCGGTGCCGGGGCGCCGGATCGACCTGCCCGGTGCGGTGACCGCGGCGGTAGCGCTGACGGCCGCGGTGTACGCGGTGATCGACGCGGGGGAGCACGGCCTCGGTACGGCCACCGTGCTGGCCGCGGGGGTGGCGGTGCTGGCCGGTGCCGGATTCGTGCTGGCCGAACGGCGGGCCGCGGATCCGTTGCTACCGCTGGCATTGCTGCGGTCCTGGCGGTTCGTCGGCGCGAACCTGGTGGCGGGTGCGATGAACTTCACCGGCCTCGGCACGGTCCTGGTCAGCACCCTGTACCTGCAGGGAGTGCTGGGTTTCACCCCGCAGGCCGCCGGGCTGCGGATGCTGCCGATCTTCCTGCCGCTGTCCCTGCTGGCCCCGGTGGCGGGCAGGCTCACCGCGCGGTTCGGGCCGCGGCCGCTGATCATCGCCGGCCTCGCCCTCGGGGCGGTGTCGCTGCTCGGGCTGCTGCGGGTGACCGGGCACAGCGGCTACGGCGCCTTCGTGCTGCCGATGGCCGGGCTCGGCATCGCGATGGGGGTGCTCACCGCCGCGGTGGTGACGGCCGCGGTGGACGCGGTGCCCCCGGACCGGGCCGGGCTGGCTAGCGGGGTGAACAACACCGCGCGGCAGGCGTCCGGAGCGCTGGGGGTCGCCGTGTTCGGGGCGGTCGCGGGTGAGCCGGCACACCAGGCCGCCTTCACCGCCGGGCTGCACCAGCTCGCACTGGCGGCCGCCGCGCTCTGGCTGGTCGCGATCGGGGTCACCGCACGCGCCGTACGGTGAGTGTCCTAAAAGGATGGTCAGCGCAGCACGGCGGCGGCCCGGTTGAGCCGCACCACGTCGGCGGCCATGGTGTCCAGCAGCAGTTCCCGCTCCTCGTCGCCGGCCGTGGCCTGCAGGTTGAGATCCGGGTCCGCACCGGATTCCAGTGCCAGCGCCACTTCTTCCACGGCCGCCGCCAGCACCGGGTCGTGCCGCCCGCGCAGCAGCGCGGCCGTCATCGCCCCGGCCAGCCCGCGCAGCCCGTCGACCGCGTCGTCCACCGCGGCCCGCTGCCGCCCGGTCGGTTCGGCACTGCCCGGTTCCGCGTTCGCCAGGTCCTGCCTTGCCCGCGCAGCGGCACGCAGTTCGAGGCCGAGCTCCCGCTGATCCGGCCCGTCGCCGCGTAGCAGCGCGGCGAACCCGGTGAGCAGCTCGCGCATGGTGCCGACGGCCTCGGCGAAGCGTTCCGGCAGCGCCGGCTTTGGCACGCCCGGCACCGCGGCGAAGCCGAAGAGCAGCCCGATCATCGCGGCCAGCAGCATCAGCAGCAGGTACTCCACCAGCAGGTAGCCGGGGTCGAGGTGCTGCTTGCCGGCGTTCACGCTCACGCTCATCAGCACCATGCAGCCGTTGAAGATCATCGGTTTGGTCCGCAGGAAGGGAAAACCGGCCAAAACCGCGGCGATGCCGAGAGGCAGCAGGGCGGCCGGTGGCAGCAGCCAGATCGCCAGCGCGAGCACCACCGCGCCGCCCAGCGAGCCGGCGATGCGCTGCCAGGCGCGGCTCAGGGTGTCCTGCCACTCCGGTTGCATGATCGCGTAGACGGTCATCAGGAAGGAGACGGTCAGCGGGTCGCCGGGGCGCAATCCGGCCACCACCAGTGCCAGCACCATGCCGAGGGTGCCGCGCACCGCGTGCCGCAGCTGGGCCGAGCGCCAGCAGAACGCCCCGCGCAGGGAGGTCCGCAGCAGTTCCCGTCGCAGCCCGGCCGGAATGTCTACTTTGGACCTGTCTCGGCCGAGCGCGGCCTCCCGGATCTGTTCCAGCGCGGTCCAGAGCACCTCGATCAGCCTGCCGGTGGAGCCGGGCAACGCGGTCGCGGATGCCCGCCGCCCGACCGGTTTCACTTCATCCACAATGGACTTCGCGCGGACCGCCCCGGCCAGCCGATCCGCTTCCGCACGCGCGGCCTCCAGCGTTGCGCCGACCTCTTCGGTGGCAGGCACTGGCAGTGCGCCGCGTCGGCCTTCGAGCACCGCCGTGGCGGCGTGGTAGCGCAGCAGGCCGCCGGCCACCCGCCCGGTCCAGCGCTCCGGCCGGTCGTTCAGCCAGAGCGTGGCTGCGCGCCCGGCGACGGCGGGGTCCGCATCGGTGAGCGCGTCGGCGAGGGCCTGCCTGGTCGGCTTCCCCGGGTCACGGGCACCCATCAGCAGCCGGAGCAGTACTCCCACCCCGGCGGCCAGCGCGGGCGCCCCGATGATCTGCCCGGCACTGGCCGCGCCGGTGAGCTGGAAGCCGTAGCCGAACACCGACGCCATGCCGAGGCCCATGCCGACCGTCACGTACCGGGAGCCCAGCGCGGGCAGCAGCCCGGCCACGAACACGATCACCGCCAGCAGCGCGATCGCCGCCCAGTGCGAGACCGCGCCGAGCAGCCTGGGCACGCCGACGGCCACCACCAGCGCGGGCGCGAACTTGGCCAGCAGCCGCAGATCCGCGCGCAGCGGCCCGCCGACCGCGGCGATCAGGCAGAACAACGCGGTCAGCGCGGCCAGCACCGAAGCGTTGCCGAGACCGACCGCGTAACCAAGGCCGGCCGTACCGCCGATCACGGCCAGCACCACCACCAGCATCGCCGGGCCCTTCACCGCCGGGCTCCCCGCTCGATGATCGACATGCCGGTCACTCTAAGCGGGCGTGCTGGCCGCCGCCGGTCCCGCGGACGGGCATGGCGCGGCGGTCTAACGGCACCTGGCGGAAATGCTCTGGACCGGCGCGTTAACCTGGATGTACCAGGCATCGATCCGGCCATCACCGGGGAGCCTCCGGAAGAACGGGACCGCGCCTCGGCGGGTCCTCAGTAGAACCGGACGGGTAGGCCCGTGACAGCCGTCGAACGAGTGGCCCGCCGTCGGCGGGCAAGCGGGGTGGTACCGCGGAACGCGCCGGAAACGGCCGCGTCTCGTCCCCGTGTGGGTGGCCGGTGAGCTCCGGCCGTCCGTACGAGAGACGAACCGCGAGGAGCGCACCGATGTATCCGAAGGCCCAGGCCGGCGAAACCGCAGGGGGAGTCCCGTCCCAGCCGTCGTTCCCGGCGCTGGAGAAGGATGTGCTGGCCTACTGGGAGGCCGACCGCACGTTCACCGCCAGCGTGCAGGCGCGGGAGCCGGGGGTGAACGGGGCCAACGAGTACGTGTTCTACGACGGCCCGCCGTTCGCCAACGGCCTGCCGCACTACGGGCACCTGCTCACCGGGTACGTCAAGGACATCGTGCCGCGCTACCAGACCATGAAGGGCAAGCGGGTCGAGCGCCGGTTCGGCTGGGACACCCACGGCCTGCCCGCCGAGCTGGAGGCGATGCGGCAGCTCGGCATCACCGAGAAGGCCGAGATCGACCGGATGGGCATCGAGGTCTTCAACGACGCCTGCCGCGAGTCCGTGCTGCGCTACACCAACGAGTGGCAGGGTTACGTCACCCGCCAGGCGCGCTGGGTGGACTTCGAGCACGACTACAAGACCCTCGACGTCACCTACATGGAGTCGGTGATCTGGGCGTTCAAGCAGCTCTGGGACAAGGGGCTGGTCTACGAGGGCTACCGGGTGCTGCCCTACTGCTGGCGCGACGAGACCCCGCTGTCCAACCACGAGCTGCGGATGGACGACGACGTCTACCAGAGCCGGCAGGACCCCGCGGTCACGGTCGGTTTGCGGCTGGCCGGCAACGACAACGAGCTGGACGGCAGCTACCTGCTGATCTGGACCACCACGCCGTGGACGCTGCCGTCGAACCTGGCGACCGCGGTGCACCCGGACGTCCGGTACGTGCTGGTGGCGCCGGAGAACACCGACGGGAAGCGGTTCCTGCTCGCCGAAGCGCGGGTAGCTGCCTATGCGAAGGAACTCGGCGAGAACCCGCCCGTCGTCGGCCACTACACCGGCACCGAGCTGCTGGGCCAGCGCTACGCACCGCCGTTCCCGTACTTCGTCGGCCGCGAGCACGCGCACCAGATCCTGTCCGCGGACTACGTCACCACCGAGGACGGCACCGGCGTGGTGCACATCGCGCCCGCCTACGGTGAAGAGGACAAGGTGGTCACCGACGCGGCCGGGATCGTGCCGGCCACTCCGGTGGACGCGCGCGGCAAGTTCGACGCCCAGGTACCCGACTACGAGGGCCAGCTCGTCTTCGACGCGAACCCGAACATCATCAAGGACCTGAAGAACGGTACCGGTTCGGCCGGCCGCCAGGGCGCGGTGCTGCTGCGGCACGAGACCTACGAGCACCCGTACCCGCACTGCTGGCGCTGCCGCAACCCGCTGATCTACCGGGCGGTCTCGTCCTGGTTCGTCGCGGTCACCGAGTTCAAGGACCGGATGGTCGAGCTGAACCAGCAGATCACCTGGTACCCGGAGAACGTCAAGGACGGGCAGTTCGGCAAGTGGCTGGAGAACGCCCGCGACTGGTCGGTGTCCCGCAACCGGTACTGGGGCACGCCGATCCCGGTGTGGCAGTCGGACGACCCGGCCTACCCGCGCACCGACGTGTACGGCTCGCTGGACGAGCTGGAGCGCGATTTCGGGGTGCGGCTGGACAATCTGCACCGGCCCTACATCGACCGGCTGACCAGGGCGAACCCGGACGACCCGACCGGGAAGTCCACCATGCGCCGGGTCGAGGACGTGCTGGACGTGTGGTTCGACTCCGGGTCGATGCCGTACGCCCAGGTGCACTACCCGTTCGAGAACGCGGACTGGTTCGAGCACCACTACCCAGGCGACTTCATCGTGGAGTACATCGGGCAGACCCGCGGCTGGTTCTACCTGCTGCACGTGCTGGCCACCGCGCTGTTCGACCGGCCGGCGTTCCGGCACTGCGTGTCGCACGGCATCGTGCTCGGCTCGGACGGGCAGAAGATGTCCAAGTCGCTGCGGAACTACCCGGACGTCACGGAGGTGTTCGACCGGGACGGCTCGGACGCCATGCGCTGGTACCTGATGGCCAGCCCGATCCTGCGCGGCGGCAACCTGGTCGTCACCGAGCGGGGAATCCGGGACGCGGTGCGCCAGGCGGTGCTGCCGCTGTGGAACTCGTACTACTTCCTGGCGCTGTACGCCAACGCCGAGGGGGTCGAGGGCACGGTGCGCACCGACTCGCGGCACGTGCTGGACCGCTACATCCTGGCCAAGACGCACCAGCTGGTCACCGATGTCGAGTACGGGATGGACACCTACGACGTGGCGGGCGCCTGCGCGCTCGTCCGCGACTTCCTCGAGCTGCTCACCAACTGGTACGTGCGCCGGTCGCGGGACCGGTTCTGGGCCGGCGAGCGCGACGCCATCGACACCCTGCACACCGTGCTGGAGCTGGTCTGCCGAGTGACCGCGCCGCTGCTGCCGCTGACCACCGAGGCGGTGTGGCGCGGGCTGACCGGGGAGCGCTCGGTACACCTCACCGACTGGCCCGGCCGGGCGGAACTGCCCGCGGACCCGGCGCTGGTGACCGCGATGGACCGGGTGCGCCAGGTCTGCTCGTCCGCGCTTTCCCTGCGCAAGGCGAACAAGCTGCGGGTGCGGCTGCCGCTGGCGCGGCTGCTCGTCGCCGCGCCCGACGCGGACGCGCTGCGGGAGTTCACCGACATCATCCGGGACGAGGTGAACGTGAAGTCGGTCGAGCTGACCGACGACGTGGCCGCGCACGGCGCCTTCGAGGTGGTGGTGAATGCCAGGGCCGCCGGGCCGCGGTTGGGCAAGGACGTGCAGAAGGTGATCAAGGCGGTGAAGGCGGGGGACTGGACGACCTCGCCGTCCGGCGCCGTGGTGGCGGCCGGGGTGGAGCTGGCCGAAGGCGAGTACGAGCGCCGGCTGGTCGCCAAGGACGCCGGGGTCGCGGCCGAGCTGCCCGGCGGCACCGGTCTCGTCCTGCTGGACACCGAGGTCACCCCGGAGCTGGCCGCCGAGGGCGTGGCACGGGACCTGGTGCGGGTGGTGCAGCAGGCCCGCCGGGAAGCCGGGCTGGACGTGGCCGACCGGATCGAGCTGACCGTGGACGCCGACGGCGACGTGCTGGCGGCGGCCGGTGCGTTCGAGCGGTTCATCGCCGCGGAGACACTGGCTGTGGCGGTGTCGCACGGCGCGGTCGCGGACGGGTTCGCCGGCACCGTCGGCGAGGGCGTCAAGGTGACCGTGGCGGTTGCTAAGAGCTGAGTGTGCGGGTGGGACCGGGATGATGAAGAATTCCTCATCTCGGTCTCATCCGGTTTTCGCCGGGCTCCGGAACGGTGGAACCCATGACTCGTGCACCCCGGATCGCCGTGCTGGCGGCCGCGATCGTGCTGCCGGTCGGTGCCGGGCTGGCCGCGTTGCTGCTGGTGACCGAGCCGGACCCGCCAAGGGTGCCGGCCGTGGTGCGGATCGGCGAGGCACCACCGACCAGCCTTCCCCCCGAGCCGGGAGTTCCGCCGACCACGGCCCCTTCGGTGCCCGTCGAGACCCAGGACAGGCTGCCACCGCCGCCGCCGGTGGATGACGACGATGATGACGACGACGACCATGACGACGGCTGAGCCCGTCCGGGACCGCCGTGACAGCCGGGGCAGCCGGGTCTCCGCGCGGGTGCGGATCATGGGCTGGTTCATGCTGGTGATGACGGCCGGGCTGGCCGTGGTGGTGCTGCTGGTGGCCGAGTTCGAGCGGGCCGCCGTGGACGACCGGGTGAACCGGGCGCTGGAACAGGACGTGGAGGAGTTCCGCACCTTCGCCAGGGCGGGCTACGACCAGGGGCAGGGCCGGGCGATCCAGGACGCCTGGACGCTGTTCGGCCTGCACCTCGGCACCCAGTACATCCACGAGGCCGAGGTGCTGCTCGGCGTGGTGCCGCTGGGGAACAAGCTGAACTCGCTCAAACAGATCGACCAGTCGGTGCAGAACGTGCCGCTGGACCAGCCCGCGCTGCGGTCCATGGTGGACGATCCGGCGGGCACCGGCACGCTGATGACGACGGCGGGCGAGTTCCGGTGGTTGCGCGCGGATGTACTGCCGCCCGGCGGTGGCGGCACGCCTTCGGGCTGGTTCATCGCGGGGTACTTCGTGGAACCCCTTCGCGCGGATGTGGCCGGTACTGTGCGGACCCTGATCTGGGTGAGCCTGGCCGCGCTGGTGCTGGCCGCCGGGGTCTCGTGGCTGGCCGCCGGCCGGATTCTGGCGCCGGTGCGGACCGTGCGGCTGGCGGCCGCCGAGCTCACCGAGGCGGACCTGACCCACCGCATCCCGGTGCACGGGCGGGACGACATCGCCGCACTGGCCGAGCAGTTCAACGCGATGCTGGACCGGCTGGAGCGGGCGTTCAGCACCCGGCGGCAGTTTCTCGACGACGCCGGGCACGAGCTGCGCACGCCGATCACGATCATCCTCGGGCATCTGGACCTGATGGGCGACGATCCGGCCGAGCGGGCCGAGGTCGTCCGGCTGTGCACCGACGAGCTGGAGCGGATGGCCAGGATCGTGGACGAACTGCTGCTGCTGGCCAAGACCGAACAACCGGATTTCCTGCGCGCCGAATGGGTTTCCGTGCCCGAGCTGTCCAGCGATATCGAAGCCAAGGCGCGGGCCATCGCGGCGCGGCGGTGGACGCTGGAAGCGATCGGGGAGGGCGAGGCTTGGTTGGACCCGCAGCGGGTCACCCAGGCCGTGCTCCAGCTCGCGCAGAACGCGGTGCAGCACACCGCGGACGGCGACCCGATCCGGATCGGGTCGGCGCTGTCCGACGGCACGGTTTCGTTCTGGGTCACCGACACCGGCCCCGGCGTCCCCGAGGAGGACGTGGAGCGGATCTTCGACCGGTTCGTCCGCGGCTCGGACGGCGGCGGGGAGCGCACCGGGGCCGGGCTCGGGCTGGCCATCGTGCGAGCCATCGCCGAAGCGCACCAGGGCCGGGCCAGGATGGTGTCCGAACCGGGCTACGGCGCGACCTTCGGTATCGAACTGCCCGCGACGCCGGGCCCGAAAGCAGGACGTGAGGTGACCCGATGGGCCGGATCCTGATCGCGGAGGACGAGCAGCGCATCGCCTCCTTCGTGGAGAAAGGCTTGCGCGCCAACGGATTCGCCACGACGGTGGTGGCGGACGGGGATGCCGCGCTGGCGCACGCGGTGTCCGGCGGGTTCGACCTGATGGTGCTCGACCTCGGGTTGCCCCGGCGCGACGGGTTCGCCGTGCTGCAGTCGATGCGCCAGGCGAAGGTGACCACGCCGGTGATCATCCTGACCGCGCGCGACTCGGTGGGGGACACGGTGGCCGGCCTCGAAGGCGGCGCCGACGACTACATGACCAAGCCGTTCCGGTTCGAGGAGCTGCTGGCCAGGGTGCGGCTGCGGCTGAAGTCCGCGGACCGGGGGCCGGAGGTGACCGTGCTGCGACACGGCGACGTCTCGCTGGACCTGCGCACCCGCCGGGCGCAGACCCCGGACCGCACCGTCGACCTGACCGCGCGGGAGTTCGCGCTGCTCGAGCTTTTCCTGCGGCATCCCGGCCAGGTGCTCTCGCGGGAGCAGATCCTTTCCCACGTCTGGGGCTACGACTTCGACCCCGGGTCCAATGTGGTCGATGTGTACGTGCGCACGCTGCGGCGCAAGATCGGGCCGGACCGGATCGAGACCGTCCGCGGCATGGGCTACCGCGTCGACTGACCTCGTGAGTGGAAAGTGTTGCTCCGGCAACACTTTCCACTCACGAGGTGAAGGTCCTCTCATGTGAGCTTCACGTAAGGTTCAGTGTCCGGCCGGAGGCTGGTCACCATGAACGGGACCACCGCCACCGCGCCGCTGAACCGGCCGACCGTGCCGCTGCGCACCGCGCGGCCTTCGCGGAAACGCCTGTGGCAGGCCGGTTTCGGGTTGCTGGCCGTGCTGGCGCTGGTTCTGCTGTACCTGGTGCTGCCCGGCCAGGAGGGCGGGTTGCCGCCGCACGGGCGGATCGCGCTGGTGATCTTCGCCGCGGCGGTGCTGGCCTGGATGTTCGCCCGCGTCGACGACACCTTCGTCGGCCTGCTCGCCGCGGTCGCGCTGGTGGTCACCGGGGTGATCGACGCGGACACCCTCTTCGGCGCGCTCGGTGGTGAGACGGTCTGGTTGCTGATCGGCGCCTTCGTGCTGGCCGCCGGGCTGGCCGCGACCGGGCTGCCGGAACGGGCCGCGGTGGTGCTGGTGGCCAGGGCGCGCTCGGTGCGCCAGCTGGCGCACCTGGTCACGGTCGCCGTGGCCGGCACCGCGCTGGCCGTGCCGGCTACCTCCGGCAGGGCGGCGCTGCTGCTGCCGGTGTTCCTGGCGCTGGCCAGGGCGCTGGCCGGACGGCCGTCGGTGGTGCGTGCACTCGCGCTGCTGTTCCCCACGGTCATCCTGCTCTCCGCGGCGGCCACCCTGATCGGCGCCGGCGCGCACCTGATCACCAGCCAGGTGCTGGCCGGCGCGACCGGGGCCGGGATCGGCTTCGGCCGTTGGCTGCTGCTCGGCCTGCCGTTCGCCCTGCTCAGCTCCCACCTGGCCGCCGAGCTGGTGCTGCTGCTGATGACCAGCCGGGCGGACCGCCGCCTGCCGCTGTCGCTTGACGTCAGCGACTTCACTGACCTTGCCGGCCGTACCGGGGTGGCGGCGACCGGGCCGCTGAGTGCCGGCCAGAAACGTGCCGCGGTCGTGCTCGCCGCGGTGGTCCTGTTGTGGTGCACCGAATCCCTGCACGGCCTGGCGCCGGCACTGGTCGCGCTGCTCGGCGCGCTGCTGATCACCGCGCCCCGGCTGGGCACCACCGCGGTCGGCGGCGCGCTGGCCACCGTGCCCTGGTCGCTGCTGCTGTTCATGACCACCACCGCGGTACTCGGCACCGCGCTGTCCGCGTCGGGCGCGGCGGCCTGGCTGACCGGGCTCGCATTCGGGCACGGCGGTGCGGGCGGCGCGCCTGGGTTCCTGGTCACCGTCGTGGTGCTCAGCGCCGCCGCGCACCTGGTGCTGCAGTCCCGCTCGGCCCGCTCGTCGGTGCTCGTCCCGCTGGTGATCCCGCCCGCGATCGCGTTCGGCCTGAACCCGGCCGCGGTGGCCTTCGCGTCCACTGTGGCCGCCGGGTTCTGCCACACCCTGCCCGCCTCGGCCAAACCGGTCGCCCTGTTCTCCGCGCTGGAAGACGTGCCCACCTACCGCCGGTCCGATTTGCTTCGGCTGTCCGCGCTGCTCGGCCCGGTCGTCGTGCTGCTCGTGCTCGGTTTCGCCGTCACCGTCTGGCCGGCGCTCGGCCTTCCGCTGCGCTGAGCCGGCTGATTCGAGGAGGAAGAGATGACCGCGTGCACCCCGGTGCGTTTCGTAGTGGCCCCGAGCGGGTTCAAGGAGTCACTGGCCGCGGAGGCGGTCGCCGAGGCGATCTCGGCCGGCATCCGCCGGGTGGTGCCCGGTGCGGTGGTGCGCAGTATGCCGCTGGTGGACGGTGGTGAGGGCTCGGCCCGCACCCTGGCCGCGGCCACCGGCGGAGAGCTGGTCCCGGTGACCGTCACCGGCCCGGTCGGCAACCCGGTGGCCGCGCACTTCGCCGTGCTCGGCGGGGACGGGCCCCGCACCGCGATGGTGGAGATGGCCGCCGCGGCCGGGCTGAGGCTGGTCCCGGCCGGAGCCCGCGATCCGGGGCGTACCACCACCTACGGCGTCGGCGAGCTGATCAGGGCGGCCCTGGACGCGGGCTGCCGCCGGATACTGGTCGGCTGCGGCGACTCCGGAACCTGCGACGGCGGCGCGGGCGCACTGCACGCGCTGGGCGCCCGGTTCGTCAACGCGTCCGGCGACCCGGTCACCCCGGACGCCTGCCGGCTCGCCGAGATCGTCCGGCTCGATCTGTCCGGTTTGGACGGACGGCTGGCCGACGCCGAGCTGTCGGTGGCCTGCAACCCGCATAACGTGCTGACCGGGAAACGGGGTGTGGCAAGGGTTTTCGGACCGCAGAAGGGGGCGACCCCGGAGCAGGTGGACAGCCTTTCGGCGGCCATGGACCACTGGGCGAAGCTGATCGAGCACCAGTGCGGCGCGGACCTGCGCACCGCGCCGGGCGGCGGGGCCTCCGGCGGGCTCGGCGCCGGGCTGGCCGGGGTGCTCGGCGCCAAGCTGCTGCCGCGGTTCGACGTGCTGCTGGACGGGACCGGCCTGGACGCGCAGCTGGCCGAGGCGGACCTGGTGATCACCGCGGAGGGTGCGATCGACGACCAGACGCCGCGGGGCAAGGTGCCGGCCGAGGTGGCCCGCCGCGCCAAGCGGTACGGCAAGCCGGTGATCGCGCTGGCCGGCACCATCGGCAGCGGCGCGCGCAGCACGCACGACCAGGGGATCGACGCGTTCGCCGGGATACTCCCCGGGCCGATCGGCCTGCCGGAGGCGTTGGAGCGGGCCGGGGAGCTGCTGGTCGACGCCACCGAACGGGCGCTGCGGCTGGTGCTGGTTGGCGCCGCGATTTCGGCGGCCTGATCACGAAAAGGAGTCGGTTGCCAACTCACCGGTAACGACGACGTCCGGTCAACGATGGGCAGGTGAACGGCGGATGCGGCTCTGGGGGAGTGAATCGGTGCGACCTGCGGCGAAAAAGGCTGTGCTGATCGGCGGTGCGCTCGCGATGGTCGCCATCGTCACCGGTGGGGTGCTGGCGCTGCGCGGTTCACCCGCGCCGGCTTCGGACGCGTCCGAAGCCAAGGCCGATCCCGCGGCCGGGGTGAACGACCCGGAGGACACCGCGGTCCGGTACCTGCAGGCCTTCGCCCGCGGTGACGCCACCATCGCCGGCGCGCTGACCGACGACCCGGCCGCGGCCGGTGCCTTCCTGGCCGAGGTGCGGCAGGCTTTCGGCGAGGCCAAGGCGGTGACGAGCCTGAAACAGGTCGCCGCGGTGGCCGACGGGAAGACCACCGCGACCTTCGAGGTCACCTGGACCCTCGGCGAAGGCCGCGAATGGGCTTACCAGAACACGCTGCCGCTGGTGCGCGGTGGAGGGCATTGGACGGTGCACTGGAGCCCGGCGCTGGTGCATCCGAAGCTAGGCGCGGGGGAACGGCTGGCACGGCGCAGCAAGGCAGGCACCCCGGCGGTGCTGGACCGGGCCGGTGCGCCGCTGGTGCTCTGGCAGGATGCCGGGCCGCAGCCCGCGGAGGACGGGCTCGCGCCGCTGCTCCAGCCCGGCCTCGGCCGGGTCGCCAAGGAGAACGGCGGGGACGTCTGGTCGGTGGTGCGGACCTCGGCGGGCGGGGAGGTGCTGGAAACACTGGCCGGCAGCGACCCCGCCGCGGCCAAGCCGCTCACCGCCACCCTCGACGCCAAGGCGCAGCGGGCGGCGCAGGCCGCGGTGGACGGCGCCGGGGGACCCGCCGTGCTGATCGCGCTCCAGCCGTCCAGCGGGGACATCCTGGCGGTGGCGCAGAACTCCGCGGCCGGTCCCGACCCGAAGGCGTTCACCGGCCTCTACGCGCCCGGCTCCACGTTCAAGATCGCCACCGCGGCGGCGGTGCTCCAGCAGGGCGGGACCGGCGTGGACACCGTGCTGCCCTGTCCCGGCAGCGCACGGATCGGCCAGCGGACCATCCCCAACGACGACGGTTTCGACCTCGGCGAGAAACCGCTGCACGTCGCCTTCGCGCGGTCGTGCAACACCACCTTCGCGCAGCTGGCCGCCGGACTGCCCGCGGCCGGGCTGGCCGAGGCGGCGAGCCAGTTCGGGCTGAACGCGGACTTCGAGATCCCGGGCATTTCCACCGAGACCGGCAAGGTGGAGGCCGCGGGCAGCCCGGCCGAACAGGTCGAGGGCGGCATCGGCCAGGGCAAGGTGCAGGCCAGCCCGTTCGGAGTGGCGCTGATGGCGGCCACGGTCGCCGGCGGCGAGGCGGTCACCCCGAAGCTGTGGCACGGGCTGGACACCCAGGTGAACCAGTCGTACCAGGCGCCGCCGGCCGGGGTGCTCGGCGCGCTGCGGCCGATGATGCGGGAGGTGGTCACCTCGGGCACCGCCACCGAGCTGAAGGGCAGCGGCGAGGTCTACGGCAAGACCGGCACCGCGCAGTACGGCGACGGCACCCAGGCCAACGGCTGGTTCGCCGGTTACCGCGGGGATGTCGCCTTCGCGGTGCTGCTGCAAGGCGCCGACTCCTCGAAGCCCGCGGTGTCGGTATCGGCGAAGTTCCTCGGTGCGCTCTGAACCTCCGCGATATCCTTGTGGCGCAAGGAGAACTCACCGCCGCTGAGTGATCAGCCGGGCACGCTGAGCTGATTTCCGGCCTGCTGACCGGGATTCGCTTATCAGGCGGCCGTCGGGACGGGTGGCACCCCGCCTGGTGAACCGTCCGGCAGGGCCTCTTTATCCTTGTCCGCAGGGCTAGGTGGGGAGGGGAGACGCGGTGGACGAACTCCCGGTCGTGCTGGGCTCAGGTGCGGTGGTGTTGCTGGCCGCGGTGCTCGCCGTCCGGGTGTCGATTCGGCTCGGCCTGCCGTCACTGCTGCTCTACCTCGGCATCGGCGTGCTCATCGGCGAATCCGGGCTCGGCGTGCAGTTCGACAACGCCACGCTCACCCAGTCGCTCGGCCTCGCCGCACTGGTGATGATCCTCACCGAGGGCGGCCTGACCACCCGCTGGGCCGCGGTGAAACCCGCGCTGGGCGCCGGAATCGCATTGTCCACTGTGGCCGTGGTGATCAGTATCGCGGTCACCGGCGCAGCCCTGCACTGGCTGCTCGACCTGGACTGGCGGATGGCGCTGCTGTGGGGCGCGGTGCTCTCCTCCACCGACGCCGCCGCGGTGTTCTCGGTGCTGCGGTCCGCCGGTATCGGTAAACGGCTGACCGGCGCATTGGAGATCGAGTCAGGAATCAACGACGCGCCGGCCTACATCGCGGTGGTGGTGCTGGCCACCGGCACCACAGTGGACTGGTCGCTGCCGCTGCTGGTGGTCTACGAGCTCGCCGCCGGGCTGGCGCTCGGGCTGGTGCTCGGCTGGCTCGGCGCGCAGGCGCTGCGCCGCGCCGCACTGCCGGCCACCGGGCTGTACCCGCTGGCCACCGTCGCGGTCTGCGTGATCGCCTACTCCTCCGGGCAACTGCTGCACGCCTCCGGCCTGCTCGCCACCTATGTGGCCGGGGTGGTGCTCGGCAACTCCCGGCTGCCGCACCGGTCGGACACCCTGTCCTTCGCCGAGGGCCTCGGCTGGCTGGCGCAGATCGGCCTGTTCGTGCTGCTCGGCCTGTTCGCCTCGCCGGAACGGCTGCTGGCCACCATCGTGCCGGGGCTGGTCGCGGGCGCGGTGGTGCTGCTGCTGGCCAGGCCGCTGTCGGTGCTGCTGTCCCTGCTGCCGTTCAGGCTGCCCTGGCGAGAACAGCTGTTCCTGTCCTGGGCCGGGCTGCGCGGCGCGGTGCCCATCGTGCTGGCGATGATCCCGCTGGCGGCCGGCCTGCCCGGCGCGCAGCAGCTGGTCGACGCGGTGTTCGTGCTGGTCATCGTGCTCACCCTGTTGCAGGGCGCGACGCTGACGCCGCTGGCGCGGCTGCTCGGCCTCGCCGCGGACACCGAGGCCAAGGAGATCCAGGTGGACGCCGCGCCGCTGGACGAGCTCGGCGCCGAGCTGCTGCAGGTGCGCATCCAGCCCGGCTCGCGGCTGCACGGCGTCTACCTGTCCGAGCTGCGGCTGCCCGCCGGCGCCACGGTCAGCCTGGTGGTGCGCGAGGGCACCGGGTTCACCCCGCAGGGCACCAGCCGGCTGCAGGAGCGGGACCAGCTGCTGGTGGTCGCCACCGAGCAGGTCCGCGACGCGACCGAGCGAAGGCTGCGGGCGGTCGACCGCGCCGGCAGGTTGGCCAGGTGGAAGGGCGAGTCGGGCCGCTGACCGGTTGGTAATTGGTAACGCGCGTCACGTATTTCCCTCTGTTGTTCCTTGGCCGTACTGTCCATCCGAATGGGGTAGTTCGGACGGGTATTGCCCGGCATAAGGAGAACTCAGAGTGACAAGAACAGCGCTCAATCTCACTCAAATGGTTCGGACGGCGGCCGTAGGTGTGGTCTTCGCCGGAACCTTGATCGCCGTGCCGCTGACCGCGGGGGCGGACCAGACCGCGGCGGCGTTTCCCACTTTCGGCCTGCCGTTCGCCGCCGGGCAGGAGACCGGCTCGGCCGGCATCCACTCCGACGACGGCACCTCCGGCGTGAAGAACGCGATCGACCTGAACCCGGTGGACGGCACCGTGCGCGCCCCGCTGGCCGGCACCGCGCATCTCCAGCACTGCGACGGCGGCGACTGGGTGACCGTGGACCACGAGGACGGCTGGCGCACCGGCTACTACCACATGGAGGGCATCCAGGTCACCGACGGCCAGCAGGTCGAGGCGGGCACCCCGCTCGGCTCGATCGGCAACGCGCTGCCCTGCGGTGGCAGCAGCACCGGGGCCCATGTGCACTTCACCCTGTTCAAGCTGTCCGGCACGACGGCGCGCTCGGCCGATCCGGTGGCCGCCGGGAACTGGGACGGGCTGTCCTACCGGCAGATCTCCGGTGAGGTCGCGGCGGCCGTCGGGGAACCGGTGGACGGCAAGGTGTTCGGCGGCTGGCTGTTCAACGAGGGCTCCGGGCAGTACTCCGGGACGGCGACCAGGGTGCGCGACGAGTCGGTGGTCAAGCTGCCGGGACGGTTCAAGTACGAGGGCTGATGGGCGGGCCGGTCGGGTGACCGCTGTCTCAACGGATGGGCGGCGCTCGCGCGATCGGCCGGTCGTCCGCTAACGTCTGCCTCAGGTCATGAGCGCCAGCGTCAAGCCCCGGCTCGCTGGCCGGCAACCCTCCTTCCGCGGTGGGGTGCCCCGGGTGAGGACCTGGCTCGTCGCGAGGTGCGGCGGGCAAGCGCGGGCCCCCAGCGGGTCCCCAGGACCGCCGAGGAGGCTACGATGACACTCGCTCTCGAACCCACTGATTTACCCGAACTCACCGAAAACCCCGCCGCACCAAGGATTCCGTCCGTCGCCGGGGCCGGGCTGCGGGTGCCGCTGGTGACCGGGGAGCAGATCGGTTACGCGAATCTGGATCACGCCGCCAGCGCGCCCTGCCTGGACGCGGTGCGCCACGCGGTGGACGAGTTCCTGCCCTGGTACGCCAGCGTGCACCGGGGTGCCGGGTTCGCTTCGCAAGTGTCCACAAAGGTCTACGAGCGCACCCGCGACGTGTTGCGCCGGTTCGTGGACGCGCGCGGGTCGGACACGGTGATCTTCACCCGCAACACCACCGACTCGTTCAACCTGCTGGCCCGCAGCCTGCCCCGGCACACCTCGGTGGTCGTCTTCGACACCGAGCACCACGCCGCCCTGCTGCCGTGGCAGGGCCCGCACGTGCGCCGCGTTCGCACCCCGCGCACTCCACTGGCCGCGGTGTCCGCTGTGGACAGTGCGCTGGCCGAATGCCCGGAGGGGCCGCGGCTGGTGGTGCTCACCGGCGCGTCCAATGTGACCGGTGAGCTGCTGCCGGTGGCCGAGATCGCCGCGGTGGCGCGGAAACACGGCGCCCGGATCGCGCTGGACGCGGCGCAGCTGGCGCCGCACCGGCTGCTCTCGGTGCGCGAGCTGGACGTGGACTACGTGGCGCTGTCCGGGCACAAGCTGTACGCGCCGTTCGGAGCCGGTGCACTGGTCGGCAGGGCGGACTGGCTGCGCGCGGCACGTCCGTACCTCGCGGGCGGCGGCGCCTCCAAGGCGGTCGGGCACACCGGCGTGGTGTGGAACTCCGGTCCCGAGCGGCACGAGGCCGGTTCGCCGAACACGGTCGGCGTCTACGCGCTCGGGGTGGCCTGCGAGCAGCTGCGCGAGCACGCGGAGGCGGTCACCGCGCACGAGACGGAGCTGCTGGCGCGGCTGCGGCGCGGCCTGGCCGCGGTGCCCGGCCTTGCCGAGCTGCGGCTGTTCGACGCGGACGTGGAGCGGGTGGCCACGGTCAGCTTCGTGCTCGACGGGTTCGAGCCGGGCCTGGTCGCCGCCGTGCTGTCCGCGGAGTACGGCATCGGGGTGCGCGACGGCGCCTTCTGCGCGCATATCGCCACCAAGCGGCTGCTCGCCGAGACCGGTGCGGAAGGCGGCCAGGCGCTGCGGGTCAGCCTCGGGCTGGGCAGCACGGCCGAGCACGTCGACCGCCTCCTGCTGGCCCTGCGGCAGATCGTCGCGCGCGGGCCCCGTTGGGAGTACGCGATCGAGAACGGTCGGTGGGCGCCGACCCCGGACCCGCGGCCCCTGCCCTCGTTCCTGGCGGACTGAACGCGCTACGCTCACCCGGATGGGTGAGACTTCGGGACAGGTCTTCGGCGGTCGCGGTGCCGGTCACTGGGTGCCGCTGGCGCTGCTCGGTTTCGTGCTGCTCGGCCTGCTGGCGGTGAAACCCGCCGCCGACGACTTCGGCTGGTTCGCCTACGCCCCGCAGGGCGGGGAAGTCGAGCTGAGGGCGCTGACGGCGGTCCAGTTCAGCGGCGTGGAGCGCGGTGACTTCTCGGCCTTCCTGTCGCCGTATGCGGGCGGTTCCTGGCTGCCTCGCGACATCTGGCCGTTCGCCGTCGCGGTGGTCTTCCTGCTGACCGTCGCCTGGTACGCGTTCCGGGCTCGGCGCGCCGGTGTTTCGCTCGGGCCGTGGCGGCTCTTGCTGGTCGTCGTCAGCGGGCTGGCCGCCGTGTTCCTCGGGACGTTCATCGGCGGCGCCGTGACCTCGGGCTCGCCGGAGCCGCTGACCTCGCTGGCCCTGCCGCTCGGGCTGCTCGGACTGGTCGCGGCCGGCTGGGCGTACTTCCGGCTCGGCCCCGGCCGCCGGGTGGCGACCGGGATCAGCCTGGTGCTGCTCCCGGCGGTCGCCTACGGTGCCGTGCTCGCGGTGCTGCCCGCCCTGTCGGACGCGCTGCTGCCGGCGGTCGGGCTGTTCGTGCTGGCCTGGCTGGAACGCAGTGTGCCGCTGGCCGGGGTGACGGTGGCCTTCCTGCTGGCGGCGGGTCTGGCGCCGCCGGGCAACCTCGAGCTGGTGGCGCCCGCGGCGGTGCTGCTGGCCGGCGCGATCGGCGTGCTGCTGGCGGGCAGGCGGCCCAGTGCCGAGCCCGCCTGAGCGGGCAGTGGACAATGGGCCGGTGAGCACTGAAAAGCCGGCCGGGCCGGTCGTCGAGGATGCTTCCTCGGAGCCAGAAACACCGCTAACACCACTGCCGAGGCGCCGGATCGCCGTGGTGGCCGTCATCGCGGTGCTGGTGTTCGGTCTCGACCTGCTGACCAAGACGCTGGCGGTGGCCAATCTGGAAGGCCGCGAGCCGATCCGCGTGCTCGGTGGCGCGGTGTACCTGCAGCTGGTCCGCAACGGCGGTGCCGCGTTCTCCATCGGCACCGGAATGACCTGGGTGCTCGCGCTGGTGGCGATCGCGGTGGTGGTGCTGCTGATCTGGCTGGCAAGGCGGCTCCGTTCGACGGGCTGGGCGATCGGGCTCGGCCTGGTGCTGGCGGGTGCGCTGGGCAACCTGGCCGACCGGATCTTCCGCGCGCCGGGGGTGCTGCACGGGCACGTGGTCGACTTCGTCTCGCTGTTCGAACCGGACGGGCGGGCCTGGCCGGTGTTCAACCTGGCCGATTCGGCGATCTGCGCCGGGGGAGTGCTGATCGTGCTGCTGAGCCTGCTCGGCCGGGACTACGACGGCACCAGGGGCAGGGGCAAGAAAGCCGCCAAAGCGAAAGCCACCGAAACCACCGAAACCGAGGCGGCCGCGTGAGCGCGCGGATGCTGCCGGTGCCGGACGGCCTGGACGGGATGCGGGTGGACGCCGGGCTGGCCAAACTGCTCGGGCTGTCCAGGACCGCGGTCGCCGAGCTGGCCGAGTCCGGTTCGGTGCTGCTGGACGGCCGCGCGGCGGGCAAGTCCGACCGGCTGGCCGCGGGCGGGCTGCTGGAGGTGACGCTGCCGGAGCCGGTGCACAAGGTCGAGGTGGTCGCCGAACCGGTGGCCGGGATGCGGATCGTGCACGAGGACGACGATCTGGTGGTGGTCGCCAAGCCGGTCGGGGTCGCGGCGCATCCGAGCCCCGGCTGGACCGGGCCGACGGTGATCGGCGGGCTGGCCGCCGCCGGGCTGCGCATCTCCACTTCCGGCGCGGCCGAACGCCAGGGCGTGGTGCACCGGCTGGACGCCGGCACCACCGGGGTGATGGTGGTCGCCAAGAGCGAGCACGCGTACACCGCGCTGAAGCGGGCGTTCAAGGAGCGCACCGTGGACAAGGGCTACCACGCCGTGGTGCAGGGCCATCCTGATCCGACCAAGGGCACCATCGACGCGCCGATCGACCGGCATCCCCGGCACGACTACAAGTTCGCCGTGGTTGCCGGGGGCAGGCCGAGCATCACGCACTACGAGGTGGTGGAGGCGTTCCGCGCGGCGTCGCTGGCCGAGATCAAGCTGGAAACCGGGCGTACCCACCAGATCCGGGTGCACTTCTCGGCGCTGCGCCATCCCTGCGTCGGTGACCTGACCTACGGCGCGGACCCGGTGCTGGCCCGCAAGCTGGGCCTGACCCGGCAGTGGCTGCACGCCAGGACCCTCGGTTTCGCGCATCCCGCGGACGGGCGCTGGGTGCAGTTCGAAGCCGAGTACCCGGACGATCTGGCCGCCGCGCTGCGGGTCCTGCGCGACGAAGCCTGAGACTCAGTCCTCGATCGACCAGATCAGCGAGCGCTCGTCGGGTTCGGGCCGCGGGCTCCAGCGGACCGAGACCACCTTCGTCGCGTCCGGCAGCACGTACACGGTGTGCCCGCCGGCGGTTTCGCCCGGCCGCACGCCGATCCGGTGCTGCGGGCGGGACGACAGCGAGACCGGCGCCTTGCCGATCGCCTTGCCGTCCGCGGTGACCAGCTCCAGGTAGTTGTCCGGCAGTGAGGCGAACGGAATGGCGCCCCGGTTGGTGATCTCGGTGTGCACCACCACCGAGCGCTCGCCCTCCTCCAGCCGGTAGCCCGCGGCGCCGAACAGGAAGTCGGCCGGGTCCTGCACCTCCAGCAGTTGGACGGCGAGCTGTTCGCCTTCCAGGCCCTGGGTTTCCAGCACGTCGCCGGTCCGCCCGGTGCGCGGTCCCGGCGGCCGGGCCGGAACGGGCCCCGGTGGCGGCGGGACCTGGCGCGCGTCCTGGTCGCCGCGTGCCCAGGACGAGCTCTGCGGCGGACCCCAGGTGCTGATCACCGGGTCCGCGGGAACGGGCGCCGGCATCGGCGGCGCCGGCCGCTGCGGTGGTGGCTGCTGCGGTTGCGGTGGCCGTTGCGGCGGGGCCGCCGCGTACTGGCCCGACGGCACGCCCTGCACCTGGTGCACGCCGCTGGGCGTGCCCTGCACCGCGTACTGCCCGGATGGGGTGCCCTGCACCGGATAGACCCCGCTCGGCACGCCCTGCGCGGGCGGCCGCTGCTGCTGCGGTGGCGGTGGCTGCTGGGGTGGCCGCATGCCGGCGAGCGCGGCGCGGAGGCCCTGCGGGTCGCTTTCCACGCCGACCAGCAGGGGCAGCCCGCTGCCGGAGAGTCCGACCAGCCGGTAGGCCACCTCGCGCGGATCCATGCCCACCCGTGCGGCCAGTTCGTGCACCGCCGCCTTGCCCAGCTCGGCCAGCGCGGCGAGCAGGCGGGCGTCGACGGGATCGGTCACGGGCACGGTTCGAACGCTACCGGTTGGCGCGCGGCGCCGTGGCCGGAGGCCGGGGGAGCCCTAGGCTCGGTGTCACTGGGATGGGAGAACAGGGGGTTGGCATGACCGGGAGCAGTGCGATCGGGGCGCTCGCCGACGAGGTGGTGACCGAGCTGTTCGACGCCGAGCCGTTGTGGCCGGCGCTGCTCGGCATCGACTCGCCGGGATCGGCCACCGACGGTCTCGGCGCGCTCGACGAGCGATCCGAGCAGGAGCACCGGGCCAGGTTGGCCGTGCTGGCCGAGCGCGCTCGCGCGCTGGACCCGGCCACGCTGCCCGCGGCGGACCGGGTCACCAGGGACGTGCTGCTCGCCCAGGTGCGGGCCGTGCTCGACCGGATCGACAGCCACGCCGTCGAGTTCACCATCACCGACTTCTTCGTGGCGCCCGCGGTCGGCCTGCTCACCCAGCTGCCGATGATCGAACCGGCCGGGGAGGAGCGGCGGCGGTTTCCCGGCAGGCTGGCCGCCATCCCCGCCTACCTGGAGCAGGCGCTGCAACGGCACCGGGCCGGTGCCGAGGCGGGCAGGCTGCCGGTGGCGCACCTGGTGCGGTCCGCGGTCGCGCATCTGGACCGCTACCTCGCCGATCCGGCGTCCGACCCGCTGGCCCGGCGGCCCGCGCCGGACGAGCGGTTCGCCGAGCAGCGCGCGAAACTGCTCGCCGAGGTGGTCCGCCCCGGTTTCGCGGCCTACCGGGACGGGCTGGCCGAGCTGGCGCCGCTGGGCCGTCCGCCGGAGCGGGCCGGGGTGTGCTGGCTGCCCGAAGGCGAGCGGATCTACGCCGCACTGGCCAGGACGCACACCACGACCGAGCACACCCCGGACGAGTTGCACGACACCGGGCTGCGGCTGATCGACGAGCTGGCCGGGGAGTACGCGGAGATCGGGGCCAGGGTCTTCGGCACGGGCGAGCCCACCGAGATCTTCGCCAGGCTGCGCACCGACCCGGCGCTGCGCTGGCGGGACGCGGACGAGCTGCTGGCCACCGCGCGGTCCGCGATCGGCCGGGCCGAGCTGGCCGCGCCAGGCTGGTTCGGCCGGATCCCGCCGCAGCCGTGGGCGGTGGAGGCGGTGCCAGCCGCCGAGGCGCCCGGCGCGGCCCCGGCCTACTACCTGCGCGGCACCGCGGACGGCTCGCGGCCTGGCACCTACTTCGCGAACACCCACCAGGTGACCGAGCGGTTCCGGCACGCGGCCGAGGCGACCGCCTTCCACGAAGCCATTCCCGGGCACCACTTCCAGCTCAGCATCGCGGTCGGCCTTGACGAGCTGCCGTTGCTGCGCCGGATCGGCGGCTTCAACGCCTACACCGAGGGCTGGGGGCTCTACTCGGAGCGGCTGGCCTTCGAGATGGGGCTGTACTCCGACGACGTCTCGCTGCTCGGCATGCTGAGCATGGACTCCATGCGGGCCGGCAGGCTGGTGGTGGACACCGGGCTGCACGCGAAGGGCTGGAGCCGGTTGCAGGCGGTGGACTACCTGCGCGAGCACACCCCGATGCCGCTGGTCGAGATCGAGTCCGAGGTCGACCGCTACCTGGCCTATCCGGGGCAGGCGCTGTCGTACATGGTGGGCAGGCTGGAGATCCAGCGGCTGCGCCGCCGGAGTGAACAGGAATTGGAAGGCCGTTTCGACATCAGGGAGTTCCACGACCTGGTGCTGGGCGGGGGAGCGCTGCCGCTGTCCGTGCTGGACACGGTGGCCGCGGACTGGGTGGAGGAGCGCCGATGAACGCGGTGACCGGGCTGGCCGACGAGCTGGTCGAGATTCTGTTCGAAGCCGAGCCGCTGTGGCCGTCGCTGCTCGGGCTGCCGGGTGACCACGACCGGCTGGCCGACCTCAGTGCCGGGGCGGCTCAGGCGTTCCGGGCGCGCTACCTGGACGTGGTGGCCCGCGCCGAGGCGATCCCGATCGCCGATCTGTCCTTTGAGGACAGTGTCACGCTGGACGTGGTGCGGCAGCAGGCGCGCGCGGCGGTGGACCTGATCGATGCCGCGGCGATGGAGGTCGCGGTGAGCGACGGGCTGGCCGCGCCCGCGCTCAGCGTGCTCATGGTGCTGTCCATGACCCCGCTCGACGACGAGGCCAAGGCGGCCGGCTACCTGCGCCGGCTGGCCGCGCTTCCGTCCTTTTTGGACACCGTGACCGAGCGGCAGCGGGCCGCGCTGGCCGAGGGCGCGGCACCGGCCGACTTCCTGGTGGAAGCCGGGATCGCCTATGTGCGGCGGTATCTGGCCGAGCCGGAACGGGACCCGCTGCGCATCGACGCGCCGGCCGAGGGGTTCGCCGCGGAGCGGGACCGGCTGCTCGCCGAGGTCGTCCGGCCCGCCTACGCGCGGTACCGGGATTTCCTGGAGTCGGAGGTGCGGGCAGGCGCGCTGCCCGCGGACCGGCCGGGACTGTGCTGGCTGCCGGACGGGCAGCGGCGCTACAACGCGCTGATCCGCGCGCACACCACCACCGAGCGCAGCGCGCAGGAGCTGCACGACACCGGGCTCGCGATGATCGAGCAGCTGGCAGGGGAGTACCGCGAACTGGGCGCCAGGGTGTTCGGCACCGAAGAGCTGCCGGAGATCTTCCACCGGCTGCGCACCGATCCCGAGCTGCGCTGGCGGGACGGCGACGAGCTGCTGGAGCACGCCCGCGAGACCATCGTGCGGGCCGCCGCGGTCGCGCCGGACTGGTTCAAGAGCGTGCCGGACATACCCTGCGAGGTGCTGCCGGTACCGCCCGCCGAGGCCGACGGCGGCACCCTCGCCTACTACTTCAGCCCGCCGCTGGACGGTTCGCGGCCGGGCCGGTACTTCGCGAACACCTTCGCCGCCACCGAGCGGAACCGCCAGATCAACGAGGCGGTCGCCTTCCACGAGGCCATCCCGGGGCACCACTTCCAGATCTGCACCGCACAGGGGCTGACCGAGTTGCCCCTGCTGCGCCGGATCGCGGACGTGAACGCCTACACCGAGGGCTGGGGGCTCTACGCCGAGCGGCTCGCGGACGAGATGGGGCTGTACTCCAGCGACCTGATGCGGCTCGGCATGTTGACCGAGGACTCGCTGCGGGCCGGCAGGCTGGTGGTGGACACCGGACTGCACGCGCTCGGCTGGAGCCGGCGGCAGGCGGTGGACTTCCTGCTGGAGAACAGCCCGATGGCGGCGGTGGAGATCGAGACCGAGATCGACCGGTACGCCGGGGCGCCGGGGCAGGCGCTGTCGTACATGACCGGGCGGCTGGAGATCCAGCGGATCCGCGCCGCGGCCGAAGCCGCGCTGGGGGAGCGGTTCGACCTCCGCGAGTTCCACGACGTGGTGCTCGGCAGCGGCATCCTGCCGTTGCCCGTGCTGGACTCCGTGGTGGCGACCTGGGTCCGCGGCGTGAATGGCGCGATCTGAGATGGGGGCATGCGAGGCTTTTTGCGCATGCCCCCATCGATCGGGTGCGGGTGTCCCGCAAGATCCTGAGGGGTATTGGACGTTGCGGCCATCGCCGGCGCGCGGCAGCCTGGGCTGGTGCGCGCAGACGAATCGCAGCCCCGTGACGTGGTAGTGCTGATCGACGACGGGATGGCCGCGCTGGACGCGACCGGTCCGATGGACGTGTTCGCCTTCGCCGGCGCGCTCGGCGGCCGGTACCGGGTGCGGACCGCGTCACCGGGCGGGGCGCCGGTCCGCACGGCCAGCGGGCTGCGGATCAGTCCCGACCTGGCCGCCGAGGACGTCCGCGGGCCGATCGACACCCTGCTGGTCACCGGCGGCGGCGAAACGATGAGCTCCCGCCCGGGTGCCGGGCCGATGACGGCCGATGTGCGCCGGATCGCCGGCTGCGCCCGCCGGGTGGTCTCGGTCTGCGTCGGTGCCTTCGTGCTCGGCGCGGCCGGGCTGCTGGAGGGCAGGCGGGCGACCACGCACTGGTACTGGTGCGATCTGCTGGCCGAGCGGCACCCCAGGACCACGGTGGTGCCGGACGCGATCTTCGTCCGGGACGGCCGGGTGGCGACCTCGGCCGGGATCAGCGCGGGCATGGACCTGGCGCTCGCGCTGGTCGAGGAGGACCACGGGGCCGAGGTGGCCAGGGAGGTCGCCAAGCTGATGGTGCTGTTCCTGCAGCGCCCCGGCGGGCAGTCCCAGTTCAGCGTCTGGTCCCGGCTGCCGGCGCCGCGGCATCCCGCGCTGCGCAAGGCCACCGACGCGGTGCTGCTCGACCCGGCCGCCGACCACTGCGTGCCGGCGCTGGCCAGGCGCGCCTCGGTGAGCATCCGGCACCTGAACAGGTTGTTCTCCGAAAAGCTCGGCACCACCGCGGCCGGCTACGTGGAGCAGGTGCGGGTGCAGACCGCGCAGACCCTGCTGGAGTCCACTGAGGACGGTCTGGAACTGGTCGCGCGGCGGGCCGGGTTCGGCAGTCAGGAGACCATGCGCCGGGCGTTCCTGCGGCTGCTCGGCGTGTCGCCGGGCGGTTACCGGTCCCGGTTCCGCTCGTCGATCCCATCCGCCGGCATCCAGCGGACCGCCTGACTCGTCACACCGGCTGGTGCCCGCCGCTGGAGGCGGTATTGTGCCTCTAACTAAGCGGCCGCTCAGGATGGAAGGTGTGAGGATGCGGATCGGCACTCAGATCAACTACGCCGGGGGCTTCGCGGAGAGCGTGGCGGACATCGTCGAGCTCGAACGCGTCGGCCTGGACATCGTCTTCATCCCGGAGGCGTACTCCTTCGACGCGGTCAGCCAGCTCGGCTACGTCGCGGCGAAGACCGAACGGGTGGAGATCGCCTCCGGGATCGTGCAGATCTACACCAGGACGCCGACGCTGACCGCGATGACCGCGGCCGGGCTCGACTTCGTCTCCGGCGGCCGGTTCACCCTCGGCATGGGCTCCTCCGGCCCGCAGGTGATCGAAGGTTTCCACGGGGTGCGCTACGACGCGCCGCTGGCCCGCACCCGCGAGGTGGTGGACATCTGCCGCCAGGTGTGGCGGCGTGAGCGGGTGGTGCACGACGGCAGGCATTACCAGATTCCGCTGCCCGAAGGCCAGGGCACCGGCCTGGGCAAGCCGCTGAAGTTGATCAACCACCCGGTCCGCCCGCGCATCCCGATCATGCTCGCCGCGATCGGCCCGAAGAACGTGGCGCTGACCGCCGAGATCGCGGAGGGCTGGGAGCCGATCTTCTTCCACCCGGAGAAGGCCGCCGACGTCTGGGGCGGCCCGCTGGCCGAGGGCAAGGCCAAGCGCGACCCGGAGCTGGGCGAGCTGGACGTGGTGGTCGGCGTGCCGGTGGCGATCGGGGACGACGTCAAGCACCTGGCCGATTTCGTCCGCCCGTACCTGGCGCTCTACATCGGCGGCATGGGCGCGCGGGGCAAGAACTACTACAACGACCTGGCCTGCCGGTACGGCTACGAGGCCGAGGCGAAGCAGGTGCAGGACCTCTATCTGGACGGGAAGAAGGACGAGGCCGCGGCCGCGATCCCGGCAGATCTGCTGCACGCCATGTCGCTGATCGGCCCAGCCGGTTACGTCAAGGAGCGGCTGGCCGCCTTCCGCGAGGCCGGCGCCACCACCCTCCAGGTGAACGCGCTCCAGGGCACCCGCGAAGGCCGCATTGACACCGTACGGCAGCTACGCGAACTGATCGGCTGACCCGCTCGGCGCCGTGCTGGTCAGCTGTCGGGGCCGGTCAGACCGTCGAGCCGGGCCGAGACCACCACGGTGTCGGCCGATGAGCCGTCGAACGCGCCGCTGCAGGTGACCAGCCGGAGTTCGGCGGCGTCGGTGCTGGCGGGCGGCGGCACGGCCGTCTTCGGGAAGGCATCCACGCGGTAGACGGTGAATGCCGCCCTGGTGCCGTCCTGGCGGTGCACGGTGACCGTGTCGCCGGCGTGGAGTTCGTGCAGCCGGCGGAAAACGCCGCGTGCCCTGGCGTACTCGACGTGCCCGGCGATGACCGCGGTGCCGATCTCGCCCGGCACCGGTGCGGTCGTGTACCAGCCCGCGCTGCGTGCGTCCCCTGGCACCTCCATCGTGCCGGCCGGGGTGCGGCCCAGCTCCACCAGCGTGCCGGTGGCGACCCCGATGGCCGGGATCTCCAGTGCGGCCGGGTTGGCCGGAGCGAGGCCGGTGCCGGGGTTCCCGGGTGCTCGCACGGCGCCGGCGGCGGCCTGCCCGTCCGCACTGGCGCCGGGCAGGGCGGTCACCGGCGTGTCGCGTGAGAGCAGCATGGCCGCTCCCGCGAGCACCCCGGAGAGTGCCACCACGACGGCCGCTGCGGCCGCGGCGAGCCTGCCGAAATCGGTGCGCCGATCGGATCTTTCGCTCACGTTCACCAGCTGAGGGAACGGCCGGGACGGTACGCGGCCTGTTGCCCTGCAGATCGCTGCGGCAGGTCCCGGGCGTTACCTATTTGCGACATAACCCGCAGTGGATCACCCAGTTGGGTTACTATCTCTTGATTCGCCTCCGAGTTCGTGGGCGGCGCCCGGTCGCAACGGTGTCAATAAGTTGCCAAATAGGGCGGCCCGGACTCGACAGCTGGCCTCGGGGATGGTTGAAATCGGTCAGCGGGGGGAATACCTGGCGGGAGCTGGCGAGCGGAGGTAGTTGCGTGCGCGGTATGGGGGTGTCGTCCACCTTGGGTGTGCTGGACGTCGGATCTTTCAGTGCCCATCTGGTCGTGGTGGACCGGCACGGGTCACCGCTGGACCCGGTCTTCACGCACAAGACCCGGTTGCGGCTGGACCGCGCGCTGGACCACAAGGGAAGGCTCAGCGCGGCCGGCATCGGGTCGATCGTGGACGCCGTGCAGGCCGCGAGCCGGCTGGCGGTACGCCGTGGTCTGCCCGCTTTCTACCCGCTGGCCACGTCGTCGATCCGGGACGCCGCGAACGCGGCCGAAGTGGTCGCGGAGGTGGCCAGGGCCACCGGGGTCCGGTTGCGCTTCCTGTCCGGCAGGCGGGAGGCGGAGCTTTCCTTCCTCGCCGCCCGCCGCTGGTACGGCGCGAGTGCCGGGCCGATGCTGGTGCTGGACATCGGCGGCGGCACGGTGGAGATCGCCGCCGGTGACGGGGAACGGGCCACCTTCGCCCGTTCGCTGCGGCTCGGTGCCAGGGAGATGACCCGCGGCTGGCTCGACGGCGAGTTCCCGGACGCCGCCCGGATCAAGGCGTTGCGCGCGCACGCGCTGGACCGGGTCGGTACGGCGCTGGACGGGGTGCGGCCGGAGATCGGTGCCTGCCGGGTGGTCGGCTGCTCGAAGGTGTTCCAGCAGTTGGCCAGGCTGGCCGGGGCCCGGCCGCAGCGGGGCGGCCCGCCGGCCCGCGACCTCCGGCTGGAGGACCTGCGGCGCTGGGTTCCCCGGCTGGCCAAGCTCCCCGCCAGCCGCCGCGCCGAGCTGCCGGGGATCTCCCGGTGCCGGGCCAGGCAGGCGCTGGCCGGCGCGATCGTGGCGGAGGCGCTGCTGACCGTCTGCGGGGGAGAGGTCGGGATCAGCCCGTGGTCCACCCGGGAGGGCCTGCTGCTGACGCTGCTGGACAACGGATCGGCCGCCGACCTGCCCGCCGTCGCTGGATCGGACGCGGCATGACCGCCCGGCTGGTGTAGGTCTTCAGCGAGAACCGGCTCGTCGTCTGCTGAAAGTGACCGGGGTTCACCTGGTCGTGGCCCGTCTTGACCCGAGTGGCCAATTGTCGTGCGGTGCCATCGCGGCCACGCTGAGATCCTTCTCGTCCACATCGGGAGCCGGTCGGAGGGACTCAGCCATGGCGAGCGAGCTGCAGCGGCGCAAGGTGACCGGGGTCTTCTACGCGATGGACGCCAACAAGGACGGGCTGCTGGAGAAGTCCGACTTCGAGGCGCTGACCGCGAGGTGGACCGGGGTCCGCGACTGGGCGCCCGGCTCGCCGGGGTACCGCCGGCTGAGCGAGATCATGATGGGCTGGTGGGAGGTCCTGCTGGCCGTCTCGGACGCCGACCGCGACGGCAAGGTCACCCTGGACGAGGTGCTGGTGGTGGTGGACGGGCTGGCCGAGAACCCGGGGCCGGTCGCGGAGACCGCGGCGGCGATGTTCGAGGCCGTCGACGAGAACGCGGACGGCCGGATTTCGGCGGCCGAGTACCGCCAGCTCGTGGAGACCTGGAGCGGCGCGCCCGCCGACACCGACGCGGTCTTCCCGCTGCTCGACCTCAACGCCGACGGCTACCTGTCCCAGGAGGAGTTCACCGAGCTCTGGATCGAGTTCTGGGCCGGTGACGACCCGGACGCGGCGGGCACCTGGGTGTTCGGCCGGTTCGACCTGCCGATGGTGTACGGCGGCTGAACGGGCTTGACTGCGCGGAAAAAGCGGGTAAGCCGGTGACCATGAGTAGGTCAGTGCCGAGTCACAGCCAGCCGTCCGAGCCGGATCCGTTCGACCCGGATACGCCGGTACCACCGAAGAAGCCGAAGTCGCCGATCCCGCGGCATCCGGACATCGACCCGGTGGGCACCGACGAGGTCGACGAAATCCCCGGCAAGGACGAGATCCCACCCCCCGTCCCCCCAACTCCCGACACCCCCACCCCACCCGCCGAGGGCAAATAGCCGACTATTTGCCCTTCCGGCGGACCGCCAGAGGGCAAAAAGCCGGCTATTTGCCGGATGGGGCGGGGCGGCGGGAGGGGGCGCGGCCGGTGGGCTGGGTCGGCGGATCGCCGGCGTCGATCGCCGGGACGGGCATGGTCACGCCTTCGCCGTCCACGGTGACCTGTTCGTCGTAGTGCATCAGCTCCAGCGGCTCGCCGTCGAGCAGCCGGTAGTGCGCCTGGTCCCCGCTGATGCGCACCGAGAACCTGCTGCCGCGGAAGCACATCCGGAAGGCGAGCCGGGTGAGGGCGGCGGGCAGCCGTGGTGCGAAGGACAGCTCGCCGCCGTGGTCGCGCAGGCCGCCGAAGCCGGCCACCACGGCCTGCCACGCCCCGGCCAGCGACGCCATGTGCAGCCCGTTGCGCACGTTGTTGTGCACGTCGTGCAGGTCGGTCAGCGCGGCCTCGGCGAGGTAATCGTAGGCGAGCTGGAGGTGTCCCACCTCGGCCGCGAGCACCGCCTGGGTGCAGGCCGACAGCGAGGAGTCGCGGACCGTCCTCGCTTCGTAGTAGGCGAAGTTCCGGCTCTTTTCGGCCGGGGTGAAGGCGTCTCCTCGCAGGTGCATGGCGAGCACCAGGTCGGCCTGCTTGACCACCTGCTTGCGGTAGAGGTCGAAGTACGGGTAGTTCAGCAGCAGCGGGTAGTTCGCGGCCGGGGTGCCGTCGAAGTCCCAGTCCAGGTGCTCGGTGAAGTCCTCCGCCTGCTGGTGCACGCCGAGCTGCTCGTCGTAGGGCACCAGCATCGAGTCCGCGGCCCGGCGCCAGGCGGCGATCTCCTCGGCGTCCACCCCGAACCGCTCTGCCACCTCCGGGTGCCGCTCGCAGGCGTCCGCCGCCTCCCAGAGGTTCCGCTGCGCCATCAGGTTCGTGTAGACGTTGTTGTCCGCGACGGCGGAGTACTCGTCGGGCCCGGTGACCCCGTCGATCCGGAAACCGCCGCGCCGGTCGTGGTGGCCGACCGAGCGCCACAGCCGGGCGGTTTCCAGCCGTAGCTCGGTGCCGTACTCGCGGTCGAACGCGACGTCCCCGGTGGCCGCGACGTAGCGGGAGGTGGCGTCCGCGATGTCCGCGCAGACGTGGAAGGCCGCGGTGCCGGCCGGCCAGTACGCCGAGCATTCGGCACCGTTGATCGAGCGCCACGGGAAAGCCGCGCCGCGCAGGCCGAGCTGTTTCGCCCTTTCCCGCGCCAGGTCCAAAGTGGAGTGCCGCCAGCGCAGCGCGTCCCTGGCCGCCCCCGGCATGGTGTAGGTGAGCACCGGCAGCACGAAGGTTTCGGTGTCCCAGAAGGCGTGGCCGTCGTAGCCGGGACCGGTCAGGCCCTTGCCGGGAATGGCCCTGCTCTCCCCGCGGGCACCCGCCTGCAGCACGTGGAACAGCGCGAACCGGATGGCCTGCTGCAGCTCCGGGTCACCGTCCAGCTCGACGTCCGCGGTCTGCCAGAACTCGTCCAGGAACCGGCGCTGCTCGCCGAGCAGCCCTTCCCAACCGGTCTGCACCGCACCGGCCAGTGCGGCCTCGACCTGCGCGCGCAACGCCGGGGTGGAGCGTTTCGCGGACCAGCCGTAGCCGAGGAACTTGGTCAGCCGCAGGCGGTGCCCCTTCGGCACGTCCACCGCGACGGTCAGCCTGGCCAGGTCGTCCTCGGTGTGGATGTTGCTGCGCAGCCCGTCCGGGGTCTCCAGCTGGTGGTCCATCCCGGCCGCCATGCGCAGCCCGGAGACCCTGGTGCGGTGCACCAGTACCGCGTGCTTGTCCTTGGCCGCGGCGAACTCCGCGACCAGCGGCGATTGCAGTGCGGCGGCCACCCTCGGGTCGCTGGTGTCGGAGTCGATCGGCTCGTTGGCCAGCAGATCGGACTGGACCACCAGCTGGATGTCGTCGTCGAGCGGCTCGACCTCGTAGCGGATCGCGGCCACCGCGCGCTGGGTGAAGGACACCAGCCGCTCGGTGTGCACCCGCACCCGGCGCCCGGTCGGTGAGCACCATTCGGTGTTCCTGGTCAGCGTGCCGGCCCGGAAGTCCAGGATTCGCTCGTGGGCGACGGCCTCGCCGTAGCGCATGTCCAGCGGCTCGTCCTCGACCAGCAGCCGGATGATCTTCCCGTCGGTCACGTTGACCACGGTCTGCCCGGCTTCCGGGTAGCCGTACCCGCTTTCGGCGTAGGGCAGTTCGTGTTCCTCGTAGAACCCGTTCAGGTAGGTGCCCGGCAGCCCGCGCGGCTCGCCCTCCTCGAGCGTCCCGCGCATGCCGATGTGGCCGTTCGAGAGGGCGAAGGTGGATTCGGTGCGCTGCAAGGCATCCACGTCCATGCCCTGCCAACGCAGCTGCCACGGGGAGATGTCGTAGCCGTGCTCGCTCACCGGCCGTCCTCCAGCAGTTCGGCGAGATCGCCGACCACCACGTCGGCGCCGTGCGCGCGCAGTTCTTCGGCCTGGTCGGCGCGGTTCACGCCCACCACGTAACCGAACTCGCCGGCCTTGCCCGCCTCGACCCCGGCCAGCGCGTCCTCGAAGACGGCCGCGTGCGCGGGCTGGACGCCGAGTGCTTCGGCGCCGGCCAGGAACGAGTCGGGTGCCGGTTTGCCGCGCAGGCCCCGGTCCGCCAGCACCTTCCCGTCGATCCTGGCCCGCACGAACGGTGTCAGCTCCGCCGCCTCCAGCACGGCCTCGCCGTTGGCCGAGGAGGTGACCACGCCGATCGCGAGACCGGCGTCCTGCGCCGCCCGCAGATAGCGCGCGGAACCGGGGTAGGGGCTCACCCCGCGCTCGGAGATGATCTTCAGCACCAGGTCGTTCTTGCGGTTGCCGACCCCGTTGACGGTGCCGGTGCCGGGCCGGTCGCCCGGCTCTCCCTCGGGCAGCTCGATCCCGCGCGAGGACAGGAACTCCCGCACCCCGTCGGCGCGCGGGCGGCCGTCCACGTGTGCGGCGTAGTCGTGGTCGGTGAACGGCTGGAAGTCCGCGCCGTCCCGCTCGCGGAGAAACGCGTCGAAGGTCTGCTTCCACGCTTCCCGGTGCAGTGCGGCGGTCCCGGTCAGCACGCCGTCCAGGTCGAACAGGCAGGCGGTGATCCCCTCAGGTAACCCGATCATGCCAGGCACGGTACCGCCGGTGACGCCGTCGCGCTGGCGGCGAGAACAGCCGCACAACCGAAAGCTCACCCGCTCGGCGGTGCGCCGGTGGCCCACTGGTGCGCGCCGCCGCGGTGGAGGGCGGCGTAGACCCGGTCGCGCAGCACGTTCGCCTCGTGATCGGACAGGGTTCTGCCGAGATGGCGGAGGACCACCCGGACCAGGATGTTCTTCTGCCCGGCGCGGGCGCCGAGCCGGGCGAGGGCACGGGCGGGCAGGTCCGCGCAGGGGGTTTCGTGCAGGATTTCCACCGACTCCACGCATTCCGCGTCCGCGCCGAGCGCGTCGCGGACCCGGTCGCCGAGGTCTTCGGCGCGGTCGGCGGGGTCCGCCGCGATGGAGAGGTCGCGCCGGACCGGTGGCATCGCGGAGACCGGGCGATAGCGGGCCAGGTCCACCAGCTGCGCCGGATCGGCCGAGCGCAGCAGCCTGATGTCGGGAATGTCCTTGACCAGCATCAGCATCCGGTCCAGTCCCATGCCCATCGCCAGCCCGCTCCAGCCGGGCAGGCCCGCCATGGCCAGCACGTCGGGATGGGCCAGCCCGCATTCGGCGACCTCGACCCAGCCGTCGCCGGCCACGTCCACCTGGCGCCCGCCGAGCGTGTAAGGATGGCTGCGCGCCTGCCGCCGGTCGGCCGCTCCCGGGAGCAGGGCACCGAGCACCGCGGTGATCATCTCGTCCAGTTCGGCGTCGCCGAGCCGGGGCGCCCGGCGGGTGACGCGCCACAGGTCGAGCTGATGCGGGGTCCCGGTGTGCAGCCGGTCGATGGCATCGCGGCGGTAGACGATCCCGGGGCACACCAGCAGCACGTCCTCCGCCGGATCCGCGGCCAGTGCCCGCAGCGCCGCCGGGATCATCGCGCTGGAATGGCTGCGGAGCATCCGATGGTCGTCGACGTACCTGGTGTAGCGCGCGTCGCGGGTGACGTCGGCGGTGTCGTAGCCGAGGTTGTCGTAGTTGTCCTCGATGGTGACGATCCGGTGGCCACGCCACCAGCGGACCTCGCAGCCCCACCGGTCCGCCAGCGCGCGGACCGCGCGGTCGAGCACGAGCTGGATCGCGTGCGGCCCGGCCGCGGGGTCGGTGAGATCGCGGACGGCCAGATCGCGGGAGATTTGAGCGGGGGTGAGCCGAGCGGGCATGACTGCCTCCTGGAGGGTGCGGGCGGGAAGCGAAAACGCCCCCTGGCCCGTTGGCTCACCCGGAGAGATCGGTCAGCGATGCGGCATGGCCCGAACCCCGTGGCGCCCGAAGGCCAGGGGGCCGGTAAATCGGCGAGAACTCGCGACGACGGCCATACACCGACGTTAGCCGACCGGCAGCGGACCGGGCAGCTGGTTTTCGGCGCTCCGCCGCCTGTATAACGGCCTATACGGCGCGGCTTTGGTGCTGAGCGGGAGAAGTGCCGCCCGTCGGTAGGCTCGCGGGCATGGTCGAGGAGGGTGCCGAGCCACCGGTGGAGCTCGTCGAGGAGTTCGTGCGGGTGGCGCATCGGATCGTCTGGTGCACGCTGGCCACGGTCGACCGGCGGCGCCGTCCCCGCGCGCGCGTGGTGCACCCGTACTGGGAACGGCGCGACGGTTCGCTGATCGGCTGGGTGCTCACCAGGCCGACTCCGCTCAAGCGGGCGCATTTGGCCGGGTCGCCGTTCGCCTCCTGCTCCTACTGGGATCCCGCGCACGAAGTCGCGGTGGCCGAGTGCGAAGCCGCCTTCGCCGGTGACGAGCTCACTCGCCGCCGGGTGTGGGACCTGTTCGCGAACGCGCCCGCGCCCTTGGGCTACGACCCCAAGATGCTCGGCGCCGCGGACCCGCTGGACGAGGCGATCACGGTGCTGGAGCTGGTGCCGTGGCGGCTGCACGTGGCCGTTCCCGGTGGCACGGCGGCCACCTGGCGACGCGGCTAGACCGGTGGCCGGTTCCGGTCAGAATCGTGGCCCGGCCGGAACGGCGCCTCCTATCGTGAGCCGATCCGGCCGATCGGAGAGCGGCGATGAGCAGCCAGGTGAACCGGCGGCAGTTCCTGCGAGACTCGGCGGCGGGCGCGGGAGCGGTGGTGCTCGCGGGGCAGGGCACGGCGGATGCCGAAAGGGGACAGGTGGGACGCCTTCGCGTGGAGAAGACGACCGTGGAGTACGCCGAGAGCCTGCTCGGCACGGACGTGCCGGCACCCCGGCTTTCCTGGCGGCTGGCCACCAGGAAAGCGGACGACCGGAACGTCACCCAGTCCGCGTACCAGATCGTGGTGTCCGCTGGCCGGGACGAGGTCTGGGACAGCGGCCGGGTGGTGTCCGAGCGTTCGGTTGGCGTGCCCTACGGCGGTGCGGCGTTGCGCCCGCGCACCCGCTACCACTGGCGGGTCCGGGTTTGGGACGGTGACCGGCCTTCGGAGTGGAGTCCCACCGGCTGGTGGGAAACGGGCATGCTCGGCGAGCCGTGGCGGGCGAGCTGGATCGGCGCGCCCGCACCGGCCGCACCTCCTGGCTTCGAAGGCACTTCGTGGATCTGGTCGCCGGGGGCGAGCACCGGCCATGCGCCGGCCGGGCCGCGCTGGTTCCGGGCCGGGCTGGACCTCACCGGGCCGGCCGGCGAGGTCAGCGCCGCCACGGTGGTCGCCACCGCGGACGACGACTTCACGCTGTACCTCGGCGGTCAGCGGATCCTGCACGCACCGGAGCGGGCCGACGGGTGGAAGACCGCGCTCACCGCCGACGTCACCGAGCAGGTGCGCGCGGCCGGGACCGGGCTGGTGCTCGCCGCGCTGGCCACCAACCGCGGTGCGGGGACGGTCAACCCCGGCGGGCTGCTGGTGCGCCTGCTGGTGGAGTTCGACGGCGGGGACCGGCGCGAGCTGGTGACCGGGCCGGGCTGGCGGGTGAGCGACACCGAGTCGCCGGGCTGGGCGGACCCCGATTTCGACGACAGCGGCTGGGCGGCCGCCGCCGTGCTGGCGCCGTACGGACAGGGCCCGTGGGGCGAGGAAGTCACGGTGGTGGCGCCGGAACGGCCGGCGCCGTTGCTGCGGCGCGAGTTCACCGTGACCAAGCCGGTCCGCGCGGCCAGGCTGTACCTCAGCGGCCTCGCCTACTACGAGGCCGAGCTGAACGGCCGCCGGGTCGGTGACCAGGTGCTCGACCCCGGTTTCACCGCCTACGATCGGACCGTGCTCTACGCCGTGCACGACGTCACCGCGTCGGTGCACACCGGCGCCAACGCGATCGGGGTGAGCCTGGGCCGCGGCTTCTACGGCATGCTGACCCCGAACGTCTGGAACTGGCACCGGCCGAGCTGGCACGGCGAGCCGCAACTGCTGGCACAGCTGGAGATCGAGCACGTGGACGGCAGCAGCACCACGGTCGGCACGGATGAGTCGTGGACCATGACCGACGGGCCCACCCGCTCGAACTCGCTGTACGCGGGGGAGACCTACGACGCGCGGCTGGCACCGGGCGGTTGGTCGCGGCCCGGGTTCGACGACCGCGCGTGGCTGCCCGCGGTGGCCAGGGACGCCCCGGCCGGCCGGGTGCGCGCGCAGCAGCACGAGCCGATCAGGGTGATCGCCACCATCACCCCGGCGGCGATCGCCGAGCCGTTGCCCGGTGTGTACACAGTGGACATGGGTCGGACCATGGCCGGCTGGACCAAGCTGTCCGTGCGTGCCGCGGCCGGCACCAGGATCTCCTTGCGGCACGGTGAAAAGCTCAACGCGGACGGCACCGTGGCGGTGGACAACGGCAACGTCTACAGCAGTCGTCAGCAGACCGACGAGTACGTGTGCGCGGGCACCGGCACGGAGACCTGGGAACCGAGGTTCGGCTACCACGGGTTCCGGTACGTGCAGGTGACCGGGCTGCCGTCCCGGCCGCGGCCGTCGGACGTGCTCGGCCGCCTGGTGCACAGCGATGTGGCCGAGACGGGCGTCTTCCGGTGCTCGGAACCGCTGTTCGAGCGGTTCGACCGGATGATGCGGCGGACGTTGCGGAACAACTTCCACGGCATTCCCACCGACACCCCGTTGTACGAAAAGAACGGGTGGACCGGCGACGCGCAGCTCGGTGCGCCGACCATGGCCTACGCCTTCGGCATGGCGCGGTTGTTCACCAAGTGGATCGGCGATCTCGCGGACAGCGAGCGCGCGCCGGGGCAGCTACCGGTGATCGTGCCCAGCGGCGGGTGGGGGTACCGCGAGCTGGCGCCCGCCCCGGAGTGGACCACCGTGTTTCCCTTCCTGGCGCACGAAATGTACCGGTGGTACGGCGACGAACGCCTCGCTGCCGACCACTGGCCCGAGCTCACCGGCTATCTGGACTGGGAGATCGGCAGGCTGGAGCACGGGCTGGCGGTGACCGCGCTCGGCGACTACCTGCCACCCGGCTACCCCGGTGGCATCCCGCCGGAGGACACCAGGCTGACCGCGACCGCGTACCTCCACCGGGCCCTGCTGCACACCGCGGAACTCGCCGACCGGCTCGGCCAGCCGGACATCGCGAGCAGGTACCGCTCGGTGGCGGGGGAGTGCAAGAACGCCTTGAACGCGACTTTCCTCGACCCGGCGGCGGGGCACTACCGCACCGCCAAGGATCCGGAGTACCGGCAGACCTCGAACGCGATCCCGCTCGCTTTCGGCCTGGTGCCGCCCGGCGCCGAGGCTTCGGTGGTGGCGAGCCTGGTCGCGGACATTCGCGCCAGGGGCGGGCACCTGAACACCGGCGCGCTCGGTACCAGCGTGCTGCTGCCGGTGCTCACCGCGCACGGGCATGCCGAGCTGGCGCACACGATCGCGGTCCAGCGCGAGTATCCGAGCTGGGCCTACTGGCTGGACAACGGCGCGGACACCATGTGGGAGCGCTGGGATCTCGGCGCCCGCTCGCGGGACCACTACTTCCAGGGCACCGTCACCCAATGGCTGTACGAGAACGTGGCCGGGCTGCGGCCGGGGGACGAGGGCTACCGGCGGTTCGTGGTGCGGCCGGACGCGCGGGCCGGGGTGAGCTGGGCGCGGGCGGAGCTGGAGACGGTCCGCGGGCCGGCCGGTGCCGGCTGGTCACTGGTGGACGGGCGGCTGCTGCTGGAGGTCACCGTCCCGGTCGGCTCGACCGCGGAGGTGCACGTGCCGGCCGCGGCCGTGGCCGATGTGGTGTCGCCGGACGCCGTGGAGTTCGTCCGTGCCGAACCGGGTTTCGTGGTGCTGCGGGCCGGGTCGGGGCGCTGGCGGTTCGTCAGCGGCACGCCCGGTTCTTGAACCCCTGTCTGCCGGGCGCTATATTCAACCTGAGAGTTAATTAACTGGATGGTTGAGTGGAGCTATGGCGGTCGATCAGCTGAGCAGCACCTTCGCCGCACTCGCCGACCCGACGCGGCGTGCGATCCTCGCGCGGCTCTCCGACGGCGAAGCGAGCGTGACGGAGCTGGCCGAGCCCTTCGACGTCAGCCTGCCGGCCATCTCCAAGCATCTCAAGGTGCTCGAACGCGCCGGGCTGATCACCCGCGGCCGTACCGCGCAATGGCGGCCGTGCCGGCTGGAGGCCGGGCCGCTCTCCGATGTCGCCGACTGGGTGGAGCGCTACCGGCGGTTCTGGGACGGCAGTTTCGACCGGCTGGACGAGCATCTGCGGGAGATCCAGAAAGGACGGACGGATGACTGAGCCGGCAGGGACGGCGGCCACCCGGCGGGAGCTCACCATCACGCGGGTCTTCGACGCGCCGCGGGACCTGGTGTTCCAGGCGTGGACGGATCCGGCGCAGCTCACCCGCTGGTTCGGCCCGCGCGGGATGAGCACCCCGCGGTCCACCATCAGCGTGGAGGCGCGCCCTGGCGGCCGGTGGCGGGTGTGCATGGTCCGGGACTCCGACGGCAGCGAGTACCCGACCGGCGGGGAGTACCGCGAGGTGGTGCCGCCGGAGCGGCTGGTGTTCACCTGGGGCGATCCGGCGGAGACCAGTGAGGCCGATGGGGTTGCTGGGATTTCTCTGGTCACGGTGACCTTCGCCGACCTCGGCGACAAGACCGAGATGGTCCTCCACCAGGCCGGTTTTAGCACCGACGGGGCTCGCGGGGACGTCTACGACGGCTGGTCGAGCGCCTTCGACTGTTTGGCCGAGTACATCGCGGCTCGCTGACCCTGACGCTCGCGCGGGCTCGCTTTCGGGGCTGTACCGGGACTTGACAGTGGTCGTGCCCGGCCAGGATGCTGTGTGCGGACCAGGGTTTGAAACGTTTTACTCCATTAGGGAGTGGCCGTGTCCCCGTTTCGCGCGAACGTTGCGGCCCCGGTGGCCGAGCTGCGCGCGGTGGGCAAGAGCTTCGGCAGGCTGCACGCGCTCGACGGCGTTTCGCTGGAGTTGCGGCCGGGCACGGCGCACGCGCTGCTCGGCGAGAACGGGGCCGGCAAGTCCACCTTGATCAAGGTGCTGGCCGGGGTGCACCGGCCGGACGCCGGGGAGCTGCTGATCGACGGCGAGGTGCGCCGGTTCGCCGTCCCGGCGGACGCCCGCGCGGCCGGGATCGCGGTGATCTACCAGGAACCGGCCCTGTTCGGCGATCTTTCGGTGGCGGAGAACGTGTTCATCGGCCGTCAGCCGCTGCGGTCCGGCCGCCGGATCGACCGCAGGGCGACCGCCACGCTGGTGCGGGAGCTGCTCGACCGGCTCGGTGTCGCGCTCGACCCGGCGGGCCCGGCACGGGGGCTGTCCATCGCCGACCAGCAGGTGATCGAGATCGCCAAGGCGTTGTCCTTCGACGCCAAGGTGATCGTGATGGACGAGCCGACCGCGGCGCTGTCCCCGGCGGAGGTCGCCAGGCTGTTCGGCGTGGTGCGGGCGCTGCTCGCCCAGGACGTCGCGGTGCTGTTCGTTTCGCACCGCCTCGATGAGGTCTTCGAGCTGTGCACCGAGGCCACCGTGCTGCGCGACGGCGCGCACGTCTGGTCCGGCCCGCTGGCCGGGAGCACCCCGGAGGATCTGGTGCGCCGCATGGTCGGCCGCGATCTGGCCGCGTTGTTTCCCAAGCAGGACACCGATCCTGGCGAGGTCGTGCTCTCCGCGCACCGGCTGACCAGTGAAGGCGTGTTCACCGACATCTCCTTCGAGCTGCGGGCGGGTGAGATCGTCGCGCTGGCCGGACTGGTCGGCGCGGGGCGCAGCGAGGTGGCAAGGGCGGTGTTCGGCATCGACCGGCCGGACGCGGGGGAGGTGCGCCTCGGCGGGCGGGCGTTGCCGCCGGGTTCGCCGAGCGCCGCGATGGCAGCCGGGATCGGGTTCGTGCCCGAGGACCGGCGGGCGCAGGGCCTGGTGCTGGACGCGTCGATCGAGCGCAACACCGCGCTGGCGTCGCTGGGCAGGCTCAGCCGCGGCGGGCTGATGCGCCGCCGGGACGAACGTGCGCTGGCCGCGGACTGGGCGGTCCGGCTGCGGCTGAAGTTCGCCAGGCTGAGCGACCCGGCCGCGGTGCTCTCCGGCGGCAACCAGCAGAAGGTCGTGCTGGCGAAGTGGCTGTCCCGCAAGCCGAAGGTGCTGATCGTGGACGAGCCGACCCGCGGCATCGACGTCGCCACCAAGGCCGAGGTGCACCGGCTGCTCTCCGAACTGGCCGCGGACGGGGTCGCGGTGCTGATGATCTCCTCCGAGCTGCCCGAGGTGCTGGGCATGGCCGACCGGATGCTGGTGATGCACGAGGGGCGGTTGGCCGCCGAGCTGGACCGCGCCGCCGCGACCGAGGAGTCCGTCGCGCTGGCCGCCGCGGGGCGGGTGCCGCGATGACCCGCACCTCGCTGGAAACCCGGCCGGTCAAGGAAGAACCGGCCGGCGCGGGCAGGCTGCTCGACCGGGTGGGCCGGATCCGCGAGCTGGGCATCGCCGGGGTGCTGCTGGTCGTGGTGGCCGGCACGGCGGTGGCCAACCCCCGTTTCGTGGCGCCCCAGAGCCTGCGCGACCTCCTGCTGAACGCGTCGCTGGTGGCCTTGCTGGCGGTCGGGCAGACCGTCGTGGTGATCACCCGCAACGTGGACCTGTCGGTCGGTTCGGTGCTCGGGCTGTCCGCGTTCGTCACCGCGGACGTGGTCGCCGCCAACCCCGGGCTGCCGGTGGCGGGCTGCCTGCTGCTCGGCGTGCTGACCGGGCTGGCCTGCGGGCTGTTCAACGGACTCGTGGTGGCCATCGGCGGGGTGCCCAGCCTGGTGGTCACCCTCGGCACGCTGTATGTGTTCCGCGGCCTCGACTTCGCGCTGGCACAGGGCACGCAGGTGAACGCCGCGGACCTGCCGGCCGGGCTGCTCGCGCTGGGCAGCGGCCGGCTGCTCGGGGTGCCGAACCTGGTGCTGATCAGCATGGCGGTGCTGCTCGCGGCCGGGTTCTACCTGCGTTCCTACCGGTCAGGGCGCGAGCTCTACGCGATCGGTTCGCACCCGGCCGCGGCTCGGCTGGCCGGGATCAGGGCCGGTCGCCGGGTGGGCGCCGCGTTCGCGGTGTCCGGGGCGGTGGCCGGGCTGGCCGGCGCGTTGTGGGCGGCCCGCTACGGCACCGTGGACGCGACCGCCGGCACCGGGCTCGAGCTACAGGTGGTGGCCGCGGTGGTGGTCGGTGGCGTGGCCATCTTCGGCGGCTCCGGCACCGTGCTCGGCGCGGCCCTCGGCGCCCTGCTGCTGAGCACCATCGCGAGCTGCCTGGTGGTGCTGGGCGTGCCGGCGTTTTGGCAGCAGGCGATCACTGGCGCGCTGCTGCTGGCCGCGATCACGGTGGACCGGCTGGTTTCGCTGCGGCTCACCGCCGCGCTGCGCCGGAACGCGCGGAGGTAGGGCGTGAACGCGCGTGCGCTGCTGCGTTGGGAGACCGGGCTGGTGCTGCTGCTCGTGGTGGTGGCGGTGTTCGGCTCGGTGCGCACCGGGGGCGACTTCCTGTCCGGGCAGAACCTTTTCTACCTCGGCCTGGACATCTCGGAGATCGCGCTGATCGCGCTCCCGCTCACCCTGGTGGTGGTCGCCGGGGAGATCGACCTTTCGGTGGCGTCGGTGCTCGGCCTGTCCAGCGCGCTGATCGGCACGCTGTGGAACGCGGGCTGGCCGCTGGAGCTGATCCTGCCCACCGTGCTGGTCGCCGGCGCGCTCTGCGGGGCGGTCAACGGCCTGCTGGTCACCTCGCTCGGGCTGCCCTCGCTGGCGGTCACCATCGGCACGCTGGCGCTCTACCGCGGCCTGGCGCTGGTGCTGCTCGGCGACACCGCGGTCGCGGACTTCCCGGCTGCCTACACCGGATTCGGCACCGAGCCGGTGCCGGGCACCTGGCTGCCGTACCCGATACTGGCGTTCGCCGTGCTCGCCGCGGTCTTCGCGGTGCTGCTGCACGGCAGCTCGTTCGGCCGGGCCACCTTCGCGATCGGCGCGAACACCGAGGCCGCCAGGTTCTCCGGGATCAGGGTGAAGCGGACCAAGCTCGTCCTGTTCGTGCTCACCGGCGCGGTCGCGGCACTGGCCGGGATCGTCTACACGCTGCGGTTCTCCAGCGCTCGCGCGGACAACGGCACCGGTCTCGAGCTCGCCGTGGTGGCCGCCGTGCTGCTCGGCGGGGTGTCCATCTTCGGTGGCCGGGGCACGCTGGCCGGGGTCATCGCCGGCGTGCTGCTGCTCGGCGGCCTGCGCAACGTGCTGATCCTCGACGACGTCTCCACCGAGACGCTGACCGTGGTCACCGGCCTGCTGCTGTTGCTCGGCGTGCTGGCCGACCGGTTCCTGAGTTCCCCTCCGGCAGGAAGGTCTCCGACATGACCAGGTACTCCGGCCACCGCCTCGGCATGGCGCTGGTGCTCGCCCTCTGCGGCGCACTGGCACTAACCGCCTGCGGCGGGACCACAAAGGACAGTTCCGGCGGCAGCGCGGACGCGCCCGGCGCGACCGGTGCGGCTGACCCGGGAGCCGAGCTGAAGACCGGGCTCAAGTTCACCTTCCTGCCCAAGCAGGTGAACAACCCGTACTTCACGGTGGTGCAGAAGGGGGTCGAGCAGGCCGGCGGCGAGCTGAAGTCGGAGGTCAAGGCGACCGGCCCGTCGGACGCCAGCGCCTCGTCGCAGGTCACCTACATCAACACCGCGGCCCAGCAACGGCAGGACGCGCTGGTGCTCGCGGCCAACGACCAGAACGCGGTGGCACCGGCGCTCAAGACCGCGCGGGCGCAGGGCATGAAGGTGGTCACGCTGGACTCCGACGTGGCCCCCGACGCGCGGGACGTGTTCGTCAACCAGGTGGACTCCACCGAGATCGCGGTCAAGCAGGTCGAGCTGCTGGCGCAGGCGGTCGGCGGGGCAGGGGAGTTCGCGGTGCTGTCCGCCACCGCGAACGCGACCAACCAGAACACCTGGATCGAGATCATGAAACGTGAGTTGGCGAAACCGCAGTACGCCGGGATGAAGCTGGTCGAGGTGGCCTACGGCAACGACGACGACCAGGTCTCCTTCCAGAAGACGCAGGGCCTGCTGCAGGCGCACCCGAACCTCAAGGGCATCGTCTCGCCGACCACGGTCGGGCTCGCCGCGGCCGCGCGGTACCTGAGTTCGTCGGAGTACAAGGGGAAGGTCGCGCTGACCGGCCTCGGCACGCCGAACCAGATGCGCGAGTACGTCAAGAACGACACGGTGCGGGCGCTGGCGTTGTGGGAGCCGGCCAAACTCGGTTACCTGGCCGCGTTCGCCGCGGCCTCGCTGGTGTCCGGGCGGATCACCGGCGCCGAGGGGCAGAGGTTCGCCGCCGGCGGGCTTGGGGAGTACACCATCGGCCGGGCCGGGGAGGTCGTGCTGGGCCCGCCGACCGTGTTCACCAAGGAGAACATCGACCAGTTCGACTTCTGAGACCAGGGGGACGGCATGACCGACGGCACCGCCTGGCGGCGGGCGGCCCAGCTGCTGCGGCACCAGCGCATCGAAACGCCTTCCTGGGCATACGGGAACTCCGGTACCAGGTTCAAGGTGTTCGCGCAGGCCGGGATTCCGCGCAACCCGTTCGAAAAGATCGACGACGCGGCGAAGGTGCACGAGCTCACCGGGATCGCGCCGAGCATCGCGCTGCACATCCCGTGGGACCGGGTGGAGGACTTCGGCGCACTGGCCGGCTACGCGAAGGACCAGGGCATCGCGCTGGGGGCGATCAACCCCAACGTGTTCCAGGACGACGACTACCGCCTCGGCAGTGTCTGCAACCCGGATCCGGACGTGCGCAGCAAGGCCACCGACCATCTGCTGGAGTGCGTGGAGATCGGGCGGCTGGTCGGTTCGCGGGTGCTGTCGGTGTGGCTGGCCGACGGCACCAACTACGCGGGGCAGGACGACATCCGGGCCCGGCAGGACCGGCTGCACGCCTCGCTGCGCGAGGTGCACGACCGGATGCCGTCGGAGATGCGGCTGCTGCTGGAGTACAAGTTCTTCGAGCCGCACTTCTACACGATGGACGTGCCGGACTGGGGCACCTCCTTCGCGCAGTGCCTGCGCATCGGCGAGCACGCGCAGGTGCTGGTAGACACCGGGCACCACGCGCCGGGCACCAACATCGAGTTCATCGTGGCCGTGCTGCTGCGGGAGGGCAGGCTCGGCGGGTTCCACTTCAACAGCCGCAACTACGCCGACGACGACCTGATGGCGGGTGCGGCAGATCCGTTCGGGCTGTTCCGGATCCTGCACGAGATCGCCGGGGCAGGCGGGCTGGATCCTGGCGCCGGCATCGAGTTCATGCTTGACCAGTGCCACAACCTGGAACCCAAGGTGCCGGCGATGATCCGCTCGGTGCTCAACGTGCAGGAGGCCACCGCGAAGGCGTTGCTGGTGGACCGCGCGGCGCTGGCCGAGGCGCAGGCCGGCGGCGACGTGCTCGGCGCGCACGAGGTGCTGATGGACGCGTTCAACACCGACGTCCGGCCGCTGCTTGCCGGGCTGCGAGAGGATCTCGGGCTCGACCCCGACCCGCTGGCCGCCTACCAGCGCAGCGGCTACCAGCAGCGGATCGAGCGGGAGCGGGTGGGCGGGTCGCAGATGGGGTGGGGCGCGTGAAGGGCGCCGACGTCGCGGTGGAAACCACGCTGGGACACGAAGAACTGGTGCTGCTGCGGCTGCTGGCCACCGGCCTGCCGACGGACGCGGTGGCACGCCGGCTGGGGTTGTCCGAGCGCACGGTGCGCCGCCGGACCAGGGCGATTCGCGACCAGCTCGGCTTCGCCACCACCGTGCAGGCGATCGTCTGGGCTGCCAAGCGGCGCCTGCTCTGACCTCGTGAGTGAAAACGGTTGTTCCAACAACACTTTTCACTCACGAGGTCGGGAGGAGCTGATGCAGCATGGCTTCGAACTCGTCGGCGGACGGGCGTTCGTCGGTGGTCAGTGCCTGCAGCAGCAGACCGTCGTAGGCGCCGACGAACAGCTGGAGCCGCACCGGGTCCGTGGTGAAGCGCCGGGCGAAGCCGATCAGCGACTCGGTCCAGCGGCCGGTCGAGTCGCGCAGCTCCGGGCGGCGGGCGGCGAGCAGGCACAGCTCGAACTCGGCGAGCAGATGGCCGGGTGCGGCGAGCGCGTCGGCCATCAGCTCGGCGAGCGCGCGGCGCGGGTCGGCGCAGGCGTCCGGTTCGGTGAGCCGGACGACCTTCGCCGCGTCTTCGTCCATGCAGGTCGTCAGCACCTCGGTGAGCAGGCCGTCGATGCCGTCGAAGTAGTACGTGGGCGTGGTGGCGGGCAACCCGGCCTCACGGGCGACCGTGCGGTGGGTGACGCCGGAGGCGCCGTCCCGTTCGATCACTCGCAGGGTCGCCTCGATCAGTGCGCGGCGGCGGCGCTCGCCCTTGGCCCGCCGCCCGTCGGTGATCGGTTCGCTCACCGGCATCTCCTTTCCGGCGCGACCCTACCCGCACGGGGCCGGCTCCCCGGCCGGTTCGGGTGCGGCCTGCGCTGTCCTCGACCGCAGCAGACGGTAGCCGAGGGTGGCGGTGAGCAGGGCCACCAGGCCCGCGCCGAGCGCGACCAGGAAACCGGCCCGCACGCCGAACACGTCCACCACCTGCCCGGACACCGCGGCGCCGAGCGCGACCCCGATGCTCAGGCCGGCGATCATCCAGGTCATCCCCTCGGTGAGCTTGGCGGCGGGCACCACCTGCTCGACCATGCCCATGATCACGATCATGGTGGGGGCGAAGAACACGCCGGCGAAGAACACCGCCACGGACAGCCCCGCGATGCTGCCCACCATCAGGAACGGCACCGTGGTCAGTGCCGTGCCGGTCACCCCGAGCAGGAGCAGCCGCGGTGGGGAGATGGCCGGTTTCAGCGTCCCGAAAACCAGGCCGGACAGACCGGAACCGAGGGCGTACACCGAGAAGACGATGCCGGCGGCGCCTTTCTGGCTCTGTGCTTCGGCGAAGGCGAGGCCCATCGTGTCCACGGTGCCGGCGATCGCGCCGCCGAAGAGCAGGGTGGCGGCCAGCACCAGCACCGGGGCGGACCGGATCGCCGAACCGCCACCGAACTCGGCGCGCGGGCGCACCGGGGGCTCGGTGCTCTTCTGCGGAACGAAGAGCAGCACACCGGCGGCGAGCAGCAGTGCCGCGAACAGGGGCCCGGCGGCCGGGAACAGCGAGGTGCACAGCATCACCGCGACCGCGGGACCGATGATGTAGGTGAGTTCGTCCACAACGGACTCGAGCGAGTAGGCGGTGTTCAGCTTCGGCGAGCCGCGGTACAGCTCGGTCCACCTCGCCCGCACCATCGCGCCCATGCTTGGCATGCAGCCGGCGAGCAGCGCGAACAGGAACAGTGTCCACACGGGAGCGTCGTAGTAGGCGCTGAGCAGCAGCCCGCCGAGCGCGGCCACGCTGATCCCGGTGGCGGGCAGCAGGATCCGGCCCTGGCCGAACCGGTCCACCAGCCGGGACACCTGCGGCCCGAGCAGCGCCATGGCGAGGGTGAAGGTGCCGGCGACCGCGCCGGCGAGGCCGTACTGCCCGCGCAGCTCGGAAAGCATGGTCAGCACGCCCATGTGGGTCATCGGCATCGGCAGCCGCGCGATCAGGCCGGCCGCGGTGAAACCTCTGGTGCCGCGGGCGGCGAAGAGCGCGCGATAGGGATTGGGCATGCGGGGACCCCAGTTTCAGTAACAAGTTGAACTGTCGTTCTACTTTCTAGCACGGATCGCGGAATACCCGCACCCGGCGGATGGTTGTCGAGGTCATGGGCGACGGACGTGGCCGCGTGCGCGCGGAGGCAGGGACCAGACGAGTACGTGCGGTGTTCGGCGGGCAGGTCGTCGCCGACACCCTGCGGCCACTGCTGGTGTGGGAGGTGCCGTACTACCCGACGTACTACTTCCCCAGCGAGGACGTCCGGTCGGACGCGCTGGTCCCCACCAGCGAGCAGCAGCACTCGCCGAGCCGCGGGGACGCGGCCGTGGCGACCGTGCGCGTTGGCGAGCGGGAAGCGGCCGGCGCGGCACTGGAGTACACCGACTCGCCGCTCGACGAGCTGCGCGGGCACGTCCGGCTGGACTGGGACGCGATGGACGCCTGGTTCGAAGAGGACGAAGAGGTGTACGTGCACCCCAAGAACCCGAACACCAGGGTGGACATCCTGGCCAGCTCCCGGCACGTGCGGATCGAGCTCGACGGGGTGACCGTGGCCGAGTCGACCAGCCCGCGGCTGCTCTTCGAGACCGGCCTGCCCACCCGGTACTACCTGCCCAAGACCGACGTCCGGCTGGACCTGCTCGAGCCGAGCGACACGGTGACCCGCTGCCCGTACAAGGGCGAGGCCGAGTACTGGTCGGTGCGCACCGGCGAGGAGGTGCACACCGACATCGCCTGGTACTACCGGCTGCCAACCCCGGAGAGCCAGAAGATCGCCGGGCTGGTCTGCTTCCTGGACGAAAGGGTGGACGTCTACCTGGACGGGGTCAAGCAGGAGCGGCCGAAGACGCACTTCGGCTGACGCGCCGGCGCCAACTGCGTCGTCGTAGGGTGGAGCCCATGTCTGATCGGCTCTACTTCCGCCAGCTGCTCGCCGGCCGCGACTTCGCGGTGGGCGACCCGGTCGCCACGCAGATGGTCAACTTCGCCTACCTGATCGGCGACCGGGAGACCCGTGAGGCGGTGCTGGTCGACCCGGCCTACGCGGTGGGCGACCTGCTGGACGTGCTCGACGGCGACGGCATGCGGCTGACCGGGGTGCTGGCCACGCACCACCACCCGGACCACGTCGGCGGCGAGATGATGGGCTTCTCCTTGCCTGGGCTGGCCGAGCTGCTGGCCCGCGAACCGGTGCCGGTGCACGTCAACCGCGCCGAGACCGACTGGGTGCGGCGGGTGACCGGGCTGTCCGCCACCGACCTGACCGGGCACGACCACGACGACCTGCTCGAGGTCGGCGCGATCGGCATCCGGCTCCTGCACACTCCCGGGCACACGCCGGGCAGCCAGTGCTTCCTCGTCGACGGCAGGCTGGTCGCCGGGGACACCCTGTTCCTGGAGGGCTGCGGGCGCACCGACTTCCCCGGCGGCGACGCCGAGGAGATGTACCGGAGCCTGCAGTGGCTGGCCGGCCTGGACGGCGACCCGGTGGTCTACCCGGGCCACCAGTACTCCGCCGAGCCGTCCGCGCCGCTGTCGAGCGTGCGCTCGAACAACTTCGTCTACCGCGCGCGGTCCCTGCCCGAGTGGAAGGCCATGTTCGGTTAGAGGTTCGGCTAGAGCCAGTCGGTAGCGACCTTCACCGACAGCTCTTCGAGCAGGGCAGCGGTGTCGGTCATGCAGCGGGCGACATCCGGTTCGATGTCGATCAGCCCGTAGGCGGCGGAGAAGCCGCTCTTCGCCAGCTCTTCGCCGGACAGCACGCTGCGCCCGGCCACGGCCACCACCGGAATGCCGTGCCCGGCCGCCATCGCGGCCAGCCCGGCGGGCCCCTTGCCGTGCAGCGTCTGCCGGTCCAGCGAGCCCTCGCCGGTGACCACCAGGTCCGCCCCGGCGAGCTTGGCCTCGAAACCGGTCAGCTCCAGCACCACGTCGATGCCCGCGCGGAACCGGGCGCCGAGCACCGCCAGCGCCGCGTACCCCGCGCCACCGGCCGCACCCGCGCCTGGGGCGCCGGCCACGTCCACGCCCAGCACCCGGCGGACGAACTCGGACCAGTGCCGCAGCGCCGAGTCCAGCAACTCGACCTGCGCCTCGTCCGCGCCCTTCTGCGGGCCGTACACCGCGGCCGCACCCTGCGGGCCGAGCAGCGGGTTGTCCACGTCGCTGGCCACCACCACCTCGGTCTCGCGCAGCCGCGGGTCCAGCCCGTCGAGGTCGAGCTTGGCAAGGCGGAGCAGGGCGCCGCCACCGGGCGGCAGGTCTTCGCCGCGCTCGTCGAGCAGCCGCCCGCCCAGCGCGGCCACCAGCCCGGCGCCGCCGTCGGTGCCCGCGCTGCCGCCGACCCCGAGCACGATCCGGCGGCAGCCGTCGTCCAGCGCGGCCTTGATCAGCTCACCGACCCCGGTCGTGCCCGCGGTGAGCGGCGCGAGCTCGCCGCCGGGCAGCAGGCTGAGCCCGGACACCGCGGCCAGCTCCACCACCGCGGTCCCGTCCAGCCGGGCGTACCCGCTGCGCACCGGTTCCCCGGTCGGGCCGGTCGCGTGCACCGGCACCTGCTCGAAACCGGCCGCGACGGCCGCCGCGACGGTGCCGTCCCCGCCGTCGGCGATCGGGCACTCCAGCAGTTCGACCCCGGGCCTGGCGCGGCGCAGCCCGGCCGCGATCGCCGCGGCCACCCGGTCGGCGGGCAGCGAGCCCTTGAACTTGTCCGGCGCGATCACTACCCGGGGGTGCGATGCCGTCTCGGCCATCCTGTCTCAGCTCCGTTCCCGCGCACGCAGGCGCCATCCGATCCGGGGCGGTCCTGAGCACCCTAGCCGGTCACCCGGACCGTTCCGGCTGGAAGAACCTGCGGGCTCTGCTCCGGATGGCGGCCGGCTCAGGGCCGGACCGCCTAGCACGCGTACGGCCGTGTGCCACCATGTGCCACTGTGTCGCGGCACACATTTTCCGCCGCCGATTGTCACCCCGTCACACGAATAGCCCGCCACGACTACAGATCGTTGACCGGATTTCCCCGTGCTGCTTAGAGTCACCGGGTCATCGCGCCCCGAGCTCGCGGTAACTCGCTCGCCCCCTCATCGCCGAGGCCAGGAAAGGGATTTCGATGGTTAGTCCGACCAGCACGCCCGGTAGCCAGGACGAGGTTCCCGAGGAGCGGGCCCCGCTCGGCCGCCGGAAGTTCCTGACCTTCCTGGTGGCCGCGCCGACGCTGACGGTGGCCACCAGCCTCGGTGCCGACACCATCGCCCCACCGGCCGCGGAGGCGGTGATCCCGACCCTGCCCGGCCCGGCGGAGATCCTCGACCTCGGCGACGTGCTGACCCTGTCCTGCCTGCCGACGTCGAACATGCTGGTGCTGCAGGTGACCGAGAGCGGCAAGGTCCGGGTGCAGCTGCCGAGGGCCGAGGTCGGCCAGGGCATCACCACCGCGATCGCGATGCTGGTCGCCGAAGAACTCGACCTGCCGCTGGACATGGTCGAGGTGGCGCTGGACGACGCGCGCACGGAGCTGCTGTTCAACCAGCTCACCGGCGGCTCCAACACGATCCGCTCGCTGTACGGCCCGATGCGCCAGACCGCGGCGGCGGCCAGGGCGCGGCTGGTGGCGACCGCCGGGCAGCAGTGGAACCTGCCCGCCGAGCGGCTGGCCACTCGCGGTGGCGCGGTGATCGCCCCGGACGGGCGCAAGGCCACCTTCGCCGCGCTCGCGCCGCAGGCGGCCAGGGCGGCGCTGCCGAACCTGACGGTCACGCCGAAGCCGGAGTCGGAGCACAAGCTGGTCGGCACGCCGACCTCGCGGCTGGACGCGCGCGCGATGGTCACCGGTCAGCAGAAGTACACCCTGGACTACGACTTCGCCAGTGCGAAGCCGACGATGGTGCGACGGCCGCCGTCGATCAACGGCACGGTCAAGGCGGTGCAGAACGAGGCGGCGGTGCGGGCGATGCCGGGGGTGATCGACCTGGCCGTGGTGCCGACCGGGGTGGCGGTGATGGCCGAGACCTTCGGCCAGGCGCTGGACGCCAAGGAAGCGCTGCAGGTGACCTGGAACAAGGGCACCGTGGACGGCGAGAACAACGAGACCATCAAGAAGAAGCTGCGCGCCGCGGCGCTGCCGTTCGTGGTCCCGCCGTTGCTGACCCAGTACGTGGACGGCGAGTTCGACTTCGCCTTCGTCTCGCACGCGCCGCTGGAGTCGAACTCCGCCATCGCGGACGTGCGCGAGGACCGGGCCGAGATCTGGGCCGGGCTGAAGTCGCCGATCGTGGCCAAGCAGACCATCGCCCGCGAGATCGGCCTGCCGGAGAACAAGGTCACCGTGCACGTGCTGCAGGGCGGCGGTTCGTTCGGGCGACGGCTGTTCTTCGACGCGGCGCTGGAGGCGGCGCACATCTCGAAGGCGATGAAGAAGCCGGTGAAGCTGATGTGGAGCCGGATCGACGACATGCGCCACGGCCGCGGCCGCGCGGCGAGCCACCACAAGATCCGGGCCACCTTCGCGCTCGGGCAGGTGCTCACCTTCGAACACCGGGTGGCCAGCGTGGAGACCGACTGGAGCCACGGCCTCGGCGAGATCCTCACCAAGACCGCCGCCGAGCTGCCGGTGGCCGGGAACCTCAGCTTCGCGCAGACGGTGTTCCTGCTGACCGTGAAGTCGCCGTACAACTTCGGCGTCACCACACAGCTGCTCAACGAGGTCCCGCTGAAGTTCCACACCTCGGCCTGGCGCTCGGTGTACTCGTCGAGCACCCGTGGCGTGGAAGAGATCATGGTCGACGAGATCGCCGCGAAGCTCGGCAAGGACCCGGTGGCCTTCCGCCGCGAGTTCATCAAGGAGAAGCGCCAGCTCGCGGTGCTGAACAAGGTCGCCGAGCTCGGCGAGTGGGGCAAGCCGATGCCCCCGGGTTTCGCCCAGGGCGTCGGCGTGCACGGGGAGTACAAGTCCTACACGGCCTGCCTGGTCGAAATGGACGCGCGGGACCCGAAGCAGCCACGGGTCACCAAGGCGACGATCGCGGTGGACGTCGGGCGCCCGATCAACCCGCGCGGCCTGGAGTCGCAGATGTTGGGCGGGCTGACCGACGCCATCTCGACCACCCTGCGGGCCGGGCTGCACATCGACAAGGGCCTGCCGCTGGAAGGCAGCTACTCGCAGTTCCACTACGCGCGCCAGAAGGATTCGCCGCCGGAGGTGCGGATCGCGGTGATGCCGGCGAACTCGGAACCGGGTGGTGCGGGGGAGCTGGGCCTGCCGGCGCCGGTTGGGGCGATCGCGAACGCGTATGCCAGGGCGACCGGGCTGAAGCCGCGGAGCTTCCCGATCAACTTCGACATCGACTTCGAACCCTTCCCCCGCTGATTCGAACCGTTCCCCGTTAAGGAGTGTCTTGTGCCCCAGTACACCTTTTCCGTGAATGGGAAACCGGTCACCGTGGACGCGCCCGCCGACCTGCCGCTGCTCTGGGCGCTGCGGGACAAGCTGGGCGTGCGGGGTCCGAAGTACGGCTGCGGGATCAACGTGTGCAAGGCCTGCACCAGCCATCTCGACGGCGCCGCGATCAACCCGTGCGTCACCCCGGTCGCCGACGTGGCCGGCCGCGAGGTCACCACGATCGAGGGCCTCGCCGACGGGGACAAGCTGCATCCGGTGCAGGAGGCATGGCTGGAGCAGGACGTCGCCCAGTGCGGCTACTGCCAGCCGGGCCAGATCATGGCCGCGGTGGCGCTGCTGAAGAAGACCAAGAACCCCACCGACGCCGAGATCGACGCGATCGAGAACGTCTGCCGGTGCGGCTCCTACTTCCGCATCCGCCAGGCCATCAAGAGTGCCGCGGCCAAGATGTAGCGGGACTGCCGCCGCTTTCGCGGAACTGAGGCCGAGGCGGCGACCGCAGCTGCGGAACGGTGCGGTTTCGCCCGGCTGAACCGCGCGGGTTGGTGTTGAATGACGTCCTCCAGGGGCTCGACGGGGAGGACCTGAGGACGCAGATGCACTACCAGGAGACCACGCCCAGGGTGGCCGAGCTGGCGGCCACGGTCGAGGCGCGGATGCCCGAGATGATCAAGAACACCTTCACCCAGATCCTCGAAGAGATCCCGGTGTACCGCGACCACCAGTTCGTCACGCACGACGAGCTGCGCGAGTCGGTCGCGACGAACCTGGACTACGTGATGCGCACCCTGCGCGGCTCCGGCGCACCCGACCTCTCCCAGGCCAGCAGCACCGGCCGGGCCCGCGCCGTGCAGGGCGCCCCACTGCCGGAACTGCTGCGCGCCTACCGGATCGGGCTGACCGAGGTGTGGCAGCGGTTCGTCGAGCTCACCGCGGAGGGCGGCTCCGGTGACCTGACCGGGCTGGTCGAGGCCACCGCCGCGATCTGGGCGCTGATCGACGACTACGCCGAGGCGCTGACCACGTCCTATCGGGACACCACCGCGGAACTGATGCTGAGCAACCAGAACCGGCGACTGGCTCTGGTGGAGGCGTTGTTCGCCGGCGGGACCGCCACCGAGGGCACGCTGTGGGACATCGCCAGGGTGCTCGACCTGTCACTGGACGGCACCTACGTGGTGGTGGCCGCGGAGACACCGAGCCTCGGCCAGGAACCGCTGCCGCAGATCGAAGCGCGGCTCCGGGAAAGCAACCACGCCTCGGCCTGGCGGCTCACCCCGGACCTGCAGATGGGGGTGGTGTCGCTGCGGCAGGCGCGGGCCGCGCAGGTGATCATCGCGCTGCTGCAGGAGAACGTGACCGGGCGGGTCGGGGTCAGCCCGGTTTTCGACGGGCTCGGCAACACCGCCCGCGCCCTGCACCTGGCCAGGGTCGCGCTGTCCAGCCTGGCACCGGGCAGCACCGGCATCGTGCAGTTCAACGACTCGCCGCTGTCCGGCCTGGTCGCGAGCGCGCCGGAGGCCTCCGCGCAGCTGGCCCACCACGTCCTGCGCCCGATCCTGGACCTGCCGGGGGACGACCGGAACATGCTGCTGCTGACCCTGCGCGCCTGGTTCGACTGCCAGGGCTCGACGAAGCTGACCGCGGAGCGCGTGTTCTGCCACCCCAACACGGTGCGGCACCGGCTCAAGCGGATCTCCGAGGAGCTCGGCCGTTCGCTCACCGACCCTTCGGACATCGCCGAGCTGGGTACCGCGCTGCGGGCGTTCAACATGTTCCCGGACACCAGCCACCTGCCGCTGCCGCGCGGCGCCTGAGTGGGGCGGACAATTCCGGAACGGATCGGTTCGCGCACCGAACGTGGTTATCGCGGGGTGTGATCAAATGTGCACAACCGCTTTGCCGCGGAAATGCCGCAACCGTTCCGCTGAATGGCCTAATTCCCTTTTTGTCGGTCATGGCGGTCCCCAAGATTGGCGGCAGGGGGGTTATTGTTCCCGCTGACTCGGTTGCCGGTTGACCAAAGGGGTGCGAGTGGCCAGGCGAGGGACTCCGTCGCCGGACGCGGTGGACCTGATGCTCGAGCAGTGGCGCTACGAGCGCCCGGAGCTGGACACCGCGCCGATGGCGGTGCTGGGCAGGCTGCAACGGGCTCATCAGCGGTACCAGGCGCAGGCGGGCAGGCTGTTCACCGACTTCGGGCTGACCGGCTCCTCTTTTGCGGTACTGGCTTCACTTCGCCGGGCCGGGGCGCCGTACCGGTGCACCGCGGGCGAACTGGCCGACACGAACCTGGTCACCACCGGCGGTATCACCCAGCAGGTCGACCGGCTGCTCGCCGCCGGGCTGGTGCGGCGCGAACGCGACACCACCGACCGGCGGGTCGTATACGTCACCCTCACCGAGGAGGGCCTGCTGCTGGTGGATCGCTTGTCAGTACTGCATTTCGCGCAGGAACAGCGCATGCTCGGCGAGCTGAGCACGGCCGAGCAGGCGCAGCTGGCCCGGCTGCTGAGCAGGCTGGAACATTCGCTCAACCTGGCCGGTGCCGCCGAACCGGCGGAGGCGGTGCAGTTCGCGCACGGCGGCGGTGCGCGTTAGCCCGGATCCTCGGGCACCGCTGCCGTCCGGTCCGTTCTGCGTGCGACCCGGCCGAGCCAATTGTCGAAAAGATCGCGGTAGTGGTTCGCGCGGGCCGAAGTGTCGTACGGGGTGATCCGCTCGTAGAAATCGAATGGCCGGGTTTCACCGGCCTCGCTCCATTGTGTGTAAGAAATGAACAGGTCGCCGTCGCCGAACCGGAATCCGTGCACCACCGGCAGGCAGGCGTAGGACCGCAGTTCGACGGTGACCCGGCGCCGTTCCAGTGCCGCGGCCTCACCGGTCAGCAGCGCCTGGACGCTCTGCCTGGTCCGGGTCGCCTCGGTCGCCCAGTCCGGCGGGAGATCGGCCGAGCCGGAGATGAAGCCGGGGTCGAGGCAGTAGAGCGTGATCGTCCAGTGCGTCGGCGGGTTGTGCGAGGTCAGCCAGGCGGCCAGCTGCGGCCAGGTGGTGTCCATGGTCAGCCCGAGCACCTCCAGCCGACGGTCGCGGCGGCGCCCGCGCGCGGAGACCGTGCGCAGGTTGTTCAGCACCTCGGCCAGATGTGACGCGGTGCCGTCGTCCTGGCGCGCGGTCAGCGCGGTGTGCGTCGCCCGCAGCTGCCTGCCGAGGCCGTGCACGGCGAAGATGGCGAGCACCAGCAGCATCGCCAGCAGCACGGTGGGGGACCAGTCGTTCAGCTTGACCAGGTGGCGTTCGGCGAACCGGCGGGAGGGCTCGATGCTGTAGAGCAGCAGGTAGCCCGCGATGAGCAGGGCGAGGGTGACGGTGACGGTTTCCCGGATCCGCCGTACGGGGTAGGCCGGTGAGGGCCGTTCGGACCGGAGCATGCGTCGCTTTGCCTGCACGGGGAAGAACCTGGCCTACTGATCACCGGTCGCGCAACCTCCAAACAGGGGGTGCGCGCTCGGTTCAGCGCGTCCCTTTGTGGCTCGACAGATGATCGAGCAGGAGGGCGGTGAACTCCTCGGGTGCCTCTTCGGGCACCCAGTGCGAGACGTCCTCCAGCATTTCGAACCGGTACGGCCCGCTCACCCAGTGCTCGGTGTCCAGTGCCGCGGTGGAGCCGATCGCGGTGTCCTCGGTGCTCCACACGTACATGGTCGGCACTTCGACCCGATCCACCCTGCCGAGATGCCGGTTCGCGCGGTACCAGTTCAGCGCGGCGGTCAGCGCGCCCGGTTCGCTGAGCCGCCGCACGTAGTCGTCGATGTGGGACGGCGGCACCTTCCAGTCGTAGATCCGCCGCAGGTTCTCCGCGTCGTTGTCCAGCAGCGCCCGCTCCGCGGTCCTGGTCTGCCGCAGCGTCTCCAGGTACGCGGAACGTTGCTGCTGCTCGGGATCCTCGCGCAGGGCCTTGGCGAAGGCGCCGGGATGCGGGACGGAGACCGCGGTGAGCGTGCGCACCCGGTCCGGGTGCTCGGCGGCGGTGATCCAGCCGACGATGGCGCCCCAGTCGTGGCCGACCAGGTCGAAGCGGGACCAGCCGAGCTGGTCGGCGACCGCGAGCACGTCGGCGGTCAGCTCTTCGATCCGGTAGTCCGACACCCGCTCGGGGCGCACCTGGGGGGAGTAGCCGCGCTGGTCCGGCGCGACCGCCCGGTAGCCGGAGCCGCCGAGCACGGCCACCGGGTAGGCCCATTCGGTCGCCGCTTCGGGAAAGCCATGCAGCAGCAGCACGCCGCGGCCGTCCTGCGGCCCGGCCGCGATCACGTCGAAGGAGCCGGCCGCGGTGGGCACGCTGAACTGTTCGATCACCGGGCGACTGTAATACGCCTATCCTTTCGGTGGTGACCGACTCGACGCCCCGCCGGGCCAGCGACGCCGACCTGCGCGCACTGTCGCATCCGCTGAGCTGGCGCATTCTCCGGCTGTGCCTGGATTCCGCGTGCACCAACCAGCAGCTCGCGCGGCGGCTCGGGGTGTCGCCGGCGACCGTGCTCCGGCGGGTGCGCGCGCTGGCGGACGCGGGGTTCCTGGCCGCGGAACCGCCGAGGCAGGGCGACCACGGCGCGTGGGAGCGGCCGTACCGGGCGACCGGCCGTACCTGGCGGCTCGACCTCGGGCACGCCGGCGAGCCGGTGCTGACCGCGCAGGTCGAGCTGGCCACAGTGGACGCACACCGGGCGGAGCTGCTGTCCGGCGGACCCGGCGCGGTACGCCGGACCGGCCGCGGTGTGCTGCGGCTGAGCGAGCGGTCCGAGGCGGAGCTGAACGAGCGGCTGGACGCGCTGATCGACGAGTTCCTGGCGCGTTCGGAACCCGGCGGCAGGAGGCTGTCCTACCTCTGGAGCCTGATCGAACAGCCCGGTGCGGCTGACTAGGGTCGGGGGCATGGGACTGTTCACGGTGGCGGAGGCGCGGGACGAGCTCGAGCGGCTGATGCCGGTACTCGACGAACTGCTCGCCATCCGCGCCGACGCGGCGGAGCTGGCCGCGTCATTGGCGCCCGGCGGGCCGCAGACCGGGCTGGGCGGGCTGCCGGAGCTGAAGGCGGCGCAGGCCAGGCTGGACGAGCTGATGGCGAGCGTGCAGCAGACCGGTGCCGAGCTCAAGGGATTCGCCCCGCTGCTGATCGACTTCCCGGCCGAGCTGGACGGGGTCCCGGTGCTGCTGTGCTGGATCGAAGGTGACCGCACGCTTTCCTGGTACCACCGGGCGGATCTCGGCTTCGCCGGCCGCCGCCCCCTGCCCTGAGCCGCGTTTCCCCAGGTCAGCCGTCGTGAGTGAAAAGTGTTGTCCCAGCAACACTTTTCACTCACGAGGTCAGGCCAGGTCGATGTGGTGTTGGGCGATCGGGTAGCCGGCCTTGGCGAAATGCGCCGCCATCGGGGTGTTGGTCACGTCGGTGCCGGCCACGATCCGGTCCATGCCCTGCCCGGCGAGCAGGTGCGTCGCCTCCACCAGCAGGTCGTAGGCGTAGCCGTGGCCGCGTTGTTCCGGTACCACGCCGATGTAGCCGATCACCGGGTCCTTGTAGTGGTAGCAGGGCGCGGCCAGGCCGACCAGCTCGCCTGCCGCGGTGTAGCCGAGCCGCCACCATTCGCGGGGACTGGGCATCCAGCGGAGGTGGTCCAGGTCCTCCTGGGCCGCGGCCTCCAGACCGGACTCCGCGGTGACCCGGCGGGCATGCGCGTCCAGGGTGCCCTGGTGGATCCGGCGGAACAGATCGAGGATCACCTCGTCGTCCGGTTCCGGCCGGAAGACGAGCCGGCCGGGCCGCGCTGGCAGGCCGAGATCCGCGGTCCACCGGTAGTAGTTGCGCTCGACCAGTGGTTTGAGCCCGGCGGCGACGGCCGCATCGATCCTGGCATCGGCCGCGGCGGCGACGGCGGGTTGTCCGCGCCAGTCCGGTGGCAGCCGGAGCCGGTACTCGGTGTGCAGGGGCGCGGTGCGCAGCAGCCGCACGGCGGCGTCGAAATCGGTGAAGTCGAACCAGTCCAGCGCCAGCGGCCGTTCGTCCTCCGGGCCGCCCCACCAGCCTGCGCGGGCGACGACCACGCCGTCGCGCAGCGCGACCCAGAGCCATTCGGGCCGGTACGCGCCTTTGGCGGCCATATCGGCGAAGCTGTCGCCGAACGCGGCAAAGCCCACCAGGCCGGGGTCCGGCAGGGAATCGAACAGGGGTTCCTCGCCCGCGGTGAGCGAGCGGATGACCAGGTCGGTCAAGGGCGGGTCCTTCCGGGAAGCGGTGCCGAGACGCTAGCGGGGGTGCCGCCGCACCGGCAAAGGGTTTTGTCGAGCACTAGTGCACCAGGGTCCGCAACCGACTCGATCGACCTTTGCGCACTAGTGCAATTCGAGCCACAAACAGCAGTGATAGCACCATGTTGGCGGTGTATGTATGGTGTACGCACAAGCTCGTACGGCGTATTCGCCGAACCACTGGGAGGACATCGTGCAGAACGAGAACGTGCTCATTTCCGGAGCCAGCGTCGCCGGTCCCGCGCTCGCGTACTGGCTGAGCCGGTACGGCTTCCGCCCCACCGTGGTGGAGCGGGCACCCGGCCTCCGGGCCGGCGGCCAGGCGATCGACGTCCGCGGTGTGGCGCTGGAGGTGGCCGACCGGATGGGCCTGCTGGCCGAGGTCAGGGCCGCCGGCACCGCCATGCGCGGAATGTCCTTTGTGGATGAAAATGGTGCCGAACTGTCCAGCACCACCGAGGAAACGCTCACCGGCGGCCCCACCGACAGCGCGGACGTCGAGCTCATGCGCGACGACCTGACCGGCATCCTGTACCGGGCCACCGAAGCCGACACCGAATATCGCTTCGGCGACTCGATCGCCGCGATGACCGAGCACGAGGACGGGGTGCGGGTGACCTTCGAGCACGGCGAGCCGCGTGACTTCGGCCTGGTGATCGGCGCGGACGGGCTGCACTCCGGGGTGCGTGCGCTGGCGTTCGGCGCGGAGTCCCGCTACATCCACCATCTCGGCACCTACCTGGCCGTGTTCACCGTGCCGAACGACCTCGGCCTTGACCACTGGCAGGTGTTCCACCAGCAGGAGGGAAGACTGGCCGGGATCTACAGCGCCAGGCGGAACGCCGAGGCGCGCGCCATGCTCGGCTTCGAGTCACCCGTCCTCGACTTCGACCACCGCGACCTCGGCCAGCAGCAGAAACTGGTGGCCGACGTCTTCGCCGGCGACGGCTGGGAGGTGCCCCGGCTGGTGGCGTGGATGGCGGAGGCGCCCGACTTCTACTTCGACTCGATGAGCCAGATCCGGATGGACGACTGGACGCGCGGGCGGGTCGCGCTGGTCGGTGACGCCGGATACTCCGGCTCGCCGCTGTCCGGCCAGGGCACCACGATGGCGCTGGCCGGTGCCTACGTGCTGGCCGGGGAGCTGAAGGCGGCGGCCGGCGGACACGAGCGCGCGTTCGCCGGCTACCAGCGCAGGATGCGCACTTTCGTCGAACTCAACCAGCGGATCGCGACCGACACCCCGGGACGGCCGGCGAGCCCGGAGTCGGTCCAACACGCCGCCAACGCCCTGGAACTGGCGGACTACGACGGCTGACCTCGTGAGTGAAAAGTGTTGCTGGGACAACACTTTTCACTCACGAGCGTCGACGGGCTAGTCCACCTCGACGGCGGCCTCGGCGAACTGCGCCGCGTACAGCCGCGCATAGGCGCCACCGGCGTCCAGCAGCTCGCTGTGCGTGCCCTGCTCCACGATCCGGCCGGACTCCATCACCAGGATCAGGTCGGCGTCGCGGATGGTGGACAGCCGGTGCGCGATGACGAAGCTGGTCCGGCCCTCCCGCAGCGAGTTCATCGCACGCTGGATCAGCACCTCGGTCCTGGTGTCCACCGAGCTGGTCGCCTCGTCCAGGATCAGGATCGCCGGCTCGGCCAGGAACGCCCTGGCCACGGTGATCAGCTGCTTCTCCCCGGTGCTGACGCTGTCGCCCTCGTCGTCGAGGATCGTGTCGTAGCCGTCGGGCAGGGTGCGCACGAAGCGGTCCACGTGCATGGCCTTCGCGGCTTCGACGATCTTCTCCCGGGAGACGTCGTCGGCGCCGTAGGCGATGTTCTCCGCGATCGTGCCGCCGAACAGCCAGGCGTCCTGCAGCACCATGCCGGTCTTCTCGCGAAGGTCCTCGCGGGTCATCGTCGCCACGTCCACCCCGTCCAGGGTGATCCGGCCGCCGTCGATCTCGTAGAACCGCATCAGCAGGTTGACCAGTGTGGTCTTGCCGGCCCCGGTCGGGCCGACGATGGCCACCGTCTGGCCTGGCTGCACGGTCAGCGAGAGGTTCTCGATCAGCGGGGTGTCGGGCAGGTAGCGGAACGAGACCTCCCGGAACTCCACCCGGCCGCGGACCGGGTCCGGGTTGGCCGGGTCGGCCGGGTCCGGTTCCTGCTCGTCCGCGTCGAGCAGCGCGAACACCCGCTCGGCCGATGCGACCCCGGACTGCAGCAGGTTGGCCATGCTGGCCACCTGGGTGATCGGCTGGGTGAACTGCCGGGAGTACTGGACGAACGCCTGCACGTCACCGAGGGACAGCGAGCCCGACGCCACCCGCAGCGCGCCGACGACCGCCACCAGCACGTAGTTCACGTTGCCGATGAACATCATCGCCGGCTGGATCATGCCGGAGATGAACTGCGCCCGGAAGCTGGCCGCGAACAGGGTGTCGTTCTGCTCCTTGAAGACCTTCTCGGCCTCCTTGCGGCGGCCGAAGACCTTCACCAGCGAATGCCCGGTGTACATCTCCTCGATGTGCGCGTTGAGCCCGCCGGTGGTCCGCCACTGCTTGATGAACTGCGGCTGCGCGCGTTTGCCGATCTTGGCCGCGACGAACACCGACACCGGCACGGTGACCAGTGCGACCAGCGCGAGCAGCGGTGAGATCACGAACATCATGGCCAGCACGCCGACGATGGTGAGCAGTGACGTGAGGATCTGGCTCAGCGTCTGCTGCAGCGACTGCGCGAGGTTGTCGATGTCGTTGGTGACCCGGCTCAGCACCTCACCGCGCGGCTGGCGGTCGAAGTAGCTCAGCGGCAGCCGGGCGAACTTCGCCTCCACCTGCTCGCGGAGGTCGAACACCGCCCGCTGCACCACGTTCGTGGTCAGCCTGGCCTGCAGGAAGCTGAACAGCGACGCGGCGAGGTAGAGCGCCAGCACCACCAGCAGCACCTGGCCGACCCGCCCGAAGTCGATGCCCTGCCCCGGCACCAGGTCCATCGAGGCGAACATGTCGGCCTGGTTGTTGTTGCCCTGCGCGCGCAGGTTCGCGATCACGTCGGCCTTGGCCACCCCTTCGGGCAGCTGCTGGCTGATCACCCCGGTGAAGATCAGGTCGGTGGCGTTGCCAAGGATCTTCGGGCCGAGCACGGTCAGCGCCACCCCGCCGACGCCGAGCAGCACGGACGCGATGATGGCCACCCGCTGCGGCCGGAGCAGCCGCATCAGCCGCTGGCCGGAGCCGCGGAAGTCCAGTGCCTTTTCCGACGGCATCCCGCTCATGAAGGCGGCGGGTCCCCGCCCAGCGCCGGGCCCCGGCCCTGGTGCCCGCGCCGGCACCGCCCGCTCGCCCACGGTGGTGTTCTGTGCGGTGGTACTCACGCTGCCTCCTGTGCGCTCAGCTGGGAGAGCACGATTTCCCGATAGGTCTCGTTGGTGTCCATCAGCTCGGTGTGCGTGCCGGTGCCGACCACGCGGCCCTCGTCGAGCACCACGATGCGGTCGGCGTGCCGGATGGTGCTGACCCGCTGGGCGACGATGACCACGGTCGACTCGGCGGTCTCCCTGGCCAGCGCGGCCCGCAGGGCGGCGTCGGTGGCGTAGTCCAGTGCCGAGAACGAGTCGTCGAACAGGTAGATCTCGGGGCGGTGCACCAGCATCCTGGCGATGGCGAGGCGCTGTCGCTGCCCGCCCGAGACGTTGGTGCCGCCTTGGGCGATCCTGGTGTTCAGCCCGTCCTCCATCCTCTCCACGAACTCGCGTGCCTGCGCGGTTTCCAGTGCCCGCCACAGGTCCTCGTCGGTCGCGTCCGGGTTGCCGTAGCGCAGGTTGCTGGCCACGGTGCCGGTGAACAGGTACGGCCGCTGCGGAACCAGCCCGACCGCGTCGGAAAGGATGGTGGCGTCGAGTTCGCGCACATCCACGTCGTCCACCAGCACCGCGCCGCCGGTGGCGTCGAACAACCGCGGGATGAGGTTGAGCAGGGTCGTCTTGCCACTGCCGGTACTGCCGATCACCGCGGTGGTCTCACCCGGCCTTGCCAGCAGGTTCACTCCGCGCAGCACGGGCTGTTCGGCGCCGGGGTAGCGGAATTCGACGTCGCGCAGGTCCAGGTGCCCGTTCACGTTGGTGACGTGCACCGGGTTCGCCGGCAGCACCACGCTGGACTCGGTGTCCAGCACCTCGGAGATCCGCTCGGCGCAGACCTCGGCCCTTGGCACCATCATGAACATGAAGGTGGCCATCATGACCGCCATCAGGATCTGCAGCAGGTAGCTCAGGAACGCGGTCAGCGCGCCGACCTGCATGGCCCCGCTGTCGATCCGCTGCCCGCCGAACCACAGCACCGCGACGCTGGAGGCGTTCATCACCAGCATCACCACCGGAAACATCAGCGCCATCAGCCTGCCGACGCGCAGCGACACGTCCAGCAGTTCGGTGTTGGCCTTGGTGAACCGCGCGCGCTCCTGCCGGTCGCGGACGAAGGCGCGGATGACCCTGATGCCGGTGATCTGCTCGCGCAAGATCCGGTTGATCGTGTCGATGCGCTCCTGCATCAGCCGGAACTGCGGGCGCATCCTGGAGATGATCAGGGTCAGCGCGATGCCAAGCACCGGCACGATCACCAGCAGCAGCGAGGACAGCGGCACGTCCTGGTTCAGCGCCATCAGGATGCCGCCGACGCACATGATGGGCGCGGACACCATCATGGTGAACGTCATCAGCGCCAGCATCTGGACCTGCTGGACGTCGTTGGTGGTCCGGGTGATCAGCGAAGGCGTGCCGAAATGGCCGACCTCCCTGGCGGAGAAGTCCTGCACCCGGTGGAAGATGGTGGACCGCAGATCGCGGCCGACGGCCATCGCGGTGCGCGCGCCGAAAAAGACCGCGCCGATCGAACAGCCGATCTGGACCAGCGTCACCGCCAGCATGACGGCGCCCACCCGCAGGATGTAGCCGGTGTCGCCGTTGACAACGCCGTTGTCGATGATGTCCGCGTTCAGCGTCGGCAGATAGAGCGCGGCCAGTGTCTGCACCAGCTGCAACGCCACGACCAGCACCAGTGACTGCTGGTACGGCCGCAGGTAGGTGCGGAGAAGTTTGATCAGCACACTGAAACTCTTTCCGGGAATGTGGTGGTGAATTGCCGCGTCTTGATCGAGAACGAAACTACCGGGTTCTCGGGGTGGACGACATCGATTTGTTCGTCAGGGTTTCCGGCTATCGGATGATAAATCGGGCATACCGGCCGCGACTTGATTAAGCGCGTCCGCAAGGGTCGGCAGGAACGGTTCCGCCCGGCCCGCGCACATCCAATGGCCGATGGCCACCCGGACCGCGCCGCCGACCACCGCGGCCATCAGCCGCGGGTAGAGGTCGCGGCCGGCATCGGCCCCGATCCGTTCCGCGATCCCTTGTGCCAGCGCGGTTTCCACTGCCACGTGGGTCTTGAGGTACTCGCCGCGCAGTGCGGGACTGGTCATCACCAGCCGGACCCTGGCGAGATGCTCGCGATCGGGTTCCCCCGGACCCGAATATTGTTCGAGTACGGCATTGGTCACCGCCTCCCACAGCGGCTCCTCCGCCGGCCTGGCCAGAATCGCATCCCGGATCCGCAGTTGCCGGTCCACGCCGATGGCGCAGATCGCCTCTTCTTTGCTGGAGAAGTAGTTGTTGAACGTCCGCGCGGAGACCCCGGCCTCGGTGGCGATGTCCTCCACCCGCACGTGTTCCAATCCTCGTTCGGTGGCCAGGCGCAGCGCGGCCCAGCTCAGTGCCTCCCTCGCGGCGACTTTCTTGCGTTCGCGCAGGCTCATGCCCGCCCCCAGTGAACCGCTCACGGCGCCAAGGTACGGAAAAAGTGCGTGGCGCGCAAACTGATGCGTGAAGCGCAATTTTATGTCAGGTCGGGCCGTCCCGGCGGAGACTAGCCTGCGTAGATCCAGCAGACAGGAGTCGTGATGCACCATCTGATCCGCGAAGTCCACCCACCTGCCGGGCCGCGGAACGCGCAGTTCGAGGGCGAGCGCTACCACGCCGGAGTCTCGTTCTTCCTGGTGGACGCCGAGCCGGGGGAAGGCCCCGCGCTGCACCGGCATCCCTACCCGGAGACTTGGATCGTCCGGTCCGGCCGGGGTGCCTTCACCGCCGACGACGAGGTGTCGGAGGCGGGGCCCGGTGATGTCGTGGTGGTCGAGGCGAACACCCCGCACGCCTTCCGCAACATCGGCGACGAGCGTCTGGAACTGGTCTGCATCCACGCCGCAGAGCGGATGATCACCGAATGGCTGGAGGGACCACTGGCCGGGGCTTGAGCTTCCCAGGATTCCCGGGCTTTTCGGGCTTTCCGGAAATCGAACCGCCATTCCGCGGGTCCGGCGGGCGAGAAGGTGGCAAAATCTCGGGGTGCCGTCCGGCACGATCCGCGTGATCGCAGGACTGGGATGGACATCATGGACGACCAGCGCGTCGGAGATTCGCCCGACATCACCGTCCTGGACGGGGTCGCCGCGATGATCTGGGTGCTGGCGGGCCCCGAGCACCGGGTCGTGGCGGCGAACCGGGCCGCGGAGGCGGAGCTGCAGACCGGTTCGCCGCTGCGCGCGGTGCTGGCTCCGGCCAACAGCGCGGCCGCGGACTTGTGCGACGACGTGCTGCGAACCGGCCGCCCAGTCGTCGGCAGACACCGCTGGCGCGGCGACGGCGATCCGGTCGAGGAACGGAATGTCACCCTTGTCGCGGCGCCGCGGGAGGCGGACGGTGCCGTTGAAGGCTGCCTCCTGCAGGCATTCGAAGTGGACCAGCCGAGTACCGGCGGTGCGGCGGCGGTACCTGCGCTGGCCGCGCTGGCCGCCGTTCCCGGTTACGACCTGGCCGCCCGTTACGTCGCCGCGGCGGACCGGGAACGCGCGGGCGGGGACTGGTTCGAGGCGGTCGGGCTGCCGGACGGGCGGCTGGCGGTCGCGGTCGGCGACCTCGTCGGCGCCGGCGCGCCGTCGGCGATCGCGATGCTGCGCGGTGTGCTGATGTCCGCGCTGCTCTCGGGCGATGACGTGGACGCGGTGCTCCGGCGGCTCGACCTGCTGGCCGAGCGGGTGCCCGAGGCCGGTGGCAGCACGGTGACCGTGGTCGTGCTGGACCCGGTCGCGCAGGAGTTGCGGTTCGCGAGCGCCGGGCATCCGCTGCCGATCCTGGTCGCCGGTGAAGGCGGCGCCAAACTGCTGGCCGGCCCCCGCGGCATGCCGCTGGCCGTTCCGGCCGCCAGGGCGACTCCGCACAGCGTGCCACTGGCCACCGGTGACGCACTGGTGCTCTACACCGACGGAATGCTCGGCGAGCACGGCCGGACGTCCCGGTCGGCGGACCCGGTGCTGCTCACCGCGGCGGACGAAGCCCGCGACCAGCGGCTGTCCTGCGCCGACCTGTGCGACCGGATTCTGGGCGCGATGCTGCCGGCGCCGCGGTCCGCCCGCGACGATGCGGTGGTGCTGGTGGTGCGCGCCGGGAAGACCGCTACCGTGCCGTTCCGGCTCGACCTGCCGGCCGAACCGGCCGAGCTGGCCGTGGTCCGGAAGGCACTGGACGAGTGGATGACCGGGGCCGGGATGAGCCAGGAGGACGCCACCGCGCTGCAACTGGCCGTGGGCGAGGCGGTGGGCAACTCGGTGGAGCATGCCTATGTCGGCCGGGACCAGGGCCGGGTGGTGGTCACCGCCGAGCGCCGCGGTGACGGGATGATCCGGGTGGACGTGTCGGACACCGGCCGGTGGCGGAACATCGACCCGGCCGAGAACGTGCACCGCGGCCGCGGCCTGCAGCTGATCAGGGCCTCGGTGGGGGAGATGCGGCTGATTCGGAGCGCGGCGGGCACGACGGTTCGGATGCTGTACCGGCTTTCCAACGGCGACGGTGAGCACCGCGCGGTGGAGAGCAGCTGGGTCGGCACCGACCACATCGCGGTCGAGGTGATGGCGGGCGGGACGCCGTTGCGGGTGCGGCTGTCCGGCGAGCTGGACGCGGTCAACGCCGAGTCGGTCAGCCGCGAGCTCCAGCGGGTGAGCCGGGGTGGTTCGCTGGCGCTCTGGCTCGACCTGGCGGACCTGGAGTACCTGGACAGTTTCGGGGTGCGCATCCTGTTCGAGCTGGCTTCGTCGGCGCAGACCACCGGCGAACGGCTGGCGGTGACCGCGCCCAAGGACAGCGTGGTCGAACGGGTCCTGCTCACCGCGGGCTTCGACCAGCTCGCCGAAATGGTCCCCGGCTGACCTTTACTGCGGGGCGGGGTGGCCGGCCTGGTCGTCCAGTTCGAGGTGGGCGGCGATCAGGCTCAGCAGCCGATCGGTGTCCACCGGCTTGGTGACGTAGTCGTCCGCGCCGGAGGCCAGTGCGCGCTGGCGGTCCTCCTCGGTGGCCTTGGCGGTCACCGCGATGATCGGAAGATCGTGGTGTGCCGCCATTTCCCGCACCGCGGCGATGGTGGAGTTGCCGTCCAGCTCGGGCATCATCACGTCCATCAGCACCAGGCTGATGTCGCGGTTCTGTTCCAGCACACGGATTCCGGCCAGTCCGGTGTCGGCGTAGACCACGTCCAGGCCGTGCTGTTCGAGCACCGCCGCCAGCGCGAACACGTTGCGCAGGTCGTCGTCGACGATGAGCACCTGTTCGCCGTGGAATCTGACCGTGCTGGTGGACGGCACGGGTTCCGGCCAGTTCGGCCGGGTTTCGGGAGCCGACGCGAGCCGGACCGGGAGGTCGCCATCCTGCCGGCCGGCCGCGGCGTCCAACGGCAGGTACAGCGTGAACCTGCTGCCCACGTTGGGCTCGCTGTGCACGCGCAGCTCACCGCCGAGCAGCTGGGTGAGCTGCATGCTGATGGACAGGCCGAGGCCGGTGCCGCCGTACTTGCGGCTGGTGGTGCCGTCGGCCTGCCGGAACGCCTCGAAGATCGAGGCCAGCTTGTCCGCCGGGATCCCGATACCGGTGTCCTCCACGGTGAACGCCAGCACGTCCGGCGCCCCGCGCAGCAGTTCCGCCTGCATTTCGGCGGGGGTGGCCATCCTGATGTGCAGCTGAACCCCGCCCTGATGGGTGAACTTCGCGGCGTTGGACAGCAGGTTGCGCAGCACCTGCTGCACCCGGTGCTGGTCGGTGTGCAGGCTGCCCGGCACCGGCGGGTCGATCAGCACCGCGAAGTCGAGGCCCTTGTCCGAGGTCAGCGGGCGGCAGATCGACTCGACGTAGCTGACCAGATCGGGCAGCGGCACGTCGGTGATGTGCAGATCGAGGTGCCCGGCCTCCACCTTGGCCAGGTCGAGGATGTCGTTGATCAGCTGCTGGAGGTCGCTGCCCGCCGAATAGATCGTCCTGGCGAACTCGATCTGCTTCGGCGAAAGATTGCCTTCGAGGTTGTCCGCCAGCAGTTTCGCCAGAATCAGCGCGCTGTTCAGCGGGGTGCGCAGTTCGTGCGACATGTTGGCCATGAACTCGGATTTGTACTTGGACGCCATGGTGAGCTGTTCGGCGCGTTCCTCGAGCTCCTGGCGCGCCTGTTCGATCTCGAAGTTCTTGACCTCGATGGCGCTGTTCTGCTGGGCGAGCAGCGCGGCCTTCTCGGCCAGCTCGGTGTTCGACCGGCTCAGTTCCTTCTGCCGTTCCTGCAGCTGCTCGGACTGGGCCCGCAGCTCACCGGCCAGCCGCTGGGACTCGGTGAGCAGCGACTCCGTCCTGGAGTTGGCCAGAATGGTGTTGACGTTGACCCCGATGGTCTCCCTGAGCTGTTCCAGTAGCTCGCGGTGCATTTCGGTGAACTCGTGCACCGAAGCCAGTTCGACGATTCCGAGCACTCTTCCCTCGAACAGCACGGAGAGCACGATGACGCTGATCGGTGTGGTCGCGCCGAGGCCGGAGGAAATGGTCACGTAGTCCGGTGGCGCGTCGGTGACCAGTATCGTGCCCTTGTCCGCCGCGGCCTGGCCGACCAGCGACTCGCCGAGCGCGAACCGCAGACCGGGCCGCACCTGCGGGGACCGGCCGTAGCCGGCGATCTGCTGCAGCACCACGGTTTCGTCCTCACCGCGCTGCGCCAGGAAGAAGGCACCCTGCTGGGCGCCGACCAGCGGCGCGAGCTCGCGCAGGATCAGCGAGGTGACCGCGCTGAGGTCGCGGTGTCCCTGCATCAGCCCGGAGATCCGGGCCAGGTTCGTCTTGAGCCAGTCCTGTTCGCGGTTGGTGCGGGTGGTCTCCTTCAGATTCGCGATCATCTGGTTGATGTTGTCCTTGAGCTCCGCCACCTCCCCGGACGCGTCCACGGTGATCTGCCGGGTCAGGTCGCCGGCGGTGACCGCGGTGGCGACCGCGGCGATGGCGCGCACCTGCGCGGTCAGGTTGCCGGCGAGCTGGTTCACGCTTTCGGTCAGTCGTTGCCAGGTGCCGGAGACCCCTTCGACCTCGGCCTGCCCGCCGAGCGCGCCCTCGGTGCCGACCTCCCTTGCCACCCTGGTCACCTCCGCGGCGAAGGCGGAGAGCTGGTCGACCATGGTGTTGATGGTCGTCTTCAGCGCCAGTATCTCGCCGCGCGCGTCCACGTCGATCTTCTTCGACAGGTCGCCCTTGGCCACCGCGGTGGTCACCTCGGCGATGTTGCGGACCTGGTTGGTCAGGTTGTTCGCCATGAAGTTGACGTTGTCCGTGAGGTCCTTCCAGGTGCCGGCCACGTTCGGCACCCGCGCCTGCCCACCGAGGATCCCCTCGGTGCCGACCTCGCGCGACACCCTGGTCACCTCGTCGGCGAAGGCGCGCAGCGTGTAGACCATCCCGTTGATCGTCTCGGCCAGCGCGGCGACTTCGCCCTTGGCCTCGACGGTGATCTTCTTGCCGAGGTCGCCACCGGCCACCGCGGCGGCCACCGTGGCGATGCTGCGCACCTGGCCGGTGAGGTTGTCCGCCATCACGTTGACGTTGTCGGTCAGGTCCTTCCAGATACCGGCGACCCCGCGCACCTGGGCCTGTCCGCCGAGCTTGCCGTCGGTGCCGACTTCGCGCGACACCCTGGTCACCTCGTCGGCGAAGGCGGAGAGCTGGTCCACCATGGTGTTGATGGTGGTCTTCAGCTCGAGGATCTCGCCGCGAGCGTCCACATTGATCTTCTGGGAGAGGTCGCCGCTAGCCACCGCGGTGGTCACGTGGGCGATGTTGCGGACCTGGTTGGTCAGGTTGTTCGCCATGAAGTTGACCGAGTCGGTGAGGTCGCGCCAGGTGCCGCCGACGCCGGGCACCTCCGCCTGTCCGCCGAGCCTGCCGTCGCTGCCGACCTCGCGGGCGACGCGGGTGACCTCGCCGGCGAACGAGGAGAGCTGGTCCACCATGATGTTGATGGTGTTCTTCAGCTCCAGGATCTCGCCGCGCGCGTTCACCGCGATCTTCTGGGAGAGGTCGCCGCGGGCGACCGCGGTGGCCACCTGTGCGATGTTGCGGACTTGGCTGGTGAGGTTGCCCGCCATGGTGTTGACGGAGTCGGTGAGGTCGCGCCAGGTGCCGCCGACGCCCGGGACCTGAGCCTGCCCGCCGAGTTGCCCGTCGCTGCCGACCTCGCGGGCCACGCGGGTGACCTCGTCGGCGAACGAGGAGAGCTGGTCGACCATCGTGTTGATGGTGGTCTTGAGTTCGAGGATCTCGCCGCGGGCGTCCACAGTGATCTTCTGGGAGAGATCACCGCGGGCCACCGCCGTGGTGACCTGTGCGATGTTGCGGACTTGGCTGGTGAGGTTGCCCGCCATGGTGTTGACGGAGTCGGTGAGGTCGCGCCAGGTGCCGCCGACGCCGGGCACCTGGGCCTGTCCGCCGAGCTGCCCTTCCGAACCCACCTCGCGGGCCACGCGGGTGACCTCGTCGGCGAAGGCGGAGAGCTGGTCGACCATCGTGTTGATGGTGTTCTTCAGCTCGAGGATCTCGCCCTTGACCGCGACCGTGATCTTCTGCGACAGATCGCCCTCGGCGACCGCGGTGGCCACCTGCGCGATGTTGCGGACCTGGTCGGTGAGGTTGCCGGCCATCAGGTTGACCGAGTCGGTGAGGTCCCGCCAGGTGCCAGCCGCGCCGGGCACCTGAGCCTGTCCGCCGAGCTGCCCGTCGCTGCCCACTTCACGGGCGACGCGGGTGACTTCGCCGGCGAACGAGGAGAGCTGGTCGACCATGGTGTTGATGGTGTTCTTCAGTTCCAGCATCTCGCCGGACACGTCCACGGTGATCTTGCGGCTGAGGTCACCGGAGGCGACCGCGGTGGCCACCTGGGACACGTCGCGCACCTGCGCGGTGAGGTTGCCGGCCATCAGGTTGACCGAGTCGGTCAGGTCCCGCCAGGTGCCGGCGACCCCGGGTACCTGCGCCTGCCCGCCGAGCCTGCCCTCGGTGGCGATCTCCCTTGCCACCCTGGTCACCTCGGCCGCGAACCGGGAAAGCTGCTCCTGCAGACCGTTCACCGTGCCGGCCAGCTCGGCGTACTCGCCGCCGAGCGGCTGCCCGTCGAGCTGGAGCGCCATCGGCTTCGACAGGTCGCCGTCGGCCATCGCGCCCAGCACCCGGTTCAGCTCGATGGTCGGCAGGCTGATGTCCTCGATCAGCCCGTTCACCACCTGCACCGCCACCGCCCAGCCGCCCGGCCCGGCGTCCGCGGCCATCCGCTCGTGCAGCTCGCCGTGGCGGCCCACCGTGGTGCGGACCCGCATCAGCTCGCTGACCAGTCGCTGGTTGCGTTCGGCGATCTCGTTGAACGCCCGCGCCAGCCTGGCCGGGACCCCGTCGTCGTCGCCGGCGGTGGTGACCGGGATCCGGCGCCGGAAGTTGCCGTCGCGCAGATCTTCCACCGCGGCCAGCAGCCGTTCGAGCGCCACGTCGTCGACCGGTCTCGCTTCCTGGCCGTCGACGGAATCGTCGGTCTCGCGGCGAAGCTGGCTTGCCATGGCGCACCCTTTCTCGCCGGCGGACGGTCGGCCAAGCCTCCCATGATTCGCCTGCCGGCTTCGACTGCTGTCCAGCTACGCTGGGCACGGGAGCCCGCGCCGACGGTCAGGAGGTTCTCCCATGGAACCACGGTCGGCCGCGGCATCACCTGGCATCGCCCGTCCGGACCCGCTCACCGCCGAGGATCGGCCGAGTGCATAGCGTCCGTCCGCCGGAGCCGGACCATACCGCCGGGACGGACTGGTTTCTCGCCGAGGTGGGCCGTCGTCTCCGCGGCAGCCTGGACAGCGAGCACACCGCGAGTGTGCTCGCCGAACTCGCTGTGCCGGAGCTGGCGGACTGCGCCATCGTGGTGCTGCCCACCCCGCGTGGGCGGCTGCAGTGGTGGCGCCGCGACGCGGACGGCGGCCAGGGTCGCGGCCGGACCAGGAAGGTCGCGGCCGGTTCGGCGCCGGTGTTCACCGCGGCGATGACCTGTGACGGTGCGGAAATCAGGACGCTGCCGCCGCAGGAGCTGCCGGACCTGCCGTCCGCACTGGCCGACCCGCTGCGCAGGTTCGGGCAGATCTGCCTGCTTTCCCTGCTGGCCGCGGGGGAGGGCAGCCCGCAGCCCGGCCTGCTGGTGCTCGCCTACCGCACCGAAGCGCGCCGCTCCGGCGACCAACTGGAGCGGGCGATCCAGGAGTTCGCCGCGCATGCGCGCGGGTCGCTTTCGGCCGCTCACCGGTATCGCCAGCAGAAGGACGCGGTCGCCGCGCTCGCCGGCACGCTGGCACTGCCGGTGCTGCCGGTGGTCCAGGGCGCCAGGATGGCGGCGGTGTACGAGCCCGCCCCCGGTGTGCTCGAAATCGGCGGCGACTTCTACGACGTGCACCCGCGCGCGGACGGCAGCGCGCTGGTGGTGCTGGGCGATGTCTGCGGGCACGGCGCGGAGGCCGCCGGGCTCACCGGCCGGGTGCGGTCCTCATTGGCCGCGCTGCACCTGGTGGAACGGGACGGCGAGCGGCTGCTGCACCTGCTCAACGAGGCGCTGATCGCGACCGGCAGCAGCCGGTTCGCCACCGTCGTGCTCGGCTCGATGTACGGCGACGGCGGCGGGATCCTGCGGCTGGAGCTGGCTTCCGGCGGTCATCCGGCCCCGCTGGTGGTGCGCCGGTCCGGTGCGGTCGAGGACGTGGACCTGGCAGGCATGCTGGTCGGTATCTCGCCGCACGCCAGGTTCGCCGGGTGCACCGTCGAGCTGGCCGATGGCGACCTCTGCCTGCTCTACACCGACGGCGTCACCGAGGCGCGCAACCACCTGGATCGCACCGAGTTGTTCGGCGCGGAACGGTTGCGCACACTGGTGTCGGCCTGTGCCGGGATGCCGGCGGAGGGCATGGCCGAGTACGTTCGCGATGCGGTGCGTCAGTGGCTTCGTGGCGCCGACCACGACGACATCGCGCTGCTCGTGATCCAGGGCGCCAGTTGACCGAAAGGACGAACGTGGGACCGTCGCCAGCATCCCGGTGGCCGCGGAACTGGCCGCTGCAACCGATTCCGCGCGAGCGGTGGGCCGAGCAGGAGCCGACCTACCGCGGTGCTTCGCCGGCGCTGATCGAGTCCGCGGTCAAGCGCGCCACCGCCCGCCCGTCCGGTAATTGGTTCGTGTTCGCGGCCTCGCGCCAGATCCGCGCTGACCATCCTTTCGGGACACATATCGGTGGTACCGAACTGGTGGCCTGGCGGGACGAGGACGGCCGGGTGCGGATCGGCCCTGGTGCCTGCCCGCATCTCGGTGCGCCGCTGGCACAGGCCAAAGTGGACTGCGGTGCGCTGGTCTGCCGCTGGCACGGGCTGCGGGTGCCGGGAACCGGCGGGCACGGCTGGTCGCCGCTGCCCGCCCACGACGACGGCGTGCTGGTCTGGGTGCGGCTGGACGAACTGGGCGGGGAGCGTCCTTCGGACGTCCCGGTGGTGCCGGAGCGCCCGCGAACTATGTCCACTGTGGACGCCGTGGCCACCGTGGTCGGGGTGTGCGAGCCGGAGGACATCGTGGCCAACCGGCTCGATCCGTGGCACGGCGCCTGGTTCCACCCGTACTCCTTCGCCAGGCTGACCGTGGTCGAGGCGCCGCCGGGCGGGGCCGCCGAGGAGGACGACCGGTTCGTTGTCGACGTGACCTTCCGGATCAGCAAGCGCCTCGGGGTGCCGGTGCGGGCCGAGTTCACCTGCCCGGAGCCGCGCACCGTGGTCATGCGGATCACCGAGGGCGAAGGCGAGGGCAGTGTGGTGGAAACTCACGCCACCCCGCTCGGCCCCGGCCCCGACGGGCGGCCGCGCACTGCGGTGATCGAGGCGACGGTGGCGGGTTCGGACCGGGCCGGTTTCCGGTTGGCGAGCAAGGCTGCCGGCCTGTTGCGTCCGGCGATGACCTGGACCGCTGCACGCCTCTGGCGGGACGACCTCGCCTATGCGGAGCGTCGCTATCATCTTCGCACCTCCGGTGGCTGAGTTTCGGGCCCGCCTTCGGCGCGCCCACGGGACGGATTCGGGTGGCCGGGTCTGCCCAGAGTTTGGTTGAATCTGTCGGGAAATAGTCTTCCCGCTCGTCCGTGAACTGGCCGCGGCCGGAGCCCCTGTGCGGGTGCCGGTCGCGGTGACGTGCAGGGTGCTGGGCTTCGACGAGTTCGCCCGGCGCGGCTTCACCGCGTCGGAGAAACGGGTGTGGCGGATCTGCTCGATGCAGCGGATCTTGGGTAGAGACGAAGTACCACCGAAGTCTGGGCCGACCCCCGTTTTTGTCGGGGGTCGCCGATAGAATTCGGGTATGGACAGAGACAAGGCTTGTGAGTTGTTGAAGGACATTCAGGTTATTCAGGAACAGAAATGCAGGTTGGAGGCGGAGCAGCTTCGGCTGGTGGCGCGGTTGAATGAGGTGGAAGAAAGAACTAGAGGGGTTCCAGCGGAGTTGGCGCTGGGGCTGGCGGTCACGGAGAACATGGCCGGTAAGCAGATCGCGCTCGCTGAGGCGTTGGCGACTCGGTTGCCGAAGACGTTGCAGGCCATGGAATCCGGGGTCATCGACGGGTACAAAGCCTCCAAGATCTTCGACGCCACCACTGTGCTCTCCGACGAGAAGGCCCGTGAAGTCGACGCGGTGATGAGCGAACGGCTGGCGGGCAAAAACCCCTCCAGTCTGCGGCGGGCCGTGAACCGAGTGGTCGCCCGAATCGACCCGAACGGATACGCCGCCCGCACCCGACGCCGCCGACTGGACCGCAAAGTCGAACTGGTGCACCAAGGCGAAGGCATGACCACCCTCATCGTCGATCTACCCGTCGAAGTCGGCACAGCGATCTACGCCCGCACCGATCGTGAAGCCCATGCGCTGAAGGTCGCCGGCGAACCCCGCACACTGGACCAACTTCGGGCCGATGTGCTGGCGGATCGATGTCTCCGCGAGCGAGGCACACCGCGTAACCCGAAGGCCGACGTGTACCTGTATGTCGACCTGACCACCCTTGCCGGTTTGAACGACAACTACGCCGAACTCACCGGCTCCGGACCGATTCCGGCCTGGCTGGCCAAGGAAATCGCCTTCAACCCCGGCTCCACCTGGCGCCGTATCGTGACCGACCCGGTCACTGGTCTTCCCGTGGATGTCGGCCGCAGCAGCTACCGACCACCCGCCGCACTCGACCGGTTCATCCGCATCCGCGACCGCGAATGCTGCCACCCCGGCTGCCACCGACCAGCCCAACTAGCCGACCTCGACCACACCACCGACTGGGCACACGGCGGACCCACCACCAAAACCAACCTCCGCGGCTACTGCAAACGCCACCACAAACTCAAAGACCAACCCGGCTGGACCCACACCGACCACACCATCACCACCCCCGCCAAAGCCACCTACACCCTGTGAGCGCAAAGGGAGCTGATTGGTGAGCCCCGTCGGCAGGGGCTCGGTGACGTCGGAAATCCGCCAGCCCTTCTCGCGCACGCCGCTTAAGATCGCGGGCATGTCACAGCAGAGCCGCGACATCATCCAGAACGCCTGGAAGATGTTCGCCAGCCACGACCCGGACCAGATCGCCGCGGTCTTCACCGAGGATGCCGAATGGCTGGCACCTCCGGGGAATGCCACCGCCGTCGCGCTGGAGGGGCCTGCTCACCTGGTCGGCAGGAAGGCGATCGTGCAGTTTCTCGCCAAGGATTTCCCGCGATTCTTCGTGAGTGACGTCGCCGTGACCTTTCGCGGGCTCTACGCCGACGGCGAGCGCGTGGTCGTGGAGGAGACTATGACGGCGACGCTGGCCAACGGCAACCACTACGCCAACGACTACTGCCTGGTCTTCGAACTCCGAGACGGGCTTATCCACCGGGTCCGCGAGTACATGGACACAGCTCGCGGGCATCGCATGGTCTTCGGCGAAGGACCGTAGCGAGTCAGACGCAGTCGACGGCCACCAGGGTTGTGGCCCTCGGCCTGTGGCGTGATAGGAGACCTTGATGGGTTCGTTCGATGTGCCGCTGGACGATGAACGCACGCAGCTTGATGCGTTCGTCGAGGAATATCGCAGTGCCATTGAGGCGACTCTCGACTGCCTCACCGAGGAGCAGGTCCGCCGCCGGCTCGTCTCGTCGGCGACGACGTTGCTCGGGCTGCTCAAGCACGTCACATGGATGCAACGGGTGTGGTTCGAGGAGTGCGTAGGCGGCACGTCCCGTCGGGAGCTCGGCTTGGTGCAGAGCCCGGATGAATCCTTCCGGCTCTCCGACGATGACACCGTCGCCTCGGTCACGGCAGCCCACCGGGAAGCCTGTGCCACGGCCCGGACGTTGATCGCAGACCTGCCACTGGACGCCGTCGTGACCGGCCACCGGACCGGGCCGCGCACGCTTCGCTGGGTGCACCTGCAAGTTCTGCGGGAGTTGGCCCACCATTGCGGACACGCCGACATCCTGCGTGAACAGGTACTTGCCGACTGAGTCCGGCAGCCAAGTCTCAGTAGCGACGGGCGAGGGCGCGCAGCAGGGGGACGCGGCCCTGGTTGGGGACCGAGTAGGTCGGGTGGCCTTTGACGCCCCAGCCGCCGAGCAGCCGGTTCGCCGCGTGCCAGCCGGTGACCGCGGCCCGTTCCATCAGCGCGACCGGCAGGTCGACCCGGATCCCGTCGCCGGCCAGCACCAGCCCGTCCACCGGGGTGCCGACGGTGGGCCGCCGCGCGAAATCGCCGAGGCCGAACAACGGGCAGTCCTGCCGCCATTCGGACAGTTCGCCGACGACGCCGGCGCGGGCGGTCTCCGGATAGATCTCGTGCAGCCGCTGAAGCAGCCGCTCCGGCAACCCGGCCTGGTCGTCGGTGACCGCGTAGGCGTGCAGTTCGACCACCGAGCCACCGTGTTCACGCGCCCAGCCCGCGGCTTCGGCCTCGAAGCGGTCGAGCACGCTGATGTTGTCCAGCGGCGGCAGGCTGCCGGTGCCGAGGAACGCGGGCCGGTCCTGGCGGACCGGGGTGTCCAGCCACAGCCGTCGCACCAGGAACGGCGGGGCGACCCGCAGCCCGGCCACCGACTCGCGCCAGTCCCGGGTGCCCAGTGCCGGCGAGTCCGCCACCAGGTTCCGCAGCCCGGTCACGTCCATGGCCAGCACCACACCGTCCACATCGGACTCCGTCTGGTCACCTGCGTGCACCCTGAACCGCCGGTCGCCGCCCGTCTCCACCGCGCGCACGCCGTGGCCGAGGTGCAGCCGGACCCCGAGCCCGGTCAGGTACTCCTCCAGCGGAGTCCAGAGCGCGGCGGGGTAGGTGTCGCGCGGGACGTCGAACACCAGGCCCTCGGACGAACCGAGGAAGTACAGGTGGAACATCGTGGCCAGCTCCGCCGCGGACAGTTCCTCCGGCCTGGCGAAGAAGCTGCGGGAGAACACCTCGAAGGCGAGATGCCTGGCACTGGGCGGAAAGTTGATCCCGGTCAGGAACGAGGCCGCGTCCACCTCGTCCAGCCGGCGGTAGATGTCGGGTACCTCCACCGTGATCAGCGGCAGCGCGGGCACCGGCTTCAGCCGGAGCAGATCACGCGCTCGGAAGGTGGGGCTGCGCAGGGCGAAGACCACCGCGTTCCACGGCGGTGTCTTCGGCAGCCCGCGGAAGGTGTCGATCCGGCCCGCCGCGTCGAGCAGCGGGTAGTCGTCGAGGGCGGTCATCCGCGCCAGGCCGGGGTCGGTCCGGCGCAGCAGCTGACGGAGGTTGTAGTACTGCCGGAAGAACGCGTGGAAGCCGCGGCTCATGGTGACCGTGCTGCCGTCGGGCAGGCCGGCCCGCCACCCGCCGGCGCGGCCGCCGAGATAGGACTCACGCTCGAACAGCTCGACCGCCACGCCCCGTTCGGCCAGCGCGGTGGCCGCGGTCAGCCCGGCGATACCGCCACCGACCACGGCCACCCGCGGGGAGACGGCCAGCGACGAAACATCCGGCAGCCCGCCGGGAGCCGGGTAGCGGACCAGCCTGCGGTCGGTACCGATCGGCGCACTGCGGCTCATACCGGCTTTTTCCCGGCGTCGGCGAGGAAGGTGTGCACGACCCCGCGTTGCCAGCCGGTCATCGTCTCCCGGTGAACCCCGGTGAAACCGTTGCGCTGCAACCGGTCCTCGAAGGCCTTGGCGCCGTCGAAGGTGAGCACGCTGCGCCACAGGTGCCGGTAGAGCGTGGCGTCGCCGGTGGTCACCCGGCCGGCCGGGATGATGATGCTCCAGCACACCGCGTGCCAGATCGCGCGTGCCAGCGGCGAATCGCGCACCGAGTACTCGTGCACGGCCAGCGGCGCACCGGGTCGCAGCATCGCGCGCAGGGCGCGGAGCTGGCCGTCCGGATCGGTCAGGTTGCGGATCAGGTACGCGGCCAGTATCCCGTCGAACGGCCCCCGCACACCGGTTTCGGCAAGGTCCTCCACCCGCGAGTGTACGAAGTGGACGGACGGTGGCCAACGCTTGGCGCGGGCCCGTTCCAGCATCTCGGCGGAGGCGTCGATGGCGGTGATCCTGGCGCGCGGCGCGGCCAGCACCAGTGCCGCGGTGGAGGCGCCGGTGCCGCAGCCGGCGTCGAGCAGGTGCAGTCCCTCGCCCCGGTCCGGCAGCCGCATCCTGGCCGCGGAGAGCCGCAGATGGGCGTGGTAGCCGGGATTCGCGCCGACCAGCCGGTCGTAGGCGGCCGCGCCGGTGTCGAAGGCGCCCGGCACCGCGTCTCGTGCCAGCCCTCGCGCGCCGACCCTCATGTCCGCTCCTTTCGCGATGTTGCCCTTCCCCGTTCCCACAGCAGCAGCACCGTGGTCACCAGGGAGAACCCGAACAGGAAGTCCTCCACCGGGATGTCCCAGGGAAAGCGCACGCCGAGCGTGTGCCCGGGGTGGTAGAGCACGATCGGCGCGGAGAGCTTGGTCAGCCAGCCGTCCACCGGGATCTGGAACCCGGTGACGATCACCATGCTGATCCAGTACGCGGGACGGCGGAACAGCCCGGTCCGCAGGAACTTCAGCTCGAGCAGCAGCACGACCGGCACCGACAGCACGGCGGGCAGCGTGTAGCCGAGCCCGCTCATCGCGGCCTCCTCTCGCGTGCCGTGGCACGCCATCGCCGCAGCAGCTCCAGGATGGTGTTCACCGCCTCGTAGGTGAGCAGGCCGCAGATCGGGATCACCAGGAAGAACAGCAGTTCCTCCAACGGCACCCCGAACGGCAGGATCACGCCGGTGATGAACTCCGGGTTGTAGCCCCACACTCCGGCGGCGATCGCGACGATGTCCCAGACCAGGAACACCGCGGCCGCAGGGAGCACCGCGCGCACCAGTCGGGACGGCCGCCGGTACACCCGCGCGCCGATCAGCTCCAGCGGCAACGTGATCACCAGGCAGGCGCCCAACACGATCAAGTACTCGTACTTGCCCATCTCAGCTCGCCACCACCGGTCGGGGCCGGCCTCCAGCGGCCCGGTGCCGGCGGCGGGCCCAGCCGGCGCGGGCCAGCGCGGTGCCGGCCACCAGCAGCCTGGTGCCGGTCGGCACCGTGGCGCGGCGGCCGAACACGTTGTACCCGGCGTCTTCGATCCGGCGGAGGATACCGGAGTAGAGCGTCAGCGCGGTGGCCACGCACGGCCGCGACACCGGATGCAGCATGGCCAGCCCCGGTTCGGCGCGGCGGTACACCGCGCGGGTGAGCGCGATCTGGTCGGCCATCGCCCGCCGCACCCGGTGGTCCACCCTGGCGTGCCGGACGCACCAGGCGAGCAGTTCGCGGTCCACCCCGAAGGCGGCGAGCTCGTCGGCGGGCAGGTAGACCCGGCCGCGGTCGAGGTCCTCCGCGATGTCGCGCAGGAAGTTGGTCAGCTGGAAGGCTTTGCCCAGCGCCGCGGCGGCGGCCTCGGCCTCGGCCCGTTCGGCGACGGTGCCCAGCACCGGCAGTACCAGCAGGCCGATCACCTCGGCCGAACCGTGCACGTACTCGTCGAGCGCACGCCGATCCGGGTAGCCGGTGGTGCGCAGGTCCATCCGCATCGAGCGGAGGAAGGCGTCGAAGGGTGCGGTGGGAATGCCGAACCGGCGGACCGTGTCGGCGAGCGCGGCCAGCACCGGGTCGGCACTGGTACCCGCGGACAGTGCGGTGCGCAGCTCCAGGTCCACCTGGTCGAGGTCGCGGTGAACCTGCTCGGGGGTGCGGCCAAGGGCGGGCTGGTCGACCAGGTCGTCGACCCGGCGGGCGAACCCGTAGAGCGCGTGCACGGCCGGCCGCTGCGATGGCGCGAGCAGCCGGGTGGCCAGGAAGTACGTGCGGCCGTGGCGGGCGTTGAGTTCCCGGCAACGGATGTACGCCGCACGCAGCCCGGTGCCGGTTATGCCTGCGGCGTCCAGTTCGGCGCGGGCGCGCATCAAATCCCTCCTGCGGTGCGTCGAACGACGCCCAACCGTGGCACAGGATCATTATGGCCGCCGTCCGGGTGGGCCTGCCGCACGACCGGGTCCTATCGGCCACCGACCGTAACGATCGAAGGACTGGGTGCGAGTTGGCTGTTGTACGCCGGCGTCGAGACCGGCGAGCCGAGCCGGGAGGCCGCGCCATGAGTCAGCAGATCTCAAAACCCGCGATGACGCTGTGCGCGGCACTGTTCGTGCTTTCGGGCTGTGGTGCCACGGGTGAACCTCCCGCCACACCGCCGGTCGACTCGCCGTCCCTGTCGGTGGCCACCAGCATGCCGACGCGCGCGGTGGCACCTTCCGCCACGACTGGCTCTTCCGCCGCGACTGCCGCGCCCGCGCCCACCGTCGCCACGGTGCCCGATGTGGTGGGCATGAACCACCAGACCGCGCAGGACACCCTGCAGGCCGCGGGCTTCTACCTGCTGCACGAGCAGGACGCCACCGGGCAGGGGCGGATGCTGGTGCTGGACCGCAACTGGCAGGTGGTGTCGCAGTCGGTCAAGGGCGGCACGAAGGCCGCCACGGACACCGCGATCACGCTGAGCTCGAAGAAGACGGGGGAGTAGCGCCGCCGCCGGAGGGGCATTTGACACGGTCGCTCGACCGAGAGCACAATTCATTGTGCATTGAATTACTCGACCGAGGAGGACCGGATGACCCAGGACCACTCCCTTTCCTTGACCGACGCGGACTTCGACGAGATCTACCGAGGCCAGTCCGGCTTCGCGGGCATTGACGTGCGGTTCGAGCGGATTCCCTGGGACATCGGGGAACCGCAGCAGGCGCTGGTCGAGCTGGAACGGGCCGGTGCGTTCCGCGGTGACGTGCTCGACTCCGGCTGCGGGCTGGGCGAGAACGCGCTGTTCCTGGCCGGGCGCGGGTACCGGGTGTGGGGTTTCGACGCCTCGCCCATCGCGATCGAACGGGCCACCGAGCTGGCCCGCGAGCGGGGGTCCGACGCCAGGTTCGAGGTGGCGGACGTGACCCGCTTCGACGGTGTGGAGCCGCATTTCGACACCGTGCTGGACAGCGCGCTCTACCACTGCCTCGGTGACCCGCAGCGGGCCGAGTACGCCGCCGCCCTGCACCGCGTTACCAGGCCGGGTGCCCAACTGCACCTGTTCTGCTTCGCGGACAGCAACCCCGACGCGTTCCCGGGGTCGGTGCCGGTCAGCCAGGACGACCTGCACGCCAATCTGGACCCGCACTGGAACATTCTCAGCATCGAGGAGACGACCTACACTTCCGCCTTCAGCCTCGACGAGATCCGGCGGCAGGTCGAGCAGGGTGAAATCGCCAAGGTCGGCTTCGCTCTGCGTCCCGACGCGCTGAGCACCGACGACCAGGGCAGGGTGCTGTTCGCGGTCTGGCAGGTGCGCGCCGAGCGTCGCTAGGGCAGTACCTGGACCACGTCGCCCTTGCCGAGCGTGTCGAAGAACTTCAGCGAGTCCGCGTCGCCGAGGTGCACGCAGCCGTTCGAGGGATCCACCAGGCTCCCGGCGTGGAAGGCGATCCCGCCGGCCGCGAAGAAGACCGAGTTCGGCATCGGGGCGCCGGCGAACTCCTTGCTGACGTGGTCCTTGTCCTTCCACTCCACCCGGAAGGTGCCGACCGGGGTCGGGCCGCCCGGCTTGCCAGGCATGATCGGCACCGGGCCGTGGGTCACCGTGCCGTCGCGGAGCAGCCAGGCCCGCATTTCCGACAGGCTCACGCAGGCGACCGTGCCGGGCGCGGTGCACGGCGCGGTTGCCGGTCTCGGGGTGGACGGCAGGGTCACCGGGGCGGCGTGCGGCGGACCGGCGGGCTGCACGACCGGCTGAGCGGTCTCCGCCGCCGAGCAGGCGGTGGCCACCGCGCACAGGCCGATGATCAGCAGGGACGGGTTCATCTTTCGCATCGGCTCTCCCGTGCTGGCACAGTCGTGGATCTGGTGCCGGGGACTACGGGCGACCGGGCCGGAAAGTTGCCGGAAATCGCGCTCAACCTTTCGAGCCCGTCGCCCGTAGTAGGAGGGGTGACGCAGGTGGGCGGGCATGGCCAGGGGTGACGAGCAGTTCGTCGAGTTCGTGCGGGCGAGCTCGGCGCGCCTGCTGCATGCCGCCTACCTGCTCACCGGCAACCGGCACCAGGCCGAGGACGCCACCCAGACCGCGCTGGCCCGCACCTACGCGGCCTGGTCCAGGGTGCGCAACCGCGACGCCTACGCCTACACCCGCAAGGTGCTGGCCAACCACGTCATCGACGGCTGGCGGCGGCCGATCTCGGAACACGCCACCGACCAGCCGCCCGAACTGCCGGTGCACGGCGACCTGGCCGGGGAGGTCACCAGGCAGCGGTGGCTGTCGGAGGCGCTCGACCGGCTGTCCGCCCGCGAACGCACGATCGTCGTGCTCCGGCATTTCTTCGACCTGCCCGAGGCCGAGGTCGCCGACGAGCTGAAGGTCTCCCTCGGCACGGTGAAGAGCACGAACTCCCGGGCGCTGGCGAAGCTGCGGATCTCGATGGACGAGCCCGGCGACACCCCCAGCACCCTGAACACTGGAGCAGAACGATGACCGACCTCGAGACACTGCGCGCGGCGCTGCGGACCCCGCCCGCGGAGGACCTCGGCACCGTCGACGTGCGGCGGGTGATGGCCACCGGCCGGCGCATCCGGTTCCGCCGGCGGCTGCTGGCCGGGGGCGGAGTGGCCGGGCTGACGGCCGTGGTGCTGTTCGCGGTGTTCAGCCTGGGGCAGCTGGCCCAGGTCACGCCGGCGCCGCCGGACCCGCAGATCACCGCCGCCCAGCCGCCGCCCCGGCCGGCACTGGCGCCGCTCGGCGCGGTCGTGCCCACCGGAATCAAGACCAGCGGCGGGGAACTGGTCTTCTACGTCACCGCCGTGCGGGCGGCCGAGCTGCCGGACGTCCATTTCGGACTGGTCTCGGGGTACCGCGACGCCACCGGCCGGATCGAGCCCGGCATTCTGAACAACGAGACCGCGGGTTCGGACCGCTCGCCGGGCTTCCACCACCTGTGGGGCGGCAACTACGACAGCGGTGGTTACCTCCCCGTGCACGGCTACTACGCCGGACCGGCGGCGTCGATCACCGCGCAGGTGGGCGGGAAGGTCGTGCAGGCCAAGCAGGCCAGGTGGAGCGAAGACCCGTCGATCGTGATCTTCTGGTTCGACCAGCCGGACCAGCCCCGCGCCGAACTGTTCAGCGACCCCGCCGCCTACGACACCGCCGGCAACCGCCTGCCGCGATGAGGCCGGTCCACTTCGGACCTGGCCAGGCGCCGGAGATGTCCGGAAGCGGCGGGAAGTCCAGGTAGGGTGGCCTCACGCGGCGTGCTCAGGTGCCGCGATGGGACAGGAGGTGTGCGTGGCTGGTGGCAACCCGGTGAAACGGGTGACCGTGGGCGTGGCCGGCGGCGTGCTGCTCCTGGTCGGGATCGCGCTGCTGGTGCTGCCGGGGCCGGGGCTGCTGCTGGTGCTGGCCGGGCTGATCGTGCTCGCCTCCGAGTTCCCGGCGCTGGAACGCTACGTCGACCCGGTCCGGGACCGGGCGATGAAGGCCGCCGAAGACAGCGTGGCTTCTCCGTTGCGCATCACCGGTTCGGTACTGGCCGGGCTGGCGCTGATTGCCGCCGGCGTGGTGTGGGGACTCGTGCCCGGCCTGCCGCTGGCGGGCTGGAGCACCGGATCCAGCCTCATCCTGTCCGGGCTGATCCTGCTCGGGCTGCTGTACTGGAGCTACCGCCGGGTGCAGAGCCGGCGTGCCGGTGAGGATGACACGGCTACCCGGAAGTGAGCACGGCGAGCAGCACCGGCCCGAGCGCGAGCACGGCACAGATGGCGGCGTTGGTGCGCCAGTACTGCGCCAGCAGCGCGACGAACTCGCGCAGGAACGCGCTGGGCGCGAAGTAGGACGCGGTCCGTGCGCCGACCACGTGCAGGCGCAGCCGCAGCCGCCGGGAGAGCACCGCTGCGCGGAACACGTGGTAGCTGCTGGTGACCGCGACGATCCGACCCGCGTGGCCGTGCTGTTCGAGCAGCGCGGCGCTGAACCGCAGGTTCTGCTCGGTGGTGGCGGCCTTGTCCTCGAGCAGGATCCGTTCCTCCGGTACGCCCCGCTCGCGCAGGTAGGCGCCCATGGCCGCGGCCTCGGACACGGTCTCGCCTGGCCCTTGCCCGCCGGAGACCACCAGCACCGGGGTCGCTCCGGCGGCGGTCTCGCGCGTGTACCGCTCCATCGCCCGGTCGAGCCGGCTGGCCAGCAGCGGCGGCACGCGGTCGCCGAGCAGCCCGGAACCGAGCACGACGATGGCGTCCGCGCGTCCGCGCCGCCCGAGCCTGCCGTAGAGGACCGAGTAGGCGAGCAGGGACACGAACAGGAACGCGATGTACCCGGCGACCAGCATCAGCGAGATCGCCGCCACGATCACCCAGGTGGCCCTGGTGAAACTGGCCGCGTAGAAGGAGAACCCGAACAGCAGGACCAATGCGACACCGGCGAGCAAGGACAGCGAGTTGGCCGGCCGGTGGCCTTCGCGCCGCCACATCACGACCCCGTTCGCGATCAGCGCGGCGGGCAGCACCAGCACCAGCAGGCCCACCAGTGTCAGCAAGGTGTAGCCGGCCACGTCCGCGAGCAGTTCGGTGTCCGCGGCCCGCAGCAGTAGCCAGAGGCCGAAGAACAGCACCGCCACCCCGAGCCACACCGCGTTGCTCAGCCGCCTCGGCTCGCGGGCGGTGCGGAACAAGAAGATCAGCATCGCCGCGGCGGACAACGCCCCGTACACCACGATCACGCAGTCATCCTTCACCCGGGCGGTTCTTGGTCGGCCTCAACCTAGGCGGCGACCGGCGCCGCCCACCATCGGGTGTCACATCCGGACGTTCGAGAACTCGTCCAGCGCATTCCGGAAGGCGTCCGGCGCGATGCCGAACCACCCGCCGAGGGGATGCATGAGGGAGAGGGACGCGTAGATGGTGGAGCCGAGCACCACGGTCAGCAGCACCATTGCAAGCACGTGGTTCACCCGCGAGCTGAGTCCGATCAGGATCGGATAGGCCACCATCGTCAGTGCGCCGAGCACGGTGCCGAGCAGCAGGATGTTGGTGAACGGGTCGGCGCCGGTGGCCTGGTCCACGCGCTGGCGGTGGCTGTTGTCGATCTCGCGGACGTTGCTCAGCAGTTGCTCGCGCGCGGACTTGACCTGCTCGGTGTCGGTGGGCAAGGTCGCCACCTTGGCCCGGATCGAGCCGATCAGCGGCGCCGTCTCGGGATCGGTCTCGCCCCGGTCCAGGCTGCTCCATTCGTGGTCGATCACCCTGCTCGTGTAGTCGGTGAGCAGCGCGCGGATCGCGGTGCCGTCCGGTTCGGGCGCGATCCCGGCCTGCCAGTAGCTGTCGATCAGCGCGTCGGACTCGGTGGTCGCGTAGCTCTCGATGTCGTCGCCGGTCTGCCAGGCGAACACCACGAAGAACGCGAGCACCACGGTGAACAGCGCGTTGAGCACCCCGCCGACGAACGAGACGGAGTCCGAGTCGAACTCCCCGCTGGCCGCCACCTTCCCGCGACCGGCCAGAATCGTCGCGATGACCACCAGAAGGGTGGGTATGACGAGGGTCAATGCGATTTCGAGCAAGGCGGAATCCTATTCCCCGAATTGTTGTCAAGGCTGGTATTCGACTTGGTCGACTAGGGCCGTTGGTCACGGTACCGCTCGCCCGATCGAGAACCAGTGCTCGGCGCCAAAAGTGCCGAATCGAGTGATTTTCCTTGCCTCCGCCTGGTCTTCCTGTGTTCCTGGGCTAGCAGGACGCGGCGCGGTGGCACTTACAGGGAGACGTTCGGTGAAAGCACTCTTCGTCGGCTTGATCATTATGATCTTGAATTTGCTGGCACCGCCGCTGGCCGATTCCGAGGCGGGCACCGGCGAGTTCGACCGCACCTTGCCTGGTGACTTCGTGCTCGCCGGAAACGCGGTGCTGGGCTGCCCGCCCGGCCCAGCCGCGCAACCCTGCCGCGATTCGGCCGAGGGCAGGCGGACCGGCCAGGCCGGGCTGAACAACCATCACTCGATGGTATGGCTGGATTCCGACGCCGATCCGGGCACCTTCAACTCGTCCAGTGCCAGGGTGGCGCTGCCGCCGGGAGCTTCCGTCGCCTACGCGAAATTGACCTGGGCGGGTGAAATCCGGGCGCGTTCGACCGGGCCGTGTGCCCGCAGCGCGCGGTGGCCCCAGGGCGACCCCCGTGGGCAGGCGGTGTCACTTTCCTTGGACAACGAGAAAAAGTCCGACATAGCGCCGGGGGAGTTCACCCTGACCGAGGATCAGCGGTCCCCGATCGGTGGTGATCGCTGGTACAGCGCCGAAGCCGACGTCACGGACGAACTGTCCGGGCTGCGCGGCGACCGCACGGTCACCGTGGGGAACATCTGGACCGGGCAGGGCTACGACTGCTTCGGCGGCTGGTCGCTGCTCGTGGTCTGGGAGTCCAGCGACATGGGAGACACGGGAGACACGCCGGAGAAACGAGTGGTGGTCTACGACCGGCACCAGCGGGTGGACCGGAAAGCCGAGCGCGCCCTGCTGGCCCCGCCGGGACTGCGGGTCGCCGGCGGGCAGACGAGGATCGGCATCACCGCCTACGAAGGCGACCGCGGCCTGGTCGGGGACACCTTCGCGGTGAACGGTCGGCGGCAGGCCGAGCCGAAGGTCCCGTACAGCCGGTACGACTTCTTCCTCTCCAACGCCGAGGGCGCGAGCCTGCCGAACAACATGAGCGTGGACGCCAAGGTCGTCGAGGCGGGCCCGGATATCGTCCGGCCGGGGGATTCGGAGGTCGCACTGGCCTTCACCGGCACCCAGGACAGCTACCTGATCCACAGCCTCGCGTTGTCCTTCCCGCAACCGGCGGTGTCCGCGCGCACGTCGGTGGACCGGCCGGTGGCGCACGCGGGCGAGCCCGCTACGCAGACCACGGAAGTGCGCAACACCGGCGGAGTCCCGCTGGACGGGCTGGCGGTGGACATGGACCTCGGCGAAGAGTGCCGGAAGGAGATAGGCGAGCTCGCTCCCGGCGACAGCGCCGAGGTCTCCTGCGAGGGGACCGTGCGGGACAGCAGTCATCAGCTGGCGGCGCGGGTCCGCGGTGAGGCGCCCGGCGGCCAGGAGGTCACCGCCGAGTCGGTGACCGACGTGCGGGTGCTGCACCCCGGTCTGGAAACCCGGCTGACCGAAGCGCCCGCGATCGCGGTGGCCGGGCAGGAACTCGGTTACCAGGTTGAGTTGCGCAACAGCGGGGACAGCCCGCTGACCGGCGTTTCACTGGCCGCGGAAGGGCCGGTTACCTGTGCGGAAGCGCCGGCCGAGCTGTCGGTCGGTCAGGCGGAAACCGTGCGCTGCACGGTGAAGGCAGGTGAAGCGGGGAGCGAGCTGAACTTTGCCGGGCGCGCGCGGGATGAGCTGGGCGCGGAGGTCGGCAGCGAGGCACGGGCTCGTTTCGAGGTGGTACGTCCCGGTCTCGCGCTGGAGGTCACCGGACCGGACGCACCCGCTCCGCCGGGCTCGCAGGCGACCGTGACGGTGCGCCTGCGCAACACGTCTTCGGTGCCACTGGCGGATTTGAAGGTCACCGGGTCGCCGGCGTCGTGCGCACGCGAGTTCCCCCGGCTGGAACCGGGGGATTCCCTGGTGTACAGCTGCCGTGTGCTGGCGGAGGAAGGCGCTACCGTGTCGCTCTCGGCCTCCGCGGTGCCCGCGCTCGGCGGCGCTCCCTTGGACACCGGGTTCGCCGTATCGGCTCAGAGCGCACTGCGCCTCGCCGTGCAACCGCCGCCACAACTGCCCCCGCAACTGCCCCCGCCACCCGATCCGCCCGCGGCTCAGCCGCCTTCTGCGCCTGACCCCGTATCGCCGCCGCGGGCGGTCGCGCCGGTAATCCCGCTGCCCCAACCGGTTGCGCCGCCGGAGCCGCCTGAGGAGCCCGAGAAGGACGCCGAGGGGCCGCTCGAATCACCCGCGCAGACGGCTGGTTTCATCGCCGTGCTCGGGGTGGTGGTGATGATGGTCAGCGTGGGGGCGCTGTCTTCCGCTACGCGTGGGAGCAAGTAGTCATACTTGTCCTACTTTCGTTGCCCGCAAAGTTCTTTCGCGCTACCCCGGCGTGGCCGGACCGGACCCTGTGTGACGTATCGGCCCGGTCACGCTCCCGGAAAGTCCAAAGCGGTCGCACGTCCGGTGGCGCTTTAGGCGAAGCCCTTACCGCGACTTTGGGTAGCTGCTAGCTTACTTTTTGTTGCCCCGAAGTATCTTGTGCCGAAAGGGGAGTTCCCATGCGTAGAATTGTTTCTTCAACGATCGCGGTGGCGGCCAGTGCGCTGGTACTGGCGGCTACCGCGACGCCCGCCTCCGCGGCAATCGGAAAGGTGACCGTCTTCGAGACGGAATTCCAAGAGGTGACAGAATTTCGCAATCCTGACGGCTGTCACAAACTGCCGCTGATGGCGCACGTGCTGGTCAACGACACCAACGACACGGTGCGGATCTACGGCGACCCGTTCTGCCTGACCCCGTCGCTGACGGTGCAGCCGGGGTACGGATCGCATGTCGTCGCGGGGAGCGGGAGCTTCTCCGCCTGAGCAGCTTTCCGCGGTGACCACGGGTTTCTCCCGCTCCTGGAGGTAAAGCATGTCCGTTGACCTCGCCGTGGTCGGCCTCGGTTACGTGGGTCTTCCCCTGGCCAGACAGGCCTGCGACGCGGGGCTGGCCACCGTGGGGTTCGATATCGCACCCGCCGTCGTGGAAACGCTCAGTTCCGGGCGGTCGCATGTGCACGATGTCTCCACCGACGATATCGCCAGAATGAGGGAAACAGGATTCACCGCGAGCCTCGACCCGGCGATAATCGCCACCGCGGATACCGTGGTCATCTGCGTGCCGACCGGCCTTTCCCCGGAAGGCGCCCCCGATCTCGGCGCGGTGCGGGCGGCGGCCAGGACGGTGGGCGCCCGGCTGCGCCCGGAAATGCTGGTCGTCCTCGAGTCCACGAGCTATCCGGGTACCACCGAAGAGGTGCTGCTGCCGATTCTGGAATCGGTCAGCGGAATGGCTGCCGGCAAGGAGTTCCACCTCGCCTTCTCACCCGAACGGATAGACCCGGGGAACCGCCGCTTCACGGTGGGCAACACCCCGAAGATCGTCAGCGGGGTCACCCCGTTGTGCGCGAAGTACTGCGCGGCCTTCTACGGCCGGTTCATCGACACCGTCGTGGTGGCCAGGGGGACCAGGGAGGCGGAGATGGCGAAACTGCTGGAGAACACCTACCGGTACGTCAACATCGCGCTGGTCAACGAGATGACCGTCTTCTGCGAGACGATGGGCATCGACGCCTGGGACGTGCTGCACTGCGCGGGCACGAAACCGTTCGGGTTCGCCAGGTTCAAGCCGGGGCCCGGGGTGGGCGGGCACTGCATCCCGGTCGATCCGCTGTACCTGTCCAGCAAGGCGCAAAGCGAAGGGTTCACCTTCAGCCTGCTTTCCGCCGCGCGGGACGTGAACGACGGCATGCCCGGTTACGTGGTCGGCCGGGCGGCCGCGATGCTGGCGGGGCAGGGGATCGACCCCGCCGACGCCGAGGTCCTCCTGCTCGGAGTGACCTACAAACCAGACGTCCCGGATGTCCGGGAGTCCCCCGCGGCCGGTGTCGCGGAAGGACTGCGGGCACTGGGTACGACCGTCGCATATCACGACCCGTATGTGGCGGAGTTCGCCGTGGCAGGGGGTTCGATCGTGGGATCGGCCGACCTCCCCGCCGCGCTGGCGCGTGCCGATCTGGCCGTGCTGCTCCAGGACCACGCCTGTTACGACAGCGCGGTCCTGGCCCGGCTGTCGCGCTCCCTGCTGGACACCAGGGGAAAAGTGGCCGGCAGCCGGGTGGAAATGCTGTGACGGGAAAACCTGTCGCTGTCGAAACCATAGTGATGAAAGGGCTCAATTCCTCATGACTACTGCGATCGCGAATGACCGGCTCAAGCAGCGCTTCGACAAATGGGACGTGAACGGGGACGGCGTGCTGGAGCGCGCGGACTTCACCCAGGAAGCCGAGCGCATCGTGTCGGCGTTCGGCAAGAGCATGAACTCGCCGGAGGGGCAGGCCACGCTGAACGCGTTCACCGGCCTGTACGAGTACCTGGCCACCCAGGCGGGGGTGGGACCTAGCGGCTCCCTCACCGAGGACCAGTTCATCGCGGTGAACGAGAAGCTGATCTTCCAGGACGGTGAGTCCACTTTCAACCGGGTGCTCCGCCCGGTGATGAAGGCCGTGGTCGGACTCTGCGACAGCGACCACAACGGCCAGATCGACGCGAACGAATTCGCCCAGTGGCTCAAGGGAATCGGGGTGAGCGAGTCGCAGGCGAGGTCGGCGTTCCAGCAGATCGACACCAGCGGTGACGGGCAGCTGTCCGTGGAGGAGCTGCTGGCCGCGGTGCGGAACTTCCACTTCGGCAAGCTGGACGTGGCCCTGCTCGGCTGAGCCCCGCACCCGGTGCCCCGGAACAGTTCCGGGGCACCGGGTGCGGATCAGCCCGGTAGCCCGGCGGGAACCCCCGCCGGGCTGAAACCGATCCGCTGTTCCGGCCGCAGGTCGAGGTCCTTGCCGCTGACCGGGGTCTCGGTGGCGATCAGGATGTTGTAGTGGTTGGGAAAATGGCAGGCGTCGAAACCGAGCACGGTGCCGATCAGCCTGCCGGAGATCCAGAACTCGTCACCGCGGTCGATCACCCCGGCGCAGTCCAGCTCGGCGAAACCGAGGAAACCGACCCGGTCGATCCGCGCGCCCGCGGCGGTCTCCCGGTGGTCGGTGGTGACCAGCTCGTGCAGTTCACCCCGCCGCACGCAGCGGCTGGCGTGCGGCTCCAGCGTCATGCCGCGCTCGGTCCGCCGGTGCAGCAGCACCTTGACCAGCACGCCGTGCACCGGTCGTTTCGCGCCGTTCTCTTGTTGCGCCATCACTTTCCTCCGGTGCTGCTTCGGGTGCCGGCGTGTTCGATCCGGTAGGTGGCGTCGACCAGTTCCAGTGCGGCGAGCCCGCCGTGCACCGGCTCGGCGGTGCCGCGCCGGAGCACCGTTTCGGCGAAATCGGCGGTGATGCCGAGATACTCGTGCCAGAGGGAGTTCTTGAAGCCGGGATGGCCGTGGAGCAGATCGGCGCGCGCCACGCCGCCGTCGGCGAACCTGAGCTCGAGATCCTTGCGCTCACCGGGATAGGACCAGTCGAGCTCCACGCTGGCGGTGGCGCCCTCTTCGGATTCCAGCTCGATCACCGCCTGCCGGTCGATGCCCTGCCCATCGCGGGTGACGTCGGCCTCGGTGACCCGGACGTCGCCGAGGAACAGCCGGACCAGGTCGAAGGCGTTGGGGCCGTTGTCGGCCACGCAACCGCCGCCGCACCGGCCGGCGTCGAGGTACCAGGTGTCCGCACCGATGTGCTCCTCGATCCGCTCGAAGTAGCGCGCGGTGATCGAAACGATCGGCGCTTCGTGCGAGGTCTCCAGCAGCGCCAGTGCGTTCCGGTTGTGACGCCGGTGGAACGCGGTGTACAGCGGCACGCCCAGCGTGCTGGCCAGTCGATCGAGCACCCGGCCTTCGTCGAGCGAGACCGCCAGTGGTTTCTCCACGCACACCGGCAGTCCGGCGTTCAGCACGTCCCGGCACACCGCGGCGTGCGTGTCGTTGGGCGTGGTGACCACCACGGCGTCCAGTCCCTCGTTGCCGAGCATGACCTGATGGCTCGAATAGCACGGCACGCGGCCGAGCAGGGTGGCCAGCGCGTCGGCCCGAAGGTCGCAGACGGCGGCGAGCGTGACCTGCGGCAGCCGTGAGATCGCGGCCAGGTAGAACTTCGAGATGACGCCGAGGCCGACCACCCCGATCCGGAGCGGGCGCATCAGGAAAGCCCCAGTTCGAGCAGTTCGCGGTACAGCGGCGACGACAGCGGGACGCCGTCGCGGAGGTTCACCGCCGCCCGTTCGGCCTCCAGCCAGCCGGGGTAGCGGACCGGGTTTCGCGGGTCCAGCGGCGGGCAGCCCAGCAGGCTGCCGAACAGGAGGCTCGCGGCCTCGGCGAAACCGGCGTCGGGCCGGAGCTTGGCGGGGGAGAAGGCCAGTGCGAGGAAACCGATGTCGTCGTCCCGGCCGGCGTCTCCGGCCAGTGCCTCCGGGGTGGGGCCGAGTTGGGCGCCTGGCAGCAGCGCGGCCAGCACCTCCACCGCGAGGCCGAGGCCGAAACCCTTGTAGGCGCCGGTTTCCGCGCTGCCGCCGAGCCAGTGCAGATGGGCTTCACCGCGGTCGAACGCGGCCGGGTCGGTGACCGGGTCGCCGTGGTCGTCGGACAGCCAGCCCGCCGGGACCGGCGAGCCGGCACGGGCCGCGGCGCGTACCCGGCCGGTGGGCACCACGGTGGTGCTCATGTCGAGTACGAACGGATGACCGTCGAGCGCCGGGGCGGCGATGCTGAGCGGGTTGGTGCCGAGCATGGGCAGCGCGCCGCCCGGCGGGCGGGCGATCCGCTGGCCGCCGCAGTTGCTCGCGACCAGCCCGATCATGCCGCGCCGGGCGGCGATCGCGCTGTGGAACCCGGCGCAGCCGAAGTGGGTGGCGTTGCGCACCGAGACCAGCCCGATCCCGTGCCGTTCGGCGCGGTCCGCGGCCGAGCCCATCGCGTCGGCCGCGGCCCAGAGGCCCAGCGCCCTGTCGGAGTCGAGTACCGCACAGGCACCGAGGTCGGTGCGGACCACCGGCTCGGCCGCCGGGTCCACCCTGCCCTCGTCGAACAGCGGCAGGTAGAGCCGCGACAGGTTGCACAGCCCGTGCGAACCGAGCCCGGCAAGGTCGCCGTAGCAAAGCGCCTCGGCGGCAACGGCGGCGCGTTCGGCCGGCACGCCACGATCGGTGAACACCTTGGTGGTGAAGGAAAGCAGGTCTTGGTAGGGCACGTGGGCGAGCGCAGGGGCGGGGAGCACCGGCTGCTGGGTCATCGAGCTTCCTTTCGGTGGGCACGGGCGAAGCCGGTGAGCAGCCCGGTGACGGCGGTCGCGAAGGCGTCGAGTTCGGCGAGTTCGGCGAACTCCCCTTCGGCGTGCGCGTTGTTCTTGTCCAGCGCGCCGGGGCCGAGGATCACGGTGAAGGCCCCCGGCCGGCCGTCCATCCAGATCGCGTCACAGGTGAAGGCCGGTTCCCCGGCGGGCCACGGAGCCACCCCTGCGTGTTCGGTGAGCAGCGCTTCGAGCGCGGGGTCGTGCCCGGACAGGCAGGGCAGACCGCGCTTGTGCCACTCCAGGCTGGTGATCTCGGCGGCCTCGGCGGCGGTACGACCGAACTGTGCACTGCCGGCGAACCGGGCGCCGAACTCGGCCAGGCCGGTGCCGAACGCTTGCTCCACCCGTTCGGCCAGCCGGGCACCCGCCGCCGACGAGGCGTAGGACAGGTTCAGCAGCAACCGTCCGCTGCCGTAGACCCGGTTGTGCCGGTCACCGGTGTGCAGCCCGGCGACGCAGAGCGCGCCGGCCGGATCCGCGTCGTCCAGGGTGAGCGCGAAGTGCCGGGCCAGCGAGCCGAGCAGCACGGTGGCGTTGTGCCCGGCGCCGGGCCGATCGTCGATGGCGCCCTGCCCCCGCACGCGAACGCAGGCCGTCATCGACGCGGTGGCACTGGTCAGGTAGCGCAGGCCGGTCGGCTCGCAGAAAACGTTGAGCCGCCCGTAGAAACCCTGGTCGAGCAGCGGCCGGGTGCCGATCGTGCCCATCGCGCCGCCTTCCTCGCCCGAGACGGCCTGCACCAGCACCGCGACGTCCCGGCCGAGCGCGGGCTCGGCGGCCGCCGCCGCCCGGATCCCGGCCAGCAGCGCCACCGCCGGTCCCTTCGCGTCGATCGCACCGCGTCCGGTGAACCGGAAACCGTCGAACCCGACCGGTTCCAGCCCGGCGACCGTGTCCAGGTGCACGTTGAACATCACGGTCGACGCGGGCGGCAGCTTCGGGCCGAGCCGCAGCACCAGGCTGGGCTGCAGGTCGAGGAAGCCGGGTTCCGCGGCGGCCTCCCGGACGGCCAGCGGCACCGCCGGCCCGGCGGTGTGCTCCTGGCCCGCGCAGGCGTGGCGCACCACGCGCAGCCCGATCCCGGCCGCCGCGTCGGCGTACTCGCACTGGGCGCGCCACAGCTCGGCCGGTGGTTCCCCGTGGCCGGCTTCCAGCGGCCCGATCGTCGGTATGCGCAGCAGTCGCAGGAGGAGTTCCCGGTCGCCCGGCAGCAGTTCGCCGGTCACCACGCGGCCGAGCCCGCACGCCGGTCCAGCACTTCCGCAACGTCCTCGCTGACCAGCCGCTCCAGCCGCCGGCCCGCCGCGATGAACCGGTCCGTCGCGGCGTCCTCGTCGCGCCGGCCCTCGTGCGGGAGCACCGAGAGATGCGGTTCCAGGGAGAACAGGCCGCGGTAGCCGTTGGCCTGCAGCAGGCGGAGGCAGTCCGCCACCCGGGAAAGTCCCTCGCCGGGCAGGGTGTAGCGCGGGCCGTCCTGGGTCGGCACCGCGTCCTTGACGTGCACGTGCTCGACCAGGCCGGCCACCTCGGCGAGCAGGTCGTAGGCGTGGTAGCCGTGCGCGATGCCGTTGCCGGTGTCGAACAGCAGGCGCAGCGCCGGGCTGTCGACGGTGTCCAGCAGCCGCACCGCGCGCTCGGCGCTGGCCCCGGCCCAGCCGGAGCAGTTTTCGTGCAGCAGCACGATTCCGGCCCGTTCGGCACGCTCGGTCAGCCTGCTGACCCGGTCGAGTACCCGGTGCCGCCATTCGGATTCACCCAGGCCGTCCGCCGGGTACGACATGATCCGGACGTACCGGGTGCCGAGCCGGGCGCACCACTGGCTGAGGGTGTCCAGTTCGGCCAGGTCGTCGGCGAACGGGGCGGTGGCCGGCCGTGCCCAGCTACCGATCCGCGAGTCCAGGCACACCACCGAAAACCCGGCCCGGTGCACGGCGGCTTCCACCGCCCGTGCACCGGCTCTGTCCAGTTCGGCCAGCGGGAGCCCGTCCACCGTGCGCAGTTCGAGGTGCCGCCAGCCGAGTGCGCGCAAGGCCGAGATCTGCTCGGCGATCGGCTTGCCTGCCTCGTCGCCGATCCCGGCGAACCGCGCCGCTTCAGCCGACATGCTGCGGCACCGCCCGGCGCTGATCGGGAACGTCGGCGGAGGAGTTGCCTTCGCAGTGGCTCTTCGCGGCGCACAGCAGGCGGACCGTCTCGTGATGCAGGTCGAACTCGTCGTCCGGACTGTCAGCACGGTCCTGGCCATTCGCTGGACCGGTCAGCCGCCGGTAGGCACCGAAGAAGAAGGCGCTCAACGCGTCGTCGCGGAAGACCGTGTGCTCGTGCCGGTCCGGGGTCCGGATGGTCAGCTGCGCGTGGTCGTCCTCCTGGCTCAGCGGGTAGTTCGCGGTGACGGTCCCGTGTTCCAGCCGCAGCGTGATCCGCCGTTCCCGCCGTGGTGAGGTGAGGTCCGACGCGAACTCACTGTGCGCCCCGTTGGTGTGCGCCAGCGTCAGCCGCGCGCCGCCGAGACGCGGGATGTCCCGTTCCGCGCACCGCAGGGTCTGCCAGCTCGCGTTCACCAGTTCGGCGGGGCCGGCCAGCCGGAGGGCCACCGGCAGTGCGTGCGGGATCTCCACGTCGAACGCGGTCGGGTGACCGGAGGTGGTCAGGGAACGGTGGAAACGGGGTTTGTGCTGATGCACGGTGAGCGAGCGCAGCGCGCCCAGCTCTCCCGAGCGGACGATCTCGGTGAGCCGCCGGGTGAGCGCCGCGGCCAGCCAGGGCGCCACCACCACCAGGCCGAGGCCGTACTGCTCACGGATTCGCCGGATCCGGCGGAGCTCACGGCCGTGCGTCGCGATCGGCTTCTCCAGCACGAACCTGCCGAAGCCCAGCGGCGCGAGCTGGTCGAGCAGCCGCGAGCGCGACCCCGGCGGGGTGCACAGGTGGACCACGGTGGCCGCCGGATCCAGTAGCGGCAGGGCTCGCTCGATCGAGCGCACCGCGACCACTCCCGGTGGAAATCTGGTGCTTTCGGTGACCGGATCACAGGCCACGATCGGCTTTCCGGTGGCCATCGGTCCCGGGGTCGCCGAGTCGCGAATCCTGGCCAGTACCGGTAAATGCAGGCCGGCGCCGGAGCGGCCGAGCCCGATGACGAGGGTCTGCAACATGGTTCTCCGTAGATCGGGGCCTGTGCATGGGGGCATCGAGGGGCATCGGGGGCATAGCGGACCTTGCCATCGGCAGTATCGGTTGTGCCGCAGTGAAAGTTAAGGTCCGTGGGCGCTCTGACCGCAAAGGGTGAAAACCGCGCCGGAGGCAGGCCGGTGTCTTCTGCGCGCAGGCGGAATCGGCTACGTTGAGTTTTCGCCGTGATCATCCAGGGGTAAGGGGAGTGGTCGGCTTGTCCGGCAGACTGATCATGGAAGGTTCCCGTCCGGTGAACGGCGGCGAGGCTTCCCGTTCGACTGGCCGGCGCGACGTTCCGTTTTTCACCCAGGCGGAGACCTTCGCCGATCTCTGGCCGTTGATCAGTGCCCGTATCGGCGAGGTTTTCGATAACGGAAAATTCTCGCACGGAAAACAAGTTGAAGAATGGGAACACCGGCTCGCCGAATACACCGGCGCCCGGTACGCCATCGGGGTGAACAGCGGGACCGACGCACTGGTCCTGCTGCTGCGCGCTGCCGGGCTCACCCCCGGTGACGGCGTGCTGGTGCCCGCGTTCTCGTTCGTGGCGTCCGCGTCGTCGGTGGTGCTGGCCGGCGGGCGGCCGCGGTTCGCCGACATCGACCCCGGTACCTACGCGCTCGACCCGGCCGCCACCGAGGCGGCGATCACCGGGGACACCCGGTTCCTGATGCCGGCGCACCTGTTCTGCCAGCAGGCGGACATGGCGGCACTCGGCGGCATCGCGAGGCAGTACGGGTTGCGACTGCTGGAGGACAGCGCGGAGGGCATCGGCATGCGCCAGTCCGGGGTGCACGCCGGACTGCACGGCGACGGCGGGGTGCTGTCCTTCTTCCCGAGCAAGACGCTGGGCGCGCTCGGCGACGCCGGCGCCGTGCTCACCGACGACCCGGTGCTCGCCGAACGGGTGGCCGCGCTGCGCCACCACGGCCGCCGCGGGCGCACCCTGGACCATTTCCCCGGTATTTCCCACGAGACCGCCGAGCCGGGGATGAACAGCAAGATGGACGATATCCAGGCCGCCGTACTGCTGGCCAAGCTCACCCGGCTGGAAGCGGATATCGCTCGCCGGGCGGAGCTCGCCGAAGCGTACTCCGAACGTTTGGCCGATATCCCGGGAATAATCCGGTTGCCGGGGGTGGTGGACCGGGGACCCGATTCCCGCGGCGTCTTCTACGTCTACCTGATCGAGGTGGAGAACCGGGACGAATTGGTTTCACACCTGGCCGGCAACGGGATCGGCACGGAAACCTACTATCCCGTTCCACTGCATCTTCAGCCCTGTTTCGCGGACCTCGGCCACCGCCGTGGCAGTTTCCCGGTGGCGGAGGCGGCCTGCGCGCACGCGGTCGCGCTGCCGCTCTACCCCGACCTCCGCTCGAGCGACGTCGACCTGGTCTGCGCGGAGATCCGGGCCTTCTACGGCGGGAAAGCCTCGTGACCGGCCTGGAACTCCCGTTCTTTCCGGCCGATCAGTTCGGCGCGGACCGGAGCCTGCTGCTGGAGGTGATCCGCGAGATCGGGCTGGACGCCGAGCAGCGGTTCATCCTGGGCCGGCACACCGCCGCCTTCGAGCGGATGCTGGGCGATTCGCTGGGTGTCGCCGACGTGGTGGCCTGCGGCAGCGGAACCTCGGCGCTGACCATGGTGCTGCGGGCGATGGAGGTCGGTGCCGGGGACGAGGTGGTGGTGCCCGCCTTCGGCTGCGCACCGCTCGCGGCCAGCGTGCTGAACGCCGGTGCCACCCCGGTCTTCGCGGACATCCTGCCGCACACCATGGTGGTCGACCCGGCCGCGATGGCGGCGCTGATCGGCCCGCGGACCAAGGTGCTGATGCCGGCGCACATGTTCTCCGTGCTGGCCGACCTGCCCAGGATCGAGGAGCTCGCGGCCCGGCACGGAGTCCGGTTGCTGGAGGACTCCGCGGTGGCGCAGGGTGCCGTGCTGCGCGGGCGGCCTGCCGGAACCTGGGGCGACGCCGGGGTTTTCTCGTTCGTGCAGGTTAAGTCCTTCGGCATGCCGGGGGAGGGCGGCGCGGTGGTCACCGGGGATCCCGCGCTCGGCGAGGCGGTGCGCCTGCTGCGCAACCACGGTCAGGACGGCGTGCACCGGTTCGTGCACCACCGGATCGGCTACAACAGCCGGTTCGACGAGATCCAGGCGGCCTTCCAGCTGCGGCGGTACGCAGGGTTCCCGGCCAGGCTGGCCAGGCGCGCCCGGATCGCCGAGTACTACACCGAACGGTTCGCCGGGCTGCGCGAGGCCGGGGTGCTGCCGCCGCCGTCGGGCCGGGACGGGCGCTGCTACTACGTCTACTGCCTGCTGTGCGAACGCCGCGACGAGCTCAAGGAATGGCTCGCGGAACGCGGGATCGGCGCGCATGTCTACTACCCGCTGCCGCTGCCCCGGCAGGCCGCGTTCGCCGCACACGCCATGCCCGGTCAGCAGTGGCCGAACGCCGAGCACGCCAGCGCCCGGATCCTGGCGCTGCCGGTCTACCCACAGCTGTCCGACGCCGAGGTCGAGTGCATCGCGGACGCGGTCTGCGAGTTCGCCATGCGGCACGCGGCGTTGCCGACCCCTTGAATACCGCGAAATCTGAGAAGGAGCCATCGCCTTGCGATCGATTGTGGAAGAAGCCGGTCCCATCACCGACGAGGATCTGGCGCGAGAATGGCACCGCCGCGCCGAGCGTGACGGCCTGGCGCGGGTGATGCGGGCGTCCCAGTCACGGGTGCTGAACACGCGGGTCACCGCGCTGACCAGAAGGCTGGTCGGAGACTATCTCGGGGTGGTGGCCGCGGAGCTGGGGCAGCCGGTGCGGTCCGCGCTGGAGATCGGCTGCGGGGTGGGCAGGCTGACCCCCACCCTCGCGCGGCACGCCGGGCAGGTGACCGCGGTGGACATGACCCCGCGCATGCTTGACGAGGCAAGGGCGAGCTGCGCATTTCTCTCCAATGTGGAGTTCATGCTGGCGTGGGCCGAGCAGATTCCCTGGCGGGCCAAGCGGTTCGACGTCAGTGTCAGCGTCTGGACACTGATGCACGTGCTCGATCAGGACCGGCTGGCGAAGATCTGCCGGGCACTGGCGACGTCGAGCCGGTACCTGGTGCTGATCGAATACGAGCACGCCGGGGTGGCGGCCAGCCGGTGGTGCCGGGTGCGTTCGCTGGAGGAGTACCTGGCGCTGCTGCCCGGTTCGCGGCTGGTGGCGCGCCGCGGCCTCGACTACGGCGGCGACCGCTCGGCCGCCGCGCTGATCGGTTTCGCGGAGCAGGGAGCGTTGTGATGACCAGTGGCACGGAAGCCCGCCGCGGCGCGGTCAAGGGGCCGCGACCGGAGAGCAAGCTGCGCAGCTACACCCGGCTGGCCAAGCTGGACGTGTACGACTACTACCTGAGCATCCTGGTGGTGCTGTCGGCGGTGCTGCTGCCGCTGGCCGCCTTCGACTCGCGGGTGCTGCCCACGCTGGTGGTGTTCCTGGCCGGCGAGATCCTGGTGACCGCCGCGATGGTGGCGCTGGACGACGTGACCGGATACCACGACGGCAGCGACGCGGCCAACTACGGGCCGGACACCCCGACCAGGCGGCTGCTGCGCAAGCCGTTGATCGCCGGCACGCTGACCCCGGCCGAGGCGCTCCGGTTCGCCTGGCTGGCCGTGGCGGCCGGTGGCGCGCTGTGGGTGCTGGCGGTGCTGCTATCCCCGAATCGTCCATTATGGACTCTCGTGTTGATCGTGGTCACCTTCGTGCTGATGCCGCAGTACTCCTACGGGATCAAGCTGAGCTACCGCGGGTTCCAGGAGCTGTTCCTGGTGGCGCTCGGGGTGGCGCTGGTGCTCGCCCCGTACGGGCTGGTGGCCGGGCAGTTCTCCGGTTTCGTGCTGGTGCAGGCGCTGATCTTCGGGATGGGCCCGCTGCTGTTCGGGGTCTACTCGAACACCAATGACATCGCGGGCGACCGTGCGGTCGGCCGGCCGACGGTCGCGGTGCTGGCCTCGCCGAAGGGCAACGCCAGGTTCGTCTTCGCGCTGTCGGTCGCCGAATTCGCCTTCGGTGCGCTCGGCTCGCTGACCGGGCTCGCGCCGTGGTGGTTCGTGCTGGTGATGCTGCCGGCCACCGCGATGCGCGCGATGCAGTACCGGATGGGCTTCCCCGGCGGGGACATCATGAGCGCCCGCAAGCTCGGTTTCCGGGTGCACCGGCTCAACGCGGCGCTGCTGATCGTGGCGAACCTGATCCAGGCCGGTGCCTGATGGGCCACGACCTGGACGTGGCGGTGGTAGGTGCCGGGATTGGCGGGCTCGCCGCCGCGACCGAGTTGCGGCGGGCCGGACTGTCGGTGCGGGTGTACGAGTCGACGCACCGGGTCGGCGGGCGGATGGCCAGCTTCCGGCACCAGGGTTACACCGTGGACGAAGGCGCCGAGCAACTGTCCGCGAAGGGCTACCGCGCCACCTGGGAGCTGCTGCGCCGGCTGGACTTTCCGTTGTCCGACGTGCCGAAGATCGGCAAGGCCATCGCGGTCTGGCGCAACGATCGCGCCCAGCCCGGCGTCTCGGACCCCGGCGGCCTGCTCACCGGCGCCGGCCTGTCGGTGCGGGCCAGGCTGGACCTGGCGCGCTTTCTCGTGTGGACCGGCCGTCGCCACCGGGAGTTCGACGCCGACCGGCCGGAGCACACGCCGCTGGGGGAGCGCACGGTGGCCGAGTACCTCCGGTCCCGCCATCCCGATCTGCACGACTACCTCTTCCAGCCGGTGGCCGGTGGCTTCTTCGGCTGGGACACCGCGCGCTCGGCGGCGGCGCCGTTCGCCTGCCTGATGCGCGAGGTCGGGAACGCGTCCGGCTGGCTGACCTACGCCGACGGGATGGACACCCTGGCCAGGCGGCTGGCCGAACGGCTGGACGTGCGCACCGGCAGCGAGGTGCACCAGGTCGTCGCCGGCCCGGACTCGGCGAGGCTGGTGCTCGACGAAGGCACGGTCACCGCGCGTTCGGTGCTGCTCTGCGTGCCGGCCCCGGTGGCGGCGCGGATCTACGTCAACCCGCCCGCCGCCGAGGCGGAGTTCCTGGCCGCCTGCACCTTCACCCCGATGCTCAAGGTCAGCTGCCTGCTCGACCGCCCGCTCGCCCCGGAGTCGAGCCGGCCGATCTACGCCCTGCTGACCCCGTCGGCGGAGGACGAGGTGCTCTCCGGCTTGATCATCGACCACGCCAAGCACCCGGCAAGGGCACCGGCCGGCGCCGGGCTGCTCAGCCTGATGGCCGCACCGGGCGCGATTCCGGGGCTCTTCGGCGCTTCGGACGCCGACGTCATCGGCAGGCTCACCGAGCGGGCCGAGCGGTACGTGCCCGGGCTCGCGATGGCGACCAGGAAGAACTTCGTGCACCGCATCCGGCACGGGCTGCCCGAGGCGACCCCGGCGGCGTTGCGGCTGCGCGCCGGGTTCGCGGCCCGCCCGAACGGCCCGGTGGACTACGCAGGCGACTGGGTGCTGCTGCGGCCGAGCAGCGAGGGCGCGGTGCGCGCGGCGGCACTTGCCGCCTCGCGGGTGCTCAGCCGGAACGTGCCTGTGCGAGCGCGGGAGGCAGTGTGAAGCCGTACGACATGGGCGTGCTCTTCGACGAGTGCGTCGAGCAGGGCGCCGCTACCACGGTGCGGCTGGACCGGCCGTTCGACATCGCACCGGACGGCGGGCTGCACTACGACCTGGCGGGGCTCGCGGAACTGGTCCGTGCGGCGTCCGGCTGGCTGCTCGCGGCCGGTGCCGGGCCAGGCGACCGGATCGCGATCGCCAAGGACAACCACTGGGACTACGACCTGCTGGCCTGCGCGGCGGTCCGGCTGGGCGCGGTGCCGGCCCAGCTGTCCGGGCAGCTGCCGGCCGAGGCGCTGGGCGAACTGCTCAAGCGGCTGGAGCCCGCCGTGCTGGTCACCACCGCCCGGCTGTTGCGCTCCGGCCGGGAGTCCGGCGTGGACCTGGGCTCGCTGGCTCGCCGGGTGCTCAGCCTGGACGACCAGGAACCCGGCGCGCTCGTGCTCGACGACGTCCGCGGCACCCGCCCGCCCGCGCCGAGACGGCCGGTGCGCGGGGAGCCGTTGGTGATCAACCACACCTCCGGCACCACCGGGGTGCCGAAGCTGGTGGTGCACTCCACCGGCACGATCATCGGGAAGCTGGCCTGCCTGGAATCCCACCGGCTGCCGGTTGTCGGCGTGCGGCGGGACGACACGGTGGCCAACGCCAGCGCTTTCGCGCACGGCCGGACGTTCTGCTGGACGGCGAGCGTGTGCTGCCTGGCCCCGCGCCGGATCGTGGTGCTCACCGGCGCGGACCCGGCGACCGCCGATCCGGTGCTGCGGGCCGACCCGCCGACGATCGTGGAGGCGCTGCCGTCCACCTTCGTCCGGTTCCAGCCGCTGCTTTCCCGGCTGGACAACCCTTTCCGGGACGTCCGGCTGTTCGTCAGCACCTACGACGCGATGCACCCGCCCACCGTGCGGGCGTACCTGGCCGCCTCGGCGCGCCGGCGTCCACTGTGGATGCAGGGCTGGGGGCAGACCGAGACCGGGCCGCTGACCTTCCGGTTCCTGACGCGCAAAGCGCTGGAACGCCGGGACCGGCACCCGACCACTCGCAACCTGGGCCGGCCCATCCCGGTGCGGACCCGGCTCCGGGTGGTGCACCCGGAAACCTTCGCCCCGGTGCCGAGGGGACAGGCCGGGCTGGTGCTGGCGCGTACGCCGGCCCGCTGCCTCGGTTACGTCGGGGAGGAACAGCGGTGGGCCGCCAAGCAGACCGGGAACTGGTGGAACACCGGGGATCTCGGCCAGCGCAACCGCGACGGCACGGTGCTGTTCCTGGACCGCGAGGTGGACGGGCTGCCGGAGTTGAGCTGCCTGGAGACCGAAGACCTGTTGGAGGACCGGCTGCCGGGCGCGATCGAGTGCGTGGTGCTCGGCGTGCCGGACGGGCCGCCGCTGCCGGTTGTGGTCACCGAGGACGGCGAGCAGGACCCCCGCGAATGGGCACGCGCCGTCCGTGACCTCCCCAAGTACCTGCCCGAGCTGGCCGAACCGGTGACGCTGACCTGGGACGAGGTGCCCCGCACCGGGACCGGCAAAGTCCGTCGGCTCGCGCTACTGGCCGCGCTGACCGGGCGGGCGGAGCCGCCCGGCACCGGGCGCTGGACCTGACCACCACCCACGGAAGGAGCGCAGGTGCCCGGCAGCCGGCTCGACGAGCCCCGCTACGTCTTCGGCGAAGACGGTGCGCACGAGCAGCACCAGTACCTCGCCGAGGCCTACGACCCGCTCAGCACGGCCAGGCTGGCCGGCACCGGGGTCACCGACGGCTGGCACTGCCTGGAGGTGGGAGCCGGTGGCGGCAGCGTCGCGGTCTGGCTGGCCGAGCGGGTGGCACCGACCGGCGAGGTGCTGGCCACCGACCTCGAACCCCGGCACATCCCGCGGCGGCCGAAGCTGACCGTGCTCCGGCACGATGTGGTGACGGACCCGTTGCCGGAGAACGGTTTCGACCTGATCCACGCGCGGCTGGTGCTGCGTCACCTGCCGCGCCGCGCGGTGGTGCTAGGCAGGTTGCTGGCCGCGCTCAAACCGGGCGGCTGGTTGCAGCTGGACGAATTCGACACCTCCTATCAGCCCTGTCTGCTGGGGCCGGACGCGTCGGCGGAGCGGTTGTTCAGCAGCTTCCTCGCGGCGAAGGACGCGGTGATGGCTGCCGCCGGGGTAGACGGTGCGTGGGGCCGCCATGCCGGGGCGGCGATGCGGCGGGCGGGTTTCACCGGAATCGACGTCTGGCCGCAGCTCGAACGGTGGCAGGGCGGGTCGCCGGGGCTGCGGCTGCTGGCCCAGCACACCTACCGGCTGCGGGAGGGACTGCTCGCGGGCGGGATGACCGACGGGCAGCTCCAGGAAATCCGCGCCCTGCTGGCCGACCCTTCGTTCTGCGTCTCGTCCAGCGTGATGTACTCCGTGCAGGGCAGGCGGCCGCGATGACGCTGTCCACCGAGCGTCCGGCGGGAACACCGGACTGCCTCGTCGGCTGGGCAGGCCCGGTCGAGTTGCCGCTGGCCGAGGAGAGCGCGGTGCAGGCGGCCTGCGGCCTGATGCACGTACACGGCCGCCGTTCGGGACGGCCGCTGCCGCTCGCCGTGGACTACGCCACTGCGGTCGCCGGAGTCCTTGCCGCACAAGGGAATCTGGCGGCGCGGATCGGTAGGGCGCGCGGGCTGGTGGTGGGCACGGCGCGCACCTCGGTGGCGCAGGCCGCGCTGCTGTCCGTCGCGCAGTACCTGGCCGCGGCGACCGCCGAGGACGCCGAGGACGCCGAGGACACTGCCGTCGATGGAGGTGGGGGTGAGCCGCCGTTCGCCTCGGCCGACGGGGTGCGCTTCGAGCTCGAAACCCTGGACGCCGAGCACTGGCAGCGGTTCTGGCTGCGGCTCGGCGCGGATCCGGACGCGGTTCGGCGGGGCTGGCGTCCGTTCCAGCTCAGGTTCGCCACCGCGACCTGTCCGCTGCCGGTCGGCCTCGCCACCGCGGCGAGCGGGCGGCCGTTCGGCGAGCTGACCGAGCTGGGCCGTGCCGCGGGGGTCAGCGTGCTGGCGGTGCGCGCCGAGCCCCGGTTCCGGGTGGCGCTTCCACCATGGCGGATCTCGCCGCTGGGGCGGCGGGCGGCCGGTGCTCCCGCCCGTCCGGCCGGGTTGCCGCTGGACGGGATCGTGGTGGTGGAGTCCACCAGCCGGGTGCAGGGACCGCTGGCAGGGCATCTGCTGCGGCTGCTCGGTGCCGACGTGGTTCGGATCGAGCCGCCCGGCGGCGACCCGATGCGCGGAGTGCCGCCGATGGCCGGTGGTTGCTCGGCGCGGTTCCGGGCGCTCAACGACGGCAAGCGGGCCGTGGAGATCGACCTCAAGTCTGCGGCCGGGCGCGCGGAGGTGCTCGACCTGGTGGCCGGGGCCGAGGTGTTCCTGCACAACTGGGCACCGGGCAGGGCGGTCAGGCTCGGGCTCGACGCCGACGATCTCGCCAAGGTGCGGCCCGGACTGGTGTACGCGGCCGCGTCCGGCTGGGGGACGGAGTTCGGGCCGGTCCCGCCGCTGGGCACCGATTTCCTGGTGCAGGCGCACAGCGGGCTGGCCGCCGCGCTCCGTCCCGGTGACGAGCCGGCCGCACCGTCGCTGATGACCGTGACCGACGTGCTCGGCGGAGCGGTGTGCGCCGAGGGGGTGTTGACCGCGTTGCTGGCCCGGTTGCGCACCGGCGCCGGTGCGCGCGTCGACTCGTCCCTGCTCTCCGCTGCCGCGGTGCCGCCGCGTCCTCGCGTCCGTCCGGTGTGGACGATGCTGGACCGGCCACCGGCCACCCGCGACGGATATCTGGCGCTGGGCGCGCGGGCGAGGTCGCGGCCGGACCGGGTGGCCGAAGTGCTCGGCGCGGCGGAGTTCACCGCGCACCCCACCGCATACTGGCTGGAGCGGTTCGCCGCGGTCGGGTTGCCGGTGACCCCGGTGTGCACCGATCTGCGGGCGCTGGCCGCGGACCCGCGGTTCGCCGGTGTGCTCGGCCGGGACGGCTACACCTTCCCGCTCAGCCCGTGGACGTTCTCGTGAGCACCTGGACCTCGGCGGCCGGGCTGGAGCTGACCGACCGGGTGCCGGCCGTGCTCCGCCGAGAATGGGTCCACAGTGGACTATGTCCCGGCCGCGACCTGCACACGTTGTTCCGGGAACAGGCGCGCGCACATCCCCGGCGTGAAGCCGTGATCGACGCGGACGGGGCACTGGATTACGAGAGCCTTGGTGTCGAGGTGCGTCGGCTGGCCGCCGAGCTGGTGTCGGCCGGGATCGGGAACCGTGACGTGGTCGGGATCCAGTTGGGCAACGGTCGCGCCGCGGTCGCCGCCGAACTCGCCGTCTACGCGGCCGGGGCGGTCGCGCTGCCCTGTCCTGCCGGGGGAAGTGCAGTGTCTGGTCTGCCGGAGCTGCTGTGCCGGGCGAGGGCGAGCGCGGTGATCAACGACCGCGTGCACCGGCTTCCGTTCCCGGCCGGGGGAGCACGCCGCCTGCCGGTCGATCCGGAGGCACCGGCGCGCATCCTGGTCTCGTCCGGCTCCGAAGCGGAGCCGAAGCTGGTCGCATACTCGCACAACGCCTTCGCCGGTGGCCGGGCTAGCTATCTGCGGGCGCTGCGGCGGGGAAAGGTGCCGATGCGGAACCTGGTGCTGGTGCCGCTCGCGTCCTCGTTCGGGTCCTGCGGGGTGCCGGTGACCATCGCCGCCCTCGGCGGGACCCTGCTGCTGACCGGCGCCTTCGATGCCGCTGCCGCGCTGCGGATGCTCGGTGAGCGGCGCGCTACCCACGTGTTCGGGGTACCGACGATGCTCGGCCGGATGGCGGCGCTCGGACCCGTGCCGGGGGAGGACTTCGGCACCCTGCAGGCCGTGGTGTCCAGCGGCGCCGCGTTGCCGGAGCGGGTCGCGCGCGCCTGCCAGGACCGCTTCCGGACCGAGGTGATCACGGTGTACGGCTCCTCCGACGGGGTCAACTGCCATACCGCGGCCACCGGGCCAGGCGCCTGGACCGGGCGGCCCGATCCCGCGGTGGCCAGCATCCGCATCGTCGACGAGCGGGGCCGGGCGGTGCGGCACGGGCAGCCGGGCGAGATCTGCGCGCGCGGCCCGATGACCCCGCTGTGCTATGTGGACGCTCCCGGGCTGGACGCCCGCTACCGGCTGCCCGGCGGCTGGGTGCGCACCGGCGACCGCGGCCTGCTGGACTCGCGGGGCAGGCTGCACGTGCTCGGCCGGATCAAGCAGATCGTGATCCGTGGCGGCTACAACATCAGCCCGGCCGAGATCGAGGCGCAACTGGGCACGCATCCGGCCGTCGCGGAGGTCGCCTGCGTCGGCGTTCCCGACGACGACCTCGGCGAGCGGCTGTGCGCCTGCGTCGCGCCGCGGCCGGCCGGGGCCGGGATCACACTGGCCGAACTCACCTGGTTCCTGGAACACGAGCGCGGTGTCGAGCGCCGGAAACTGCCCGAGGCACTGGTGCTGCTCGCGGAGCTGCCGCTCGGCCCGACCGGCAAGGTATGCCGCCGAACCCTGACCTCGATCGCGACCGCGCGGCGGCAGGATTCGCTGACCCAGCGCACCACGACGTCGTGAGTGAAAAGTGTTGCCGGGACAACACTTTTCACTCACGACCGTGGTAGTGCGGTGAGCAGGCGGGTGGCGCGGGTGTCGGTGTCCTCGGAGCACATCTCGTTGGTGGTGAAGGAGAACCCGAGCTCGGCTTCGGGAAGCGCGCCGTGCCGGCCGCCGCCGGCACCGGAGTGGCCGAACGCGACTTCGGCTGGGCCGTAGGTGCCGATCGGGTCGGCGAGCTCGTAGCCGAGGCCGAAGTGCAGGGGCCGGTCGTTGATCACGTCCGGACCCTGCGCCCAGGTGCTGGTGGCGGTGGCCAGCGCCGCCTCACCGACCAGTCCGCCGGTCGCCAGCAGGTCGTAGAACCGGGCCATGGAAAGCGATCCGCCGACCGCGCTGCCGGCGGAGAGCTCGGCCCGGTGATACCGCGGGTCGTTGACCAGATCGCCATCGCCGAGCAGGCCGCGGTACATCCGGTCCACGATCGCCCGGCGGGCCGGGTCGTCCCGCAGGAAGGTGCTGATCCGGTAGCCGGGCTCGCGGACGATCCTGGCCAGCCGCGGCCGGACCCGCTCCGGCGTGCCGAGGTGCACGTCGAGCGCGTGCGGGCCGGTGAACCGCTCGGCGACCAGCTCGCCCACCCGCTTCCCGGTGCACCGCCGGACCAGTTCGGTGAGCAGATAGCCGAAGGTGACCGCGTGGTAGGCCACCCGCTCGCCCGGAGTCCACAGTGGAGTCTGGCGGGCCAGTGCGGCGGCGTTGGCCCGGTTGTCCAGCAGGTCGTCCTGAACCGGGTCGACGTAGGGCAGGCCGGCCGTGTGCGCGAGCAGGTGGTGCACCCGCACGTCCTGCTTGCCACCGGCGGCGAACTCGGGCCAGTGCCGTGCAACCCGGTCTTCCGGGGCCAGCACGCCCCGGTCCGCGAGGTCGGCCAGCACGGTGGCGGCCAGCCCCTTGGTGCCGGAGAACAGCACCACCACGGTGTCCGCTGCCCATGCCCGCCCGGTGGTCGGGTCGGCGTGGCCGCCCCACAGGTTCACCAGCGTTTCGCCGCGGCGCACCACGCTGAACGCGGCACCGCCGGCCGAGGCGGCGACGATCTCCTCGAACACTGCGCGCACCGACTCGAAACCCCGGCGCACCATACCTTCGATCCGCATCACCGGACTCCTCTCACAGCCGTGGCGTGTTCGCCAGCAGCTCGCGGGTGTACTCGTGCGCTGGGTGCTCGAGCACGTCGTGCACCGCGCCGGACTCCACGATCTCGCCGTCGCGCAGCACCGCGATCCGGTCCGCCACGTGCCGGGCGAGCGCGATGTTGTGCGTGACGAACAGGATCGCCATGCCCAGCTCGGCCCGCAGCTCGGCGAGCAGGTCGATGATCGTCTTCTGCACGGAAACGTCCAGTGCCGAGGTAACCTCGTCGCAGACCAGCACCTTCGGCGTGGTCACCAGCGCGCGGGCGATGGCGGCGCGCTGGCGCTCGCCACCGCTGAGCCTGCCGGGCAGCCGGTGTGCGATGGACGGGCTGAACCGCACCTGTTCGAGCACCTCGGCGACCCGTTCCCGACGCTGCGCCCTGGACAGGCCGGTCAGCTGCGCCAGCGGCACTTCGAGCGACTGGGCGATGGTCTTGCGCGGGTTGAGCGAGGAGAACGGGCTCTGGAACACGTACTGCACGTCCCGCCGCTGGCCCGCCGTTCGGTCCTTTGTGGACGACGAAAGCTCGGTGCCGCCGAGCCGTACCGAGCCGGAGTACCGCTCGACCAGCCCGCAGACGCAACGGGACAGCGTGGTCTTGCCGGAGCCGGACTCCCCGAGCAGCATCAGCGACTCGCCGGCCTCGATGCTCAGCCCGACGCCGCGCAGCACGTGCACATCCCCGTAGGACACCGTGATGCCGCTGGCCGACAGCACCTCGGCGGGCCCTGGCGCCCCGGTCGCGGGTGTGGAGGTGACCAGCGCGCTCCTGGTTCCGGCCAGATCGGGCACCGCCGTCATCAGCCGCCTGGTGTACTCGTGCCGCGGCCGGCCCAGCACCTCGGCGGCGCTGCCCTGCTCGACCACCGAACCGCGGTACATCACCGCGACCCGGTCCGCGATCACGGAGACCACCGCCAGGTCGTGCGTGATGTACAGCGCGGCCACCGCGTGCTCGACGGTGAGCCGGCGCACCGTGTCCAGGATCAGCGCCTGGGTGGTCACGTCCAGCCCGGTGGTCGGCTCGTCCAGCACCACCACCGCTGGCCGGCAGGCGAAGGCCATCGCGATGCCGACCCGCTGCTGCTGCCCGCCGGAGAGCTGGTGCGGATAGCGGCGCCGGTACTGCTCGTCCGAAGGCAGCCCGACCTCGTCGAGCACCTCGGTGACCCGCTCGGCGCACCGTGCCGGGTCGCCGAACCCGTGTGCGGTCAGCACTTCCGCGATCTGGGTGCCGATCCGCAGCGCGGGGTTCAGCGACAGCGCCGGATCCTGCGGGATGTAGGCCACGGTACGGCCGCGCAGCGCGCGCCGGTCCCGCTCGCCCAGCGCCAGGATGTCGACCGGCTCGCCGTCGGCGGGGCACACGACCGTGCCGCCGGCAGGCCGAAGCCCGGTGCGGAAGTGCCCGAGCGCGGCCAGTCCCGCGGTGGTCTTGCCGGAACCGGACTCACCGACCAGCGCGAGCACCTCGCCGGGCGCGATCCGGTAGCTCACCTCGTGCAGGATCGGCGTGCCCGCGTCGGTGGTCACCGCCAGGCCCTCGACCGCCACCGCTGTCCGTCCGCTCATGCTCGCTCCTTGCCGGTACGCCCCGCCGCAGCGGAGGCCAGCGCGTCGGTGATCAGGTTCGTGCCCACCGTCAGCACCGCGATGGCCAGCATCGGCAGCACCACGCCCCAGGGCTGCACGACCAGCGCGATCCGGTTCTCGTTGATCATCAGCCCCCAGTCCGCGGCGGGTGGCTGCAGGCCGAGGCCGAGGAAGGACAGCGACGCGATGTAGCCGATCGAATAGGTCAGCCGCAACCCGAGCTCCACCATCAGCGGCCCGGTGATGTTCGGCAGCACCTCGCCCAGCAGCAGCCGCCAGCGCGGCATCGCGTACATCTCGGCGGCGCTGATGTAGTCGTTGGCGACCACCGCCACCGTCGCCTGCCTGGTCACCCTGGCCACCCGCGGCGCGTGGGTGAGGCCGATGACCAGCACCAGCAGCCAACCTCGCGGGCCGAGCATGGCGATCGCCAGCAGCGCGAACACCAGCTGCGGGAAGGAGAGCAGCACGTCGGACCCGCGCATCAGCACGCTGTCCAGCCGTCCGCCGCTGTAACCGGCCAGCATGCCCACCGCGGTGCCGAGCGCCACCCCGAGCACGGTGGCCAGCAGCGCGTAGCCGAGCAGGCTCAGACCGCCGTCGAGGAAGCGGGTGAGCACGTCGCGGCCGAGGCCGTCGGTGCCGAACACCCCGTCGTGCTGGAACGGCCTGCCGGAGAAGTCGGTCGGGCCGTAGCCGGTGAGCACCGGCCCGAGCCAGGGCCCGAGCAGCGCCACCAGTGCGACGAACCCGGTCAGCGCCATCCCGGCTTTTGCCTTGGGCAGCTGCCAGGCGCGGCGGAACAGGCCGAGCCGCCGTGCCGGCGGGCTGTCCCCGGTTTCCCCCGGCGGCAGGGCGATCGCGCTCATCGGGACACCACCGCCGTGCGCAGCTTCGGGTTGGTCAGGATGCCCACCACGTCGGCGACCAGGTTCACCACGATGTACACCACCGCGATGATCAGCGTGATCGCCTGCACCACCTGCACGTCCCGTTTGTTCACCGAGTCGATCAGCAGCTGGCCGATGCCGGGATAGCGGAACAGGAACTCGACCACGACCACCCCGCCGGCCAGCCAGGCCAGCTGCAGCGCGATCACCTGCGCGACCGGGCCGGCCGCCTGCGGCAGCGCGTGCCGCAGGATCACCGTGCGCTCCGGGATTCCCTTCAGCCGCGCCATTTCCACGTACCCGCTGTCGAGCACGTCGATCATCGTCGCGCGCATCATCCGCACCAGGTACGGGGTCACCACCAGCACCAGCGTGGCCACCGGCAGCACCAGCTGGACCGGCTTGCTCCACACCGCCTCGCCGGGGGCGGCGAGGGTGACCGACGGGAACACCTTGAACACCGTGGTGGACAGCAGCACGGTCAGCGCCACGCCGATCACGAACTCCGGCAGCGCGGCGATCACCAGGCTGACCCCGGAGATCGCGTGGTCCGCGACCCGGTCCCGGCGCATCGCGCTCCAGGTGCCCAGCGCCAGCCCGAGCGGGGCGCTGACCACCGCGGCGGCCACCAGCAGCACCAGCGACGCGGCGAGCCGGTCGCCGAGCAGCGCGTTCACCGAGCCCTGCGTCGCGGTGGAGACACCGAGGTCGCCGGTGAGCACCCCGCCGAGCCAGTCGAGATAGCGCTGCCAGACCGGTGCGTTCAGGTGCAACTGCTCGGTGAGCGCGGCGATCCGCTCGGGGGTGGCCTGCTGGCCGAGAATGGCGCGGGCGGGGTCGCCGGGCAGCAGCAGGGTGGCGACGAACACCAGCAGGCTGACCAGCCACAGCACCAGCAGGCCGACCAGCAGCCGGCGGAGGATGAGCCGGGTCATCGCGCACCTCCGGTGCCGAGCCACGCCTGCCGGAACCGGTACCCGGACAGCGAAAGGCCGGTGCGGTCCGGTTTCAGGCCGGCCACGTACACCTGGTGCGCGTCCACGCCGTCCACGAACGCCCAGACGATGTTGCCGCCGCGCTCGTATTCGATCCGTTGAGCGCGGCGGAGAAGATCGTTCCGCGCGCCTTCGTCGGTGGTGCTGCGTGCCTGCCCGATCAGTGCGGTGAACTCCGGGTCCTGGAAATGCGTCTCGTTGTACGGCGAACCCGCCAGCGAGCTGGCCGCGACCTGCGGCAGGTAGTTCCGCGTGTAGTAGAAGGACTGCGCGAAGTCCCAATTCGTGTAGTTCTCGCCGAAGAAGGTGGTGGTGTCCAGCTTGCGGATGCGCACCTTGATGCCGGCCTCCTGCGCCTGGCGCTGGAACACCTGCGCCGACTCCACCGCACCGGCCTGGATCGGCGCGGTGACCAGCTCCACCTCCAGGTTCTCCCGGCCGGCCTCGGCGAGCAGTTGCCGCGCTTTCGCTATGTCCTTGGTGCGCTGGGGAAGTTCGCGGGCGTAGGCCGGGTCGAACGGCGAGTAGAGGTCGTTGCCGACTCGGCCGCGACCGCTGAGCACCTGGTTGATCATCTGTTCGCGGTCCACCACCAGCCGCATCGCCTGGCGCACCCGGACGTCGTCGAAGGGCGGCCGGTCCACCCGCATGGTGAACGGCAGCCAGGTGCCGGTCTCCGAGGTCAGCACCCGGATCCGCGGGTCGCTGCGCAGCACCTCCACCAGCGCGACCGGTACCTGGTCGATCGCGTCCACCTGGGACGAGAGCAGCGCGTTGATCCTGGCGTCGTCCTCGGTGAAGTTGGTCAGCACCAGCTCGTCCAGGTACGGCTCGCCGGGGCGCCAGTAGTGCTCGTTGCGCAGGAAGGTGCTCTGCAGGCCCTCGGTGAAGGTGCTCGCCCGGAACGGCCCGGTGCCGACCGGGTGCCGGACGTCGAAGTCGGCGGGCACGATGCCGAGCGAGTACTGCCCGAGGTAGTCGTCGAACACGCTGACCGGCTCGCGGAGCCGGAACTCGACCGTGCGGTCCCCGGTCGCTACCACCTCGCCGAGGATGTCCTTCAGGCTGGCCGCGCCGTTCTTCGGGTCGTTGGGGTCCAGCACCCGGCGGAAGGTGGCCACCACGTCGGCCGGGGTGACCGGTCGTCCGTCGTGGAACCGCACCCCGGCGCGCAGCGTGGCCGTCCAGGACCGAACGTCCGATGTGGACTGAAGCGACTCGGCGACCAGCAGTTCCGGCCGGTAGTCGTGATCCCTGGACAGCAGCGGCTCGTAGAGGTTGATCACCCGCGCGATGTCCGGGTTGGTCGCCGGGATGTGCGGGTCCAGGGTGTCGGACGAGCCGCCGCCGGTGACCCCGACGCGCAGGGTGCCGCCGCGCCGCGGCGGCCCGGTCGGCTCGGCGACGGCGGCGTCCGGGCCGGTGCCGCAGGCGGAGAGCGCGGCGGCGGTGCCGAGCAGGGTGGTGGAAAGGAAGTGCCGCCTGCTGAATCGGGCGGTATTGGGCATGCTTTCGGTATTCATGGCGAATCACTTTTCGATGAGGTGATCGCGAACAAGGGGGAGGGCGAGGTTCAAAAAAGGTGGTGGAAATTGTTCGGAAACCGGGGTAGCTAACCGTAGATCGCGCGGCCGGCGTAGTCCGGTGCGGGGGAGGCGCGCCGCCGGAGGTCGTCCGCGACCGCGTCCGGAAAGGGGCTGCTGCTGGAGCCGGTGACGTGCAGGGTCAGCAGCTCCTCGGTCGCCACCAGGGTGTCTTCGACGTACATCTCGTGGCACAGCCGGAGTTTCTTGGCGCCGACGGAAAGCACCGACGTGGTCACCAGCAGGTGTGCGCCGGCGGAGACCTCGCGCAGGTAGCGGATATGCGCTTCGACGGTGTAGAGCGACGAGCCGGTTTCGGCGCGATAGTGTGCGCCGAGTCCGACCTGTTCCATCAGATTCGTGGTGGCGTCACCGAAGACGAGCACGTAATAGGGTTCGCTGAGATGACCGTTGTAGTCGATCCATTCCGGACGGACTGAGTCGCGGTATTCGGTAGGGCTATTCATCGGTGGACCGCCGGCTCGCTTCGACCGCCCGCTGCACCGCGATGATCGCCCTGTCCCGCTCGGCGACCAGCTCGGCGATGGACCGGCCGTCCGCCTCCGCCACGCAACCGTCCACCATCGCGTCCCGCAGCTCGCGGGTGAGCTCCGGCGCGTCCAGCCTGGTCCACGGGGACTTCAGCGAGGGACCGAAGTGGTCGAGCATATGGGCCATCCCGCCGTCCCCGCCGGCGAGGTGGAAGGTGAGGCAGGGGCCCTGCGCCGGCCAGCGCAGGCCGGGGCCGTCGGTGATCGCGGTGTCGATCTGCGCCACCGTGGCCTCGCCGTTCGCGACCATGTGCAGCGCCTCGCGCCAGAGCGCCTCCTGCAGCCGGTTGGCGATGAACCCCGGCAGCTCGCGGTCCATGGTGATCACCGACTTGTCCACCCGGCGGTAGAACTCGGCGGCGGCGGCCACCGCCCACGGTTCGGTGCGCTCGCCGCCGACCACCTCGACCAGCGGGATCAGGTACGGCGGGTTGAACGGGTGGCCGACCACCAGCCGTTCCGGGGTGGCCGCGTCCACCTGCATCTCGGTCATGCTGTACCCCGAGGTGGAGGACGCGATGACCACGCCCGCCGGGGTCGCGGCATCGATCTCGGCGAGCAACTTGCGCTTGAGGGCCAGGTCTTCCGGCGCGCTCTCCTGGACGAACTCGGCTTCGGCGACCGCTTCGGCGAGCGTGGCGCACACGACCAGGTTGTGCGGCCCGGCGCCCTCGGCGAGGCCGAGCTCGGTCAGCGCCGGCCAGGCGCGCTCGGCCAGGGTGCGCAGTTTCGCCTCGGCGTCCGGCGCCGGGTCCCAGGCGAGCACCCGGTAGCCGCGAGCGAGGAAGTGCGCGGCCCAGCCGCCGCCGATCACGCCGCCGCCAACACAGGCGACGGTTCCTGCTTCAGACACGGGCCGCTCCCTTCAGGTTCAGCCGGGTGCGGGCCTGGTCCGGGGTTGCGACCGTGCCGCCGAGGTCCCGCACGATCCGCGCCGCGCGCTCGACCAGCTGCGCGTTGGTGGCCTTGACCCCCTTGGCGAGGTAGAGGTTGTCCTCCAGGCCGACCCGGACGTGCCCGCCGAGCACCACGGACTGGGCGACCCAGCGCATCTGGTCGCGCCCGATCGCGAAGGACGCCCACTGCGCGCCATCGGGCAGCATCCGCACCATGGTCTGCAGCAGCCCGGGATCGGCCGGCGCGCCGTAGGGAATTCCCATGCACAGCTGGAAGAGCGGGGGCGCGTCGATCAGGCCCTCGGCGATCAGCTTGGTGGCGAACCAGAGCTGGCCGGTGTCGAAGATCTCCAGCTCCGGCTTGACCCCCAACTCCTGGATGCGCCTGGTGCCCGCGCGCAGCATGTCCGGGGTGGAGACGTAGAGCTGGCTGCCCTCGCCGAAGTTCAGCGAGCCGCAGTCGACGGTGCAGATGTCCGGCAGCAGCTCCTCGACGTGCGGCAGCCGGTCGAGCCCGTTCACCAGGTCGGTGCCGTCCACCGGCTTGAGCGGATCCTCCTCGTCCAGGAACAGGTCCCCGCCCATGCCCGCGGTGAGGTTGATGACCACGTCCACCCCGCTGTCCTTGATCCGCCGCACGGTTTCGCGGTACAGCGCGACATCGCGGGAACCCTGGCCGGTGTCCAGGTCGCGCACGTGGATGTGCACCACGGCGGCGCCGGCCTCCGCGGCTTCGATCGCCGACGTGGCGATCTGCTGCGGGGAGATCGGCACGTACGGGCTCTTGCCGGTGGTGTCCCCGGCGCCGGTCAGCGCGCAGGTGATGATCGTTTCACTCATGGCCGCTTGCTCCTCCGGCGATCGTGCTTTCGATGAACTCGTGCAGGTGCGCTCGCATGGCCGACACCGAGCTGCCCGGTTTCCCGGTGAGCACCTGGATGCCGAGGCCGTCGATCAGCGCGGTCAGCGCGGCGGTGGCCGAGTCGGGATCCCGATCCCGGAACACGCCTTGCTCCTGTCCACTTCGGATGGTCATCGCGATGGTGCGGTACCAGCGGTTGTAGGAGTCCCAGTACAGCGACCGGAGCTCCGGGTTGAGCGCGCTTTCGTTCCACACCTGCAGCCACACCGACCACTCCGCGCGGAGCAGGCCGTCGGTGGGCAGCTGGAGCTCCACCAACCGGAGCAGCCGCTCGTACGCGTCCTCCACCGTGTGCAGCTCGGCGACCTGCCGGTCGAAGGCGAGCTTCACGTTGCGCCGCAAGGCTTCGTGCAGCACGTCCTGTTTGGTGGGGAAGTAGTAGTGGATCTTCGCCGTGCTCGTCGAGCAGGCTTGCGCGATGTCGGCGATGCGCACCCGGTGATAGCCGCGTTCGGCGATCAGCTGCCAGGCCGTCTCCAGGATCCGCTTGCGCGGCCCGGAAAACGCCGGATCGCCTTGGCCGCTCGTGGAGCGGGTGGCCGGTGCGGGGACGGCGCTGACCGTGCTCGCGTCGTCGCTGCCGTTGAGCAGCCAGTTGACCGTGACCCCGCAGTGCTCGGCGACCTTGACCAGCTCGGGCGGGGAGAACCGCCGCTTGCCGGCCAGCGACTTCGACAGCTTGGTCTCGTCGAGCCCGATCGCCGCGGCGAACTCGCGCTGCGGCTGCGCCATGGCCTTGAGCAGCCCGCGGATCCGCTCGCGCAGCTCGTCCGCTTCGTCCATGGCGGGCTACCCTAGCCACGGCTTGCGATTATCGCAAGTATTCGACTGGCCGATCAGTTGACTTGCGATGCGCGGAAGGCCCGCACCACGGCGGCCATGTCCGCCGATTCGAGACCCGACTCCGCCGTCGCCTCGAACGCGTTCCGCAGGGCGAGCATCAGCGCGTCCTCGGCGCCGGCCGCCTTCAGCGCGTCCGCGATCAGCCCGCTGTCCTTGACCGCACCGGAAACCGGGAACGCGGGGGAGAAGTCCCCGGTGATCATGGCCTTGCCCTTGGCCTGGGCGTAGCCGCTGTCCATCGGCCCGTTCGCGATCACGTCCAGGAACCGCTGCGGGTCGATGCCCAGCGCGCCGGCCAGCGCGACGCTCTGCGCCGTCGCGCCGGTGATCGAGAGCACCCAGGCGTTGGCGGCGAGCTTGAGCCGCTGCCCGTCGCCTGGCCGGTCGCCGACCCAGACCGTGCGGGAGCCGATCGCCTCGAACACCGGCGCCGCGGTTTCGCGCAGCTCCGGCGGTCCGCCGGCGAGCACGGTCAGCGCACCCTGCTCGGCGGGCTGCCGGGTGCCCAGCACCGGTGCGTCCAGGTACCGGACCCCGTGCCGCGCGGCGAGTCCGGCCAGCCGTTCGGTGCCCTCCAGGCCGACGGTGCCCGCCTGCACCCAGAGCGCCCCGTCGAAGGTGGGCAGCAGCGGCGCGACCACTCGCTCCACCGCGTCGACGTCGAACAGCATGGTGAGCACCACGTCCGCGCCGGACACCGCCGCCCCGGCATCGGTGGCGACGCGGATCCCGTCCGCGGCCAGCGGCCGCGCCCTGTCCTGGCTGCGGTTCCACACCGTCACGTCCAGCCCGGCCCTGGCCATGCTCCTGGCCATGCCGGCGCCCATCAGGCCGGTTCCCAGCACCGTCACCCGAGTCGTCATGCGACCTCCTTTTCCCCGCCCATCTTCACCGCGCCGGGCACCGCTCGCACGGGGAGAAGACGGTCGGCCAGAATTGCCGGATGGCCAGACACGATGCGCGCCGGCGGCCCTGCCCCTGCGGGCTGGGCGAGCCGTACCGGGACTGCTGCGGACGCTTCCACGAGGGAGCGGCGCAGGCACCGACCGCCGAGCTCTTGATGCGCTCGCGTTTCGCCGCCTTCGCCACGGGCGATTCGGACTACCTGCTGCGGACCTGGGACAGCGGCAGCAGACCGGCCACCCTCGAACTCGACCCGGAGCAGCGCTGGACCCGGCTGGAGATCCTCGGCAGCACCGGCGGCGGTTTCCTGCACACCGAGGGCACGGTGGACTTCCGCGCGCACTACACCTACCGCGGCCAGGAAGGCGTGCTACACGAGCACAGCCGCTTCGTCCGCGACGACGGCCGCTGGAGCTACCTGGGGCCGATCCCCGGGTAGCCCTCAGCCACCGCAGTCCTGCTGTGCCGCCAGGCCCCCTCGCGCGGACAGCCCGTCTTGAGCGCCAGCAGTTCGACGTTGGCGCTCGGCGAGTTCGGCTTCCAGCTCTGGAAGGCTCTAACCTTCCTCCTACCTTGAACGGAAGGGGATCCGATGCCGGTCCGCCGTCTGGTCGCGATCCTGCTGGCAGCCTCGCTGCTGGTCACGTTGGTCGCCACGCCCGCATACGCGTCCAGGACCCCGGTCGACGTGGTCGGCCTCGGCGTGGCCGACCTGCGCGTGCTGCTCGATCAGCGGAAGGTCACCTCGCTCCAGCTGGTCGGCGAGTACCTGCGCCGGACCGCGGCCTACGAGAACGCGTATGCCGGCCAGCCCGGGGTGAACGCGGTAATCGCGGTGAACCCGCGGGCCCGTGCCGAGGCCGTGCGGCTCGACGTCGAACGCAGGCTCGGCCATTCGCGCGGTCCGCTGCACGGCATCCCGATCGTGCTGAAGGACAACTACGACACGCGCGACTTGCCGACCACGAGCGGTTCGGTGGCGCTGCGCGACCTTCGCCCTGACCGCGACGCCACCCAGGTCCGCCGGCTCCGCGACGCCGGTGCGATCATCCTGGCCAAGACGAACCTGCACGAGTTCGCGATAAGCATCACCACGATCAGTTCCCTCGGCGGGCAGACGCGCAACCCCTACGACCAGGGGCGTCATCCTGGCGGTTCGAGCGGCGGCACGGCCGCGGCGGTGGCGGCCGGGTTCGCGCCGGCCGGGATGGGCACCGACACCTGCGGCTCGATCCGGATCCCGGCCGCGCACAACAACCTGGTCGGCCTGCGGCCCACGCTCGGGCTGTCCAGCCGCGCCGGGATCGCGCCGCTGGCCGGTACCCAGGACACGGCCGGGCCGCTCGCGAGCTCGATCCGCGACATCGCGCTGCTGCTCGACGCGACCGCCGGCTACGACCCCGCCGACCCGGTCACCGAGGCCGCCAAGGGCAGGATCCCGGCGGGTTACCAGTCCACCCTGCGGCCGGACTCCTTGCGGGGTAAGCGAATCGGCGTGTTCACCGACAACTTCGGTGGCTCACCGGCTGAGCAGCTGACCAACGGCGTTGTCCGCGCGGCGATCGCCGACATGGCCGCGCTGGGGGCGCAGGTGATCGAGCTAGGCCGGCAGCCCGAGGTCGTCGACTCGGCGGCCAAGGCGAACCGGGTGCGCGACGAGTTCGAACGCGATCTGAACGGCTACCTCGCCGGTTCGGCGGGCGGACGGCCGAGTTCGCTGGCGCGGCTGGAACCGCCGCGCGACGAGGTTACCCTCGCCGACATCGCCACCTCAGGCCAGGTCACCCCGACCGTGCTCAGCACGCTGCGCGACTGGGTCGCCAGCCCGCCGCTGCCCAACCCGGCGTACCAGGAGAAGCTGCGCCAGCGAGACATCCTGCGAACCGGGCTGACCGCGCTGATCACCGCCAACGGGCTCGACGGCATCGTCTACCCGACCGTCAACGAGCCGCCGACACCGATCGGCACCACCCAGTCCTACGCGAACTGCCGCCTCGCCGGCTACAGCGGCTTCCCCGCGCTGTCCGTGCCCGCCGGCTTCACCGCGGCCGGCCTGCCGGTCGGTGTCGAGCTGCTGGGCCTGCCGTTCAGCGAACCGGACCTGCTCGCCATGGGTTACGCGTACGAACAGGCCACCCGCCACCGCATGCCACCGGCCAGCACTCCGCCTTTGCGCTGAGCGCTACGGCCGACGCCGTGTTGGCCGTTCGCGGCACCGAGTTTGCCGGTTGCGACGCCGTGTTGGCCGTCACCCGACCATCACGTCACCGCCGCGAGCGGCCAACTCACCGTCCGGAACGGCCAAGTCGTTGACGGGAACGGCCAACACGCGGACGGGAACGGCAAACACGATGTGGCCGGGAGGTGCGGTCAGGGGGAGTGGTCTGGAGGGTATGGACTTTCCGCGGCGCAGACGGCGAGGAGGCCACCGTCGACGCGATGTTCCGAGCCGGTGATGAAGGACGCGCGGCGGCTGGACAGGAACAGGATCGCTTCGGCGACCTCTTCCGGGCGGGCGACCCGGCCGAGCGGATGGGTACGGCCGAGGTCGTCGATCAGCTCGCCGGTGTCGCGGCCGTTCGCGGTCAGCCCGACCGCCCAGCGCAGCATCGGAGTGTCCACCGAACCGGGGCACACCACGTTGACCCGGATGCCCTCGGCCGCGTGGTCCACCGCCATCGCCTTGGTGAACGCGTTGATCGCGCCCTTACTCGCTACATAGGCCGCCGCACCGGACTGCGCCACGAAGGCCTGCACCGAGGACACGTTGACGATCGAACCGCCGCCGCGCCCGCGCAGTTGCGGCACCGCCGCCCGGCAGGTGTGGAAAACGCCCTTGACGTTGACGTCGAAGACCCGGTCCCACAGCTCGCCGGAGGTCTCCTCCACGGTGCCGTAGCGCTGGATCCCGGCCGGTGATGACCTCGCTGTTCGCGCTGCAAAGCGCCTACGCCGGCACCAGCGTGCCGGTGGTGCTGGCCGGCGCGCTGATCGTGTCGCTGCCGACGGTGCTGCTCTTCCTGTTCACCCAGCGGTTCTTCACCAGGGGGCTGACCATGGCTCAGTTGTGATTCTCGAGCACCAGCAGGAAAACCAGGCAAGGGGAGTGCAGGGAATGAAGATCGTTGACGTCCGGGCGACCACCGTCGCCGTGCCGCTGGAAGCGCCGCTGCTGCACAGCAACGGCGCGCACTGGGGCAGGTTCATCCGGACGCTGGTCGAGATCGAGACCGACAACGGGCTGGTCGGCCTCGGCGAGATGGGGGGCGGCGGGGAGAGCGCCGAGCTCGCGTTCGCCGGGCTGAAGCCCTATCTGCTCGGGCACGACCCGAGCCGCCTGGAACTGCTGCGGTTCATGATCGCGAACCCGACGGCGAGCCTGTACAACAACCGAACCCAGCTGCTCGCGGCCGTCGAGTTCGCCTGTCTCGACGTCGTCGGGCAGCAGCTCGGCGTGCCCGCGCACGTGCTGCTCGGCGGCGCGGTCCGCGACGAGGTGCCGTTCGCCAGCTACCTCTTCTTCCGCTACGCCGACCCGGTGACCGGGGAAGGCGAGGTGCGCACCGCGGAACAGCTCGTCGAGCACGCGAAGGCGCTCAAGGCCGAGCACGGGTTCACCACGCACAAGCTCAAGGGCGGGGTCTACCCGCCGGAGCACGAGCTGGCCTGCTACCGCGCGCTGGCCGAGGAGTTCCCGGACGACCGGCTGCGCTACGACCCGAACGGCGCGTTGTCGGTGACTGACGCGATCCGGTTCGCCCGCGCCATCGAGGACCTGAACAACGACTACCTCGAAGACCCGACCTGGGGCCTCAACGGTATGCGGCAGGTGCGGGAGAAGGTGCGCACCCCGCTGGCCACGAACACGGTGGTGGTCAACTTCGAGCAGCTGGCCGCCAACGTCCGCGATCCGGCAGTGGACGTCATCCTGCTGGATACCACGTTCTGGGGCGGGATCCGCGCCTGCGTCAAGGCCGCGGGCGTGTGCGAGACGTTCCAGCTGGGGGTGTCCGTGCACTCCTCCGGTGAGCTCGGCATTCAGCTGGCGACCATGCTGCATTTCGGCGCGGTCACCCCCAACCTGGTGTTCGACGCCGACGCGCACTACCACCACCTGTCCGGCGATGTCATCGAAGGTGCCGGCTTCCGCTACCGGGACGGCCGGATCGCGGTGCCGTCCGGGCCGGGACTCGGCGTCCGGCTGGACCGGGCCAAGGTCGAGCAGTACGCCGAGTTCTACCGGGAGACGGGGAACTACCCGTACGACCGGGACCCCGGCCGGCCTGGCTGGTATCCGCTGCTGCCGAACGACCGGTGGGCGGACCCGGGGCTGCGGCTGCGGCCGGGGCTTTACGGAGACGGCCGTTAGCGGCCAGCCCGGCGGCGGAACAGCCAGGTGGCGAAGACGAAGGACGCGACCAGCAGGCCGACCGACCAGGCCAGCGCGATCCAGCCGTTGTCGCCGATCGGGGTGCCGGTGAGCAGTCCGCGGACCGTCTCGGTGATCGGCGTGATCGGCTGGTTCTCGCTGATCACGCGGAGGAAACCGGGCATCGTTCCGGGCGGCACGAAGGCACTGCTCAGATAGGGCAGGAAGAGCATGAAGAAGCTCAGTGTGCTGGCCGACTCCACGGTTTTCGCGATCACGCCGAGCCCTGCCGCCAGCCAGGACAGCGCGAGCACGTAGAGCAGCATCAGCCCGGCGCCGAGCAGCCAGTCGCCGAGTCCGGCGTCGGGCCGGAAACCCATCGCGATGGAGGCGCCGACCACGATCGTGGTGGACAGCGCGTTGCGGGCGACGCTGGCGACCACGTGCCCGGTCAGCACGGCGGCGCTGCGGATCGGCAACGTGCGCAGGCGGTCGATCATGCCCTTGGTCATGTCGTCGGTGACGGCCATCGCGGTGGACGCCGCTCCGTAGCCGGTGCACAGCAGGATGATGCCGGGCACCACGTAGTTGATGTAGTCGGTGCCGGTGTTGATCGCGCCGCCGAACACGTAGACGTACAGCGTCATCATCAGCAGCGGCAGCACGACCGAGATGACCAGTGTCTCCATATTGCGGCGGCTGAGCCGGATGCTGCGCCCGATCATGGTCAGCGTGTCGCCGGCGGCGTTGCCGATTCCGCCGTGCACCGGCGCGGGCAGGGTGATGCTCATGGTTGTTTCCTTACGCTCGGGCTTCGACGGCGACCGGCGACTTGCGGGCAGCGGTCAGCGTCATGAACACGTCGTCGAGGGTGGGCCGGTGGGAGGACACGTCGGCCACTTCCACGCCGTGTGCCCGTAGCTCGTCCAGCACCCGGTGCAGATGCGCCGCACTGCCGTCGGAGGGGATGCCGAGCACGAGACGTTCCGGATCGGCGGTGCCGCCGAGCAGCCCGGCGCCGTGGGTGAGCCCGGACTCATCCGCGAACCGCAGGTCGAGCCGGTGCCCGCCGATCTCCGCCTTGAGCGAGTCGGCCGTGCCGGCCGCCGCGACCCGGCCGTCCGAGATCACCATGATCCGGTCCGCCAGCCGGTCGGCCTCCTCCAGGTACTGCGTGGTGAGCACGATGGTGGTGCCGGCGCGCACCAGGTCCCTGATCGCGTCCCACATGGTCGAGCGGCTGGCCGGATCGAGCCCAGTGGTCGGCTCGTCCAGGAAGATCACCCTGGGCCGGGCGACCAGGCTCATCGCCAGGTCGAGGCGGCGCCGCATGCCGCCGGAGTAGGTCCGGACCCGGCGGTCCATCGCGTCCGTCAGGTCGAAACGCTCGAGCAGCTCCCGCGCGCGGGTGCGGGCGGGGCCGCGGCCGAGGTGCATCAGCTTGCCGAGCATGACCACGTTCTCCAGGCCGGTCTGCTCATCGTCCACCGCCACGTACTGGCCGGTCAGGCTGATCACGCCGCGCACCTTCGCCGGCTGGCGTTGGACGTCGTAACCGGCCACCGCCGCGTGGCCGCCGTCCGGTCGCAGCAGGGTGGTGAGGATGCGGACGGTGGTCGTCTTGCCGGCGCCGTTCGGCCCGAGCAGCGCGAACACCGAGCCCTCCTCGACGCTCAGGTCCACTCCGTCCAGCACCAGGTTGGAGCCGTAGGCCTTGCGCAGGCCGGTCGCCTCGACGATCATCGCCACTCCTTTAACTGCGTATGAGACACGCATATTAGCGTAGCATCTACGCAGTAATGGTTCGCAACCGTGGTTTCTAGACTGGTTCGTGGGTTTCGCGACGAGAGGATGTGCATGACACGGGAGACAGGGGAGTCCGACGCCGAGCTGCCGGCCGACGTCGTCCTGCTGTGGGGGCTGCGCGCGGCGCCACGGCGGGGCCCGAAGTCCGCCCTTACCGTCGAGGACATCACCCGCGCCGCGGTCGAGGTGGCCGACGCGGAAGGCCTTTCCGCGGTGTCGATGGCCAGGGTCGCCGCCCAGCTCGGCAACGCCACCATGGCGCTGTACCGGCATGTGAAGAGCAAGGACGAGTTGCTCCTGCTGATGTCCGACGCCGCCTTGGAGGACCCGCCGGACCTGCCGGAGACCGGTGACTGGCGGACCAGGCTGACACAATGGTCGTACAGCATGATGTCCGTGCTGCGCCGGCATCCGTGGTTCACGCAGATCCCGATCGCCGGTCCGCCGCTCGGCCCGCGCAACCTCGCCTGGTTCGACCGCGCGCTGGCCTGCCTGTCGGAAACCGCCCTGCCGGAAGGCGAAAAGGTCGGCGTGGTGATGGGCCTGATGACCCATGTGCACGGCCAGCTCCGGCTCAGCGCCGACCTCGCCGCCGGCTACGAAGAGAACCCGGAAGCGTTCGGCCGCCAGTACGGCGCCGCGCTGACCAGGCTGGTGGACCCCCGACAGCTCCCGGCGCTGAGCAAGGTCGTCTCGGCGGGTGTGTTCGACCTCGACTCGCTGTACGAAGAGGACGACCAGGATTTCGATTTCGGCTTCGGTCTCTATCTGGACGGCGTCGCCGCCTTCATCGAGCGCACCACTTCTTCATAAGGCGCACACTCGGCGAGTCCCACTTTCCGGCACCGTGAGTTCTGCGTTCGCGCAGTGCGAGTGCAGCGTTCGGGTCAGCGGGGGTTTAGGGCGGGGGTGGTGGCGAGGAGGGTGAGGAAGCGGATGGCGGTGGGGGCGTCGCCGGTGCGGGTCAGCAGTTCGGCTTCCACGTCCGCAACTTTGGGGGCTATCCGCTTGTAGGCGGCGCGGCCGCGGGGGCCGAGGTAGACGCGGACCCGGCGGCGGTCTTCGGGGTCGACTTCGCGGTAAACCGTGGCGGTGGAGACCAGGCGGTCGACGACCCTGGTCAGGGTGGGGCCGGTGGCCATCGTCCTGGTGGCCAGGTCCGCCATCGACAGGCCGCGCTGTTCGGCCAGTGCTTCGATCACCAGCCACTGGTCCAGGGAGAGACCGTCGGACTTGAGGACTTCCTCGACCTTGGCGGTCACCGCGCGGACCGCTCTGGTCAATGCCCTGGTCAGCGGCTCCGCGCCGGTGTGCTCCGCCATCGCCGCCAGGTCCTCCCTCTTGCGGAATTCTCGACCGATTGTAAGACTTCCAGCTGAAAGTAAGTCAACCTGCCGAGAGTTCGCCCACTCCGCGGAGTCTCCATGACCTTCGTCCTCAGCCGCGATGACACCTGGCGGGTCGCCATGGTGATCCCGCTGCAGGGGCCCGCCGGGCTGTTCGGCCCCTCTTGCGAAGCGATCGCAGAACTGGCCGCGCACGAGCTCAACTCGGCCGGCGGCATCCTCGGCCGCGAGGTGTCCTTCGAGATCGTGGACGGGGGCGCGGCGCCCGAGGTGGTGGCCGGCGAACTGGCCGCGCTGGTCGATGCCGGCCGGGTGGACGCGGTCAGCGGCTGGCACATCTCCTCGGTCCGGCACGCGCTGGCCCCGGTAGTTGCCGGTCGCGTGCCGTACGCCTACACCTCGCTGTACGAAGGCGGCGAGCAGCGGCCAGGCATCTTCTGCTCCGGCGAGACGCCCCGGCTGCAGATCGAGCCCGCGCTGCGCTGGCTGCGCGACAACCTCGGCGCCCGCCGCTGGTTCGTGGTCGGCGACGACTACGTGTGGCCACGGGCGTCCACCGCCGCGGTACGACGGTTCGCGCACGAGCTGGACCTGCGGATCGCCGGTGAGGCCTTCGTCGGCCTCGGCGGCGGCGACATGTCCGGCCTGATCCGGCGGGTCGAGGCGGCCGAGTGCGACGGGGTGCTGATGCTGCTGGTCGGGCACGACGCGGTGGAGTTCAACCGGCGCTTCGCCGCCCGCGGGCTGCACGAGCGGATGCTGCGCTTCAGCCCGCTGATGGAGGAGAACATGCTGCTCGCCAGCGGCCGCCCCGCCACCCGCAACCTGTTCGTCGCCGCGGCCTACTTCCGCTCCATGGTCACCGCCGACGCGCTCGACCTGGTCAGCCGGTACGTCCGGCTGCACGGCCAGGACGCGCCGGCGTTGAACAACGCCGCCGAATCCTGCTACGAGGGCATGCAGGTGCTCGCCGGGCTGGCGAGCCGGGCCGGCAACGGGCACCTGCCCGACCTCAACGCGGCGATCGACGGGGTGGCCTACAGCGGACCGCGCGGCACCGTGGAGTTCCACGGGCAGCAGGCCAGGCAGCGGGTGCACCTCGCGGTGGCCGACGGCTACGACTTCGAAGTCATCACCCGGCTCTGACCCGGCCGCCCCGGCCCTTGACGGCACCGGCTCGAGCATTTACTTTCACTTGAAATTATTCCACCCGGTCCCAATGAGGGAGATCGGAGGTCGATCGTGAACAATGTGGGGCTGCTCTACGTCGGGGCCGTACTGCTGGTGAACGGCCTGATGCTGCTGGGCAGGGTGCCCGCCCGCTCGGCCGCCGCGCTCAACCTGTTCGTCGGCGCGCTCCAGTGCGTCACGCCGACCGTGCTGATCATCCAGGCCGGCGGTGACCAGGAAGCGATCCTCGGCGCCTCCGGGCTCTACCTGTTCGGGTTCACCTACCTCTACGTCGGCGTGGTCAACTTCGCCGGCCTCGAACCGTCCGGCGTCGGCTGGTTCTCGCTGTACGTGGCGGGCGCCGCGCTGGTCTACTCCGGACTTTCGTTCTGGCGCAACGAAGATCCGGTCTTCGGCGTGATCTGGCTGGCCTGGGCGCTGCTGTGGACCCTGTTCTTCCTGGTGCTCGGCCTCGGCCTGGAGCGGCTGACCCGGTTCACCGGCTGGGCGACGCTGCTGCTCAGCCAGCCGACCTGCTCGGTCCCCGCCTTCCTGGCGATGACCGGCGGCTACCGCTCGAACGCCGGCACGGCCTGGATCGCGGCCGCGGTGTTCGCCGCCCTCGTCGCGCTCTCCGCACTGCTCGCCGCCAGGGGCCGTGCCCCGCGCCTGGTCCCCGCCTCCGCGACACCCGCCTGAAACCCGACTGAACCGCCAATCCGAGGAGAAACTGATGCGACACGGTGACATCTCCGCCAGCCCCGACACCGTCGGTATCGCGGTGGTCAACTACAAGATGCCTCGGCTGCACACCAAGGCCGAGGTGCGGGACAACGCCCGCAAGATCGCCGAGATGGTGGTGGGCATGAAGACCGGCCTGCCAGGGATGGACCTGGTGGTGTTCCCGGAGTACTCCACCCAGGGGATCATGTACGACCAGGACGAGATGTACGCGACGGCGGCGACCATTCCCGGCGAGGAGACCGAGATCTTCGCCGCGGCCTGCCGCGAGGCGGACACCTGGGGCGTCTTCTCCATCACCGGCGAGCAGCACGAGGACCACCCGGACAAGCCGCCGTACAACACCCTGGTGCTGATCAACAACCGCGGCGACATCGTGCAGAAGTACCGCAAGATCCTGCCGTGGTGCCCGATCGAAGGCTGGTACCCGGGCGACACGACCTACGTCACCGAGGGCCCGAAGGGCATGAAGATCTCGCTGATCATCTGCGACGACGGCAACTACCCCGAGATCTGGCGGGACTGCGCGATGAAGGGTGCCGAGCTGATCGTCCGCTGCCAGGGTTACATGTACCCGGCCAAGGATCAGCAGGTGCTGATGGCGAAGGCGATGGCGTGGGCCAACAACTGCTACGTCGCGGTGGCGAACGCGGCCGGGTTCGACGGGGTCTATTCCTACTTCGGCCACTCCTCGATCATCGGCTTCGACGGGCGCACCCTCGGGGAGACCGGCGAGGAGGAGTACGGGATCCAGTTCGCGCAGCTGTCCGTCTCGGCGATCCGCGACGCGCGGGAGTTCGACCAGTCGCAGAACCACCTGTTCAAGCTGCTGCACCGCGGCTACTCGGGGGTGCACGCGGCTGGCGACGGGGACAAGGGCGTGGCCGACTGCCCGTTCGAGTTCTACAAGCTCTGGGTCACCGACGCGGAGAAGGCCCGCGAGAACGTGGAGGCGATCACCCGCGACACGGTCGGTGTCGCGGACTGCCGGGTCGGCGAACTGCCGGTGAACGAGACGATGCAGGCCTGAGATGGGGGCATGCGAGGCTTTTTGCGCATGCCTCCATCGATCGGGTGCGGGTGTCCCGCAAGATTCTGAGGGAGAACACGGATGCCCTATCTGACCGACATGTACCACGACCAGAACCGTGGTAGGCGTGCCGGCCAGGATGGCGGCCCGGTGGCCGCGCCGGACCCGGCGAAGCCACCGGGCGCCTTCGATCCCGACGCGGTCACCGAACGGCTGCGGGCCAGGGTGCTCGGCCAGGACTCGGCGATCCGGTCGGTGGTGCGCGCGATGACGCTGGCCACCGCCGGTGCGACCGATCCCCAGCGGCCGCTGGCGAACCTGCTGCTGGCCGGGCCCACCGGGACCGGCAAGACCGAGCTGGTCCGGCAGGTGGCGGCCGTGCTGCGGTCCGGGCCGGAGGACCTGTGCCGGGTGGACATGAACTCGCTGGCGCAGGAGCATTACGCGGCTTCGTTCAGCGGTGCGCCGCCGGGTTACGCCGGCAGCAAGGAGGCGTTCAGCGTCTTCGACAGGTCCACAGTGGAGGGTGACGCCTACACACCGGGGATCGTGCTGTTCGACGAGGTGGAGAAGGCGCACCCGACCGTGCTGCGGGCGTTGCTGCAGGTGCTGGACAACGGGGAGCTGCGACTGGCCAGCGGCCAGCAGACCATCTCGTTCCGCAACAGCTTCGTCTTCCTGACCTCCAACCTCGGCAGCGCGGAACTGGCGAAACGCCGCCGCGCCCGCTGGCGCCGGCTGGCCGACCGGGTCGGCGGCCGGTCCGGGACGGTCACCCGCCGGCTCGCCGCGCGGGGCAACGAGACCGTGCTTTCGGCCGCGCTGAGCGAGTTCTTCGACACCGAGTTCCTCAACCGGATCGACGAGACGGTGGTCTTCCGCGAGTTCGACACCGAAACCGCCGTGCGCATCACCGAGGTGGAGATCGAGCTGCTGCGGCAGCGGCTGCATCGCCGCTCGGTGCGGCTCGAGGTGGACGAGTCCGTGCCGCGGCTGGTCGCGGACCTGGGTTTCGACCCGGTCTACGGCGCCCGCGGCCTCCGGCGGTGCCTGCGGGTCACGCTGGCGGACCCGGTCGCCGAAGCCGTGCTGCGACACCGGCCCGTCGGCCGTGAGCCGCTGACCATCCGGGCCGCGGTGACCGGCGGGACGGTGACCGCCGAGGCGGGGTAGCCGCTACGAAACGGCCCGCCTCCGGCGCCCGCCGACGGCTACCCCGGCGATCAGCGCGACGGCCGGGATCACGCCGAGCAGCACGCTCACCCCGGTGCTGCCGCCGGTGACCAGGGTGAAGTTCGAGACCACCAGCCACAGGCTGACCAGCAGCCCGGCGCAGGCGGCGACCGGAGCGACGACCGCGGTCCACACCCGGCCACGGCGGGCGGCGCGGTCACGGGCGAAGAAGACCACCACGGCCACCGACGTGAGCAGCATCAGCAGCACCATGCCGACGGTGGCCACCCCGGCCATCGAGCCGAAGATGCCGACCAGCGGGTCGAGCCCGGCGACGGCGAAGACCACCAGCAGCACCAGCGCGGTGCCGGTCTGCACGACCGAGGAGAACGCGGGGGAGTGGTGCCGCGGGTGCACCCCGCCCAGCCGGCGTGGGAAGAATCCCTTGCGCGCCAGCACGAACTGGTAGCGGGCGACGACATTGTGGAAGGACAGCACGCAGGCGAACAGGCTGGTGCACAGCAGCACCTGCATCACGTCGGTCAGCACCACACCGAGGTGCTGCCTTGAGGTGTCCAGCAGCATGTTGCCGCCCTGGTCGAGCGCGTCGGTGGCGACCCGCACCACCTGGTCCGAGCCGGCCGCCTCGACCAAGGCCCAGCAGGAGACCGTGTAGAAGATCCCGATGATGGCCACCGCCAGGTAGGTGGCGCGGGGAATGGTCCGTGCCGGGTCCTTCGCCTCGTCCCGGAACACCGCGGTGGCCTCGAAACCGATGAACCCGGTCAGCGCGAACAGCACCGCGATGCCGAGCGGGCCGGAGAACACCGCGTCCGGGGTGAAGGAGTCGCCGCTGATCCCGTGCGCGCCGCCGCTGGCCAGAATCGCCACGTCCAGCGCGACCACGATGGCGATCTCCAGCACCAGCGCGACCCCGAGCACCTTGGCGCTCAGCTCGATGTGCCGGTAACCGAGCAGGGCCACCACGGCCAGCGCCACGATCGAGTACGCCCACCAGGGCAGTGCGGGGCCGCCGTAGTGGGTCACCAGGTCGCCGACCGCCCAGCCGAGGTAGCCGTACACGCCGACCTGGATGGCGGTGTAGGCGACGAGCGCGACGTAGGCGGTGCCCATACCCGGCCGGTCGCCGAGTCCCTGCGTGACATAGGAGTAGAAGGCGCCGGCCTCGGTGACGTGCGGGGTCATCGTGACGAAGCCGATGGAGAACACCAGCAGCACCAGCGAAGCGAGCACGAAGCCCACCGGTGCGCCGGGCCCGTTGCCGTTGCCGATCGCGAGCGGTACGTTCCCGCCGATCACGGTGAGCGGCGCGGCCGCGGCGATGACCATGAACACGATGCGGCCGGTGCCGAGCTTGCCGGACAGCCTGCCGGCCGGGGCGGATCCGTCGTCGTTCGTGCCTGCGTTCGCTTCGATGGCCAAGGCGGTCTCCTCAGAATCTTGCGGGACACCCGCACCCGATCGATGGGGACATGCGCAAAAAACGTCGCATGCCCCCATCTCAGTCGTAGAGGTGCGGCATCCGGTCGGCTAGATAGGGATTGGCCCGCTGGGCCTCGGCCACCACGGCCGGTTCGACGTCGGCGACCAGCAGGTGGGTGCCGTGCACCGCGGAGTCGAGGACCTCGCCCGACGGCGCGACGATGCTGCTGCGTCCGACGTAGCTGAGCGTGTTCTCGCTGCCGTCGTGGTTGATGTAGGCCAGGTAGACCTGGTTCTCCCAGGCGCGGGTGCGGATGAGCTGCTCCGCGACGAACTCGAAGGGTGTCATCTGCGCGGTCGGCACGGCGACCAGCTGCGCGCCGGCCAGCGCGGCCGCGCGGACCGCTTCCGGGAACTCGACGTCGTAGCAGATCAGCAAAGCGATCTTCAGGTCGTGGTAGGTCACCGTGTGCACGAGCTCGTCGCCAGGGGTGAAGTACCGCCGGTCCAGCTCGCCGAACAGGTGCGTCTTGCGGTAACGGCCGAGTAGCCCACCGTGCTCGTCGAGGAAGAAAGCCGTGTTGTAGCAGGCGTTCCCGTCCTGCTCCGGCGCGCCGAGCAGGATCGCCACGCCGTGGCGCGCGGCGATTTCCGCGGCCGGGCCGGTCAGGTCCGCGCGGGCGAGGTCGCGCACCGTGTCGCCGATGTCGTATCCGGTGACGAACAGCTCGGGCGTGATCAGCAGCCGGGCGCCGAGGCCGGCGGCGTCCGCGGCGGCCCGGTCCAGCTCGGCCAGGTTGGCCCGGACGTCACCCGGTGTGCCCGGTGTTTGCAGCCCGGCGATCCTCATCGCTGGTCCGGCCATTGTGGAGTGTCCGGCGGAGTGTCCGATGGAGTGTCCGGTGGCATGTGCACACTGTTCAGCCTCGGCGGGCACCCGGCAAGGGACAAAGTGTACGGCGAGAGCCGGAAACCCCGACGTTGTGTGCGGCCCGAAGATAGTTGTGTTTTCCAACTCGCTGGGTCTACTGTTAGTTGGGAAATGCGACTTAATGGGCCCGAAGGAGAAGACCCGTGTCGGAACACGAGCGATCCGTGCCCATCGAGCTCACCGTCGACGGGGTGCGCAGGCGGGGCAGGGTCGCCCCGCGCACCCTGCTCGTGCTCGCCCTGCGGGAGACTTTCGGGGTGACCGCGCCGCACGTCGGCTGCGAAACCGGCCGCTGCGGGGCCTGCACGGTGCTGCTCGACGGCGACGCGGTGAAGTCCTGCCTGGTGCTGGCCGTGCAGTGCGACGGCGCGGAGGTGGTCACCGCGGCCGGGCTCGCGCGGGACGGGGAACCGCATCCGCTGCAGACCGCCTTCGGTGAACACCACGCGTTGCAGTGCGGCTATTGCACGCCGGGCATGTTGTGCGCGGCCGCCGACCTGTTGCGGCACAATCCGAATCCGACCGAAGACGAGGTCCGCCAATGCCTGCGCGGAAACCTGTGCCGGTGCACCGGATACCAGCACATCGTGGACGCGGTGCTGTCGGTGACCGGACGATGAGGGGTGACTGGGTCGGCCGTCCGGTACGGCGGCTGGCGGAGGACCGGCGGTTCGTCACCGGGCGCGGCCGGTACGTGGACGACATCGCGCCGCCGGGCCTGCTGCACGCCGCTTTCGCGCGCAGCCCGCACCCGCACGCGCGGATCACCGGGGTGGACACCGGTGCGGCCGGTGCGATGCCGGGCGTGGTCGCGGTGCTGACCGCCGAGGATCTCGGCGAGCCGGCCTCGGTCCGGCCGGACTGGCTCATTCCCGGCAGCCGCGTCAAGGGCAGGCCGGTACTGGCCGTGGACCGGGTCCGGCACGTCGGCGAGGCGGTCGCGGTGGTCATCGCGGAGCGGCGGGAGGACGCGGCCGACGCCGTCGAAGCGGTCCGGGTGGGGTATCAGCCGCTGCCCTTCGTGCTGGACCAGGAACAGGCGCGCGACGACAATGCGCCACTGGTGCACGAAGACCTGCCGGACAACGTCGCCGCCAGGTTTGCCATGGGCAACGGCGGTTTCGACGAGGCGCAGGCCGACCTGCGGTTCGAGTTCGGCCTGCGCAACCAGCGGCTGGTGCCGTTCTCGCTGGAACCCAGGGTGGTGCTCGCCGACTACGACGCGGTGCGGGAACGGCTGACCGTGCACTCCTCGACCCAGCTGCCGCACAACCTGCGCCGGAACCTGGCCGAGGGCCTCGGCTTCCCCGAGCACCGGCTCCGCGTCGTCTCACCCGACGTCGGCGGTGGGTTCGGCGCCAAGATGCACACCTATCCGGAGGAGTTCGTGCTCGCCGAGGCGGCGATCCGGCTGGGCAGGCCGGTGAAGTGGGTGGAGACCCGGCGGGAGAACCTGGTCGCGACCACGCACGGTCGCGACCACGCGATGCGGGTCGAGGTGGCCGCGAACCGGGACGGCAAGATCGTCGCCCTGCGCGTGCGCGGCACGGCCAACGTGGGCGCGTACCTTTCCTCCATGGGCACCGGCGTGCCCACGCTGAACGTGATCATGTACATCGCCGGGGTCTACGACATCCCGCACGCCGAGATGTCCGTGGACTGCGTGTTCACCAACACCACCCCGGTCGACGCCTACCGCGGCGCCGGCAGGCCCGAGGCTTCGTACCTGATCGAGCGCACGGTGGACCGGGTGGCGCGCGAGCTCGGGCTGGACCCGGTCGAGGTCCGGTTCCGCAACTTCCTCCGTCCCGAGCAGTTGCCGAAGTACCAGCCGGTCGGCGCGTACCTGGACAGCGGGCGGTACGCGGACACCCTGCGCCTGGCGCTGGACACCGCCGGTTACGCGGAGCTGCGTGCCGGGCAACGGGCGGCACTGGCGGAGGGAAAGCTGGTCGGGATCGGGGTCAGCTGCTTCACCGAGACCTGCGGTACCGGGATGCCGGACGGGCTGGCCAGGGTGGGCTTCGACCGCGGTGGCTTCGAGACCGCGGTGGTCCGGGTGCATCCAGGGGGACAGGCGACCGTGCTGTCCGGTTCGCACAGTCACGGTCAGGGGCACGCGACCACCTTCGCGCAGATCGCGGCGGACGAGCTGGGGCTGGCCCCGGACCAGGTCGAGGTCGTGCAGGGGGACACCGACCTGGTGCCGGTGGGCGTCGGCACCTTCAACTCCCGGTCGGTGGTGGTCGGGGGCAGCGCGGTCAAGGTGGCGGCGGCGCGGGTGGCCGCGCGGATCAGGGCGATCGCGGCGGTGCTGCTGGGTACCTCACCCGAGCGGATCGAGCTGTCCGGCGGTCACTGCCGGACCGGGGACGCGTCGGTGACCGTGCGGGACGTGGCGCGCCGGGCGTGGACCGGTCAGGGACTGCCTGCCGGGCAGGGCATCGGGCTGGAGGAGACCGAGTTCTACCAGCCGTCCGCGATGTCCGCCCCGTACGGCGCGCATCTCGCGGTGGTGGAGGTGGACGCGGAGTCGGGGGAGGTGTCGCTTCGCCGCTATTTCGCGATCGACGACTTCGGGGTGGTGATCAACCCGCTGCTCGCGCGCGGTCAGGTGCACGGCGCGCTGGCCCAGGGGATCGGCCAGGCGCTGTTCGAAGGGGCGCACTACGGCGTGGGCGGGCACCCCGCTGCCGATCCGCCGATTCCCCGGTTCGACCTGGTGCCGCGCTTCGAGACGTCCTTCGTGGAGACCCCGAGCCCGACCAACCCGCTCGGCGCCAAGGGAGTGGGCGAGGCCGGCACCATCGCCGCGCCGCCGACCGTGGTCAACGCCGTGCTCGACGCGCTGTGGCCGCTCGGCGTCAAGGAGATCGAAATGCCGCTGACCCCCGAACGCGTGCTCGACGCCATCGAGCGGGTCGCCCGATGATCCCGTCGTCCTTCGACTACCTCCGGCCGCGCACGATCCAGGACCTGAAGGCCGCTCTGGCGGGGCACGGCGACCGGGCGCGGCTGCTGGCCGGTGGGCAGAGCCTGCTCACCGATCTCAAGCTCCGGCGGAAGAACCCCGCGCTCGTGCTGGACCTGTCCGGAGTGCCCGGACTGGACGAGATCGCGGTCGGCCTGGACGCGCTGACCTTCGGCGCGATGGCGCGCCAGGCCGACATCGCGGGTCATCCCGACGTGGCCGCGCGGCTGCCGTTGCTGCTGGAAGTGGCGAACGTGGCCGCGGATCCCTTGGTGCGCAGGAGAGGCACGCTCGTCGGCGCCTGTTGCGAGGTGGCCCCCGGCGGTGACTGGCTCGCCGCCGCACTCGCGCTGGACGGCGTGTTGCTGGTGGACGGAGTGCGCGGGCGTCGCACGGTGGCACTGGGCGATTTCGTGCGCGGGCCGGCGGAGAACGCGCTGGCGCCCGGCGAGTTCGCCCGCTCGCTGCGCCTCCCGCTGCCCGGCGCAGGTGCGGTGGCCGGCTATCGCAAGGTCAAGCACGTCGCGGTCGGCTGGAGTGTGGCCGGTGCGGCGATCGTGTTGACTCCGGGGGGCGATGGCCGCGTCGAACGGGCCAGTGTCGCGGTGTCCGGCGCGCTGGCGTATCCGCGGCGGCTGCCGGTGCTCGAAGCCGCGTTGCCCGGTCTCGATTTCGCGGACCAGCGGCGGCTCGGGGAAGCGATCCAGGACTCCCTGGCGGGACTGGATTATCAGGGTGACTACTACGCCTCGCCCGGTTATCGGCGTAAGCGTCTTGCGCTCCTGATTCGCCGCACTCTCGCCGAGCTGGCTGTGTGACTCAGTGAGTCCGAACGGGGAACTCGCCGGGCTCCGAGGTGGAACTCGCCGGGGCGGAGTGTGGGACTCGCGGGGTGTGAAGGTGGGACTCGCGGGTTAGGAGACTTTGCCGATGCGGATGGGGGTGAGCTGGTCGGGCAGGGCCGGTTCGCGGCATTCCGCGCAGACCGTGACGGGATGGAGCTCGGCGCCGCACTCGTGCCGCCACACCGTCGGCGGGCGGCCCTTGGTGATGTAGCGGTCGCCCCATTCCATCAGGTTGAGCAGGACCGGTTGCAGCGCCTGGCCCGCCTCGGTGAGCACGTACTCGTACCGGGGCGGCCGTTGCTCGTACTGGCGCCGTTCCAGGACGCCGGTCTCCACCAGTGTCCTCAGCCGCGCGGTGAGGATGTCCCTGCTGGCCCCGGTGTTGCGCACGATCTGGTCGAAGCGCCGGTTGCCGAAGGAGATTTCGCGGATCGCCAGTATGCTCCAGCGTTCCCCGATGACGGCGAGCGCGTTGGCGATCGAGCAGCGCCTGGCCGGACCTGGCATCGCGGATGCCTCCCTCGAGAGGTGTGGATTCGATTTTCCAACTTATCACGAGGGAGGCGGCCACACCGAAGTTCAGGAGCTGATCTCGTACTTCGCGACGACGTCCTCGTCGAGCTCGATGCCGATCCCGGGGCGATCAGGCAGGAACACCTGGTTGTCCTGGTAGCGCAGCCGGGTCCGCGGGGTGAGCAGCAGCTCGAAGTTGTAGATTCCCTTCTCCAGCGCGAAATACTCGACCACGAGCGGGTTGGCCACCGCGGCGGTGAGGTGCACGTGCAGGTTGTGGTGCCAGTGCGGGGCCATCTGCAGGCCGAAGCTGTCCGCGGTGTGCGCGACCCGCAGCCATTCGGTCACGCCGCCGACCACGCCCGCGTCGGTCTGCAGGATCGACGCCGAGCCCGCCTCGATCAGGCTGCGGAACTCCCAGCGCGTCTGGTGGATCTCCCCGGTCGCGACCGGGGTCCGGATCTGCCTGGCGAGCTCGCCGTGCCCGACGATCGCCTCGGGGGACAGCGGCTCCTCGAACCACCACAGTGGAACGTCCCCGGCCGCGCGCTCGAAGGCCTCGATGGCGACCCTGGCTTCGCGGACCGAATGGTAGGCGTTGTTGGCGTCCAGGGAGAGCTTGCCGTCGCCGATCGCTTCCACGGCGGCCGCGACCCGCCGCGCGTCCTCGGCGACGGTCAGGCCGCCGACCTTGATCTTGTGGTCGGTGAAGCCCTGCGCCGCGTTGAACGCGATCTCCTTCACGATCGCCTCAGTCCACTCGCCTTCGCCCGGCTGGTAGTAGCCGCCGGACGCGTACGCCGGCTGCGGTGCGGTGGAACCGCCGAGCAGCACGGCCAGCGGCTGGCCGGCGCGTTTCGCCTTGAGGTCCCAGAGCGCGATGTCGATGGCGGACAGTGCGCGGATGACCGCGCCGCGGCGCCCGGCGAGCAGCGTCTCCTGGTAGGCGCGGCTCCACAGCCCGTAGATGTCGTCCTGCTCGGCGCCCAGGTACACCGGCGCGAGCAGGTCGTCCACGGCGGCCTTGGTGATGAAGGCACCGGCGGTGCCGGCGTAGGTGTAGCCGATGCCGGTGTGCCCGGTGTCGTCGGTGACCTCGACCAGCACGTAGTGCCGGTTGGCCAGTTCGCGGTTGGACATCCTGGTCGGCTTGCCGACCGGGATGCCGATGGCCCTGGCCAGGACCTGCGTGATCGTCATGGGATTCTCCTTGGTGGGGTGGGTTTTCCGCCGGGTCAGGCGGTGCGGACCGACTGGAGGTTGGCGAACTCGAGCGCGCCATGGGTGCCGAGCTCCCGGCCGTGGCCGCTGGCTTTGACGCCACCGACCGGAATGCGCGGATCGGACTCGGAGATCCGGTTGACGAACACGGATCCGGCGTCGATCTTCGCGGTGAGCGCCTGCGCTCGTTCGACATCGCGGCTCCAGATCGAGCAGCTCAGCCCGTACCGGGACGCGTTGGCCGCGGCGATCGCGTCGGCCTCGGCCGGTACCGCGAGCAGCGCGCCGAGCGGGCCGAAGGTCTCGTCCTGGAACAGGGGGTTACCGGTGTCGGGCACCTCCACCAGCGTCGGGGTGAACCAGGCGCCGGGCCCCTGGTCGGGCTCGCCGCCGCCGAGCAACCGCGCCCCGCTGCTGAGGCCGGCGCCGAGTTGGCGGCGCAGTTCGTCGCGCAGGTCGACGCGCGCCATCGGGCCGAGGTCGGTACCGGGGGAGAGCGGGTCGCCGACCACCAGCGCGTCGAGCTCGGCCAGCGCGGCGTCGACGAACTCGTCCCGCACCAGCTGCGCCACGATCAGCCGTTTCGCGGCGATGCAGCTCTGCCCGGCGTTGAGGAACCGGGACCGGACCGCCGCGCGGGCGGCCGCGCCGACGTCGGCGTCGGCGAGCACCACGAACGGGTCCGAGCCGCCCAGTTCGAGCACTGTCTTCTTGACCACCGCACCGGCACGGGCGCCGACGATCGCGCCAACCCGGTTGCTGCCGGTGAAGGCGACCCCGGCGATCCGAGGGTCTTCGATGAGCTTCCCGATCCGGTGCGGCGGCAGCACCACGGTGCTGAGCACGCCGGGCCCGAAGACCTCGTCGAAGAGCGCCTGCACCGCGTACGCGCTGCCGGTGACGTTGTCCGCGTGCTTGAGCACGACCGTGTTGCCGATCGCGACGGCCGGGATCATCGCGCGGAACACCTGCCAGAACGGGTAGTTCCACGGCATGATCGCCAGCAGCGCGCCGAGCGGCAGCGGCCGGACGAACCCGGAGTCCGGTGCCACGTCCACCGGCCGGGGCGCGACGAGCCGCTCGACGTGCTCGGCGTAGTACTCGCAGGCCGCGGCGCTCTTCTCGATCTCGGCGGCGGCCTGGCCGAGCGGTTTGCCCATCTCGGTGGTGATCAGGAACGCGAACTCCGGTGAACCGGCCCGCAGCCGCGCGGCCATCGTCCGCAGCAGGGCGGCCCGCTCGCCGGGAGACTCGGTACGGCGGACCGCGGCGGCATCGAGCAACGCGGTGAGCGCGCGTTCGGAGGTGACCGGGTAGGTCGCGATCTCCTCGCCGTGCACCGGATTGACCGTGCGGACCTTGGCCACAGTGGACGGTGCGCTCATCGGGTACCCCCGGCCGTCGCGGTCAGCCAGTCCTGGAACCGGCGGCCGAGCACCACCGGGTTTTCCAGCAGCTTGGGGATGTCGGGCGCGTTGCCCACTTCGACCCGCACATGCAGGAAAACCGGCCCGTCCGCGGTGAGCGCCTTGCCGAGCTCGACGCGCAGCCCGTCGGCATCACCCGCGCGGTGCACCGTCCAGCCCGCAGCGTCGGCGAGCGCGCCGAGGTCGACCCGGCCGGCGTAGGTCGGCAGGTTCGCCGTGGCGCCGTAGACCCCGTTGTCGAGCAGGACCAGCAGCAGGTTCGCCGGCCGCAGATAGCCGCCGGTGGGCAGCACGTTCGGGTTCATCAGCAGTGAGCCGTCACCCTCGATGGCCACCACCCGCTCGACCGGGGTACCGGCGACGGCCAGCGCGAGACCGGTGGCCACGGAACCGGCGAGCCCCATCGAGTCCAGCAGGTACAGGTGATTCGGCCGGTCGGCGACCGCGGCGAGCTCGCGGCTGGTCGATGCGCAGGTCGCCACCACGGGCAGCCCTTCGGTGGCTTCGGCCAGGACCTCCAGTGCTTCGATCCGCTGCACGCCTCACGCTCCCTTTCCGTCGGTGGCCCAGAAATGTGTCAGCACGACGACCGGGCGGAAGGTCATCCGGGCGTGCGTGCCGGCCTCGGCGACCACCGCCTCCCAGTCGGCGGGGTCGCTGCGGCGGTCGAGTTCGAAGACCCGCAGGCCGACCCGGTCCAGCAGGCCGGGCACGTGCTGGCACAGCGAATGGATCATCGAGTTGTACTCACCGAGGCCGCCGCGGGTGTTCGCCACGATCAGCAGCGGCAGGTGGTAGGCGAGGTTGAACGTGGTCAGCGCGGTGAGCGCGTTGCCGAAACCGTTGTCCTGCATCACGATCGCGCCGAACTTGCCGGCGAGCGGCAGGGCGCCGAGCACACCCATCGCCTCTTCTTCGCGGGAGAGCGGGAACACCCGGCCGGACACACCGTCTTCGCCGCCGTCGGACTCGACCAGCGCGGTGATCACCGGTGCGACGCTGACCGACGGGATGTAGCCGACCAGGTCGGCGCCCGAAGCCCAGAGACCTCGGGCGACCGAGGCCGCGTAGGAGGGGGAAGTCAAAGGGGAATCCTTTCAGCAGACCGCCGAGGGCAATACGCCAGTAACGTACTACCAGAGCCAAGTAGCATGCAACTGTCGGACAAGGTTCGGCCGGTGAAGGGACGGGCGAGGTGCTTAGTGGACGATCCGCTCGCCGGCGGGCACGGCGATCTCGACCCAGCGCCGCCATTCCGCGACCAGCCCGCGGTTGTCCTCGCCGCTGTGCGCCACCAACAGGTCGGCGGAACGCACGATGTGCTTGCGCATGGCCCGTTCGGCGGCCTCGCCGTCGCGCTTGCGCAGCGCCTCGATGATGTCCCAGTGGTCCTTGAGCGCGGTCTCCACCGACTGGTACTTCGGCACGCTGAACCGGCCGTCCAGTGCCAGGGTCTGCCGCAGCTCGCCGACGAACTTCGCCAGCCGCAGGTTCCCGCTCGCACGCAGGATCAGGTCGTGCAGCCGCTCGTCCGCGGCGAAGTACTCGGGGCTGCCGTCCGCGAGCTTCTCCATGATCTTGAACTCGGCGGCCAGCGCCTCTTCGTCGCGGCCGGTCATCACCGCGGCGGCACTGCGGGCGGCGGGCGGTTCGAGCAGCACCCGCAGGCTGCACAGCTCGACGATGCCGCGGCCGTCCGGCCCGAGCACCCTGGCGCCCCGGTTGCGCTCGATCTTGACCAGGCCGAGGTCGGCCAGCTTGAGCAGTGCCTCGCGCACCGGGGTACGCGAGGCGCCGAAGCGCTCGCCCAGCTCACGCGAGGAGTAGAGCACCCCGCGCTGGAGCTGGCCGACCCTGATCGCGTCGCGGATCTCGGCGGCGATCTGCTCGGACTTGCTGTCGACCGGCGCTTCTGACAAGTGGCTCCCCGTGCCCAGCCGAACGAGAACCTGGCTGCCCCGGCCCGCTCGGCCCGGCCGGGGCTGCCCAGCATAGCCGCTACCGTCCCGACGGCCGGTCAGGCGCATCGGGGATCGCGGGCTCCAGTGCTGTTCGCCTGCGCCGGGCGGACAGCCACAGGCCGCCGATCACGGCCATGGCCAGTATGTTGGCCAGTATCATCACGGTCATCGACAGGCCCGCGTTGCCACCGGAGATGTCCTGGATCCAGCCCACCGCGAACGGGCTGATGAAACCCGCCGCGTTGCCGAGCGAGTTGATCAGCGCGATGCCGCTCGCGGCACCGACCCCGGCCAGGAAAGCCGTTGGCAGGGACCAGAACAACGGCTTGGCCGTCTGCGCGGCCATGGTCGCGACCGTGATCGCGAAGAACGCCAGCGCCGGGGTGCCGAGGCCGACCGCGGTCACCGCGAAGGCCACCACTGAGACGCCGAGCGCGATCAGCACCGGCTTCGAGGAACGTTCGTCCCGCACCAGGCGGCCGGCGAGGTACATGCAGATCGCGGCCATCAGGAACGGCACCGCGGACAGCCAGCCAACCTGCACGCTGTTCAGGGTGGCGCCCACGTCCTTGATCACCGAGGGCATCCAGTAGATGAGCGGGTAGGCGCCGCACTGCAGCAGGAAGTAGACCGCGGTGAGCGCGAGCACCTTCTTGTTGCGGAACACCGCGCGGTGCCCGGCGGGTGCGGTGGCGGTGCGCTCGGCCTCCTCGGTGGCCAGGGTGGTGATCAGCCATTCGCGTTGTGCCTCGCCGAGCCAGCGGGCGTCCGCGGGGCGTTCGGTGACGGTCAGGAAGAACACCACGCCCAGCACGACCGCGGGGATACCGCCGACCAGGAAGATCCAGCGCCAGCCGTCCAGGCCGGCCACGTCGTCGAAGGCGGACAGGATCCAGCCGTTGAGCGGGCCGCCGATCACCCCGGCCAGCGGGATGGCGACCATGACGGTCGAGATCACCTTGGTGCGCTCGGAGTTGGGGAACCAGTGCGTCAGGTAGACCAGGATGCCGGGGAAGAAGCCGGCTTCCGCGATGCCGAGCAGAAAGCGCAGCACGTAGACCATTTCCACGTTCGGCGCGAAGGCGAGCAGCGCGGCGATGACGCCCCAGGTCACCATGATCCGGCTGAGCCAGATCCGGGCACCGACCTTGGCCATGATCATGTTGCTGGGTACCTCGGCGAGCACGTAACCCACGAAGAAGATGCCGGCCGCGAACCCGTACTGGGTCGCGGACATCCCGAAGGTCTCTTCGAGACCGAACTTGGCGAAGCTGATGTTGATCCGGTCGATGTAGCTCACGATGTAGCCGAGCATCAGCAGCGGGACGACCCTGCGGGTCACCCTGCGCATGGTGCTCGCCCGCAGTGAGCCGTCGCTGATCACACGCGCCATTTTGGACCTCCTGTCGACGATGACCGGCGGAGAGAAGCTCTTGATACGCCACTGTCTGCAAGTGAAGTACCAGTAGGATGGAGTAGCATGCTACGTGTGGGCGAGCGGTCCCACAAGGGAGCGCTTCAGGCCGTGTCCACGGCAGGATGGGGTATGACCAACTCGACCCTCACCGGAGCGACCAAGCTGCCCGACGAGTCCTGGGTGCGCGGTCGCGGCCTGCGCGACCCGGCGCCGGCGGGCATCGTGCCCGACTACGGCCTCTACCTTGGCGGTGCGCGGCTGCGGCAGCGGCACGACCACGAGCTGAGCTGGCCCCACGACTGGATCGACTGGCCGGACTTCCTGCTGCCGCGCGACCGGGCTGGTGCCATCGCGCAGATCCGCGCGCTGCACGAGCGGGCTCGCGCCGGCCGGCTGGTCGAGGTCGCCTGCGGCGGGGGCGTCGGCCGGACCGGCACGGTGATCGCCTGCCTCGCCGTGCTCGCCGGGGTGCCGAAGGCCGACGCGGTCACCTGGACACGGGCGAACTACCACCGCCGGGCGGTCGAAATGCCGTGGCAGCACCGCTGGATCGCCCGCTTCCCAGCCTCCACCCCAGGCAAATAGCCGGCTTTTTGCCCTTTGGCCAAAGGGCAAAAAGCCGGCTATTTGCCGGTATGAAACAGAACGCCCGCCCGGTGCCAAGACCGGGCGGGCGCACCGTACCGCTGATGGATCAGCCGGTGTACAGGGTCAAGCTGTAGTTCGAAAGCACTTCGTTGACGGGCTGGAAGTAGGTCGTGCCACCCGATGAGCAGTTACCGGAGCCACCCGAGGTCATGCCCTGGGCCTGCACGCGGGTGCCGGATCCGGGGTCGCTGACGAACGAGCCGCCGGAGTCGCCCGGCTCGGCGCAGGCGCTGGTCCTGGTGAGGCCGTAGACGATGTCGCCACCGCCGTAGTTCACGGTCTGGTTGAACGCGCCGACGGTGCCGCAGCGCCAGCCGGTGGTGGAACCCGAACGGCAGATCCGGCCGCCGACCTGGGTCACCGTCGAGCCCGCCACCGTGACGTCCGAACCGGCGTTGTAGCGGTCCACCAGCGCGGTCGACACGGCCGAGCTGCTGCTCACCCGGATGATGCCGTAATCGTTGCTGGGGAAGGAAGAACCGGCGACCGGGCCGATGGTGCCGCCGGGGCCGGACACGGTGCCGCCGAGGTCGGTGCAGTGCCCCGCGGTGATCACGTACCGGGTGCCGGAGGAGTTGCGCGCGTTGAAGCCCACCGAGCAGCGGCCGGAGCTGAAGTTGATCGCCTGGCCGCCGATGATGTTCCACATCGGCCGTGGCCGTTCGGTGGCCTGTTCGACGCGCAACGCCTCCGTGCCGGCGTCCGCGGCCCACGCCAGGCCGGCCGCGTCCCGGTTCAGCACGGACACCACGACTTCGTTGGTTGCCACGTCCACATACCAGCCGGTGACCGAGTCGGGCGCACTTCCGGCTCGATGGTCCAAAGTAGACTTGACGTCGTTCAGTTCGGTGGCGCTGTGGCGCACCACCTTCGCGATCGCGCCCGCGGCACGGACCTGCGACGTGCGCGAGGCATCCGTGACGCCGGCGACGAGCTTGCCGGTCGAGGCGTCCAGCCAGGTGTTCGCGAACTCGGCACCGAGTTGCCGGCTGAGCGACTGCTGGGCGCCGGCGAGCGCGGCCGGGTCGGCCGAGGCGTCCAGTAAGGACGGCACGGTGGCCGAGGCGGGGGTAGCCAGCGCGGCCGCGGTAACGGCGGCGCCGGCCAGGGCAAGGATGGCGTGAAGGGAACGTCGACTCACGATCGGCCTCCAAAGCAGGGGGAGAAGGGCCGGAAACGACGGTGTACACCTGGGAACGGACGCTACGGCAGCGCTTCGGTCACCGGTAGCGGCTATTTGAGCGCACCGGGTAGGCCGGACCGCCGCGTTGGTCGGTCACCAACAGTGGCGTTATCCGGCATCCGGGTGGCGAACTCAGGCGTCCGGGGAAAGTGTGGAGAGCCTGGCGGCGAGTCCGAGTAGCACGACCGCGATCGCCACCTCGGTACCCACCGTCAACCGCAGCCGCGTCAGGTTCGTGGTGAGCACAGCGATTCCGGCGGTTCCGGTGGTCTCCCGCCGGATGGCCATTCTTCGCACGGCCATTCGGCTCAGGTTCGCCACCATCAGCAGCAACCCGAAGGCAGCCAGTTTGGCCAGCAGGACGAGGCCGTAGCCGGAGGACCAGAGCGCGGAAAGGGACGGAAGGTGCCGCAGGCCGAGAAAGGCGCCACTGAGCACCACGACGGCGACCGAAACCGCGGCAATGCGGGAGAAACGGGCCGCCACCGCCGCCAGGTCCTCGCCGGGGCTCTCCCGGCGCAAGGCCACCGCCAGCTGGACGAGCCCGCCCGACCAGACCGCGATCGCGCCGAGGTGCGCGAGATCGGCGGTGATCGTGAAGTACGGCACCGGATCGGCGGCCGCGTGACCCGACGCGGAGAAACTGAGCAGCACCACGAAACCGGCGACCATGGCGAGGTTTTCGTACCGGGCGTTCAGCCGGGCCGAAAGCGGCGGGCCCGGCCCGAGCAACCGGCCGGCCAGTACCGCCAGCACCGCGACCGCGCCGAGGCGCAGCAGGAGCAGCTTGCCGTAGGAGACGCTCAACGTGGTCGCCAGCAGGTCTGCGGAGAAGAGCGAAGACACTCCGCGTCCGGCCACATAGGGCCCCTGGATCAGGAACGCGGCCACCGCGGCCAGCCCGGAGACCGCGCAGCCGCAGCGCACCAGCTTGCGCACGACCGGGTCCGCGCGCCCGGCTGGGCGGCAGGCCGGCACGAACACCAGCCCGCCGAGCAGCACCACACCGGCGAAGGCGGCCCAGCGTGCCCCGGTGGAGATGACGTCCACCGTCGCGTCCGTGGCGGTGGTGGTGGAAACCGTGCCGCTGTCGGTGACCAGCGGACCGTCGCCGATGACGAAGACGAAGGTGCCCCGCACCGGATGGGAGTCGGTGGACAGGAACGCGTACTCCACCCGGAAACTGCCGTCGGGGAGGCCGGGCCGCAGCCGGACGGCCAGCTCTTCGGCCACCTCGCCGGGCTGGAACACCGGCCCGGTGTCGGCCCGCCCGCCGCGTTCGTCCAGCACCCGCAGCGAGTCCTGCTGGATGCCGACGCTTTCGGACAGCAGCACGGAGACCTGGGCCGGCGCGCTGCTCAGCCTGGCGCCTTCGCCGGGGGCGGTGGAGACGATCCTGACGTGCGCGGAGGCGGGCGCCGCGGCCAGCACCCCGAGTCCTAGCCAGCCCGTCAGGAACAGCAGCAGTGCCAGTGCGCGGCGAGCCGGACCGGTCGTCATCCGGTTTGTCATCCGGTGGCCGCCGGCGTGCGTTCGCGCTCGCGGGGAAGCCCGCAGTGGCAGCCGGTCCGCGCGCGCTCGGCGGCCGAGGCGCGGCGGTGCAGGATCATCGCCACGATCATCGGGATGGTGACGATGGTGTTGTAGAACAGGTGCAGCTCGACCCGGGGAATGAACAGCTGGATGATGCTGGTCGGTACCGGTCCGCCGTCGAGGCGCCAGCCGGTCTGCGCTTGCAGCAGCAACAGCAGGTGCTCGATGTGGTGCCAGAACTGGATGCCGAAGGCCAGGTTCCACCATTGCCGCGAACGGCCGGCGAAACCGCGGCGCAGTGCCCACAGCGCGATGAGCATGATGAGCGCGTAGCCGTAATGCATCCATTCCGAGGTGACCAGCCAGGGAAAAGGAATGCCGAGCACGCCGCGGGCGTCGGGGATTTTCCAGCCGAAGGCGTAGATCTGCACAGCTTGCACGATATGCTCGGACCAGTGCGCTAGCACGACGAACATGAACAGGGCCAGCGCCAGATGGTGGTACTTCTCGTTCAGTGCGGTGAGCCATTTGGTTCGGCGGGCGGATTCGACGGCCGTCATGCCGGGCTCCTTCGCTTGATCATTTCGCCAGGGGAGAACTCCATTCTCAGTATGACGCGCTTTAGTTGGCCTTCTTATTTCCTCTTGCGGACTTTTCGGGCCGGAGGCGATATCTTTCCGGGGCCTGTCAGGCGGCGACGGGCTGCGCGGTGATGATCGCGAGGCCGGCGGAGGTGAGCGCGGCCGGCACGCGCTGCCCCAGCGCGCCGGGCCGTTTCGGCCGGAGCAGGCCCTGGTGCGCGAGGGTGTGCGCGGTGAACTGGTCGCAGCAGGACACCCCGTCGATGAACAGGTCCGGCTCGCTGCTGCAGGAGACCTGGGCGCGGCCGGCGCCGACGGCGCGGAGCATGGCGAGCCCGCGGTAGCTCACGGTCGGGGTGGCCTTGCCGATGGTGTTCGTGTTCATGGCGGATCCTTCCTGCTGCCGTACCACACTCAGTGGTCCCGCTTGACGTTCACTCGTAGACACGTCGAACGGGAGAGGCGGAAATCGACATGCCGGTGACTACGCCGTCGTGTTTTCGCCAGACGGGGGCCGGTGGCGGCTGCTGTCCTGGACCGCATGATCACTACCTCCCTCGAAGGCGCCGCTGATTCGACACGACCGCCGCTGACCGGCTGGCTCGCGGTCGTGGCCGTGATGCTGGGAATCTTCTCCATCGTCACCACCGAGATCATGCCGATCGGCCTGCTGACGCCGATCGGCGCGAGCTTCCAGATCTCGGCGGGCACGGCGGGCTGGATGATGACGGTGCCGGGCATCGTCGCGGCGGTCGCGGCCCCGCTGGTCACCGTGGCGACCGGGCGGATCGACCGTCGCCTGATGCTGTGCGCGCTGACCGCCCTGCTGGCACTGGCCGACCTGCTGGCCGCCATCGCACCGGACTACTGGGTGATGCTGGTGGCCAGGGTCCTGGTCGGGCTGACCATCGGCGGCTTCTGGTCGATCGGCGCCGGCCTCGCGGTACGGCTGGTGCGCGAGCGGGCGGCCGGTACCGCGACCGCGGTGATCTTCGCTGCGGTGCCGCTCGGCTCGGTGCTCGGGGTGCCCGCGGGCGCCCTGATCGGGCAGTTCGCCGGCTGGCGGGCCGCCTTCGCGGTGCTGGGCGTGCTGACCGTGGCCGTCCTTATCGCACTGGTCGTGCTGCTGCCGCCGCTGCCGGCCGTGCAGGTCACCAGCCCGGCCGTGCTGCGCGGCCTGCTTCGCGCCGGCAGGGTCCGGCTCGGGCTGGCCGCGACCTTCCTGATCGTGGTCGCCCACTTCGGCGCCTATACCTACGTGACCCCGTTCCTGGAGCAGGTAACCAGGGTGGACCCGGTGCTGATCAGCACGATCCTGCTGACCTACGGGGTGGCCGGGCTCGCCGGGAACTTCGTCGCGGGCGCGGCGATAGCGCGTGGCCTGCGGGCCACCTTCGTCGTCGGTGCCTGCCTGGTGGCCGGGGCGACCCTGCTGCTGCCGGTGGCCGGGCAGTGGCAGGCCGGCGCGATCGGGCTGCTCGTGCTCTGGGGGTTCGCCTACGGTGCGGTCCCGGTCTGCTCGCAGACCTGGTTCGCCGACGCGGCTCCGCACGCGCGGGAGGCGGCGACGGTCCTGTTCACCTCGTCCTTCCAGGCGACCATCTCCGTCGGCGCGCTGCTCGGCGGGGTGGTGGTCGACTCGATCTCCCTGCCGGCCGTCATGGTGGCCGGTGCGGTGTCCGCGGCGCTGACGGCGCTGACGCTGTGGCTCTTCGGCGCGAAGCCGGCGGGGTAGTCCGGCCCGCGCCACGGCGGCGTGCGTAAGGTCGGCGCTGACAGGGCTGCCGTGCCGGGGAGGGTCATGCACTTTCAGCACTCGAGTGAGATCTGGACGGACTTCCCGGAACTGGTGCCCGGCGTGCTCTACGCCGAGGGGATCACCGAGGACGTCACTGCCGTTTTCGTGGGCGACCGGATCGACAAGTTCACCACGATCGCGGCGTCCCGGCTCGAAGGCCGTTCGGAGGCGGAGCTGCCGGAGATCCAGGCATGGCGGCGCGCCTACACCAGGATGGGGCTCAAGCCCACCCAGTACCGCTGTGCCTCGGAATCGCTGCTGCGGCGGTTCAAGAAGGAGCGGGAACTACCGCGGATCCATCCGCTGATCGACATCTGCAACGCGATTTCGCTCGCCTTCGCGATTCCGGTGGCGGTGTTCGACGTCGCCGAGATCGAGGAGTACGTGGAGGTTCGTCGTGCGGTCGGCGACGAGACCTACCTGACCTTCTCCGGTGAGACGGAGAACCCGGCCGCCGGTGAGGTGATCTTCGCGGACGCCGCCGCCAGGGTGCACGCCCGGCGCTGGGTCAACCGGCAGAGCGGCTACTCGGCGGTCCGCAGTTCGACGCGGGCCGTGCTGGTAGTTGCGGAGGCCATGCACTCCTCGGCTTCCGACGATGTCCGGCGGCTGACCGCGGCGCTCGCCGACGAGCTGGCCGCCGGCTGGGCGGTGACCGCGGAACCGGTGACACTCGCTGATTCTTCGCCACGGTTCGAATTCTGAGCACATCGCAGACCAGAATTCACGGATGCTGTTTTCGGTCAGCTCAACGGCGGGCGGGAAGTTCATCGGGAAGTAACGGAACTTTACCGCCGCGGCGTTGTCCCGCGGCGGCACCGGTGCCGGTCGCGGCCAACTGGTAACTGTGAAAAAAGATCGTATCGGCACCTCGCGGGGACGTTCGTTGTCGGCTGCAACAAAGTATGGATCCTCCGGGCCTGATCTGGCAACCCCCAGGTGGGACGGGGTCGGCGACGGCCGTGGCGGCGGCGGGAGCGGCAGCCGCTGGGAAAGGAAAGTTCAGCGTCGGGCGGCGTCGGGCTGACTGGTATGCAGTGGTTGAGACCATTGACAAGATGAGGTGAACCTGTGATCCTCATCAATCACATTCAGTTCATGATCCGTCACCCAACAACCGTTTCGGACTTCTCATGAGGGACAAACGCCCCGCCCCTTCGGTTACCCGGTGCGATGGGACGAGATTCTGTCACCCCATCGCTGAGAGCGTTCCGCCACGTCTTTTCCCGCACACCATCCCGGGTGTGGGAACCGGCAGAAGATGCCGAAGACCGAGTGGATTCTGATCCTGGCTACCGCGCCGGATCTTCGCGCGCCTTGAGTTGACGCTCGGCGCGCTTGTCTCGCCTGAACTCAGGGCATTTTTGCACACCGCAACTGCCGCAGTCGCTGCCTGGGCGGAAATGCTGATGTGCGGCCTTCGCATGTCCGCAGACGCACATCTGCTCCTCGGCCATCAGCGCTGCCATCCTTCGTGCGGTCGACCAGTCCCGACCAAGTGTACCCGACGGGCGGCACGCCCCCGAGTTCTGCCGTGCTGCCCGGTTTCAGCGTATTGATGCCGAATGACGCCACCGGACAATTCGGAAGGGCGGTGATTCGGACCGACACCTGTGAGAGGTGGCCATGCGCTCTCCCGATCCCCGGATATCCATTATCGTCCCCGTCCTCAACGAAGCGAGAAACCTGGAGGTCGTGCTCCCGAAACTGCCCCCGGTGCACCAGGTGATCCTGGTCGACGGTCATTCGGTCGACGATTCCGTCGAGGTGGCCAGAAAGACCCTTCCCGGCATCGAGGTGGTCACCCAGACCCGTGCCGGCAAAGGAAACGCGCTGGCCTGCGGGTTCGCTCAGGTGACCGGCGACGTGGTGGTCATGTTCGACGCCGACGGGTCGGCGGCCCCCGAAGAGATCCCGCTGTTCGTCAAAACCCTGATCGCCGGGGCGGATTTCGCCAAGGGCAGCCGGTTCGCCCGTGGCGGCGGCAGCGACGACATCACCCTGCTCCGGCGGTCCGGCAACGCGGCGCTCAACCTCATCACCAACCGGCTGATGCGCACCCGGTTCACCGATCTCTGCTACGGGTACAACGCGTTCTGGGCGGACGTGCTGGACACGCTGAAGCTGCCCGCGGTGGACCTGCCCGCCGGCTCGGGCCGGCAGTGGGGCGACGGCTTCGAGATAGAGACGCTGATCAACTGCCGGATCGCGCTGGCCGGTCTGAAGATCACCGAGGTGCCCAGCTTCGAGCGCGACCGGCTGCACGGCACCAGCAACCTGGCCACCTTCCGCGACGGGGTCCGGGTGCTCCGGGTGATCTTCCGCGAGCACGCCCGTGCCCGGCGGCTGCGCCGACGACGCGCCAGACTGGGGGCCGAGACCGTGGAGAACGGGCTGGACCGGGCGGTGCGCCCGTGAACGAGCGCCTGCCGACGGTTTCGGTGGTGATCTGCTGCTACACCGAACAGCGCTGGCACGATCTGGCCGAGGCGGTCAAGTCGCTGGCGGGTCAGACCAGCGCCCCGGCCGAGGTGCTGCTGGTCGTCGACCACAACCCGGCGCTGGCAAGCCGTGCGGCGGCCGCCTTCGATGGCGGCGCGGTGCGGGTGCTCGCCAGCGACGGCCGCCAGGGGCTTTCCGGCGCGCGCAACGCCGGGGTGCGCGCGGCCACCGGCGAGATCGTCGCCTTCCTCGATGACGACGCGACGGCCGATCCCGGCTGGCTCGCGGAATTGCTCGCGCCCTACGCGGATCCGCTGGTGATGGCGGTGGGCGGGAAGGCGCTGCCGGTCTGGCCGGACGGTGCCGCCCCGGCCTGGCTGCCGGCCGAGCTGTACTGGGTGGTCGGCTGCGGTTTCACCGGCCAGCCGGTCGAGCTGGGCGAGGTGCGGAACCTGATGGGCTGCGCGATGTCCTTCCGCCGCGACGTGGTGCTGAGCCTCGGCGGGTTCGCCGAGGAGATCGGCCGGACCGCCGCACTTCCGCTGGGCTGCGAGGAAACCGAGCTGTGCATCCGGCTGCGGCAGCGACTGCCCGGCGCCAAGGTGATCCTGCAGCCGGCGGCCACCGTGCGGCACCGGGTGACCGAAGAGCGGACCGGCTGGGCCTACCTGCGGCGGCGGAGCTGGTCGGAGGGACTGTCCAAGGCGGCCATCTCCCGGATGATCGGCAGCCAGGACGCCCTGTCCACCGAGCGGTCCTACGTCCGCTCGGTGATCCCGCGCGCGCTGCTGCGCTCGCTCGGCGGCGCGGTGCGCGGTGCCGGCTCCCGCCGCGACGCGGTCGCGGCCGGGGGAGGGCTGCTACTGGCCACTTCCGCGGCTGGGGTTGGCTACCTCGCGGGCCGGGTGCGGTCGAGGCGCCCGGCGGCCCCGGAGTTCACACCGACCAGGTTGTGCACGGTGGATCTCGAAGTGGACCGTCCGGACGAGGTCGAGTGCGCCGGGGACGCGCTGGTGCTGGTCCGCTCGGGCCGGTCCGTGCTCGGAACCGTCCACAAAGGACAAGACGAGCGGTCGTTGCCCGCCGACGAGATCCGCGAACTGGCCGGACTGAGGCCGGTGCGGCCGTCGCCGCCGGCGGTACTGCCGAGGGTGAGCGTGGTGCTCGCAACGGCGGGTGATTCCGCGCTGCTGCGGCGATGCGTGCACAGCGTGCTCGCCACCGGCTATCCCGATCTCGAAGTGCTCGTGGTGGACAACGTGCCCGGCCGCGCCCGACCGGAGCTGCGGGAGCTGGCCGCGTCCGACGAACGCGTGCACTATCTGCGCGAACCGGAACCCGGCGCCAGCCGGGCCCGCAACCTGGGCGCGCGGCGGGCCACCGGCACCGTGCTCGCGTTCACCGACGACGACGCGGTCGCCGACGCGCACTGGCTGACCGAGGGGGTGGCCGAGCTCGCCCAGCCCGGCACCGACTGCACCACCGGCCTGGTCATGCCGATGTGCCTGGACACCGCGGCGCAGGTGTGGTTCGAGGAGTTCGGCGGTTTCGGCAAGGGATACCAGCGCCGGGTGTTCGGGCCGGAGACACCGGGCGGGGCGGCCCGCTACCTGTTGTCCCCTGGCGTTTTCGGCTCGGGCAACAACATGATGTGGTCGCGGGACGCGTACCTGTCGCTCGGCGGGCTCGACGAACGGCTGGGGCCGGGCCGCCGCACCCGCTCCGGCGAGGACCTCGACCTGTTCCTCCGGCTGCTCGGCTCCGGCGGGCGGCTGGCCTACACCCCGCACGCGCTGGTGTGGCACGAGCACCGGGCCACGGAAGAGGAACTGCGCCGTCAGCTGCGCGGCTACGGTACCGGGCTGGCCGCGATGTTCCTGCTCTACACCCGGCGTCCCGGTGGCCCCGCCGCGATCGCCGGCGCGCTTCCGCGCGGGCTGCGCCTGTTCGCCGACCCCCGTTCCGAGCGCAACGCGAGCCGTGGCCGTGGCTATCCCCGCCGGCTGCTCGTCGAAGAGCTGCGGGGCGTGGCGGCCGCGCCGGCGGCGCTGCTGCGGGAAGTGCTGCAGGCGAGGGGACGAGGCCGATGAGCGAGCAGCGCACCCGGTGGATCGCGGCGCTCCTGCTCGGCCTCACCGGATTGACCGGGCTGCTGGCCGTGTTCGACCTTTCCGGCCCGCTGCGGCTCGCCGTCACGGTGGCGTTCTTCGCGCTGGTGCCCGGCTGGGCCGTGCTCGCCAACTTCGGGCCGGGCACCGGCTCGACGACCTGGGCGCTGGCGGTGGCGCTGAGCGTCGCCGTCGACCTGATCATCGCCCAGGTCATGCTGCTGACCGGCGCTTGGAGCCCGGCCACGGCTTCGGTCTGCCTCCTGTCGGTGAGCGCCGTACTGCTGGTGGTGCGGCTGGTTCCGGTCCGGTTTTCCCGCGCGGACGCGGGAGGCGGCCGATGAGCGGGCGTGCTCCGGCACTCGCGCCGGAACAGCCGGCAGGTGATCGCCGCGTGCTCGGTGACGGCACCGCGCTCTCGCTCAGCGCGGCCGTCACCGGGCTGGCCGGGCTGCTGTGCTGGATCGTCGCGGCGGCCACGCTGCCCCAGGACGCGGTGGGGCGGGCGTCCGCGTTCGTCTCCGGGTTCATCCTGGTGGCCGGGATCGCCCAGCTCAACGCCGGGCTCGGCATCCTGCGCTGGCTGCCGCGCGCCGGTGCCCGCACCGGCCTGCTGGTCGGCCGTGCGTACCTGGTCGTCGCGGTGGCGGCGACGGTGGCGGCGCTGGTGTTCCTGCTGCTGCCAGCCGGGGACGTGGTCGGCCATGGCATGGGGGGCGCCGGGGCGCTGCTGTTCGTGCCGGCGAGTGTGTGCTGGGCGCTGTTCCAGTTGCAGGACTACGTGCTGGCCGCGCTCGGCCGCGCCTGGTGGGTGCCGATGTTCAACGGCGCGTTCGGGTTGGCGCGGGTGCTCGCGCTGCCGGTGCTGGGCGCGGCGCTCGGCACGTTCGGCGTGCTGGTCTCCTGGATCGCGCCGACGGTGCTGTTCACCGTGTTCGCCGGAGTGCTGATCCTGGTGTTGGTGCGGCAGCGGACAGTGCGGGCAGTGCAGGCGGGGATCCCGGCCGAACTGCCGGGACGCCGGGAGGTGCTGTCCTTCCTCGGGCCGACCTACCTCGCCACGATCGGCACCGCGGTGCTGTACAACTCGGTGCCGCTGCTGGTGATCGGGCACTACGGCCCGGCGCTCGGCGCCACCTTCTTCGTGATCTGGACCGGGCTCAACGCGGCCGACTACGCGGTCAACGGGTTCGTCAACTCGATGGTGCTGCGGGGATCCGCCGATCCCGCGGCCCGGCCGTCGATCCTGCGACTGGTCGGCAAACGGCTGGCCGTCCTGGTGCCGGCGGGCGCGGCGGCCGGTGCGGTGCTCGCGCCGGTCCTGCTGGGCCTGTTCGGCCATGCCTACGCGGAGCAGGGGACGGCGGCGCTGCGGGTGCTGCTGGCCGGGCTGGTGCTGCGAGTGCTGGTCGCGCTGGGCGTCGCCGTCCGGCTGATGGCAGGGGACGGCAAGGGCGCCGGCGCGATCCAGGCGTCGAGCGCGGTGCTGGTGCTGCTCGGTGTGCTGCTGGCGCCGGCAGGCGCGGCGCTGCTCGGGCCGGCGCTGGGCTACCTGCTCGCGCAGTGCCTGGTGCTCGTGGTGGTGCTGCCCGGCTTGATCCGTCGGTTCCGCGAACGCGGTGGCGAGGTGGTCCGGTGAGTGTGGTGACCGGGGAACGGACGAGCGGCACAGACGTCGTGCCGGAACGAAAGACGGCACGCTGGCTCCCGCCGGCACTGTGCCTGGCGGCGGTCGGCCTGCAGGCGTGGTTCCTGCGGCCGGTCGATCCGGGGCGGCTGGACTCCTTCGGCCTGCTCACCGCCCTGCATCCGGCGGTGCTGCTGGGGCTGGCCGGGTTGTCGGCCGGGTTCGTGCTCGAGCTGCGCTCGGCGCGGCCGCGGACCTGGCTGCTCGCGCTGGCCTGCCTGGTCGCGGTGGCCGGCCGGTACGGGCTGCCGTCGCTGGTCGAACCGGCGGCCCGGCTGCCGGTGGCCTGGCTGCACGCGGGCTGGAGCGACTACATCGCCGGGCACGGCGAGGTGCTGCACAACTTCGACGCGCGGTTCTCCTGGCCCGCCTTCTTCGCCTTCATCGCCTGGCTGAGCCGGCTGGCCGGGATCGAGAACGCGGCCGAACTGCTGAACTGGGCGCCACCGGTGCTCACCGGGCTGGCCGCGATCGGGGTGCATGCGGTCGCCGTCGCGGTACTCGGCCGTGGCCGGGGCGCGTGGCTCGCGGTCTGGGTGTTCCTCGGCGTGAACTGGGTCGAACAGGACTACTTCTCCCCGCAGGGACTCGCTTTCCTGCTCTACCTCGGCGCGCTGGCCGTGGTGCTGCGGTGGTTGTGCCGTCCGGCGATCACCGAAGCGGCGGGCTGGTCGTTCCGGCCGTCCTGGCCGGACCGGGCGGAAGGCTCGGCGCGGCCGCTGCAGGCCGCACTCGTCCTGGTCGTGCTGATCCTCGCGCTGGCCCCGGCCCACCAGGTGACGCCGTTCGCGCTGGCCGCCGTGCTGGCGGTGCTGACCGTCTCGGGCAGGCTGCGCATGCCGTGGCTGCTCGCGGTCGCCGTGCTGGCCCCGCTGACCTGGCTGGTGCTGGGCGCGGGGGACTACTGGATCGGCCACCTGCACGTGCTCACCGGTGGGATCGGCGACCTGTCCGGCGCGGTACGGGAGAACGTGGAGCAACGCGTCACCGGTGACGCCGGCCGGATGGCGGTGCTCGGCCTGCGGGCCGGGCTGGTCGCGTTGGTGGCCGGCCTCGCCGCGCTCGGCTGGTGGGGGCTTCGCGGTCCGAAGGGCAGGCCGGTCGCGCTCGCCGCCGCGGCGCTCGCGCCGATCGGCCTGGTCGCCCTGCAGTCCTACGGCGGGGAAATGCTGCTGCGGTCCTATCTCTACGCCCTGCCGCTGCTGTGCGCACTGGCCGGTGCGGCACTGAACCGCCTGCTCACCGGGTTCCGCCGGTTCGCGACGGCGTCGGTGGTGGTACTGCTCGGCGTGGCCGCGGTGATGCTGGTCGGTGCCAGGGGCGGGAACGACGGCTATGTCGCCTTCCGCGACGAGGACCGCGCGGTGGTCGCCGAGGCGTACCGGGTCGCTGATCCCGGTCAACGGATCGCTTCGCTGACCGCGTATGCCCCGCTGAACTGGGCCAGGGTCGGTGAGGTCAAGCAGGGCTCGCTGGAGCGGAGTTGCCCGCCCGAGGCCGCCGCCGGCCCCTGCGTCCGCGGGCTCGGCCCCGAGTTCGTGGTGATCACCCGCGCCCAGGACAACTACGGGGTGACCATGCTCGGCCTGCCCGCCGGCTGGAGCGGCTCGGTGCGCGCCGAGCTGGTCTCGTCCGGCGCCTACCGCGAGCAGCTGGCCCTCGGCGACGCGGTACTGCTCGCCCGCACGTCACAGCACGAAACCGGAGGTTCACGATGACCGACCCGCGTACCCGGCTGCTCTACGTCGGCTGGACCGGGCAGGGCAATCTCGGGGACGACGCCATCGCCGATGCGCTGCTCCCTCGGCTGTCCACAGTGGAGCCATGGCAGGTGCCGCACGACCCGGCCGGGTTCGCCCGCCGGGTGCTCGGCGGCGGCCTGATCGGCGCGGGCGGACGGGCCGTGCTGGTCGGCGGCGGCACCGTGGTCGGCAGGCGGAACTGGCGGCTGCTGCTGAGCGCGACCGGTGCGCTGCTGGCCAGGCGGCGGCCGTGGTACCTGATCGGCATCGGCGTCGAGGATCCGGCATTCCAGGGCAAGAACTCCTTCTCCGGCAACGGGGAACTGGCCCGCTGGACCGGGTTGTGCGGGCGGTTCGACCGGGTCACCGTGCGCGGCCCGCGTTCGGTGGAGCTGCTGGCGTCGGTCGGGGTCGAAGCGGAACTGGTCGGTGATCCGGCGCTGCTGCACGAGCCGGGCCGAGCCGGGGTGGTGCGGGAGAAGCTGCTCGGCGTCAACCTCGGCTTCGGTGACGACCTCTGGGGCCACGACCACGACCGCGTGCTGGCAGAGGTGGCGGAGACCGTCCGCGGTCTGGTGACCGACGGCTGGTCCGTCCGGTTCATGGTGATCAACCCGAAGGACGGACCGCTGGCCGCGGCGGCGGTGCGCCTGGCCGGGGTGCCCGAGGAGCGGGTGGAGGTGCGCGCCACCCGCACGGTCGCGGACTACCTGGACGCGGTGGGCGAGTGCACGGTGCTGTTGGCCGAACGGTTGCACGCGCTGGTGCTGGGGGCGGCGGCCGCGGTGCCCCTGGTCGGACTGGAGTACCAGCCGAAATGCGCGGACTTCCTCGGCTCGGTCGGCAGTGCGGAGCGGTCCGTCCGCACCGACCGGGTCGGCGCCGCGGTGCTGCGGGAACACGTGGACAACCTTGCCGCACAACGGGATGCGGAGTCCGCGCGGCTGCTGGGGCGGGTGGACGACCTGCGTTCCCGGCTTCGCCGCGAGCTGGACGCGATCCGGTCAAGCACCGGTGACGCACTGGCGAGCCGATGAAGGCCGCACCGGAGGTTCGCGCCGGCTGGCCCGCGAAGCTGCGCCGCGAGCTGGGTATCGAGCTCGGTTTCCTGACCAAGCGGGCACTGCTCAACGTGATCGCCGGCAGCACGCTCATGCCAAGGGTGCCGCGCTGGGCGCTCTACCGGGCCTGCGGCATCGACGCCCGCACGATGAACATCTTCCCCGGCCTCCAACTGGCCGGGCGGCCGCGGAACCTCCGCATCGGCCGGGGCACGTTCGTCAACGTCGGCTGCTTCTTCGAGCTGGTCGCCGAAGTCGCCATCGGGGAGGACTGCCAGCTCGGCATGCAGACCATGGTGGTGACCTCGCACCACGCCGAGGCGCACGGCGAGGTGTCGCGGCGGCCGGTCGGCCGGCCGGTGCGGATCGGCAACCGGGTCTGGACCGGCGCCAGGGTGACCATCCTGCCCGGGGTGCGGATCGCCGACGACGCGGTGATCGCGGCCGGGGCGGTGGTGACCGCCGACTGCCCCGAGCCGGGGGTATACGCCGGGGTGCCGGCCAGGCTGGTCCGCGCGCGGACCGGGCAGGGGCACCGGTGAACCCGGCCGCCACCGCGCTGTCCTGGTCCGCGGCCGGCGTCTTCGCCGTGTTCCTGGTGCTCGTGCTGGCCAGGATCACCGTCGCCGAACGGGCCAGTGACGGGAGCCGGTACCGGCTTAGACGGCTGGACCTCGCCGCGGGGCTGGCCACGGTGCTGCTGATCGTGCTGCTCACCGTGCGGGTACTGGCCGAACTGTAGAAAACACCACCGAGATCGGAGCGAGGCGATGACGGCGAAAACCGGCAGGACCCGGCGGAAGGTACTGGCGATCGGCGCGGCACTGACGCTGCAGGCCGGTGTCAGCGCGGGCACGCCCGCACTGGCAGGCCAGGACAGGGCCGGGGTAGACGCGATGGCGGCGGGCCGCGAGCTGGTCGACGCGGACGAGTTCACCGGCTCCGCCCTGGACAAGACCAGGTGGGGCACCTACGACGGCAACTCGTCCAACGGCATCTCCAGTTGGAAGCCCAGCGAGCTCTCGGTCGGCGACGGAGAGCTGCGCATCAACGGCCGGGGCAAGGACCCCACCGGCGCCGGCAACGTCTCCGGCGCACTGTGCTGGTGCCTCGGCAAGGGCGACCAGACCTACGGGCTGTGGATGGTGCGCGCCAAGTTCGACCCCGGCAAGGGCTACGGGGCGGCGATGCTGCTGTGGCCGAAGTCCAACGTATGGCCGCAGGACGGTGAGCTGGACATCGTGGAGAGCGTCCGTCCACAACGGATTTCGGCGCTGTCCTCGGTGCACTGGGGGGAGCCGCCGAACGGCGAACGCGACAGCGGGAAGCTCTGGGGCGACTACACCCAGTGGCACGTCTACGCGGTGGACTGGCAGCCGGACTACGTCAAGTTCTCCATCGACGGGCAGACCGTCTACGACACCAGGTACAGCACCAAGAAACCGGCCATCCCGAACAAGCCGATGCACCTGGTGATGCAGCAGGACCCCGGCCCGTACGGTGCGCCGGGCTGGATCCCGGCGCCGGACGAGACCACCCCCGACAACGTGGCCGTGCACGTGGACTGGGTGCGCATGTACCGGTAGTCACCCGTCCAGTCCGAAGTCCGCTCGCTCCGAAGTGGACAGTGAAATCTCGCGTGGGTCCGGCGGGCGGTAGCCGGCGCGGACGTGCTCGATGAGCGCGGGCAGCGCGGGATGCCGGTTGTCGCGACGCCAGAGCAGGGTGAACGGGTATACCGGGATGGGCCGGGTGACCGGGATCCGGACGATCCGCGGGTGCCAGGGAAGCTGGGTCTTCTCACCGGCGAAGCTGATCTTGTCCGTCGCTTCGCCCAGCTCGTCGAGCAGGTACTCGATGCCGAAGTCGGGGCCGGTGGTGTCGATCCGGAGGGAGAACTCCGCGGCCAGCCCCCGGTAGAAGTCCGCCCACTCGCTGTCCGGCTCGTTGCCGGGCATCCACGCCGTCGCGCCGGCGAGCTCGGCGAGCCTGACCTGTTTCCGGCTCGCCAGCCGGTGCCCGCGGCCGACCAGCAGGTGCAGCGGCTCCAGGTAGGCGGGGGTCCGCGCGATCGACTCGTGCAGGGTGCCGATGGTCCTGACGAACGTGGCGTCGATCGTGCCGCGCACGAGTCCGGGATGGGCGCTGCGGAATCCGTCCGAGAGCACGATGTCGATCTCCACGTCGCGGTTGTCCTGGTGGAACGCCCGGAGCAGCTCGGTCGAGGCGATGCGGGTGTTCAGCACGTCCACCCGGAGCGGGCGCCGCCGCCGTCGGATCGCTTCGGTCGCCTGGTCGGCCGTGCCGATCAGGGCGCGGGCGTAGGTGAGGAAGGACTCACCGTCCTCGGACAGGCTTGCCCCGCCGCGTGCGCGGTGGAACAGGGTCGCGCCGAGATCGGCTTCGAGCTTCGCGATCCGCTTCGAGATCGCCTGCTGGCTGATCTCGAGCTGGACGGCGGCCTCGCCGAAGTGCCGGTGCTCGACGATTGCCACGAAGGCGCGGACCGCACCCAGGTCCAGCTCCATCTGCGCTCCTTCCACAACCGCTGGTTGTTCTTGGCCGGCGTGTCGATTGTTGGACAGGGCTGCTGTCCCTTGGGTCAAATGCGCTGGCCGGGTCCAAGCCTACAACCGTGAGGAGTGAGTCCATGGACTCCTTCGTCCATCTGCATGTGCACACCGAGTATTCGATGCTTGATGGTGCGGCGAAGATCGCTCCGTTGTTCGCGGAGGCGTCGGGGTTGGAGATGCCGGCGGTGGGCATGACCGATCACGGCAATATGTATGGGGCGGATGAGTTCTATCAGCAGGCGAGGAAGGCCGGGCTGAAGCCGATCATCGGGGTGGAGGCGTATGTGGCGCCGGAGAGCCGGTTTCACAAGAAGCCGGTGTTTTGGGGGCAGTCGAACCAGCGTGGTGCGGATGAGTTCGGTGAGGGCGGGGATGTTTCGGGTAGTGGTTCGTATACGCATATGACGATGTTGGCGGAGAACAGCACGGGTTTGCGTAATTTGTTCAAGCTGACGTCGTTGGCGAGTTTGCAGGGGTATTACCGCAAGCCGCGGATGGATCGTGAGTTGATCGCGGAGAATCATGAGGGGATCATCGCGACGACGGGGTGTCCGTCGGGTGAGGTGCAGACGCGGTTGCGGCTGGGGCAGTGGGCCGAGGCGTTGCAGGCGGCGTCGGATTACAAGGATATTTTCGGGGCGGACAATTTTTTTCTGGAGTTGATGGATCACGGGTTGCCGATTGAGCGGTCGGTGCGTGAGGGTTTGCTGGAGATCGGCGGTCAGCTGGGGTTGCGGCCGTTGGCGACGAATGATTCGCATTATGTGACGAAGGATCAGGCGGATACGCATTCGGCGTTGTTGTGTGTGCAGGCGGGGAAGACGCTGAATGATCCGAATCGGTTCAAGTTCGATGGTGATGGTTATTATCTGAAGTCGGCCGCGGAGATGCGGGAGTACTGGGACTCGGAGGTTCCGGGTGCGGCGGATGCGACTTTGCTGATCGCGGAGCGGGTCCAGTCCTACGAAGAGGTCTACTCCCACCAGGACCGGATGCCGGTGTTCGAGGTCCCCGAAGGGCATGACGCGTCGTCCTGGCTGCACGAGCAGGTGATGGACGGCCTGCGGTGGCGGCTGCCGGACGGGGTGCCGCCCGCCTACCTGGAGCGGGCCGAGTTCGAGATCGACGTGATCACCCAGAAGGGGTTCCCGGCCTACTTCCTGATCACCGCCGACCTGATGCGCCACGCCCGCGAGGTGGGCATCCGGGTGGGGCCGGGCCGTGGTTCGGCCGCCGGCTCGCTGGTGTCCTACGCGCTGGGCATCACGAACCTCGATCCGCTCGACCTCGGTCTGCTGTTCGAGCGGTTCCTGAACCCCGAGCGCGTCTCGATGCCCGATATCGACATGGACTTCGACGACCGCCGGCGTGGTGAGATGATCCGCTACGCCACGGACAAGTACGGCGCGGACAAGGTCGCGCAGGTGATCACCTTCGGCACCATTAAGACGAAGGCGGCGATCAAGGACTCCGCCCGGGTGCACTACGGCCAGCCCGGTTACGCGATCGCGGACAAGATCTCCAAGGCGCTGCCGCCGCCGGTCGCGGCGAAGGACATCCCGCTTGCCGGCATCGTCGACCCTGGGCATGAGCGCTACGGCGAGGCGGCCGAGGTCCGCGCGTTGGTCGAGAACGACCAGGAAGTGGCGAAGATCTTCGATACGGCCCGCGGCCTGGAAGGGCTGATCCGCAACGCGGGCGTGCATGCCTGCGCGGTGATCATGTCGGCCGAGCCGCTGGTGGACGCCATTCCGCTGTGGCAGCGGGACGACGGTTCGATCATCACCGGTTGGGACTATCCGTCGTGCGAGGCCATCGGTCTGCTGAAGATGGACTTCCTCGGCCTGCGCAACCTCACCGTCATCGGCGACGCGATCGACAACGTCAAGGCCAACCGGGGCGAGGACATCGACCTGGACACGCTGAAGGTGGACGACTCCGAGGCATACCAGCTCCTGGTTCGCGGGGAGAGCCTCGGCGTGTTCCAGCTCGACGGCGGGGCCATGCGCGACCTGCTGCGCCGCCTGCGGCCGACCGGGTTCGACGACATCATCGCGGTGAACGCGCTGTACCGGCCCGGCCCGATGGCGATGAACACGCACAACAACTACGCGGACCGGAAGAACGGTCGCCAGCCGATCGAGCCGATCCATCCGGAGCTGGCGGAACCGCTGCGGGAGATCCTGGCCGAGACCCACGGCCTGGTGGTCTACCAGGAGCAGATCATGCAGATCGCGCAGCGGGTGGCCGGGTTCTCGATGGGCCGCGCGGATGTGCTCCGCCGGGCGATGGGCAAGAAGAAGAAGGAAGTGCTGGAGAAGGAGTTCGAGGGCTTCCAGGCCGGGATGCGGGCCAACGGCTTCTTGGATCAGGCGATCCAGGCGCTGTGGGACACGATCCTGCCGTTCGCCGGGTACGCGTTCAACAAGTCCCATGCCGCGGGGTACGCGCTGGTGGGTTATTGGACGGCGTACCTCAAGGCGAATTACACCGCGGAGTACATGGCGGCGTTGTTGACGTCGGTGGGGGATAACAAGGACAAGTCGGCGATTTATCTGTCGGAGTGTCGTCGGTTGGGGATTCGGGTGTTGCCGCCGGATGTGAACGAGTCGGCGTTGAGGTTCGCGGCGGTGGGGGATGACATCCGGTTCGGGATGGGTGCGGTTCGCAACGTGGGGGCGAACGTGGTGGAGTCGGTGATCAAGACCCGGCAGGAGAAGGGGAAGTATTCCACGTTCACCGATTTTCTGGACAAGTCGGAGTTGGTGGCGTGCAACAAGCGGGTTATCGAGTCGTTGATCAAGGCGGGTGGGTTCGACTCGCTGGGCAATACCCGGTTGTCGATGGTGCAGGTGCACGAGGACGCGGTCGAGGCCGTGGTGCCGCTCAAGCGGCAGCAGGCGATGGGCCAGTTCGACCTGTTTAGCCCGGGTGCGGGTGTCCCGCTGGGGTCGAGTGGGGATGATGCGGAGGTGTCTGCGTCGTCGCCGTTGGCGCATCTGAAGTTCGGTGAGGAGGAGTATCCGCGTAAGCAGTTGTTGGCTTATGAGCGGGAGATGCTGGGGTTGTATGTGTCGGCGCATCCGCTGGATGGTGCGGAGCGGATTTTGCGCAAGCATGCGAAGAAGCCGATCGCGGCGATTTTGGCTGATCCGCCGAAGGAGGGTGAGCTGATCGTGTCGGGGTTGATCACCTCGTTGGATCGGCGGGTGAACAAGAAGGGGGAGCCGTGGGCGATTTGCACGGTGGAGGACATGGATGCGGCGATCGAGGTGTTGTTCTTCCCGAAGGCGTATGTGATGTTCTCGGCGGATTTGATCGAGGACAACGCGGTGGTGGTCAAGGGCCGGGTGAACTGGCGTGAGGACAAGATGTCGGTGTTCGGTGGGGGGTTGATCCCGCTGGACCTCTCCGACGCCGCGATCGGTGAGGAAGAGCCGCCGCTGGTGCTGCTGGCCGCCGCGGAGAAGATCGACCAGTCCGTGGTCAGCGAGCTCAAGCAGACCCTGCTCGCACACAAAGGCGACACCCCGGTGCAGGTGACGCTGGTGGGCAGGCGGGGGCGGACCCGGTATGCGCTCGACGAGTATCCGGTCGCGGTGTCGTCGATGCTGATGGGGGAGCTCAAGACGATCCCTGGTATTTCGCCAGTGGCCCGTTGACCCTGAGTACAGCTCCGATCTCTTGCTCTATCCCGGTGATCCTTTCCGACTCGTCTACCGTTGCGGGCGGTCCTGCGCTAGACATACATCGGATGTATGTCGAAAGGGGATTCCCCGATGCGTAGTCGCGTGCTGACGGTGGCCGTCGCGGTCGCCCTGGCCTGCCCGCTGATCGGCGTGACCACCGCGGCAGCCGGGGTGGCCACTGACGGGACCGAAGGCCGCTGCACGGGCCCGATCCGGCCCGCGCCGCTGCTCACCGTCGAGGACTGCGATTCGCCGGGGCGGATCCTGCGCAAGGCGGCTGCCGTGGTGCCCACCCCGCAGCAGCTCGCCTTCCAGCGGCTGGAGACCACCGCGTTCACCCACTACGGCATGAACACCTTCACCGATCTCGAATGGGGCCTCGGCACCGAACCGGAGACCTTGTTCGCGCCGGAGAACGTCGACGTGGACCAGTGGATGCGGGCGTACAAGGCGGCCGGCGCGAAGCAGGTGATGCTGACCGTCAAGCATCACGACGGGTTCGTGCTCTACCCCTCCCGCTACACCAACCACTCGGTGCTCGCCAGCGACTGGTGGCTGGACAAGAACTGCCCGGACCTGGACCCGGTGCGGCGGGCGAGGGCCGGGGCGGAGGCGAACCGGACCGCGCCGGACGCGTACTGGCAGGTGCGCGACGCGGGCTGCGAGAACCCGCAGGGCGACGTGTTCGGCGAGTACGTGCGCGCCGCCCGCGCGGCCGGGCTCAAGGTCGGCGTCTACCTTTCGCCGTCGGACGGGGCCGAGTTGCCCAAGAGCAGGGTCGACGACCAGGGCAGGCACCCGGCTGGCCAGGCGCGGTACGCGAACAAGAGCGCGGCCGTCCCGCGCACCATCCCGACGCTGGTCGACGGCGACGACCGCGCCGGCCGCCCGCTGCCGACGTTCGAGTACACCGTCAACGACTACAACGCCTACTACCTGAATCAGATCTACGAGGTGCTCACCCAGTACGGCCAGGTGGACGAGTTCTGGATGGACGGCGCGAACCCCTGGCGGGACGAGGGGATCGTGGAGGACTACGACTTCACCGCCTACTACGACCTGATCCACCGGCTGGCGCCGCAGGCGGTGCTGTTCCAGGCGGCGGCCGGGGTGCGCTGGGTCGGCAACGAGAAGGGCATCGCGCGGGAGAACGAGTTCAGCCCGGTCGCGATGACCGCCGACCCCCGCACGGACTACGCGGAGTGGACCTACCGCGGCGGGGCCGAGGCGGCCGATCTCGGGTCGCGCGCGGCCATCACCGATCCGGCCACCCGCTACCTCGGCTGGATGCCGGCCGAGGCGGACGTGTCCATCCGGCCCGGCTGGTTCTTCCACCGGTCCCAGCAGCCGAAGAGCCCCGCCGAGCTGGTCGACCTCTACCGCCGCAGCGTGGGCCGCAACTCGGTGTTCCTGCTCAACGTCCCGCCCGGCCCGGACGGCCGCATCGCGGAGGCCGACGTCCGCTCGCTCACTTCGTTCGGACAGTCCATAAAGGACACCTACCGCGATGCCAACCTGCTGCCACGGCCATGGCAGCCGCGGGGTACCACCGGCGAGCTGATCCTGGACACCGGCGGCCGCGGCTTCGACCAGGTGGTGCTCGGCGAGGACATCGCCCGCGGGCAGCACATCGAACGGGTCACCGTGGACGGTCTGGTGGACGGCCGCTGGCAGCGCCTTGCCGAGGCGGGCACCGTGGGCTACCAGCGGATCCTGCTGCTGCCCGAGGAGACCACCGCCCAGCAGCTGCGGGTGCGCGTGCTGCAGTCCCGCGCCGAACCGAGGCTCTCCAGGGTCAGCGTGCACCGCACGGCCGCCCCCGGCTAGGGCGTCGGCTGCTCAGTCGAGGCAGAAGTCGTTGCCCTCGATGTCAAGCATCCAGATGCACGACTCGTCGAAGCCGTCGGCAAGCAGTGTTCGCTCGCGTGCCGCGCCGAGCGCGACCAGTCGTGCGCACTCGGCCTCGAGTGCGGCGAGGCGTTCTTCACCCACGAGCCCGGTGCCGACCCGCACGTCGAGGTGCACCCGGTTCTTGACGACCTTGCCTTCGGGAACGCGCTGGAAGAACAGCCGCGGGCCCACGCCGTTGGGATCAACGCAGGCGAACGCCGCACCCTGACGCTCAGGCGGCAGCGAGCGATCGAATTCCTGCCAACTGGCGAAACCCTCCGGCGGCGGTGGTACGACGTACCCCAGCACCTCGCACCAGAAACGAGCGACGCGCTCGGGTTCCGCGCAGTCGAAGGTGATTTGGACCTGTTTGACCGATGCCATCGGCTCACCATAGTGGTGCGTGCCGAGCACCTGCCTCCTAATTATTGGGAGACACGCCCCGGGAGTCCCACCAGGTCAGCACCCGGGTGCCGAACAGGGTCAGCCATTTCGACGGCAGCCCGGCCGGCACGTCGACCTCGAACCACATCCGCCCCGGAAGCCGGCCGGCCTGGAGCCAGCGGCCGTCCGGCTGCCTGGCGGTACGGATCAGCTCGACCGCGTCGGCCAGGCGCGGGTCCGGCTCCGCGCCGTCGAACAGCGCGGCCCGGCGGAAGTACTCGGCCGCGTTGAGCACGTCGTAGGACCAGCGGATCGGGTAGGCGAACCGGTTCACCCACGGTGCCACCGGTTCGCCCGTCGAAAGACGGCGGAACAGCCCGCGCCGCAGGAGGTACTCCTCGCCGGAGTGCCGGGCGGCGCGCGACGCGTCCGTGCCGCCGGTCGCGACGTCGTAGGCGAGCAGCCCCTTGAGGGAATTGAGCGTCGAGTGGAACGACGACCGCGTCGAGCCCTCGACCCACTCGCAGTTCCAGCCGCCGTCGGACAGCCGATGCGCCAGGAACCAGTCGACAATGGCGGTGACGTCGGCGCCGAGCCACAAGCCGTTCGCGACCGTCCACGCGTTGATGCAGCAGTCGACCTCGCCACTCCAGTACGGCAGGTTCTGGTACTCCCAGCGGCTGTTCTCGGCGAGCAGCTCGGCCGTGCGGCGCTCGCGCAGGACCGCGGGGTCGAGGCCCCACTCCCGCAACGAGTTGAGCGTCCAGGTCGTCGCCGTCCAAGGCTGCCCGGCCTCTTCTGCCGCTTCGGGGTCGTGAGCGGGGAAGAACGCGCCGCCTGCCCACTGGCCGTCCGGATCCTGGAGCGCGAGCAGGCGCGCGCCGAAGCCCTCGGTCGCGATCTTGGCCCGCGTCGCTGCCCAGACCTCGGGCGGTTCGCCCACGAGGTCGCGCTCGACCTGCCAGCGCAAGGCCGGATCGGAGTCACGAAGCCACGTGATCACGCCGCTGCCCACCATGCCGCGACCCTACCCACGCCCCCAACGGCAAATAGCCGGCTTTTTGCCCTTTGGGTCGGGACGGGTGCGGTGGGGTGGCCCCCGAACGCCACCCCACCGGCCTGCCCGCTCCCCGTTCTCCCCTGCGAGCGAAAGCAGCTTGACATACCTGCTGTTAGCTAGTCAACTAGTGTCTTAGTTGAGTAGAACAATTTGGAGGTGTGGTGGTCGAGTTCCGCGTGGACCGGGCCAGTGGCCTCCCCGCGTACCTGCAGCTGGTGCGGCAGGTACGAGAGGCGCTGAGACTCGGCTGGCTGAGACCGGGAGACCGGTTGCCCACGGTGCGCGACGTCGTCGCGAGCAGCGGGGTGAACGCCAATACCGTGCTCAAGGCGTACCGCGAACTGGAGTTCACCGGACTGGTCGAGGCACGCCAGGGGGCGGGCACGTTCGTCAAGACGGCGCTGGGCACGGTCGATCCGGAAGTCATGGCCGAGCTGCGCGACAGCCTCAGCGAATGGGTGAGCAGGGCGCGGGCGGCGGGGCTGGAGGACGAGGACGTGGACGCGCTGCTGCGCGTGGTCCTCGTGGAGAAAGGGGTGGAGATCGCATGACGACCGCTGTGGTCGACCAGATCGTGACCGAGGCAGGCGTCGGGCTGCGGGCGGCGGGGCTGAGCAAGCACTATCGCCGGTCCCTGCTGCGCGGCGGCACGAACGAGGCATTGCGGGACTGTTCGTTCGAGCTGCCGGCCGGCAAGGTGGCCGCGCTGATCGGCGCGAACGGCGCGGGCAAGACGACGCTGCTCAGCCTCCTTTCCGGGGTGCTCGCGCCGGACGCGGGCCGGGTCCACACGGCGGGCCGCACTGCCTTCGTGTCGCAGGAGAAACCGGTCTACCGCCACCTGAACGCCACCGACGTGCTGCGTTTCGGTGCCCGCCTCAACCGGGTCTGGGACGGCGAAAGGGCTGAGGCGTGGCTGAAACGCTTCGAAGTCCCGCTGGATCGCGCGTGCGGCAGGCTTTCCGGCGGGCAGCAGGCGCAGGTGGCCTTCGCGGTGGCACTGGGCTCACGCCCGGACGTGCTGCTGCTCGACGAGCCGCTGTCGAACCTCGACCCGCTCGTCCGCCGCGAGGTGATGGCGGACCTGCTGACCGAGGTCGAGGACACCGGCATGACCGTGGTGCTGTCCACCCACGTGGTCGCCGAGCTCGGCGGGGTGGCCGATCACCTGCTGCTGCTGACGCACGGGCGGCTGGTGGTCAACGGGGACATGGACGAACTGCTCGGCGCGCACAGGTACTACGTCGGACCGGCGGCGGAAAGCCCGCCCGGTCCCGGGGAGGTGGTCGAGGCGCGGCACCGGGGACAGCAGTCCACCTTCCTGGTGCGGCTGCCCGAAGGCGCCGGTGCGCCCCGGCCGGCCGAACCGTGGACGGTGCGGCCGGTGACGTTGGAGGACTTCGTGCTGGCTCATCTGGCCAGGGCGCGGAAGGAGGGAGCGGCATGACCGCCACCGCTGTGCGGCCGGCCGCGAAACGGGTCGGCTGGGGAGATCTGCTGTGGATCGGCTGGCGGCAGCACCGGCTGATGCTCGCCGGCACCGGCGTGCTCACGCTGGGCCTCGCCGCCGTGATGACGGCGCTCGGGTTGTACGCGGCCTCGACCGGCGACGTTCGGGCCTCGATCCTGGGCTTCAGTTCGGTGACCGGGACCGCGCAGCTCGCCGTCGCCGCTGTGATGGGCTACAGCGCGCTGATCGCGGTGTTCTGGGCCGCGCCGCTGCTGGCACGGGAGTACGAGCAGCGGACCCATCTGCTGGTGTGGAGCCAGGACGTCTCGGCGGCGCGCTGGCTGATCGGCAAGGCGACGCTGCTGACCGTGGTCGCGGTGGCGCTGTCGCTGGTGCTGGGCACCGCGTCGAACGTGATGATGCACCAGATCAATGCCGCGAAGGCGGGGGACTATCCGTCGTTCAACCTGTTCGACACCCAGTACTTCGAGGTCGTGCCCCTGGTGCAGGCTGGTTACGCGCTCTTCGGGTTCGCGCTCGGGCTGGCGGTCAGCGCGCTGAGCCGCCGGACCGTGCTGTCGATGGGGGTGACCTTCGGCATCTTCTTCGTGGTCCGGGGAGCGATCGCCCAGCTGGTGCGGCCGTACTACCAGCCACCGGTACGCGTGACGTACCCGCTCGACGGCCAGACCGAGCAGGTCTACCACACGCTCTACGTCAGCAGCGGAATGCTGGACGCGGCCGGCAACCCGGTCGAATACCCCACCGCCTGCAATCGCGGGTACAGCGACGCCGACGGTTACCGCCAGTGCCTGACCGAGCAGGGCGTGGTGAGCAACTACCGGGACTTCCAGCCCACCGACCGGCTCGGCACCTTCCAGCTCATCGAGTTCGGCATCTACACCGTGCTCGCGGCCGGGCTGTTCGTGCTCGCCTGGTCGACCCTGCGCAGGGTGAGCAGGCTCTGACCCTGATGGGCGCTTTCCGTGACAGCGCACGGAAAGCGCCCATCCGGTCAGCGTTTGAGGCCGTGCTCCACGGCTTCGATGATGCGCGGGCGCAGCTCGTCGGCGCGGATGATCGCGTCCACCGAGCCGACCTCGACCGCGCGTTGGATGCTGTGCACCCGGTCGAACTCGGTGGCCACCTCGCCCAGCTTCTCCGCCCGCACCGCGGCCTGCACGTCGGCCAGCTGCGCGGTGAGCGCGGCCCGCTCGGCGCCGCTCGTCTCGACCAGCCGCGCCTTCAGCGAGGACACCCGCGGATCGTTCGCGGTGCGGTTGCCGACCTCACCGGAGAACACCACGGCCGCCGCCGGGGCACCGCCGAGCACCGAGGCGAACGAGCCCTCCAGCGCCAGCACGGTCATATTCGGGTTGAGCGCCTTGGAGAACACCACGAACGCGCCGCCGTGGTAGCGCGAGATCACGCAGAACACGATCGGGCCGGCGAAGTTGACGATCGCTCTGCCGATTTCGGCGCCGTACTCCAGCTGCAGCTTCCGCATCGACTCCGGCGAGCCGTCGAACCCGGACAGGTTCGCCAGCACCACCAGCGGCCGGTTGCCGCTGGCCGCGTTGATCGCCCTGGCCGCCTTCTTCGACGAGCGGGGGAACAGCGTGCCCGCGGTGTAGGTGTCCGGGCCGTCGGTAGGTGGGAAACCGCGTCGCGGCACCGACCGCGACTCGATCCCGAGCAGGCACACCGGCCTGCCGCCCAGATGCACGTCCTGCACCGCCGCGGTGTCCGCGTCCGCCATGCCGGCCCAGCGCTCCAGCACCGGATGGTCCTGATCGGACAGTGCGCGCATCACCGTGCGGATGTCGAAGGGCTTCTTGCGGTCCGGGTTGCGCTCGGCCGAGAAGATCTCGCCCACCGTGCTGAACTCGCTGTCCTCCATCGCGTGCGGGTAGCCGGAGACGTCCCGGTCGTGCGGATCGGTGGTGACCGCCCGGCGCGGCCCCGTCTCGCCCGGCACGACGTAGCTGTGGTCGTAGTGCGCCATCAGCACATCGCGGGCGGCGGCCAGGTTCGGCGCCCAGTACTGCGCCTGCCCGTTCGGGCCCATCACCCGGTCGTAGCCGCCGATGCCGAAGTTGTCCTCCGCCGACACGCCACCGGAGAAGTCCAGCGACTGCTTGCCGGTCAGCACCATCGCCGAGTCCGGGGTCATCACCAGGATTCCCTTGGTGTGCATGAGCATCGTGGCCTCGGCGTTCCAGTACGGCTGGGCGCCGACGGTGATCCCGGCGACCACGATGTTGATCTCCCCGCCGCCCTGGGTGAACTCGACGATCCGCTTGAGCGCCGCCGCCACCCAGTCCATATTCTCGGTGCCGGAGTCCATCGAGATCCGCGCGCCGGCGGACAACGCGAACCACTCCAGCGGCACCCGCATTTCCTCGGCCAGGTCCAGCGCGGCGATCACCCGTGCGCACTCGGGTTCGGACAGCGCGCCGAGCGCCTTCGTCGGATCGCCCAGCAGCACCACGCGGGTGACGCCCTCGGGGTGCCGTTCGGTCGGCGTGCTGAGCACCCCGGCGACGATCGCGGCCGAGTTGCGGCCCTTCGGCCGGTCCACCGGGACCAGCTCGCCGTGCTCGTCGAGGTCGTGCTCGGTGAAGCTGCCCTCGCCGACGAGCATGCTGGTCAGCTCGTACGGGTACACCATGTCGCGACGGGCGGCCCGCAGCACCTTCTGCCGGTAGTCGTCGAGCGGTTCGAGAGGTTCGGCCGACGGCTCGCCAACGGCCAGCTGGACCCCGGTGCCGAGGTCGTAGCTGATCCGCACCGAGATGTCGGAAAGCTCGCCGGTCGCCGGGTCGCGCCGCCTGGCAAGGAACTGGACCTCCTCCAGCCCGGCGCCCGCGGTGGTCGGCAGCACCCGCTGGGCGAGCGTGTTCAGCTCGTCCATGGTCAGCTCGGTCGGCGGCCACACGTAGAGCAGGATCCGGTTGGTGTCGAACCGTTTCTTCGCCGGGCGCTGCGCCTGGATGTTGCGGATCGCGTCGAGACAACCGGCGAGGATGTCCTCGGCCGCGGGCAGCGAGACGAGCCTGCCGTCGGCTTCGCGCAGCGGCGTGAGGTCGCGGACCTGCGCCATCGCGACGAGCCGCTCGTCGCTCGGGTTCTCCCGCGCGACGCACTTGAACAGGTACACCTCCTCGTCCGCCGAAGGCAGTCGGGTCAGGTCGAACTCGCGCAGCCGCTCCAGCTGCATCCGCTGCGCGATCTGCGGGTGCAACCCGCGGATCAGCCGGTCCTCGGTGAATCCCGCCGCGGACGGCCGGAAGGTGAAGTGGTGGTGCATCACCGCGCCGCTCTGCCCGGCCACCGTGGTGGTGATCCGGCTGACCTGGTCGGGCAGCGGGTACGCGGCCAGCGTCTCGCCAAGCCTGGCCGCCATCGCGTCCGCGTCCGGCTGGTCCGCCCAGGTCAGGTACAGATCGGCGACCAGCTCGGTGCCGGCGGGCGGTTCGGCGGCCAGTTCGCGGACGGCGCGGACCGCGTCGCCGAGGCGGTCGAGGTCGGCCGCGACGGCCACCACGCGGGTGCCGCCGGCGTGTTCCGCGGCGACGGCCCGGCAGCCGGCCAGGTCGGCGGCGCGGACGTCGACGAGCGCCTTGTGGCCGTAGTAGCGCCGGGTGAGCACCTCCAGCAGCGGTGCCGCATCGACGCCGGGACGGCCGATCCGCTGGCCGAGCAGCCGCACCAGCGGTTCCGCGCTGGCGACCATGGTGGCGATCCGCTCGGCCCGGTCCGGCGCGTCCGGGTGCCGGTCGAGGTGGCGCAGGTCCTGGCGGACCCTGGTGTAGACCTTGGCGCGGGCGCGCCGCAGCAGCGGCTGCGCGAACCAGCGGAACACCACCCCGCGGGCGAGGTCGCTGACCGAGGGAAAGCGCAGCTGGGTGGCCGCCACCAGGTGTTCCAGCGCCAGCCCGGCCTGCTCGCGCAGGGACTCCGGCGGCGGCGCCTCGGTGAGCCACTGCCGCAGCAGCGCGGAGACCACCGCGACGTCCGAGGACGAGCGCTGCTGGGCGAGGAAGATCCGGAAGACCGCCTCCTCCAGCTCCGGGGTGCGGTCCAGGCCGGTCACCCCGTAGTGCCCGAGTACCCGCGACAGCCTGCCCTGGAAGGACTCCGGCAGCCCGGCCCGCGCCACGTCGAGGCTCTGCAGGTAGGTGTGGAAGTACTCGCGCGAGCTGTGCACCAGGCTGTCCGCGCCGCCGTCCTCGCCGGCCGGTTTGTTCCGGCTCAGCTCGGAAAGATCCGCGAACACCGCGAGCAGCCCCAGTTCGCCGGTCAACGGCCGCTCGTGCTCGCCGAGCTCGGCGCGGGCGGTGAGGTAGCCGCTCAGCGCGCGGTGCTGATCGTGCGGGTCGAGGTCGAAGCCGAGCAGCAGGCTGTGCAGATCCTGCAGGCCACGAGCGGCCAGCTCGGCCGCCGAGGTGCCGGCAGGCGCCTCGGGCAGCTCCAGTTCGACGGTCTCGCTGTCGGCGGCCTGCTCCGCGCCGCCCTCATCGGCCAGCGGCTCCAGCCGCAGCAGCGGTGCGCCCGTCTCCACCTGGCTGCCGACCGAAACCAGGCACTCGCGCAGTTTCGCCCGGAACGGCGCGCGCAGCACCGTCTCCATCTTCATGCTCTCCAGCACCAGGATCGGTGCCCCGGACTCGACCTCGTCCCCGGTCGCGGCCGGGGTGGCCACCACCAGCGCGGGTGCGGGGGAGCGGACCACGCCGCCCTCGTCCCGGCTGATCCGGTGCGTGACCCCGTCCACCTCGACCAGGTGGATCGGCCCGTGCGTCCCGGTCACCAGCCGGAACCGCCGCCCGTGCACGGTGACCTGGCCGCTGTGCCGGCCGAACCGTTCGAGCTCGACGTCCACCTGGTGCGCGGTCTCGCCGCCGATGCCGACGCGGAACCGCTTCTGGCCGATCCTGGCCACGCTCACCCGGTAGCCGGCGCCGCGCAGCTTGAGGTCGAGCGGGCGACCGCTCTCGTGCTGCACCTGCGGGCGACCGCCGTGCGCGGTGGCCAGCAGCCGCTGCCTGGCGACCTGCTCCTCGTCCTGGTACGCCTCGATGGCGGCGGTGGCCAGCGCGATCGCCGAGTGCCGGTGGGTGACCAGCCCGCCCTCGGCCCGTACCCGGTCGATCCAGCCGGTGTCGGCGCTCGCGTCGATCACCTCGGGCCGGTCGAGCAGTTCCAGCACGAAGCTCTTGTTGGTCGCGCCGCCTTCGATGATCACGGTGGTCTCGGCCATCGCGCGGCGGAGCCTGCCCAGCGCCTCGGCGCGGTCGCGGCCGTAGGCGATGATCTTGGCGATCATCGAGTCGAAGTCGGCCGGGATGGTGTCGCCTTCGCTGACCCCGGTGTCCACCCGGATGCCGGGCCCGGCCGGCAGGCCGAGCCGCACGATGCGGCCGGGGGATGGCGCGAAGTCGCGGTCCGGGTCCTCGGCGTTGAGCCTGGCTTCGATCGCGTGCCCGGACTCCGCGGGCTGGGCGTCCCCCAGCTTGCCGCCCGCCGCCACGTGCAGCTGGGCCTTGACCAGGTCGACCCCGGTGGTGGCCTCGGTGATCGGGTGCTCCACCTGCAGCCGGGTGTTGACCTCGAGGAAGGCGAACAGCTTTTCGCCGGGGTGGTAGAGGAACTCCACGGTGCCCGCGCCGCGGTAGTCCACCGCGAGCGCCAGCCGCTCGGCGGACGCCTTGAGCTCGCGGGTCTGCTCGGCGGAGAGCACCGGCGACGCCGACTCCTCGATGATCTTCTGGTTGCGCCGCTGCACCGAGCAGTCGCGCACGCCGAGCGCCCATGCCGTGCCCTGGCCGTCGGCGATCACCTGGACCTCGACGTGCCGTGCGCCGGTGACCAGCCGTTCGAGGAAGACGACCCCGCTGCCGAAGGAGCGTTCGGCCTCCAGGGTGGTGCGCTCGTAGGCGTCGGTCAGCTCGTCGGCCGAGCGGACCACCCTGATCCCGCGGCCGCCGCCACCGGCGGTCGCCTTGAGCATCAGCGGGTAGCCGATTTCGTCCGCGGCGCGCAGCGCCTCGTCCAGGCCGGTGACTGCCCCGCGGCTCCACGGCGCGACCGGCACGCCGACCTCCTCGGCGATCAGCTTCGCGCCGATCTTGTCACCGAGCCGGCGCATCGCCTCGGCACTCGGCCCGACGAAGGTGACCCCGATCCGCTCGCAGAGTTCGGCGAAGGCCGGGTCCTCGGCGACGAAACCCCAGCCGACCCAGGCCGCGTCCGCGCCGGTCGCCAGCAGCGCGCGTTCCAGTACGCCGTGGTCGAGATAGGGACGGGCCGAGGCGGGGCCGAGCGAGTAGGCGAGGTCGGCCTCCCGCACGAAAGTCGCGGACGAGTCCGAGTCGGTGTACAGGGCGACCGTCTCGATCTTCCTCCCGGTTTCCGCGGAAAGATCCCGGGTGGCGTGGATCAGCCGCATCGCGGCCTCCCCGCGATTCACGATGGCGATACGACTGAACACCGACTGAGCCTCCTGAGTACTCCACGTACAGAAGGCGACGTCCCCGAGGGAGCGTCGCCTGCACCTGCCTACACCCTGCACGCCCGCGGGTGGTCCCGCCAATGTCGCCGATGACGCAAGTCGGGGCCGCTGTATTGTGGGAACCCGCCAAAGACATTGTGGGAACCCGCCAAAGACGCGACGCAGGCCACACCCCCGTCGGGCCTACCGCCCGCCCCGGCCGCCCGGGTCGCGGCCCATCCGCCGCAGTAGCCGGACCTGCTGGGATTCGCGCTCGGCTGGCGGAGCGGCGGGGGCCGCGAAGAACCGGTGAGTGGTTTCGGCGGCGGTGGGGGTTTCGGCAAGGCCGGTGTAGATCTCCTCCAACTCGCCTTCGATCCAGGCGACCAGCTCGGCGTCCAGCTCCTCATCGGCGCCGATGGCCCGCGCGAGGTCCCAGGTGTGGATGGTGCTGTCGGTGGTCCGCACGGCGAGTGCCTGCGCTCCGGTCACCCGGCCCAGCGGATAGTCCACGATCCGCCCTGCCGCACCGGGCGCGGCGAACGCCTCCGCGCACTCCCGGACCGACCGGATGTACGCGCGGAGGGGATCCGTGCCCAGCGCGTCAACCTCCCGCAGCCGCAGGAACTCCGCGCTGCTGCCACCCCGCAGCAGACCGGTGTAGCCGAGGTTGCCCCTGGTCATGTGGTTGACCAGGGCGCGCACGTGCCACTCGGTGCACGGCGTCGGCCAGGTCCACTGCGCGTCCCGGACCGCCCGCAGCCTCCGCTCGAATCCGGTGCTGGACAAGCTGAATCGCTCGACGATCCCGTCGAAGGAGTTGACCATGGGGCAAAGCGTGCCTCGCACCGGCGGCCGGGGCTGGCGGGTATCGGACTCCGCGTACCCGCCTTTCGCGAGCCGGGCCAGGCCGGGGAGAACGCTGGCACACTGGAAGGCGGACCCGACGAGGGGAGCGTGCGGCGATGGGCGCGTGGCTCGGCGAGTACTGGCGGCTGGTCCTGCTCGTGCTGACCGCACCTGTCGTTTTCGTTCTGCGCGGGCGTCTTCCCCGGTGGGTGCCGCAGGCGTGGGGACTGCTGGTGGCGGCCGTCGCGCTGGCCTGGCTGGTCGGCCTGTCCTGGCCGGGGACCCTGGCGGTCTTCGCCGGGCTGGCGTTGGTCGCCTCGACCTTCTGGCTGCGCGGGGAGGAACGCCGGGCGTTGTCCCGGAAGGCGGACGACTCCGGCCGGTGAACCAGATCTGTCCATTGTGGACTTGGCGCGGAACGGTTCAGCGAAGCAGGTGTCGCAGGAGTTCGGTCACCGGCCCGTGCAGTGCGGGCAGCCGGTCCCGTTCACCGCTGGCCAGCACCCCGGTGACCAGTGAGTTCAGCGCGGCCGCCAGGGTGCGGGCGGCGAACAACGGGTCGGGCACGGTGCGCCAGGCGGGGTCTTCGGCGAAGTTCGCGGCCAAGATCTTGACGAACCGCTCCTGCACCTCGAAACGCCGCTGCTGGGCGACCGGGCCGGCGGCGTAGCCCTCCAGGAAGAAGGTCCTCGCCAGCGTCCATTCGTCGGTGAGTGTGTCGAGGTAGACGCGCAGTGCGCGGTCGAAGCGGTCCAGCGGCGAGCCGGTCGCGTCCGGCTCGGCGGAGATCACCGCGTTCACCACGGCACCGAAGATCGTGTCGCCGCACTGGTCCAGCGCGGCGAGGAAGCAGTCCTCCTTGCCGGAGAAGTGCTGGTAGAAGGTGTCCCGTGAGACGTGCACGCGCTTGAGGACGTCGGCGACCGACGTCCTGGCGTAACCCTTGTCGGCGACCATCTCCGCCATGCCGAGCAGCATCCGGCCCCGCTGGGAGGCGCGCACCTCTTCCGGGGTCAGGTGATGGCGTCCGCTGGGCAGAGCGGCGAACCTGCTGCGATCCACGGGTTGAGGCTAGCGGCCGCTCGGGCTGCGGTGACGGACAGTAGTAAAAAGTTCGTGAACAAAAGTGTTCACGGATGATACGGTGCGCGCATGGGAACACTCCGCGGCACTTCGCCGGCCGGACGGCGGGTGCTGATCACCGGCGCGGCCAGAGGGATCGGGGCGGCGCTGGCCGTCCGGCTGCACGAGCGCGGCGCGCAGGTCGCGCTGGCCGGGATCGAGCCGGACCTGCTCTCCGAGGTGGCGAGCCGGTGCGGCGCACCGTGGCGCTACTGCGACGTGGGGGACCGCACGCAGGTCGAGCGCGCGGTGCGCGAGCTGGCCGGCGAGCTGGGCGGGCTGGACGTGGTGGTGGCCAACGCCGGGATCGCCAAGCAGCTGCCCCTGGTCGGCGGCGATCCGGAGGTGCTCGAGCGGACCCTGCGGATCAACGTGCTCGGCACCTACTACACCCTGCGTGCCGCCGGGCCGCATATCGCGCACCCCGACGGCTACGCGCTGGCCGTCGCTTCGCTCGCTGCCGCGGTGCACGTGCCGCTGCTCGGTGCGTACAGCGCGTCCAAAGCGGCGGTGGAGGCGCTGGGCAACACGTTGCGCACGGAGTTGCGGCCGAGTGGCGCACGGGTCGGCGTGGCCTACTTCGCCGAGCTGGACACGGAAATGACCAGTCGCGGCTTCGGCACCGAAGCGGCGGCGGTGATCACCGGCGGTGGGCCGCTCGGTGCGGTGACCCCGTTGCGGGTGGGCATCGACGCGCTGGAGCGGGGACTCGCCCGGCGGGCACGCCGGATCGTCGCCCCGCGCTGGGTCCAGGCGGTGCTGCCGGTACGGGAGGCCGCCCAGCGGGTCGTCGACCTCCGGCTGCGGCGGCACGGGGTCGCCGAAGCGCTTGACATAGCCAGAAAGGAAGACGCCCAGTACACCACCCCGCAGCCCGACGGCTCGCCGTGAGCGAGCGGATCGTGCCGGGCACCCGGCGCGAGCTCGGTACCCCGATGTGGCTGTTCGCCAGGGCGTCGGGGCTGGTCGCCGGCACCGCCACGCCCGCGTTGTTCCGCACCCTCGGCAAGCACCGCGCGCTGTTCCGCGGCTGGCTGTACTTCGCCGGGCGGCTGATGCCCGGTGGCCTGCTTTCCCGTCGGGAGACCGAAATCGTCATCCTGCGTCGCATGCCTGCGGTCGTGCGCATACGAGTTCGAGCACCACCGGCGAATCGCCCACCTGGCAGGGCTGGGGGAGGCGGAGATCGCCATGGTGCGGGCCGGGCCGTCCGCACCGGGCTGGACCGCCCGTGAGCGCGCCATGTTGGCCGCGGTCGATCTGCTGCACCACGAACAGGATTTGGACGACGAGAGCTGGACGGCGCTGCGGGCCCACCTCGACGAGCGCGAGGCCATCGAGCTGTGCATGCTGGCCTGCCATTACCAGATGCTGGCCACCGTGATCGGCACCCTGCGGATAGCGCCGGACCCGCCCGCCGGGCGCGGCCTGCTGCGCCGCCGAAGGTCACCGAGAAGGCGTTCGCCTGAAGGGCACCGCTGAGCGACGACCCCGTGTCCGGTTCCTGCCGCGGGCGTTGTGCGGCTTCGTTCGATAGCGCAAGTTGTCGGTACGAACGAGGCGGAGGGCCGCGATGAGGCAACGACTGTCGGTTGTGGGCGCCGGGCTGGCGCTCATGCTGCTGGCACCGCAGGCATCGGCGACAGCGCCGGTCACCCGCGACTCGTACACGAGCGACGTGTACGCCGCGGCGCCGCCGTACGGCACCGATGGCAAGGGCAACCCGAAAACCGACGACTGCACGGTGTTCGCCGAGTCGGATCCCCAGCAGGCGGTCGACGACGCGTCGGACGGTGACGTCATCTGCGTCAAGCCAGGGGACCACTCGGACTCGACCTTGACCGTCGACAAGCCGGTCACCGTGCGGGCCAACGGCGTGGTGAAACTGAAGAACATCGTCGTCACCGGCACCGGCGCGGTGATCGACGGCTTCAACGTGGTGGGTGACGCGCTGGACGACCCGTCGACGGCCATCAAGTTCTCCGGCAGCGGGCACCAGATCGTGCGCAACCTGGTCAAGGGCAAGCAGATCCACTACGCCATCGCCTGCGATCCGGAGGACTGCGCCAGCGACGTGCTGATCGCCTGGAACACGGTCACCCAGACGAACAACTTCGGCATCTACCTCTGGGGCGGGGCCGATATCGTCGTCGAGCGGAACAACATCTACGACCTGTGGTCGGACGACGGGAACGACGACGTCGACGGCATGCGCGTCTGGGGAACCGGGCACGTCATCCGCAACAACTACATCCATGACCTGAACGTGAACAAGGGCGAAGGCGAACCGCACGCCGATTGCCTGCAGAACTACCAGAACAGCGACCGGTCCACCGAGTCCTCTGGCGTACTCGTGGAGAACAACTACTGCGTTCGCGTGTCCGGCCAGTGCCTGATCATGCAGAACCAGCGCCGGCCGTCCGCCGAAATCCGCGACTACACCTATCGCGGCAACGTCTGCGAATCCTTCGGCAGCCAGAACATCGAGCTGGGCAGCGTCACCGGCAGCACCATCGAGAACAACATCCTGTGCGGCGGGGTCGATGGGCACGTGCTCACCTTCCACAGCACGGTGGACGGGCTGGAGACAACCGACGTCAAGCTGCGCAACAACGTGCTCGTGACCGCCGGTGGATCCATCTACGCGGACGGAAGCGAGGACGCGCTGACCGACAACACGAGCAACGTCGAGTTGACCGATGAGTCCATTCACGACGACTGGCGGGAATTCGAGGACAATCCCGACACCCCGGTTCCGGCCATCAACCCGGACGATTTCACCAGATTCCGGGAACGCGCCCATGCCGGCGAGGTGCTGGACCATGGCGCCACGCCGAACAGTCCGAACTTCACCGAAGACGTGGACGGCGCGGCACGCGTGCAGGGAGCAGCAATCGACATCGGTCCGTTCGAGTTCGGGTGACCACCACCTACTGAAAGAGCACGCATTCATGAGGTCGAGAATCAGAACAGCACTGCTGACCGCGCTCGTCGCGGCCACGGTCGGCTCCGCGCTCGTCGCGGTACCCAGCCTTGCCACCGAGGCGCAAACGACCCCGCCGCAGGGCGCAGCGCAGCCGTACAGCGCGGCCGAGCGTTTCGACTGGGGTGAGCCGCTGCCGGGTCCGTCGGACGAGTTCAACTACGGGTCGCCTGACGAGCCGGCCGTTCCGGACCAGTCGAAGTGGTCGCTGGCCGGCGGTGGCGTGGACCAGTGCTGGCCGGGGCACAACGAAAACGGACAGCGCTGCGACAAGAACACCAGGGTGCACGGTGATGTCCTCCGGATGGTCGGCGAGGCCAATGGCGACTCGGGTTGGCTGGCTGCCCGGTCCGGCCGCCAGTACGGCCGCTGGGAGGCCAGGGTCCGGTCGAAGAACACCGGCGAGCCGAACGGCCGGGAGTACCACCCGCTGCTGATCATCTGGCCGGACTCCGACGAGCGGCAGCAGGACGGCGAGTACGACTATCTGGAGAACGGCGCTCCGGGCGAGGACTGCGCGGAGGCGTTCATCCACTACCCGCACCCTGGCACCGAAGAAATACAGCAGGAGCACGCCGAGGAAACCGACTGCGGGGCAGCGCTGTCGGAATGGCACAACGTCGCGTTCGAGTGGACCCCGGACCACGTGGCCGGGTTCGTCGACGGCAAAGAATGGTTCCGCTACTCGGGCGGGGAGAACGACGTGCGGAGGTGCATCCAGTGCATGCCGTCCGGACATCAGACGATCCAGCTCGACAACTTCTACGGAGACGACCTGACCCCGGCGACGTACGAGCTCGACTGGTACCGGGAGTACCCCGCCCCTGCCTCCCCGGAGGCGGAAGCGCCGTCGCAGGCCCTCGGCCGCACCATCAACGTGGGGAACTCCGGCGAACTGGACGATGCGCTCGCCGACGCGCAGGCCGGGGACCAGATCGTGCTGGCGGACGGCGAGTACGAGATCGGCGGCATGTCTGACAAGCACGGCACGGCCGAGCAGCCGATCGCCGTGGTGGCGAAGAACCGCGGTAAGGCGGTGATCAGTGCGGGCCAACTGGAGGTCGAGAACTCCTCTTATGTGACGTTCGACGGTCTTACCTGGACCAACAGCGACACGCTGAAGCTGACGAGTTCGAACAATGTGCGGCTTACCCGAAACCATTTCCGGCTGACCGAGGAAGAGTCGCTGAAGTGGGTCATCATCGGGGGCGAGAACAGCCACCACAACCGGATCGACCACAACCTCTTCGAAGAGAAGCGCCAGCTCGGGAACTTCATCACGATCGATGGTTCGGAAACCCAGCAGTCGCAGTACGACCGCATCGACAACAACCATTTCCGCGACATCGGCCCGCGTGCCGAGAACGAGATGGAGGCGATCAGGGTCGGCCAGAGCGAGATCTCCGAGTCCAGCGGGCACACCGTCATCGAGCACAACCTCTTCGAGAACTGCGATGGCGACCCGGAGATCGTGTCGGTGAAGAGCAACGACAACATCGTCCGCTACAACACCTTCCGCACCTCGCAGGGCACGCTGAGCCAGCGGCACGGCAACCGCGGCGAGTTCTACGGCAACTTCTTCCTCGGCGGTGGCAAGGCCGGAACCGGCGGGATCCGGATCTACGGCCAGGACCACAAGATCTACAACAACTACTTCGAGGGCCTGACCGGAACCGGGTACGACGCGGCGCTGCAGCTGGACGGCGGCGATGTGGACACCTCGGGCTCGTTGGACTCGCATTTCCGGGTGTACCGGGCGAGCGTGGTGCACAACACCTTCGTCGACAACGTGTCGAACATCGAGATCGGCGCCAACTACGAGCATCCGCCGGTCGACTCGGTGATGGCCGGCAACGTGGTGGCCGGCAGCCAGGGCAAGCTGTTCAACGAGCTGAAGGCGCCGGTGAAGCACACCTACGCGGGCAACATCGCCTGGCCCACCGGCTCGGCCGCAGTGGGTGTCGACGTTCCCGCCGAGGCCATCGGTGTGGTCGATCCCCTGCTGACCAAGGACGGTTCGCTGTACCGGATCGGTGAGCACAGCCCGGCCATCGACGCCGGCGCCGGCGAGTACGAGTTCGTCACCGACGACATGGACGGCCAGGCGCGCGTCAACGTCGCGGACGTCGGCGCCGACGAGCGCTCCACGGCGGACATCACCCGCCGCCCGCTCACCCCGGCGGACGTCGGCCCAGACGCACCCTGAACCCCCGGACACCAGCGAAAAGGAGTTACGAGGATGCGGTCGGCACAAAGGCATCGCGCATTCCGGAGGGCCGCGGTCGCTGTTCTGGCGGGGGCATCGCTCAGCGCTCTCCCCGCGCAGGGACAGGAAAGCCCTCCGTCAGCCCAAGGCTCGCTGCACATCCTGCCGGGGCACCTGATCGGGCCGGACCTCGAACCCGGCAAGTTCTACGTGCGGCAGGGGGAAGGCGCTTGGGAACAGACCTACACCCCGGGTTGGCAGGGTGACGGGTTTCGCGACGAGGTGCGTGGCACGTTGGTCAACCTGCGTTCGGCGAACGCCGTCTTCGATGACCAGAGCGGCCGGATCCGGCAGTACGACCCGGACTTCGACGCGCAGGCCAATACCGACGCCTTCGTCGCGAACCTGGACGCCTACCGCGAACACGGGCTGCTCGCGACCGGCATCAACCTGCAGGGCGGTAACCCCGGCTTCAACGGGGCCGACAATCCCGCCTTCACCAGCGACGGCGCACTACGACAGGAGTGGAAGGACCGCACGGCCAAGGTGATCGAAGCCCACGCCCAGCGGAACATGGTCGTGGTTCTCGGTTACTTCTACTTCCACCAGGACCACAACCTCGGCGATGAGGATGCGGTGCGCCAGGCGGTGATCAACGCGACCGACTGGCTGATCGAGAACGACTATCGGAACGTCATCATCGAGATCGCGAACGAGCACAACAACGACGATGCCTACGACCACGAGATCATCCACTCGGACGAGGGCATGGCGGAGCTGATCGAGCTGGCTCAGTCGAGGTTCGATGACGCCGGCTTCTCCCTGGCCGTGAGCACCTCCCGGTACGGGGATGCCTCGTGGCCGTCCGGTGCGGTCGCGGAGGCCGCGGATCTGGCGCTGGTGCACTGCAACGGCGTGGATCCGCGGACCTGCGCCGAACGGACCTCGGAGCACCAGCGGAACCACGGCTATCCGATCGTGGTCAACGAGGACAACAAGACCTACGGCGAGTACACCGGCGAAACCCTCAACCAGGAGAAGCAGGCTTTCGACCTGCTCGTCGCCCAAGGTGTCAGCTGGGGTTTCATGCTCAACCAATGGAACCAGTACGCGCCGTGCGTCTACGACGCGGACTGCGGGTCGACGACGTTCGACTGGGCGCTGGGGCCGGATCCCGGTGCGAACGGCAGCGGTGCCGAGCTCCTTCGCAACTTCGCCCACGGAGTCCTCGATCACCTGCAGGGCACGGGATGACGCCCGACTTTCGTTGGTGTTCAACGGCTAGCTGAGTATGCCAGTGTTTTTCCCACCAGAACACCGTGGTGCGGCAGGCTGTTCTGTCCCTGTGCGCGCCGACGTTCCAGGGAGGACCTTGTTCATGCGGGGCACCGGCCGAGTACCTTTCACCCTCCTGCTCAGCGCGGCGCTGGCCGCGGCGGGTATCGCCGCCGCGGCACCGGCCGGCGGCGAAGACTACTACCAGGACGCGCTGGGCAAGACCGGCCCGGAGCTGAAGGCGGCGCTGCACACCATCATCAGCACTTCGGACCAGCTGTCCTACGACGCCGTCTGGGACGCGCTCAAGGCGACCGACGAGGACCCGGCCAACACGGCGAACGTGGTGCTGCTCTACAGCGGGCGCTCGCAGAGCAAGGATGCCAACGGCGGCGACGCCGACGACTGGAACCGGGAGCACGTCTGGGCGAAGTCGCACGGTGACTTCGGCACGGCGACCGGCCCCGGTACCGACCTGCACCATCTGCGGCCCGAGGATGTGTCGGTCAACAGCACCAGGGGAAACCTGGACTTCGACGCCGGCGGTGGCGACGTCGACGAAGCGCCCGGCAGCCACGTGGACGAGGATTCGTTCGAGCCTCGGGACGCGGTGAAGGGCGATGTGGCCAGGATGATCCTGTACATGGGCGTCCGCTACGACGGCGACGACGGGTTCGCGGACCTCGAGCCCAACGACTCGGTGAACAACGGCTCGGCGCCGAACATCGGGCGGGTGTCGGTGCTGCTGCGGTGGCACGCCGAGGACCCGCCGGACAGCGGCGAGCAGCGGCGCAACCAGGTCATCTTCGACCAGTACCAGCACAACCGGAACCCGTTCATCGACCACCCCGAGTGGGCGGCCTCGGTCTACGGCTGAACCGCGGTCAACGGCCCGGCGGGCGCACTGGCCGCCGGGCTGGAATTCCGGAGTAGTGCCGGGCGCGCACTCGGCGAGGCCGGTGCGGCGAACCGGTCACGACCGCCAAGCCGTGCCATCTGTCGTCGAACCGGTCAGGCCAACCGGTTCGACGATTCGGGCACGGCCACCAAACCGTGCGGGATGAGGCGTCGAAGCCGGGACTGCGGACCGGACACGCGTCTGCGGGAATTCCAGCCCTTGGCCGGATTCCTGCCGGATCAGTGGTCCGTCGATGTGCTGGGACCGGATTCCCGGTAGCCGACGGATAGTGTTGGTGCAGTAGGTGGGCATTTCGTCACCCCTCCCTTCTCAGGTCTGCTACGGAGTGTGACACACGTCATTAGACGTCGGCTACCCCTTCCAGGTTCCATCCGCAAGTGATTTTTCTTGTCATGGCCCGACGATCACTTCGGCCCAGGCCCGCTCGCCGACTCTTTCCCTTTCCTGCCAACCTTCGGGCCATTTCCGGCGAAGTTCACGGTCGGCCCTGGTCAGTGCGCCGGAGAGGCAGACCTCGGTCTGCGTGCCGAAGTCGACCTCGCCTTCGAACCTGGCGCCACGGAAGAACTTCCCGTTCTCGCCGAAGCTGACGCGCCGGAAGTCGGCGAGCCCGGTGAACCGGACGTCGCGGAAGTCCGCGGTGCGCTCGATGGTGGTGCCGCGGAAGAGCGCCGGGCCGACGAAGGTGGTACCGGTGAACTGCGCGGACCGCACGGCGCAGTGCGTGAGCATGAACTTGTCGAGCGTCGCCCCGGACAGGTTCAGTTCGATCCCCGGCCAGAACGTCGGCTCGTCCGGATCGCGGAGGTGTTTGGTCAGCAGGGCCTGCGCGGCCTGACGAACTTCCCATTCCTCGGAACGGCTGGTGTCGCGGCTCCTGGCGGTCATTTTCGGCGGGGTGCTGGCGGGTGCGGTGGGCGGGCGGAACGGCATGCGGAGGTAGGCGCAGATGAGTTCGACGATCGTCTGCCGGTGGGCGGGATTGCCCTGCGCCAGGCGTTCCAGGGCGTAGAGCCCGGCGAGACGCACCGGCGCCTTGTCGCTGCCGAGCTGGTCGGCAGCCTTGCCGTACAGCTCGGTCACCCTGCGTTCGGTGGCGTCGTGATCCTTCTGCTTGACGTCGAGTTCGGTGACCCGTTGCCGGCGCGCCGCGAGGAGCAGGGCCGCCGCGCCGCCGGTACCGATCACGATGCTCGACGCGGTTCTGATCACATCGAGGCGCACCGAGTCGTGGGAACCGCCGTTGCCGAGCGCGACCCAGAGCAGCGTCACGGAGAGCGCGGCCAGGACGAGCAGGCCGATGGACCAGAGCAGGATCGTGGTCGGTGCGAGGACCTGGTGCGCCTCGGAGTCCCGCCCCCGCCATGTCACTCTGATCATCCCCATCGATGACGTCCGACTCCGTCTCCGTGACCGGAGGGTAGCGGAACGCAAGCTCTGCCGTCCTCGAAACCGCCCATAGAGCCCCCAAGGTGCCGGTCGGCCGCGCCCGACCGGCGACCTTCACTCGATCGAGTGAAGGTCGAATGCGCGTCCGGCTATTCCGGTATTTTGTCCCGCGCATTTCGGTGCGACTTTCCGGGAATGCTCCTTTGTGGTTTCTTTACGTTAGCGGCGCTGAATGTGTCAGAGTTCCCGGCGGCCGTGCCGGATGTCTTGATTTACTTGCTTGACCGCGTGCAATGAACGGTTTTAGGCTGGCCGCGGGTAGTTACATCACCGTCGATGTCTTGCCTTTCCCTTTTTCAGTCAGGCGAGGAGAAGAATGTGACCAAGGTCGGCGAAACGGCGGCGGTGGGCACGGAAATCCCGGCGGACAACGCGATCGCCGTGCCAGTCCCGCGCCGGGCGGGAAACTCGGCTTTCGACACGGCGACCATCGACGTGGTGGTGCCGGTCTACAACGAGCAGCGCGCCCTGCCGGGTTGCATCCAGGTGCTGCGCGACTTCCTGGACAGCGAGCTGCTGGTCGAATGGCGGATCACCGTGGTGGACAACGCGAGTACCGACGGCACCCTCGAAGTCGCCGAGGCGCTCGCCGAGGAGATCCCCGAACTGCGAGTCCGGCATCTGGACCGCAAAGGCCGCGGACTGGCGCTGCGCACGGCCTGGGGCGAGTCCGACGCGGACGTGGTGGTGTACATGGACGTGGACCTCTCCACCGGGCTCGACGCGCTGGTCCCGCTGGTGGCGCCGCTGATCAACGGGCACTCCGATCTGGCGATCGGGTCCAGGCTTGCCCCCGGCGCGCGAACCCTGCGCGGGCCGCGGCGTGAGCTGATCTCGCGCTGCTACAACGCGCTGATCAGGTTCTCGCACGGCGCGCGGTTCTCCGACGCGCAGTGCGGGTTCAAGGCCGCCCGCACCGACGTGGTCAAGCCGCTGCTTGAGCACATCGAGGACGACGCCTGGTTCTTCGACACCGAGCTGCTGCTGCTGGCCGAGCACAACGGGCTGCGCATCCACGAGGTGCCGGTGGACTGGGTGGAGGACGTGGACAGCCGGGTGCAGGTGGCGAAGACGGCAAAGGACGATATCCGTGGCCTGGTCCGGGTGGCCAGGGCGAAGGCGAAGGGCACCGCGACGGTCCCCGGGCTGCCACGGCGCCCGGAACCGAGGTCGATGCATCCGGAGGCGGTGCTCGGCAGCCGGGATGCCGGCCTGGTCTGGCAGGTGCTCTCCTTCGCGGTGATCGGCGGTCTGTCCACTTTGGTCACACTGCTGCTGTACGCGCTGCTGCGCAACTGGTGGCCGCCGCTGGTCGCCAATCTGGTCGCACTGGTGGCCACCACCCTGTTCAACACCGAGGCCAACCGCCGGTTCACCTTCGTCGGCACCAAGTCGCCGACCGGGCGGGCACATTTCCAGGGACTGATCGTCTTCGCGCTGTACTACTTGGTCACCTCGGGAGCGCTGCTGGCACTGGACGGGCTGGTCGAGTCGCCTTCGCGCACCTTGGAGGTGGTCGTGCTGCTGGTCTCGTCGATACTGGGCACCGCCGGCCGGTTCGTGCTGTTCCGGACTTGGGTGTTCAAGCCGGCAGCACGTCGAGCAGGCTGACCCGGTGACCGAAACCATCGCTCCGGAGGCCAAGGGAACTCCGGAGACCGCGAAAACACGCCGGTACCGGAACCTGCCCGGCCTGGCGCTCGGCGGGATCTGCGTGCTCGGCGCGCTGCTCTACGGCTGGCGGATCTGGTCGTCTGGCTGGGGCAACGCGTACTACTCGGCGGCCGTCAAGTCGATGTCGGGCAGTTTCCTCAACTTCGTCTTCGGCGCCTACGACTCGGCCGGGGTGGTGACCGTTGACAAACCGCCGCTGGCCCTGTGGCCGCAGGTGATCAGCACCTGGGTCTTCGGCTTCCACGGCTGGGCGGTGCTGCTGCCGCAGGTGCTGGCCGGGGTGGCCGCGATCTTCCTGCTGCACCGGACGGTGCGGCTGTGGGCGGGCGAGCACGCCGCGCTGATCGCCGCGCTGGTGCTGGCCGTCACGCCGATCACGGTGGCGATCAACCGGGACAACAACCCGGACACCCTGCTGGTGCTGCTGCTGATCGCCGCGGCGTACGCGGTGACCAGGGCGGTCCGGCCGGGGAACGCGGCCGGATCTTCGACCCGTTGGCTGGTGCTGGCCGGGTTCCTGGTCGGCTGCGGCTTCCTCACCAAGATGATGCAGGCGTGGATCGTGCTGCCGGTGTTCGCGCTGGCCTACCTGGCAGGCAGCGGGCAGCCGCTGCGCCGGAGGCTGCTCGACCTGCTGGCCGCGTTCGGGGTGGCGCTGGCGAGCTCGCTGTGGTGGGTCCTGCTGGTGGACCTCTGGCCGGGCCGCAAACCGTATATCGGGGGAAGTGCCGACGGCTCGGCGTGGAACCTGGTGCTGGGCTACAACGGGCTTGGCCGGATCTTCGGGGAGCAGACCGGGGGAGGCAGGGCGTCCTCGCCGATGCTGGACGAGCTGCTCGAGATCTTCGGTGGCAGGCCGTCGATCGGCCGGATGTTCAACGAGCTCGCCGCCGGGCAGGTGAGCTGGCTGCTGCCGGTCGCGCTGCTGACGCTGGCCGCCGCGGCGGTGGCCGGGCTGGTGCTGCGCGATCGGGCCGGGCGCGACGAGCGTGCCGGCTGGGTGCTCTGGGGCGGCTGGCTGCTGCTCACCGGACTGCTTTTCAGCTTCGCCGGCGGAATCTGGCACACCTACTACACCACCATGCTGGTGCCGGCGATCGCCGCGGTGACCGGCGCGGGCGCGGTCTGGTTGTGGCGCGCGGGCCCGCGGTTCCGCTGGCCGGCAGCGGTGGCCGTACTGCTCAGCGCGGGGTGGGCGTGGACGGTGCTCAGCCGGGACACCTCGTGGCACGGCTGGGTGCGGTACGTGGTCGCCGGCGCGGCCGTACTGGCCTTGCTCGCGCTGCTGGTCACCGGCCGGTCCCGGATCGCGCTCGGCCTGAGCCTGACGGCGATCCTGCTGGCGCCGCTGAGCTGGTCCGTGCTCACCGCGCTCGGCCCGCCGGTCACCGGGGCCGACCCGGCCGCCGGGCCGCGGCCGGACCTGTTGCAGGCCTTCAACTCCGAACTCGCCCCGCCCGGTGGTGGTACCGAACTCACCGCGGGGCAGCGGCGGCTGCTCGACTACGCCATGGCGAACTCCGATGGCGCGGAGATCACGCTGGCGATCGAAGGTGGCGCCTTCGTGTCGGCGCCGTTCATGCTGGACAGCCCCGACAGCACCGACGGTATCGCCTCACTGGGCGGTTTCATGGGCACGGACAACGTGCCAACGGTGGCCGGGCTCCAGGACTGGCTGCGGGACGGCCGGTTCCGCTTCGCGCTGCTGCCGAACCCCGAGGTGGCGCGGCTGTTCAGCGAGTTCGCCGTTCCCGGTGACCCGATGCCCCTGCGCCAGGAGTGGCTGCGCGCGAACTGCGTGCCGGTCGATCCCGCCGTCTACGGTGGATCCGGTGGACCGGGCGACGAGCGGGCGCCGGTGCTCTACGACTGCCGGCCCCGCTGAAACTCCCGCCGGGCGACGAGCAGCGTGCCGGTCAGCGCCACCAGTACCGCGGTCGCGAGAATCCGGAAGTCCACCACCGGTGCGAACATCAGCTTCGGGTCGGCCGCGAGTTCCTGAAGCCGGCCGGGCAGCAGCAGGAACGGCAGATAGCTGAACAGGGACGCGAATTGGGTGAGCACCGGCACGTACCAGAGCCGGCGCGGCAACTGGCAGGCGACGAGCACGGTGAGCACGTCGGCGAGGTAGAAGTACCGTTCGTGCATCGACGGCAGGAGAAACGGCACCAGCAGTGCGGAAACCGCGGCGGCCAGCAGGATCCGGGTGCCGGTCAGCTCGATGCGGCGCAGCACCACCACGGCGATCAGCCCGAGCACCAGCACGCCGGTCAGCGCGATGCCGGCGTCGCGCAGCACATCGGACTGGGTCACGTTCAGGTACTGGTAGACGTTCGGCGCGTTGAGGGTCAGCTGGTCGTAGGTCTCCGCCTGGTCGAGATAGACCAGCAGCAGGCTGCGGGGATCGGCGCCGAGCAGCAAGGCCGGCACGTCGAGCAGCAGGTAGACGCCGGGGATCGCGGCCAGCGCCTGCCAGGGCACCGTTCTGCGCAGCACCAGGAGCAGCAGCACCGGGAAAAGGAAAACGGCCTGCAGCTTGAACGCGAGCGCCAGCCCGAAGAACGAGCACGCGAGCCAGGGCCGGTGGCGCAACAGGTAGTACAGCCCGCCGGCGGAGAACGCGGCATAGATCGAGTCCGCCTGTGCCCACATGGAACCGTTCAGCACCACCGTGGGCAGCAGCACCACCACGGCCGCGCCGGCCGCCGGTACCGGACCGGCCGGGTACCTGAAGATTCTGAGGGTGAGGATGCGGTAGGCGAACCAGCCGAGCAGCCCGTCGAAAACGATCGAGATCAGCTTCACCGCGAGCAGGGGCGGGATCGGCAGGTAACTCGCCGCGGCGAGCAGGTACAGATAGGGCGCGTTGTAGTTCGCGAAGTTGTCTTTCAGTGCCGCGAAACCGCCGTGCTGCTGGATGTACTCGTACCATCGTTGCACGAAACCCAGATAGTCGAGGGACTGGTAGTCGAGGAAGAACAGGCGCACGGCCACCGCGCCCAGCACGATCGCGGTGGCTACCACCATTTTTCGCGAATATGTCGGTGAATCGTGAATCTCTGCAGTTTTCACCGAATGTTCGAGGGTGGCCTCGGTCTCATTCCCCTTGTGTTCTGCTGCCATATCTTCTTCCCGGATCCGGCGAGGGCGATTCGCAGCCCAGCCTAGTAATTCCGGGAGATACTGGGAAGGAATGAGACGCCATTTTCACGCGCCGATAAGGGCAAGAAGTCGGCTATTTGCCGTTAAGGGGACGAACGGCGGCCGCGTACGAGGAGGAAGGCCGCGATGGCCGCGACGAGTATCCCGAGCGCGGTCCACACCGGCCAGGGCACGCCGCTGTCGTCCACCGGTTCCGGTGCCGCGGCCCTCGGCGCGGGGGAGATGTGCTCCGGAGCCGGGCCGAGCGCGGGGGAGAAGGTCACCGTGCTGGTCGGGGAAGCTCCGGTGCTCAGCGTGAACCGGATCTTCCCAGTGACCGCGTCGCCGTCCTCGGCGAGCACGCGGTAGTCGACGGTGTACTGCCCGGCGGGCCCGGCGGGCTGGACCGGCGCGGTGACCACCGTGCCCGCGACCTCCGGCGCACCGATCTTCCACTGCGCGTTCTCCGGCCCGCTGACCTTGATCGCGCCCTCCGGCAGGGTCACCGCCGCGCCGAAGGTCAGCCGGATCTCAGCCGGCGCACCGGCCAGTGTGGCCCCCTCGGCCGGGTCGCTGCTGGTCAGCTTGGTGTGCGCGAAGGCGGGGGACGCAGTGGCCACCAGCGCCGCCGCGGCCACCAGCAGGGGTGTGCAGATGCGCCTGAGAGACATGTCGGGCCCTTTCGCGACGGTGGCTGTCCGACTGCTTGTCGCCCGCGGGGGCGGAAAAGTTCCCGCGGGCGGTCCGATGTCGCACAACCGAGACTCGGCGGGCTAGGGCTCGATGCCCAGCGCGGCGCAGGCCGCGTTCACCGCGGCCGGGCGCAGCTCGGCGGCGGGCACGTCGGTGAACTGGACGGTGCAGTCCTGGATCCCGCCGAGGGCGAGCACCGCGCGGGCGGCTTGCGCCAGCGTCGGCTCCGGGCCGACCAGCAGCGCCGCCAGCCGTTCCCGCCAGGTCAGCACCGTCTCGATCAGGCCGAGCTCGGTCAGCGTGTTCAGCTCGGTGAGCACCAGCACAAGTTCCCGGCGGTGCCGGTAGTGGAAGTCGAAGTAGCCCTCGAGCAGGGTTTGCGGCTCCACCTCGGGCAGCGCCTCCTGTTCGAGGAGGAACGCCTCGCCGCCCTCGATCAACGGTTCCACGATGCTGCGCACCAGCTCCTGGCGGGAGGAGAAGTGGTAGTACAGCGCCGGTTTGGTGATCCCCAGCCGGGCGGCGATCTCCTGCAGGCTGGTCTTCTGCACGCCCTTCTCGGCGAAGAGCTCGCGTGCGACCTCCTGGATGCGCTGCTTCGTGTCGGAGGGTCTGGCCACCGGCGCAGAATAACTTACTTAACAATCGGTAAGTCATCCGCTAGGCTTACCTTCCGTTAAGTAAGGAAGGTGCTCATGCGGATCCTCATCTCCGGGGCCAGCGTCGCCGGACCGGTGCTCGCCTACTGGCTCGCCAGGTACGGCTTCAGCGTCACCGTCGTCGAGCGCGCCCCCGTGCTGCGCAAGACGGGCGGCCATGCGGTGGACCTGTTCCGGCCCGCGATGGACATTTCCGAGCGGATGGGCGTGCTGCCCCGCATCGAAGCGATGGCCACCGGCACGAACCGGATGACGGTCTACCGCCATGGCGCCGAACGGCCGGTGGTGGTGGACCTGACCAAGGTGTTCAACGCGGCCTCCGACCGGCACGTCGAGATCATGCGCGACGACCTGAGCGAGATCTACTACGACGCCACCCTCGACGACGTCGAGTACCTCTTCGGCGACTCCATCACCGACATCGGCGACGACGGTGAAGTGACCTTCGAGAACGGGCCGTCGCGTCGCTTCGATCTGGTGGTCGGCGCGGACGGGCTGCACTCGAACGTGCGCCGTCTCGTCTTCGGCGAGGAGTCCCGGTTCAGCACGTTCATCGGCGCCTACCTGGCCGTGCTGTCGGTGCCCAAAGACCTGAGCCGCGAAGGGGATCTCGTCAGCCATCTTCAGGTCGGTCGGATGGCCGGGCTGTACGGCGCCTCGCAACTGGATGACGCGCGGGCGCTCTTCCTGTTCCGGAGCGAGCACGAGCTCGACTACCACCATCGGGACGCACAACGGCAGAAAGACTTGCTGCGCAACGCTTTCCAGGGAATGCACGGGCACGTTGACCGCTGGCTCGCCGAGCTCGACCGCACCCCGGCGTTCTACTTCGACTCGATCACGCAGCTGCGGATGGCCACCTGGTCCCACGGGCGGGTGACCCTCGTTGGCGACGCCGGCTACTGCCCCGGCCCGGCGGTCGGCGGCAGCACGAGCCTGGCCGTCATCGGCGCCTACGTGCTGGCCGGGGAACTGGCGGAGGCCGGCGGCGACCACGAGCGCGCCTTCGCCGCCTACGAGCACCAGATGTCGGACCTGGTGGTGCGCAGCCGTGCCTTCGCGCTCGGGGCCGCCAAGAGCTTGATCCCGAACTCGCGGGCCGGCGTCTTGGCGCTGGTGCAGGGTGCGCGGCTGATCTCGGCACTGCCCGCCGGGCTGAGCCGGGCACTGGCGCGGCTCAACGTGGGAGGAGTGCGGCTGCACGACTCGATGGCGGTCAGGAACTACTCCACCGCTGATCGTTTCGAAACGAGCGGGTAACCCAAAACGTCCCCCGATCGGGTTATATCGGGAGTATGGGACGGGGAGTTCTCACGGTCGGTGTGCTGGGGGCCGGGGTGGTCGCGGCGCTACTGGTGGTCTCGCTGGGCCAGGCCGGGTCGCGTGGCGGCGAGGTCCCGGCGGAGCCGGTCACGATGCGGGAGCCGGCCACTCCGCCGGCAAGTACGAGCCCACCGCCCAGTCCGGACGAGCAGGCCCGGATCGGCGGGGCGGTCGAGGACGCGGTCCGGTCCGTGGTTTCCGGTGCCGACGTGGGACTGGCCGTCTACGACCGGCTCGCCGGTGCGCCGGTGGCCGGCGTGCACGGCGAGCGGCAGTTCTACGCCGCGTCGGTGGTGAAACTGCTGATCGCGATCGACCTGCTCCGCGATGCCGGCTGGCCGTCGGACGACGCGACCAGGGAGACGCTGGCCAGCCTGCTGGCCACCAGCGACGACGGGGTGGCCGACGCGCTGTGGCGGGACGGCGGCGGGCGGTCGATCGTCAGCGACATCGGCGGACTGATCGGGTTGCGGTGGACCACGCCGCCGAACCAGCCGCGGGAATGGGAGATGACGCGGACCAGCGCGGTGGACGTGGTCGCGGTCTACCGCTACATCGGGCAGGACCTGCCGACCACCGCCCGCGACCTGATCGTCTCCTCCCTGACCGGACCCGGTGACGCGGCGGCCGACGGGTTCGACCAGTTCTTCGGGATTCCGGCCGGGTTCCCCGGCGCCGAATGGGGGGTGAAACAGGGCTGGATGCGGGCTGCCGGTCATCTCGTCCTGCACACCACCGGGCTCGTCGGCGAAGACGGCCGCTACCTGGTGGCGCTGCTGACCCATCAGCCCTCCGCGACGGCCTACGAGCGCGGCACCGACGCGGTCACCGCCGGTGCCGCCGCACTGGCCGGGGCTACTACCTGACGTAGTGCGCGGGGGACCGCACTACTACGGTGTGTAGGGTGACGCGTTCGAGGGAGAGCCGGGAGTGGTGATGGGCAGGCTGGGCGAGCTCGAACGAGCCGTCATGGAGACGCTGTGGTCCCGCGACGAGCCGGTCACGGTGCGGGCCGTGCACGAACAGCTGGCGGACCGCGGCCTTGCCTACACCACCGTGATGACCGTGCTGTCCCGCTTGGCGGACAAGGGTTTCGTGCAGCGGGAGCGCAACGGCAGGGCGTGGCAGTACGCCGCATCCGCCGGCCGCGAGCAATACGTCGCCGAGCTGATGATGGACGCGCTCGGTCAGACCGGCGACCGCGGGGCCGCGCTGGCCAGCTTCGCCAACGCGGTCTCGCCCGAGGAGGCCGAGCTGCTGCGCAAGGCGCTGCCCCGCCGGCGGCGTCCGTGATCTACGCGCTGCACCACGCGGTCGCCCTGGTGATGGCCATGGTGGCGGCTAGGTGCCTTTCGCGTGCGCGGTGGACGAGCCGGCGTCCGCAGCTGGCCATCCTGCTGTGGCAGGTCACCGCGCTGACACTGGTGGTCTCGTTCGTGGGCGGGCTGCTCGCACTCGGGCTCGCCCCGTACGGGCAGGGGATCGTGCCGGGCATGCGGTCCTTCCTTGTCGATCCCGGTGGCCTGCCGCAGGTGTTCGCGGTCGTGGCCGGGCTGGCCGTGGCCTGCTGGCTGCTCGGGCACCAGGTGCGGTCCGCGATCGGCGTTGCCCGGCAGCGGGCTCGGCATCGCGACCTGCTGGCGCTGGTGGCGCACGACCGGGGCCGGATGCTCGTGCTGGACCATCCGAGCGCGGTGGCCTACTGCCTGCCGGGCAGGGTGCCGCGGGTGGTGGTGAGCGCGGGGGCAAGGCGCCTGCTCACCGACGCCGAGCTGGGTGCCGTGCTGGCGCATGAGCGGGCGCACCTTCGGGAGCGGCACCACCTCGTGCTTTCCCCGTTCGACGCGCTCGCGCGGCTATTCCCCCGGTGGCGGGCGCCGGGCAGGGTCGCGGCCGAGGTCGGGCTGCTGACCGAAATGTGCGCCGACGACTACGCGGTCCGACAGCTCGGCAGCCGGGCGCTGATCGGCGCGCTGGAGAAGTTCGAAGCCGCGGGCGGCGGCCCCGCGCCCGCGGGTGCGCTCGCCGCGCAGGCCTCGCCGCTGCCGGACCGGATCGACCGCCTTCGCGGTGTCCGCCCCCGGACGCGCCGACTGCCGGCGGTGATCGCCGTCGCCGCGGCCGTCACCACATTGGCCACCCCGCTCAGCCTGTTCATCGCCCCGTTCTGAGCGCGCGCGTATCCAGCCGGTCACGGTCCGAAACTATTGCCGCACGTCTTCGTAGCGAGGCATTTTTCGGACTTCAGGTTCTATCTCGGGAGGATTTGCGCTTTCGGGTCGTTATGGTCAAGATCGCGAGGTGCCGAACCTCGAACTGTCGATCGCTCCTCCGGTCAGTTGCTGCCCGCCGCTTGGCAGCGAGCCGTTGTCGGCCGAGCAGGCCGAGAAGCTGGCGCGCGGGTTCCAGGCGGTCTCGAACCCGGTCCGGCTGCGGCTGCTCGCCCTGCTCGCGGCCCGGGTCGGGGAAGCGGCCTGCGTCTGCGACCTGACCAGCGACTTCGAGCTGTCCGGGCCCACGATGTCCCACCACTTCAAGGTGCTGCGGGAAGCGGGGCTGATCACCGGGGAGCGCCGGGGGACCTGGGTGTACTACCGCGTGGTCCCCGAGGCGATGCACCGGCTGTCCACGGTGTTGGATTCCGGCGCGGACACGCCCTGATCCATCCACAGTGGACTCCATGGTGGGCTCGGTGGTGATCGCCTAAGGTGGGTGCTGGCCACCCGTGGTGGCCGTCCGGCGGTGGGGCCCGCCGACCCTCCGGGTGAACCGCGAACCCTCGCCAACGGTCCCTGCCAGTGAGACCTTGCTGCTGGTAGGAGGCCGCGATGGATCCCGATATCGACCTCACGGTGCCGGCGCAGCGCCGTGAGCTGCCCGATCATCCGGTCCGCACGCTGGGCGCGATCTCGGCGGGCGGCGTGCTCGGTGCGCTCGCCCGGTACGGCCTCGGCGAGCTGTGGCCGCATCCGGTGGGTACCTGGGCATGGTCGACGCTGGTGGTCAACACCTCCGGCTGCCTGCTGATCGGGGTGCTGATGGTGCTGATCGACCGGAGGTGGCCGGCGCGGCGGCTGCTCCGCCCGTTCTTCGGCGTCGGCGTGCTCGGCGGGTACACCACGTTCTCCACCGCCACCCTCGACGTCGCCCAGCTGGTTGCTGCGCAGCGGCCGGGGCAGGCGCTGCTGTACCTCGCGGGCACGGTGCTCGCCGCGCTGGCCGCGGTCGCCGCCGGTTCGCTGCTCACCACCGCCGCACTGCGGGCGGTGCAACGGTGACCGTGCTGCTGGTCGCGCTGGGCGCGGCGGTCGGTGCACCGGCGAGGTACCTGATCGACCGCGCGGTGCAGGCGCGGCACGAGTCGGGGTTCCCCTGGGGCACGCTCACCGTCAACGTCACCGGGTGCCTGCTGCTCGGCCTGCTGACCGGGCTGCCCGCCTCGCCGGAGGTGGCGGCGCTGGCCGGCACCGGGTTCTGCGGCGCGTTGAGCACCTACTCCACGTTCGGCTACGAGACCCTGCGGCTGTTGAGCTCGCGAGCATGGCTGATGGCCGGGCTGAACGTCGTGCTGAGCCTGACCGCGGGGCTCGGCGCCGCCTACTGCGGGCTGGTCATCGCCGCCGCTCTCTGACGGCCCGGACTCACAGGGTGCCGGTGAGGGCCTGCAGGCCGAGGCTGCTGAGCGTCACGGCCAGCCAGAGCAGCGCGCCGAGCAGCAGCGGGCGGCGACCGGCCTCCCGCATGTCGGACAGCCGCAGGGACAGGCCGATCCCGGCCAGCGCGGTGGTGATCAGGAAGGTGCCGAGCGTCGAGAGCGCCGGGTGCCACGAGCCGGGGATCAGGCCGAGGCTTTCCAGGGTGACCGCGGCGAGGAAGCCGATCAGGAACAGCGGCACGATCTTGCGCCACGGCATGGTCCGCAGGCTGAACCCGGCGCCAGGGTCTTCGCGGCGGGCCTGCCGGTGGGCGGTCAGCACGGCGAGCACGATGACGATCGGGATCAGCATCAGGGTGCGGGTGAGCTTGACGACCAGGCCGTCGGCGCCGGCGTCTCCGCCGTAGGTGTAGGCGGCGGCGACCACCGAGGACGTGTCGTTGATCGCGGTACCGGCCCACAGGCCGAAGGCGTGCGGGTTCATGCCGAGCAGATGTCCGAGCGGCGGGAACAGCAGCACCGCGACGATGTTGAAGGTGAAGATGGTGCCGATCGCGTAGGCGACCTGGGACTGCTTGGCCTTGATCACCGCGGTGGTCGCCGCGATCGCGGACGCGCCGCAGATCCCGGTGCCGACCGCGATCAGGATCTGGGTGTCGCCGCGGACGCCGAGCCAGCGGCCGAGCAGCCAGGCGCCGCCGAGCGCCACGGCGAGGGTGCCGAGCATGACCGGCAGCGAGCCGCCGCCGACGTCGAGCACCTGCTGCAGCGAAAGGCCGGTGCCCAAGACCACAATGGACAGTTGCAGCACCGGCTTGGACGCCACCGCGTAGCCGGGCTTCCACCGGGTGCCGCGCAGCGCCGGAACGGCCGCCGCGGCGGCCGCGCCGAGCAGGATGCCGAACACCGGGCCGCCCACCAGCGGCACCAGCTTGCCCAGCGCGGTGGCCACGCCCGCGACGACCAGCGCCAGCAGGAGACCGGGGCCGATCCGCGCGGCGGACCACGTTCGGCGTTCTTGACGGGGTGCGGACTCGGCTTCTCGGGTGCTCACCGTCACCGCTTACCCCTTTCGTCAAATGTACGAACATTTAAAGTAGCGGATGTACGTACATTTGCCAACAGGTAGGGTCGGCAAGCGGAGGCAGGGAGGGCGACATGGCGACGCGAGCGCTCGACCGGGTCGGGTCCGAACCGCTCTGGCGGCAACTGCAGCGGGAGCTGCTGAACAGGCTGGACGCGGGGGAGTTCAGCGAGCAGTTCCCCGGCGAGATGGCGCTGGCCGAGGAATACGGGGTCAGCAGGCACACGGTCCGCCAGGCGCTGCGGCAGCTCCGCGCGGACGGCATGATCGTCGCCGAACGAGGCCGTCAGCCGCGGGTCGCCCCGCAGCCGGAGATCCAGCAGCCGCTGGGTGCGCTCTACAGCCTTTTCGCGTCCGTCGAAGCCGCCGGCCTTCCGCAGCACAGCATCGTGCGCACCTTCGACACCAGGGCCGACGCGCTGGTCGCCGAGCGCCTCGGGCTCGAGGCCTCCACCCCGCTGGTCTACCTCGAGCGGCTCCGCCTCGCCGGCGACGAACCGCTCGCCCTGGACCGGGTGTGGCTTCCCGCGTCACTCGCGTCGCCGATACTGGGCGCGGATCTCGGGCACACCAGCCTCTACGCCGAACTGGCCGCCAGGACCGGTATCCGGCTCGACCGCGGCCACGAGGACGTGCACGCGGTGATCCCCACCGCGGCCGAACGCAACCAGCTGAACTGCGCGCACGACGTGGCGGCGTTCTCGATCAACAGGCTCAGCCACGCGCACGACCGGCCGGTGGAATGGCGCCACACCCTGGTCCGCGGCGACCGCTACGCGCTCACCGCCGAGTTCTCCGCCAGCACCGGCTACCGCCTGGTGCAGTCCCCGCCCGCCGACTGATCCCCGCGGGCGGGTTCAGGAGGGCAGGTACAGCCAGGCGACGAGCAGGCCGCCGGAGTTGGTAGCCAGGTGCACCAGCACCGGCGCGAGCACGCTCCGGCCGGTGTGCCGCAACCAGTGCAGGGTCACCCCGACGCCGGCTGCGGCCAGCATCGCCAGCACGGACAGCACGGCCACCGGCAGCCCGCCGAAAGTCGTCTGCACCATCGAGTTCTGGGTCAGCGCCAGTGACGGCAGCACGTGCCAGAGGCCGAACAGCCCGGCGGCGCCGAGCACCGGGCCCCAGCGCCAGCGTTCGTCCGCGCCGAGCAGCGCGGGCAGCACACCGCGGAACGCGATCTCCTCGATCAGCACGGTGCCGAGCGGAATCCGGACGAGGGTCAGCCACAGCAGCTGCCCCGCACCCGGCGAGCCGATCCGCTCGTCGCGGAACACCGCGTTCAGGGACGGGACCGCGGCCGCGATCCCGAACGCGACGCCGACCACCGCGACCCCGGCCATGCCGGCCAGCGCGCCCCGCTTGAGCTGCCGTCGGTCGAGTCCGATCGCGGCCGGGCGCAGGCCGGCCCACCTGGCCAGCCCGATCAGCGCGGCCGACGTGACCACCCCGCACACCGGATACGCCCAGCCGGGCAGTACCCGGTTGGTCAGCGTGGTGGCCGTCGCGAGCAGAACCAGCGCGGTGGCGAGGGCGGGGCCCCGGCGACGCGGGCGCTGCGGCGTCGCCGGTCGTGCGGGGGCGATCGTGGTCGACATCTTCCGCCAGTATGCCTCCGCTACCGGGCGCCGCGCGGCTCAGGGGCGGCGCGGGTGCGCGGCGGCAGGCGAGCGGGGCGCGTCGAGCTGGTGCTCCGCGGCGGCCAGGCGCAAGGCGACGGCGAGCCGGTCGAGGGACTCGTTCATCTCGTTGAGCATCGCGACCCCGCGCTCGGTGATCTCGCGATAGGCGTCCTTCAGCGGGCCGCCGGGGAACGGGAACATGTTGTCACCGTTGAGAAACCGCTTCGCCTGGGCGTTCTGGTCCGACAAGGTCCGCTCGTAGGCGGCCAGCCAGTAGGCGATGTCATGGACCGCGTCCGGCCGCACGGCCATCCTCGTCCTCCCCCGGCTCCAGAACCGCGGCGGGCAGTCGCGGCCTGGCGGAGTTTCGCAGCCGTCGCTAACCGGGCGCTAAACGCCGCACGACACCGGGGAAGGGGGTCGGCTAGCCTGGTCGTTCAGTACCAGCCTTCGACGAGGTCCGGTGAATGTCAGCCGAACTGTACTTTCGCGTGCTCGGTCCGGTTCGGGTGGAACTCGCGGGTGCGCCGGTACCGATCGGCAGCCCGCAACGACTGGCCGTGCTGAGCCTGTTGCTGCTCAACGCCAACCAGGCCGTCTCGATGGACCGGCTGACCGACGCGCTGTGGCGGCATTCCCCGCCGATGTCGCACCGGGTGCAGCTGCAGGGCGTGGTGTCCCATCTGCGCCGGACGCTCGGCGCGTCCGGTGAGCGGGCGCAGGCCCCGATCCTGACCGAGCCCTCCGGCTACCGGCTGCGGCTGGCCGGCGGCCAGACCGACGTCGAAAGGTTTCACCGCGACGTCGCCGCGGCCAGGGACCGGCTCGCCACCGGCGATCTGGTGGCGGCCGCGGACCTGCTGCACACCGCGCTGGCGCACTGGTCCGGTCCCGCCTTCGACGGGGTGGACTGCCCGGTGGTGCGGGACGAGGCGGCCAGGCTGGACGAGGCCAGGCTCGACGCGCTGGAGGACCGGGTGGAAACCGATCTCGCGCTCGGCCGGCACCGGGATGTGATCGGTGAGCTTTCCGCGCTGGTCACCGAACATCCGGTGCGGGAACGGTTCCGCGGCCAGCTCATGATCGCCTACACCGGGGAGGGCCGGATCGCCGACGCGCTGGCCGTGTTCCGCGAGACCAGGGAACGCATGCTCGACGAGCTGGGGGTCGAACCGTCGATCCAGCTCCAGCAGCTCTACCGCGCGATCCTCACCGGCCCGACCTCGCCGCACCAGGCCGACTCGGTGGCCACGCACGCCTACCTGGTGCCCCGGCAGCTTCCGCCCGACGTGCCCGGCCTGGTCGGCAGGGACGAGACACTGGCCGCCGCGCACGCCCTGCTCGGCAAGGGACACAACCGGCTCGCCCTCACCGGGCCGGGCGGTGTCGGGAAGACGGCACTCGCCCTGCGCCTGGCGCATCAGCTGCGGACCGAGTATCCGGACGGCCAGCTGTACGCGCGGCTCGGCGGCGCCGGGCGCTCCCCGGCCGGGCCGGAGTCGGTGCTCGCGCGGTTCCTGCAGGCGCTCGGTGTGCCGTCCGGCGGGGTGCCGGCCGACCACGACGAACGGGCCGCGCTGTACCGGGAACTGCTGGCCACGCGGCGGGTGCTGGTGGTGCTCGACGACGTGGCCGACGAGGCACAGCTCCGCCCGCTGCTGCCCGCGGAGGCGCGCTGCGCGGTACTGGCCACCAGCCGGCGCCGGCTGCAGGGCATCGACTCGGTTTCCGCGCTCCCGCTGGGCATTCTCTCCGCCGCGTCCGGGCTGAAGCTGCTCGGCGCGCTGGCCGGCGCGGAACGCGTCGACGCCGAACCCGGTGCCGCGGCGGAGATCGTCGGTCACTGCGGCGGGCTGCCACTGGCGCTCAAGATCGCCGGCACCCGGCTCGCCGCCCGTCCCAACTGGTCGGTGGGGGATCTGGCGCGGCGGCTCGGCACCAGCCGGGGTCGGCTCGACTGGCTCGATGTCGGCGACCTCGGGCTGCGGGCGAGCCTCACCGAGAGCTACGCGGTGCTCGGCGGGCGGCAGCGGCGCCTGCTTCGACGGCTCGGCCTGCTCCGGATCACCGAGTTCCCCGGCTGGCTCGCCGGCGCGCTGGTGGACGGCGACCCCGATGCCGCCGAACGGGCGCTGGACTCGCTCGTCGACGTGCACCTCGTCGAGCCGGCCGGGCGCGGGGTGACCGGGCCCCGCTACCGCGTGCACGACCTGGTGCACCTACTGGCCGGCGAACTGGCGCAGCAGGAACCGGTGGCGGCAAGGCGGGCGGCGGTCCGCCGGGTGCTGGACGGCTGGCTCGATCTGGCCGCGACCGCGGACGGCGAACTCCCGCACTGGTACGGCCTCGACCCGGAACCCGAGCCGGGCTGGCGGGCACCGGAGGAACTGCGCGCCGCGGTGCGCGCCGACCCGTACGGCTGGCTGGACGACGAGGCGAGCACGCTGGCCACCCTGGTCCGGCAGGCGGCCGCGGAGGGACAGCCGGCCTGGCCGCTGGCTCAGCGGATGACGACCTACCTGGACGTGCGCGGGCGTTATGACGACTGGGCCGAGGTGCTGGCCGACGGCCTCCGCACCGCCGAGCAGGCCGGTGACCGGCGGGGTGTCGCCTGCATGCTCGGCCTGCTCACCGATGTGGAAGCGACCAGGGACCGGGTTGGCGAAAGCATGCGGTACGCCGAACGGACGGTCGCCGCCTACCTGGCCCTCGTCGAGGACGGCGCGGCGTTCCCCGCCGCGACCGAGAAGGCGATCCAGCCGTCCTCCCAGCCCGAACTGGTGGCCTCCGAGCGGGCGCTGGACCGTGCCCGCCATGCCGAAGATCCGTTGGCCGTCGGGCAGGCCGCGTTCACCTTGGCCATCGGGTACCGCCGCGCCGGCGTGCACGGCGACTACCTGCCGCTGTTCGAGGAGGCCATGGCGGCTTTCCAGGCGAGCGGCGCGCGCCTTTCGCAGCTGTGGACGTTGAAGAACCTCGGCCTTGCCCATCTCAAGCACGGCCGGTTCGAGCAGGCCACGCAGTGCCTGTTGCAGGCCGGCGAGATCATGTTCGGGCTCGGCGGGGGAGTCGAGCTCGCGGACACCACCGCGGACATCGCGATGACCTACGCCGCCGGCGGCAGGTTCGCCGAAGCCGAGGAGCTCACCGGCGAGATCCTCACGCGGGCCCGGCTGCTGGGGCACCGCTGGGACGAGGCGAGGGCGCTGGACACGCTCGGCGACCTCCGCCTCGCCCGCGACGACCGACCGGGGGCCATCGACGCGCACCTTGAGGCGTTGGCCATCTGGCGGCGGCTTTCTGCGCCCAACCGGGTCGGCAGGGCGATCGGCGTGCTGACCGAACTCTGCGACGGGGCCGGTGACTCCGGTACCGCGGCGCTGCTCAGGGCGGAGCTGGCCGCACTGTCCTTTTCGGACTGAGGTGCTCCCGCTCTGTCGTGTGATGGGACCGTTATCGCGCGGCGGGTTGACCCACGCTGTGTTATCGCTAACACTAGCCTCCACTCGGCACCGGCAGAGGTGCGGATCGCGGCGAAGCGGGCGGGAGGTGCTCTGGTGACAGGTGACGCCCCGCGCGGGGATCAGGTCCCGGCCGTGCAGCGCCACGCCAGCCTGGCCGATGTCGCCGGGGTGGCCGGCGTTTCGCATATGACGGTCTCCAGGGTGGTCAACGGGACCGGGCCGGTGCGGGCCCAGACGCGGGCCAGGGTGCTGGCCGCGATCGAGGAACTGGACTACCGGCCCAACTCGGCAGCTCGCACACTGGTCACCGGCCGTTCCGGCACGCTCGGCGTGGTGGCGCTGGACTCCACCCTGTACGGCCCGGCGAGCACGCTCTACGGAATCGAGAACGCGGCCCGCGAGGCCGGCTACGCGATCGCCATCTCCAGCGTCAACCGGCCGCAGCGTTCGTCCATTTCGGACGCGGTGGAGATACTGTGCCGCCAGGCGGTGGAGGGCATCGTGGTGATCGCCCCGCACGCGGCGGCGGCACGGGCGCTGGAGTACGCACCGCGGGACGTGCCGCTGGTGGCCGTCGGCGGTGGCGACAAGGCGGCCGTTCCGGTGATCTCGGTGGACCAGTACGACGGGGCCCGCCGGGCGACCGAGCACCTGCTCGCGCTCGGGCACCGCACGGTGTGGCACGTGGCAGGGCCGGCGGACTGGCTGGAGGCGATCGACCGGGAGCGGGCCTGGCGGGAGACCCTGGAGCGCCACGGCGCCGAGGTGCCGCCGGTGGCCCGTGGCGACTGGAGCTCGCGTTCGGGCTACCAGGCGGGACGTTCGCTGGTCGGCTCGCCCGGCCTGGACGCGGTGTTCGTGGCGAACGACCAGATGGCGCTCGGCCTGCTTCGCGCGTTCCGCGAAGCCGGGCTCACGGTGCCGGGGGACGTGCGGGTCGCCGGGTTCGACGACGTGCCGGAGGCGGCCTATTTCAGCCCGCCGCTGACGACCGTGCGCCAGGACTTCACGGAGGTGGGCAGGCGCACGTTCGGCCTGCTGGCCGAACGGATGCGGGGCGGCGCCGAGCGGGCGAGACACCTGGTCACCCCCGAGCTGATCGTCCGGGAGAGTACCGGCCCGAGGTAGGCGAGTAGCGAGCACCATCGCGAAGTTGTTGTACGGGAACAAATGTTAGCGCTAACAGGACGCCAAGGAGGTGTCGGCAGTGACCGAGGACCCGCTGGTCGTGGGGATCGACTTCGGCACGCTGTCCGGCCGCGCGATCGTGGTGCGCGCCGCCGACGGCGCTGAGTTGGGCGGCGCGGCTTTCGAGTACCCGCACGGGGTGGCCGACCGGATCCTGCCCGGCACCGGCTCGGCACTGCCACCGGACTGGGCGCTGCAGGTGCCGTCGGACTACCTCGGGGTGCTGCGCCATGCCGTGCCCGAGGCGCTCGCGGCGGCCGGCGCCGACCCGTCGGCAGTGGTCGGCATCGGTACCGACTTCACCGCCTGCACGATGGTGCCGACCACCTCGGACGGCACCCCGTTGTGCGAGCTGCCCGAGTTCGCCGGGAACCCGCACGCCTACGTCAAGCTGTGGCGCCACCATGCCGCGCAGCCGCAGGCCGACCGGATCAACGTGCTGGCCAGTGAGCGCGGGGAGAAATGGCTTCCGCGCTACGGCGGCCTGATCTCCGCCGAATGGGAGTTCGCGAAGGCGCTGGAAGTCCTCGAAGACGCGCCCGAGGTGTACGCGGCCATGCGGCACTGGGTGGAGCTGGCCGACTGGATCGTCTGGCGGCTCACCGGGAACTACGTCCGCAACGCCTGCACGGCCGGCTACAAGGGGATCTACCAGGACGGCGGCTATCCCGACGCCGGCTTCCTGCGCGCGCTCAACCCGGCCTTCGGCGGGTTCGTCACCGACAAGCTCGCCCACCCGCTCGGCCGGCTCGGTGCCCGCGCCGGCGTCCTTTCCGCGGAGGCGGCCGGGTGGACCGGCCTGCCCGAAGGCATCGCGGTCGCGGTGGGCAATGTGGACGCGCACGTCACCGCGCCGGCCGCGGGTGCCGTGCGGCCCGGCCGGATGGTCGCGATCATGGGCACCTCCACCTGCCACGTGCTCAACGGTGCCGAACTGCGCGAGGTGCCCGGCATGTGCGGGGTGGTGGACGGCGGGATCGTGCCCGGCCTCTGGGGTTACGAGGCGGGGCAGAGCGGGGTCGGCGACATCTTCGGCTGGTTCGTGCGGAGCGCGGTCCCGCCGGAGTACCACGAAAGCGCCCGTGAGCGCGGCCTTTCGGTGCACGAATACCTGACCTTGCTCGCGTCCCGGCAGGAGGTCGGCGAGCACGGCCTGCTCGCGCTCGACTGGCACAGCGGCAACCGGTCGGTGCTCGTCGACCACGAGCTGTCCGGGCTGGTGCTCGGTCAGACGCTGGCCACCCGCGCCGAGGACGGCTACCGCGCGCTGCTGGAGGCCACCGCGTTCGGCACCAGGAAGATCGTCGAAGCCTTCACCGGCGCCGGGGTGCCGGTCACCGAGTTCGTGGTCGCCGGTGGGCTGGCGAAGAACCCGCTGCTGATGCAGATCTACGCCGACGTGCTGGGCATGCCGCTGTCGGTGATCGGGTCCGAGCAGGGGCCCGCGCTCGGCTCCGCGATGCACGCGGCGGTGGCCGCCGGGGTGTACCGCGACATCGGTGCCGCGGCCGCCGCGATGGGTTCGGTCCGGACCGGGGTGCACCGGCCGGTGGCGCGCAATGTCGAAGCCTACGAACAGCTCTACGCCGACTACTCCACCCTCCACGACCACTTCGGGCGCGGGGCGAACGACGTGATGCACAGGTTGGCTGGGCGCCGGCGAGAGCTCGCGTCCGTCCGGAAAGGACAGAACTAGATGTCGGTGACCGAGGCGGTGACCGAGACCGTCACCGAGCTGCGGCGCACGGTCGCCGAACTGCACGGCGAGCTCACCCGCAACGAGCTGGTGAGCTGGACCGCCGGCAACATCTCGGCCAGGGTGCCCGGCCAGGAGCTGATGGTGATCAAGCCGTCCGGGGTGTCCTACGACGAGCTGTCCGCGGAGACCATGGTGGTCACCGATCTCGGCGGGGTAGTCGTGCACGGCGAGCACGCGCCGTCTTCGGACACGGCGGCGCACGCTTACGTCTACCGGCACCTGCCGGAGGTCGGCGGTGTGGTGCACACGCATTCGACCTACGCCACCGCCTGGGCCGCGCGCGGCGAGCCGATTCCCTGCGTGCTGACCATGATCGCGGACGAGTTCGGCGGCGACATCCCGGTCGGGCCGTTCGCGCTGATCGGCGACGACTCGATCGGCCACGGCATCGTGGCGACCCTGCGGTCCAGCCGCTCACCCGCGGTGTTGATGCGCAACCACGGCCCGTTCACCGTCGGCGCCGACGCGCGGGCGGCGGTGAAGGCGGCCGTGCTGCTGGAGGACGTCGCGCGCACCGTGCACATCGCCCGCCAGCTCGGCACCCCGCATCCCTTGGGGCAGCAGGAGGTCGACCTGCTCTACGACCGCTACCAGAACGTCTACGGCCAGCACTGACCCGTCCGGCCCCAGGAGGACCATGTTTTCGGCAGCACAACCTCAGCTCTGGTTCCTCACCGGCAGCCAGTCGCTGTACGGGCAGGAGACGCTCGCCCAGGTGGCGGACCAGTCCCGGCAGATCCAGCGGATGCTCGCCGGTTCCGGGCGGCTCTCCGCCGAGATCGTCGCCAAACCGGTGCTGACCGAGCCCGCCGCGATCCGCGGGGTGATGCTCGACGCCAACGCCGACCCGCGCTGTGTCGGGGTCATCGCGTGGATGCACACCTTCTCCCCGGCGAAGATGTGGATCACCGGTCTGGACGTGCTGCGCAAACCGTTGCTGCACCTGCACACCCAGCTCAACGAGTCGCTGCCGTGGCAGTCCATCGACATGGACTTCATGAACCTCAACCAGGCCGCGCACGGGGACCGCGAGTTCGGCCACATCCAGACCAGGCTCGGCGTGCCCCGCAAGACCGTCGCCGGGCACGCGGCGGATCCGTCCGTGGTGGCCAGGATCGACGACTGGGCCCGTGCCGCCACCGGCAAGGCACACCTTGGTTCGCTGCGCCTGGCCCGGTTCGGGGACAACATGCGCGACGTCGCGGTCACCGAGGGGGACAAGGTCGAGGCCGAGCTGAAGTTCGGCGTCTCGGTGAACACCTACGGGGTGAACGATCTGGTCGCGCTGGTGGACGCCGCGGCGGACAAGGAAATCGACGCACTGGTCGCCGAGTACGCGGACCGCTACCTGCTGGCGCCGGAACTGGCCGGCGGCGGTGCGCGGCACGAGTCGTTGCGCTACGCCGCGCGGATCGAACTCGGGCTCCGGCGGTTCCTCACCGACGGCGGGTTCGGCGCCTTCACCACGAACTTCGAGGACCTCGGCGGGCTGCGCCAGCTGCCAGGACTCGCCGTGCAGCGGCTGATGGCGGACGGCTACGGGTTCGGCGGCGAGGGGGACTGGAAGACCTCCGCACTGCTCGCCGCGACGAAGGCGATGGGGCGGGGGACCGGCCGCGGCACCTCGTTCATGGAGGACTACACCTACCACTTCGGTCCCGGTGAGCCCAAGATCCTCGGCGCGCACATGCTGGAGGTCTGCCCGAGCATCGCCTCGGCACGGCCGTCGTGCGAGATCCACCCGCTGGGCATCGGCGGCCGGGAGGACCCGGTCCGGCTGGTCTTCGACACCACACCGGGCGCCGGGGTGGTGCTCGGCCTTGCCGACCTCGGTGACCGGTTCCGGTTCGTGGCCAACGAGATCGAGGTGGTTCCGCCGGACGAGCCGCTGCCCGGCCTGCCGGTGGCCAGGTCGGTGTGGAAGCCGGCGCCGTCGCTCGGGGCGTCCGCGGAAGCCTGGATCACCGCCGGCGCGCCGCACCACACGGTGCTCAGCCAGGCCGTCGGCACCGAGACCATTCGGGACTTCGCCCGGATGCTCGACGTCGAGCTGCTGGTCATCGACGCCGCCACCACCGCGGACGCGTTCGCCGACCGGATGCGCTGGAACCAGGCGTACTACCGGCTGGCACAGGGTTTCTGACCGTCCTTTTCAGACAAGGAGGCTTGTTCATGAGTCGGTGGACGGGGGCCGCCCTGAGCTTGCGAAGGGGGGCTCGTGGCCGCCGACTGCGGGTGAGTGCGGGATCTGCGTGCGGGCATGGCATGAACAACCCGACTTTTAAATCAGACAAGGAGTGTGAACAATGAGGTTCAGCAGACTGGCCGCGGCGGCCGGGATAGTCGCGCTGGGCGCGGCGATGACCGCGTGCGGTTCGAGCACCAAGACCAGTGAGCAGGCCGCCGAGCCGGGGGACAACGCGGGCGGCATGGTCGGGGTCACCATGCCGACGAAGTCCTCCGAACGGTGGATCCACGACGGCAACAACATCAAGGCGGCGCTGGAGCAACTCGGCTACCAGGTCGACCTGCAGTACGCCGAGAACGACATCCCCACCCAGGTGAACCAGATCGAGAACCAGATCACCAAGGGCGCCAAGCTGTTGGTGGTCGCCTCCATCGACGGCACCGCGCTCACCACCCAGCTGCAGGAGGCGGCGGACCGCAAGATCCCGGTGATCGCCTACGACCGGCTCATCCGCAACAGCCCGAACGTCGGTTACTACGCCACCTTCGACAACTTCAAGGTCGGTGTGCAGCAGGCGACCTCGCTGCTGACCGGGCTGGGGCTGAAGAAGGCGGACGGCACCGACGGTGACGCGCAGGGGCCGTTCAACATCGAGCTGTTCGCCGGTTCTCCCGACGACAACAACGCCCCCTACGTCTTCAACGGCGCGATGTCCGTGCTCAAGCCGTACCTGGACAGCGGCAAGCTGGTGGTCCGGAGCGGCCAGCTGGACTTCGGCACGGTTGCGATCCTGCGCTGGGACCCGGCGACCGCGCAGCGGCGGATGGAGGACCTGCTCACCAAGACCTACGGCGGCGCGAAGGTCCAGGGTGTCCTTTCGCCCTACGACGGCCTGTCGATCGGCATCCTGTCGGCGTTGAAGAGCAACGGCTACGGGGTCGCCGAGCCGTACCCGGTGGTCACCGGGCAGGACGCGGAGGTCGCCTCGGTGAAGTCCATCATCGCCGGCGAGCAGTACTCCACCGTGCACAAGGACACCCGGCAGCTCGCGGCCGTCACGGTCAAGATGGCCGACGCGGCGCTGCGCGGCGCGCAGCCGGAGGTCAACAACACCACGGACTACGACAACGGCGAGAAGGTCGTGCCGTCCTACCTGCTCCAGCCGGTCATCGTGGGCAAGGACAACTACCAGAAAGAACTGCTGGACACCGGCTACTACACCCCGGAGCAGCTGAAGTGACCGATGCCATCCTGCGCATGCGGGGGATCACCAAGACCTTCCCCGGGGTCAGGGCCCTGCAGGACGTCAACCTTTCGGTGCGGCGCGGCGAGATCCACGCCATCTGCGGGGAGAACGGCGCGGGCAAGTCGACCCTGATGAAGGTGCTGTCCGGGGTCCACCCGCACGGCAGCTACGACGGGGAGATCTTCGTCGACGGCGAGGCGTGCGAGTTCGGCACGATCCGGGACAGCGAGCGACGCGGCATCGTGATCATCCACCAGGAGCTGGCGCTGTGCGAGCAGCTGTCCATCGCGGAGAACATCTTCCTCGGCAACGAGCGGGCCGCCCGCGGGCTGGTGGACTGGGACCGCACCAACCACGAGGCGGCCGGGCTGCTCCGCCGGGTCGGCCTGGACGCGAACCCGGTCACGCAGGTGCTCGAGCTCGGCGTCGGCAAGCAGCAGCTCGTCGAGATCGCCAAGGCACTGTCCAAAGAGGTCAGTCTGCTGATACTGGACGAGCCGACCGCCGCGCTCAACGACGAGGACTCGGCGCACCTGCTCGACCTGCTGCGCGGCCTGCGCGACGACGGGGTCACCTCGGTGATCATCTCGCACAAGCTGAACGAGGTGGCCGCGGTCGCGGACTCGCTCACCATCCTGCGCGACGGCCGGACCATCGAGACGCTGGACCTGACGGTGGGCGGGGTGACCGAGGACCGCATCATCTCCGGCATGGTCGGCAGGGACCTGGAGCACCGGTTCCCGCCGCACGAGCCGAAGATCGGCGAAGAGGTGCTGCGGATCGAGGACTGGACCGTGCACAGCCCCACCCGGCACGGGCGGGTGGTGGTGGACGGCGCGCACCTCAGCCTGCGGCGCGGTGAGATCGTCGGTCTCGCCGGGCTGATGGGCGCCGGCCGGACCGAGCTGGCGATGAGCGTGTTCGGCCGGTCCTACGGCAAGGACATCTCCGGCCGGATCTTCAAGGACGGCAAGGAGATCCGGGCGCGGACGGTGGGCGAGGCGATCGGGCACGGGATCGCGTACGCCACCGAGGACCGCAAGCGCTACGGGCTCAACCTGATCGAGGACATCAAGCGCAACGTTTCCGCGGCCGGCCTGCGCAAGCTGGCCCGCCGGGGCTGGGTGCACGAGCACGAGGAGTACCGCGTCGCCGACGGGTTCCGGCAGCGGATGAACATCAAGGCGCCCAGCGTGTCCAGCGTGACCGGCAAGCTCAGCGGCGGGAACCAGCAGAAGGTCGTGCTGTCGAAGTGGATCTTCACCAATCCGGACGTGCTGATCCTGGACGAGCCAACCCGCGGCATCGACGTGGGCGCGAAGTACGAGATCTACTCGATCATCAACCGGCTGGCGGACGAGGGCAAGGCGGTGCTCGTCATCTCCTCGGAGCTGCCCGAGCTGCTCGGCCTGTGCGACCGCATCTACGCCCTTTCCGGCGGCCGGATCACCGGTGAGCTCGATCGCGCGGAGGCCACCCAGGAACGGCTCATGCACTGCATGACGAAGGAACAGGAGTAACGCACCATGTCCACCGCACCCACGGACACCGGCGCGCCGGCCACCTCGCCCGCGGCGGGGGAGGCGACCGAGCCGGCTCGGCGGCTGTCCTTCAACCCGAGGCAGAGCGGGATCTACGTCGCGTTCGCCCTGATCGTCGTGCTGTTCGAGGTGCTCACCGGCGGCGCGCTGCTGGAACCGCAGAACATCTCGAACATCATCGTGCAGAACTCCTACGTGCTGATCCTCGCGATCGGCATGATCCTGGTGATCATCGCCGGGCACATCGACCTGTCCGTCGGCTCGGTGGTGGCGATGACCGGGGCCGTCTCCGCGGTGCTGACGGTGGACTTCGGCCTGCCGTGGCCGCTGGCGTTGCTGATCACGCTGGCGGTGGGCGCGGCCATCGGGGCCTGGCAGGGCTACTGGGTGGCGTACTTCGGCATCCCGGCGTTCATCGTGACGCTGGCCGGCATGCTCGCCTTCCGCGCGCTGACCCTGACCGTGCTGGGAAACCAGGGCATCGGCCCGTTCCCGGACGCGATCCGGACCCTGTCGAACGGGTTCGTCGAAGGCTATCTCGGCAACATCGGCCTCGGCCCGCTCGGCGGCGCCGACCTGCTCACCCTGCTGGTCGGCTGCGCGGCGGTGGCCTGGCTGGCCGGCAGCCAGTGGCGCAAGCGCTCGGCACGGCTGAGCTACCACCAGGTGGTCGACCCGATGCCGGTGTTCCTGCTCAAGATCGGCGGCGCCGGGGTGATCGTGCTGGCCGTGGTCGTGCAGCTGGCGCGGTTCCGGAACCTGCCCTGGGTGCTGGTCCTGCTCACCGCGCTGGTGCTCGCCTACTCGCTGGTGACCACGCGGGCGGTCTTCGGCAGGCACATCTACGCGGTTGGCGGGAACCTCCAGGCGGCGACGCTGTCCGGGGTCAAGGTCAAGTCGGTGACGTTCTGGATCTTCGTCAACATGGGCGTGCTCTCCGCGCTCGCCGGGATCATCTTCGCCGGGCGGCTCAACCAGGCCGGGCCGACCGCGGGCACCAACTTCGAGCTGGACGCCATCGCGGCCGCGTTCATCGGGGGAGCGGCGGTGCAGGGCGGCGTGGGCAAGGTCGTCGGCGCGATCACCGGCGGGCTGATCATGGCGGTGATCAACAACGGGATGTCGCTGATCGGGGCACTGAGCGAGCAGGTGATGCTGGTCAAGGGCCTGGTGCTGCTGGCGGCCGTGGCCTACGACATCTGGACCAAGCGGCGGGCAGGGCTGGCCGCTCGCTAGCTGGCTCAGTCGAGGCCGTCGCGGTCCGCCCACTCCAGCAGGGTGTCCAAGGAGTACACCGCGTCGTCGATGCCTTCGTGCAGGTCGCCCAGTTCGGCGAAGCGGGCCGGCACGGTGGCGATGGTGCACTCGCGGGGTTCGACGTCGTCGACCTCGGCCCAGGTGATCGGGGTGGAAACGGTCGCCTCCGGCACCCCGCGCACCGAGTAGGCGCTGGCGATGGTGTGGTCCCTGGCGTTCTGGTTGTAGTCGACGAACAGCGTCGTCGGGTCCCGGTCCTTGCGCCACCAGGTGGTCGTGATGTCCTTCGGTGCGCGGCGCTCGACCTCCCTGGCGAAGGCCAGCGCGGCGCGGCGGACCTCGGCGAAGCCCCACCGCGGCTCGATCCGGACGTAGACGTGCAGGCCGTCGCCGCCGGAGGTCTTCGGCCAGCCGACCGCGCCCAGCTCGTCGAGCACTTCGTGCACGAGGTGGGCGGCCCGGCGCACCTTGTCGAACCCGCATTCGGGCATCGGGTCCAGGTCGATCCGCCACTCGTCCGGGCGTTCGGTGTCGGAGCGCCGGGAGTTCCACGGATGGAACTCCACGGTGGACATCTGCACCGCCCATGCGACCGCGGCCGGCTCGGTGACGCACAGCTCGTCGGCGCTGCGACCGGACGGGAAGTCCACCCGGACGGTTTCCAGCCAGGGCGGCGCCCCGCCCGGCACGCGCTTCTGGTGCACCTTCTCGCCGCTCACCCCGGTGGGGAAGCGGTGCATCATGCACGGCCGCTCGCGCAGCGCGCGCACGATGCCGTCGCCGACCGACAGGTAGTACCGGACGAGGTCGAGTTTGGTCTCGCCGCGGGCCGGGAAGTAGACCCGGTCCGGACTGGACACGCGCACCGTGCGCTCGCCGACCTCGAGCTCCACCGCGGAATCTTTGGCCATAGGAAGAAAGTAGCCCGGAAAGTGCTCAGTCGCGAACGTAGAACTCGCCCCACGCCAACGCGGGACTCGCGGTGCGCGAACGTGGGACTCGCGGGTGCGCGCGGCCCGCCTTGGCGAGTCCCACGTTCGGCCTGGGCGAGTCGAACGTTGGTGCACGGCGAGTTCGCCATTCGGGACCCCTCCCTGACGGGCGGACTTAGCCTCCCGGCATGACCGAACTGCAGCGCTCGGCGCACCTTGACGATGACGAGGAGCCAGGCCCGGTCCGCTCCGCGTTCGGGTTGTGGGTCGCCGCCGCCACACTGACCGTGCTGATCGCCCTGCTGAGCCTCACGGTGGCCGGGGACAACGGCCGGTCCGCCGACGTGGGTGGCTCGGTGCCCGGCCTTGTCCTCATGCTGGCCGGGATCGGATGGACGATCTTTCAGTTCGGCAGGGGCAGGCCGGCGGCCAGGCTGCTGCTCACCGGCCTCGCGGTGTACTTCGTGTGGGCGCTGGTCGTCGACCTGACCATCCTGTCCGGCGAGGTCACGACCTCGGCCGTGGTCCCGATCGCTGCGCTGCTGGAGGTGGCGCGCGCGATCTGCGTGGTGGTGGCCGGAGTCGCGGCCTACACGCGGTCCGCCCGTGCGTATTTCGCCGGGTACGACGTGGACGCGCCGCGGGCCGGAGCGGCGGGCCTGCCCGGCTGGGTGTGGGCCGCCGGGATCGCCGCGGTCGCCGGCCAGTTGGCGGTCGGGTTCGTGCACAACCTGCCCAGCGACGGCCGTGGCTGGGAGGATTGGGTCACCGGCGGGGATACGGTCACCGCGTTGCAGACCAGCTTGGTGCTGTGCCTGGTTCCGGCCTGGGCCGCGCTGGTGCGCTGGTTCCGGTTCGGCAGGCAGTGGGCGAGGGTCACGCTGACCGTGCTCGGTTCGCTGTGCGCGGTGGTCGAGGTGTTCGTGATCCTCGACGCGCTCGACCCGGACAACTCCGACGACCTGGCCGTCACCTACGCGGTGCTCGGCGGCGTGCAACTGGCCGCGCTGGTGCTCGGGGTGGCGTTGTCCTATCTGCCAGCGGTCAACGCGCACTTCCGCGTCGCACGGGACACCCGTCGGCCAGATCGTCCGCTCTGACAAGGACTTTGATCGCTCTCAGCGCAAAACCGGGTGCGGCGGCCGCGCCGCTGGCACAGTCGAAGCGTGCGGATCGCCGAGTTCGTCGAAACGGTAGGACAGGAGGGACGGCTGTTCGCGGCCGCCGCCGAACGGGCAGACGCGGCCGCCCCGGTCGCCACCTGCCCGGGGTGGCTGATGCGGGACCTCGTCATACATCTGGGCTCGGTGCACCGCTGGGCCACCGCGTTCGTGGCCGAGGGCGGGCAACAGCCGGTGGGACTGCCCGAAGCACCGGAACTGAGCGATGACGCGCTCGTGCCCTGGTTCCGGGAGGGGCACGGCCGCCTGGTCGAAACGCTGAGTTCGGCGCCGCCGGACCTGGCCTGCTGGACGTTCCTGCCCGCTTCCTCGCCGGTGGCGTTCTGGACGCGCCGGCAGGCGCACGAGACCGCGGTGCACCGGGTGGACGCGGAGATCGCGCGCGGTGGCCAGCTTTCCTCGTTGCGGCCCGCCTTCGCGGCCGACGGTATCGACGAACTGCTCGCCGGCTTCTACCCGGGCGCGGCCAGCGTGCTCCGCGTCGAATCCCCGAAAACCTTGCGCTTTCGTGCCACTGACGTGCCGGAGGCGACCTGGACTCTGCACCTTTCCGACGGCCAGCCCCGCGCCGAACGCACCGAGGCGGGCGCGGCCGACTGCGTCTACGAAGGCACTGCGGCCGACCTGTATCTCGTGCTTTGGAACCGCCTTCCGCTGGACGCGGTGACGATCACCGGTGACATCGCCGTGGCCCACCTGCTGCGCGACCTGACCAGCAGCTGACCCGATCAGCTCGCCAGGCCGGCACGGCGAAACGGGCCCGCAGGTCTGTTCTACTGGAGCGCATGCCTGCTGATGTCTCGGACGCGTTGGCGCGCGATCCGCTGCCGCTACGAGGCAAGTCCGTCGTGGTGACCGGCGTGAGTCGCCGGGCCGGGATCGGTTTCGCCGCAGCGTGCCGGCTGGCCGCCTATGGGGCGAGCGTGTTCTGCCACCACTTCGTACCGCACGATCGGGAGCAGGAGTGGGGAGGTGACGACCTCTCGGCCGTGCTCGACGGCGTCCGCGATCACCTCGTCGGTGACGCGCGCGTCGCGGATCTCCATGCCGACCTCACCGAACCCGGTGCGCCCGAGCAGGTCGTCGAGGCAGCGGTCGCCGAGTTCGGGCAGGTGGGTGCGCTGGTGTGCAACCAGGCGCTCACCGGCTCCGACGGTGCCATCGGGGAACTGACAGCCACCGAACTGGATCGGCACTGGGCCGTCGATGCCCGAGCCTCGATCCTGCTGGCACAGGCGTTCGCCGCCTGCCACGAAGACGGCATGCTCGGATCGATCGTGTTCCTGACCTCGGGCCAAGGCAAGGGACCGATGCCCGGCGAAGTCGCCTACGCCGCCGCGAAGGCAGCCATCGCCGGCGTCACCGTCACGATCGCCGATCAGCTCGCCGACCGCGGTATCCGGGTCAACACCGTCAACCCCGGTCCCGTCGACACCGGCTACCTCACCGACGACATGTGGCGGACCGTCGCGCCCATGTTCCCGTTCGGTCGCTACGGCGTCCCGGATGATCCCGCACGGCTGATCGCCTGGCTCGTCACCGACGAGGCGTCCTGGATCACCGGTCAGCTCATCGACACCGAAGGCGGGTTCGGTCGCTGGCGCGCCCGCGGGACATGATCTTCGCCAGCGCGGGAGGACGCCTTCGGTGCCGAGGTCGCACCGAAGGCGTCGGCCGGCTCAGAAATCCATGCCGCCCATGCCGCCCATGCCGCCGGCCGGGTCGCCGGACGGAGCAGGGTTGCGCTCCGGCTTGTCGGCGACGACGGCCTCGGTGGTGAGGAACAGGGCGGCGATGGAGGCCGCGTTCTGCAGGGCCGACCGGGTGACCTTGGCCGGGTCGATGATCCCGGCCTCGATCAGGTCGGTGTACTGCCCGGTCGCGGCATCGAGGCCGTGGCCGTCCGGCAGGCCGGCGACCTTCTCCGCGACGACGCCGCCTTCGAGCCCGGCGTTGACGGCGATCTGCTTGAGCGGCGCCTCCACCGCGACCCTGACGATGTTCGCGCCGGTGGCCTCGTCGCCGGCAAGGCCGAGGCCGTCGAACAGGCCGGCGCCGGCCTGGATCAGCGCCACGCCACCGCCGGCGACGATGCCATCCTCGACGGCGGCCTTGGCGTTGCGGACGGCGTCTTCGATGCGGTGCTTGCGTTCCTTGAGCTCGACCTCGGTGGCCGCCCCTGCCTTGATCACCGCGACGCCACCGGACAGTTTCGCCAGGCGCTCCTGGAGTTTCTCGCGGTCGTAGTCGGAGTCGCTGCGGCCGATCTCGGTGCGGATCTGGGCGACCCGGCCGGCGATCTCCCCGGCGTCACCGCCACCGTCCACAATGGTCGTCTCGTCCTTGGTCACCACGACCTTGCGGGCACTGCCCAGCATCGGCAGGTCCGCGTTCTCCAGCTTCAGGCCCACCTTCTCGGACACGACCTCCCCACCGGTGAGCACGGCCATGTCCGCGAGCATCGCCTCGCGGCGGTCGCCGAAGCCGGGCGCCTTCACCGCGACGGACTTGAAGGTGCCCTTGAGCTTGTTGACGATCAGGGTGGCCAGCGCCTCGCCTTCGACGTCCTCCGCGACGATCACCAGCGGCCTTGCCGCCTGCATGACCTTTTCCAGCACCGGCAGCAGATCCTTGATCGTGGCGATCTTCGACGAGACGAACAGCAGGTACGGATCGTCGAAAACGGTCTCCATCCGTTCGCTGTCGGTGACGAAATGCGGTGCCAGATAGCCCTTGTCGAACCGCATGCCTTCGGTCAGCTCGAGCTCCAGGCCGAAGGTCTGGCTCTCCTCGACCGTGATCACGCCCTCCTTGCCGACCTTGTCCATCGCCTCGGCGATCAGGTCGCCGATCGCCGGGTCGGCGGCGGAGATCGAGGCGGTGGCGGCGATCTGCTCCTTGGTCTCGACCTCCTTGGCGGTCTTGAGCAGTCGCTGCGAGACGGCCTCGACGGCCTTTTCGATCCCGCGCTTGAGCGCCATCGGGTTCGCCCCGGCGGCGACGTTGCGCAGCCCTTCGCGGACCAGTGCCTGTGCCAGCACGGTGGCCGTGGTGGTGCCGTCGCCGGCGACATCGTCGGTCTTCTTGGCCACCTCCTTGACGAGCTCGGCCCCGATCCGTTCCCACGGGTCCTCCAGCTCGATCTCCTTGGCGATGGAGACGCCGTCGTTGGTGATGGTCGGCGCGCCCCACTTCTTCTCCAGGACGACGTTGCGGCCGCGCGGGCCGAGGGTCACCTTGACCGCGTCGGCGAGGGTGTTCATGCCGCGCTCGAGCCCGCGACGGGCCTCCTCGTCGAAAGTGATCATCTTCGCCATTGCCTGTGGTCCTCTCCTCGCGTGCGGAAGGTGATCGGCGCCGGCGCCCGCAACGGCCGGACCGGAGGTCCACACCGGCGCCGATCACCCGAGTTGGCACTCTCATACCGCGAGTGCCAAACCAGAGCATACACAAAAGTGCGTGCACGCAAATATGCGTACGCGCAACTAGGCCGGTAGGCTGGCGCCATGAACGAGAAAGACAGCGGTGGGCTGCGCGAACGCAAGAAGGTCGCCACCCGCGAGGCTCTCAGCGCGGCGGCGTTGCGCCTCGCGATGGAGCGCGGTCCGGAGAACGTGCGGGTGGACGACATCGCCGAGGCCGCGGGCGTCTCGCCGCGGACCTACAACAACTACTTCTCCAGCCGGGAACAGGCGATCGTGGCCGCGGTCGCCGCGGAGCGGGCGCTGCGGATCTCCGCCGCACTGCGCGCCAGGCCCGAGGACGAACCGCTCGCCGAAGCCGTGGTCGAGGCGGTGATCGCGCAGTACACCGGGGATGACGAACCGGGCGGCGATGCGCTCATGCTGATCACCTCCGCGCCGGGGCTGCGGACCGAGTTCGTGCGGACGGTCGCCTCGATCGAGCAGCCGCTCGCGTCCGCGATCTCCGCTCGCATTGGCGGTGAAGGCGGTGAAGGCGGAAACGACCTCGCGGCCAAGGTGCTCGCGGCCGCGGTGTCCGCCGCCGCCCGCGTCGCGCTCGCGCACTGGCTGCGCCCCGGCGAGTCCGGTTCGGACCTGCTCGTCGTCCCCCGCGGCTCGCTGGCCGACGTCCTGCGCGAAGCGCTCGCGCACGTGGCGCCCGCCCTGCGCGCCGCCGATCCCCGCTAGCCCCGTCCGGCCACCCGCAGCCAGAGGTTCGCCGCCCCCGGCGCTTCGGTCACGCCAAGGCTTTCCAGCTTGACGTTGGTCCCGCCGGGAAGATCGAGCAGCCGGACGCCGTCGCCGAGCAGGACGGGCGTGACGCACACCAGGACCTCGTCGAGCAAGTCCGCCTGAAGGCACTGCCGGGCGACGTCGGCGCCGATGATGTTGACGTACTTGTCGCCCGCGGCGGCCTTGGCGGCGGCGACCCCGCTGCCGAGGTCGCCGACGAAGGTGACATCCGGCACCGGGGTCGCCGGAATGTGGTGGGTGAGCACGAACTGCGGCCCCTCCCAGCCGCCGCCGAACGCCTTGCCCTCCGACTCCGGGTCGCCCTGGTGCGGGTCGTCGCCGCGGAAGCTGCGGTTGCCGACCAGGATGGCGCCGATCTTCTCCACGAACCCGTCCATCGTCGGATTGGGCCCGAGATGCTCGCTCAGCCAGGACATGTCACCGCCAGGGCCGGCGATGAACCCGTCCAAGGACATGCTGGCCGCGTACAGCAGCTTCGCCATGATCTACCTCCGTCGAATCTTCCGTGCTGGCTCCCTTTGAGACGGCGGGCCGCCGGAAAACTCATCGGTGCGCCCTGGGTAGTGCCGCAGCCAGGCCGAACGCGGGGAACAGGGCGGTGTCGTGGAAGGCGGTGATCTCCGCGATCCGGTCGTCCTCGATCCGCAGCACGGACAGCGCGAAGGCGCGGTAGACGGGGTCGGCGCGGCGCCGCACGTAGGTCGCTACCGCGGGCTGGTGGTTGGCCCGGATCGGCCGCATCCGGAACCGGCCCACGTAGTCGGGGGAGCCTTCGTCCCAGCTCATCGTCAGCGCCGCCACCACGGCATCGCGTCCCTGGAGCCACATCGGCCACGGCGGCATGCTGGTACGGACGTCCTCGGCCAGCAGTTCCGCGATCGTGCCGAGGTCGGCGCGTTCCATCGCGGCCATGTACCGGCGCAGCACCGCCCGTTCCCGCTCGGTGGGCTCGGCCGACGGCGCCCAGTCCAGCCGGCGTTCCGGCAGCCGCTCCTTCAAGGTGACCCTGGCCCGTTGCAGCGCGCTGTTCACCGAGGCCACGCTGCCGTCCAGCAGGTCCGCGGTCTGCCTGGCCGGCCAGCCGAGCACATCGCGCAGGATCAGCACGGCCCGCTGCCGGGGCGGCAGATGCTGAATCGCGGCGAGGAACGCCAGTTCGAGCGTCTCCCTGGCGACCGCCGCCGCGTCCGGCTCGGCCTCGCCCGGCGCGACCGGCTCCCACAACCGGTCCGGGAAGGGCTGCAGCCAGGCGATGTCGGTCCGCGGCGGCAGCCCGACACCGGGACCGGCCGGGGGCGCCAGGTGCTGCGGAAGCACCCGGCGGGCCTTGCCGTCGAGCGCGTCGAGGCACGCGTTCGTCGCGATCCGGTACAGCCAGGCCCGCACCGTGGAGCGGCCCTCGAAGCCGCCGAGGTTCTTCCAGGCACGCAGGAAGGTCTCCTGCACCAGGTCCTCCGCCTCTTCGAACGAGCCCAGCATCCGGTAGCAGTGCACCCGCAGCTCCCCGCGATGCCGCTCGACGAGCGTCGCGAAGTCGTCCTTCGGGTCCAAACCGGCCTCCTGCGCTGCTGAGAAGCGATTCTTGCCTTGACGTAAAGGGCAAGGTTTACGCTCAAAAGTATGCGAATCGGTGAACTCGCCCAGCGTGCCGGAACGACGACTCGTGCGCTGCGGTTCTACGAGTCACAGGGGCTGCTCGAGGCGCGGCGCTCGGCGAACGGCTACCGGGAGTACGGCGAAGAGGACTTCCGGCTCGTCAACGAGATCCTGACCCTGCAGGCTTTCGGGCTCAGCCTCGACGACACCAGGCCGTTCGTGGAATGCCTGCGTGCCGGGCACGAGACGGGGGATTCCTGCGCCGATTCGATCGAGGTCTACCAGCGCAAGCTCGCGGAGGTGGACGCCTGCCTCGACCGGCTCAACTCGGTGCGGGCGAGCCTGCTGGCCAAGCTGGCCGGCGCGCTGGTCGGCCCGCCGGGACCGTGCAGCGTGGCGGACCGGACCTTCCCCGAAGTAACCGAAACCGAGGAGTCCTGATGTCACCCACCAGCCTTTCCAACGCGGTACTCGCCGTTACGGACGAGACGTTCGAGCGCGAAGTCCTCCAGCACGACAAGCCCGTCCTGGTGGACTTCTGGGCGCAGTGGTGCCCGCCCTGCCACATGATCGCCCCGGTGCTCGCGGAGATCGCCGAGGAACGCGCCGGCTCGCTGGCCATCCGCAAGCTCAACAACGACGAGAACCCGCTGGTCGCGCGGAACTACCAGGTGATGTCGCTGCCGACCCTGATGCTCTTCCGCGATGGCGTGGTGGTGCGGACGATCGTCGGCGCCAGGGCGAAGGCGCGGTTGCTGGCGGAGCTGGACGAGGCGCTGGAGCAGTAACCGGCCTCGTTGTGCGGCGGTGATCGGTATGCTCTGGACGCGTGGCCATCCGCAGCATCCTGTTCGGCCGGGCCGGGCAGCCGGGCGACCTCGACACGGCGGCGGAGCCGGATCATTTTCGTGATTTGAACCTCGACCAGGTGGCGGGCGCGATCGTGCGGGCGAACGCCGACGTGCCGCTCGCGCCGTACTTCCGCCACCCGCTGCGTGACCCCGAGCTGGTCGGGTTCCGTCAGCAGGTCTTCCGCGATCTGGAGAACGCCGAGGTGCGCGCGGTGGCCGAGCGGTTCGCCACCGCGATGCGCACGGTGCGGCGCCGGCTGCGCCTCCTGGACGGGGTGCGCCACCCGCCGCAGAAGCACCGCTGGTTCCTCACCATCGTGCTCGGTTACGCCGACGCGGTGGCCGCGTTCGCCGAGGAACTCGCCGCCGTCGAGATCGGCTCACCCGGTCTGCGGGCGGTGCGCGACGACCTCGGCGAGCACGTGCGGTCGGCTGAGTTCCGGTCGCCGCGCGAACAGGCGAAGAGCCTGCGCGACCGGCTCGGCGAGGTCCGCTACGACCTCTGGTTCCACGACGACACGATCACCGTCGCGAACAGCGGCCCGGACGAGGGCGCGGGCTTCGGCGAGCGGGTGCGGGCGACCTTCGAGCGGTTCGGCGGAGCGGCGCGGCAGGACTACCGCAGGGATCTCGCCGCGGATCTGGGCATGGACAAGGTCGAGTCGAGCGTGCTGGACCTGGTGGTGCGCCTGGATCCCGGCCTGTTCGCCGAACTCGCCGGGTTCCACGCCGAGCACCGCGACCTGCTCTCCGACACCGTCGTCCGGCTCGACCGCGAGCTGCGGTTCTACCTCGGCTACCTGAGCTATCTCGCGCCGCTGCGCGAGGCCGGCCTTGCCATCTGCTATCCGGCGGTTTCGGCCGCGGTCAAGGAGTTCGCCGCGCGCGAAGCGTTCGATCTCGCCATGGCGGCGTCGCTGACCGCGCGCGGCGAACGCGTCGTGGTGAACGACTTCCACCTGACCGGGGCCGAACGCATCCTGGTCGTCTCCGGGCCCAACCAGGGCGGCAAGACGACGCTCTCCCGCACCTTCGGCCAGCTGCACCACCTGGCCGCGCTGGGCTGTCCCGTCCCCGGCAGCGAGGTGCGGGTGTATCTGCCGGACCGCATCCTCACCCACTACGAGCGCGAGGAAAGCCTGGACACCCTCGCCGGGAAACTGGAGGAGGAACTGCGCCGGCTGCACGAGATCATGGAGCTGGCCACGCCGGACAGCGTGCTCATCCTGAACGAGATCTTCACCTCGACCACGTTGCGGGACGCCCGGTCGCTCAGCGAGACGATCCTCGGCCGGATAGCCGGACTCGACGCGCTGTGCCTGTGGGTGAGCTTCATCGACGAGCTGTCCCGGCTCAGCGACAAGACGGTGAGCATGGTCAGCACGGTGTCCGGTGACAGCCTCGCCACCCGCACCTACAAGCTGGTGCGAGGCCCGGCCGATGGGCACGCGTACGCGATCGCGATCGCCAGGAAGCACGGCCTGACCTACGAGCAGCTCGTCGAACGGATCCGCCGGTGAGGCCGCGGCTGATGTTCGCCGACGGGGACTTCGACCCCGGCGCACCGGAGCCGGCCAACGCCGCGGACCTGGTCGGCGACCTCGAACTCGGCACGCTCTGGGCGGACATGGCCCGCGGGGACGAGCTGCTGCTTTCGCTGGCCCGTGCCGCGACCCTGAACGCGCTCACCGATCCGGCCGAGATCGGCTACCGCCAACAGGTGCTCGCCGACTGCCTGCGCAACCCCGCGGCCGTGCGCGAACTGTTCGAGCTCGCCGGCCAGGCGATCGCGGCCGAGCGGAAACTGCTCCGAAGCGCCTTCACCGGCCGTCCGGAGCCGTTGCTGAACCGGGCGGTGCGGGTGCTGGAGGTGCTCGGCGACTTCCTGCGCCGGCTGCGGCGGCTGGCCGAGCGGCACGCCGGCGAGTTCCGCTCGGCCGGGTTCACCCGGCTGTTCCGGACGATCCGCACCGAACTGGACGACGACTACCTCCGCACGATGGATGCCCTGCTCGAACAGCTGCGCTTCGAGCAGGGCATCGTGGTGCGCGCCGGGCTGGGGGAGGGGAACAAGGCCGTCGGCTTCGTGCTGCGCGAGCCGCCGGGGAAGGTCCGCAACCCCGCCGGCCATCGGGCGCTGAAGAAGTCCAAGCTCAGCTACACGGTCACCGGCCGAGACGAGAACGACTACCGCGCGCTGGCCGAGCTGCGCGGCCGCGCCCTGAACGAGATCGCCAACGTGACCGCGCAGTCGGCCGACCACGTCCGCGACTTCTTCCTCGCCCTGCGCGACGAACTCGGCTTCTACCTCGGTTGCGTCAACCTCGCGGAAACGTTGTCCGGACTGGGGATGCCGACCTGCTTGCCCGCACCTGGCGCGCCGGACGAGCACCTGCTCTCCGCGCGGGGACTGTACGAGCCCTGTCTCGCCCTGCGGCTGCGCCGGCGTGTGGTGGGCAGTGACCTCGACGCGGACGGCCGCGGCGTGATCATGGTCGGTGGGCCCAATCAGGGCGGCAAGTCCACCTTCCTGCGCAGCGTCGGCGTCGCCCAGCTGATGATGCAGGCCGGCATGTTCGTGGCGGCCGAAGAGTTCGCCGCGTCGGCCGTCACCGGGGTTTTCACGCACTACAAACGGGAAGAAGACCCCTCGATGACCAGTGGCAAGCTCGACGAGGAGCTGGCCAGGATGAGCACGATCGCCGACAAGGCCGGCCGGGGCGCGCTCCTGCTCTGCAACGAGTCCTTCACCTCGACGAACGAGCGGGAGGGCTCGGACATCGCGGCCGAGATCATCCTGGCGCTGACCGACAGCGGCCTGCGGGTGGTGTTCGTGACGCACCTGTACGAGCTCGCGCGCCGGATGCGGGCCGAGTTCCCGGCCCGGTGCCTCTTCCTCCGCGCCGCCCGCCGCGACGACGGCGAACGCACCTTCCGACTCGGCCCCGGCGAGCCGTCGCCCACCGCCCACGGCACCGACCTGTACCGCAAGATCTTCGGCACCGGGCACGGGCGGCCCGGCTAGCGGGGGAGCAGGCTGCCGAGCGGGCCGAGGTCGAGGTTCAGGTCGGCGGCGGAGAGGCCGTAGCGTTCCCGCAGGCTGGTCAGCCGCTCCTCCAGGAGCATCAGCGTCAGGCCGAGCCGCTCCTCCTGGTCCTCGGTGAGGTCTCCCTCGTCGACCCGGCGCAGCGCTTGGCGCTCCATCAGCTGGCGCAGCAGCTCGACGATGGTCAGCACCAGCTTCATCAGGTCGCGCTCCACGGTGTCCCGGTCCGTGTCGATGCGCTCGGTCATCCGAGTGTCCTTCCCTCGTCCGGAACTGGAGGCCGGTCCGCGCGCACCGACGTGATCAGTGCGCGCAACGAGATGTGCACGAGGTCGACTCCGGCGATCGACAGGGTCACGTCCCCGGTGAGCACCACCCCGCCGGCGAGCAGCCGGTCCAGCAGGTCGACCAGCGCGATCTCCGGGTCCGCGGATGGACCGTCACCGGAGGACCAGACGTCCACCTCCGCGGTCATGGCTCCTCCGGCAACGCGAACGAGTAGGGCACCCACGGTCCCGTAACCTCGATGCGGCAGCCGTGAGCGGTGCCGCGGAGCTCGTCCACCCGCGCGAGGAATCGGTCTCCGTGCGGCACCGGCACGAGGTAGGCCAGGTTGAGCACGTTCCGGCCAGGCACACCGGAGAGTTCGGGGTGCTGGGCGCGGTGGCGGCGCCGGTCCTCGGCCAGCGCGCCCAGTTCCCGGTCCACCGCTTCGGCGGCCTCCGTGACCGCACGCCACGCGTCGTCCCGGGAACGGCGCTCCGCCAGTCTCTTCCGCAGATACGAGCGGCCCGACGGCGTCCCGGTTTCCCCGGCGGCGGGAGTGGCCGTCGCAGCGGGATCCGCGTAAACCTTCACCCCCCACTCGGCCCTTCCGTCCACCCGGTCGAGTGCCGCCGAGATCCGTGGCCCGCGCTCGCGCAGCATGGCCTGAACTCGCGGCCGGTCCAGGTAGATCGTCGCCAGCCGCAACGGCAGGGTGACGGCCCGCCGAGCCACGCCGTCCACCACGTCGTTGTGCGCACGGGCGACCTCCTCCAGCCAGGCCAGGTCTTCCAGGCCGGCACGCAAGGACTCCTCGCCGAATTCGGCCGCCGGTACCGAGCTGACCACCGCGGTCAGCTCGCCGTGGGTGACCGCCTGCACCGGCTCGCCGCGCAGGCCGTGGATTCCGTCCAGCGCGTCCTTTCCCGCCGGGCGGGTCACCGCGTAGCAGTACCAGGCGGCCGGGTCCGTGCTCATGACTCCTCCAGTCGCGCGACCTTCTCCCGCAGCCTGCGGTTCTCCTCGGCGAGCTCACCGTTCGCGGGCTTCGACGACAGCGAAGGGTCGTGCTCCCACCAGTCGATGCCCATTTCCTTCGCCCTGTCCACCGAGGCCACCAGCAGGCGCAGCTTGATCGTCAGCAGCTCGATGTCCAGCAGGTTGACCTGGATGTCACCCGCGATGACGATTCCCTTGTCCAGCACCCGTTCCAGGATGTCGGCGAGGTTCGCGCCGGAGGAGCCGCCACCGTGGGCGGGCGTCCTGCCCGGCGCCGGGCGGCCGACCGGCATGGCTGATTCGGTCATGGCTGCACCTGTCCTTCCCGAAGGAACCGCCGGGTCAGCGGCTGCCGGCCGGTTGCCTGGTGCGCCGCCGAGGCTGTTCCTCGTCTTCGGGCTCGTCCTCTTCGTCTTCTTCGGCCGGAAGTTCCTCGTCCTCGTCCTCTTCCGCGTCAAGGGCTTCCTCGTGGGTGCGCACCACTTCGCCGTTGCGGATCTCGCCGCGCCAGCCCTCGCCGGACGCCTCACCCGCCATCGTCACGAACCGGCGGAAGTGCTTGAGGTCCAGCCGGGTGCGACGGCCCTGCGCGCGCCAGAGGTTCCCGGTCTTCTCGAACAGGCCCGCCGGGTAGTACTCGATCACCAGCAGGATCTTGGTCAGGTTCTCGCCCATCGGGTGGAAGGTGACCGCGCCCTTGATCGTGCCCTTGGCGCCGTCGGTGGTCCACACGATGCGCTCGTCGGGCACCTGCTCGGTGGTGGTGGCCTTCATGCTCCGGTTGGACCAGAACACCTTGAACCGCCAGTTCGAAGTCGTGTCGTCGGCGCGGTCCGCGCTCGTCACGCCCTTCGCGAAGCTGCTGAACTTCTGGTACTCGGTCCACTGGTCGTATGCCTCGCGCACCGGGACACCGACATCGATGTCCTCCACGATGTTGATGACCTTCTTCCCGCCGGAACCGCCCTTGCCCTTGCTGCCGAACAGGGAACCGAGCGAACCGCCGCCGGCGTTCTCGGCGTTCTCCGCCAGGCGCTTGGACGCTTCGCCGAGCTTGCTGCCCGCGGTGGACATCAGGCGCTCCGCCTTGGCCCGCAGGTACTCCTGGCAGGCGTTCAGCAACTGCTCGGTGACGGGGTTCTTGGCCGCCTTCTCCCGCAGTGTCGCCAGTGGACCGTCCTCGGTGCCGCTCTCGGTTTTCGCGTTGCCCGCCATGGGTCACCGCCCCTTCGCCGGAGTCCGCTTGGCCGTGCCCTGCGCCCGCGAGCCGGTCGTCTTGCGCGCGGTGCCCGAGGCCCGGCGGGCCGAACCGCTCTTCGCGGCGGTGGTGGCCTTCTTGGTGGCGGCTTTGGCGGTGTCCCCAGTGCCCTCAGTGCCCACAGTGTCCACAGTGGCCACAGTGTCCTTTTCGGACTCCTGCGAGCCGTCGCGCAGCAGGTCGGCGCGCTGTTGCAAGGAACCGGCCAGCCGGTCGGCCTGCTGGGTGAGCACCCCGGTGGCCATCGACTTCCCGGCCGTGAGCACCTCGTCGCGGACCTGCTCGCGCAACCCGGCCAGCTGCGGCGACGAACTCAGTTCCCTGGTCACATCGGAGAGCAGCTTCTGCGGGCTGAGGTTGAGCTTCTTGCCGGCGAGCCAGGCACCCATCGTGATCGCCAGCTTGGCCTTCCTGTGCCTTCCGAGGAAATATCCGCCCACGACCGCGACGGCTATCTTCATCCCAGGAGTCATCTGTTCACTCCGTCCCTGGTTGTGTCATCCGGTTGCCCCCCGGGTCGAGCTCGTCGAGCAGTTCGTCTTCCCTGCGGTCGAAGTCCTCCTCGCTGATCTCCCCGGCCAGCAGCGCCTTCTCCAGGGCGGCGAGATCAGTTCTGATGCCGGCTAACCGCTCCTGTTCCGCGGTGTCGACTACCCGCTGGACGGTCCAGGCCACCCCGCGAAGTGGCGCGAAGGGAAGCAGCACCAGTTCTCGGAGGAGCCCCATCGCGGGTCCTTCGAGTCACGCCGTCCGGCTGACGCCGTCGGCGAAGCTGTATGGCGGCAGCGGCCCCCGCGTCCGCACTTCGGCCAGCCGCCCGATCGACTCGGCCAACTCGCGCACGGCCGCCTCGAAGGTCTCCATACCTTTCTCCGGGACGAGAAAGGAGGTGTTGACGAAACAGCCGTCCACGGCGGGCCCGTCGGCTTCGGCAGTCGCGTGCCGCCCGAGCGCCGAACGGATGGCGGCGGCGTCCTCGGCCTCCCGCGCGCTGAGCGCTTCGGCCACCAGCTCGCCGAAACGGACCCGTTCCTCGCGCGTGCCGCCGTGTGCCCGCAACCCCTCGTTCAACTTTCGCAGCCGCGAGTCCGCGGCCAGTACCTCCCGCAGCACCGCCTCCTGCCGATGGGCCACCTTGACGTTCATTTCGACCTGCCCGGCCAGGGAGGTCAGGATCTCCAGGTAGCCGTCCTGCCGGGCGGAAACCTCCCGCGCCACCGCGTCGTCGTCCTCGGCGAGCACGCCGAACCGCATCGGCAGGGTGGGGCCCTGCCGGCACAGGGACTCCAGTGCCCGCTCGTGCGCCAGCAGGTCCCGCCGCTTCGGCCGGACGTCCGGTGGCACGTCGCCGACCACGGCCTTCAGCTCACCGGCGTGGACGGTGCGCAGCGGCGTTGGCGTCTTGCCGACGCCGACCAGGTCCCGCACCCGTGCCGGATGCGAAGCCGGAACTATGCCGTAAAGATAGGTACTCATTCCGACTCATTCCGACCTTGTACTGCTTTTCCGGCTGCGCGGCCGTGCGGTGCGGGACTCCTCGTCGCCACTGGACTTCTGGAACTGCTCGGCGAACGTTTCGACCGCACCGGTCAATGCGCCTTTCGACTTCCCTTTGGCGCCCTGCTCGGTCACGTCACCGACCAGGTCGGGCAGGGTGGTCGCGTTGGACGCCTGGTTGAGGTCGAGCCGGTTGCACGCCTCGGCGAACCGCAGGTAGGTGTCCACACTGGCCACCACGATCCTGGCGTCGATGGTCAGCAGCTCGATGCCCACCAGGGAGACCCGGACGAACGCGTCGATCACCAGGCCCTTGTCCAGAATGAGCTCCAGAATGTCGTAGAGGTTCCCGGTTCCCTGGCCTCGCTGGACATTGCTCGTCGATTGGGTCGTTGCCACGGTCATCGAACACTTCCTTTCGCGGGTGGTCCTACAGCTCGATCTGGCCGCGCGCATACCTTCGTACCCGTTCATAGCCGCCGAATTCACCGTCCGAATCGAGCAGCACCCGGTAGGTCGCCAGCACACTGGTGGTGTCCGGAATGCGCGCGAGCTCCACGACCTCCACGTTCAGTTCCCAGCCGTGGTCCGTTTTGGCGAAGGCGGAGACCGCCTCGATCGTGCGGCCGGTCAGCTCCTCGAACTCCGCCCGCGCCACCCGCATCAACTCCGCCGGGGAACGCCGTTTCGGGGCGTCTTCGCTCATTTCGGCTCGCGGACTCCTTCCGGACCGTTCTCACCCTTTGGCCAAGGATTTACCGGCCGGGTGACGCCCAAACCGGGGAAAGAACAAGTTCGGCCAACCGGACGAGCACTCGCCACCGATTGCCGCCAGCGCGTCTCCGGGAGGGGTCCCGGACCGGAGCCGTTACTTTGCCGAGATGGTGGCGGAGCAGACCGAAGATCAGGTCAAACCGGTGCAGCGGATCGCTGGGCCGATGGGGTTCCTGCTGGTTCTGCTGCTCTTTCTCCTGCTGCCGAATGTGGCCGCGTCCTGCTCGGTGTCCGACAGCGCGGCAGGCCAAGGGGAGGTGGCCGCGTCCTTCACCGGCGCCGATCTGGTCACGGCCGGAGATCCTGGGCTGGAAGCCACCGGCGCCTTCGAGATGTCTTCCGCGCTGGTCGACGTGACCACCGAGGACGCCGCTCCCGGCGGTGTTGTCCGTGGCTTCGCGATTGCCGCGGTTGTAGCCATCGGGCTGGGGCTGGCGGGCGCGTTCGTCCAGGTCTGGCGCCTGCGTGCGGTCGTCACCCTCACCGTGGCCGCGGTCGCGGCGCTGCTACTGGCGACGACCGAAATACTGATCATCAGGCAGTGGGCGGCCGTGGCCGAAAGTTTCGCGGAGCTGATGACCGAACTTCCCGACGCCCGCGGGATCGACATCGTGGGCAAGGCACGTGAGATCGTTCAACCTGGGGTCGGATTCTGGCTGAGCTTGGCCGGTCTGGTCGCCATCGCCGCGACGAATCTCATCCTGCTGATCCGCCACCGAGACCGTCCGGAACAGCTCCCGCAAGAGGACGGCGTCAGTGATCGCTGACCCGGACGACCTGGCCGGCACCGAAGGGTTCGTAGTGCTCGGTGAACAGCTTGGCGACCAGCTCGCCGCGGCTGGACACGCGGACCTTGTCGAAGATCGTCTTGATGTGGTCCCGGATGGTGTGCGGGGAGAGGAACAGTTTCCCGGCTATCTCGCCGGTGGCCATGCCCCTGGCCAGTAGCTGGGTGATCTCCAACTCCCGCTCGGAGAGCTCGTAGGCGGCGAACAGGATGGGCGCGATCTCGGAGGCGCTGGCGACGTCGAGCACCAGCACGGTCTGGCCGATCGAACCGTCGGCACCGGTGAGGCAGGACGCGTGGCACTGCAGCCAGGCGCCGCTGCGGCTGCGCACCCGCACCCGCGCGCACCCGCGGTCCCGGCCTTCGGCGATGGCGCGGGCCCGCACGACGGTGCTGTGCACCCAGGCGGGCAGCGACAGCCCGAACCCGCCGTCGACCGCCGGTCCCTCGGGGATTCGCGCGAGGTGGTGCCTGGCCTCGTCGTTGACCGAGACCAGCACCCCGTCCTGGTCGAACAGCAGCAGCCCGGGTCCGGGCACCGCACCCGGACCGGCCACGGCGGGCGGCCGTGCGTAGGACCGCAACCGGTGCCCCAGCGGCCCGGACAGCCCGGCGAGGAACTCGATGTCGGCCGGGGTGAACGGCATCTGCCCCCGCTCGCGGAACAGGCTGACCGTCCCCCACGGGAGCCCACCGGCGCGAAGCACCGTCCTCAGCTCGTCGTCCAGTCCCCGCGGCCGCATGTACTGCCGGTAGAGCGCGCTGCGACCGGGCAGGTCACCGGTGCTCTCCCGCAGCCCGGCCGCCGGCACCGGCATCCGCGCCACCGCGTGGAAGGGATTGACGCTCTCGGACAGCAGCTCGCTGTCCCAGAACACCGCGCAGCCGTCCTCGTCCAGGTTTTCCACCCGGATCGGGGCCGTCATCAGGCCGGTCAGCGGGTCGGTCGCCCGCCACACCGCCGCCGAGAACGGCACCAGGCGGCGCAGTCGGGCAGACGCCTCCGCGAACAGCCCCAGCGTGTCCTGGGCGCGCGAAGCACCGGCGAGAAGCTCGTCCCGCTCCCGCAGCAGGTGTGCCGCCGTCGGCCTGCTCATCTCCGGACCTCGTCTCCGCACCTGTTCGGCGCTCATCGTGCACAGCGGGCCGTATCGCTCGCGTATTCCCGGGTTCCCCCGGATGCCGCACCCCTCGTTTGAGGGGTATCGCGCCGGCGGCGCACCCGTTCCCGCGGGATGGGCCCGCGCGACGCGCGGCGCGATCGTTGGTCCATGTCCACGAAACCCAGGAGGTGTCCATCATGAGAGCTGCCGAGACAGTGCTGACCCCGGCCGGCCTGGCGGAGCTGGCCGGACAGGTCAGGGGGCCGGTCCTGCTGCCGGGACAGCACGGCTACGACGCCGAGTGCGCCACCTTCAACCTGATCGTCGAGCACCACCCGGCGGTGGTGGTCGGTGCGACCGGGACGGCAGACGTGCTGGCCGCGGTGCGGTTCGCCGCCGCCAACGACCTGCCGGTGGCGGTGCAGGCGACCGGGCACGGAGTCTCCCAGCCCGCCGACGGCGCGCTGCTGATCAGCACCCGGCGGATGACCGGCCTGCACGTCGACCCGCACACCCGCACCGCCAGGGTCGAGGCCGGGGTCCGCTGGGAGCAGGTCATCCACGAAGCGGCGGCGTTCGGCCTCGCCCCGCTGAACGGCTCCTCCCCGCTGGTCGGGGTGGTCGGCTACACCCTCGGCGGCGGGATGGGCCCGCTCGGCCGCAAGTACGGCTACGCCGCCGACCACGTGCGCGGGCTCGACGTGGTGACCGCGGACGGGCGGCTGCGGGAGGTGTCCGACCTCCGCCGCCCGGAGCTGTTCTGGGGACTGCTCGGCGGCAAGGGCAACTTCGGCGTGGTGACCTCGCTGACGTTCGACCTGGCGCCGGTGTCCCGGCTCTACGGCGGCGGGCTCTACTTCCCCGGCGAGGCGGCGGGTGAAGTGCTGCGGGCCTGGCTCGCCTGGACCCCGCACGTCAGCGACGAGATGACCACGTCACTGGCGCTGATCCGGCTGCCCGCAGTGCCGGAGGTCGCCGAACCGTTGCGCGGCAAGCTGATGGTGCATCTGCGGATCGCGTTCCTCGGCCCGCCCGAGTGCGGCGAGCAGCTCATCCGGCCGCTGCGGGCGGCCGCGCCGGTGGTGCTGGACACCGTCACCGAAATGCCCTACACCGACGTCGCCGCGATCCACCAGGACACCACCGTGCCGGTCGCCTACCACGAGCGAAACCTGTTGCTGCGCGAGCTGGACAGGCAAGCGGTGGACGCGCTGCTCGCCGCGGCCGGGCCGGGCTCGGCCTGCCAGGACCCGATGGTCGAGCTGCGCCAGCTCGGCGGTGCGTTGGGTCGCCCGCCGGAACGGCCCAACGCGGTGGGCAACCGGGACGCCGCCTTCTGCCTGACCACGCTCTCCCCGCCGCACAGCGGTGGGGTCAGCGGGGAGCTCTTCCCGAAGCTCGCGGAATGGGCCACCGGCGGCAGCTACGTCAACTTCCTCAGCGGGCCGGACAGCGTCGAGGACGTGCCGAACGCGTACGACACCGCCGCGTTCCGCCGGCTGCGCGCCCTGAAAGCCGACTACGACCCCGGAAACCTGTTCCGGATCAACCACAACATCCGGCCGCTGAGCGCCGGAAACCAGCGAACCGAAGTCGGGTGACGAAATGACCAGAACCGAATCCTCCACGACGAACCTCCCACGGCCGCAAGGAAAACCCGGCGCCGCGCAGACCGGTGTCCGGGTCGGCCTGCTGATCGGGCCGATGGTCTTCGGCGTGTCCGCCGGCGGGCTCGCACTGCCCAACGCCGCCGCCGCACTGCACATCGACCCTTCGGCGACCGCGTGGTTGCTGGCCGCGTACGCGCTCACCCAAGGCACCGGCACCGCCCTGTTCGGCCGCCTGTCCGACGCCAAAGGGGTGCACCGCACGCTGGCCACCGGGGTGGTCCTGCTGCTGGCCGGGGTGCTGGCCTGCGTGCTCGCCCCCAGTCTCGGGGTGCTGATCGCGGGCAGGCTGGTGCTTGGCGCGGGCGCCGGTGCGATGACCGCGGCCGGCCTCTTCCTCGGCGCGACCTCGCCCGACGAGGACCGGGGTGTCGTGCTGGCCACCATGGCGGCGACGATGTCGGCCTTCGTGGGCAGCGGGACGATCGTCGGCGGCCTGGTCACGTCGGCGCTGTCCTGGCGGGTGACCCTGGTGCTGCCGGCGCTGTCCCTGATCGGGGTGCTGCTCTGCCTGCGGCTCGCCGCGTCCCGCGCCGGGCGTTCGGGCAAGCCGGTGGACGCTGTGGGCGCCGGGCTGCTGGTCGTCACGGCGGCCGGGATTCTCGTGCTGATCCAGGCGAAGACCTTGCAGCTGCCGGCCGTGGTCGTGGGGGTGACCGCGGTGGTGACCGTGCTGACGGCGGCCGGGCTGGCGCTGCGGGTGCGCAGCCGGCCCGCCGGGTTCCTGCCGCGTGACCTGGTCGCGGTGCCGGTCTTCCGCGCCGCGGCGGCCATCGGGTTCGGCGCGTTCGGCGGGTTGTACGCGATCCTGTTCGCCGCACCGCAGATCCTGGTGCGCGGGCACGGCTGGACGGTGCTGGTCGCCGGGCTGACCCTGCTGCCGCCCGCCGTGCTCGGTGCCGCGCTGTCCAGGATGGCCGGGCGGATGGCCGCCCGTACCGGCAGCTACCCCCTGCTGACCGTGGTCGGCGCGCTGTTCGCCGTCGCGCTGGCGGCCGCCGCGCTCACCGGCGGCAGTGTCGCGGCCACCATCGTCGCGGTGACCGTCGGCCTTGCCGCGTTCGGCATTTCCCAGGCGCTGCTGATCGCGCAGGTCTCCACGGCTGCGCCGCCCGCGCTGCGCGGTGCCGCCACCGGGATGCTCCAGCTCGCGCACGTCATCGGCGGCGCGATCGGGTCCGCGGTGATCGGCGCGCTCTCCCTGTCGTTCGGTGTTTCCGACGCGCTGCTGCCGATCGCGCTGCTCCCGCTGGCGGGGGCGGTGATCGCCGCGTTGGCCGGACGCCACCGCGGCTGATCTGGTACGGCGAAGGGCCCGGACGCGCGAGTGTCCGGGCCCTTCGCCGTACCCACCGGCGCATTACGTGAAACAGCGGCGAAATCACGCCGATACGGCCGGTTCCGATGCTGGGGTGGCAACAGCGTCGGAGAAGGATGGAGGTGAACACGATGGCACTGGGGAGGTTTCGCATCCCGGCCGGTGAACTCCCGCCTCCGGAAGGGATGATCCCGCACGGTTCCGGGACCATTGTGCACAAGTACGGTGGCAGCTCGCTGGCCACCTGCAAGCTGATCCGGGGCGTCGCCGAACGACTCGAAGAAGTGCACCGCTCCGGCCGCCCGGCGGTCGTGGTCGTCTCGGCTCGTGGGGACACCACCGACATCCTGCTGGCGATGGCCGCGGAGATCAGCTCCAGCCCGGCGGGCAGGGAGCTGGACCAGCTGCTCGCCACCGGTGAGTGCGCGTCGGCGGCCCTGCTGGCGCTGGCGTTGCTGGAACGCGGGATTCCCGCGGTCTCGCTGACCGGCGCGCAGACCGGGATCAGGGCCACCGGCAGGCACGGCGCGGGGTTGATCGTGTCGATCGACACCGAGCGCATCACCCGGTTGTCCGCCGAAGGAAACCTGGTGGTGCTGGCCGGTTTCCAGGGGATCAACGCGGAAGGCGACATCGTCACCCTCGGCCGTGGCGGTTCGGACACCACCGCCGTCGCACTCGCGTCCGAGCTCCGGTCCGGGCACTGCGAGATCTACACCGACGTCGACGGGGTGTACACCGCCGATCCCAGGGTGGTGGCCGCGCCCAGCGTGCTGCCTTCGGTCGACGTCGACGTGATGGCCGAGATGTCCTTCGCCGGGGCCAAGGTCATGCATTCCCGCGCGGTCGAGCTGGCCGCGGTCTGCGGTGTCGCCATCCACGTCGGCCGCTCCGCGACCGGTGAGATCGGCACGGTGATTTCCCGATTAGGAAGGAAGAACATGCTCGAGACAAGGTCCACTGTGGCCGCTGTCGTGCACGACACCGAGGTGGCCCAGGTGGATTTCCGGTGCGCCGGCGACGAACCGGCCGTGCTCGAGGAGGTCTTCGGGCTGCTGGGCCGATCGGCGGCCCCGGTGGACATGGTGACGGTCTCGACGAACACGGCCGGCACCCTCACCGTGGGGATGACCGTGCACGCGGGTGACGTCCCGGCCATCCGCGGCGCACTGCTGAGCCTGGCGGCGACGACCAGGGACGGCCGGATCGAGGTGCACGACCGGATCGGCAAGGTGTCCGTGGTCGGCACCGGGCTGCTGAACCGGCCGGAGTACGCGGCGGCGATGCTCGCCGGCCTCAGTTCGGCCGGCATCACGGCCAGGTCGATCACCGCCTCCCAGTCGCGCATCTGCGCGGCCGTGCCGATCGGCGACCTGATCCCGGCCGTCCGGCTGCTGCACGAGCGTTTCGGGCTCGAGCCCGACCGCACCCGCTCGCCGCAGGACTCGACGGTCCCGGCCTGAAAGAAGGAGAGCTCATGTCGTTCAACGACCCGTTCGCGCGCCGGCTGCGCCTGCGCCGGCTGCACCGGCACGACTCGGAACGGCTGCTGATCGTTCCGCTCGACCATTCGATCTCCGACGGCCCGATCACCGCCGGCCGCGCGCTGGACGGCCTCGTCTGCGAGCTGTCCGTGAACGGGGTGGACGCGGTGGTGCTGCACAAGGGCAGTCTCCGCAACGTCGATCCGGAGCGGTTCAACCGGACCTCGCTGATCGTGCATCTGAGCGCGAGCACCAGGCACGCCCCCGACCCGAACGCCAAGTATCTGGTGGCCAGCGTCGACGAATGCCTGCGGCTCGGCGCGGACGCGGTGAGCGTGCACGTCAACGTCGGCTCGGTCGAGGAAGGTCGGCAGATCGCCGACATGGCCACCGTCGCGGAGGCCTGCGACCGCTGGAACCTCCCGCTGCTGGCGATGATGTACCCGCGCGGGCCGAAGATCACGAACCCGAAGGACCCCGGGATGGTCGCCCATGCCGCGTCGCTGGCGGTCGACCTCGGCGCCGACATCGTCAAGACGATGTACGTCGGCTCGGTCGCGGAGATGGCCGACGTGGTCCGCGGCTGCCCGATCCCCATCGTCGCGGTCGGCGGCCCGCTGGCGGACAACTGCGCCGAGGTACTGGCCTATGTGGACGAGGTGATGTCCTCCGGGGTGGCCGGGCTCGCGGTGGGGCGCAACGTGTTCCACGCACCGGACCCCGGCTCGATCGCCAGGCGGATCGCCGGTCGGGTGCACCGCGAGCTCGAGCCCGCCTTTCTGGCCGAAGCCGCGGAGACCGGACCGGTGTCAACCAGACGGGTCGCGGCGGCCCGCCGCGACCTTGCCCAACCAAGGTGAACAGGAGTGCTGAAATGAAGCTCGTGTGGGTCGACATCCGTGCCGCGCACCCGGCGAAGCAGGCCATCATCGAGGAGGCGGTGCACCAGCGGGTGGACGGCCTCGTGGTGGCCGATCCGGCCGATCTCGAAGGGCTGCCGCCCACGGTCACGAAGGTGCTCTTCCCGCGCGGTCTCGCGCTGCCTTCGGACTTTGGCGCGGCGGACGTGGTGATCGTGGACCCGGCCGAACACGGCGAGCCGCACGAACTCGCCCTGCTGCACCCGGAGGTGGAGTTCGGCCGGTTCGTCGAGATCATCGACGCGCCGACGCTGGAGGTGGCGTGCAAGGCCGCGGCCTCGGACAAGTGGAGCGTGCTGCTGTTCCGGGACCCGACCAAGATCCCGCTGGAGATCGTGCTCGCCGCGGCCGCCGGCGCCGAGGGCAGGAACCTCACCATCGCGGGCGACGTGGAAGAGGCCGAGATCATCTTCGGGGTGCTCGAACACGGCTCGGACGGGGTGATGCTCGCCCCGGCGCAGGTCGGTGACGCCACCGCGGTCAAGGCGGCGGCCGACGGCGGGACGGAAAAGCTCGACATGGTCGAACTGACCGTCACCGCGACCGCCCACATCGGCATGGGGGAGCGCGCCTGCGTGGACACGTGCAGCTACTTCGGCAAGGACGAAGGCATCCTGGTCGGTTCCCACTCGAAGGGGATGATCCTCTGCGTCAGCGAAACCCACCCGCTGCCGTACATGCCGACCAGGCCGTTCCGGGTCAACGCCGGGGCAATCCACTCCTACACGCTCTCGAAGGACGAGCGCACGCACTACCTCAGCGAGCTCAAGGCGGGCAGCAAGGTGATGGCGGTGGACACCGAGGGCCGCACCCGGATGGTCACCGTGGGCCGGGTCAAGATCGAGTCCCGGCCGCTGATCTCGATCGACGCGGTGGCGGGGAACGGCCAGACGGTCAACCTGATCCTGCAGGACGACTGGCACGTGCGGGTGCTCGGGCCGGGCGCGTCGGTGCTCAACAGCACCGAGCTCCGGCCAGGTGACAAGGTGCTCGGTTACCTGCCAAGCCAGGACCGGCACGTCGGCTACCCGATCAGGGAGTTCTGCCTGGAGAAGTGAGCCGGCCGTGCTGCCCCGGCGGATCTTCGCGGATCCGCCGGGGCAGCACTTCGGGGACTTATCCGCGGTGGGCGATCCAGGTCGCGGTGCTGGTCGGGTTGCTGAGGTCGATGGAGTTGCCGGACCACCGGCCATCGGCGCCGAGGTGGCCCTCGTACCGTCCGGTGGGTCCGGAACTCCAGGTGATCTCGAACAGTACGTCGTTGCTGCCGGTCAACCGGCCGTGAATGGCCCCGGTCGCGTCGGGGATCTCGGCGACTCCCTTGAAGTAGCCGATGTTTTCGGGCCCGCTGTTGAACAAATGCCCCTTGATCCCGTTGCTTTGAGTGATAACCCACCGTCCCTCGAAGGTGCCCAGCACCGGCGTGTCGGTGGCGGTCGACACCCCATCTCGTGCTGGGACCATGCCGTTCGCGGCTGCCGCAGCGCCGATGCCGCTGACTCCCAGCACGGCAGCGGTGGCCGTGGTCGCCAGTAGTCGGGTGGACGTTCTCATCGTTCCTCCTGATGAATTGTTGGTGCGCGCGGAATGCGGCAGCGAGGAGAATCGTCCTGTCGGCGGCACATCGGGTAGGGGTCGTCTCGATGAGCGAGACGCGCGGGGTATCTGGTTGAGCAGGCACGCCTCTCTACAGTGAGCGGGGCTGTTCTGCCCGAGGAGGGGTCTGATGGAACGCCAGAAAGAACCGGCTGCCGCACAGCCGACGGTGGGGCGCGGTGTGCTCGAGGGCGCGTTCCTGGTTTTGGAGGAACTCGCGCGGCTGGGTGAGGCCGGTCCTGCGCAGGTGGGGGCCGGCGCCGGGCTGCACAAGGCGACCGCGCACCGATTGCTGGACCAACTCGTCGGGCTGGGGGCGGTCCAGCGCCGGGCGGGCCGGTACCGGATGGGGCCAAGCATGTTCCGCCTTGGGCAAGCCTGGCAACCCGCGCCACTGCTGCGCACCGCCGCCCGGAATCCCCTGCGGCAACTCGCCGCGGCGACTCGCACGGCCACCGTGGGGATCGGCATCCCCGAGCAGGGACGCACCCGCTCGATCGGCCTGCTGCGCGGCGAACTCGGCGACGACATCCCGGTGCGCGCCGGGCTGCTGCTCCCACACGGCTGCAACGGAGACAGGCTCTGGGCCATCGACGACCCTGACGCGGCGATCCCCGACCGCTACTCCCGCCGCGAATGGAAACGCCTGATCACCGACGCACACGAACAAGGCGTCGCCCTCGGCTGGGATGACGACATATTCCCCTCGGTGTTCGGCTCGGTGTTCGGCGCCGCGGCGCCAGTGCGCGCATCCTCCGGAAAGATCATCGCCGCGGTGTCCGCAGCGGTGCTCGACCGGCGACGCCTCACCGCACTGGCCCCCGCCGTGCGGCGGGCAGCCGATATGATCAGCGCCAACCTCAACCGGCTCCCCGCAGCCGCCCTAGCAGGGTTCTCCTCGCCCGAAGATCGCTAGCGAGTCGCACCCGTCGACCGTGCAGGTAAGCCGGAAGGGGTTGGCATCAGGCCCCTTTTCAGGCACCTGCCGGCATCGGCTCCGGCACCCCGCCCGCGATCCGGAACGCGTCCGAGAGCACCCGGCCGTACTCCAGGTCCGCGTTCCGGGAAACGGCTGCGTTCGGGGCGAAGGTGTCGAACGCGTGGAACGCGCCGGGAACCACGTGCAGCTCGCAGGCGACCCCGGCCGCCAGCAGCCGCGTCGCGTACTCGATGCCCTCGTCCCGCAGGGGATCGTGCTCGGCGGTGACCAGGTACGCCGGGGGCAGGCCGGCCAGATCCGCCATCCTGGCCGGCGCCAGGTACGGGGTCGCCGGCTGCCCGGCCAGGTAGTGCCGCCACATGGCGACCGCCGAGTTCGAGTCGAAGACCGGCACCCCGGCCGACTCGCGGCTGGACCGGGTGAGCAGCCGGTCGTCGAGCGCCGGGTAGAGCAGGTGCTGGAAGACGATCGGCGGCCCGCCGCGGTCCCGCGCCAGCAGCGCGGTTCCGGCGGCCAGCCCGCCGCCCGCGCTCGCGCCCGCCACCGCCAGCCGCCGGACGCAGCCGCCAAGCAGGGCGAGATGGCCGGCCACCCAGGTCAGCGCCCGGTAGCAGTCTTCGAGCGCGGCAGGGGCCGGATGTTCCGGCGCCAGCCGGTAGTCCACCGCCACCACCAGCGCGTCGGCGTGCACCGCCAGCCGGGAGCAGCGCGGATCGTCGGTGGCGAGCCCGCCCAGCACGAACGCGCCGCCGTGGAACCAGACGAGCACCGGGCGGCGCCGGGGCGGGCCGGCCGGCGCGTAGACCCGGATCGGCACCCCGTCCGCGGACAGGTCGTGGACGTCCAGCAGTTGGCCCGCGGTATCCGGCCGCACGCTCTCTTCGAATTCCCGGTTGCGCCGGCGCGCGGCGGCGATATCGCTCAGATCGTCCGGCGGAAAAGCGGCGGCAGCCACTCTCAGTTCGGGGTCCATCGAATCCTCCTCGGTTTCTCCCCGAGGCTAGGCAGGTCGCTTATCGGCCGCGTTTCACCGGATCAGCGGCAGCGGAAAGCGCGATATGCCGCGAAAACAGTGCCGATACGGGCCCCGCGCACGGTGAACCGGCAACGGTGTCCCGGAAGAAGGAGTGACGTTGCGATGACGATGAACAGGCGAGAAGTGCTCAAGGTCGCGGTCGTCGGGACCGCGACTGCCGGCCTGACCGCGGCCGGCGGCGTCGCGCTCGGCAGGGCCGTGTCCGCGGCTGGCGGCGGCGACGGGTACACCGAGACCTACCGCGGCCGCGAGATCTGGGTCAGCGGCCGGGACGGGGATCTCGCGGTCAGCATCGACGGCCGGCCGCTGCACCTGATGAAGTACGGCGAAACCGCCTACCTCAGCGCCCTGTGCCACTACGAGATGGCCGAGTCCCCGCTGCTCGCGGCCCGCAGGGCGGTCGACGAGCTGCGCGGCGCGAACCTGCTTCCCACGCGGGGACACCACGTCTGAGATGGGGCACCGGGAGGAAGAACGAAATGGTCTACGTCCGCAAGAACCATCTCGCGATGACGGCCGAGGAGAAGCGCCGGTTCGTCCACGCGATACTGGCGGTCAAGCGGTCCGGGTTCTACGACGAGCTGGTCAAGATCCACATCATCATGAACTCCGGCGACTACCTCGACAAGGACACCGGCGCCAGGATCGGGCACGTCAACCCCGGCTTCTTTCCCTGGCACCGGCAGTACCTGCTCGAACTGGAACGCGAGCTGCAGCGGGTCGATCCGTCGGTGACGATCCCGTACTGGGACTGGACCACCGACCAGTCCCAGTCCTCGCCGCTGTGGGCACCGGAGTTCATGGGCGGCACCGGCAGGCCCGGCGACGGGCAGGTCACCACCGGGCCGTTCGCCCGCCGCAACGGCTGGCGGCTCAACATCAGCGTGGTTCCGGTCGGCTCGGAGCCGCCGGCGCTCAACGGCCACTACACCGCCGACGACCGGGACTACCTGGTGCGCGCGCTCGGGCAGAGCGGCCAGATCCTCTCCCCGCCGCGGGAGCTCGAAGACACCATGGCGCTGCCGGTCTACGACTGCCCGCCGTGGAGCTACCAGTCCGGCGGCACCGCGCCGTACAACAGTTTCCGCAACCATCTCGAGGGCTACACCCGGCTCCCGCAGGACAACGACGGTCCCACCAAGCTGCACGGGGCTGGCCACCAGTGGATCGGCGGCCACATGATGTACATCGGCTCGCCGAACGACCCGGTCTTCTTCCTGCACCACTGCTTCATCGACAAGTGCTGGGCGATGTGGCAGGCGCGCCATCCGGACGTGCCGCACTACCTGCCGGCCGAAGAGACCACGGACGTGCCGAGCCTGCACACGATCCTTCCGCCGTGGAAGACGATGTCGCCCGCCGACCTGCTCGACCACACCAAGTTCTACACCTACCACTGACCAAAGAGGACGGTTACCGATGTGCGGCATCGCCGGCTGGGTGAGCTTCGGAGACGATCTGACACGACACGCGGAGACCGCGGAGGCCATGACCGAGACCATGGCCTACCGCGGTCCGGACGACAAGGGGGTGTGGCTGGCGCCGCACGTGATGCTCGGCCACCGGCGGCTGGCGGTGATCGACGTCGAGGGTGGCCGCCAGCCGATGTTCGCGCGGCACGGCGAGGACACGCCGGCGGTGATCACCTACTCCGGCGAGGTCTACAACTTCCGCGAGCTCCGCACCGAGCTTCGCCGCCGCGGGCATGATTTCCGGACGAGCAGCGACACCGAGGTGGTGCTCAACGCGTACCTGGAATGGGGTGAAGCGCTCGTCGAGCACCTCAACGGCATCTACGCCTTCGCGATCTGGGACACCCGCACCGAGGAACTGCTGCTGGTCCGCGATCGGATGGGCGTCAAACCGCTGTACTACTACCCGACCTCCGACGGCGTGCTCTTCGGCTCCGAGCCCAAGGCGATCTTCGCCAATCCGCTCGCCGAGCCGGTGGTGGACGCGGACGGCCTCCGGGAGATCTTCGGCGTGGTGATGACCCCCGAACACGCGGTCTTCCGCGGGATGCACGAGGTTCGGCCGGGGCATCTGGTGCGCGTCTCCCGCCGGGGCCTGGCCAAAACGCGGTACTGGCAGCTGGAAGCCCGCCCGCACACCGACGACCTGGACACCACCGTGGCCACCGTCCGCGAGCTGCTCGAGGACATCGTGCGCCGCCAGCTGATCTCCGACGTCCCGTTGTGCAGCCTGCTCTCCGGCGGGCTCGACTCCAGTGCCGTCACCGCGCTGGCGGCCAGGGCGCTGCTCGACCAGGACGCCGGCCCGGTGCGCTCCTTCTCGGTCGACTTCGCCGGGCACAGCGAACGTTTCCGGCCCAACGCGGTGTGGGTGGACCCGGACACGCCCTATGTCACCGAGGTCGCCGAGCACCTGGCCGCCGCACACACCGATGTGCTGCTCGACAACGCCGAACTGCTTGATCCGGCGGTGCGCAAGGCCACCCTGCAGGCGCTGGACCTGCCGGTGGTCACCGGCGACATGGAGTACTCGCTCTACCTGCTGTTCCGCAAGGTGCGGGAGCTCTCCACGGTGGCACTGTCCGGTGAGTCCGCCGACGAGCTGTTCGGCGGCTACACCCAGTTCCACGATCCGGAGGCGGTGTACTCCGGCACCTTTCCCTGGCACACGCCGTTCGAGAAGGCGGGCGGGAAGGCGGCCCTGCGCGAGATCGGGCTGTGGGAAGGGCTGGACCTCACCGGCTACGTCCGGGAACGCTACGAAGATGCGCTCGACGAGGCACCGCGCCTTGACGGCGAAGCGGGGCACGAGGCCAAGATGCGCGAGGTCGGCTACCTGCATCTGAGCCGGTTCATGACCTTCCTGCTCGACCGCAAGGACCGGATGAGCATGGCGGTGGGACTGGAGGTGCGGGTGCCGTTCTGCGACCACCGGCTGGTCGAGTACGTGTTCAACACCCCGTGGGCGATGAAGACCTTCGACGGCAGGGAGAAGAGCCTGCTCCGGGCCGCGACCGCGGACCTGCTGCCGCAGTCGGTGGTGCGGCGCAAGAAAAGCCCGTATCCGTCCACACAGGACTCAAACTACGAGCTGCACCTGCGGGAGCAGGCCGGGAAGCTCGTCACCGGCGACTCGCCGGTGCTGGAGTTCGCGTCACGGGCCGGTATCCGCGAGCTGCTGGACAAGCCGATGGGCTCGTTCGGCTACGGCGGCCCGTACAGCGGCAGGGCGGTGCTGGAGCGGCTGGTCGACTTCAACGCCTGGGTCCGCGGTTACGGGGTCACCGTCGCGCTCTGAAACCCGGGGCGCACCCCAGCTGATACCGCCCGGCCGAGCGAGGCCGGGCGGTATCGGCGCTGCTTCAGCGCTGGACTTCCAGCCAGGACGTCACCGCTTCGCGGAACATCGCCAGGTCCGAGCGCAGCCGGGCGTTCTCGCTTTCGACCTGGCGCAGCCGGACCAGGTCGGGTCCCGGCCGGTGCGTCCGGTCCGGCGCCGCGGGGCCCGGCGAGTCCGGCTTGGCCAGCCCGGGCTCACCGCGGAGGATCGCCTGTTCGAGCGTGCGCAGCTCACCGCCCGGCTCGATACCGAGCTCGGCGTCGAAGCGCCGCCGGGTCACCCGGAAGACGTCCAGCGCTTCCGCCTGACGCCCGGATCGGTAGAGCGCCAGCATCAGCTGGGCGCAGAGCCGCTCGCGGAACGGATGCTCCGCGACGCTGCCGGCGAGATCACCGACGACCAGGCGGTGCAGGCCCAGCCGCAGCTCCAGTTCGAACCGCTCTTCGAGCACGGTGAGCTGCTCCTCGGCCAGTTTGGTGGACAGCGTGCGCACCAGCTCGCTGTCCAGCCCGGCCGCGACCGGCCCGCGCCACAGCCCGAGCGCGGCCCGCAGCAGCTCCACCGCGTCACCATGGCGGTTCCGATCCGCGGCCGCTCTGCCCCGCCGCACCAGTTCGCGAAACCGGCCGAAGTCCGAGGAAGCCGCGGGGACCCGGAGCAGATAGCCGACGTGGTGGGTCTCGATCGGGCAAGGCATGCCTTCGAGCACGAGCCGCCGCCGCAGGGTGGACACGCAGATGCGCACCTGGGTTCTGGCCGAAGCGGGCGGCGCGTCACCCCAGATGGCGTCGATCAACCGCGTGAAGGGAACCGGGTGGTTCGCTTCCAGCAGCAGCATGGTCAGCAGGATCCGCGGCCGGAGTCCGCCCAGTTCGACGGTCCGGCCCGCGTGCTCCACCTCCAGCGGTCCCAGTATCTTGAATTCGAACTGTGCGGCCATCTCCTTGCCTCTCCCAGAGTCGCGGTGCGGCTGCTACGCGTTCCTGCGCAGCAGCGTGGTTTCGGCGCGGTGCGCTTCGGCACGGCGAAGGGTCCGATAGGTGTGCGCGGCGGCGACCAGCGTCACGTGGTGGTGCCAGCCCGCGAAGGACCGGCCTTCGAAGTGCCGGAGGCCGAACTCGTCGTGCAGCTCGGTCAGCTGCTCGCCGGTGGGTTTGAGCTTCACCAGCCCGATCAGCTCCGGCAGCCGCGCCGGCCCGAAGTTGGTCAGCCAGGCCGCGACCACCCGGCGCCGGTCCGGCGACCATTCGGCGAGCAGCCGCCGGGGGCGGAGGAAGCGGCGCGCTGGCGCTCCGGCCGAGGTCCCGGCCAGCACGCCGGAAAGGGTGAATGGCGTACCGGTCGACGGTCCGGGTGGCACAGGCCGCCACCCGCCAGGGCCTCGTTCGGAAACCCTGACCGCGTAAGAGATCTTCCGGTCTTCGAAACCGTGCAGCAGCGGGTCGAGCCAGCGTTCGCCGCGGGCGTCCAGCAGCACCGGCGCCGGGGTGAGCCCCCAGTAGCCGGTCAGCTCGTCGATCACGCCGAGCAGGTGCCGCCAGCGGGGCCGGTGCGGTTCGTGCTCGGGCACCCCGGCCCGCGCCCGGCGCGCGGTGTCGTGCTCCCACGACTTCGGCAGCATCAGCCGCCAGTCGGCCGCACAGGCGAACTCGTCGTTGCGCAGGAACAGCACGAGCCCGAGCTGGCAGTTCAGCGTGCGCCGCAACGACCAGGACCGCTGGTTGGCGACGCCGACCGAGTTGTTCCCGTATTTCGGGAAGACCACCTCTTCGGCGACCCAGGCGCGGGGCCGCAGCACCGCGTCGGCGCGGAGCGCCAGTTCGCGCCGGACCGGCTCCCATCGCCACGGGCTCTGGTTGACGAACTGCTGCAGGCTCTGCTCGGCACGGCGGCCGACGACCTCATCGGAGATCCGCCGGATCGACTTGCGGCCGGGCAGGAAGAGCAGGCCGCGCAGGTAGACCTCGGCCCAGCGGCGCTGGTCTGCCCGCCTGAGCGAGTAGAAGATCTCCTGGCAGTACCGGGACAGGTCGTCGGTACGGCCGGGGACGCCGGCCATCGGGCGGATGCGATCCATGGTCATTCCCCATCGGTTCGAAAAGTGGACTGGCCGGCACCCGCGATGCCGTGGTCAGCGCCCCGGCCCGGCGTCGGGCTGGAGCAGCAGGCGCGCGCCGAGCATCGCGGCGTAGGGCGCGTATCGGATTCGGCTGAACTGGAAGGCCTCCCACGCCTCACCGGGTTCGCGTTCCGGCGGCAGGCCGGAGGCGGTGGCGTGTCGCACGCTGTCCCCGAACGCCCATTCCTCCCGGCCCTGGAGGCTGACCTCGGTGGCCGGCACGACCACGCCGGCCAGGCTCGCGAGCTGCTGCAGGCAGGCCATTCCGGAGTCGAGCAGGACCCGGGTGTGCGGCGGTGCCCATGCCGGCGACACCGCCTCCACCAAGGCCGCCGCGTCCATCACGATCACCGCTGCTCGCGTCCACGGCAGCTCGCCGTTCGGCCGGTGGTACAGCAGTCCGGGAAACCGCTGGTGGCTTCGGTGCAGTTCGGACAGCCAGCCCGCCCATTCCGCGAACCGCTGGTCCAGGCCGTCCCGCGAGCCGCAGCGGAGGCAGTCGGCGAGCATGCCCTCGGCGTCCGGTATCCGTGCCGAGCGCATGCCGAGCCGCAGCACCAGCCGCTCCCGCCGCTCCAGCGCTTCGAGGTAGCCGATCAGGTAGACGCAGAAGGTCGTCAGCGCCAGCGCCACCATTGCGGCGGCCACCACCGTCAGTGCGAGCGGAACCCAGCCGGGCCGCTCGAACAGCAGGAACGGCCCCGGGGCCCGCAGCGAGGGGTCGAAGGCGGCCGCCATCAGCACCGCGCCCAGTGCCAGGCCGGTCAGCCAGCCGAAGAGCATCACGCACAGGCCCAGCGGGGCGCACAGGTCCATCAGGCGCTGGCCGCCGTGCCACGGAATGCGGCGCGCGATCGGCAGGCTGACCAGTGCGACGGCCTTCACCGCGTGCGAAGCCACCCGCGAAGTCAGCCCGCGAGGGCAGAAAAGCGTACGCAGCACACTCAGCAGCACCGCGAACTGGACCAGGCACCCTGCACCGACGACGAGCACCTGCCGCATCCCGGTACCTCCTCCCCGCTCGGCATATCCGCTCGGGTATGAGCATCACCCGGCAAGCCGGAACCGCCCAGTACGCACTTGTGGTGGTATTGCCGGTACCAGCCTGATGTTGGTTAGTTACCTTTCGAATTCCTTTCCGAGAGAGGGTTAGCCTGTTCGGAGCAACAGATCCCCTATTTACCGGAGGCAGTCTGGGGTGGCTATCACTGGGAGCTATGGAAATTCGTCTGTTCTGCGCTTAGAATCGCCCGGTGATCCCCACAACGCGGCGGGCCTGCCCCGATTCTCCGAACTAGCGAGGCCGGGTCGTCGTGGCTGGGGACAACACCAACAGAGAGGAGCTCGGACGGTTTCTGCGCAGCCGTCGCGAGCGGATCACCCCCGCCGAAGTCGGGCTGCCGACCGGGCCGCGCCGGCGCACCAGGGGGCTGCGGCGCGAAGAGGTCGCGGTGCTCGCTGGATTGAGCCCGACCTGGTACACCTACCTGGAACAGGGCCGGGACATTCGACCTTCCCCCGAAGTGCTGGACAGTCTGGCCAGGGTGCTCGGCCTGTCCGAGGACGAACGCCGCTACGTGCACCTGCTCGCGCACGGTCAGGTGGTGAACCCGCGACCGCTGCGCCTCGACCTGCCCGTGCAGGATCTGGTCGACCAGCTGGTCGGGGTGACCGCGCAGAGCAGCTATCCGGTCTACGCCACCAACCAGTATTGCGACCTGATCGCCTGGAACAAAGCGTCCGCCGAATGGTACGACGACTGGTCCCGTTATCCGAAGGCGGAACGTAATCTCCTGCGCTGGATGCTGACCACGGAGGTGGCGAAAAAGCGGCTGCCCGACTGGGAGAACGACACCAGGGACGTCATCGCGCGCTGGCGGGCGGAAGCCGGCAAGTGGCCGGAGGATGAACGGCTGCGCAGCCTCGTCGCCGAACTCGACGGGCTGAGCCCCGATTTCACGCGCTGGTGGAACGACCACCATGTGCAGGAACACCGATCCCGAATCCGGCGCTTCCAGTTGCCGGGCCGGGCGGACCGGACGCTGCGGATCGTGCCGATGCACACTCCGGAGATAGCGCCGTGCGGGATTGTTTTCCATATCCCAGTGGAGTCGGTTGGTCACTCTCGCGGTTGTTGATGTCCGACGAGACCCGATTTCCGGGGACTCCGTTAGTTTCCGGTTGACCGATGCCGCGCCAGAGCCACAAAGTCCCAGGCGCACATCAGCTGCCATGTTCCGGCCGATTTTGGGGAGAGAATGATCGTGAACAGTGCACCGGATGCCAGTGAGTCCAAGGAAGATCGCCGGCGGGGCGGTCGTGCTCCCGGTGATCCCTGTGAGCCCCGCGACCCGATCGCCATCGTCGGCGCGGCCTGCCGCCTTCCCGGTGCGGCGGGGGTGAACGAGTTCTGGGAGATCCTCGCCGAAGGGCGGGACGCCGTGACCGAAGTGCCGCCCGAACGGTTCGACGTGGACCGTTGGTACGACCCGGAACCCGGCCGGGCAGGCGGGATCGTCAGCAGGGCCGGCGGGTTCGTCGACGACATCGACCGGTTCGACGCGGCGTTCTTCGGCATCTCCGCGCACGCGGCGGTCCGGCTCGACCCGCAGCAGCGCCTGCTGATGGCACTGGCCTGGGAAGCGCTCGAAGACGCCGGCGCGACACCGGAAAGCCTGGCCGGAACCAGAACTGGGGTGTACACGGGTTGTGTCTCTTCCGGTTACTGGGATTTGCTGCGGCAGGCTGGCCTGGTGGACCTGCACGCTGCGATGGGCGTGGAGCTTGGCGGAACCACCGCCGGGCAGCTCTCCTACCAGCTCGACCTGCGCGGGCCGAGCCTCGGTGTCGAGGCGGCCTGCGCCACCTCACTGCTCGCCGTGCACCTGGCGTGCCGCGCGATCTGGTCCGGCGAGATCGACAAGGCGATCGTCGGCGGCTCGAACCTGCTGCTCGCGCCGGATCTCTACTTCAGCCTGTCCGAAGCGGAAATGCTGTCCCCGCGCGGGCGCTGCCGGTTCGGCGATGCCGGCGCGGACGGTTACGTGCGCAGCGAAGGTGCCGTGGTGCTGCTGCTCAAGCCCCTCGCCGACGCGCTGGCCGCGGGCGATCGCGTGCACGCCACCATTCTCGGCACCGCCGCGGTCAACAACGGACGCAGCGGCGGCACCATGATCGCGCCGGGGATCGAGGGCCAGTCCGAAATGCTGCGTGCCGCCTACGCCGACGCGGGCATCTCGCCTGGCGAGGTCGACTACGTGGAGGCGCACGGTCCCGGTACCCCGACCGGGGACCACATCGAACTCACCGCGCTCGGCCGGGTGCTCGGCGAGAACAGGCCGGCCGGACGGCGCTGCCTGCTCGGGTCCGCGAAGTCGAACCTCGGTCACACCGAGGTTGCCGCCGGTATCGTCGGATTGCTGAAGACCGCGCTCGCGCTCCGGCACCGGAGGATCCCGGCGACCCTGCACGTCGGCGAGCCCAACCCGGTGCTCACCCGCGGGGACATGCCGGTGGAACTAGCGGTCGAGCCGCGGCACTGGCCCGAACGAGGGCGGCCTGGAATCGCCGGGGTCAGCGCGTTCGGGTTGACCGGCACCAATGTGCACGTGGTCCTCGGCGAAGCGCCCGCGGTGGCCCGCCGCGCGAGTGCGCCCGAGCCCGCCGGGTACCTGCTGGCGCTGTCCGCTCGCAGCCCGGAGGCACTGCACTCGATGGCGAGCGATTACCGCGGTCTCCTCGAAACCGTTACGCAGCAGGAGGAACTGGCGGACCTCTGCTTCAGCGCGGGTGCCCGTCGCGCTCACCACGAGCATCGGCTCGCGGTGACCGGTCCCGATCGGCAGTCCCTTGTGGACGGTCTTCGCTCCTTCGTCGCCCGCGAGCACTCGGACGCGGTGTCCGTGTCGCGCACCAGCGCGACCGCCGCCCCGCACGTCGTCTTCGTGTTTCCCGGCCAGGGATCCCAATGGGCCGGGATGGGTCGGGAACTGCTCGCGACCAACCCGGTTTTCGCGAAACGAATGGGGGAGTGCGCCGACGCGATCGAAGCGGAGCTCGGCTGGTCGCTGATCCCGTTGCTGGAGAACGGCACCGTGTTGTCTACTGTGGACCAGATCCAGCCGGCGCTGTGGGCGATGCAGGTTGCGCTGGCCGCCCTCTGGCGGGAAGCCGGGGTGGAACCCGCGCTCGTGATCGGGCACAGCATGGGGGAGATCGCCGCGGCGGTCACCTCGGGCGCGCTCAGCGTGGTCGACGCCGCCGCCGTGGTGTGCCGCCGCAGCGCGCTGCTGGCCGGACAGCGGGAGCCCGGCGCCATGTGGGCCGTCCAGCTCGGCGAGCGGGACGCCCGGCGGGCGATCGGGCGGCACTCCGGGCAGGTGGCCGTCGGCGTGCTCAACAGCGACCAGTCCACCGTGCTCTCGGGCGAACCGGACGCGCTCGACGAAATCGTCGATTCGCTTCGGGGGCGTCACGTGTTCTGCCGCCAGGTCCAGGTGGACTACGCCTCGCATTCGCCGCGGGTCGATTCGCTGCGGGATCCGCTCATCGCCTCGCTCGCGTCGGTGCGGCCACGCGAAGCCGAGGTGCCGATGCACTCGACCGCGTACGACCGGCTGATCACCGGTAGCGAGCTCGGTGCCCGTTACTGGATGGACAACCTGCGGCTGCCGGTCCGCTTCGGTGCCGCCGTGCGAACCGCGCTGGCCGGTCGGCGCGACACGCTGTTCGTCGAGATCAGTCCGCACCCCGTGCTGCTCACGGCGATCGACGACGGGGTCGAGGCGAGCGGCGCCACGGCGGCCGCGATCGGCTCGCTCTGGCGCGACCTGCCCGAGTCCGAGGCGTTGCTGTCGGCACTCGGCTCGGCCTACACCCGCGGCTGCGCCCCGCGCTGGCAAGTCCTCTACCCGGATGGCCGGTTCGTCCCGCCCCCTGCCTATCCCTGGTCCACCAAGCAGTTCTGGGTCTCGGCCGGCGCCCCCGGTTTCCCGGACGCGCCGGGCCCGGTCCGTCAACCGCTCGCCGCTCCCGAGGCCGGACCCGCGGGCGGCGCGGCTGTAGTGGACGAGGTGGACGCGGTGGACGAGGTGGTCAGGCAGTTGACCCGGCAGGTTGCCGCGGTGCTGGCGACCTCACCCGAGGACATCGACTCGGCCGCGCCGCTGACTGTTGCCGGACTGGACTCGCTGCTGGCCGCGAAGCTGCGCCGGCGCATCGAATGGGAGCTCGACGTGCGCATCGGGGTGGGCGAGCTGCTCGGCGCCCGCTCGCTCCTCGAGCTGGCCAACGACCTGGCGGACCGCAAGAGCGCCGGCCGCCCGGTGCTCCAGCACTGACCACGGGTGTCTTCCGTCCGGTGACGGCCGGACGGAAGACACCCTTCCCGGTCCTGGCGGCTTCGGCGGCTCAGTCGGGGAGCAGGGGAACGGAAACGCCGGGATCCCGGCCGAGCAGCACGGCCCTGGTGATGGCCGCCGAGCCGAACCGGTCGCGAACCGTGTCGAGGGTGGTGTCGAGCGCGTCGGTGTCCTGGGCGTCGAACGGCAGCGCGAGCTGGACGGCGCCGTGCCCGCTGAGGTCGGACAGCGAGGCGCCGATCAGGGTCAGGCCGCGGGCGTAGATGGTGGGCTGTGCTTCGGTGAGCAGTTTCCGTGCGGTGGCGAGGATCGTCTCGGTGTGGTCGGTGGCTTCGGTGAGGGTGCGAGACCGGGTGGCGCGGGTGAAGTCCGCGAACCGCAGGCGCAGCACGATCACCCGGCAGACCCGCTTGGCCGCGCGCAGCCGGCGGGCGAGGCGGTCCACCAGCGCGACGAGCATGGCGTCGAGCTCGGTCGGGGAGTGCCGGCCGCGGCCGAGCGCGCGCTGCGCGCCCATCGACCGGCGCCGCCTGCCGGTCTGCACCGGGCGCGGGTCCCGGTTGTGCGCCAGTGCGTGCAGGTGCTGCCCGGCGCCGCGGCCGAGCATCGAGACCAGGTCGACCTCCGGCAGCTCCGCCACCTGCCGGACCGTGGTGATGCCGCGCTCGCGCAGCTTGGCCGAGGTCACCTTGCCGACGCCCCACAGCCGCTCCACCGGCAGCGGATGCAGGAACGCCAGTTCGCCGGTGTGCGGCACCACCAGCAGCCCGTCCGGTTTGGCCACCCCGCTGGCCACCTTGGCGAGGAACTTGGTGCGCGCGACGCCGACCGTGATCGGCAGGCCGACCTGCTCGGCGACGTCCCGGCGCAGCCGCGCGGCGATCTCCGGCGGGGTGCCGGAGATCCGTGCGAGCCCGCCGACGTCGAGGAACGCCTCGTCGATGGACAGCCCCTCGACCAGCGGGGTGGTGTGCTCGAACACCGCGAACACGGCCTTGCTGGCCGCGCTGTAGGCGCGCATCCGCGGCGGCACCACGATCGCGTGCGGGCACAGCCGCCGTGCCTGCGCGCCGCCCATCGCGGTGCGCACGCCGAAGGCCTTCGCCTCGTAGCTCGCCGCCAGCACGACGCCACCGCCGACGATCACCGGCCGGCCCCGCAGCCGGGGCTCGTCGCGCTGCTCGACCGACGCGTAGAACGAGTCCAGGTCGGCGTGCAGGATGGGGCCATCGATCGACACGAACACACGTTCGCATCCGGCACCGACATTCCACCCGCCCGCCACCTGAACGGCGTAACGCCGTGCGCGCGGCGCGCGCGGCACCAGGCCCGCTGCGACACTGGCCGGTGGAGTTGATCATCGACCGCTGTTGTCGCCAGGCAGGAGAAATGCGCATGGGTGGGAAGTCGGCAAGGCGCGGCCGGTTGTGCACGGTTCTCGCGGTGGCCGCGTCCGTGTCGGCGCTGTCGGCCGGCACCGTGTCGGTACCGGCGTCGGCGGCGTCCGTTTCGGAAGTCGGGGTGACGGCACTGTGCAAGAGCAGGGTGTCCGGCTTCCTCGGCAAGTGGGGCCCGGTTTCGAAGGAGTGCTCGTACACCAGCCCCGCGAGCGGGTGGAGCGGAAAGCTCCGGATCACCTGGAACGTGCAGGCGAGCACGAACCAGACGGCCTGCGTGCAGGCGCGGATGGGCAAGGCCAAGAACCCGGACAAGTGGCAGTCCATCGGCTGCGGCCCGCTGGGCGTCGGCACCATCAAGTGGCCGAAGAACACCGCGTCGAACGTGGAAGTACGGGTGCAGAGCCGGAACAGCCCGGTGGCCAATGTGGACTACTCGATCTGACCTTCGCGGCGGTTGAGCCGGCGCCGGGCCGTAGCATCGGCCTTCTATGAGCGCCACACTCGTCGTCAAGGACCTCGCCGCCGGTCACGGTGACCGCATCCTGTTCTCCGGCCTGGAGCTGGTCGTCGCGCCGGGAGACGTGATCGGCCTTGTCGGTGCCAACGGCGCCGGCAAGTCCACCCTGCTGCGGACGCTGGCCGGGCTGGTCGCCCCGGAGAGCGGCACGATCCGGCTGAATCCGCCCTCGGCCACCGTGGGACACCTGCCGCAGGAGCCGGAACGCCGCCAGAGGGAGACCGTGCGGGACTTCCTGGCGCGGCGAACCGGGGTCGAAGCGGCGCAACGCGCGCTCGACGTCGCGACCGAGGCGCTGGCCGGCGGTGCGCCCGGCTCGGACGACGAATACGCGGCGGCACTGGACCGCTGGCTGGCGCTCGGCGGCGCCGATCTCGACGACCGGTCCGCCGCGGTGGTCGCTGAGCTCGGCCTGGACGTCGGCCTGGAGCAGCCGATGACGGCGTTGTCCGGCGGGCAGGCGGCGCGGGCGGGGATGGCGTCGCTGCTGCTGAGCCGGTACGACATCTTCCTACTTGACGAACCGACCAACGACCTGGACCTGGACGGCCTGGACCGGCTGGAGAAGTTCGTCGCCGGGCTGCGCGCTGGCACCGTACTGGTCAGTCACGACCGCGAGTTCCTGACCAGGACCGTGACCAGGGTCGTCGAGCTGGATTTCGCGCAGCAGCAGGTGAACTCCTACGGCGGCGGGTACACGTCCTACCTGGAGGAGCGCGAGATCGCACGGCGGCACGCGCGGGAGGAGTACGACGAGTACGCGGACAACCGGGCCGCGCTTCAGGCGCGGGCGCGGACCCAGCGCGGCTGGATGGAGAAAGGGGTCCGGAACGCCCGTCGCAAGGCGGGCGACAACGACAAGCTGGGCCGGAAGTTCCGGGCGGAGGCCACCGAGAAACAGGCGTCGAAGGTGCGGCAGACCGAGCGCCTGCTCGAGCGGATGGACACCGTGGAGGAACCGCGCAAGGAGTGGGAGCTGCGGATGGAGATCGCCGCAGCACCCAGGTCCGGCGCGGTGGTCGCGACCGCGCGGGCGGCGGTGGTGCGGCGCGGCGACTTCCGGCTCGGGCCGGTGGACCTGCAGCTCGACTGGGCCGACCGGGTGGCGATCGTCGGAGCCAACGGCGCCGGTAAGTCGACCCTGCTGGCCGCCCTGCTCGGCCGGATTCCGGTGGACGATGGCGAGTGCTCGCTCGGCTCCGGGGTGGTGGTCGGCGAGGTGGACCAGGCCAGGAAGCTGTTCTTCGGCGAGGAAACCCTGCTCGACGCGTTCGCCGCCGAGGTACCGGAGCTGGTGGTCGCGGACATCCGGACCCTGCTGGCGAAGTTCGGCCTCACCGCGGTGCACGTGCTGCGCTCGGCGGTCACCCTGTCGCCGGGGGAACGGACTCGGGCGGCGCTGGCGTTGCTGCAGGCACGCGGGGTGAACCTGCTGGTGCTCGACGAACCGACGAACCATCTCGACCTGCCCGCGATCGAGCAGCTGGAGTCCGCGCTGGCCGGCTACCCGGGGACGCTGCTGCTGGTCACCCACGACCGCCGGATGCTGGAGGCGGTCGAGGTGACCCGGCGGCTGGAGGTCGCCGACGGCCAGGTCACCGAACGCTGAGCCCGCTCGGGACCCGGCCGCGCTGGCTAGGACTTGCCCTGCCACTCCAGGGGTGTGAGGCTGGCCAGCTCCTCGTCCTGTTTGGTGAAGTCGGCCAGTGTTGTGCGCCCGGTGTTCTGGAAGGCCAGAATCTCGCCGTCGCGGAAGATCTTCGTCTGGACGCCGTGCCAGTCCCCGGCTCGCGGCCCGGTGGGCACGTGCAGGGTGGAATTGGTGTGCACGAGCAGGATGCCGTCGCCGAGCTCGCGGCTGTCGACCACCCAGAGATCGAGGTGGCTGCCGCGGTAGATGGTGTCGAAGATCTTCTGGTGCTCGGTGGCGATCACCTCCCTGCCCCGCTGTATCCGCCCCACCACGTCCACGAAGTCGGCGTTCTCCGCGAAGTGCGCGGCCCACCCGGCGCCGTCGCCAGCGTTCCAGGCGCGCGCCATGTCGGTGATGATCTCTTCAACGTTCATCGGTTTGCCCCGTCCGGATAAACTAGAGTCTTGGTCTACTTGTTGGAACGACGTTCTAATTGGAGCATACATGCCAGCGGACCTGCCCGGCATCGTCCGGCTGCGAGATCGGCGCGAGGCGCTGACCCTGCGCACGATCCTCACCGCGGCACGCGGGCTGTTCGCCGAGCGCGGCTACGCCCGCACGCCGATCCGCCTCATCGCCCAGCAGGCCGGCGTCTCTCCGCAGACCATCTACGCGCACTACGGCTCCAAGGCGGGCGTGCTCGCCGGGCTCGTCGACCTGCTGGACGACGAAGCGGGCATTCCCGACCTGATGGCCGAGGTGGACGGCCTGACCGATCCCGAGGAGCTAGTCGGCCTGCTGGCCAGGGTCAGCCGCCAGGTCAGGGAGCGCTGCGGCGACATCGTCACGGTCCTGAGCTCGGGCGCCGCGGTGGACCCCGATATCGCGGACACGCTGCAGGAAGGGGCGCGGCGCAACCGGCTCGGGGTCGAAATGATCGTCGAGCGCATCCGCGGCACCGGCCGCTCACTCGCTCCCAGGGCGGCCGACATCGCGGTGGCACTGATGAGCGCCGGTGTGCACGACAGTCTCGTCGTGGACGCCGGCTGGTCCTACGACGACTACGAGAGCTGGCTCAGGCACACGCTCGTCACCGCGCTGCTGCGTTAGGTTCTTGGCACCATCCGGAAAGGAACACATGTCCGCGGTTCGACTACTCGTGCTCGGCGCCGTCCGGCGTCGCGCACGGGCCCACGGCTATCAGGTACGCGCGGATCTGGAGGCGTGGGGCGCCCACCAGTGGGCCAACGCCAAGTCGGGCTCGGTCTATCACGCGCTGAAGGCCATGACCGGTGAGGGTTTGCTGCTGCTGCACGAAACCACGCCGAGCACGGCCGGTGGACCGCCGCGCCTGGAGTACGAGATGACCGGCGACGGCGAGCAGGCCTACTTCACCCTGCTCCGCGCCGCTCTCTCGCACCGCGATCCGCGGCTCGATCTCCTCGCCGCAGCGGTCGGCCTGATCGAGGACCTGACCCGCGCCGAGGCGATCGACCTGCTCCGGCTGCGCGCCGCGGCGATGGACGAGTGGCGGGCCGGCATCACCGGCGAGCTGCCCGCCGGCACCGACCTCGAAACCTGGGGCCCGGTCGGGGAAGTCCTCGGCCTGTGGATCCACACCGCGGACAGTCGTGCCGAGTGGACCCACCGGCTGATCCGGCGCCTGGAAGAAGGTTCCTACCGGATGGCGGGCGAAAACTAGCTCAGCCGGGGGAGAGGCCGCTCACCAGTAGGGTGTCGCGGTCCTGGTCCAGGACATAGACGCGGGAGCCGTCCGGGGCCAGCGCGATGCTCGCCGAGTTGTCGGCGGGCAGCGGGATCGTCCGCCGGACGGACGCGGTGGCGGTGTCGATCACGGTGAGCTCGTTGTCCTCGCCGTGTGCGTAGGCGACGGACCCGTCCGGTGCGAAAGCGACGTTGACCGCGGGGAGCTTCATGGTGACCGAACCGGTGACCCGACGCGCCGCCACGTCGACGACGTGGATGCGCGGCTGGTGGGCTTCGGCGAGGTAGATGCCGCGTCCGTCCGGGGTGAACGTCGGTGCGAAACCGCCGCCGCTGAACGGAATGCGGGCCGTCTCGGCCCCGGTGGCCCGATCGAAGAGGGTGAGCACGGGCTGGTCGAAACCGGTGACCGCGAGGGTGCTGCCGTCCGGGGAAAGCGCGACGAACGCCGGCTCGGCGACCGGGAGCTGCCGCGTGACCGCGCCGGTGCGGAGGTCGACCTCGGCCACGATCCCGTCCCGCTGCAGCGCGGTGTAGCCGAACCGGCCGTCCGGGGAGATCGCCGCCGAGTAGGCCCTTGCCGCGAGCGGCACGGTACGGCGGATCACGTTCGCCGCCGGGTCGATCTCCTGCAGGCCCTGCGGCACCGCGACCCAGACCGAGTCGCCCGCCGGCGTGACCGCGATGCCGGAAGGGTTGCCCGACAGCTGGATCGTGGTCACCCGGGTGTCGGAGGCCGCGTCCACCACCGTCACGGTGCCGCCGCCTTCGTCCGCGACGTAGACACGGCGGCCGTCCGGGGTCACCGCGAGCGCGAAGGGCTCCTTCCCGACCGGGACGTTCCGCACGGCACCGGACGGCAGCGGCGGCAGGACGACCGGCGCGGCGTGCGTCGACGGGGGAGCGGACGACTGGGAGACCGGTTGCGCCGGCGGCTCCTTGCCGGTCAGCAGCACGAGAGTGGTCACCGCGGCCGCCGTCAGGACCGCGGCGCCGCCGCCGAGCAACAGCCGGCGCGGGCGGGTCACGACCGGACCGGCGCGGCGAGTGGGCGCGCTGATCGCGGCCGCGTGCCCGGGGCCGCCGGGCAGCACCGCCTGCGTCGCGGCCGCGAGGTGCCCGGCGGTGGGGTAGCGGTGCCCTGGTTCCTTGGCCATTCCGGTGGCGACCACCGCGTCGAACCCGGCCGGGAGGTCAGGGCGTTCGGCGCTGGGCCGCGGCGGTGGCCAGTTCAGATGGGCCTGCAGTGCCTGAGGCAGCCCGTCGGTGTCGAACGGGGGACGGCCGGTCAGGCAGGCGTAGAGCAGGCCGGCGAGCGAGTAGATGTCGGCGCGATGATCCACTTTGTCGCGGCCGAAGCGCTCCGGTGCCATGTAGTCCAGCGTCCCGGCGACCTGCCCGGCTTTCGAGGTGGCCGCCGAAGTGTCCGGTCTGGTGGCGAGGCCGAAGTCGAGCAGATAGACGAAATCGTCGTCGAGCAGGCGCACATTGGACGGTTTGACGTCGCGATGGATCAGCCCTTCGCGGTGGGCCAGATCCAGCACCCCGGCCAGTTGCGCCACGATCGCGGCCGCGCGCTCGGCCGCCATCGGTCCTTCCCGTGCCAGCACGGTGGACAGGTCCGTGCCGTCGATGAGCTGCATGTCGAGATAGAGCCTGCCCTCGATCTCGCCGTAACTGTGGATCGGTACGACGTGCGGGCTGCGCAGTGCCGCGGCCAGCCGCGCCTCCCGGCGGAACCGCTCCTGGAAGTCGGGATCGCCGGCGCAGTCCGGCGGCAGCAGCTTCAGCGCGACCAGCCGATCGTGGTGCCCCGTGTCGCGGGCACGCCACACTTCCCCCATGCCACCCGCCCCGATCATCGTCTCGAGCAGGTAAGGACCAAGGCGTGTCACCGCCACCGCCTCTCATCTCCGCAAGCCGACCGCTCGGCCGAAAGGCTAGGCAAGCGGGCCGGGACCGGTCCCGAGCGCTACTGGGGCCTGCCGGCGATGGCGACGAAGATGGCGGTGCACTCGTCGATCAGCTCGTCCCGACTGAGCTGCACCGAGCCGCCGAGCCAGGCGGTGAGCGTCTGCGCGAAACCACCGACGATGAACTGGCTGCTCAGCTCCAGGCGCGGGCCGTCGGACTCGGCCACCTGGTGGTCCCGCGCGTGCGCGCCGAGCAGGCCGGCGAACATCGTCGCCGACTCCAGCCGCCGCCGCGCGAGCACCGGACTGGTCAGCAGGGCGCTGAACAGCAGGCGGCCCTGCCGCGGGTCGTCGGCGATGGTGCGGATGATGTTCCCCACGCCCGCCCTGATCTTCCCGGGTACGTCGGTCGCCTCGGCGACGGCCTGTTCCGTGGTCGTCGCGAGCCCCTGGGTGACGTGGTCGAAGACGGCGACGGCGAAGGCGTCCCGGTCGGCGAAACTCTCGTAGAAGTACCGGGTCGCCAGCCCGCTCTGCTTGCACACGCCGCGCACGCTCAGCGGCGGAGCGCCGCTTTCCGCGCCGAGTGCGTCCAGCCCGGCCTCGATCAACTTCGCGCGCCGCTCGGCCTGGCGATGATCGCCTTGTACCCCGCCGTAGACGCGCAGTGGTGAGCTGGCCATACCGGTCATCCTGACAGCTCGGGCCGCTCCCGTGAACTTGACCTCGGACCTTCGGGCCGCAGGACCACGACGCCGCGGTCGAGGTCGACGCCCAGGTTCGGCGGAGCGCCCTGGGCGTCCTCTTCGCGCATCATCGACATCGAGTCCCGATGGTCCAGCTCCCGGCGTTTCGTCCCGTAGAAGATGGCCGTGAACTCGTTGACGTAGGTGGTGGTCACCGGGGTGCCGACGCGGTTCTGCCGCTTCCGCCGCCGGGACTCGAACGCCCGCAACGCCATCAGCAGCAGCACGCTGCCCGGAATGGCCAGCCCCAACCATTTCTCCACTTCCGGCGAACGACCGAGGGCCCGGCCGTGTTCCCGGCAAGCCGGGTTACCTGGAGAGCAGACCGCGCAGGGCTTTGACCACCTCGCCGGGGTCTTCCTCGGCCATGAAATGCCCGCAGGACACGGTGTTGTGCACCAGGTTCGGTGCCCACGCCCGCCACCGGGCGGCGGCGTCGAAGCCGAGTGCGGTGCCCCAGTCCTGCTGCAGCACGGTCACCGGCATCCGCAGCCGGTGGCCGGCCAGCCGGTCGGCCTGGTCGTCTTCGACGTCGACGGTGGCCGAGGCCCGGTAGTCGGCGACGATCGAGGGGACCGCCTCGCGGGACGCCTTCAGGTAGGCGGCGCGGACGTCGGCGGGGATCGCGTCCGGGTCGGTGGCCCAGCCGTCCAGGAAGTGACCGAAGAACGCGTCCGCCGAGGCGCCGATCATCCGCTCGGGCAGTCCGGGCGGCTGCGCCATCAGGTAGAGGTGGAAGCCGACGGCGGCGGAGGTGCCGTGCATGACCTCCCACATGTCGAGGGTCGGCAGCACGTCGAGGGCGGCCAGGTGGGTGACCGCCCCGGGGTGGTCGAGCCCGGCGCGGACCGCGACCAGCGCACCCCGGTCGTGGCCGGCCAGCGCGAACCGGTCGTGGCCGAGCGCGCGGGCGAGTGCGACGACGTCGGCCGCCATGGTGCGCTTGGCGTAGGTCCGCCCGTCGGTGGCGGCCGGCTTGTCGCTGTCGCCGTAGCCGCGCAGGTCCGGGCAGATCACCGTGTGGTCGGCGGCCAGGTCGGTGGCGACGTGCCGCCACATCAGGTGGGTCTGCGGGAACCCGTGCAGCAGCACGACGGGGCTGCCCGCGCCGCCTACCGCGACGTTGAGCGCCACGCCGTCGGCGACGGTGACGCGCTGCTGGGTGAACGTGGTGATCGTCGGTGTCATGCCGGTGCTCCTGTCATGTGGTCGTGTTCTCCGGCATCGTCGGTGCCGCCGATCAGCCCGTGCTCAGCGGCGACTCAGCGGGCCGGATAGGTTGTCGGCGTGTCCGAGCCGGTGCTGGGTTTCCGCGTGCTCGGCCCGCTGGAAGCCGCGAACGAGCACGGGCCGGTCGACCTCAAGGGCTTCAAGCACCGGGCCGTGCTGGCCAGGCTGCTGATCGCCGGGGGCGGGGTGGTGCCGGTCACCCGGCTGATCGACGACCTCTGGGAAGAGGCGCCGGGCGGCGCGTCAGGCGCGGTCCAGACCTTCGTCGGCGCGCTGCGGAAGGCCCTCGAGCCGGATCGTCCGGCCAGGACGCCCGCCCGGCTGCTGGTCACGGTGGGAGCGGGCTACGCGCTGCGAACCGGGCCCGAGAACGTGGACGCCCGGCGCTTCGAGGCCGCCGTCACCGAGTCCGGCCGGTTGCTGGCCGACGACCGCGCCGAGGAAGCCCGGGTCTTGCTGGACGAGGCGCTGGGGCTCTGGCGGGGACCCGCGTACGTGGAGTTCGCCGAGCAGGACTGGGCACGCGGCGAGATCGCCAGGCTCGACGAGCTGCGCCTGCTGGCCGTCCGACGTCGTGCCGAAGCGGCGCTGGCCTTGGGGCTGGCCGGGGAAACGGTGCCCGAGTTGCAGGCACAGGTCGCCGCGCACCCGCTGCGCGAAGACGACTGGCGCCTGCTGGCCACGGCGCTCTACCAGTCGGGACGTCAGGGTGACGCGCTGGCCGCGCTCCGCCGGGCCAGGGAGGTGCTGCGGACCGAGCTCGGCGTGGACCCCGGCCAGCACCTGCGGCGGCTGGAGGCGGACATGCTCGCCCAGGCACCGCACCTCGCCGGTCCGCCCGCCCGGCGCTCGCCGGACCCCGTGCAGGACAAGGGGCCGGTCCAGCAGCTCTTCGTCGGTCGCGTCGGCGAACTGGCCGCGCTGGCGGAAGCGGCCGCGTCCGCCAAGTTGGCGGGACGGCCCCGGCTCGCGCTGGTGTCCGGAGCCGCCGGGGCGGGCAAGACCGCGCTGACCACGGCCCTGACCCGGCGGCTGGCGGCGACCGGCTGGATCACCGCCTGGGGGACCAGCCCCGAACTCCCCGGCGCGCCGGCGGCATGGCCGTGGACGCAGTTGCGCGACGCGCTCGCCCATACCGGACACGACCCGCCGCCCACCGGCACCCAGGACGGTGATCCGGGCGATCCGGGCGATCCGGTCGAGGCGCGGTTCCGCCGGCACCGCGCGATCGGCTCCTACCTGGGCACGGTCTCCGGTGCGAAGCCGGTGCTGCTGGTCTTCGACGACCTGCACTGGGCGGATGAGGAGACCCTCGCGCTGGTCACCGCGCTGGCCGCCGATCCAGCGGCCGGGCCGGTGCTGATCGTCGGCACCTACCGTTCCACCGAGATCTCCGCCGGGCTGGCCGGGGCGCTCGGCCGGGCGGCCCGTGCCGAGCCGGTCCGGGTCTACCTCGGTGGGCTGACCGAGCCGGAAGTCCGGGAGCTGGTCCTCGCCACCGCTCACCGCGAGCCGGCGCCGGGTGCCGCGCAGGTGATCCACGCGCGCAGTGCGGGCAACCCGTTCTTCGTCCGCGAGCTCACCCGGCTCTGGGAGACCGAGGGCGACGCGGGACTGAGCGCGGTGCCGGCCGGTGTCCGCGACGTCATCCGGCATCGCCTCACCGGCCTCCCCGAGGCGGCGCGGACCCACCTGCGCCAGGCTGCGGTTCTCGGCCACGAGGTCGACCTCGACGTGCTGATCCCGCTCGCCGGGGACGAGAACCTGGTCCTGGACACCGTCGACTTGGCTCTGCTGTCCGGTTTCCTGGTCGAGCGGGACGCCGATCGCCTGCGTTTCGCGCACGCGCTGGTGCGCGAAACGCTCTACGACGACATCACGCGCGTCCGCCGGGCCCGGTGGCACGCCGCGGCGGCGGAGATCGTCGAACGGGTCCGGCCCGATGACGTGGAGGCGATCGCGCACCACTTCCTGCGCGCGGAAGACCGGGCCACCGCGGCCATGGCCGCGCACTACGCGCGTGCGGCTGCCGAGCGGGCGGAGCGGCGACCGGCGCCGCACGAGGCGGTGCGCCTGTGGCGGGGGACGGTCGAGGCGCTGGATCGCACGGAAGGCGGGGATGCCCGTGCCCGGCTGGAGGCGGTGATGGGCATGGTCCGGGCGCTGGCGGTGACCGGTGACCTCGCCGGGGCGCGGCGCCACCGCGCGGACGCGGTCACCGCGGCCGAGGCGCTGGGCGACCCGGTGCTGACCGCCGGGGTGATCGGCTCCTTCCAGGTGCCCGCGAACTGGACGGCCAACGACGACGAGGCGCTGTCCGCCAGCCTGGTGGCCGCCGCCGAGCGCACCCTGACCGTGCTGCCGGGCGACCGCGAGACCGAACGCGCCGGCCTGCTGGTCACCGTCGCGATGGAACGGCGTGGCGACCGCGGTCAACGGGGTGCGCAGGCGGCGCGGGAGGCCGAGACGATCGCCCGCGCGCTCGGCGATCCCACCCTGCTGGCATTCGCGCTCAACGGCCGTTTCTTGCAGACCTTCCACCGGGCCGGGCTCGCACCGCAACGGGCCGCGATCGGTGCGGAACTGCTCGACCTGGCCGCCCGGCACGACGGACTGATCCCGTTCGAAGTGCTCGGGCACCTGATCCTCGTCCAGTCCGGTGCCGCGCTCGCCGATCTCGCCACCGCCGACCGGCACGCCGCCGCGGCCGACCTGCTCGCCGAGCGCTACGAGCTCCCTCTCGTCGGCGTGTTCACCGGCTGGTACGCGGCGCTGCGACTCGCGGTGACCGGCCGGCCGGCGGAGGCGCGAGCCGCCTACCGCGCGGCCGCCGACCGGCTCCGGGGCACCGGGATGCCCGGTGTGGAGGACGGGATCCTGCCGCTCGCCCTGCTCTGCCTCGGTGTCCCGGACCTGCCCGACGACGGCTGGGGGCGGTACGAGCGCTGGGCCCGTCCGCTGGTCCTGTTCGCCAGTGGCGACCGCGAGCAGGCGCTCACCGCCGTGCGCGACATTCCGGACTCGCCCCGCGACCTGCTCTTCGAAGTCCGCACCTGCCTGCACGCCGAGTCGGCGGTGCGGGCGGGGGACCGGCAGCGGATGGCACCTCTTTACGCCCAGTTGCTTCCCGCGGCCGGAGAACTCGCCGGGGCCGGCAGCGGGCTGCTGACTCTGGGCCCGGTCGCGCACTACCTCGGCGAGCTGTCCGCCGCGCTCGGCCGGCGGGATCGAGCGGCGGGACATTACCGGGAGGCGCTGGCGATCGCGGACAAGGCCGGTGCGCCGCATTGGTCCACCGCCGCCCGTGACGCACTGCGACGCCTCGGCCAGCGGATTCCGGCAGTGTGACGAACCTGCTCCCCGCCGTTGACCGGGGTGGAGGCATAACACGGGGTAAGAGGTTTTCGGGATGGGTGTCCGGCGGCGGTCGCGCGCGAAGATGGGCTGAGGCCGGTGGTCTAGACAACCCCCTGCCGGCCGTCCCCCAACCCCGGAGATCGGAAGCCCCCATGTATCGCAGGATTCACCGGCGATCCAGCCGAAAAGTGGTCATTCCCGTCATCGCGGTGTCCGCGCTGGCGGGTGGCCTGCTGCTCGCCCCGCCCGCCACCGCCGACCACCCCGCGGCCCCGCCGCAGGCCAATTACCACGTGGTGAACTACTACCCGCAGTGGGCGGTGTACGGCCGGAACGTCTACCTCGGCGACATCGAGCGCAGCGGCGCGGCGAACGGGCTGACCGTGCTGAACTACGCGTTCGCCAACATCCACGCCACCGACCACACCTGTTTCCAGAGCACCTCCGCGGTCGGCAACCCCGGTGACCCGGACTACCCGAAGGACAACGCCGGCGACGCGCATGCCGACTACCAGCGGGTGATCACCGGCGCCCAGTCGGTGGACGGGGTCGCCGACGATCCCGCCGGCAAGCTGCGCGGCAACTTCAACCAGCTGCGCAAGCTCAAGGCCAAGCACCCCGGCCTGAAGGTGCTGATCTCCCTCGGCGGCTGGTCGTTCTCCAAGTACTTCGCGGACGTGGCCAAGACGGACGCGGCCCGCAAGAAGTTCGTGTCCTCCTGCGTGGACATGTTCATCAAGGGCAACGTGCCGTCCAGGGACGACTGGGGTACCGGCAAACCGGCCGGCGGCCCCGGCAGCGCGGCGAACATCTTCGACGGCTTCGACCTCGACTGGGAGTACCCCGGCGGTGGCGGCCTGGAGGGCAACCACGTCGACCCCAACGACAAGCAGAACTTCACCCTGCTGCTGAAGGAGTTCCGCACCCAGCTCGACGCGGCGAAGCAGGGCGGCCTGATCACCGCCTTCACCGCGGCCGACCCGGTGAAGATCCAGAACGGCCTGGAGCTGGACAAGATCTTCCAGTACCTGGACTTCGCGAACGTGCAGGGCTACGACTTCCACGGTTCCTCGTGGGAGCCGAACCGGACCGCGCACCAGGCCAACATCAACATGGCCCCGAACGACCCGAACCCGCCCGCCAGCCAGTTCAGCGTGGAGCAGGCGGTGAAGATCTACACCGACGCCGGGGTGCCGCCGGCCAAGATTCTGGCCGGCATCCCGTTCTACGGCCGCGGCTGGGACGGGGTCACCAACGGCGGGCAGAACGGGCTCTTCCAGGCCGCCACCGGTGCCGCGCCGGGCGACTTCCCGGAGGAGCCAGGGGTCAGCGGCTACCGCAAGCTGAAGTCCAAGTTCACCTCATCCCAGGTGTTCCACGACGAGGCCGCGATCGCGACCTGGGGCTATGACGGTAAGCAGTTCTGGTCCTTCGACGACCCGTGGGCCATCGGCAAGAAGACCGAGTACATCAAGGCCAAGGGTCTTGGCGGCGCGTTCGCCTGGAACCTGGCGGAGGACGACGGCACGCTGGCCCGCGCACTGGCCGGTGGGCTGGGACGAGGCACCCCGTCCGCGCCTCCGCAGGGCCGGGGCTGACCGGCAGGGCGGTCTTTCTCCCGGCAAAGCACTGCTGCCCCGTCCGATTCGGGCGGGGCAGCAGTGTGTGGTGGGCAGACTCAGCCGCGTGGGCTGTCGTGCGAGATCGCGTAACTCTTGCCGCCGAAGGTGAACTTGAAGTTCGACGGGGTGGCGATCGGCAGGTAGTACCGCACGGTCACCTCCACCGTGCTGCCCGCCGGAATGGACTGCCAGCTCGGCAGCGTGAACGCGACGTGCTGGAAGTCGCCCTTCAGCCCGCCGATGTTCGGCCCGGTATGGCCCTTCTGCGTGACGCGCAGGCCCCAGCCGGACTGGTCGGCCATGCTGCCGGGGGCGCTGGTGCCGTAGTCGAACTCGACCTGCGCGCCACCAGGGATGGCCGTGGTGGAGCGGTTCGTGATCGCCAGCTTGGGGTTGATCGGGTAGTTGGCGTCACCCAGTGCGAACCCGCGTGCTTCGACGCCGACGTCGAGCACATCGGTCGGCATCGGCGTGTTCGACTTCGTGGCGCCGTAGGGGGCGGCGCCGGCGAACCGGCTGGTGATCTTGTCGACCAGGGTGCTGCCCATGCCGTACTGCTTGGTCACCGGGTCCAGCTTGTAGTCGCCGGCCAGCTCCCACAGCATGATGCCGCCGATGCCCTTGTCCGCGACGTACTTCGCCTTCGCGTCGATCGCCGCTTCGTCCTCTGAGGACAGATAGACCTTCTTCTGGTCGTTCCACAGCCAGGACGAGCCCAGCGTGCTGTCGTAGTTGCGGGCGTAGGTGCCGGTGAGCCGGTCGGCCGGGTCGTTCTTCGGGTCGAGGCCGTACGCCTCCAGGTAGTCGCCCTGCACGCCGGTTTCCAGGTTCTTGGCGTGCCACATCGGGTTCACCCCTGACGGCACCTCCGCGCCGCCCGCGGTGACGTCGTGCCAGAGGTTGTCGATGCCGATCGCGCCGTTGCCGCACGGGATCTTGGAACCGACGTGGCCACCGGTGCCCGGCGGGCACTGCGCCTGGTCCGGTAGTGGCGCGGTGCCCCACTGGCCCTGCGTCCCGCCGCTGACGCCCTGCCAGCCGCGGGTGTAGAACGGCACGCCGATGTTGATCCGGCCGGCCGGCATCGCCCCGCGGAAGTAGTGATAGGCCCAGTCCGTGTTGAGATGGCCTACACCTTCATATTGCGGGGTGGTGTAGACGTCCCAGAAGGCGAGCTCGGCGTCCTTGCCGTTGTCGTAGAGCGCGGCGTTCGGCCCGACGTACTGGTTCCACGCCCCGTGCAGGTCGTAGGTCATGATGTTGGCGTAGTCCAGGTACTGGGTCACCTGGTAGGTCTCCGCGCCACGCAGGATCCAGCCCGAAGCGGAGACGGCGGCGGTGAGCATGTAGTGCTTGCCGTCCGCGGCACTGGCCGCGTCCAGCTTCGCGCGCAACGTCTTCATCAGCGCGACGTAGTTCTTCATCAGGGTGGCGCGATTCGGATCCGAGATCCAGAAGTCGTCCGGGTTGCCGGCGTACTTCATCGAAGTCGCGTACTCGTAGTCGATGTCCGCTCCGTCGAACCCGTACTGGCGCAGGAAGTTCACCGTCGAGTCGGCGAAGGCGTCGATCGACTGCTGGCTCTGCGCGGTCTTGTAGAAGCCGCCGGACGCGTTGCGGGTGCCGTCCGGGTTGAGGATGCCGCCGGACTCCGCCCAGCCGCCGATCGAGATCAGCGTGCGCACTCCGGGGTTCTGCTTCTTGTACTTGTTCAGCAGGTTGAAATGTCCCTTGTAGGGATAGGCCGGGTCCATCTCGGCGCCGGGCACCCCGGGCCATTCCATGCCGGTGGCCGCGTTGCCCGGCCCGTCCGGGCCGACCGAAACCCGGTTGTCCGTGCCGATGTGCGCGAAGGCGTAGTTGATGTGGGTTACCTTCTGCCACGGGATGTCACTGGCCAGGTAGGCGGGCGTGCCGTCCTTGCCGGTGCGCCAGCCGGTGAAGTAGCCGATGGTCCGCCGGCTGCTGCCGTGCGCGATCTTTTCCCGGCCCGCCGCGTCGTAGACGGTGCAGTAGGGCACCGCCGTGCCCGCGGTCGGGGCGAGTCCGTCGGGCCGGCAGTTGTCCGCCTGTGCGCTCGGCGAACCCGGGGTTACGGCGACCAGCAGCGCGGTCAGCAGGGTGGTTACCGCGCCGGAAGTGAACAGGGATCTGGATCTCTTTGATTTCGGTGACACTACGAACCTCCAGAATTGAGGCGAGTTTCACAACCTACATTGGTCCAGTCCAATTCGTAACCAACCTTGGACGGCATAAGACGGACCGTCCGGCCCGCGTTATGCCGCCGAACGACTCAACCGCCCGGCACGGCGATAGACTGCGGCCTCTGACCTTGGGGAGCCGGGATGGGTGTGCGAAGTGCCGAGTTCGACCGCGTGCTGGACGCGCTGGCCGAGGTCGAGCGCGCGGAGCGTAGTGAGTACACGTCGTTCAGCGTGCGCGGTAAGCGATTCGGCTACTACTGGCCGCGAACCCAGACCGTCGGCCTGAAGCAGACGCTGACCGAACAGCAGGCGCTGGTGTCCGAACGGCCGGAGGTCTTCGAGGAGCAGTTCACCGCCGGCGGGTTCGGCTGGGTGGTCGTCCAGCTGGACGGGGTCGAGGCCGACGAACTCGCCGAGCTGGTCTACGAGGCATGGCGGCTGTCCGCTCCGGAGGAACTGGTCGCGGAGCTGCCACTGCCCTGGTAGTCGCGTTGATCCCGCTCGGCCATGGCCGTGTCGACGGCCTGGTCGAGTTCGGCGCGCAGGTAGGGGCAGTCCCGGATCGGATCGGCTCGCGGGCAGGTCAGCAGGTGTTCGAGCAACCGCTGGGCGGCGGTGAGTTCTTCGACCTGTCTTTTGATCGCGTCGACGGACGCGGTCAGGACATCGCGTCCGTCGGGTCGCTCAGCCGCGGCAGTGTCGTCGAGCAGTGCGGTGGTGTCGGCCAGGCTGACCAGGCCACCGTGGTGCAGCCGCCGGATCAGTGCCAGCCGGGCGAGTTCCGCACGGCCGTAGAACCGCACATTGCCCCGTCGCCCGGCCGGTGTCAGCAGCCCCAGTTCGTCGTAGTAGCGCAAAGTGGACACCCGTACGCCGAAGCGGCGCGCCACCTGGCTGATGGAGTAACGCTCATCGCTCATGGTTCCAGCTTGCGCTCAAGTGGGCTTGAGCGTGCACGGTGGTCTCCGACGTACTTCGGCGAACGTGGGGGTGTCATGACGGAAGAGCACGTGCCGGTGCTGGTGGTCGGGGCGGGGCCGGTGGGCCTGTCTACGGCGGTTTTCCTCGCGCGGTGGGGCGTGCCCGCGCTGGTCGTCGACAAGCGCGATCCGACGCTGGCTCCTCCCCGGGCGAGTGTCAGCCTGCGCACCCTGGAACTGTTCCGCGCGATGGGGCTGGGCCCGGCGCTCGACGAGGTGGGCTGGCGTGGCGGGCCGCCGATGCGGACGGTGTTCAAGGACAGCGCGCTGGGCACCCAGCTCCGGCACAGCGGGCTGCCGCCCGCGTATTCCCGGCGGCTGGAAACCTGCAGCCCGGCCGACGCCCGTCAGAACCTCACCCAGCGGGAGCTGCAGCAGGTGGCGCTGCGGCGGTTGTCCCGGGACGGCGGGACCGTGCGCTTCGGGACCCGGCTGCTCGACTTCACCGCCGACGAGGCCGGGGTGCGCGCCAGGGTGGCGGACACCGATACGGGTGCGGAACGGGAGATCACCGCGGACTACCTGATCGGCGCCGACGGTGCCGGCAGCGGGGTACGGCAGCGGCTGGGCATCACGGTGCCCGACCGTCGGGTGGTGGCCCGGCTGAACACGGCGTTCTTCCGCGCCGATCTCGGCGACACACTGGCCCAATGGGAAACCCATCTCTGCTTCGTGCGCAACGAAAAGGTCTACGCCACCCTCTTTTCGAAGAACGGCGGCGACCAATGGTCCTCGCACATCATGGACTACCCCGGCAAGCCGGACGAGCTGACCGACCTGTCCGCCGAGAAGGCCGTCGAACTCCTGCACGCGGCGATCGGGGACGACACGGTGCCGGTCGAACTGCACGCGGTCAACGCCTGGGAGGCCGCGCTGGGGATCGCGTCGGCGTTCCGGGTGGGCCGGGTGTTCCTGGCCGGTGACGCGGCCCACGTGCAGAGTTCCGCGGGCGGGCTCGGCATGAACACCGGGATCCAGGACGGGCACAACCTTGCCTGGAAGCTCGCCGCGGTGCTCAACGGACAGGCCGCGCCGTCGCTGCTGGACAGCTACGAAGCCGAGCGTCGTGCGGCGGCCCAGGCTTCCCTCACCCTGTCCCGCCGCATGTACGAGGGCTACCGGGATCAGCCTTCGGATCCGGACGACCTGTACGACGCGATCGCGGTCGACTACCTCCGGGGGATGATGTGCTACCAGTACCGTTCCGGCGCGGTGCTCGCCGATGCGGAGCCGGATCGCGAAGACGTACTCGACGACCACGCCGAGCCAGGCCGCCGTTTTCCGCACCACTGGGTGGAATCGGGCGTGTCCACCCTCGATCTGGCCGGCTCGGACTGGACCGTCTTCACCGGCCTACCGGGTACGCCGTGGCTTTCCGCCGCGGGCACCGTCGGCGCCGAGTTCGGTGTTCGGGTGCGAGCGCACCGTCTCACGGAGGATTCCGGGCTCGCACCGGATGGTGCGGTACTGGTCCGCCCGGACGGTTTCGTCGGCTGGCGCACGGCGAACCTCGACGCCGACCCGGAGCGTGCGCTTCGCTCAGTGTTCGGCCGGATCCTCGGCCGGACGGCCCGGCGAGCCTGACGCCACCCGCCGCCGGATACCGCGCAGCCAGATGTGCCGGATGAAGCCGCTGCCAGCCCGGATGACGAACCAGTAGACGCCGAACAGCTTGCGGGTCCGCGCGTCGGTGGCCCGGACCCGCGTCTCGGTGGTGAGGACGCCGTCGGCGAAGCGGAAGTCGAAACCGAGCAGGATGTGCCGTGGCCGGTCGAACGCGCGGAAGGCGCCCACCGGATCGCTGCCCAGCGCAACCACCGCTTCACCGCGCGAAACGCGTTCGATCCCGCCGATCACCAGTTCGCTGTCGGAGTGGTGCAGCACCTCGAACCCGTTTCCCAGGAACAGGTCCAGCACCGCCGCGTCGGCCGGGAACTTCACCCGCCCCAGCGAGACGGCCGCCATGATCCGGCGGAAGGTCGGCACCTCACCCCAGGTCAGGTCCCTGGCGGCCTGGATGACCGCGGGCGCGGGGGCGTCCACCGCCAGCCGGTGCCGTTCGCGGCGGTGCCACTCCGGCAGCACGTCGTCCAATACCGTCCGCGTGTTCTCCTGGCCGGCCATGAGCCGATGGTACTGCTTTTCCGGGTCAGCCCGGCGGTGCTGACGGGGTCATCCGGAACGTGAAGTAGCGGACCGGCCAGCCGTCGTTGTCCTGCTGGTGCCTGGCGACGACCTCCCGCCGGAAGCCCGCCTCGTCGGCGAGGTGCTTCAGGTAGGCCAGATCGCCCGACGTGCCGAAGAAGATCAGCATCCGGCCGGCCGGGGTTAAATGCCGCCTCGCGGTGCGGAAGAACTCGGTCATCGCACGGTAGTTCTCGTCGGTGGTGGCGGTTTCGGTCCGGTCCCGAGGGGCGAACCAGCGGAAGGGCGGGTCGAAGACGATCAGGTCGAACTCGCCGCCGACCGCGCTGAACACGTCGCTGTGGCGGACCTCGACCCGGTCCGCCACCCCGTTGCGTTCGACGTTGCGCCGCGCCGCCTCGACGGCATCGGGATTGAGATCGACGGCAAGGACGTCGGTGGCCCGCGAGGCCGCCAGGATGGCGTTGACCCCGCTTCCGGTGCCCATGTCGAGCACGCGGTCGTGCTCGCGGACCTCGGCCAGCACCGCCCCGCCGAGGAGGTGGGACACTGGCGTGATCGGCATGACCTCCGGCGGAATCACCAGCTTCCGGCCGAGATAGTCGATCGTCTGGCCGCCGCCGGTTGCGGTTTTCCGTGCGCGGTAAGCCTTCTCGTGCCACTGGCGGATACGCTCGGCCTGCTCGTCGGTGACCATGGGGGCATAGCCGGCAGCACCGGCTGGGGGAGTGGGTCGTCGGTTCGTCCCGGCCATGCCGCCACCCTATTCGGCCGTTCGACGCGGTCGCCGGCGCATCAGCGGAACCGGTACCTGGTGAGGGTGAAGTTGCCGCCTTGGTCGGAACCGCCGGTGTAGACGGCCGGTAGCGATCCGGAAATGAAGAGCAGGCTGGCATGGCGCGCGGTCGGCATCCAGTCGAAGTACCACCACGTCGAATTGCCGCCACCCCCGTATTTCGTGTCGATCACCCGCGCTCGATATTCGTTGAGCATGTAGCGGAGGAGCGGCGAACATCGAAATGGCAAAGACGAGCGAGGTGCTGGCGATGTACGTTAAAGTAATTCATTCGATTAACGGCCGGTATTCCGCCGATTCAGCTTCCGGTGGCGCTGGGCAGCAACGCCGGGCAGCCGGCGGTCGCGTAGCCGGGGTCGTACTCGAAGTGCCATTCCTCGTTCTGATAACGGCGGCACCAGCCGAGCGCCTGCCCGTTGCGTTCCACCCAGGCCGCCGAGGCGAGCGGCTGCACGTCCACCGCGATTCCCTTGACGTGCATGGACTTCTCCGGCGGCAGGACGTACTTCGCGGCCAGTTCCGCGGTGCCGAACCGGCGCACGGCGTCGGTGAACTCCCGCTGCTGCTGGCCGAGGCTCCGCTTGCTGTCCTGCACGCACAACCGGACCCCCTGTTGCCCCGCCGCGGTCCGCAGCCGATGCCAGGCGTCCAGCACGTCCGGGCGCAGGCCCTCGGGTGGCTCGTCCACATACCGCTTGTCGAGCGGGCAGGCCGGCCCGGTCTCCGGCCCCGGAACTTCGTCGAGAATCGCCGCCGCCTGCCCGGCGGCGCGTTCGTAGGCGAAGGTCGCCCTGCCGGTCGCGCCCAGCAATCCCAGGACGACCACCGCGAGCACCAGTGCGAGTAACACGCCGATCACCGTGCGTCTGTTTCCGGCGATCATGGTGGTCACCGGATCGAAACTACTCACCGGAACACGATCGCCCCACCGTCGGTGACCGCGGTCACAGGCGGCCGATCGTCACGCGAGAGCGGTCACCACGTAGGCGGCGGCTTCGGCGATGAGGGTCTGGTCGTATTCGGCGTCCTTGGCGGCCTTGCTGGACATGATCGCGATGACCAGTGGTGCGGCGTTCGGCGGCCACACCACGGCGATGTCGTTGGCCGTGCCGTAGTCGCCGGTCCCGGTCTTGTCCGCCACGGTCCATTCTCGCGGCACGCCGGCCCGGATGCGCTGGGCGCCGGTGGTGTTGCGTTCCAGCAGGTCGCGGAGGAAGGCCCGCTGCTCGGCGGGTAGCGCGTCCGCCAGCACGATTTCGCGGTACGTGCTGCCGAGCGCCCGTGGAGAGCTGGTGTCGCGGGGGTCGCCCGGGGTGGCTTCGGTGATCGCCGGCTCGATCCGGTCCATCCTGGTGACCGCGTCGCCGAGGCCGCGCACGTACGTGGTGAGTTCGGCCGGCCCGCCGAGGTCGCGGAGCAGGAGGTTGCCCGCCGTGCCGTCGCTGTAGCGGACCGCGGCGTCGCACAGCTGACGGATCGTCATCCCGGTGGCCACGTGCTGCCTGGTGATGACGGCGGACTTCAGCAGATCGTCTTCGGTGTAGGTGACGACCGTGTCCAGATGCGACGGTGGGTTGCGCCGCAGCACCGCGGCCGCCGCCAGTCCCTTGAACGTCGAGCAGAACGCGAATCGTTCGTCCGCCCGGTAGGCGAGAGCCGCGCCGGTGCCGGTGGCCAAGGCGTAGACGCCAAGGCGTGCGCCGAACTTTCGCTCCAACTCGACCAGCTGATCGTGGTGCTCGTTCGGCACAGGGGCAGGCGGGGCGGCGGTGGGAGGGGAAGCGGGAGCTTCGCCCTTCGCGCAGCCGGCCAGCGGCAGCAGCGCCGTCATCCCGAGCAGGGTGCGGCGAGAGACGCCACGGGTCGAGCTGTACCGCACGTTCGTTCCTCCGATTGGTGTCAGGACTGGTTGTCCTTCGCGAGTGCCTTGCCGATCACGCGGGCTCCCTCCGGAAAGGACCCGGGATCGGGGCCCGCGTAGACGAGCCGGACGAACTGCCCGGTCGGCTCCGCCGGAAACCACTCGTCCCCCGCGCCGATGATGACGCCGGCCGACTTGCACTCCCGCACGACCCGGCCGAGGTCCGTGGCGTCCGGCAGCCGAACCCAGAGATTCAGCCCGCCCCGCGGCACGGCTTCGGGCTGCGCGCCGGGTGCGTGCTCGCGGAGGCTCGCGAGGAGCAGGTCCCGGCGGACCTTGAGCTGGTGGCGGAGCCGGCGCAGGTGGGTTCCCCAGGCAGGCTGGCTGACCACGTCGAGCGCGACCGCTTGCAGGACACCGCTGACGTACATGGACTCCGCCTGCGCGTCCGCGAGGATCCGTTCGCGCGCCGGGCCGCGGACGATCAGGCCGGCGACCCGGACGGCGGGCGAGACGCTTTTGCTCAGCGAGCGGAGGTAGACCACGTGCCCGCCGTCGTCCTGAGCGGCCACCGGGCGCGGGTCCGCGGTCATGCCGAAGTCGTGCGCCGAGTCGTCTTCGATCAGGAACGCGCCGTGCCGCCGGACCGTGTCCAGGACCCGCTCGGCCAGCTCCGGCGTCCACAGCGCCCCGGTCGGGCCGGCGAAGCTCGGCTGGGCGTAGAAGGCACGCGCCCCGGACTGCTCGAACGCGCGCGCCAGCGCGTCGGGGTCGGGACCGTCGAACCCGCTGGGCACCGGGATGACCTGCACGCCGACCTGTGCCGCGGCCAGAATCGCACCCCAGTAGGTCGGCGACTCCATCAGCAGCGGCCGGCCGGCCCCGACGAGAGCGCGGAAAGCGGTGCTCAGCCCGCACTGGCTGCCCGGGATGATCACCACGTCACGGGCGGCGGTCGGGGTGACTCCGGCGGGGGTAGCCGACGCCAGTTCCGCCGCGAACCAGGACTGCAGCTCCGGCAGCCCCGCCGGCGGGGGCCTGCCCATCAGCGCCCCGGTGCGAGCCGCCCTGCCGAATGCCGCGCGGACAAGGCGTTCCGGCAGCAGCTCCCGGTCGGGATACCCCGAGTGCAGCGCGATCACGTCGTTCGGGACGGGCTGCAAGGCCGCCGGCAGCCGCGGAATCCGATGGTTCGACGCGCCGAGCGCCGCCGTCTGCCAGCCGTAGTCGTGCGGGCGGGCGACCCGGACCGCGCGCACGAACGTGCCCACCCCTGGCCGGCTCTCCACCATGCCCTGCGCGGTCAACGTCCGCAGCGCCTTCTGCACGGTGACCGGGCTCGCCTCGTACCGGGCCACCAGCGCCCGCGTCGATGGGAGTCGCGCACCCGGTGGAGCGCCCGCGATCCACTCGCGAAGCCCCGCCACAATCCGCGAGCTGCTATCGTCAAACATGTCGGAACATAGTAGCGCTACTATCCCCAAGCCGCCAGTGCTATCCCACTCCCGTGCCGGTCTCTGGTGGGGGCTGCTCGGGGTCGCGGCGTTCTCCTTCACCGTCCCGTTCACCCGCGTCGCCGTCGAAAGCGGTGGGATGTCACCGCTTTTCATCGGCTCCGGCCGTGCGGTCGTCGCCGCGCTGCTCGCGGCCGCGGCACTGGTGATCACCAAGCAGCGGCTGCCCCACGGCGTCCAGTGGGGCCGGTTGGCGATCGTCGCCGGTGGCGTGGTGGTGGGCTTCCCAGTGCTGACGTCCTTCGCCCTCACCACCGCGCCGGCCAGCCACGGTGCCGTGGTGATCGCCCTGCTGCCCGCCGCGACCGCGGTGACAGCCGTGCTCCGCGGGCACGAGCGACCGCCGAGGTCGTTCTGGGTCATGGCGGCCGTGGGCGCGGTCGCCGCCGTGGGGTTCGCCGCGTTGCAGGGCGGCGGGCTCAGCGGACTGCACTGGTCCGACCTGCTGCTGTTCGGCGCCGTGCTCGCGGCCGCGATCGGCTACGCGGAAGGCGGGCTGCTGGCCCGCGAACTCGGTGCCTGGCAGACGGTGTCCTGGGCGCTCGTGCTCGCCGCACCGCTGATGATGGTGCTCACCGGTGTTTCGATGGTCCGGCAGCCGCCGAGCGGCACCCCGGTCGAGTGGGCCGCGTTCGGCTACCTGGCCGTGGTGAGCATGTTCCTCGGATTCTTCGCCTGGTACCGCGGACTGGCGATCGGACCGATGGTGCGGGTCAGCCAGGTCCAGCTCTTCCAGCCCGTGCTTGGCATCTGTTGGGCGGCGCTGTTCCTGCGCGAACGGCTTGACTGGCCGACGATCCTCGGCGGCGTCGCGGTGATCGTCTGCGCCGGAATCGCCGTCCGCGCGAGGTTCGGGCAGCACTCGGGCGAGCACACTAGGTGATCTTGCTGTCCCATTCGATGTGGTGGCGGTAGCTCCACTCGGGACCTTCGGTCGCGGTGCGGCGGCCGGTGGCCAGCGCGATGATCGTCTCGACCCGCTCGCGGCGTTCCCGCTCGAACCGGTCCAGTGCGCGGGGCAGGTCGAGGTCGCGCAGGCACTGGCCAAGCACCGCGGCGTCCTCGATGGCCATCGAGGCACCCTGCTCGGTCGCCGGCGGCGCGGTGTGCGCGGCGTCGCCGATCAGCACGAGCCGGTCGGTGTGCCAGCGGGGGAGGTGCGCGAGCGCCTTGTCGTCCGCGGCCCGGATCCGGGTGGCCGCGGAGATGATGGCCGCCGGGGCGTCGCCATCGCTCCAGTGCTGGAGCAGCTCGGTGCGCCAGTCGTCGGTGCTGGGACCGGGATCGGGCAGCGGTTCGGCGGTCTTGACGTTGGTGAACCACCAGATCTCACCGGTGTCCGGGTCGTCGAGGTGGGCCAGCCAGTGCGCCGGGCCGAGGTAGCTCCGCAGCTGGGCCGGCGCGGGGAGGGCGCCCGCGACCGGGCCGGGGGTGTACCCGTAGACGGTGTGGGAGCCGCGATACTCCGGTTCTGGCGCGGCCGGGTCGACCACGCCGCGGAGGGTGGACCGGGTGCCGTCGGCGCCGATCAGCAGGTCGCCTTCGAGGTGGCCGCCGTCCGCGAGCAGTGCCCGCACGCCGTCGCCGGTGACCTCGGCGCCGGTGACGCGAGCACCGTGGCGGACGGTGGCTCCCCTGCGGACGGCTTCGTCGCGCAGGGCACCGGACAGGTTGGCCCAGGTGGTGAACCGGGCGACGAGGCCGCGATCGGGCAACGGGTCGGTGAGCGCGCGCTGCAGCAGGACCTCGCCGTCCAGCGACCGCCGCTCGAGCTGGCGCACCGGGAACGAGGTGGCGGTCACCGGTTCGAGCACACCGAGTGCGGCCAGTGCGTCGAGGCCGTTGGGGTTGAGCCGCAGGAACGAGCCCGTGCCTTCGCCGGCTGGGCGCTGTTCGAGCACGGTGACCGCGATCCCGGCCCGCGACAGTGCGAGCGCCGCGGCGTGGCCGGCGATACCGCCGCCCGCCACGATGGCGTGCTGAATCATCAATCCTCCGCATGGCGCGACGGGCCTGTTCCCCTTTTACTGTATATCGCATTGTCGGCGAGCAATTCACTGGGGGCTATTTCCGCGGACCGGTTTTCCGTATTTGTCGTGGTAGCTTTCTTTGCCTGGCGAGCGGCGGCTGCGCCAGGTCTTCTGCTTGGACTGATTGCCGCAGGTCTGCATCGAACACCAGCGACCCGACCGGCTGCGGGAGTGATCATAGAAGGCTTGCTGGCACGTGTCGTTCACGCACACCTTGAGCCTGCTCCACTCCTTGGTCGCCATCGCACGGACCACCTCGGAGACGATGCTGCCCAAGGCGGCCGCGATCCCGGTTGCGTGGGGTGTCAGCGACCAGCCGCCGTCCTCGTCGAGTTCGACCGTTAGCTGCGCGTGTTCAGCGGCGGCGTTGATCACCTTTCTTGCGTGCGGCGGCGTCGGTGCACCGTTGTGGTTGGCTGCTATTGCTTTCCGCAATGACTCCTGCAGCCGCACGGCGGACTCCAAGTCCTCTGCCGAAGCCGATGCCGTGCCTGGCAGCAGTGACTCGTGACGCAGCCAGTCAGTCAGTGCCTGCGGTGACGCTCGCCGGCCGGTGCCGGCTTCGAAGTCGCGGGTGTTCACGAACCGGCGCACTAGCTCAAGCGAGCCGGGAGCGGACGGCGCGTGCGCAGTCACACCGTCAGGCTCCACTCCTTGATCGGTGTCATGGTCGGTTCTGCGGTGGGCGCGGACTGGTGGGCTTGCGGGCGGTGAAGAACAAATATTCGGGTCCGCCGTGGGTGATGACGTCGTCGAAAAGGCCGATGAAGTCCGACAGTTCCTGCTCGCCGTATTGGTTCGTCAGGTTCTCGAGGTCGGCTTCGGTTCGCTCCCACCACATTTTGACGGACTTCTCGACGTGGCTGCTGGCGTCGAGGAGTTCGAGGGGCTCCAAGCCGGCGCGGCGGAGCATCGGCGGGAAATCGTCGAACAGGTGGAACGAGCTGAGCGTATCAAGATCGCGGTATCGGTCGAGCACCTGTTGGCGCGCGGGGGTGACGGGGGCGTTGAGGCAGAAGTCGGCGGCGGTGAAGACGCCACCGGGGCGAAGGACGCGGGCGACTTCACGCAAGGCCGGGTCGCGGTCCATGTGGATCAACGATTCGATGGCGATGGCCGCGTCGAATGACTCGTCGGGGAACGGCAACCCCAGTGCGTCGGCCTGCTCGAAGCTGACCTGTTCGGCCATGTTCTCAGCGCTTGCGCTGGCGGTGGCTTGCTCGATCTGCGTGGCGACGTTCGAGATACCGACCACCTGCGCCCCCGTTGTGCGGGCGAGTCGGATCGCCGGTCCGCCGATACCACAGCCGACGTCGAGCACCCGGTCCCGCGCGCCCGCCCCGACCCGGTTGATGATCTGGTCGGTCAGATTTTCCAGCGCTTGCTCGTAGGTCGTGCCGTCGTCGGGAGACGGCCAGTAGCCGTGGTGGAAGTTCGGTCCATACAGGCTTACATACAAGGCTTCGGCCTGCTCGTAGTAAGCCTGAGCTTTCTGCGAGGTGGTTTCGGCGATCATGGTGAAGCTCCTCCGCATCCTGCTTGAAATCGGCTAAAGACGATGCCTCCAGCATGCCGGACCATGTCAAGTGTCTTGGCCACGGAGAGCGAGCGCTCACCCCTTGTTACCTGAGTTTTCCTTGCTATGGCACCGAATTCGCCTTGGGCGCATCGTTTCCGATACCGGCCTGTTCACCGACGGTACGCCACTCTACTGGCGGTATTGCTGAGAAATTGCCTGCCGTATCAACGTCAGCGGGTGACGTATTTCTCACTATGGTGTCCGTTGGGTGATGTATTCCCCTGATGCAGGGCTCGGGTCTGCCGATGGAGCACCGAGGCGACGAGAGGATGGATTCACCATGACAAGTCTGATGGCAACGTTGGCCGGCGAACGAGAAGCGCCGGTGGCCACAAGGTCCTTACGAGAGGTGATCGCTCAGCTGCCGCAAATGAGCCCGGATGTCGATCTCGGCGACGACATCTCGCTGGCGAACGAGACGCTGCTGGCGCCCGATGTGTCCGAAATGGACAAACGTGCCGCGCTGTTCAAGTGGCTCAGTCAGAAGCAACCGTGCCTGTTCGGGCGCCTGGCGATGCAGGGATCCGACGGACCCAAGGGACTCGGCGCCAACGTGTGCTGGATCGGCGAAGACGACCTTGACGCGGGACGGGATCACGTCGCGGCGAAGATCCAGCAAGAGCGCCGCGAGTGGAAAGACCGCGCCGAACGCGGCGAGAGCAGCGGATTCCTGATCATGGTCAACAGTCGGCACCTGACCTACGCCCGCCCAGGAAGGGAACTGGTCGACGTATGCGTTGAGCTGTCGAATCTCTACCTGGTCGAACACGCGCCCATCGAGCAGGACGTGATCTACACCGAAGCGGTCCCGTTGCGCCGTTCCGACGGGGTGCTGACCGTGTTCAAGGCCGGCTGCAACATCTTCTACTCCGGCGCTCACCGCACGGTCAACCACGATCGGCGCCTGCCCGGTGGGCTGATGTTCTCGATGAACTCACCGGGTCACTACGCCAACTCGCTGACCAAACGGGGGCTGCACGACTCGCTCGAGGCCGCGACCGACTTCGTCCGCGAGACGGCGTTCCGGTCGATCGGCAACGGCGGCATCGGGTGCCCGCACGTGCCCAGCGCGAGTTGGCACAACGAGCGCGTCGACGGCCACCGCGAGGTGCCTGAACGCAAGCGACCGCACTACATTCCGGACAACTTCGACCCGACCCGCTACTCCGCCGTCTATCACACCGACGTCCTCGTGCCCACCGACGTCACCAGTGATCCGCGGACGGTGCACGAATCCTTCGACGAGGTCGATGCGGAGGTCTGGCCGTATCTGATCCTCGACTACATCTCCACCGAAGAGTTCCCGCCCGACCACGTCAACTATGGATTGTTCCACGGACATCCCATCGAGGAGTGTGCCCGGTATCACAACCCGTGGCCCCCGCGCGTGGCACACAACAAGGAGCTCTTCGAGTACTGAGCGAACGACGCCGATTACGTCGAATCAACAGGAAAGGATGACGCAGTGACACCGACGACGGCTAAGGCGCCTGAGGACGTAACAGAAGGTGATCCCGAGTGGGGCCGCAGAGTTCTGATGTGCTCGCCCGAGCACTTCGATGTCACCTATTCCATCAACGTCTGGATGGACCCGGACGTGATGGTGGATTTCGATCGGGCATGGCGGCAGTGGGACGACCTGGTGTGCACGCTGAAGGCGGCCGACACCGAGGTTGAGACCGTGCCGGCCGCACAGGGGTTGCCGGACATGGTTTTCACGGCCAACTCCGGCATCGTTGACGGCGCCACGGTTACCCCGGCCCGGATGAGAGCGCCCGAACGCGCCCCCGAGGTCGAGCACGTCTGCAGTCGGTTCGAGGAACTGGGCTGGACGATCGAGCAGCCGCCCGCCGCGCCGCAGGAGGGTGCGGGTGACGCAGTGGCATTCGCCGGCGGGCTCGTGGCCGGCTACGGTCCCCGGTCCTCCGCGTCGGCGTATGCCGGCCTGCGGGCGCGCCACGGCTGGGCGGTGACCGCGCTCGAGCTCACCGATCCCCGCTACTACCACGTCGATTTGGGGTTCTGCCCGCTCGACGATCGGGCGGCGATGGTGGTGCCGGAGGCCTTCACGGCCGCCGGTCGCGCCGCGCTGGCTGAGCTCGTCGAGGACCCGGTGGTTCTGACGCCGGAGGAAGGAGCGGCGTTCTGCGCGAACGCCGTGGTGGCCGGGCGCACCGTGGTGATGCCGCACTGCACACCGCGGCTGGGTCGCGAACTCGAGCGCCGCGGCTTCGATCCGGCAGTGTGCGATGTCTCCGAGTTCGGCAAGGCCGGCGGCGGCTGCCGCTGCCTAACCTTGGCCCTCAACGTGGAACTGGACCGTGCGGCGGCACCCTTCACCGCGGGGGTGGTTGGATGACGGTCGCCGCGTCCAGCCCTCGCATCGCGCGGTGGCTCCACGACCACGACCCACCCACCCCCTGCCTGGTGCTCGACCTCGACGTGGTGACTCGGCGCTACCACGAACAACAGGCCGCGCTGCCGTACGCGACCCCGTACTACGCGGTCAAGGCGAGCCCGGAACCCGCAGTGATCGCCCTGCTCGTGAAACTGGGAGCCTGCTTCGACGTCGCGAGCCGGGCCGAGATCGACCTGTGTCTGGCCAATGGAGCCGATGCCGGCTCGCTGTCCTACGGCAACACCATCAAGAAGAGCGCGGATATCGCCTACGCCCACCAGCTGGGGGTGTCGACGTTCGTGTTCGACAACGTGCGCGAGCTCGACAAGATCGTCGACGCGGCACCTGGGGCGGCGGTGTACTGCCGGTTGCTCAGCGAGAGCGCCGGGGCGCGGTGGCGCCTCGGCGACAACTTCGGTTGTTCGCTCGAATACGCCGTGGAGCTGATGACACGAGCGGCGCAGCGGGGCCTGAGTCCCTACGGATTGTCCTTCCACGTTGGCTCCCAGCAGCTCGAGCCAACGCGGTGGGAGCCCAACATCGCCGCCGCGTCCGAGGCATTCGCGAAGCTGCGAGCCAACGACGTGGAGCTCGAAATGCTCAACCTCGGTGGTGGCTTTCCGGCCCGCTACGCCGAGCCGGTCCGCCCGATCATCCATTTCGGGAAGGCGATCGAGCAGGCGCTCGACCGGTGGTTCCCCGGTGCGCAGCGTCCACGGATCGTGACCGAGCCCGGTCGTTCGATCAGTGCCGAGGCTGGGGTGCTGCGCACCCAGGTGGTTTCGGTGCGCGAGCCGTTCGAAGGAGCCGACCGCTGGGTCTACTTGGACGCGGGTCGTTTCGGCGGGCTCGCCGAGACCGAGGGTGAGGCGATCCAGTACCGGGTCGAGACCGAGCGCGGCGGGCCGACGCAGCCAGTGATCATGGCCGGACCGACCTGCGACAGCATCGATGTGATCTACCGCGACGCCGCATACGCGTTGCCCAAAGAGCTCGAGATCGGTGACCGGGTCGACTTCCTCAGCGCCGGTGCCTACACCGCGAGCTACTCCTCGATCGGGTTCAACGGTTTTCCGCCGTTGCTAACGCATTGCATCGGAGGCGGATCATGACTGAACACGCACGCCTTTCCGTCCCTGGACGAGTGCTGGTCCTTGGCTGTGGTTCGGTGTCCCAGTGCCTGCAGCCGTTGCTGCTCGCCCACCTGGACCTGCCCTACGACCGGCTGACCGTGCTGGACATGACCGACCGGCGCCCGGAGATCCCGGACACGCTCGCAGCCGGGTGCCGGTTCGTTCAGCGGCGGCTGACCCCCGAGAACCTCGCCGAGACCCTCGCCCAGCAGGTCGGTCCTGGCGACCTGCTGGTGAACCTGACCTGGAACATCGGGACCGAAGACATCATCGGATGGTGCCACCACAACGGCGTGCTCTACGTCGACACCTCGGTCGAGCAGTGGGATCCATACGCGGACATGAACGCCCGGCACCCGACCGACAAGACCCTCTACGCCCGCCACCACGCGCTGCGGCGCCTGAGCCAGGATTGGGGTAGCCGCGGCCCGACCGCGATCATCGAGCACGGTGCCAACCCGGGTCTGGTGAGCCACTGGACCAAGGTCGGGCTCGAGGATGTCGCCACGGCCATGCTCAAGGACGGCGTCGAGGACCCGCAACGACGGGCCCGGATCGAGCGGGCGTTGGACGAGGCCGACCACGCGCGGATGGCGATGGAGACCGGAACCCGAGCCATCCACATCTCCGAGCGCGACACCCAGATCGGATCGGTGCCCAAAGAGCCCGAGGAGTTCGTCAACACCTGGTCGGTCGAAGGCTTCTATGAGGAAGGTGTCGCTCCTGCCGAACTCGGGTGGGGCACTCACGAGCGTGAGTTGCCGCCGGCGGCGGTAGTCCCGGAGTGCGGCACCGGCAACCAGATCTGCCTGGCCCGTCCGGGGATGGCTACCTGGGTGCGCTCGTGGGTGCCCTCGTCGGGACCGATACAAGGGTTGTTGATCCGGCACGGCGAGGCCGTGACGATCAGCGACCATCTCACCGTTGCCGGTGACGACGGAAAAGTCGTCTACCGTCCGACGGTGCACTACGCCTACCTGCCCAGTGACGCGGCGCTGGCCTCGGTGCATGAGTGCAAGATGCGGGGGTTCCGGCTCCAAGAACGCCAGCGGATCATGACCGACGAGATCCTCACCGGCGCCGACGAACTCGGCGTGCTGCTGCTCGGCCATGACCTCGGCGCTTGGTGGACCGGCTCGCAACTGACCATCGAGGAGACCCGCGAGTTGGTCAGCGGGCAGAACGCCACCACCCTGCAGGTCGCGGCCTCGGTACTGGCGGCGGTGTTCGCCGCCGTGCGCCACCCGCAGCGGGGACTGTGCAGGCCCGACGACCTCGACCACCACGAGATCCTCGCGATTGCCGCACCTTATCTCGGACCCACCCCCTCGGTGCGCAGCGACTGGACCCCCCAGGCGACAGGGCCGGGCCCGTTCGACGACTACCTCGGAGTGACCCCGCCCGACGACCCCTGGCAGTTCTCCAACGTCCTCGTGTCGTGACCTCCGCCGTCCCGCTAGTCAAATTGACTGACTGCGTCAGTCATATATACTGAGGCCATGGATGACCGGACCGCGAACCTCGTCGCTGCGCTCGTCGTGGCGCTGTCCGACGAACTCGAGTCGGGCAGCAATCAGGTCGCGGGCCAGTCGGCGGTCGGCGCGGCCGCGCTCGCGACACTGCTGTCGGCGCCGGGAGCCCGGGTCGAGGCCCTCAGCCGGGTTCTCGGGCTCACCGGCTCCGGCACGGTGCGCCTTGTCGACCGGCTTGTCGCGGCGGAACTGGTCGAACGGCGCCGTGACACCTCCGATCAACGTGGTGTCTTGCTCTGGTTGACCGATCAGGGCCGCACCGCGGCCACGGACGTCGTGACGCGGCGCCGTGAGGTGGTGGCCAGGGTCCTCGCCCCGCTGAGCGGCGCCCAACGCGCCGTCGTGGCCGAGGCCGTGGAGCCGGTGCTCGCTCAGCTGGTCAAGGACCGGTCCCGCGCGGATCGCGTGTGCCGGTTCTGCGACTACTCCGTGTGCCCCCCGGCCGACTGCCCCGTCGAAAGATCAGTGCCATGAACGGTTCCGCCGCCGGCCGCTGATCGAGAGAGGAGCAGATGATGAGCGCCAAGGCCGCGTCGACGCAGCGAGACGACGTGACGATCCGCCCTGCCGAGCACGACCGGTGGGACGACATCGTGCAGGCGTTCGGCGACAACGGGGGCTGCGAGGGTTGTTGGTGCATGTACTGGCGGGTGCCCTCGGGGCCCGAGTACGCCCGGATGCGGGGCGCGCCCGCGCGAGCGGAGTTCTCCCGTCTGGTGCGCGAGGGCGAGGTGCCCGGACTGCTGGCCTACCGCGACGGGCATCCGGTGGGCTGGTGTGCGGTGGCGCCGCGCCCCGCGTATGTGCGGCTGCGTCGCTCGCGAACCCTGCGCCCGGCCGAGCCTGACGACCATGGCGTGTGGGCAGTGCCGTGCTTTTACATCAAGAACGGGCAACGCCGCCGCGGCGTCGCCGACCAGTTGCTCGCCGCCGCGATTCGTCACGCCGAGCAGCACGGCGCGCACACCATCGAGGCTTACCCCACCGATTCCGAGCATCGCCGCTACTCCTCCGGGGAGCTGCACATGGGCACCGTGGACCTGTTCACGCGTCACGGGTTCACCGAGACCGAACGCCCTTCGCCAGGGCGAGTCATCGTGCGGCGGGGCCTGGCCTGACCTCCAAAGCCGCGAACCAGCACGTTGGGAGGCGGACAGCAATGCGAGTGATCGGTATCCCATTCAGCTCCGCGGGCCGGATGGACCACGAGGCACTGGCGCCGAAGGCGCTGCGCGACGCCGGGCTCATCGAACGACTGCGCGCCGGGCTCGGGCCCGACGAGCCGGTCACCGACGGCGGGAACGTCGCCATCGGTAGCTCGGCGACCTGCGTCCACCGCGACGAGTTCTCGGGACTGCTGTCCCTTCCCGGGCTTGAGACCGTGACTGCCACCACGCGCTCAGCGGTAGCCGAGACCCTGCTCGATGGCGACCGGCCCTTGGTGCTCGGCGGGGACTGCGCGATCCTGCCCGGCTGCCTGCGCGGGGCCCAGGACGCGCTCGGCAACGACCAGGTAGGGCTGCTGTTCATCGACGGCCACGAAGACGCCTGGCCACCGCACGGGTCCGACACCGGCGAGGCCGCCGACTGCGAGCTCGGGTTCCTGCTGGGACAGCATCGCGACCAGCTGCCAGCGTCGCTCGAGTCCCAGTTGCCCGTGCTCGACGAAAGCGCCGTGGTCGCGTTAGGCCCCCGCGACGGCGCCGAGATCGCCGCCGCCGATGATGTCCCGTCGCTGGCTGAACGGAGCCGGCTGATCACGGCGCAGCAGCTCGCCATCGGCAAGGACAGCGCCGCCGGGTACGCCCGGAAGGCATTGCACCGCATCCGAGCCCACACCGCGCACTGGTGGCTGCACATCGACCTCGACGTGCTGTCGAGCAACGCCCTGCACGCGGTGAGCTACACCCAGCCAGGCGGACTGAACTGGAACCAGCTCAGCGAACTCGTCGCCACCGCGCTCAGCGAGCCAGGGTGCGCCGGGATCACCGTCTGCTGCTACGACCCCAATCGTGACCAGGACGGAACGGGCGCGCAGCGCATTCTCGACTGGGTCGGGTCCCTGTCCACCGGCATCGCCTCACTTGACTCGTCCTACTGGCGGGTGCTCGACGCCGCCATCTGGGCGAACATGACATCATGTCCAACGACTCCCACCGCACCCTGAACCTGCTCGGCGCAGTCGTGACCGGGGTGCACGACCAACTCGCGTCCGCCGTAGAAACCGCGGCTGGCCGTAGTGGCGCGCTCGCGGCCACGCTGGCCATGGCCGCTCAGTACGACGGTCTCACCATGGGCACCCTTCAGCGGTTCCTTGGCATCAGTCGCCCGGCCACGATTCGCCTTGTCAATCTGCTTGAGCGCGACGGACTTGCCGTGCGGCGCCATCTCGACGATGACCATCGAACAACCTCGGTGGTGCTGACCAACGCCGGCCATCGCGAGGCCCGACGCGTCCTCGCCGCCCGCCGCTCGGTACTGGAGCGGCTACTGGCCGAATCGAGCAAGCAGGAACGCGTCGTGCTCGACCGCGTCCTCGAACGCGTATTGACCGCGATGATCACTCACCCGGACCGAGGGTATGAGGTGTGCCGGCTCTGCGACATCAGCACCTGCCCACCGTCGCGCTGCCCAGTGGAAACCGCAGTCGTCGCCATGGAACCCGACGCCGCCGAGGGGCTGCTGACCTCGCAGAACGAACGTTGACCTGATCGAAGGAAGGAGTCGTCGTGTCGGCGAACCCAAGGGAAACAGGAACCGCGCCCTCGAGCCGGGCCGGCCCGAGGGAATGGACGGGCCTCGGGGTCCTCGCCCTGCCGACGATCTTGCTCGGGCTCGACGTGACCCTGCTCTACCTCGCCCTCCCGGCCCTCTCAGTCGACCTGCAGCCCACCAGCACCCAAGCGCTGTGGATCCTCGACTCCTACGGACTGGTGATCGCCGGGCTGCTGGTCACCATGGGCTCGATCGGAGACCGTCTCGGTCGCCGCCGTCTTCTGATGATCGGCACCGCGGCGTTCGGCATCGTCTCGATCGTCGCCGCCTTTGCCCCCAGTGCCGAGATCCTCATCGCGGCACGAGCCCTGCTGGGCGTGGCGGGCGCGACGCTCATGCCCTCCTGCCTCGCCCTGATCACCAACATGTTCACCGACGCCCGCCAACGAGCACTGGCGATCGGCGTGTGGGCGACCACCTTCGCGCTCGGCATGGCCGCCGGCCCACTCGTCGGCGGCGTGCTGCTGGAGTCCTTCTGGTGGGGCTCAGCGTTCCTGCTCGCACTTCCCATCGCCGCGCTTGTGCTGCTGACCGCACCGGTGCTGCTGCCCGAGTACCGCGCCGCCGACGCTGGGCGGGTCGACCTGCTCAGCGTCGCACTCTCGCTGGGCGCCATCCTTCCCCTGGTTTATGCGATCAAGCACGCGGCCACACACGGCTTCGACACCCAGACCACGGTCACCCTGGTAGCCAGCGCGGTCTTCACCGTTGTCTTCGTCCGCCGCCAGCGCCGCCTGAGCGACCCGCTGCTCGACGTCGCGCTGTTCACCAATCGAGCTTCCGGCACCGCCCTTGGCGTCCTGCTCGTGGGACTCGTCGGCGTCGGCGGGGCGCTATATCTGGTCACTCAGCACCTGCAGCTCGTCGAAGCGCTTTCCCCGCTGGCCGCAGGCGCGTGGATGGGCCCACCTGCCCTGGCGATGGTCGTGGCCGCCATCGGCGCACCCCTGCTCGCGCGTCGCGTGCGACCCGGCTATGTCGTCTCGGGCACCCTCGTCCTGTCCACCCTCGGCTACGTGCTGCTCACCCAGGTACACGGCCCCAACAGCATCGGCCTGCTCGTGAGCGGATTCGCCCTGGTCTACCTCGGATTCGGATCGGTGGGAGCGCTCGGCTCCGACCTGGTGGTCGGCACCACCCCCGCCCACAGGGCCGGCTCCGCCGCGGCGATGTCCGAGACCGTCCAGGAACTCGGCGTCGCCATGGGTGTGGCCATGCTGGGCAGCCTGACCACACTGGTGTACCGCAATCAGATGCGCGTCACCGCACCCACCGAGGGTGGGCCGGGTGGCGCTGCCCCCGCGGTCAGCGAGAGCTTGGCCGGGGCCACGTCCACGCCCCAGGTCCCTCCCGCGCTGCTGTCGCAGGCCAAAGAAGCGTTCACCGCCGGGCTCAACATCTCCGCCGCCGTGACCGGCGCCGCCATTCTCGCGCTGGCCACAATGGCCGCGGTCGTGCTACGACAAATCCCGCCCACCGGCAGGTCAGTACCCGCCGAGCCTTCCGCCCCAGCACCGAGCACGCGCGGAACCGGACACGCGGATTTCTCCTCCGGATCGTGACCGCCAGACTCACCCCACCGTCCTGTTCTCCGTGCCCAGCGGCGACCGCGACGGCCACGGTCGGTACTTGATCACCTTGGCCCGGTGCGACATGGTCGTCGCATGGGGCAGGGCGGACGGCTTTCGCAGGGGAGGGCCGCCGCGCGATCGGCGCGCAGAGGTGGGCTGGGGCGCCGGTTCCGTGGACTCTGGTGCTCGACCGCGCTGTCCGACACCGGCAACGGCATCTTCCTCGTCGGCGCGACGCTCATCGCGATCCGCACGCTGGACGATCCGGCACTGGTCGGGCTCCTGCTCAGCCTGGCGACGGTGCCCTGGCTCGTCGCGGCCGTGCCGGCCGGCGTCGTGGTGGACCGGCTGCCGGCGCACCGCGTGATCCAGGCCGCCAACCTGGGGCGGGCCGGCATCATGCTGGCGATCGGAGTCATGAGCGCCACCGGGCATGTCTACGCCGTGGCCCTCGCCGTCGCGGTCTTCGCCGCGGGGGTGCTCCAGACCTTCGTCGACGGTGCGGCGGAAGCACTCGTGCCCGAAATCGTGGACAGCGAACGACTGTCCGACGCGAACGGCGCCCTGTCGGTCTCGACCCGCGTCTTCTACCAGTTCCTCGGGCCGCCGATCGCGGGCCTGGCGTATGTTCTCTGGCCGCCGGCATCGTCGCTGCTGGCCGCCGGCGCCTGCGGGGTGTCCACGTTGTGCATCGCCGCGGTGCGACGGCCGTGGCCGCATCGGCGCGGTCGCCGGGAAAAGCTCGACGTGCTGCGGGGTGTCCGCCTCGTGCTCCGGCACCGGGTGCTCGGTGCCGCCATCGTGATCAGCGGCCTGACCAGTGTGGCGAACGGCGTCTACTTGACCGCCTTCGCGGTCCACGCCAACTCGCGGACCGGGCTCGGGCTGACCTCGGCGACCTACGGGCTGCTGACCGGTCTCGTCGGCGTGGGTGCGGCGGCCGGCGCCTACCTGACCGGCAGGGCCGAGCGGCTGTTCGGCGAAATCGCCGTCATGCGCCTCACCCGGGCCGGTTGGGCCGTGCTCTTCCTCAGCCCGCTGGTGGTTTCGCCCTGGCTGATGGCGCCGTTGATGGTGCTGGGCAGCGCGTTCGGCGGCATGTGGGCGGTACAGGCGATGAACCTGCGCCAGCTCGCCACCGCACCCGGCCAGCGGGCGCAGGTCCTCGGCGTCTTCCGCGCCCTGTCCTACGGGTGCACCCCGCTGGGGACGCTCGCCGCGGGTGCGCTCCAAGGTGTTGTCAGCAGCCAGGCCCTTCTCGCCGGCGCGGCCGCCCTCGCGCTCGTGACCATCTTTTTCCTCCCCACCCGCGAGGCCGTGAAAGCATTGAGATGGGGGCATGCAAGGCTTTTTGCGCATGCCCCCATCGATCGGGTGCGGGTGTCCCGCAAGATTCTGAGGGGCCAGGTCTTGTCGTACCCGGCGGCTACCATCCGGCGCATGTCTTCTGCACACCGACACCACGCCATCGACTACATCGAGCTCGCGGTCACCGACCTCGAACAGGCCAAGCGCTTCTACACCGGAGCGTTCGGCTGGCAGTTCAACGACTACGGCCCGGAATACGCGGGCATCCGGAGCCCGCAGGACGAGGCCGCCGAAGTGGGCGGTCTCCGCCGGGACGAGCAGGTGCGGGCGGGCGGACCGTTCGTGCTGCTCTACTCGACCGACCTGGACAAGTCGGTGGCAGCGGTCACGGAGGCGGGCGGCCAGGTGGTGAACGGGCCCTACGAGTTCCCCGGTGGGCGCCGGTTCCACTTCACCGACCCGAGCGGAAACGAACTGGGCGTCTGGGCCGAGGCGTAGTCCCACTCGGCGAAAATGTGAGCAGCCGCGGTGCGGATGCGCTGTCGGGTGAGCTCGGCCCGGCGTCGGGGCACTCCTGGGCGGCCGCGGTGAAAGCGAGTAGCGCACGAAGCGAATGATTGCTCATAATAGTGCCATGACCTGCGGCGAAACCCGGAAACAGGGCCGCAGGAAGACACTCTGAGCGCACGTCGCCGTGCCGGCTCGAACTCACCAGGAGCCCTTTATGACGTATGCCCCCACGCGCCACCGGCGGGTGTCCCCGGACGAGGTCCGCGCCCGGCTCGGAGAGCCGGAAGGTATGGCCAAGGCCAAGATCCTCGATCGCATCGACGAGCACTTCCACCGCTTCATCGCCCATTCCCCGTTCTTGGCGCTGGCCACGGCGGACGCGGCGGGCCGCGCCGACTGCTCACCCCGCGGCGACTATCCGGGCTTCGTGAAAGTCCTCGACGAGCACACGCTCGCGATCCCGGACCGGCCGGGCAACAAGATCGCCGACTCCTTCCGCAATCTCGCGGAGAACGACGGGATCGGGCTGCTCTTCTTCATCCCCGGGCTCCGGGAAACGTTGCGGGTCAACGGCCGCGCCTATCCCACCGACGAGCCCGACGTGCTCGCCCGGATGCGGACCGAAGCCAGGGAACCCGAGCTGGCGCTCGTGGTGGAGGTGGCGGAAGCCTATTTCCACTGTGGACGCGCGCTGATCCGGTCCCGGCTGTGGGACCCGGCGAGCCAGTCGCTCGCCGCGGAGCTCCCGTCGCCGGGTGAGATCGTCGCCGGCCAGCTCGGCCTCGACCCGGCACTGGTCGATCGCGAACTCGAAGCGGGTTACCGGAAGCTGTACTGACCCGAGCGACGAGGACTTCCCATGCAACAGACGATTCTCGACCGCATCGACCGGGTCGCCGACGACGTCGTCTCCCTCGTCCTGCGCGGCGCCACCGCCCCGCTGACGCCGTGGGAGCCAGGCGCGCACATCGACCTGGCGTTGCCCAACTGGCTGACCCGGCAGTACTCGCTGTGCGGAGATCCGGCCGACCGGGACAGCTACCGGATCGCGGTGCGGCACGAGCCGCTCAGCCGGGGCGGTTCGGAGTACGTCCACCTGTTCCTGAAGCAGGGCCGCAGGCTCGACGTTTCACCGCCGCGGAACAACTTCCCGCTGGTGCCCGCCGCGGAATACCTGTTCCTCGCCGGCGGGATCGGCATCACGCCCATCGTGGCGATGCTGCGGGCGGCGGTCGAAGGCGGAGCCGCGGCGACGCTGGTGTACGCCGGGAGATCGGTCGCGGCCATGCCCTTCGCCGGCGAACTCCGGTCTTCCTACGGCGACCGGGTGCGCATCGTCGCCACGGAAGAACAGGGGCGGCCCGATTTCGCGGTCATGGCGGCCGAGCTGAGTCCTCGTGCGCTGGTCTACTGTTGCGGCCCGGCGTCGATGCTCGCCGCGGCCGAGGCCGCTTTCCCGGCCGAACGGCTGCACGCCGAGCGTTTCCAGCCGACGGTCCGGACCTTCAAGCCCAACACGGCGTTCGAGGTGACCTGTGCCCGATCAGGACAGACGATTCAGGTCCCGCCGGACGAGTCGTTGCTGGACGCGCTGAACTACGCCGGGCACGCCGTGCCGGCCGGTTGCCGCGAAGGTGTCTGCGGCAGCTGCGAAATCGCGGTGATCGACGGGGAGCCCGAGCACCGGGACGACATCGGTGCTCCCGCGGGCCGGCTGTACCCCTGCGTGTCCCGCGCGCTCTCACCTCGGCTCGTCGTGGACCTCTGAGCAGGAAGCCAGTAAATGCTGCCCAAGATACGCACCCCCGAGACGCGGAAGATGATCACGCTGGAGGTGCTCGCGAAAGCCGAGCCCAGTCCCAGCTTCGTGACCATCACCCTCGGCGGCCCCGAACTGGAAAAGCTGCGGCCGATGGGCTACGACCAGGCCGTGCGCCTGTTCTTCCCCCGTGCCGGGCAGGACGGGCTGCGGATGCCGAGCTTCTCGAACGAGGCGTGGATGGCGGAGTTGCTCATGCTGCCCAAGGCACGCCGCCCCTGGGTGCGCAACCTGACGATCCGGCGGGCCAGGCCGGAGCTGAACGAGGTGGACATCGAGTTCACCCTGCACGGCGATGGCCCGGCGTCCGTCTGGGCTCAGCGGGCCAGGCCCGGCGACCCGGCGGGCATCTTCGACATCGGGATGAGCTACCTGCCGCCGCCCGAGGTGCCCTGGCAGCTGCTGGTCGGCGACGAAAGCGCGCTGCCGGCGATACTGGCCATCCTCGAACACGCTCCGGCGACGCTGGTCGCGGAGGTGTTCCTGGAGGTGCCGGAGACCGCGGACATCCGGCCGGACATCGTGGTCCCCGAAGGCGTGCGCGTGCACTGGCTGGCCCGCGACCTGGCCCGCGACGCGGCGGACGCCAGGCCAGGAACGCTGGCTCTGGAGACGGTCAGGCGGGCGCCGCTGCGGCCGGGCCGGTGCTACACCTGGGTCGCGGGCGAGGCCAAGCTGGCCACCGGCCTGCGCCGCCACCTGGTGAACGACCGCGGCACGGCGAAGTCCGACATCGCCTTCATCGGTTACTGGCGGCACGGCCGGTCGAGCCCCGGCTGACCGGACCGCGCAACCGTCCGGCACTGTCATCGAAACCTCATATGTCCGAAGGGAAGGTGGGCCCATCGCTGGAAAGCAGTTGGGAAATGGGGATAGGAACACGATGCTCTTCCACGTTCTCGGGCCGCTCGAGGCCCGCGGTCCCGAGGGAGCCGTCCTCGAGTTCGGTGCCCGCAAGCCCGCCACGGTGCTGGCGACCTTGCTGCTGAACCCCAATTCCTGGGCCGGCCTCGGTCGGCTGGTCGAGGCGACCTGGCACGAACAGGTCGTGCCGGCGTCGGCCGAAGCGAACCTCAAGACCTACGTCTGGCGGCTGCGCCGTACCCTGCCCGCCCTTCCCGGCGGCACCAGGATCGAAAGCAGGCCCGGCGCCTACCGCGTGCGGGTGGCACCCGGCGAACTCGACGCCGAGTGGGTGACCGGCCAGGCGGCCGCGGCGCGGCGCGCGCTCGGCCGGGGCGACCACGCGGTGGCGTTGACGCTGTTGGAGGAGGCGTTGGCGCTCTGGCGCGGCAGGCCGTTCGAGGGGCTGCCAAGGGAGCTGGTGTCGGACGCGGTGCTGCGGCTCGACCATCTGCACCGGGATCTGCAGGAGGGTCTTGCCGAAGCGCAGTTGTCCCTGGGACATCGCCTGGACGCCACCGCCACGCTCCGGGCGCTGACGGCGCAGGATCCGCTGCGGGAGAGCGCGTGGGCACTGCTGGTGCGATCGCTGCGCGAGCAGGGACGCCGCGTTGAAGCGCTCGACGCCTACCGCCGGGCGCGCACCGTTCTCGCCGACGAGCTCGGCGTGGATCCGGGGGCGGCACTCGCGGAGGCGCACCGTCGCCTGCTCGCCGGTGACGCGTCGGCCAGGGCGCTCGCCGGCCGGTCGCGCCGCGAGTTGCCGCGGGAGGTGGCGGGGCTGGTCGGCCGGGGCGGCGAGCTCGACCTGATGTACCGGGCACCGCGGGGCGCGACGATGGTGCTCGACGGGATGACCGGGGTCGGCAAGACGGCATTGGCCGTGCATGCCGCGCACCGGCTGTCCGCGCGGTTCCCGGATGGACAGTTCTTCGTGGACCTGCGTGCCCACGCGGAAACCGGCCCGCTCGACCCCGGTGAAGCGCTCACGCGGCTGTTGCGCGGGATCGGCGTCGATCCTCGGTCCGTTCCGGCCGATGTGGACGAACGGTCCGCGCTGTGGCGTTCGGAGCTCAGCCGGCGCCGGGTGCTGCTGGTGCTCGACGACGCGGCCGACGATCGGCAGGTGCGCCCGCTGCTGCCCGGCGCCGCCACGAGCCTGACCCTGATCACCACCCGGAACCGGGGATGGCGGCTGGAAGGGGAGCAGCGGGTCGCGCTGGCTACGCTGGACGACACCGCCGCGTCGGCCTTGTTCCGCGCAGCCGCCGAAGATGCCCGGCGCGTGGCCGCCACGCCTGCCGACACCGCGGCCGTGGTGCGCGCCTGCGGTGGCCTTCCGGGTGCGCTGCACACGGCCGCGGCGCGCCTGCGGTCCCGTCCATCGTGGACAGTGGCGCGGTTGGTCGAGTGGATCGCCGAGCAACCGGGACGCCTGCTCGGGCCCGGGGCGCCGGCACCGGCGGTGGCGGGGTCCTACCAGCAGCTCACCCCGGCCGAACGGGAAGCGTTCCACGCGCTGGGGGTGCTGCCGGAGGAGTTCGACGGCAGGCTCGCGGCCGAGCGCACCGGCGGGGCCCAGCCGGAGATCCTGCGGCTGCTGGAGAACCTGGTGGACCGGCACCTGCTGGAGGCGCCGGCGATCGACCGGTATCGCACCCATCCGCTGGTACGCGAACAGGCACGGCTGGCGGCCGCGAGCGCGGCCAGCCGCGGGCCGCGGGCGCTGCCCGGCGCGCGGGTCGCCTGAGCGGGCACCGGCCCCGGGACGGGTGCGCTGCCGCTACTGTGGTCGTTCGTGCGGGTACTGGTCACCGAGGACGACGAAAACCTCCGGATAGCCGTCGAAACGTCGCTGCGCGGTGCCGGGTTCGCGGTGGACGTCGCCGCGGACCTGCCGCAGGCGGACGAGGCGCTGAGCGTGAACGCCTACGACTGCGCGGTCTTCGACCGGATGCTGCCGGCCGGTGACTCGCTCGGCTACATCGAGGCCCGCCGGCGGTACGGCTGGCCGGTGCCCGTGCTGTTCCTGACCGCCAGGGACACCGTCGCCGACCGGATCGCCGGACTCGCGAGCGGGGACGACTACCTGGTCAAGCCGTTCGCCATGGCGGAGCTGATCGTCCGGGTGCGCAGCCTGTGCCGCCGGGTCGGCAGCCCGCCGACGCCGGTGCTGCGCCGGGGCGACCTGGAACTCGATATCGGGCGCCACGAAGCACGGCGCGGCGGGGTGCCGCTTTCCCTCACCGCCAAGGAGTTCGCGGTGCTCGAACGCCTGATGGCGGCCGACGGCGCCCCCGTCCGCCGGGCCGAGCTGGAATCGGCAGGGTGGGACGAGTTGATCGCGCCGGCGTCGAACGTGCTGGCCGTGGTCGTCGCGCAGCTGCGGCACAAACTGGGTCCGCCGCCGCTGGTGCACACCGTGCGGGGGACCGGTTACGTGCTGCGCTGAGCGAATCCGGGTTCCACAACGGTGGTGCTCAGCCGCTGGCATCCCGGTTCAGGTGCTCGGCCAGTGCGTCGAGCTGCTCGCCCCAGTCGCGGGCCAGCGCGGCCAGGAACTGCTGCGCCACCCGCATCGGTGCGGATCGCAGCCGGTAGCGCACCCGGCGCCGTTCCCCCGGTTCGGCCGTCACCAGGCCGGCTTCGGCGAGCAGGTTCAGGTGCTTGGCGATGGCCTGCCGGGTGATCGGCAGGCGGCCGGCCAGGTCCGTGACCGTGGCCTGGCCCCCCGAGGCCAGCGCGGCCAGGATGGCGCGCCGGCTCGGGTCGGCCAGTGCGGTGAAGACCTGTTCGGCGATCGCCTCGCTGTCAGAGGGCATCGAGGTAGGCGGCCAGTTCGCCCAGTTCTACCGCCCAGCCTTCGGTGTTGCCGGCGAAAACCTTGTCGTGCAGGTCGTCCGGCAGCTGGGCGAAACCGGTCTCGACCACGGTCAGCCGCGTGCCGGCATCGACCGGTTCGAGGGTGAACTCGACGTAGGTCCGGCGCGGATCGTCCTGGGGCAGCCCGTAGATCTGCCAGGTGTAGCCGAACACGGTCGGCTCCTCCACCCGTTCCACCCGCACGTCGGCCGATGACCCGTCCGCCCACTTCATCCAGCCGGCCCCGCCCGGTCGCAGGTCGATCGTCGTCTCGTTGCCGAACCAGGCGACCAGCCCCTCGGCGGTGGTGAGCGCGGTCCAGACCTTGCTCGGCGGGTGGGCGAGCTCGACGGTCCTGGTGATGCGATCGGGAAAACTCATGACAGCCTCCAAAGTGAGTAGCAACCGATTGGTTGCCACTCTATGGCAACCCCTTGGTTGCGTCAATGGTTAGTCCTGGCAGGCACCGTCTGCGCGCATCCCCCGCCACAGCAGGTCGGCCAGGCTCTCGGTCTGGCTCTTCCAGTCGCTGTTCGGATCGAGGTACAGCAGGCCGCCAAGGCCGCGCAGGACCGTCTCCGGGGCGAGGCCGGCGCGGATGGTGCCGGCCTCGACATTGGCCTCCAGCAGGGTGGAGACCGCGCCGACCATGGCCTCGTAGGCACTCGCGGGTAGTTCCCCGTGGGACGCCGTCGCCGTGCGAAGGGCGTTGGCCAGCCCCCGCTTGGTCATCATGTAGTGCGCCAGGTGGTCGGTGGTCCAGATCCGGAACGCCTTTTCCGGCGTGTGCTTGCGGAGCAGGGTCGGCACGACGTCGACGAGGTGGCGCACCTCGCGCTGGTAGACCGCCAGGATGAGCGCTTCCGGGGTGGGGAAGTGCCGGTACACCGTGCCGACGCCCACCTCGGCCTGCTTCGCGATGGCGTTGAACGAGACTTCACCCGTTCTGGCGAGCGACCGCGCCGCCGCGACCAGGATGCGCTCGTGGTTGCGCCGGGTGTCCGCGCGCCGGGGACTGACCGATCCCGTCGTCATCGCCCCTCCCGGTGTCCGTATGGTTCATCGAGTTCATCGTCAGAACTAGGGAAAACCCGCCGGGACCTGGAGTAACTCCAGGGCGAGAAGTGCGGGCACTCGTTGCGACGCGGATTATAATCCGCTAGCCTCGACGAGGTGAAGCGGATGAATATCCGGCTCTGCTCATGGCCGAACTCCTAGCCGAACCCGACTCGAACTCGATGTAGTCCCACCACCGAACCCATGCCGTCAGGCTTCCTTCGTGGACGATCTGCGGGAAAGAGATCCAGTGGACATCTCACTCGAAATCAATGGCAAGACCGAAGAACTGAGTGTTGATCCCGGTGTGACGCTGTTGGACGCGTTGCGGGAGCACCTCACCATCACCGGCCCGAAGAAGGGCTGCGACCGAGGGCAGTGCGGTGCCTGCACCGTGCACGTCGACGGCAGGCCGGTGCTCTCGTGCCTCACCCTGGCCGCCACCGTGCGCGAGCGGGTGACCACCGTGGAAGCACTGTCCACAGAGGACAAGCTGCACCCGGTCCAGCAGGCCTTCGTCGATCAGGACGCCCTGCAGTGCGGATTCTGCACCTCCGGGCAGATCATGTCCGCGGTCGCCGCGGTGGAGCAGGGGATCGAGGACCCGGCGGAGGTCCGGGAGTTCATGTCCGGCAACCTCTGCCGCTGCGCGGCCTACCCGAACATCGTCAAGGCAGTCGACCAGGCGAGGCAGGCCAATGCGTCCGTTTGAGCTCACCGCACCCGCGACCGTCGAAGCCGCGGTCGCCACCCCTGGCACTTTCCTCGCCGGCGGAACCACCCTCGTCGACCTGATGAAACTCAACGTCATGACGCCGCAGCAGGTGCTGGACATCAACCAGTTGCCGTTGCGCGGCATCGACACCAGCGACGGGCTGCGGATCGGCGCGCTGGAGCGGATGAGCGACATCGCCGGGCATCCCGAGGTGTACCCGGCGATCTCCAGGGCGCTGCTGCTGAGCGCTTCCCAGCAGCTGCGGAACATGGCCAGCATCGGCGGGAACCTGTTGCAGCGCAACCGTTGCACCTACTTCCGCGACGTCACCATGCCGTGCAACAAGCGCGAGCCGGGCAGCGGCTGCCCCGCGATCACCGGGTCCAACCGGATGCACGCGGTGCTGGGCACGAGCGATCGGTGCGTGGCGACGCACGCCAGTGACGTGGCCGTCGCCCTTGTCGCGCTGGACGCGGAGGTCCGGCTGGTCGGCCCCACCGGGAGCCGTACGGTCGAGCTGGCCGACTTCTACCGCGTGCCGGGTGAGACGCCAGAGGTGGAGAACGACCTGCGCCCCGGTGAGCTGATCGCCGAGGTCGGCGTTCCGCGGCTGGACTGGGCTTCGCACTCCACCTACGTCAAGGTGCGGGACCGGCAGTCCTACGAGTTCGCGCTGTGCTCCGCCGCGGTCGCGCTGGACATCCAGGACTCGCACATCGCCGGTGCCAGGGTGGCCGTCGGTGGCGTGGGGACCGTGCCGTGGCGCCTCGGCGCGGTCGAGGAGGCCCTGCGCGGGGCGCCGGTGACTCTGGCGTCCTTCGAGAACGCCGCGTCCGTGGCGGCCGACGGCGCCATGCCGTTGTCCGAGAACGGTTTCAAGGTGCCCTTGTTGAAGCGGACCATCGTCCGCGCACTGCTCGAACTGACCGAGGGGAGCCGCTCATGAGCAGCAGGGTGGACGGCCCGCGGAAGGTCACCGGCCGGGCAAGGTACGGGCTGGACCACAACTTCCCCGGCATGGTCTACGGCTACTTGGTGACCAGCACCATCGCCAACGGCGAGATCGAGGCCATGGACGTCACGGCGGCGAAGAGCTCGCCCGGCGTGCTCGGTGTCTACTCGCCCTTCGACCCGCTGGAGCTGCGCACGCCGAGCACCCCGCTGTTCGGCGAGACGTGGGTTCCGATGCAGGACAAGGAGGTCGCCTACTACGGCCAGCCGATCGGCTTCGTGGTGGCGGAGACCTTCGAGCAGGCCAGGGACGCGGCGATGCTGGTCGAGGTGTCGTACCGGCAGCGTCCGGCCGTGACCTCGTTGCGCGACGGCCTCGCCACCGCCGAGGACGCGCCGGCCGCCCGCGACGGGTCGCCACCGGAGCTCGCCATCCTCGCCGACGGTGTGGAGTCCATTGAGGACGCGCTGGCGGCGAGCGAGGTCGTCGTCGAGGCCACGTACTCCACCGCGACCCAGAACCACGCAGCGATGGAGCCGCACTCCGCGGTCGCGGTCTGGGAGGCCGGCACCCTGACCGTCTACAGTGGAAACCAGGCGGCCTACCTCCAGCAGATGGAACTCGCCGCCGCGCTGGAGCTGGAGCAGTCGGCGGTGCACACGGTGAACCCCTTCGTGGGCGGTGCCTTCGGCGGTAAGGCGCGCACGTCCGCCCCGGCGTTCCTGGCCGCGGCGGCGGCCAAGGCGCTGGGCAGGCCGGTCAAGGCCGCGCTGAGCCGGGAGCAGGTCTTCGTCGCGACCGCGAACCGTCCCGGCACGGTGCAGAAGATCGCGCTCGGCGCGGCCGGGGACGGCACGCTGATCGCGGTGCGGCACGACTCGTTCTCCAGCACGTCCATGGACCGGTCGTTCATCGAACCGACCTCGCACACCACGTCTCCCGAGTGGTACGCCACCCAGAACCTGGCCATCAGCCAGAAGATGGTGCCGCTGAACATCCCGCCCGGCACGTTCATGCGCGCGCCGGGCGAGGCACCGGGGTCCTTCGCGCTGGAGAGCGCGATCGACGAGCTGGCGGTCGCGCTGAAGATGGACCCCGTCGAGCTGCGGCTGAAGAACAACTCGACCGGGCCGATGGCCAGCGACCTGCAGTGGTCGAGCAAGCATCTCGAAGAGTGCTACCGGATCGGGGCGACCCGGTTCGGCTGGACGAACCGGCCACCCGGCGAGCGAACGGACGGCGACTGGCTGGTCGGGGTGGGCACCGCGACCGCCATGTTCCCCGCGATCCGGTTCCCGGCCAGCGTCGAGATCACGCTGCGGGACGACGACACGGCCGTGGTCTCCACCGGCGGCGCGGACCCGGGAACCGGCCTGTTCACCGTGCTTTCCCTGGTGGGCGCCGAATCGCTGGACATTTCGCCGGAGCGGGTCACGTCCCGCCTCGGTGACTCGGCCTTCCCGGCGGGTGGCCTGTCCGGTGGGTCGACGGCCACCGCGAGCGCGGGCTCGGCCACCATGATCGCCGCGGCCACGGTGATCGACAGCCTGCTGGCCGCGGCGTCGTCCGCGGGCGCGCCGTTCGAGGGCAGCGAGGTCACCTACGCGGACGGTCGCGTGCAGGACGGTGCGCGGGCGATGACCTTCGGCGAGCTGTTGCGGGCGTTGGGTCGCACGTCGATCTCGGCGACCGGTTCCTCGGCACCAGGCGAGGAGATGAGCAAGCACTCGTTCAGCTCGTTCGGTGCCCAGTTCTGCGAGGTCCGCGTGCACCGGTGGACGCGGGAGGCCAGGGTGTCCCGCATGCTCAGCGTGTTCGACGCCGGCCGGATCATCAACGACAAGACGGCCCGCAGCCAGATCATCGGCGGCATGATCTGGGGCGTGTCGGCCGCCCTGCACGAGGGACTGGAGGTCGAGGGGAACGGCAGGCACGCCAACGGTGACTTCGCCGGCTACCTGATTCCGGTGAACGCGGACATCCCGGAGGTCGACGTGCACTTCGTCGAGTACCCGGACACGCTGCACAACGACGTCGGTGCCAGGGGAGTGGGCGAGATCGGCGCGGTCGGCATGGCGGCGGCGGTGGCCAACGCCGTCTACAACGCCACCGGCATCCGGGTCCGCGACATTCCCATCGTGATCGAGGATCTCCTGGAGTAGCGCCAAGGCTTCGAGACTCACCCGATCGGCCGTAGCGGCTGGGGCGGTACCCGGTTTTGATCTTCGGGTGACGTTCGCCGTGGGCCTGTTCGACCTGTTCACCTACACCATCCCGGGTGCGCTGCACCTGTCCGTCTTCGCCTACCTCGCCGGCCGGCTGCACTGGATCGACCTCGGCGCGGTCGGCAGGGGACCGGTGGTGCTGCTGGTGATCGGCATCGTGCTGGTCAGCTACCTGCTGGGTTACCTGGCCTATCCGCTCGGTGCTTGGGCCGAGCGGCTGCTGCCCCGGCGGCGGCAGCGCGACCTGCGGCAGGAGTTCCTCCGCCGGAATCCCGCGGCCCGCGATCGCGCCTTCGTCAAGGCGGACACGTTCCTGCTGTATTCGGCCTTGCTGCTGCACGACAAGGATGTCGCCCTCGAAGTGACGCGGATGCGTTCGTCCGGGCTGATGCTGCGCAACTCCAGCCCGCCGATGGTGTTCGGGTTCGTCGCCTCGGCGGTCGAACTCTTCACCGGGCGCAACCCTGTGTTCGCGGCCGGCTGCCTGGTGCTGTTCGCCGTCGCCGTCCCCGGGTTGATCACGCAGGGGCGCAAGCACGCCCACTGGGCGAACCTGAAGACCCTGGAACTCTGCTTCTGGGTCCCGGACATCGACGACAAGGTGACCGCACCCGAGGGCGGCTGACCGGGGATTTCATGGTCCGGCCAGTCCGGTGATCGCGTCGAGCAGGTCCGGGCCGGTCAGCAGCACCAGATCGTTGTGGTCGGCCCCCGGCACTTCGACCGCTCGGCCGTCCGTCGCCGTTGCCACCGCGAGGCTCTGCTCCGGCGGGACGATCGAGTCGGCACCGCCGTACACCACGGTGACCGGCGTCCTCACCCGTGAAATGTGCTCTGCGACCGGAAACTTGTCCAGCAGCAGCCAGCGCACCGGCAGGAACGGATAGTGCCGCCGGCCGACCGAGGCGAGATCGACGAACGGCGAGCGCAGCACCAGGCCGGCCGGCGGATGCTCGATGGCGAGCTCGGTGACCACCGCCGCGCCGAGGCTCTCGCCGAAGTACAGCAACCGCTCCGGCGACACACCCGCTTCGCGCACCAGGAACTCGCGGGCCGCGCGGACGTCGAGCGCGAGCCCGGACTCGGTCGGGTCGCCGGCGTTGCCGCCGTAGCCGCGATAGTCGAGCAGCAGCACGGACAGCCCGCGCGCGCTCAGCGCACGTGCCAGCGGAACTCGAAGTGACCGGTTTCCCGCGTTGCCCGGTGCGACCAGCACGGTGGCCCGCGCCGCGGCGACGGGGAAGTACCAGGCCGTCAGCCGCAGGCCGTCGCCGGTGACGAGGGTGACGTCCCGCCCGCCGGGCAGGACCTCGGCCGCGTCCGGCAGCGGCCCGCCGGAGGGCAGGTAGATGAGCTTGCGCTGGAAAGCGAAGGCGCCACCGAAGACCACGGCCATGATGGTGACGACCACCGCGAGCCCGATCAACATCCGTTTGCGCACCACCCCATCATGCTCAACGAGCGCAGGGCTCAGTGCCAGTGCCGCACCTCGGGATAGCGGTACGATGGCCGGTCCAGCAGCGGTCCGGTGCCGGCACGGAGATGCCGGTCGACGAACGCGGCCACATAGGTGCGGGTGATCTCGGTGCCCCGCCGCGCGGGCATGGTCTGCCCCTCCGGCAACGGCATCCCGAGCTGCTCGGCGAGCAGGGGGTGGTCGGTGAAGGTGTTGTGGCCGGTGCCGGAGACGGTGAGCCAGCGCTTCCACCCGGTCAGGCCGGACCACGCGTCGTCCCACGAGCGGTCCCGGCCGGCGGGCTGGTGGTCGGGGGTGCCGAGCAGGAGGAACGGCCGGTCCAGGCCGTCGGGCTGAACGTGTACCCGGCCGTCCAGGTTGATCCCGGCACGAAGGCGGTCGTCGGCCCGCATCGCGGCGATCGCACTGGCGCCACCGAGCGAGTGGCCCACCATCGCGATCCGGCGAGGCTCGACGCGCTGGCCGGGCCAGGCGTCGGGTCCGGTGAGCTGGTCGAGCACGAACGACACATCGGCGGCCCGGTTGCGCGACGCGCCGGCACCGTCCTCGGACCCGCAGGCGAGGCAGCCGGTGGTCCGGCCGTCCGGGAAGGTGATCGCGATGGCCTCGTGGTTGTGGTCCACGGCGGCCACCAGATAGCCGCGGCTGGCCAGGTCCTCGCCCAGCGCGGTGAGCGTGGCGCGGGGCAGGCTGACACCAGGGGAGAGCACCACCAGCGGCGCCGGCCGTGGCAGCGGTGGCGCATCGACCGAGGCGTGGGTGCGCACGGTGGTCAGCACGTCCGCCGGTACGCCGGGCACCTTGAGCGCTTGCACCAGTGCCGCGGACTCCGCCGGGGTCACGTACGGCGCGCGACGACCGGTCGGTAGCAGCGCCGGATACCACAGGGACACCATCAGTTCCCGGCGCTCCTGCGGCACCCAGAAGTCGGCGCGGGACTCATCGCGCAGATGCCGGGTGGTCTTGCCCACCGGGAACGGGCCGGTGGGCGCGGGCAGCGCGAGCTGCGGCCGTGACGCCCCCTCGGCCGCGACTGCGCTCGGCGCGACTAGACACCCCAGTGACACCGCGGCGGCAAGCAGGACGAGCAAAGGCCGGAAGGTCATGGTGCGGACGTTAGGCGCCGCGGTTGCGCGGCACATCAGGGCACGCCCCCGAGAAGTCCCTGGTTCAGCGCGACGCTTGGAGTAGGCAGTCGAGGAGGGTGTCGAGGCCGGTCTTGATCCGGCGGACGCTCATTTTCCGGTGCCGGCGCTGGTGCACGAAGTGGCTCGCGGCCACGGCGGCGAGCAGGGTGTCGGCGAGGTACTGGGCGTCCAGGCCGGGGTTCGCCTCTGAGATCAGCGTGACCAGATGGATGTGGTGGACGGCGTAGGCGCCGCGGTAACGGAGGCTGGGCGTGGTGGTCTCGGCCGCCGCCAGCAGGTCGCCGTAGGTGTCGAGCAGGTCGACATAGGAATGCAGGAACGCGCGTACCCGGTCGGCCGGTGGCGCGCCCGGCCCGAGTGGCGGCGGACCGGCCATGAATGCTTGCTGGAGCTGGTTTTCGCGCTCGTTCATCATCGCGTCGATCACGCCGGCGAGGTCACCGAACCGGCGGTAGACGGTGCCGACGCCGACTCCCGCGGCGGCGGCGAGATCGTTCATCGTCAGGTGTTCCACCCCATCCGTTGCCACGATCTCTTCCGCGGCGGCCAGGATCTTGTGGCGGTTGCGCGCCGCGTCCGCCCGTTCCGCCGGTGGCTGGTCCACGACCGGTAGCGCGGGCGGCAGGGCGGGCCGGTCCTGGTCCCTGGCCATCGCGAATCCCCTCCTCGTGCCGGTGTGCGCCAACGGCGGTCACGGTAGCCGGGAGCGGCTCCCCGCGACCTGTTGACAAGCGGATCGTTATCCGATTTCCTATAAGTGGATTTCTATCCGTTTACTTGGATCTGCTGAGGGGAACCGCGATGAGGGAAGACCGCTATCTGATCAGGGGCGGCTCGGTGCTGAGCATGGACCCGGTGATCGGCGACTTCGAGGTGGCCGACGTGCTGACCGAGGGGACGAAGATCCTCGCCGTGGGGCCGAATCTGGAGGCGACCGCGGAGGTGATCGACGCGACCGGCACCATCGTCATGCCCGGCTTCGTCGACACCCACCACCACCAGTACCAGGCGGCGCTGCGCGGTGCGTTGCCGGAAGGCATGCTGAGCGGCTACTTCGAGTTCGTCAACCGCAAGATGTCGCCGCTTTACCGCCCGGAGGACGTCCGCATCGCCGAGCTCGTCGCGTCGGTCAGCCAGCTCGACGCGGGGGTGACCACGGCGGTCGACACCTCGCAGATCAGCCTGTCCCCGGAGCACACGGACGCGGCGATCGAGGGTCTCGCCGAGGCCGGCCGGCGCACGCTGTTCACCTACTCCACCTACCCCGTCATCGACGGGCAGGTCGTCGACTACGAGCGGGAGCTGAAAAGGCTGACGCGCCAGTACTTCCCGGGTAAGGACCAGCTCCTGACGCTGGGCCTCAGCGCCGAGCCGCAGGGCGAGTTCCGGGCGCAGTGGAACCTGGCGCGCGAACTCGGTCTGCCGATCGTCTCGCACGTGCTCGGGCAGTACGGCGCATCGGAACTCCTCGTCCAGCTGAGCAGGGAAGGCATGCTCGGGCCGGACAACGAGTACATCCACGCGACCGGCCTGTCGGATGAGGCATGGGCGGCGATCCGGGACAGCGGTGGCGGCGTCTCCCTCGCGGTGCCCATCGAGATGTCGATGCGCCACGGTATGCCGCCGATCCTGAAGGCGCTGGAAATGGGCGTGCAGCCGTCGCTCAGCGTGGACGTCGAATGCACCATGACGGCCGACTTCTTCACCCAGCTGCGCTCGGTCTACACGCTTCAGCGCGCCTTCGTGCACGAGCGCTCACTGGCCGGCGAGGACGACCTGCCGGCACTGCTGACTCCTCGTGAGGTGCTCCGCTTCGCCACCGTCGAAGGAGCTCGCACCGCCCAGCTCGCCGACCGGGTGGGCACCCTCACCCCCGGCAAGGAGGCCGACGTCATCCTGCTGCGCGCGGACGCGCTGAACGTCATGCCGCTGAACAACGTGCCCGGCGCCGTGGTCACCCTGATGGAGCGGTCCAACGTCGACACCGTGCTCGTCGCGGGCAAGGTGCGCAAACGCGGGGGAGTGCTGACCGACGTCGACCTGGCCGGCCTGCGCCGGGCGATCGAGGCTTCCCGCGATCACCTCTACGCGGCCGCGGGCGAGCCACCACGGCTGTTCGCCTGACCCGGACGGTCATGGACCGAGGCTGACCGGGACTTCGAGGTTGTAGAGCATCCGCCGGCCCGGATGCTCGGCCACGGTCCAGATGCCGCTGCGGGAACCGCTGCCCGGTGGCCAGTACGACAGGTCTTCCGGTCCTCTGCTCATCGGTTGCACAGGCACGGTCGTGTCGAGCACACCCGTGGAGCCGGTACCGGTGTCGACCTTCTTCGTCGGATGCAGGACGCCGTTGCTGTCCGCGCCCTGGCTACGGCTGAGCCAGAAGGACCCGTCGTAGCGGAGCGCTCCCTGGATGTTGTGCAACGGCAGCCGGTACGCGGTGTCGGCGTACCACTGGGCATCGCTGGTGGTGACCAGGGAGTCGTCGTCGACATAGGAGCCGACGGTCAGCTTCGGCCTGCCGGAGTTGCCGTCCAGGGCCCAGCTGGCCACCCGGCCGGGGTCGGGGCCGTGTTCCTTCGCGTCGCAGTACTCGCCGGTGACCAGGTGGTCGATGCCGCTGCGGTCGACCGACACGTACGAGGTGGCCCCAGGGCCCTCGTCGCCGTAGTTGCCGTCGCAGCGCTGATCCCCCTTCCACGGCAGGACGTTCGAGAAGGCGCCGACCTCGGGCATGATGTAGCGGTAGCCGTGTGCGTAGTACTTTCCTTCCTGCCTGCCGATCCGGTTCACGGTCGTGGTGTCGCCCTTGTCGGTGGCCTGGAGATCCAGGATGTAGCGCATGTCGAAGACCCGGAACCCGCGAGCGGTGTCGGCCACGTACAGGTAGTTGCCATACCAGGCGATTCCCCCGGCGTGCAGCGACTCCAGTCGCGAATATTCTTGTTTGGGGCGCACGCTCATGTAGGTGGCGTTACCGGACTCGTTGATGAACGGGTAGACCAGCAACACATGCCGGTACTTGCCGTTGTCCGGGTTCATGAAGGTGAGCCGGACACCCTTGATGCACCGCTGCGTCGACGGATCGTCCTTGTCCGGCTGTTTGAACAGGCACTCGTCAGGGCCGGGGTTCTCGTGGTCCTTGTTGTCCTGGTACCAGCTGACCAGAATCGGCTGGGTGCCGTTCCACTCCAGGTCGTCCTGCGCGTCGGCCACCGTGGACACGCCCTGCGGCCACCACTCGGTCCGGTCACCGCCACCGTTGTCGTCGGACTGGAAGCAGATGCTCATCTTCACCGTGTCGCCGCCCGCGTCAGGATTGCAGATGCCGCCCTCATCGACCTCGCCCTGCCGGTTGGCATCTGCCAGCAGCTGTTTCACCCCCACCCTGGGTATCTCAGCCCTGAGCTGGTCTGCCCGCTCCTTCAACGCCTTCTGGTTCGTGGCGGGTCGCATGACGTAGTCGTACAGCAGAGGGGCCGGGGGTTCCGCCGCCTGCGCGGTGGCAGGAGCGACCAGTACCGTGCCGGTGATCGCCGCGGCCAGCACGGCACGCCCGAGCACCTTCAGAAGCCGTCGCAAAGGATCCCCCTGACTTCGCCCGGCCACACGACCTGAGGCCGCCGATCCGGCCGGCAATTGTTCGTCAGCCATTCACCGTGCCACGGGCGAAGGTGCTTCACCAGGGGCCGTCTGGCCGATATCGCGGTAGGGCGTCCAGCTGAAGGTCAACAGCCGAGAACGACCGCTCAGCTCCAGCGTCCGGCGAGCACGCGGGCGACGACCGCGCTGAGGACGCGAACGCCTTGCAGCGAACCGGGTTCCAGCCCGACGAGCTCGCGGACCCGGCGGAAGCGGTAGTCGAGCGTTCTCGGGTGGATGCGCAGCGCCCCGGCGGTGTTCAGCCGGTTCATGTCGTGCTGGTAGTAGGCGTCCAGCGTGGCCACCAGGTCGGGGCCGCCCGCCAGCCGCCGGGCGAGACCGCGCAGCCATTCGTCGACCTGCGGCAGCTGCGCGACGCCGAGTTCGACGAACACGTCGGCCATCGTGTGCAGGCGACGCGGCACCTTCTCGACGGGTGCCACCCGGCTGATCCGGCGGGCCAGCGCGACCGTATCGGCCAGCGCGCGGACCCGCCCGGTGGCCGCACCGGTCGCGCACGGTCGCCCGACCAGCTGCGCGAACTCGCGGACAAGGCAGATCGCGCGTTCCTCCGCCGCTTCGGCGTCGTCGCAGGGGAGCAGTGCCACCAGCTCCTCGGGGTCGCGCCAGGTCATCGGCACCGGCCAGCGCTTCAGCAGGGTGCCGACGACCTCGTCGCGCCGCTGTCCCGTCGGCAGGGGCGCGCTGCCGAGCCGCACGACCGTGATCACATACTGGTCGGCGAGCGTCAGGTGCAGGTTTTCCGCGAGGCCGGGCACCACGGTGATGTCGGCGAGCAGCGTCCCGGCGAGGTCTTGGACGCGTTTGACCAAAGGCAACGCGTGTTTCTGCCCGGTCAGGAAACCCCGGGTATAGGCGCCGTGCCCGGTCAGGCCGTTGACCGGAAGCCAGCCGATCATCTCCGTGACGTGGTCGACCTCGTTCAGGCCGGCCGCTTCGTGAATTTCTCGCAGGGTTAATACGTCGTGCAGATCCAACACCCGTCGGCGGGAACCCAGCGAAATGCCCTGTGCGCCGCGTTGCTCGCCAAAGGCGGTCAACACCGCCAGATCCTTGTTGGTAAAAGGCGCACCATCGGACGCGAGCTCGACTTCCCGGCGTCTGAGCATTACCGCGAGATCCAGCATAGACGCCCTGGCACGCGCATCCTCCGCCACCGAACGGAAGTCGGGCAGCTCCCTGACGTAGACATCGACCGCACGACGGGCGTTGCCGTCCACCCGGTCCCACAACAACTTGAAAAGGCCTTCCATCTCCGGTTCCCCTCTCGCTCCTCCCGGCGACGAGGCTACGTGTGCCGACTGGACGCCGGCTGAATCACCGGAAGTGACAACTCGATCTTGGCGAGGACGGCCGAGGTTCACGCGGAATCACGTAGCTATCGCCATCGGCATCCTGAAACGATATCGCCACAGCGGGGAAAACCGTTTTACGAAATCAGCTGAGGAGAATCGCCATGCGTCGACCATTTGTCGGATCTGAATCCATTGCCTCGATGGTGATGAAGCCCTTGCTCATTCTCGCGTTGGCACTCGCCGCGTTCTTCGTCGCGCCGGCCGTGGGGTCCGCCGCGTCCGGCGGCGGTGCCGCCGTCAGCGAGTCCGCGACGGTGGCGCCGGGCTGGGCCGCCGACTCCGCGCGGTCGCAGGCCGTGCGCGAGCAGCTCAAGAGCAGTGACCTCGGCATCAACGCCGTCTTCGACTGCCGGTACTTCAGCCGGGTGCCGTTCCAGGTCGTGGACTTCGTCTGCCGGGTGACCTCCGGTGCCATCCAGGTGTTCGTGAACTGCACGGACGGACGGTCGGTCAACAGCGCCATCCTGCCGGCCGTCGGCACGTACAACTTCAGCCTCAACTGCGCACCGGCCAGGGCTTCCACCTTCCGGGTCCAGACCATCGTCTAGGACATCCCGATACATGCTGGGGCGGTCGGCTCGTGACCCGGGCCGACCGTCCCAGTGCCAGTGATCAGTGCCGGCACCGGCGTCACGCGGTGCCGGCCACCAGTTCCGCGAACGCCCCGGCGGCCGAGGCGGAGGTGAAGAGCCGATCGATCCTCGACCGGGCGAGCCGCCACCGGAACGGGCCCGCGGGCCGTGGAACATCGTTTCGGTCAGCCATCGGGAGAACTCCTGTGCGTTCCACACCCGTCGCAGGCAACCTGCCGAATATTCGCGCAACGGCCAGCCGTAGCCGCAGCTGCCGCTACACCCGTTCGTCGGACCAGGTCTGCGGGTCGTCGCCCACCGGGCACTGCAGGTAGAACCGGCTCGCCGACGGGCCGCGGCCGAAGTGCGCGGCGAACCCGTGCCGGCTGATCCCGAACAGCGGGTAGCGCGGCGGCGGTGCGTCGGCCAGCACCGTGAACCAGCCGACGTCGTCGGCGAACCGGTAGGTGGTGAGCTCGTCCGGCGGCACGCTCGCGCGTTGGCGCTGCTCCAGCTGGGCGCGGCCGTGCCGTTCGAGCACCACATAACCGACCCCGCTGCGCCGCAACAGGTTCGCCACCGTCAGGCCGGCCACCCCCGCGCCGACGACCACCACATTCGTCGTCTCGCCGAGCGTTTTGTCAACCACAGGCCCGAGTTTGGCACCGCCAGGGACCCGGCCGCGGCGCGCTCAGGCGAGACCACTCTCATGGAGCACCGGGATTCGTCAGACGGCGATCACGATCTTGCCGAGCAGGTGACCTGTTTCGCTGAGGCGGTGCGCGTCGGCCGCGCCGGCGAGCGGGAAGGTGCGCGCGACCCGGACCCGCAGTTCGCCGCGCTGGATCAGCGGGAGGACCTCGGACATCACCTCGGCGATCGGCACGGCGCCGTCGCGGCCGCTGGAGAAGCGCACCCCGTGTTCGGCGGCGCTCGCGTCGGCGATGGTGACCACCCTGCGCGGATCCCCGGTCAGCTCGACGGAAAGCGCCAGCACGCCGCGACCGGACGCGTCGAGCACGCGGTCGATCCCGGACGGAGCGATCGCACGGACCCGGGCGGCGAGTTCGTCGAAGTCACTGACGTCACTGACGTCACTGCCGTAGACGACCGGCTGCACCCCCAGCTCGCGCAGGAACTCGTGGCGGGCGGTGCTGGCCGTGCCGATCACGGTGGCACCGCGCGCGATCGCCAGCTGCGACGCGACCAGTCCGACCGCACCCGCGGCCGCGTGCACCAGCACCGTGTGCCCGGCGCGGACACCGAGATAGCGGAGCGTGCGAAGGGCCGTCTCGGCGGCGACGGGCAGCGCGACCGCCTCCTCGAAGCTCAGCCATTCCGGCTTGGGCACCAGGTTCTCCGCGGCGTTCAGCACGTGGGTGGCGAGCGCTCCGGTGCCGACCAGGCCGAACACGGCCTGTCCCTTGGTGAGGCCTTCGACCCCGGGGCCGAGCGCCTCGACGGTCCCGGCGATCTCCAGGCCGGTTCCCGCCGGCTGGTCCGGTTTCTCGTTCTCGCCGAAGGCACCGCTGCGGAGCTTCCAGTCGATCGCGTTGATGCCGGCGGCCCGTACGGCGACCCGGACCTCGCCGGGACCGGGTTCGGGGGTGGGGATCTCGTCCAGGGTGAGCACTTCGGGGCCGCCGTAGCGGGCATAGCGGATTGCTTGAGCCATCGGGCTTTCCTTATCGGGCGGAGTCTTCTCGGGTGCGGAGTTCGGCCTGCGGGTCAGATGAGCAGCAGGGTCTTGCCGATGGCTTCCCTCGACTCGATCGCGGTGTGCGCGTCGGCCGCGCGCGTCAGCGGGAAGGTCTGGCCGATGACCGGCTTGACCAGGCCGGCCGCCCCCGCGGCCAGGGTTCGGGGGACCAGGCGCTGGATCTGTTCCGGGGAGAACTGGAGAAGCTCGATGCCGCTGACCCGGATGTCGCGTTCTTCCGCCGCCGCCGGATCGATCCCGGCGAAGTTGCCGCCAGGGATGCCGTAGGCGAAGAAGCGTCCCTTCCGTGCGGTGCGCGCGAAGGCGTCCAGGCCGACCTGGCCGCCGGCGCCGTCGAAGACCACGTCCACGTCGTCGAGGGTCGCCGTCCAGTCCGAAGTGGAGTAATCCAGCACGTCGTCCGCGCCGAGTTCCCCGGCGAGCCGCAGTTTGCGCGCGCTGCCCGCGGCCGCGACAACCCGCGCACCCGCCGCCTTCGCGAGCTGGACGAGAAGGCTGCCGAGCCCGCCGCCCGCCGCCGTGACCAGTACCCGTTCGCCCGGCGCGATCTCCGCCGCGTCGAGCACGTTCAACGCGGCCGGCCCGATCTGCTGCAGGGCCGCCGCTTCTCGCAGGCCGAGCCCGGCCGGGATCTCGAACACGCTCTCCGCGAGGGCCGCTACCTTGTCCGCGTACCCGCCCCCGGTGACGCCCGCGACGACTTCGCGGCCGAGCAGCCCGGGATCCACCCCCTCACCGGCGGAGAGCACCCGCCCGGCCACCCCGGTGCCGGGCACATAGGGCGGTTCGAGGCCGAAAACGTCGCTGCCCCAGCCCGTCCGGAGCTGCGTCTCCAGGAACAGGGTGTCCGCGACGGCGACCCCGATCACCACCTGCCCCGGACCCGCGACCGGCTCCGGGACCTCGGTCGTCACCAGTACGTCGGGGCCCCCGAACCGTCGTACCTGAACCGCTCGCATGACCTGATTGGTAGTTGTGCTCACCGGCCCATTCTGAAACCTGAAGCTAAGTTGAGGTCAAGTCGGGGAGGGCTGGATCACTCCGGCGGCACCGCGAAGTGCGGGCCCGACAGCGTCGAGCCCGCACCTGAACGCGGATGCGTACCGGAGTCGGCTATGCCTTGACGGTTCCTCCGAAGCCGCACATCGACGGAGCCATCACCTCTTGCGGGCTGCCCCAGCCGGCGCACCGGTAATTCGAGTGGCCGTACCAGTCGTGACCGAATTCGTGCGCGGCGAGCAGCGCGTCATCGCTGACACCGCCCATGTACAGCGCGATGCGCTGGCCCATGCCCCAGTTGCAGCCGACGATCCGGCCGCTACCGCCGCAGTCGGTGATGTAGCCGTTGCGGCATTCGACCGGAGTGCCGCCGCCCTCGGTCAACCCGTTCCACGCGGCCGCGCCCTGGCGGATCGCCGCGGCGTAGGGCTGGCAGGAGCTGGTGATCGTGTAGCTGCGGCGGCTCGGTGTGGGCCAGCCTTCGAGCGGCGGGGCGGCGACGTCGGGGTTCGCGGCGGCGACCTCGACGGCCGTCATGCCGTGTCCCTCGGCGAGGGGAGCGGCCTGTGCGACGGGGCCCGCGAGAACCGAAGCCAGTGTCGCCACGGCTATCAGGGCGGCCTTCAAGAACGATTTCTTTTCCATGGTGCGGTCCTTCATTGCAGGGGTTTGAGGAGCTGACAACCATGCCAAACGAGATATGACGTTATGGCTACGCGCAAAGCCCTTCAACTGACTTAGGTCGGTTGACAAAACAATCAACAGATTTGCTTGACCGGCCCGGCGCCCGCTCGTGACGGCAACTCGCAGCTCACGGGACGGGTCCGACAGGCCGGTGCGGCGTGGCACGATTCAATCTGTTAAGAACAGGGATAATCGACCGATGGCCACCGAGCGCGACTACGACACCAATCCCCAGCGCTACCGGCTGGGTACCCGGCTGACCGCCGCCCATCTGCGGACCGGGACCGGCCTGTACGGCAAGATCGCCGCACTGCTCGGCCGGTTTCGCGCCGGCCGGGTTCTCGATGTCGGCTGCGGTGAAGGCGCGTTGCGCGAGGCCGTGCCCGAAGGAACCTGGCTGGTCGGCCTGGACGCCTCCGCCACCATGCTGGCCGACGTCCCGCCGCCAAAAGTGCAGGCCGATGCCGTCGCCCTGCCCTTCGCGGACGGGGTGTTCGACGCGGTGGTCGCGGTGAACGTGTTCGACCACCTGCCCGATCCGCTACCCGGCCTGCGCGAGGCACATCGCGTGCTGCGCCGGGACGGCGTGCTGATCGCCGGCGCGATCAGCCGGCACGATTCGCCGGAACTGGCTCCGGTGTGGCGGCCGGCGCCGACCCCGTTCGACGCCGAGGACGCGCCCGGGATCGTGGCCTCCGTTTTCGGTCAGGTCGCGGTGGACGCCTGGGACGCGCCGCTGCTCACCCTGCCGGACACCGAGGCGATCGCCGACTTCCTCATCGCCCGGTTCGTCCCGGCCGAGCGGGCGGCACGGGACGCGCGGGCGATACCGGCCCCGGTCACGCTGACCAAACGCGGCGGCCTGATCATCGGGCACCGGGCCTAGTTGCCGAACAGCTTGCCGAGTTGCTCGATGATGGTCAGCACGCTCAGCACGCCGAACAGCGCGACCGACCAGCCGAGCACGGCCATCCGGCCGGCGCGGATGCGGATCGGTGGCGGCAGGACCTTGCGGTTGAGGACGATCAGCAGCGCGGAGTAGCCGAACATCATCACCCCGCCCACGCAGGCGGAGATCACCAGCAGGATCAGCGGCTGCCCGAAACCGGCCAGCACGATCAGGCAGCCGACGAGCACCAGCGCCCACACCACGGCGAAGTAGAGCGTGCTCTCCTTGACGTTCCTGGCGTACGCGGTCTTGATCACGTCCGCGGTGAGGCGGCTCGAGTAGTCCACGATGCCCAGTGCCGCGGCGAACAACGCGAGCGCGCCGACCACCCAGAACAGCGTGCCGAACCAGGCACCGACGGTTTCCTTCAGCACCTCGCCTTCGATCCGCAGGAACCCGATGTTGTTCGGCAGGCCCGGCCGTCCGTACACGGTGGAGTAGGCCAGCAGCGAGGTGAACATGATGGACAGGAAGGTGATCAGCACGAACGTGTACAGCTGCTCGCGGTTCGCGAACCGCCACCACGCGCGCCACCGCGACAGGTGCTCTTCGGTCGGCTCGAAGATGAACCCGGTGCTCGGCGCGGCCTCCGGTTTGCCGGTGACCGGGCTCTTGATCCGCGGCACGTACTTGCCCATGCCGAACCCCTTGTCGCGGATCCAGTTGCTCTGCACCAGGTTCTGCCCGCCGCCGGCACCGGCGAACGCGAGCGCGCCCATCAGGAACGCGAGGCCGAGCGGGTTGATCGGCACGCTCGCGTCGGTGATGATCTTGGGCACGTCCGCCCACGCGTCCGCCGAGATCGCGACCACCGCGCCGACCGCGAGCAGCACGAGCACCGCCGCGACCTTCAGCATCTCCGCCCGTTCCAGCGCCACGTACACCACGGGCGCCAGCGTGAGGATCAGCCCGATGGCGAGCAGCATGCCCACCGCGATCGCCTGGACGTCACCGCCCCACAGGTAGGTGACCATGGTCGCGGAGCTGGTCGCCCAGCCGGGCCACAGGTTCGCGAGCATGGTCAGTATCGCGAACACCAGGCCCCAGTGCCGCCAGTAGCGGCTGAACCCGGTGAGCGCGGTTTCCCCGGTGGCGAGCGTGTAGCGCTCGATCTCCATGTTCAGGAAGTACTGGGTGATCAGCCCGATCAGCGCGGCCCAGACGAACACCAGGCCGACCTGGGATGCGATGTAGGGGAAGAGGATGAACTCGCCGGAGGCCAGCCCGACGCCGGCGGCGACGATCCCCGGCCCGATGATCCGCCAGGTGGAGGCCGGGGCTTCCGGCAGCGGCCGGACCTCGGGCGGCGGCAGGTGACGGCCGGCGGGAAACCGGCCGGTCACCGAGGTTGTCACGTCGTCGTGCTGCCTCGCCATGTCGGTGATCCCTTCGCGGGAAACAACGATCGTACCGAGGAACCCGCCCGATCGGGTGATCAAGAGCCGAGCGGGCACTCCTTGTCGAGTGCGGTGCGCACCTGCTGGTGGGCCCGGTCGGTACCGAGCATTCCGGTGAGCCAGCGGTTGCTGAGCCCCTCGACGAGCGCGGTGAGGCGTTCGGCGGTGCTGCCGGGATCGACGCCGGAACCGATGCTGCCGTCGGCCTGTCCGCGGGCGATGGTGTCGGCGATGTCCGCGTTCCAGGTGCCGGTTGCGGCCTTCGCGATGTCGTGCAGGCTGGGGTCGAACACCGCGGTGGCGCGGAACTCGTTCCAGACCGCGGAGTTGTCCCGCACTTCGTCGGTGTCCTGGAATTCGGCGAGAAGCTGGTGCAGGAGCTGCTGTCTGCCGGTGAGCCCGGCCGGGGCCGCGGTGTAGCTGCCGGCGCGGTCGTTGACGTACTCCATGGTCGCGGCCAGCAGCCCGGCCCGGTTGGTGAAGTGGTAGTAGAGCAGGGTCGTGGACACTTCCGCTTTCGCGGCGACGTCCTCCACCCGCAGCCCCCGTACGCCTCGGCGGGCGATGACGTGGCAGGTGGCCCGCAACAGGAGTGTCTTGCGGTCGGCGGTGTTCAGCCGGGTCCTGGTGCCGCTCATGCCCACTCCTCCGCGAGTCTGCGCGCATCCGCGATCGCGTCGACAGGGCGCGACTCCCGCTGTCCCACAACGGTGGCAGACCGGGCGCCCTGTCGCCCCGATAGCGGGGCCTGCCGGCCAGTGCGCGCGCCGTGGTCATCCTGGGTGCGGCGGCTTGACACAGGGCTACTCATGCGGCTGGCTGCTGCTGGGTCGCGCAGTGGATCCCGCCGCCGCCCTCGGCCAGGGTGTCGATGCGGACACCGACGATCTCGCGTCCGGGGTAGAGCTCGCCGAGGACACCGGCGGCTCGCTGGTCGGCGGCACGATCACCGAAGGCGGGTGCGATGACCGCGCCGTTGGCGACGTAGTAGTTGATGTAGGAGGCGAGGAACTCGTCGCCGGGGGAGTCGAGCTCGGCCCAGTCGGGTTCGGTGAGGTCGACGATGTCCGGGGTGCGGCCGGTGGCGTCGGTGCTCGCGGCGAGAATTTCGCGGGCTTGTTGGTACTGGCCGGTTTCCGCCGGGCCGGCGCCGGGGCCGGGCTTGCCGAGCAGCACGGTGCCGGTGCCGGCGAACCGGGTGAGGCCGTCGATGTGCCCGTCGGTGATGTCGGCGCCCCGGATGCCGGGAAACCAGATCACCTTCTGGACGCCCAGCAGGTTCTTCAGGTCGGTTTCGAGCCCGTCGCGGGTGCGCCCGGGGTTGCGGTTGACGTTGACGATCGAGCTTTCGGTGGCCATCAGGGTGCCGTGCCCGTCGACCTCCAGGCTGCCGCCTTCGGTCACCAGCGGCGCGGTGATGCGGGGAATGCCGTAGTGCTCGAGCAACCGCCGCGCGACCTGCCGGTCCTGGGAGTGGGACTGCTTGCCGCCCCAGCCGTTGAAGTTGGTGTCCACGCCGGCAAGGCCGGACCCGGTGAGCACGAAGGTCGGCCCGGTGTCGCGCATCCACAGATCATCGACGGGGACGGCGAGCACTTCCACCGAGCCACCGCAGGCGGTGCGCGCGGTTTCCACCTCGTCCGGCCCGGCTGCCAGCACGACCGGCTCGAACCGGGCGATCGCCTTGGCGAGCCGGGCGATGTCTTCGCGAACGGCGGGCAGGTCGGCGCCCCACGGACCGCTGGGCGCCGGCCAGGCCATGAAGGTGCGGGTGTGGGGCAACCCTTCCTCCGGCATCCGCGGCAACCCTCGAATCGAGGCCGCGGACTGGGGTGCCTTCGCCGAGCAGGCCGACGCGACCCCGGCCGCACCGGCGGCCAGCCAGCTCAGCACAGACCTGCGGGACATCACGGTGCGCCTCCAGCACTACTTACTGAAAATTTAGTAAGTAGACCCTAGCGCGACCGATTCAGTGCGCGACGAGCGCGTCGTCCTCGGCGGCCGGGGTGACGGCAGGGCGGGTCTTGCGCAGCGCGACCATGCCGACGACCGCGAAGACCACCACGACGCCGGCACCGATCGCGGCGACGGTGTGCAGCCCGCTGGTAAACGCCTCCCTGGCCGAAGTCAGCAGCGCCCCGGCGAGCTGGTCGTCGAGCCCGCCGGCGGTGTTGACCGCGCCGGCGAGGCTCTCGGTGGCCTCGGTCGCCGCGCCGGCCGGGAGCCGGTCGGGCACGACGAGGTCGCCGCGGTAGACGGCGGTGCCCACACTGCCGAACACCGCGATCCCCATCGCGATGCCGAACTCGCCGCTGGTCTCCGACATCGCGGACGCCGCCCCGGCCTTGCGCGGCGGTACCGAGCCGACCACCATCTCGGTGCACAGCACGCCCTGCGGTCCCATCCCGAACGCGGCCACCGACAGGCCGAGCACCACCAGCACGATCCCGTTTCCGGCGCTGATCTGGGTGAACAGCAGGAGCCCCGCCGCGGCGACGAGCATGCCGAAGCCGAGCACGAACTCCGGGCGGATCCGCCTGGCCAGCCGCGGCGCGATGAGCGACCCGATCACCACGGCCGCCGCCTGCGGCACCAGCGCCAGGCCGGCCTGCGAAGCGGACATCCCCTCGACCAGCTGGAGGTACTGGCTGACCAGTAGGAAGACGCCGCCCATGGTGATCGCGCCGACGAGCATGATGCTCAGCGCGGCGGCGAAGGTCCGGTTGCGGAACAGGCTCAGGTCCAGCATCGGGTCGGCCAGCCGCCGCTGACGCCGGGCGAACACCGTGCCGATGCCGAGACCGGCCGCGAGCGCGAGCAGGCTGCGCAGGTCCGGTCCGCCCTTCGCGATCTCCTTCAACGCGAAGATGATCGGGAGGATCGTGCCGAGCGAGAGGGCCACGCTGGCCAGGTCCAGCCGTCCGGCCTGCTCGTCGCGGTACTCCGGCAGCAGCTTGGGCGCGGTGACCAGCAGCAGCACCATGACCGGGACGGCCAGCAGGAAGACCGCACCCCACCAGGCGACGTCCAGGATCAGCCCGCCGACCAGCGGCCCGATCACCATGCCGCCCATGAAGCAGCTCATCCACACCGCGATCGCGGTGCCGCGCTGCTTCGGGTCCCGGAACATGTTGCTGATCAGCGCCAGCGTCGAGGGCATCAGCGTCGCACCGGCGATGCCCAGCAGGGCCCGCGCGCCGATCAGCATGGCCGGGCTGGTCGCGAACGCCGCCGCCACCGACGCCAGCCCGAACGCGGCACCGCCGACCATCAGCAGGTTCCGCCGCCCGATCCGGTCGCCCAGCGTCCCCATGGTGATCAGGAAGCCGGCGATCAGGAACCCGTAGATGTCGATGATCCAGAGCAGCTCGGTGCTGCTGGGCCGCAGGTCGGCGGCGAGATGCGGCACCGCGAGGTGCAGCACGCTCATGTCCAGCGACAGCAGCAGGGTCGGCAGCGCCAGCACCGCCAGCCCGATCCATTCGCGGCGCCCTGCCGTCGCCTTCGTCTGCACCGTCATCACTCGTCTCCCGTGGTCTCGATCAACGCCTGTCACTGGTACGTCGAACCGGGACAGGCCAGATAGACATCAGTCGGGAGATTTTTTTCGGCGGGCTCGCTTCACCGGCCGAGTTCCCTCACCGCGGCTGTTCGGCGAAGCGGTAGGAGCGGTAGCAGAACTCCGGCAGGGTGGCGTCGAAGACCAGCCTGCCGCGGCGGTCGAACTCGGACAGCCGGTTGGCCCAGCCCCAGCCGACGAAGGTGTTGCCGTTGGGCAGCCGCTGCGCGTTGCCCATGGCGGGGCTGGATACACCGTCGGGATGCGCCCATTCCCGTACCAGGCTGACCTTCCTGGTCCGCGGGTCGCGCCGGACCCAGATCACCCTGCTGTGCGGGCGGTCCACCACGGTGCCGTCGCTGGCGTTGTCGAACAGCCGGAGGGTGTGCGCGTCCACCGCCTGCACGTCGTGCTGCCAGCTGAACGAGGCGTCGCCGTCGAGCTGGTAGTCGCTGCTCTTGCCACCCATGGTCCAGAGGACGCGCCGGCCCCGCCGGTCGATCTTGTACACCGCCGAGGTGTGCCGGGCGGAGATCAGGATGTTGCCGTCCACGTCAGGGTTGATCGAGTTGATGTGGAAGTAGTCGAAGGGTTCTTCGAGCTTCTCGGGCAACCGGGCGTAGGTGTCGGTGAGCGGTATGTGGTCACTGGCACGCCACTGGTGCAGGACGGTCTTGGTGGCTATGTCCACCTCGAGCCAGAGCGAGTCGAACAGCCGGCCTTGCTTCGGGCCGCCGATGGGGGACAGGTCGTAGGGGATGTCCTGGTACACCGTGATCAGCGCGGTGTTCCAGGGCGTCACCACGAACTCGTGCAGATCGGGAGTGAGCGGGCCGAGCGGGCCGATTGAGTCGACGAGGGTGAAGGAGCCGTCCGCGAGCTTGCACACGCCGCCGCCGCTCGGGTCGCCGGTGACCCGCTCCCACCAGGTGAGCAGGGGCCTGCCCCGGTAGGTCTGCAACCGGAAGTCGGTGCAGAACTGGGTGGAGGGCTGGAAGCTGGTCGTGATCCCGTGCTGATCTGCGATGACCATGCCGCGGTAGTTGTAGTAGATCTGCCCGCGGGCGGTCCCCGGACGGTCGACGAGCACGGTCATCTGAGGCTTGTCGACCGCTGGTATGCCCCGCAGCGCGTCCGATATGCCGACGCCGGTGAGGTTTTTCGGCAAGGCGACCGCGCCGGGTGAGGCGGCCGCGCCGGGTGAGACGGTGATCAGGTTCGCCGCACCGGCGACCGCTCCCACCAGGCCGATACGGCGCAGCATGCCGCGACGATCGATTTCCCGCATGATTCCCCCAGGTAAATGCGAATGAAAGATATTTCAGGTTGCTGTGTTATCTGTCGAATTCAGGGTGCTCGCCGCGGTTGATTATCTCCTCGCCCAGCGAGCCGGCGAACAGCGTCTTGAACTGATCTGTCAGACTCTGGTAGATCTCTTTCTGCGCGGTGGTCGTCCTCGGGTGTCGAATGGCCAGTTGGAACGCGCCGACGGCGATCATAGCGGTTAACGGGCCGAAGGTCGCGGTGGTGCGCTGCCCGTCGTCCTCGAGCTTGGCCAGGTGGTTCATGTACTTGGCGATGTCCTGGTCGCTGATATCTTTCGTCATTTGGTGAACCCCCGGCTCATAGGTGGAAATATCTTTCTTAGGTATTTGCGAATCCCATGCCCCCGGATTCACGCGGCGAAGCTAGCAAACTCGCCCGGGAGGGCTCCCGGGCGAAGAGGTTTCAATACGAGATTAGACTGAATCAGTCGAGTGCGGTGGTGTCCACTATGCCAGAATCGCTCGGACCCGTCTGACGAAAGCCGGCTTCGGCGAGCCGTGGATGTGCGCACTCGGCCCGCACCTGCTGGGCTCCGGCTTCGGCGGCATCGTGCACCGCCATCCGGGCCAGATACGGCGCGGCGGCGTCGGGTACGCCGGGCAGCAGCTGGAGCACGTCCAGGGTGGCGGTGGCGGGCAGCGCGGGGTGCCAGGCGACCGAGGCGTGCCCGACCGGTTCGGGGGAGGTGCTGTCCGTGCAGAGCTTGCGCCAGCTCAGCAGCTCACCCCGCCGGTACTGGCGTTGCGGCGTGGTGACATCCAGCCCGGCCGCGCCCAGTGACCGGCCGAAATCGGCGCGCAAGCCGGACGGAAGAGCGTCGGGCAGCACCACCGCGCTGCTGTAGTAGCCGGGCGGGCACGGGTGGACCGCGTCGCGCCAGTCGAGTTCCACGGTGTCGTTGAGGCCGTTGTGCCGCAGGCGCCGTGCGCGACGGACGGCGCCGGTGTCGAGCTCCTCGGCGAGCAGGCCGGCCAAGTCCTGCGCCCAGTCCCGCGCCGAGGCGACCGGCAGTCCCGTCCACGGGCTTTCCGGCAGAGCGCCGTCGGGGAGCGGGAACCGTACCGCGTAGGTGTTCGGGTCCCGCCACCACCGGAAGGTCAACACGAGCTCGCCGCGCTCCGGCCAGACCGCGTCGAGCCGGAAACCCTGGCTCGTCGCGCCCGAACGGCCCAGCGAGTCGCGCACGGCCGTCACGACCTGTTCGGCCGACCATGCCGTACCCACTCCGGCCTCCTCGCTCCGTGCTCGACGCCGCCGGGAGTATCGCATGCCGCTAGGCGTTCCCGGGTTTCTTTCCACCGCCAGAGAGCGCGGTTTCGGCGGCGTCGAGAATCGTGCCGAAGACACGGGGGATTATCGGCCGGGCGAGCGCACGGGTGAGGAACGCCCCGATGAACGGGAACTTGACCTCGACGCGGGTGACCCACTCGACGCGGGTCCCGCCGGTGACCTCCGTGAACGTCATGCGGCCGAGCTCGTGGCGGGACGGCGGGATGCTGCGATCGACGACGTACTCGGTCACGTACGGCGGTTCGTAGCGGGTGATCCGCTCGCGGAACCAGCCGATCACCCACAGATGGATGCGCACCGCGCCGACCCCGTAGGGCGCGCCGGCACCGCGCTGCTTCAGGTGGCAGCGCAGTGCCAGCGGCGACCGGGTGTAGTTCGTGGTCACGGTGAGCCATTCGAACACGTCCTCGATCGGGGCGTGCACCACGCGTTCGATCGTCAGGGTCTCCATGACGTTCCCTTCCTCCGGTGATCTCCGTGAACTTCCTTGTCAGCTGGAGACCGGCCGGGCGGGAAAGGCGTGACAACCGGCGCTGTGATCCAGCGCACTCAGGCGGCGAAGACCTGGGAGTCGTCGGCGAAAGCCTTGAACTCCAAGGCATTTCCCGCGGGGTCGAACAGGAACATGGTCCACTGCTCGCCGGTCTGCCCCTCGAAGCGGACGTAGGGCTCGATCACGAACTCGGTTCCGGCGGCGCGCAGCCGGTCGGCGAGCTTGTGGAACTCCGGGATGGGGAGAATCAGCCCGAAGTGCGGCACCGGGACGTCGTGCCCGTCGACGGGGTTGTGGATCCGCCGCGGACGCTCCGGGGCGACGTGGGTGACGAACTGGTGGCCGTGCAGGTTCCAGTCGATCCAGGTGTCCGCGCTGCGGCCCTGCTCGAGGCCGAGCACCTCGCCGTAGAAGCGGCGGGCGGCGGCCAGGTCGTCGACCGGCATGGCCAGGTGGAAACGAGGGATGGGCGAGTCGAGAACGGTCATGGCGGATGGGCCCCTTCTGCTCGGCACGTGCCCTGTCGACGTGCTTGTATGAATGTTAACATTATGACAAGTGTGGCGCGGTCAGGGCGTTCTGGCCGCGGCGCTAGGATCCGGGCGTTTCCGGCGGAAGGACGGCGATGAGCAGACCCGGCCGGGTGGCGCCTGCGCGGCGCCGGGGCCTGGCGGACGAGGTCGCCGACCGGATCCGGGATGCGATCTTCGACGGGGCCTATGCCCCCGGCAGCCAGCTGCGCGAGGTGGAACTGTCCGTGGCGCTGGGCGTCAGCCGCGGCCCGGTGCGTGAAGCCTTGCTGAGGCTGGAACGCGAAGGGCTCGTCCGCAGCGAATGGCACCGCGGCGCCACCGTGACCGCGTTGTCCCGGCAGGACGTCGCCGAACTCGACAGCCTGCGGGCCGCGCTGGAGCAGCTCGCCGTCGAACTGGTGGTGGCGAACGCCGCGGAGGAGGACCTGGCGGAGATCGACGCGGTCGTCGGGCGGATGGAGCGCGCGGGGGACGAGCACGAGATGCTGCGCTGCGACATCGACTTCCACGACGCGGTGTACGCGGCAGCCGGGCATCGGCGGTTACGCGAGGCGTGGCAGGCCATCCGTTCCCAGGTCCATCTTTTCCTGCTGACCAGGGTCGGCCTCGACTCCGAGGGCTACGTCACCGGTATCCCGGCCGAGCACCGGCAACTCGCCACCGCGCTCCGCGACCGCGACCGCGAGGTGGCGCTCGAGCTGTTCGCCGGGCACCGCCGGCGCGCCTCCGAGATCCTGGCCGGTCGCCACGCGGATCAGCCGCCCGGCGGCTAGTGCGTTTGGCCAGGCTTGCGTAGTCCCGCGATGAGCAGCCCGACCAGCCGGCGCGCGTCGTAGCGGGGATCGTGGTCGGCGCCGATGCAGAGGTTCCCGACACCGCGCATGAGCTCGTATGCCCCCAGGTCGGACCGGATCTCGCCGGCCTCGGCCGCGGCGTCGAGCAGCTGGGTGCACACCGGCACCAGGCGGTCGAGGAAGTAGGCGTGCAGCGTGTCGAAGCCGGCGTTGTCGGACTGCAGCACGGCGGCGAGCCCGTGCTTGGTGACCAGGAAGTCGACGAAAAGGTCGATCCACTGCGCCAGTGCGGCGTGCGGGGTGGCGCTGGCCGCCAGCAGGTCCGGCCCGGCCTCGGCGCAGGCCTCGACCTGGTGCCGGTAGACGGCGATGATGAGATCCGCCCGCGTCGGGAAGTGGCGGTAGATCGTGCCCATCCCGACGCCGGCCCTGGCCGCGATGTCGCGGACCGGCGCTTCCACGCCCGAGGTGACGAAGACCGCGGCGGCCGCGTCGAGCAGGGTCTCCTCGTTGCGCCGGGCGTCCGCCCGTTTGGACCGTGCCGCGCCATTGCCGCCGTCGTGCACCGTGCCGCTCCCTCCGTAACCTGGCTCTGTGGAACGAAGCCCGGATTATCGGAGCGACGTTCCGCTTGCTCATGATGTCAGATCTCCGCAACCGGTGGCCGTCGCACTACACGCGGGTGAGATGCCGGCCGAGGAGCGCCCGCAGGCGGTCCACGTCGGCGGGATCCGGCAGGCCACGCTTGGGGATCGGCGCGAAGTCCGCCGGTTTCATCGTGCCGAGGCGCACCAGCAGGAAGAGGTTCGTCGTCTCGGTGTAGTGGGAATGATCGGACCAGCCGAAGGCGTCGTTCCTGAGGGCGGTGGTGATGCCCATGCCCGCGGCGTCGAACTTGGCACGGAACTCGCCATGCTTTTCACTTTCGCGATTGAGCCACTGCACATGTGCATGCGTGCCCCCGATGATCGACACCACCTGAAGCACTGCGCCGACGGAGATCAGCACCGTGGCGGGGGTCAGGTCGACGAACAGGAGGACGAGCATGAAGATCGTCCCCAGGTAGAGAAGGGGGCGCTGCCGCACAATCACGCGCCACAGCGCGCGTTCGGTTTCGCGGAAGTCCTCGGTCGTATACCGGTATGTCAGAACGACTGGTACCTCAGCGGTTCCGTCTTCCTCGCGCTCGCTCATCGACGCTCCCGAGCCGGATTGTCAGGTGATCGCCGGATGATAGGTCGCAGACCGGGGACCCCTCCCGACGTCAACTCGCCCAGGCCGAACGTTCAACTCGCCCAGGCCGAACGTGGGACTCGCCCAGGCCGGACGTGGGACTCGCCGGGGCGGGCCGCGCGCACCGGCGAGTCCCACGTTCGCGCGCGGCGAGTTCTACGTTGGCGCAGTGCGAGTTCTACGTTGGTGGGTGAGCGCGGGCAGCTACCGGCGCCGGCGCGCTTATGGTTGTTCTTCGATCTGGATGGCGGCTGCTGGGCACAGCAGCGCGGCTTCCCGCACCGCCTCGTGCAGCTCCGCCGGTGGCGCCGGGTTGAGCAGCACCACGACGCCGTCTTCGTCGTGCTGGTCGAAGACCTCTTCCGCGGAGAGCACGCACCGGCCGCCGCCGATGCACTTCACCTCGTCCACGATCACCTTCATGGTTTGCTCCCGTTCCGTTGACCGGTATTCGCCACGTTGACAACGGTGCCGACTTGCGATGACACCCGCCTTATAGCGCCCTGTCAGGGAAGGGGTGCTCCGGTGCGGCCGTGGGGGGAGGGAGCCGCACCGGAGCCCGGGGTTCCGGCGATCCGCATCCGGACCGCGAGAACATCCCCAGCATGCGGCCGCGCACTTCGCCCGTCCAACCGGCGGCGACCGGGCAACGCCTTTTCCCCGGAATGCAGTAACGGCCTGGAGATCAGGCTCGCGGACGGCGCGCCCTTCTCGGCTCGGGCTCCACCGGCTCCGGTTTCAGCGGGGAAGCGGCACCCGGGTTCGCGACCTGCCAAACTTCGTGGTCAAGCGCCTCCTGCGCGGTGTCGTTCTTGGCGCCGGACATGGCGACCGGACGGTAGCCGCTGCCGGCGGGATCGGCCAGCGCCGAACGCCCGCGTAGCCGTGGCGGGACCCCGGGGGTGGCGTGCGGGGTTTTGCTGCGCCGCTCGCTGCCCTCGAGGGAACGCGAGGCGCCGGACCGCCGCCCGGTCCGCCCCGCCCCGGGAGCCATCGGCGGCATCATCATCATGGGCGGGACCATCCGCCCGGACGAGCGTTGCGAGCCCGGTTCCGTTCCGCTCGGTGCGGGCGGTTGGGGCGCCTCGGGACTGGGGCTCGACCCGGTGAGCGGCACGGGGTTCGCGACCTGCTCGATCCGTCGCGGAAGGTCCGGGCCACCGGCGCTCGGCACCGATGCACCCGATGCGCCGGACCTGCCGGATGCGCCGGACGTGCTTGGCGCGCTTGACGTGCCGCGCGGTTCGGCCGCACCGGCGTCGGACCCATCGCCCCAGGGGGACCGCGAGCCCGCCGGGGTGCCGCGGCGGTTGGCTTTCCCGATGCCCGCGGGGTTGCCCGGCGGGACGATGAGAAGACCGGGAAGCGAAACGCTGCCCGGTGGCAATGGCGAACCCCCCGCCGGGTACAGCGCTGCGGATGGTGCCGGCCCGCCGGCGAGCAGGGGCGCGGTGGCACCGGACGGGTCCGGACAGCATTCGTCCCCGGCAAGGGAATCGTTCGCGGCGAGCGGGCTCGCGAACCGGGCGGGAGCTACACCGGCCGCGGCGAGCGTCGCCTCGGCGGCGGCGTGGAAGTAGCGGTCGAGCTCGACGAGATGGGCCGCCGCGTCCTGGTGCCCGACGTCATCAGGCCGCTCCACCGTGTCGGTCAGCCTGGCCCGGGTGAGCAGCAGCTGCCTGGCCAGATCGTCGAGCGCCCGCCACGGCTGGTGCTCGGTGATGCGGGTGAGCGTCTCGTCGATCGCGATCTTGCGCCGCGCGACCTGGCGGGTGAACTCGGCGCCCGTCGCGTCGTCCCAGTGCGGCTCGACGCGGTCCAGCTCGTGCCGCAGCGAGTCGGACAGCTCCTGCAGTTCCGCCGCGACCGTCCGCCACATCCGGCTCGCCTGCTCGGCCCGCGCCAGATGGGTGTGCGCTTCCACGTCGGCCAGTGCGAACTGAACCATCGAGGGCAGGTGTGCGTAGTCCATCCTCACTCCTCCGCGATGACGAAACCGAGCGCCGGGCCCGCCACCGCCTGCGCGCCGGCGAGGTCGGTGGCCAGGTAGTCGGCCGCCGCCACGGCGGCAGTCGACTTCAGCGCCGCGATGTCCGCGCCGGTCTCGCTGAGGAATCGGGCCAGTGCCATGGTCGAAGCCAGGTCGGCGGCGGTGAAGACCGCGCACGCGTGCATGCCGCCCTGGCAGGGCTGCGTGCTGGGCGGCACGACGACCGACTCGGACACGCTGGGCCCGGTGACCTGCTCGGCGAAGTGCCGCATCGCCTCCGGGTCCCCGCGCAGTTCCCGCCGTGGCGCACTCATGGGTTCTCCGTTCACGCGTCCTCGTTTCGGGTCTCGTCCTTGGGCAGCCAGGCGAGCTGGACGAGCCGGGCGGCATGCCGCCTGCCGACCAGCCACGCCCGGCCAGGTGGGAGTGGTTCGGGTTTGAGCCCGCCCAGCAGCGGGCCCTCGTCCTTGTCCCCGGACATCAGCAGGCCGGGTGATCCGAGGTCGCGCAGCCGGGAGATGAACGGTTCGAACAGCGCCCGGCCGGCGCCTCCGGTGCGGCGGGCCAGCACGACGTGCATGCCGATGTCGCGGCCCTGCGGCAGGTAGTCCAGGATCGGCAGGAGCGGGTTGTCCAGCTGGCCGGTCACCAGGTCGTAGTCGTCGATCAGGACGAACAGTTCCGGGCCCTGCCACCAGCTCCGCTCGCGCAGCTGCTCCGGGGTGACGTCCGGTCCGGGCAGCCGAACGGCCATCTCCTCGGCCACCTGGCGCATCAGCCGGGCCGTGCTGTCCCGGTCGGTGCCGTACCCGATGAGGTGCTCCGAGTCGACGTCGCCGAGCAGGCCGCGGCGGTGGTCGATGATGATCAGCCGCGCTCGCCTCGGCTCGTAGCTTTCCGTGATGGCTCTGGCGAGCGAGCGCAGGAACGTGGTCTTGCCGGACTCGGTGTCGCCCAGCAGCATCAGATGGGCGTCCGAGCCGAAGTCGAGGTGCGTGGTGCCGAAGTCGTGTTCCGCGATGCCCACCGCCATCCGGTGCGCGGCGGCGTCGTGGGCACCGGCCAGCTGCGCGTAGGGCAGCTGCGCGGGCAGCAGCCGCACGGCCGGCGCGGGCGGACCCGGCCAGGCCGAGGACACCGTGTCCACCAGATCGCGAACCCCGTCGGTGAGATCGGCCGGATCGTCGAGTCCGTCGATCCGCGGCAGCGCGACCAGCAGCTGATGCCTGCTCATCGTGACCCCGCGGCCAGGGGCGCCCTCCGGGACCTTGATCGCCGACGCCCGGTCGACCATGCTGTCCACCGGATCGCCGATGCGCAGCTCGAGCTTGCTGCCGAACAGGTCCCTGATGTTCATCCGCAGGTCGAACATGCGGGCCGCGGACACGATCACGTGCACGCCGTAGGAAAGGCCGCGCGCGGCGATGTCGGCCACGACCGCCTCCAGGTCGTCGAACTCGTTGCGCAGCGTGGCCCAGCCGTCGATGACCAGGAACACGTCACCCCACGGATCCCCGGTGTCCCGGTCGCGCCGCAGCCGCCGGTAGGCCTGCATCCCGTCGATCTCGTGCTCGGCGAAGACGCGTTCCCGGTGCGCGACCAGGGTCCGCATCTCGGCGATCGTCCGCCGTACCGCGCCCACGTTCTGCCTGCCCGCGACGCCGCCGACGTGCGGGAGCCCGCGGATCGAGCTCAGTGCGCCGCCGCCGAAGTCGAGGCAGTAGAACTGCGCCTCGCGCGGCGTGTGGGTCAGCGCGAGGCTGGCGATGATCGACCGCAGCGCGGTGCTCTTGCCCGACCGCGGTCCGCCGATTACCAGTACGTGCCCGGCCGATCCGGACAGGTCCAGCACCAGCGGATCGCGGCGCTGGTCCAGCGGCCGGTCGAGGATGCCGATGGCGGCACGCAGGTTCCCGGCCAGCCGTTCGTGGGCGGAGCCGAAGCCCCGCTCGTCGCCGCGCACGAGGTTCGGCAGCAGCTGGTCGAGTGTGGGCGGTTCGGCCAGCGGCGGCAGCCACACCTGATGGGCCGGCGTGCCCCGGCCGCGCATGCGCTCGACGATGATGTCCAGCAGGCTTTCGCCCACCGCCTCCTCGTCTTCCGCGCCCGTCGCTGAGGCTTCGTCCGCGTCGGTGTCGCTGACGGGTGCCAGGTACTGCGTCGAGTACTCCAGGAACTCAAGCGCGCCAAGGGAAGTACCGTCGGCCTCGGCCGTGCTCGTCGCCGGGGCGCGGTGCGCGCCGGAGACGTACGCCGAGCGGAACCGGATCATGGACTCGTTGTCGGACTTGAGGAATCCGTGGCCCGGCGCGCGCGGGAGCTTGAAGGCGTCCCCGACGCCGAGCACGGTCTTGCTCTCGATGTCCGAGAAGGTGCGCAGGCCGATCCGGTACGACAGATGGGTTTCCAGCCCTCTGAGCCTGCCTTCTTCGAGTCGCTGGCTGGCCAGCAGGAGATGCACGCCGAGCGACCGGCCCACCCGGCCGATCTGCACGAACATGTCGATGAAGTCGGGCTTGGCCGAAAGCAGCTCGCTGAACTCGTCGCAGATCACCAGCAGGGTCGGCACCTCGGGCAGCGGGGCGCCGGTGGCGCGGGCCCGCTCGTACTCGCGCAGGGACGCGAAGTTCCCCGCCGCGCGCAGCAGTTCCTGCCGGCGCAGCAGCTCCCCGTTGATCGCGTCGGTCATCCGGTCCACCAGATGCAGCTCGTCGGCGAGGTTGGTGATCACCGCGCTGGTGTGCGGGAGTTTGTCGAGCGTGGCGAAGGTGGCGCCGCCCTTGAAGTCGACGAGCGCGAAGTTCAGCGAGCTCGGCGGGTGCGCCACCGCCAGTGCCAGCACGATGGTCCGCAGCAGCTCGCTCTTGCCGGAGCCGGTGGCGCCGATCAGCAGGCCGTGCGGTCCCATCCCGTCCTGCGCCGACTCCTTCAGGTCCAGGTCCACCGGGGTGCCGTCGGTGCGGATGCCGAACCGGATCCGCAGCCGGTCCCTGGTCGGCCGCTGCACCCAGGTGCCGGCGGGGTCGAAGGTGCGAGGGTCGCCGATCTCGAGCAGCTCGGCGAGGTCGAGGTCGGTGCTCAGCGGCTGCTCGCCCCGCCCGCCCGCGGTCGCCCGCAGCGGGGCCAGCTGCCGGGCGAGACCTTCCGCGGCAGGCACGTCCAGCGCGTCCGCCCAGCCGAGCTCGACCGAGCCCTCGATGGTCTCGCTGGCCAGCGAGCCGTCCTGTCCGATGTGGAGCACGATGGTGGCAGGGTCGAGCGCGCGCGGCGGCACCCCGCGCAGGTCGATGATGGTGACGCCTTCGAGTCCGCCGTCCGCCATCAGCGTGTCCGAGCCCGCGGTGGAGCCCCCGTCGAGGACCACCACGACGTGGGGCTGGGACTCCCTGTTGTCGACCGCGGGATCGAACCGGCGCCGTTCGCCGAGCAGGTCTTCGATCATCGCCTCGATCGAGACGATCGAGCTCGCCACCAGCCGCAGCGGTCCTGCCGCGTCGGTCCGCTCCGGATGCAGGGCGTGCGGCAGCCACTTGAGCCATTCCCAGTCCGCCTGCGCGCCGCCCGCGGGACAGGCCGCGATCCGCAGATCGTCCGGCGACTGCAGCGAAGCGAGCTGGGCGAGCACCGCGCGCACCATCGCCGCCGACCGGGACCGGTCACCGCGGACGTAGACCCGGCTGAACCCGTTGACTGCCATCGCGAGCGGAAGACCGGGAATGGCCGTGTACGTGGTGAGAAAACGCCGGAGCGCGAGCGCGGACAGCGGCTCCAGCTGTTCCAGCGGCTTGGCTTCCGGCGGCACCAGGGTCATCGCCGGGCGTTGCTGCCCGGTGCCGATGCGCGCGACCCCGAAGTCGGCGTCGACCGGGCGGCGTTCCCACAGCCGGTAGCTCGCGACGAGTGCGGGCAGCGCCGCCGGTTCCGGATGCAGGTACACCATGGCGTCGCGCTGCTGGTGGATCGCGCGGGTCAGCCGCAGCCGGTGCTGCCCGAGATGGCGGAGGTAGCCCCGGCGTTCCTGGCCCATCTCCCGCTTGCCCGGTCCCGAGGAGTTGAGCAGCGCGACCGCGAGCATGCCCAGCATGCCGACGCCGAACAGGCCCATCACGACCAGCCGCAGCACCCCGGAATCCTGCCCGAAGCTGCCGGAGAACATCAGCATCATCGCGGCCATCATGGCGATCATCGGGAGCACCATGAGCACCTGCGTCCACTGCCTGCCCGCCGGCTGCGGAATCTCCGGCGGGGGATCGAGGATCAGCTCACCGGAGGGCTGCTCCGGAGCCGGCCTGCGAACCGGCCTGCGCACCACGACGGTGGCCATCGCACTCCCTCCTCGCCCGGTACTGGTTTCAGCGATTGTCACCCCGGCCCGATCGCCGGTGGCGTACCTGGCAGGAACGTGCCGCGCGCAACGGCGGGTGGCGGCGACCGGGCTGGCGTCCCGAACTGCGGTCCACAAAGGAGTGACCTGACCGCTGGCCGGAACCGGACAAGGGCCGCCGTTCTCACCTGCCGCTGGTGAGACTGGACTTCGGGAGACATCGGTTCACTGTCCGAGGAGTGCCGACCATGGCCGAAGAACCAGGAGCGGGCGGATCGGGAACCGCCGCCCCCGCCCCCGCCCCCGCCGCCCCCGCTGCCCCCGCCGCGTCGGAGTCGCGCGAGTCCGCACCTGCTGGGTCGTCGGGCCCCGAGCCCGCCGAAAAACCATCCGAAAAGAATGGCCAGGCCCCGGAAAAGCCGCCCGAGGGTGAGAAGAGCGGTGGGCCCGGCCAGCAACCCCATGACGGCGAGAGCGCACAGCAGCGCGAACCCGGAAACGGCGAACAGGGTCGGTCGGGGGCGGATCCGGCGGCGGGCCGACCGGGACAGCAGACGGGGCAACCGGATTCCGGGCCGCGGGAGGGGGAGAAGAAGTCCGGTACCGCCGATGATTTCGGTCCGCGCGTCGAGCAGCAGGCGGGGCGACCGGATGTCGACCCCGCCGCGATGCGTTCGATGTCCGACGAACTCGGCTCGTCCGCGCGGGAAGGCCAGCAGGCCGGCGACGAGGGGGCGGGCGCCGCCCGTGCCATGGCGCCCGACTGGACCGGGGAGCCAGGTAGGCAGGCCGGTGAACGGGGGACCAGCGCGGCCGACGAGGCACGGGCCACCGGTGCGGAGATGCGCAGTCTGGCGGATCGGGTCGCGCAGGGAGCGGACGTCGGGGAGCAGACCGTCGCGGAGTGGAACGGTGAGATCGAGCGCAACCGGCCGCTGTTCCAGATGGCCGGGAGCATGCCGGACGGTGAACGCGAGGTCGCCGAGGAGCGCGTGGTCAGCGAAACGGCCAGGGGCGCCAACGAAGCCGTGGAGCGCGGTGCGCAGGCGATGCGGCAGATCTTCAGCGACAAAGCGGAAGCCGGGGATGGCGGCAAACCCGAAAATGAGAACACTGCTGCCAGGCTGGTCGGCGACCTGCTGCGTTCCAGCGGCGACGTGAATTTGGAGATTGAGAAGGCGGTCGGCGAAACCGCTGACGACTTCGTCGATGGCGCCGCCAGCACCGTGGGAGACGCACTCAAGTGGGCTGGGTTGACGGACGCGGGCGATGCTGTCACACGTGGGGCCGACAACCTCACCGACTCCCTGGCCGAGGAAACCCTGGCGGAGGGCGCCAGGTCGCGAAATGCCTCCTACGACCTCGCACAGGCCATCGACGGGACCGACCGGCCGCGAACGGTCTACATTTCCCACGAGCGCCACCCGGAATCGGCGACGCACATCGACGAAGCCCAGCGTGGGGCCATCTGGCGCGGCGACACCAGCCGCACCGTACTTCCGCCGCCGGACAGGGTGTTGACAGTTGATCGTCAAGGCAGCGAAAGCCGTCGTGCGGCTGCTATCGGCGGTATTCCGTCGAGCTCGGAATTCGATCGGGACGAGTATCCGCCTGCCGTCGCGGACACGACTGGCGAGAAAAGTGTGAAATACATTCCTTATTCCGATAATCGCGGATCCGGTTCATCGATGGGCAACCAGCTCAACGGACGAGACGCGTCCATACAACGCCAACTCGACGGCAGAGGCATGCTGGGGGACTTTTGGGGCCTCGGCCGCGCTGACGACGGTGACAAGTTCGAGGTGAGGACTTTCCGATGAACACGGCACTGACCAGACTGGTGGAACGCGCCAAGGGCCCACTCGGGCCACCGGTGGAGGTGGAGTTCGGCGGCGGCCTGCCGGGCCAGCTCGGCAGGCTGTTGTCGAGGGTGAACGGGTTCGCGCTGTTCGACTACGGCGTGCAGACGTTCCATGTCGGCCCGTCCGGGCTCGGTCCGGAGCTGGGCGCCTGGAATGCCGCGGGGACCTGGAAGGACGCTTACGGCGAACTTGCCGACGGGCTGCTGTGCTTCGCGCAGGACCTTTTCGGCGTCCAGTTCGCCCTTGAGGAGAACCGGCGGGTAGTCACATTCGATCCCGAAACAGCGGAGCGCTCCGTCATCGGTTCCGATCTCGACAGCTGGGCCGACTGGTTGCTCGAAGAGCCGGATGTGCGCGGCGCACGGTCGTTCGCCAAGTTGTGGCAGGACACCTACGGCGCGCTTGGCCACGACGACCGGCTGCTGCCAGTCACATCTTTCGTGCTCGGCGGCGAGTACGGGGTCGAGAACCTGGTCGTCCGCGACGGAGTGACCGCCATGCGGATACGTGGGCCGATCGCCCGGCAGCTCCACGACCTGCCTGACGGCACACCGATTTCGTTCACCACCGCTTGAGTGTCCGGAAAGACGGGAAGAGCCATGAGACAACCGATGATCGATCCCGCCGCGCGGAAGGCGGGCTACCAGAGGCTGCACAGCGACCTGCGCGAGATCCGGACCAGGATCGCCGACATCGAGGCGACCGCGGACTCGCCCGACGGCCTGATCAGCGCCACCGTGGTCGGCCGCGGTGAGCTCAGCGACCTGTACCTCGATCCCCGGATCTACCGGTCGGCGGACTCGAAGGCGCTCGCTGAGTCCATTGTGGACACGATCAAGGACGCGGTCGCGCAGTCAAGGGAGCAGTTGTTCGAGATCACCCGGCAGTACCTGCCCCCCGACGCGAAGCTTGAGAACACCGATGTGCACACCGACCCGTTCCTGCACCAGCTCGACAAGCAGATCGAAGGAGCCTAGCCATGGCCGACTACCACATGGACCCGGACGCGGTGGCGCTGATCGTCAACCGGCTGCGCGCGGCCGGGGACGATTTCGGCGGCACCTGGGAAAAGCGCAAGCAGGCGCTGCAGGCGAGCCAGGCCGGTGTCGGCCGCGACCCGATCGCGCAGGCGTTCCTGGAGAAGTACGTGCCGCTGGCCGAGAAGCTGACGGCCAGGGCCGACGGCATCCCGACCACGTACGGGACGTTGTGCGACGACGCGTTGGGCTGCGTCGCGGACTACCGCGCGGCGGACGCGCAGGGGACCGGTTCGGTCAACCGGCTGACCGGTACCGACGGCCGGGAAACCCCAGCGTAGTGCGATGAACAGAATCAGCAGGCTGACCACGGCCGCCGCGTTCGCGGCGGCCGTCGGTGTGCATCCGGGGGTCGCCACCGCCGCGCCGCCGCCAGGGGCGTGCTCGGACCCCAAGCCGGCGAGCCCGGCCGTCACCGAGCTGCCGTGGCCGCAGAAGACGCTCGACGCCCAGGCCGTGCGCAGGCACGGCACCGGTGCCGGGGTGCTGGTCGCGGTGGTCGACTCCGGGGTGGACGTGGACCATCCACAACTGAGCCAGGCCGGAAAAGTGTTGCCAGGACAGGACTTCTTCCTCGTCGGCGACCTGCCGGGCAGCTTCGACTGCGTCTCGCACGGCACCGCCGTGGCCAGCATCATCGCGGCCGCGCCCGCCGAGGGAACCGGGTTCGCCGGCCTGGCGCCGGACGCCACGATCCTGCCGGTGCGGGTCAGTGACAGCGACGCGACCGGTGCCGGCACGGCGCAGGCCATCGACCCGGAAGTGCTCGCCAGGGGCATCTGGTACGCCGCCGACCATGGCGCGGACGTGCTCAACCTGTCCGTCGCGGGCAGCCTCGACAACCAGTACGTGCGCGACGCGATCCGGCACGCGGTGGACGAGGACGTGGTCGTGGTGGCGGCCGTTGGCAACGCGCAGGAGGGCGCCGCGCCGGGACCCGAGACCTACCCCGCCGGTTACGAGGGCGTGCTCGGGGTTGGCGCGGTGGACACGTCCGGCACCCGGCTGCCGAGCTCGCAGATCGGCCCGCAGGTGGACCTGGTCGCCCCGGGCGGGGGTGTGCTGGCCGCGGCTCGCGCCGGCGGGCACCGGTACTGGGACGGGACCAGCTTCGCCGCGCCGTTCGTGTCGGCGACCGCGGCGCTGGTGCGCTCGGCCTGGCCGGAGCTGACTGCCGGACAGGTGGTGGAGCGCGTGCTCGCCACCGCGACCCCGGCGCCCGGCGGCCTGGACAGCGCCGCCTACGGGGCAGGGCTGGTCAACCCGTACCGCGCGCTGACCGACGGCCTGGTCGACGCCGCGCCGGTGGCGGTGCCCGCGGTGCAGCGCCCGGTGCCGGACGCGGCGCGGCTGCGGTTGTCCGGGTGGTGGGAGGACAGCACCTCGAACGCGCGGACCTTGGCGATCGTCACCGCGGCGGTCGCGATGCTGGGCGCGGCGGCGGCCCTGGTGCTGATTCGCGGCCGCCGGACGCGCTGGCAGCCGCGCCGCGCCGTGCTCCCGCCCGCCGAGCCCGTGCGCGACGACCTGCCGGACGAGATGTTCGTGGTGCCGCCGCCACCGGCGGAGCGCTGACCGGCATCCCTCAGTTGCCCAGCGCGGTGGCCGGGTCAAGGCCACTGCCCAGCGGCACCCTGCCGACGATCCCGGCCGGCAGCCGGACCGGCCTGACCTCGCCGTAACCCAGCATGCCGAGCACGGCAGGGCCTGCCAGCGGATGCGCCTGGCCCTGATCGGTGACCAGCATCAGGGTTCCGGTGTTCGCGCCGGTGCTCGGCATCGCCTCGATCAGCGCGGCGCGGCCCGGCTCGACGTGGATCCGGTCGGCCATCGGCATCCCGTTCGCGGTGGTGCGTGCGGTGACCACCGTCGGTACTTCGGGCAACCGGGGATCGACGTGCACCGCCGGAGCGGCCGCGCCGGGTTCGTAGGTGGCGCAGAGCGTGCCCCCGCCGCCGAAACGGGGACGCACCTTGGGCGCTGCCCCCGGACCGGTTTCCCCGGCGGGCACCTTGTTCGCACCGGCGGCCGCCGCCGGGCCGAGCGGGATGCCGACCGGCTGCCCGTCCTGGTAGGCCAGCCTGGTGTCCGGGTCGGCGCGCTGGATGTCGTACTGCAGCGGGGAGATGGGCCGGAGCCGGTCGACCTCGGCGAGGTAGTACTCGCGTCCCCCGGAGGTTTCCACCACGAGCAGCTGACCGGCCCGCAGGTCCGTCCGCTCCGGTACCGCCGTGGAGGGCGTGCCGGTGTCGGGCAGCCGGATCGGCGCGATCGGCGCGCCCGCGGGCAGGATGTCCACCAGCGGCGTGCCGGTCCTGGACTTCGGCTCGGACTGCAGCGCGAGTCCCACCGCCACGGCGTCCGCGTGCCGGATCCGGTGCCGGTAGCCGTTCGCGATCAGGTACTGGTCACCGCTGGCGGGGACCTCGACGAGCAGGGCGGCGTCGGCCAGCGGCGTGCCGCCCTGCGGTCCGGTGCCGACCAGCAGCACCGATTCGTCCACAGTGGACCCGCTGGGGTCCGGGACGGGCCGTGAGCACAGGCTCCAGCCGCCGGTGAGCAGCTTGTCCGGCGCCGGCAGCGCGTCCGGGGCACCGGGGATCCCGATCCGCGGCCCGCGCGGTACGCCCAGCAGCGAGTCACTCGACACGGTCCGGGTTTCGGCATGTTGGCCGAGGGCGAGCAGTGCCGAAACGTAGTTCGTCACCGGATGCAGCACGCCGCCAAGGTAGACGTAGCGCGTCCCGGTTTCCTCCGCCACGATCACCGAGGGCCGGTCCCGCCACGAGGTGTTCCCGCCCGGGTTGACCAGCCCGTACACCCAGACCGCGACCAGGGCCAGCACGCCGAGCACGATGCTGCCGATCGCGGCGCCGCCGGGACGGCGGAACGGGGGCTGTTCCGGGTCCGGCTCCCTGGTCACCAGCGCCGAAATGGCGCGTTGGGCGAGAAATTGGTGCGCCTGCAGCAGGTCGCGTTTGGACGCCACGGGGTCACCCGCCCAGTCCGCGCACGAGCCCGTACAGGCCCAGCACGGCGCACAGGACCGGCACGCACGCCAGCACGAGCACGACCTCGAGCAGTTCGGCGTACCGGCCGAGGAACGGGCTCGGCAGCCGCTTGCTGTAGCCGACACCGGCCAGGACGGCGAGGCCGCCGACGGCGATGAGGACCGGCGCGGTCACGGCGAGCAGGCCGCCGGTCCCGGCCATCACCGGTCCCGCGACGAGCGCGCCCGCGCTCGACACCCCGGTGAGCAGCAGCGGCGCCCGGTGCCGCAGCGCCGGATAAAGCCGTGCGCGCAGGCAGAAGCCCACCGAGAGGACGGACAGAAGCACGATGACCGAGGTGCTCGCTTCCCGCGCGACCACGAACTGGCACAGCACGGTGACCGTCGTGGCGCCCGCGATCGTGCCGGTCAGCAGCTGATCCGCGCGCAGCACCGCGGCGTAGACAGCGTGCCGCGGCGGTTGCGGATCGTCGCGGACAAGGTCGGCGGTGCTGCGCGGCAGCACCGGCATCGGCACCCGGCCAAGCCGGATGGTCAGCGGGCCGAACAGCGGGGAGCACAGCAGCACCACGACCGCCGCCACCGCGGCCCCGTCCACGCCGTCCAGCGCGTCCAGGGTGGCCAGCCAGGAGGCCAGCGCCCCCACGACGCCCGCGGTGATGCCGCCGATGAACAACTCGGCCCGGTCCACCACGCCGACATAGCCGAGCGCGGACGCGACCACGACCGCCGAGCAGGCGGCGAGCAGATGCGGTGCGCCGAGCCCCGCGGCCGGTGGCCCGTCACCGAGGAGCAGCACCCCGCCGATGAAGGCGAACGGCAGGGCCAGCGCGGCGACCGTCGCGCCGGCACCGGCATCGCCCAGTGCGCGGGCCAGCACCGTGCCAGCCGCGAGCAGCACCGCGCAGAACCCGAGCGCGACCCACGCGGGCGCATTCCACGGCGGCCCCGCCCGCGCCACCGCCAGCAGCGCGAGCAGCGCGGCGAACGCCCCGGTCAGCAGTCCCGCGACGCGGGTGTGCGCCGGCCCCCACAGCCGGCCGGTACGCCCGGCCCCCTTCGCGATGGTGTCGGCGAGGTCGTCGTACTCGAGTTCGGGCCAGTGCAGCCGCCGGGACACCAGGTGCAGTACCTCGCCGTCGCGGATCCCGTAGGTGCCAAGGGTCCGGCCGAGTTCGAGCGCGGTGCCGTCGGTGCGGCGCAACAGCCAGCCGCCGTCGGTGACCCCGTCGTCGGCCAGGCTCTCGCCGGCCCGGCGCAGCAGTCCCGGCAGGATCTCGGCCACCGGCGAGCGTTCCGGCAACGCGAGGTCGATCCGCCGGGCAGGCGCGTCGATGGTCACCCTGACCAGGTTCGTGGTCGTCATCCGCGCTGTCCCCTTTGGTCTGCCGGGCGGGCGGCAGCAAGCTGCCGGGAAACCCACCGCGGAACGGTCGCTACCTACGATGAGCGCGCGAGCGAGCCCGCGAAATGGGCACGGCAGCTACCGGACACGACGGAATGGCGCCAGAATGACTACCGCGATGACGACACTTCCCGGACACGACGAACTGGTTCCCCTCGGCGACGGGCCGGTCGCCACCGTGCTCGCCGGGGTGGACGGGCACGGCAGCACGGCGTTCGCGCTGAAGGCCTATCCCGGTCCGATCGACCGGCGCACCCGCGGCCTGCTCGACACCGAACTGCGCAGCCTGGCGGAGTTGCGCGCGCGGGCGCAGGTGCTGGTGGCCGACCGCGTCGAGGAACTGCCCGACGGCCGCTGCGCGCTGCGGATGGAGCTGTGCGCCCAGTCCCTGCCGGAACTGGTCGGCTCGTTCGGCCCGCTCACCATCCCGGACACCCTCGCGCTGGGCAGCGCGCTGGCTGGTGCGCTGGCGGCCGCGCACGCCGCCGGGCTGGTGCACGGCGGCGTCACCCCTGGCAACGTGCTGTTCCGGCCGTCGGGTGAGCCGGTGCTCGCCGACTTCGGTCTCACCCTGCGGCACGCCTTCCCCGGGGAAGTGACCGCCGGGGTGGACTTCCTGGCGCCGGAGACGGTGCGCGACGGGACCCGTGACGAGCGGACGGATCTGTACGGGCTCGGTGCGGTGCTGTACTTCGCCCTTTCGGGCTCGTCGCCGCACCAGGGCCGTCCCGGCGAGCAGGTGGACGAGCGGCTGCTGCGCACGCTCAGCAGCGAGGTGCCCGCGCTGCGGCGGGCCGACCTGCCGGGCGGGCTGGCCCAGCTGGTCTCCGCGTTGCTGGCGAAGAACCCCGACGCGCGACCGCTCGACGCGGCCACGGTGGCCGCCCGGATCGGCACCATGATCGGTCCGGTGCGGGCGCAGCCCGCGTTCGACGACTTCGGCAGCGCGTTCGCCGGCAACGTCGCCCGGCCCCGGCCCGCCGTGGTCTCCGCGCCGCCGGTGGCGGTCCCGCCGCCGCCGAGGGGCGAGCTGCTCGTGCAGTACGGGCCGAACGACAAGGCACGGGGCAAGCCGCGGGCGGGGGTCGTGATCGCCGCCGTCGGCGCGCTGTCGGTACTGGCCGTCGCGGTGGTCGTGCTGCTGCTGAACCAGCCCGCGAAGCTCGACGTGCCCGGCACGCCGGCGGGGGTCGCCGCACCGGCACCGGCGCCCGCGCAGCCCAGCGCCGCGCCCGTGCGCGTCGAGCTCAACGACCCGGTGGATCAGGGCGATTATGTCGAACTTTCCTGGCGCAGCAGCGAACCGCTTGATTTCGCGATCGTGATCGCCCCCGAAGGGCAGCCACTGGACACGGTCGTCGTGCAGCGCGTGACCGAGTACCGGCTGCGGATCGACCCGGTGCTGAAGTACTGCTTCCGGATCCAGGGCGCCTCCAGCGTCGGCTTCTACGAAAGCCAGGCCAAGCCGATCCGCGAAGCCGTCTGCACGGGCTAGGGGAGCGGTGACCGGAAACGATCACGGCGTCTCGGTGTTCTTCGAATCGGACGGCGGCTCGCTGGTCGGCTTCTACGGGCTGGCCCTCACCTATGTGATCCGCAGTGAAGCGCGGGTCGACGAGATCCTCGCGGAGGCCGAGAAGGCCGGCGCCACGGTTCTCAAGCCCGCCGGTGCCCTGCCATGGGGCGGGTACGGCGGCACCTTCGCGGACCCGGACGGCTACATCTGGAGCCTCGGCTACAGCGACCAGGGAACCGACCAGCCCTACGCGGAGTAGCCACCGGAATGGTGGAGATCCGCTGGAGGGACACCACCTACGCCTGACCCACGGTGCCAACGCAGGGTCCCTGACCGCGCCACAATTTCGCGAACTCAAGGACCCTGCGTGCTGCCGCACACCCGCCGCACAACGCCGCGAACGTGCCCAAACCATGACCTGACAAAGCACTACTAGAAGGGCGGTGGCTCATCGGCGCGCTTCGGAGGTGGCGGCGGGTCGGCGAGTGGCTCCGGTCTGGTCGAGTAGGTGCGGCCGGTGGGGGTGGTGACCGTTAAGTCGGCCGTCACCGGATCGAACTCGAACTTCCAGCCCAGCTCATCCTTCAGGCTGTGGTGGTGGCGGCACAGGCAGCAGAGGTTGTGGTCGCAGGTGTCCCCGTTTTGCGACCATGCGGTGCAGTGGTCGGCGTCGCAGCGTTGTGCGGGCCGGTTGCAGCCCGGTGCTCGGCAGGTGCGGTCGCGGACGCGGACCAGTTCGGCCAAGTCGGCCGGAGGGCGGTATCTCTTGCGGCCGATATCCCGGACAGCGCCCGATACCGGGTCGGTCAATACCTTCCGCCACACCGAACCCGGCTGGTTCATGATCTGGCGGCCGAGGTCACCGGGGATCGGACCATGGCCGACTAGTTCGCACCCGTCGTCGCGGATGCCTAACGCGGTGTCGAGGGGGATGTGGATGAACACCTGGGCGGCCAAGCCTTCCCAGCCCTTGCCGAGGAGCAACTCCGCCAACACATCAGCTCGAAGTTGGTCCATCGTGCGAACCTCATCGCCACCGCGAAGCTTCCGCGCCAACATGTCGATCCGGGCATAGACGGCGGTCGCGATCTCAGCCGGAAGGTACGCCCACAACGACGCCATCGCATCCGGTTCGTGGTGCAACTCGACCCGCCGCTGCTTGCGCCGAGCCTCCGCGCGAGCGCGTTGACCCTCGGGATCGAGACTCGCCACCACCCGAGTCACTGTTTTCCGCCAGTTACTCGGATTCTTTTCGCCGATGCGATCGGCCAGGATTTCATCGGCCTGACGGGCTAATCCATCCGACAGCACCGCCACGCCATCAAACGCCTGGCGAGCCTTTTCGATATCCAGCTCGCCCTCGACCATCGCCGCCAGCAGGCACGGCATCCGCGATACCAGCGCATCGGCCAACGCTACCCGGGTCGCGGTCGTTTCACGGGACAATCGCAGCTCCGGTGCCAACTCATCGGCCACCCACCGCGCACCACCGCGCGCACGGCTGACCTGCGCGATCGCCCGGGCTTGGATCGCCTGCGCACGGCAGATCGCTCGCCGCGCGGAGATCACCACCCCCACTGCCTGCGACGGGTCGAGGTGCTCGATCGTCGATTCACGCAAACCGAACAACCACTCCGGCGAAAGTGCACCGAAATCAACCTTCGGAGCCATCCGCAAAAGAAAACAGGACACCAGAACCTCCTCAGTTCTGAATACCCCTTAATGATACCGCCGACCCCCGACAAAAAACGCACACAACCAAACACGAAAGAGGGAAGAAATCGTGCACGCCACGCCAGATCGCGACGACCAGGGGCAGGCCGCCGCGGTCGGACAGCACGTGAATCTTCGAGCCGGGCCGCCCCGATCGACTGGGCTTCGCCCGGTCATAGCCCTGTTTTCGCCGTACGTACGCGCCATCCACGATCACCCGGGACCATCACGTGATGCACGCGGACCAGCCAAAGCTCAGTCAACACCCGGCCAAAAGGGGGCGCTGGTTCAGCGCGGGGCGCGCAGGGGAGCGGGGTTCAACGCGGCGCGGACGCGGGCCCGCAGGCCGCGGCGGGCGAGCCCGCCGCGTACCGCGTCGACCGCGGCCCAGGCGTGTCGGCCGCTGTCCGGGCCGGGTTCGGCGCCGGACCACAGGGCGAAGTCCACCGTCGTGCCGAGCGAGCGCAGACCGTCCACAGTGGCGCCGTCGGTGGTGGTGCCGCTGACGGCCGTGGTCAGGTCGCGGACCGTCATTCCCGCGGACACCGGGAGGCCGTAGGCGCGCAGCCGGTCGCGCGCCTCCTCCCAGGCGCCGATCACGGCGCCCGCGCCCGGTCTGCGCCGGCGCCGCCGCGCGCGCAGCGCCTTCGCGAGCGGTACCCCGGCCACCCACAGCAGCACCGCGGACAGCGGCACCGCGAGCAGGACGGAGTACGGGAACGACCAGCCGCCCGCGGTGTCCGAACCCAGCGTGCCCGGTGCGGGTTCGACCGGTGCGTCCCGCAACTGTTCGGACGGCGGCAGTTCCGCCCGCACCTCCGCGGCGGCCGCGGCCAGCCCGCGGGTCGGATCCGGTCCGGACGCGGTGGCCGTGCCGCTCGGATCCAGCGGCACCCAGCCCACGCCTTCGACCGCGACCTCCGGCCAGGCCAGCGCGTCGCCGTTGCGGACGGTGTAGTGCCCGGCCGCACGGTCCTCCGGTGCCCGGAAACCGACCACGAGCCGCGCGGGAATGCCCTTGATCCTGGCCAGCGCGACGTACGCGGCCGCGAACTGCTCGCTCGTGCCGCGCTTGGTTTCCAGCAGGAACTCTTCGAGCTGCGGCCAGGAGTGCCCGGTGGGCAGGTTCTGCCCGGTCGCCGGCCGGTAGCCCTCGCGCAGGAAGCGTTCCAGCGCCAGCGCGGTCTGGAAGGTCGGCCTCGTCGGAACCGCCCGGTCTGCCAGCTCGATGATGCCGGGAGGCACCTCGCCGACCCCGCCCAGCTCATCGACAAGGGAGAGGTCGATCGCGACGCTGTCCAGGGTGTGGTCGCCGACCTGCGGTTCCCACCAGCTGAGCGTGTAGTCCGCCGGCGCCGCCACCTGCGGGACGAGCAGCGAGCCCTGCCGCTCCTCCACGAGCGGGTCGATGCCGTCCACCCCGGCCGGCAGGGTCTGGCCTGGCAGCCACGGCCCGCCGAGCCGGGCGTCGCGGATCTCGGCGGTCCGCCGCTCGACCGGCACGGTGATCTCCGGGCCCGGCCGCAGGTCCGCGCCGAGCCTGCGGTAGCGGCCGCCAGGGCTCCAGTTGACACCGTCGAACTCCTGCAGCACCACCACCGGCCACCTGTCCACCCCGGTGGCACCGTCCACTGTAAACACCGGAGTGTCCGGATGGGACAGCCGGCCGGACAGCTCGTCCAGCGGGCTGGTCACCTGGCTCTCGGCCAGCGGCGCGAACTGCTCGTCCTTGAGCGTGTACCTGGCTTCGGTGGTGGGCAGCAGCGCACCGCCGACGAGCGCGCCGACGATCGCGAGCGTCACCGCGGGCGCGACGAGCAGCAGCGCCGGCACCCGGCGCCGTTCGGCGGTCGACCGTTCGGCCCGGGTGGCCGCGAGCAACGCCCCGGCTGCCGCCGCGTAGGCCAGTGCGGCCAGTGCCGCCGCTACTCCGGTGGTCGCGCGGTAGAACTGGCTCAGCACCACCACCGCGAGGCTCGGCAGCAGCGCGGGCAACGCCCCCCAGCGATGCAGCAGCTCGACGCCGAGCACGCAGGCGAGCAGCGCCAGCAACGGCACGAACAGCACCAGCGTTGGGTCGGGCTGGGCGGGCCAGGTCGACTGCAGCGCGAGCCGCCACGACTCCGTCGCACCGGAGACCAGCGCGCGGATCGTCTCACCGGTCGGCAGGCCCGCGACCGTGGTGGGAAACAGCAGCGTCTCGACGATGGCGAGCAGCCCCGCGAGCGGTGTCAGCACCGGCCGCCACGGCACCAGCGCCTCGCGGCGCGAGGTTCCCGCGGCGACCGCGAGCACCACCGCCGCGGGCACGGCGAGTGGCAGGAGCAACGGCGCCATACCGAAAACGGGCGCGAACAGCAGGCCAGCGAGTACCGCCGCGAGCACCACGCAGGCCGACGGCAGCACCCTGGCCGTCGTCATCCGGCCACCTCGTTCCACCGGCGCACGGCGTGTTCGGCGTTCTCCGCGCCGAGCACGCGCGCACCGGTCATCGCGGCGAGCCCGGTCCCGGTTTCGCCGAGCACGAACACGAACACCGTCGAGTAGCGGTGCTTCAGCCCGGCCAGCGACGTCACGTCGGCACCGGCCGCGGTGACCACCGCGAGACAGCCGCCGGACCCACGGCCGGCGGCCAGCGACGCGGGCACCACCGCCGCGTCCCCGCTGCCGCCCTGCGCCAGCACGCAGAGCTCGTCGAGCAGGCTGCGCGCGGCCTGGCTGCCGCCGGGCGTTGGCACGTCGAGCCCGGACGAGGTGACCAGCCTGCTGTGCCTGCCCGCGCGCGCGGACGCGCCGAGCAGGGAGGCGGCCAGATCCACCGCCTCCTCGAACTGGTGCGGCGGAAGGGAACCAGGGCGCGTGTCCAGCAGCACGGTGAACCGCGGCTGCTGCGGATCGGCCAGATCCCGCACCATCAGCCTGCCGACCCTGGCGCTGGCCTTCCAGTGCAGGTGCCGAACCTCGTCGCCGGGCACGTACTCGCGCACGTCACGCAGATCCATCGAACCGCGCAGCGCGTCGTCGGTGGTGACGCCCTCGTGGTGGTGCCTGGGGTGCGCGCCCATCAGCGCCTTCGCGGGGAACTGCCGCGGGTACACCCACAACGGGGTGGTTTCGCCGGTGGGCAGCCGGTTGAGGGCGAGCCCGAACGGGTCGACCCGGTGCAGCATCAGCGGTCCCACCGTCATCCTGCCGCGGGCGCGGGTCGCCAGCTCGTAGTGGTAGGTGGCTTCGGTCGCCGGCGGCAGCGGGCGGATCCGCACGGTCTGCGCGGCGCCGCCGGCCCGGTCCGTGGCGAGGAACGCGGGCTGCCGGCCGCCGGTGGGGTTGCGCACCCGCAGCCGCGCCAGCGCGGGACTGCCGCGCTCGACCCGGTCCGGGTAGACCGAGCGGGTCACCACCACCCGCACCCGGCGCGCGGTCACCACGACCGCGGCGAGCACCGCCGCGAACAGGATTCCGCCGAGGGCGCGCAGCAGCGGATAACCCGCCCACTGTCCGAACGCGACCAGCACCGCGGCGAGCACGAGCACCGCGATCCCGCGCCGGGTCGGCCGCACGGCTACCTGGCGCCCACGTTGATCGCGGGCGCCGGCGTCGCGGCCAGCACCTCGGCGATGACCTCGTCGGTGCCGCGCTGGTTCAGCTCGGCGTCCGCGGTGAGGACCAGCCGGTGCGCGAGCACCGGCTTGGCGACGTCCTTGATGTCGTCCGGCGTGACGAAGCCGCGGCCCGCCATCGCGGCCAGCGCCTGCCCGGTCCGCACCAGCGCGATGCTGCCACGGGGGCTGGCGCCGAACTTCACCGCCGCGTGGTCACGGGTGGCGGCGGTGAGCCGCACGGCGTACTCCACGATCGCGCGGTCCACATGGGACTGGCGGACGTCCCCGATGGCCGCGCGCAGGGTCGCGATGTCGACCACGGTCGGCAGCTCGTCGGGGGTGACCCCGGCGCAGTCGCTCATCACCACCAGCACCTCGGACGCGATGTCCGGGTAGCCCACCGAAAGCCGCATCAGGAACCGGTCGAGCTGCGCCTCCGGAAGCCGGTAGGTGCCCTCCATCTCGATCGGGTTCTGGGTGGCGACGACCAGAAAGGGCCGGGGCACCTCGTGCGTGACCGCGTCCACCGTGACCCGCCGCTCCGACATCACCTCGAGCAGCGCCGACTGGGTCTTGGGGGTGCCGCGGTTGACCTCGTCGGCCACCACGATGTTCGCGAACACGCTGCCGCGGTGGAAGGTGAACTGCTCTTCCTTCTGGTGGTACACGGTGACCCCGGTGATGTCGCCTGGCAGCAGGTCGGGGGTGAACTGGATGCGGTTCCACTCCCCGCCGATGCTGCGGGCCAGGCAGCGCGCCAGCGTGGTCTTGCCGAGCCCCGGCACGTCCTCGATCAGCAGGTGCCCCTCGGCCAGCAGCGCGGCCACCGCCAGCCGCACCAGCTCCGGCTTGCCGCGGATCACCTGCTGCACGTTCTCGCCGATCAGCCTGGCGACCTCGCCGGCCCGCGTAGGGCTCACCCTGACTCCCATGTGTAACGGTTGGACTCGTACCGCTGCCCGTCCGGTCCCTCGACCACGACCCACACGTCATAGCCGACCTGCGCGAACGGAAATGCCTGATCCTGGTAGTAGCCATCGCCATTGGTGGTGCACCCGTCCTCCGGGTTGTCACCGGGGTAGCCGGGGGCGTTGGAGTAAGGCGTGACGGTGTAGTCCTTGTTGGGCTCGAAACCCTTCAGCGTGAACAGCATCAGGCCGCATTCCGGTGGACGGCAGCCGGCGTCGTGGGACTCCGTGCGGCCACGGGCCACGGTGACTTCCGGTGCGCCGTCGCTGGGCACCGTCACCCGCGTGCTGGCCGCGGTGCCACGGCCCGCGCTGTTCTCGGCGACCACCGTCACCGTGTAGGCGGTGCCCTTCTTCAGTCCGGAAAGGACAGTCGAGCGGGCGCTGCCGGGTGTGCTCACGCTGCCCGCGCCCGTCGCGGGCTGCCACGACACGTGGTAGGCGGTCACCGGTGCGCCGTTGGGGGCGGCGGCGTTCCAGGTGACCCGCAGGGTGCCGTCCTGCGGACTGGCGGCGAGGTTCGTCGCGATGCCGGGGGGACTCGCCGGGAGCGGTTTCTGCGTCGGCGGCGGGTCCGGTTTCGGTGCTGGGTTCGGTTTCGGCTGCTCACGTTGCGGGGCCGGGTCCGGAGCCGGGGCGTTCCTGGTGGGCGGCGGCCCGGCCTGCACGGGCGGATCCGCCCGTGGCGGGGGCGGCTGGGTGTTCTCCGGTTGTCGCTCCGGTGGCGGGGCCTGCGGGTTGCCGCCCGGCTTCTGCTCGCCGACGAGCGGAACCTGGCTCACCGCGCCGCCTTCGTCGACGACCATGACGTGCCCGCCCTTGTCGCCGTCGACGTACACGCGCGCGTCCTGGGCACGGGTCAGCCTCGGTTCGCCGGTCTCCGGCGGGACCGGGGTGACGCCCTGCGGCCTGCCGTCGCTGGTGTAGGTGTGCACGGCGTTGCCGCGCAGATCGAGCAGCACCACCGAGGTGCCGCTCGGCTCCGGGCTCGCGTAGTCGCCTTCGGGTAGGTCGACCGTCACCAGGTTCGCGGGCGGGGTGCGGCTGAGCCCTCCGGTGTCGATGAGGTGCAGCTGGTGCTTGGCGGGGTCGAGGGCGGGGATGCGTCCGGCGGTGTCCGCGGTGGCGATCCTGGCCGTGCCCGGCAGGTCGACGCCGAGGTTCACCGGGGCGCCGAGCTGGCCGTCCGCCACCGCCCGCACGGTGTCGTCGGTGGTGTCGACGAAGGCCGCCTGCTCGCCGACCACGGTCAGCCCGCCCTGGTGCCCCCGTGGCGCCACGGCGGGACAGGACACCTGGTCCGCGCCCCTGGGCAGCTTGCACAGCACTCCGGTCGCGAGCCGGTGCAGCCAGAGGGTGCCGTCCGGAGTGACCACCGGCTCGCCGAGCCCCTGCCCGGCGTGGATGGTCGCGGGCTGGTCGCCGAGGCGGACCACGGTGCCGGCCTCGCGGTAGACGAGATAGGGCCCGCCGGGTGCTTCCACACCGACTGGCGGCTCACCGGTCGGGGCCGGCAGGGTGCGCTCGACCTCGAGGCTGGACTTGCCGAACTCCCTGATCCGGGACTGGCCGACCACGTACGCGCTGGTCTCGCCCTGGTAGACGCGGCTGCCGGGGTCGATCGCCATGGGTGCCTGCGCGTCCACCGCCTTGGCCGCACCGTTGACGTGGAAGACGATGTCCAGCTCGGGGTTCACCACCCAGTGCCCGGACGGCGCGAAGTCCAGCCCGCGCGGTGGCTGGCTCGCGCCGGAGACCGCGATCGCCACGGTGGCCGTGCAGGCGGCCACGAGCAGGGCCATCGGCAGACGATGCCGCAGCTTGCTCCCCATCACGAAAGTGAGCATAGGACACCTGGTACACGGACGGTCCAGGTCAGATACAACAAAACCGGACACCGCACAGGGTTCGGCCGGTCTTGCCTGGTCAGCGGGGCTACTCGGCGAGCGGGAAGGCCAGCTCGAAGATGGCGCCGCCCTCTTCGGCGTTGTAGACGCGCAGGAATCCGCCGTGCGCCTGCGCGGTCCAGCGCACGATGGAAAGGCCGAGGCCGCTGGAACCGGCGCCGCTGGTGAACCGGTCGAAGGACTCTTCCGCGACCGAGGCGTCGATCCCGGGGCCGTGGTCGGCCACCGTCACCCGGCCGCCCGCGACGGTGATGTGCACGATCGCGGGTGCACCCGGCTGGCGTCCGTAGCGCAGCGCGTTGTCCAGCAGGTTGCCGACCGCCCGTTGCACGAGACCAGGGTCGGCGTTGACCTTCGTCGGCGCCGTGGTGACGGTGACCTGTGCGCCGGCGGCGGGAGTCTCCCCGACGACGCCCGCGACGAGCTGGTCCAGCCAGACGGGCTGGATGGCCAGCGTCTCCACCCCGGCCGCGAGCCGCGCGCGCACGAGCAGGTCGTCGATGATGGAGCCCATCCGCGCCGCCAGTCGCACCGTGCGGGGCAGCAGGTCTGGCCGGTCCGCGGGGTTGCGCCACGCCGTCTCGGCCAGCGCTCGCAGCGCGGCCACCGGGGTACGCAGGTCGTGCGCGGTCTCGGCGAGCAGCATCTCCTGCTGTTCCAGCGCCATCGCCGCGGGCCGGATGGCGCGGCCGGAGAGCAGATGCCCGGCCATGCCGACCGCGGCCACCAGCAGCACGCAGCCGCCGATCGTCCACAGCACCACGTTCCGGTGCCTGGACAGCTCCGCGGCCGGGTCGCTGGCGGCGATGATCGCGCCCGCGTACTGGCCCGCCTTGTTGAGGAACGGCTGGGCGACCACCCGCACCACGCCGTTGCCGGTGCCTGGCACGTAGCCCTCGATGAACTTCCCGCTGGCGGTCGCCTCCCTGGCCAGTCCGTGCAGGTAGCCCTGATCCACAGGGGCGCAGTCACGCCGGCTGAAATGCGGTTCGAAGGCGCCGCCGGCGGCGGGCAGCACGGCGAACTCGGGACAGCTGGTGTCCATCGGGTCCTGGCTCGCGAACCCGGTGACGATGGTGCCGTCGTCCTGCTGCTGGACCAGTCGCGACACCGCCGCGGTCACCTGCTTCAGCTCGGCGTCCAGCCGCAGCTCGCCCTGCGCGCGGTCCTGCTCGGCGAACAACCACGCCAGCACCAGCAGGCCCGCCGCGTTGAGCGCGGTGAACAGCACGGTGAGCAGCCAGCGCAGCCGTCGCAGCCGGGCGGCAGCCGAGGTCGTCACGAGTCGCCCTGTCCGGCGCCGAGCCGGTATCCGGCGCCGCGCACGGTGTGGATCAGCTCTGGCTGGCGCAGCTTCACCCGCAGCCTGCGCACCACCACGTCGACCACATTGGACATCGGGTCGGTGCTGGTGTCCCAGCAGTGCTCGATCAGCTCGGCGCGGGTGACGGCCTGCTCCGGCCGGGACATCAGGTACTCGAGCACGGCGAACTCCTTGTCGCTCAAGGTGAGCAGGACGCCCGCCCGCCGGGCCCGTCGCCGCGCGCTGTCCAGTTCGAGGTCGGCGTGGTGCAGCACCGGGGGCCGCCGCTCGCCGTGGCGGCGGCACAGCGCGAACACCCTGGCCGTCATCTCGGCCACCGCGAACGGCTTCACCAGGTAGTCGTCGCCGCCGTGCTCGAAACCCGCGACCCGGTCGGCGACGGTGTCGCGGGCGGTGAGGAACAGCACCGGCACCGCCCAGCCAGCCAGCCGGCGCCGGTGCACGTAGTCCACCGCGTCACCGTCGGGCAGCATCCGGTCGAACACCACGCAGTCATGCACCACGCAGTCATGGTCACCGGGGCCGGCGAGTGCGGCGTCGGCGGCGGCCAGGTCCGCGGCCTCGTCGACGCGCAGCCCGTGCGCGGCGAGCTCGGTGGTCACCGCCACCCGCAGGTCCTCGTTGTCCTCGACCACCAGCACGCGTGCCGTCGCTGTCATCGGAACCTCATGTTCGGGCGGGGATGGTGGGCGCCATGTTCTTCCCTGTTCCGTGGCCGAGGGTGCGGTCGCTGCACCTTAACGCGTGGCGCACCGCCGCCACGTTGATCGACGAGACATGGCACGAAGCGGCCGTGGCGTGAGGTGGCCACGATGACCGGGACTCGAGCCGAGCAGCGGCAGCGCCCCAGACCCGACGGTGAGCACGCGCGGCAGCCGGAACCCGCCGCGCCACGGGCCACCGGCCGGCCGGTGGCGACCGTCGCGGCAGCCGCACGGGCTGCGGCGGTGCGGCCGCAACCGTTGGTCCGGCCGACGCCGCCACCACGGCCGGCACCGTTCGCGCGGCCCGCGCGGCCCGCTCAGCCCATGCGCGCTACGGCGGTCCCGGACGGAAAGGTCGAGCAGCCGCCGACGCGCCGGGACCCGGTCAAGCTGCCGGTGCTGCGCATCGTGTGCTGGCAGCTGGCCCTCGTGCTGGGGTTTCTCGCGATCGGCAGGCCGTGGCCGGTGGCGACCGGGCTCGCGCTGACCGCGGTGGGGTTGCTGGCCTGGACCGGATTGCGGGTGCGAGGCCGCTGGCTGTCCGACGAGCTGACGCTGCGGGCCGGGTTGCTGCTGCGCCGTCGCGCCCGCGACCTCCCTGAAGCCGAGGGCGGCCGTGTCCTGTTGCGGGCGCTGGCTCCGGGCGCCGAGGTGCGCACCGCCGAGCTGGCCGGGACACCCGCCGGTGTGCTGAGCCGCGGCGAGGAACTGCTCGCGGTGCTGCGCCCGGTCGCCCCCGGTCCCGCCGCGCTCGCCGAACTCGCGCTCTCGGGGTCGCTGCCGGCCGAGACCGGCGAATCCGCGGCACCGGCCGTGCGGTGGCAGCTCGTGCTGCATCGCGGTCCACAAGCGACAGACCCGACGCGTGCCTGGCTTGCCGTGCGGGCCTTGCGCGAACCGAACTTCGCCGAGGACGCCGAGCTGCTCGCCGCGCTGACCAACACCGTGCGCAGGCTGCACCGCAGGCTTCGCGGGGCGGACCTGCGAGTCACCGCGCTGAGCGAGCAGGAGGTACTCGCGACGCTGGTCGCGCTCAGCCACGCCGGACCGGGCCGTGGCGCGATCCGGGAGGACCGGCAGCACTGGCGGGCGGGGCAGGTCACGCAGGTCGGTCTCCGGCTGCTGGGTCTCGGCGCCCGCTCGCTGCCGGCCCGCATGCACACGCTGCACCGGATGCTCGCCGCCGTACCCGGTACCGCGTGCACCGTCGCGGTCACCGTGCCCGAATACGCGGCGGTGCTGCGGGTCGCGGCCATCACCGACGCCGCCGTGGACGCGGCCGTCGAGCGGCTGCTGCGGATGCCGGTACCCGGAATACGTCTCGAACGAATGGACAACCAGCACGCACCGGCCGTCGCCGCGTCGCTGCCGATCGGAGGGAACCCATGATCACCCACTCTGCGCCCGAACTCGGTTCGGCGCCCCGGCTCGCGCTCCTAAGTGGACAGTCCGCGCCCGCGCTGGTGTCCCGGCACGCGCGGGTGGCCGCGAAACTGGCCGCCGCGCAGCGGGAGGTGCTGCTGGTCAGCTCGCTGTCCGATCCGGTCACCACCCCGCACCGCATCGACCACGCGAACCTGCGGCGCGGGGTCCGCTACCGGATGCTGGTCCCGGACCACGTGCGCATCACGGCGGGGCCCGCACGCCGGCTCGGGAAGCTGGCGCAGGCCGGTGCGCTGATCCGCACGATGCCCGCCGTGCCCATCGAGGCGCTGGTGGTCGACGGTGTGTTCGCGATCCTGCCCGACGAGAGGCAGGACGACATCGCCGTGCTCCGGCTGCCCAGCGTGGTCGGGGCGGTGACCGAACTGGCCGAGCGCCTGTGGCCCGCCGCGGTGCCGCTCACCGCGAGCGACCTGCCGGACACCGCCGGGCCGGCGGTGCGCGACCGCGAACTGCTCGCGTTGCTCTCCGCGGGCTGCACGGACGAATCGGCCGCGGCCGCACTCGGCGTCTCGGTGCGGACCGTGCGCCGCATGGTGTCGAGCCTGATGAACCGGCTCGGTGCGCGCAGCCGGTTCCAGGCCGGGGTCAAGGCCGCCGACCGCGGCTGGCTGGCCGAGCGGGCCAGCTGATGACGACCTCCACCAGCCGCACCGTACTGGTCGACCCCGGCCGCCGCGGTGCCTATCCCACGGTCGGCGCCGCGATCCTGGACACCCCCGACGGCACCTGCGTGTCGATCGCCGCGGGCACCTACGCGGAGACGCTGGAACTGGCGGACCGGATCATGACCCTGCGCGCGGCCGAAGGGGCGGAGGTGCTGCTCGACGGCACCGGCGCCGAGGTACCGGTGCTGCTCGCCCGCGGCGGTGCGCTCACCGTGCACGGGCTGACCGTGCAGGCGGGCGGCGCGGCGGCGGTGCAGGCCGAGAACGCCGAGCTGACCCTGACCGGCTGCATCGTGCGCGGGGACCGCGGGCCGGCGGTGGCGGTCCGCGGCCCAGGGCCGCTGGCGATCAAGGACGTCACCATCACCGGCGCGGAACACGGGCTGGTGCTGGAAGGCGCGTCCGGGGTGGTGGAGAACGTCACGATCGACGACGTCGCCGCGGACGGGGTGATCGTCGGGCTCGGTGCCGACCCGGTGCTGCGTTCGTGCCGGGTGAGCGGATGCGGGCAGCGCGGGCTCTACATCTACCAGCACGCGCGGCCCGCGGTGGAGAACTGCCGGATCTCCGCCACCGGTCAGGCCGCGATCGTGGTGGCCCACCGCAGTGAACCCGTGCTGCGGCACACCTCGGTCCGCGATGCGCACGGTGTTGGCATCGACGTGGGGCCCGGCTGCGGAGGTTCGATCGAGGCCTGCGACATCGAGAACACCGCCGAGCCCGCCATCCGGCTCCACGGCACGGCGAGCACGAAGGTGGTTGCCGAACCCACCGGGCCGTCCGGCGGGGCCGGCCCGCTCGAAACGCTGCTCGCGGAACTGGACGGCATGATCGGGCTGCCCGGGGTCAAGGCCGAGGTGCGTTCGCTGGTCGACGAGATCCAGGTGAACTCCTGGCGCTCGCGGGCCGGCCTGTCCACCGGCGGGTTGAGCCACCACCTGATCTTCGCCGGCGCGCCGGGCACCGGTAAGACCACGGTCGCGCGGACCTACGGCAAGTTGTTGCGCGAGCTCGGAGTGCTGCCGAGGGGCGAGTTCCGCGAGGTGTCGCGCCGGGACCTGGTCGGCCAGTACATCGGCCACACGGCGGAGAAGACGGCGGTGGTCTTCGAGCAGTCGCTCGGCGGAGTGCTGTTCATCGACGAGGCGTACACGCTGGCCCGGCAGTCGGGCAGCGGCGGCGATTTCGGCCAGGAGGCCATCGACACGCTGGTGAAGCTGATGGAGGATCACCGCGAGGAGATCGCGGTGATCGTGGCGGGCTACACCGCGGAGATGCGCCAGTTCCTCACCGCGAACCCCGGTCTTTCCTCGCGGTTCGCCAAGACCGTCGAGTTCGAGGACTACACCCCGGACGAGCTGGTCGGCATCATCGGCCGGATGGCGGCGGCGGGCGACTACGAGCTCGACCCCCGCTCCGGTCCCGCCGTCGCCGGGTACTTCGGCCGGATCTCGGCGGCCCCCGGCTTCGGCAACGCCCGTGACGCGCGGAAGCTGTTCGAGGCCATGCGCAAGGCCCAGTCCGGGCGGTTGCGCGGACTGGGCCGGATCCCGGACGCCGCCGAACTTCGCGAACTGCGGGCCGTCGATGTACTGGCCGCGATCGACGGCGGTCAGGTTCGCCACGGGACGGCGTGACCGAGCGCCCGGTCAGCCGGGAGGTTCGACGGACAGGGCGTGCCGGAACACGTTGCGCGGGTCCCACCGGGCCTTCACCTGCTGCAGGCGTGGGTAGTTGTCCTTGTAGTAGAGCCGGTGCGCGGGCACCCCCGAGGTGTTCCACGCCGGGTCGGCCAGGTCGGCGTCCGCGTAGTTGATGTAGGAGCCGTCGCTGACCGCACCGGGCACCGGCACGCCGCCGGTGTCGGCGTACACGTCGCGGTAGAAGTCGCGGACCCAGGCGAGGTTGGCCGCGTCGTCCTGCTCGTCGGCCCAGATCGTCTGGTAGACCGCCTTCAGCACGACATCCCGCTGAGCGATCGCGGTTGCTTCCGGCGCCACCGCGCCGACCTGGCCGCCGTAGCCGACGAGCAGCATGCCGGCGTCCGGGCCGCCGGTGGAGTTCGTCAGGTGGCGGTAGATGGCCGCGAGCTGGGTCTCGGTGAACGAGCGCCGCAGGTAGCCGGCCTTGATCTTGTACCGCCGGACGAGCACGTCGCCAGGCTCGCCGCTGCCCGGCCAGGTCATCCGGTGCAGCCACGGCATCGTCCGCTGGATGTCCAGCGTCGGGGTGAGGTCGAGGCCGGCGGTCACCGCGGACACGAACTCGGTCACCATGCCGTCGGCGTTCGGGAGGTCCGCGTCGATCTGCGCGATGAGCATGACGGTTCCGCCGGCGCGGTGCGACGGCTGGAGAATTCCGTACAACCCGGCGTACGGCGAGCCGGGCGCGCTGTTGCGCTCGTGCCAGGTCCCGAAGTTGCGCAGCAGCCCGGTGAGCGACTGCTCGGTCAGGTGCTCCCAGGACCAGAACACCGCGCGCTGCACCATCCGCGCCGGCGCCGCCGGCAGCAGCCGGGACGGGTCGGTGCCGGTGGCGCCGGGGGAGCGCAGCCAGTACCGGGTGACCACGCCGAAGTTGCCGCCGCCACCGCCGGTGTGCGCCCACCACAGGTCGCGGTGCGGGTCGTCCGGCTCGCGGGTGGCGACCACGGTGCGGACGGTGCCGTCGCGGTCGACCACCACGACCTCCACGCCGTACAGGTGATCCACCACCGAGCCGTACCGCCGCGACAGCGCCCCGTACCCGCCGCCCGAGAAATGGCCACCGGCACCCACCTCCGGGCAGCTGCCTGCGGGGATGGTCACGCCCCAGCCGGTGAGCAGCGCCCGGTACACCTGACCGAGGGTGGCGCCGGGTTGCACGGCGAACGCCCGGCGGCCGGCGTCGTAGCCGACCGCGTTCATCGGGGAGAGGTCCAGCAGCATCTTCACCGCGGGATCGGCGGTGAGGTTCTCGAAGCAGTGCCCGCCACTGCGCACCGCGACCCGCCGTCCGGACCGCACCGCGTCCGACACCGCACGCACCACCTGATCGGCCGACCCGGCCACGCGGATCTCGTCCGGCCGGCCGGCGAAGCGGAAGTTGTTGCCGCGCAACAGGTTGTCGTAGCGAAGGTCGCCAGGGCGGACCGTCACCGGCCCGAACTCCGCCGCCTCCGGTGCCGCCGCCGCGGCGTCCCGCGTGGCGGCCGCCTCGGTGCCCAGCACGGTGACCGCCGCGGCACCCGCACCGGCGAGCAGCCCGCGACGGCTCACCGCCGCACCGCCCGGGGTGTTCCTGTTCTCGATGGAACTCAAGCTCACTTCTGGCATGTGTCCCGCTCCTTCCGACTGGAGGTCAGCCTGCCAAGCCGGCGCCGCGGCGCACATCAACCCATGTCCTGACCCGGCGGCTCAACCCGGCGCCCCGCCGGACGGCTGGTCCGCTCCACCGATCGGTTGAGCGCACGGCCTTGTCCTGGAGCGAGGTCGCCCGCTCCAGGACAAGGCCGTGCGGCACAGCGGTGTCTTTACGGTTCCAGCCTCACCCCGTCGATGACGTTGTCGATCGAGCCCAGGGTGGCCTTGGCGCACAGAGCACGGCACTCATCGACTCCGTACCAGGTGTTGTTGCTGGACTGATATCGCGAAAAGTTCGCTTTCGCATGGCCCGTCTGGTTGTTGGTGTAGGACGAAGTGCGGTGCGCCCATTTCCCGCCACCGGGATAGTTGTACCTGGCCAGGTTGTAGAAGCCGTAGTTGTAGAAGTTGAGCTGAGGCCCCCGGTGGCCCGGATCGCCATAAATGCACACGTTGCCGGAGGCGCACGCCGCTTGAACTCCGGCGTCGCCCGCTTTGCCCTTGTTGGCAACGCGGAGGATCACACCAGGCTCCAGCTCGACGGAGTTGGCATCCACGCGGTGCGAACCAGGATTCAGCAGCAGCAATTCGTCCACCTGGCCGGTCGCGGCATCGGTGGTCTCCGCGACCGCTGTTCCGGACCCCGCGATCAGCATCGCCAAGGCACCCAAGGCGCCGGCCAGTCCTGCACGTACATTCTTCACGGCAACTCCCCATGTCGTTGTTCTGAGCGGAATACCCGATCTGTTTCCCGCTCGACATGAAGGCTTCCCGTGCCGGCTTGCAAAAACCTTGCAGTGAATGCCGCGGTGAATTCAAGGTTATCGTTCGACTTCGTAGTGGAGATGGGTCACCCCTGGCGCCGGGACGGCTTCGACGAGGCGGAGCCGCACGTGCCCGGGAAGCGACTGGAAGAAGGGCCGGCCGCCGCCGAGCAGGACCGGTACCTGGTGGAGGACCACCTCGTCGATGAGCCCCGCCTTCAACGCCTCGGTGACGACCCCGCCGCCCATCAGGCAGACGTCGCGTTCGCCGGCGGCCGCACGCGCCGCCGCGACCGCTTCCGCGATGCCAGTGGTGACGAGGGTCTGCCGTTCGGTCATCTCTGGTGCCGGCCGATGGCTGAGCACGAACAGCGGCGCCGTCGGATGGGGGCCGTCCCCTCCCCAGTGGTCGGAGTCCTCATAGGTGTTGCGCCCCGCGACGACCGCACCCACGCGGCCGGCGAGGGTGTCGAAGACCCGCGCGCTGGGTTCGCTCAACCGGAACCCCTCGAACGCCTGGCTGGGCGTGTCGCCGTCGCCGTACCAGTCGAAGAGCGTCGCCCCATCACCGAGTCCGCGCCCGGCGCCGGGATCGCGCCCGGTGATGTACCCGTCGACCGACACCGCGTGGGCGCTGAAGACCTTGCTCATTCCCGTGATCCTTTCCGAAGTTCCTTCAGGAGAAGCCGTGACCGTAGCCGCTTTCCCGGGTGCCGGGTCATGAACTGCTCGCCTGGCTGGGCACCACCATCGGCGTGCCGGTCACCGGGTCGGGCACGACGATGTTGGGCAGGTCGAACACGTCCCGGATCAGGGCCTCGTCCACGATGTCGGCGGGTGCGCCCTCGGCGGCAACCCGGCCGTCCTTCATCGCCACCAGATGATCGGCGAAGCGGCAGGCCTGGTTGATGTCGTGCAGCACGGCGACCACCGTGCGCCCGCCGTCGCGCAGCCCGGCGAGCAGGCCGAGCAACGCGTACTGGTGCGTGATGTCCAGGAACGTGGTCGGCTCGTCGAGCAGGACGTAGGGCGTTTCCTGGGCGAGCACCATGGCGATCCACACCCGCTGCCGCTGCCCGCCGGAAAGCTCGGCCACACCGCGGTCCGCCAGTTCGGTCACCCCGGCGGCGGCCATCGCCTCGTCCACCGCGCGCTCGTCCGCCACCGACCAGGTGGACAGGATCGACTGGTGCGGGAAACGGCCGCGGGCCACCAGCCGCCGGGCGGTCAGGTTGTCCGGCGCGACGAGCCCCTGCGGCAGGAAGGCGACCTGCGCGGCGAACATCTTCGGCCGGTACCCGCCGACGTCGCGGCCGTCGAGGTGGACCGCGCCGGCGGCCGGGGTCAGCAGCCGGACCAGCGCCTTGAGCAGCGTCGACTTGCCACAGGCGTTCGCGCCCACGATGGCGGTGAACGCGCCGTCAGGCAGATCGAGGTCGAGCCGGGTCGAGACGACCCGTTCGCCGTACCGCAGGGTGAGCTCCCGCGCGGTCAGTCCTTTGCTCACGAACGCCTCATTTCCCCGATGAGCAGCCAGATGAGATAGCAGCCGCCGATCACGGTGGTCACCACGCCAACGGGCAGCGCGATCGGCGCGAGCAGCATCTGCGCGACCAGGTCGGCCGCCAGCAGCAGCACCGCGCCGACCAGCGCGGCCGGAATTAGGGTCACGTCGGAAGTGCCGGCCAGCCTGCGCCCGATCTGCGGTGCGGCCAGCGCGACGAACACGATCGGCCCGGCGACCGCGGTGACGGTGGCCGTGCAGCCGACGCCGACCACGACCAGCACCAGGCGGACCCGGTTCAGCGCCACGCCCGAGGTGACCGCCAGGTCGTCGCCGAGTGCGGCCTGGTGCATCGCGCGCGACACCGTGACCAGCACTGCCGCCAGCACGCCGAGTACGAGGAAGGGCAGGAGCACCTCGTCCCAGTCGACCCCGCCGAGCGATCCCGCGCTCCACCCGGTCACCGCGATCGCGACGTCCAGCTCGGCGCGCAGCACGATCCACGAGTTGACCGCGGTCAGGATCGCGTTCACCGCGATGCCGATGATGATCATCCGTGCGCTGCTGAGCCCCGAGCTCTGCGAGAGGACGTAGATGACCGCCGCCGCGAGCAGGCCGCCGAGCACCGAACCGGTGGCGAGTGCGGCCGGGGTGCCGTTCAGCAGGGTGATCACGACCAGCGCGCCGGTGTAGGCGCCGGCGTCGAGGCCGATGATGTCGGGGCTGCCCAGCGAGTTGCGGGTGAGGTTCTGGAAGATCGCCCCGGCCAGCCCGAGCGCGGCGCCGAACACCAGCGCGGCCAGCACCCTCGGCAGCCGCCACTGCTGCACCACCAACACCGAGTCCCCGCGCCCGGCCAGCGCCGAGAGCACCTCCGACGGCGTGAGCCAGGCGGCGCCGAAACACAGCCCGAGCAGCACCAGCGGCAGCGCGGTCGCGAACATCCCGAGCGTGGCCACGACGGTGCGCCGCTCGAAACTCGCCGAGAACCCGCCCAACCGCAGCACCAGCGGCCTCACAAGGTCACCGCCCCGTAGCGGCGGACGATCCAGATCAGCATCGGCCCGCCCAGTACCGCGGTGACCACGGCGACCGGGACTTCGCCGGTGGGCAGCAGGAACCGCGATCCGATGTCGGCGATGAGCAGCAGCACCGGGCCGAGCACCATCGTGTAGGCCAGCAGCCAGGGCACCGAGCCGGCGGCAGGGCGTCGGGCCAGATGCGGGACGATCAAACCGACGAACGCGATCGGCCCCGCCACCGCGGTCGCCGCCCCGGCCAGCAGCGTCGCCAGCGCGAGCGCACCCAGCCGGACCCGGTGCACGGGGACACCGAGGGTGTGCGCGACCTGCCTGCCCAGCACCAGCGAGTTCAGCTCCCTGGCCAGCAGCACGGCCCCGGCCAGTCCGGCGACGATCACCAGCAGCGGCACGGTGAGCGGCACCTGCTCGCGCCCGGCCAGCGACCCGATGGACCAGAACCGGTACTGGTCGAACACCTCGGGGAACATCAGCCGGGTGCCGAGCGACAGGCCGCCGAGCACGAAGGTGACCGCGACCCCGGTGAGCACCAGACGCAGCGGAGACGTCCGCCCGACCGCGTAGACGAACAGCCCGGCCAGCGCCGCGCCGGCGAAGGCGAGCACGAGCTGTGGTACCTGAGAACCCGCGATGCCCAGTCCCGCGGCCGTGCTGACGGTGAAGCCGGCACCCGAGGTCACCCCGAGCACGCCGGGTTCGGCCAGCGGGTTGCGGGTGAGCGTCTGGATCAGCGCACCGGAGACGGCGAGCGCGGCGCCGACGCAGACCGCGATCACCGTCCGCGGCACCCGGATTCCGCGGATGGTCAGATGGTCGTCGGTGCCGGCGTAGTCGAAGAACGCGCGCCACACCTCGGTGGGCGCGATCGCATGCGCGCCGACGCACACGCTGGCCACCGCCACTAGCACGAGCAGGCCGACCGACGCGCCGAAGATGCCGAGCCGCCTGCGTTGATCAGTCGTCAAACCCGGCGACTCCGCGCTTCCAGTACCCGGTGATCTTCGAGTCCAGCCGGCCCTTGCTCCAGGCGCGCAGCGGCTTGATCTCGCCGGCTTCGCCCGCCGCGAACAGGAAAGTGCGGCCGGTGGGCAGCGCCAGCGATTCGACAGCGGAGGCGAGCGTGGACTTCGTGCCGTCGCGGACGAGCCGGACGATCTCGACGCCGTCCCGCCGCGCGAGCGGGTAGTCGTGCTCGTCCGCGTGGTCGGTCTCCAGCACCAGGTGCGCGGAGACGTCCGGCGGGGACTCGTCCAGCCAGCGGGCCGCGGCGGGCAGCGCGGTCAGGTCCACGGCGAAGACGTAGTGGTCGTAGGTGTGCGGGAACGCCTTCGCCCCGCGCGGGCCGGCGACCACCACCCGCTCGCCCGGCTCGGCGGCGGACGCCCAGCCGGCGGCGAGACCCCCTTCGTGCAGCACGAAGTCCAGGTCGATTTCGCCCGCGTCGGCGCTGTACCGGCGCACCGTGTAGTCCCGGGTCCGGGGCATCTCGCGCGGCCACTCCAGCTCCATCGGGGTGCGCTGCACCGGGTCCCGCCGGGTGCCGTCTTCGTCCGCGAAGATGAGCTTGACGTGGTCGTCGGCCTGATAGGTGTGGAACCCCGCCAGCTCCGGCCCGCCGAGGGTCAGCCGGACCATCCCCGGGCTGACCTGGCCGCGTTCCAGCACGGACAGCCAGCGGACGTCGACCGGATACGGGATGCGCGCCGTGCCGGTGCCCGAGCGGTGGTGGGCGGCGACCAGCGGACCCGGGTTCAGCTCCTCGCCGTTCATCGGGCGAGCAGCGGCGCGAGCGCCTTGTCGACGTCGTCCAGCGTCTGCTGCGCCGAGGCGTAGGTCGCCGCCTCCGTGTAGCGCAGCGGGAAGACCTTGCCCGCCTTGACCGCGGGCAGGTTCTTCCACAGCTCCGAATCGAGCACGTAGCGCACCGGCTCGCTCACCGAACCGTCGTTCTCCACGGTGTAGGTGATGGCCTTGGCCTCGGCGAAGCTCGCCGGGAGCTCTTCGATCGACGGGTACTCGCCGACATCCCGCGATCCGCCGGCCTTGTGCTTGACCTGGCCGTAGTAGTCGACACCGATGTCGGTCGCGATGTTGGTGCCCCACGACCCGGCGAACTCCCGCTGGAAGGTGCCCTTGGCCAGTTCGCCGTAGGCACCGAGGTGGCCGAACTTCAGGCCATCGAGCACGGGCCGGTACTTGTCGGCAAGGCCGGCGGCTTTTTGCTCGTAGGCGGTCTTCGCGGACTCGTAGCTGCCGAGCCGGCCGGCCGCGTCGGCCTGCCGTCGCGACAGGTCGCGCCAGGCGGCGGGAATGGACGGGCTGATCGCCACCACCGGGGCGATGGACTCCAGCCGTTTCATGTCGATGTCGGCGAGCACCGGTTTCGGCACGCTGATCACGATCAGGTCGGGTTTGACGCCCGCGATGGCCTCGTAGTTGGTCTCGGTGGTCGTGTCGCCCGCCACCTTGGCCAGCCTGTCGTAGGTCGCGCGGTCCTCGCCGGTCATCATCTCCAGGCCGCGGGACCATTCGGCGATGCCGACCAGCGCGGCGTCCGCCTCGATCAGCACCGGGACCGCGTAGCCGGTCGCGACCACGCGTTTCGGGTCGGCCGGGATGGTGATCTCGCCGTTGTCCGCGGCGAACACGCGGGTCGGTCCGGTTTCGCCGGGGGTGGCGCCGGAGTCGGCGGCGCAGCCGGTGGCCACGGCAGCGATGAGTGCCAGTGCGCCGAGCGCGCGAGCTGGCCGGGTGGTGGGCATGGGTGTGTTCCTTCGGCTTCCTGAACTGGGCCCGGCAGCGTCGGCGGGAGTGTACTGAGGCTAACCTTACTTTTCTCGTTGGTATGTCGACAGGAGGTCCTTCGATGTCGGCCAGAAGACAGCCGAACCCGGTGCGCCGGAACTCGGTGACCATCCCCGGCCCCGCCGACGTGGACCCGGTGTCCTGTTTGGAGTACGGCTACGGGCTGGGCAGCAGGGCCGGCATCCTGGTGCTCAAGTACCTGGCGGGCCGGTCGCTGGAGTTCGGCGAGAACCGCCAGGACTTCCTGCACCAGCTCTACTGGTCACCGGACGGCGTGCTGTCGGTTCGCTGCGGCTCGGACGCGCAGTTCGTCGGGCCGCGGGAGGGCTTCTGGGTCCGGCGCGCGGTGACCCACGAGGTACGCGCCGGCGACGGGCAGACCGTCTACCGGGTGTGCCTGCGGCAGGGGAACGCGGACCTGGAGCGGTTGCGCGCGGGCGCGGTGTCGGTGAGCACCGAGGCCGCGCGGCTGCTGACCGAGATCGCCAGGTCCGGTGTGGACGAAGCCGTTGCGCTCGCCGCGCGCGACCGGATCGTCGGCGGGCTTGGCGTGTCGGCCCGCGAGTTCGTCGGCCACCACGCCGCGGGGGCCGGTTTCGCGATGATCGTCGCGCGGGCGCTCTCGCACGATCCCGGCGACCACACCGGGATCGACGAGTGGGCGGCCCGGCTGCACGTGAGCGCCAAGACCCTGCAGCGGGACTTCGTGCGCGAGTTCGGCATGCCGTTCTCGCGCTGGCGTACTTCGCTCCGCCTGCGCGTCTCGCGGGCGCTGCTGGAGACGAGGTCGGTCACCGATGTGGCGCACGAGATCGGTTACGCCAGCGCGTCGGCCTTCGTCGCGGCCTTCGCCAAGGAGTACGGCTACACCCCGGGCACGCACGGGCCGCGCGGCGCACTCCTGGGTGCTGAGATGGGGGCATGCGAGGCTTTCTGCGCATGCCCCCATCGATCGGGTGCGGGTGTCCCGCAAGAATCTGAGGGTGTCGCGCGGAACCGGGTTACCTCGGGGCCACTGAACCGCTGAGCTGCTGGTTCGCCCAGTCACCCATGACGCCGTTCAGCCGGCCGTGTGCGTTGTACGCCGCGCAGTCGGTGCGCAGCCAGGAAAAGACCCCGTAGACCTTGCCGTTGTGCAGATACGGGCCACCGCTGTCGCCCTGGCACAGGCCGGTGCTGCCATCGCCGTAGCCGTCGCAGAACATGTACCGGTCGTCGTACTGGAAGTTGATGTTCTTGCAGTTCTGGGCGGCGACGACCGGCAGGGTCGTCTTGTACAGCCGGGTGTTCCGTTCGGCGTCCTGCGAATCCGTCTTGCCGTAACCGACCGCGGTGCCCCGCGTGCCGATCGGCAGTTCGTCGCCGGAACGGGCGACCGGCGGATAGGACATGCCGGCCGGGGTCGGGATATCGGTCTTGGTCAGGATGACCGCGACGTCCCATCCGGTTCGCCAGCCGTCGCTCGGGTTGTAGTTCGGGTGGGTCCGGTACTCCGCGATCTCGATTCGTGTTCCGGTGTTCGTGTCCGCGAGATCGTCGCGGCCGTAGACGAGGTATTTCGGCTCGCCCTGCGCGAACTTGCAGTGCGCGGCGATCAGCACGGCCCGCTTGGCGACCACCGAACCGGTGCACGACTGCTCGGCCGGGCGGGCACCGCCGGTGCGGTGCTGCGAGATGATGAACGGGAACTCGCTGACCGTCGCCGGAGTGCCGTTGATGACGTTCGGGGTGACGTCGGGCTGGGTGCCCGGCACGTGCAGCAGCTTGTTCGGACTCCCGGCCGGCAGCCCGGACAGCTTGCCCTCGCTGGCGTTGCCCACGATCCACGACTGGAGATCGGCCGGGGTTGCGCCGGGGGAGTCGTGCAGCCGCAACGCCATCGCGCCCGCGACGTGCGGCGCCGCCATCGAGGTACCGCTCAGCGTGCCGTAGGCGGTGTCGCTGCCCCGGAACGCGGAGTCGATGCCAGAGCCCGGTGCGAACAGGTCCATGCAGCGGCCGGCGTTGGAGTCGAACGCCCTGGTGTCGCTGCTGGTGGAGTTGCCGACCTGGAGCGCGTCGGGCACCTGGCCGCCGGGGCCGTACTGGCAGGCGTCGCCGCCGTTGTTGCCGGTGATCAGCGACCACTGAATGCCGGCATTGGCGATTGAGCCCTTGATCGCGGGTGCGGCGATGTCCGGGTCGTCGGTGTAGACGCTCAGGTTGACCACCGCCGGCTTCGCGCCGTTCTTGGCGATCCACTCGGCGGCCTCGGCCACGTCGACGTCCTGGCCGTAGCCGTCGCAACCGAGAATCCGGACGGACACGAGGTTGGCCTTCTTGGCCATGCCCCTGGTCTGGCCCGCCGCGATCCCCGCGACGTGCGTGCCGTGGTTGTGGCAGTCGTTGCCCTGGTTGGGTTGCGCGTGCAGGTCGACACCGAACTTGGCGCGGCCGCCGAACTCCTGGTGGGTGTAGCGGATCCCGGTGTCGACGACGTAGATGTTCACCCCCGCGCCGTCATTGGGGTAGGTGTACTTGTGGTCCAGCGGCCGGTCTCGCTGGTCTACCCGGTCCAGGCCCCAGTTCCTGGGATTGTCCTGAGTGCCGCCGGGCCCGGCGGCACTGGCGCGGCCGCTCTGCCGGACCTCCGCCACCTCCGGGTTCGCGGCGAGACGCCTGGCCTTGGCCGCGGGGAGGTGCTCCACCACGAAACCGCGCATCGTCACGGTCAACGTCGATTCGAGGGTTCCGCCGTACCGCGCCACGAGCTCGCGTGCGGCCGTCTCCGCGGAACCGGCCGACTGTGCGGCGGCGCCCTTCAGCGTGACCAGATAGGTGCCCTCGACCGGATTTTTCGCCTGGCTCACCACAGTGCCCTCGGCCCCGGCGGCCGGCAACGCCGGTAGCAGTGCGATGCAGATACCGGCCGCCGCGCCGAATACGGCAGCGGTCGGCCATGACCTTCTTGGTTTCACGATTCCTCCATGCGGCAGGGACACGGAGGCTGAGGAAAACCTCCGCACGTTTCTTGGGAAACAAGGGGAATGGTAGGTATGCGAATCGCGAGAAAACCAGATCGGTTAAGTTCGCCGGACCTTGGCGACGGGATCGATTGTTAAAACGGCGGCGGTCCTGTTAACCCACCACGTCCGTGCTGGGCCAGGACCAGCGCATGCCGACGATTCCGGCGGTCAGATCGGATTCGGCGAGCAGCGCCGTGTGCGATCCGCCGACCCACAGCTCGCGGAGATTGCACTCCGCCTGCGACGGCGTGCTCTTGTCGTAGCGGTGGCAACGTGCCGGCAAGGCGTCCGGCGAAAAGCGCGTCTGCAGCACGTATTCCCGGATCGGCTCGTGGAACCGGTGGTCGTAGTTCAGCATCCGCATGCCCGGCTCGAACCGCCATTCGAACTCCAGCAGCGCGGGCTCACCGGCACCCAACACCCGGTCGAAGATCAGCTCGGCGGCGACCAGCCCGACCGACCGGTCGACCTGCACCCGCCCCTTCCGGCAGTACCGCACGTCGGCCAGCGCGGGCGGGTTGCCCGGCTGCTCGTCGGCCAGGTACAGCACGGCGCACCGGGAGATGCCGGGTACGTTGGCCCGCACCACCTCGCGGATCCGGATCGAACTGGTGCTGCGGTCATCGCCGATGGTGATCACCACATGCGTGCTTATCCTGCTCAGCGAACCCGGCCCCGGCTCGGCCACCTTCGCCACCAGGTCCGACGGGTACTGCTCGTCGAACAGGCTCAGCACGTCCACCGTGCCCGGCGGGTGCGCGAGCCACCGGCCGCCGCGCGAACGCCGGGGACCCAGCAGCGACACCAGCGAGTCGGCGGGCAGTTCGAGCAGTTCCTCCAGCAGGTGCACCGCCCGCAGCGAACCCGCGCGCTCCGGTCGGCTGCGGCCGCGGCGCCAGTAGCTCAGCGTCGGCACGCTGACCCGCGCCCCGCGCTCGGCCAGCCACACCTGGATCTCCTCCAGGGTCAGCCCGCTGGCTTCGATGGCAAGGTGCAGCGCCGAGGTGAACGGGCCGGTGCGCAACGCCTGCCGCAGCTCGGCCCGCATCCGGTCGCCCGGCCGGTCGGCGTCGCGCGCCGCCGCGGTCTCCCGTTTGGACATGGCCCCACCTCCCAGAGCTGTCCGCGCACGAGTTCTCACTTTAAGTTCCGTGAACAGTCTGGATGGCTCCGGCGCTCCACACCAGACCCGCCGGCACTGTCCGGCACGGTGGAGGTGGCCTCAGTGCCGGGTGGCGACGGTTTGCCGCCAGTGCTCGGCCGCCTGGTTCATGTCCTGGACGAGGTGCCGGAAGAACCGGCTCGTGGCGCGCATCCGGGCCCCGGCCGGGGCGGAGTCGCCGAACAGCTCGGCTCCCTGACTGGTGAACTCCACCCACAGGGCCATCGACTGGAGGCTGGTCTGCCATGCCTGGTAACCGATGTGGTCTTCGATCAGGTACCGCTGCTGCCGTCCGTCGCGTTCGCGCCCGATCAGGCCGCGCTGCTCGAGCCAGCCGACGGCCTTGGAGATGGACGCCGGGCTGACCCGCAGCCTGGCGACGAGTTCGGGGGCGGTGACGCTGCCGGTGTCGCTGGTGAACAGGCAGGCCAGCACCCTTGCCATCATCGCGGGGACCCCGGTCCCGGCCATCATCTCGGCGAACCTGTGCTCGAAATCGCGCTGTAGCAACGGATCCGCCCCGGCGGTGCCGGCGGGCACCGGTGCGACCGGGTGCGGCTTGCGGCGGCGGGCCCGCCACCTGGTCGCCTGCTGCGCCTGGTTCGCCCGGTAGCGGCGGGCTCCGCCGTTGCGCGCGACCTCGCGGCTGATGGTCGACCCCGGCCGCCCCAGCCGGCGGGCGATCTCGGCGCAGCTGAGCCCGATCGCCAGCCCGGCGGCGACACGCTGGCGCTCCTCCTGGGTCAGCCGACCTCCCGGCATCCTTCCCTCCGTTTCAGGTCAGTGCATTCACTTGCAAGGTCATTGCATCGATCATAGCGCTTCTACCAGGTGAAGTCGTTATCTGCGGTGGCAGTTCGGTGAAAAGCGGTCCTAGTGTTTCGTGTGTCGCGAACGAAGAAGGAAGGAGACCGACATGACGTCAGCACTGCCGACCACGCGCCCGGCCGACCGGCCGTTCGACCCGCCCGAGGGGCTGGCCGAACTGCGCGAGCGGTGCCCGCTGAGCCGGCTGAGCTACCCGGACGGGCATCTGGGATGGCTGGTGACCAGCCACGCCCTGGTGCGCGAGGTGCTGGCCGATCCGCGGTTCAGCATCCGGTCCGAGCTGCAGCACCTGCCGATTCCCGGCGCCCCCGGCAGCGACCAGCCCGCGCCGCCCGGATTGTTCAGCGCCATGGACCCGCCGCGGCACACCCGCTACCGCCGGCTGCTCACCGGCCAGTTCACCGTCCGCCGGATGCGCCGGCTCACCCGGCACATCGAAGACCTCACGGCCGAACACCTGGACGCGATGGAGGAACACGGCGACCCGGTGGACCTGGTGCGGGTACTGGCGCAGCCGATCCCCGCGCAGATGATCTGCGAGCTGCTCGGCGTGCCGCACGCGGACAGGGCCCGCTTCCAGGGGTATGCGCTGGACCTGTTCCGCCTGGACGCTTCACCGGAGCAGCGGGCGTCGGCCTACACGGCGATGCACGAGGCCATCGGCGAGCTGGTCGCGGCCAAGCGCGCCGAACCCGCCGACGACCTGCTCAGCGGCCTCACCGCCAGCGATCTCAGCGACGAGGAACTGGTCAACATCGGCTTCGTGCTGCTGGGCGCCGGCCTGGACACCACGGCCAACATGCTCGCGCTGAGCGCCTTCGCCCTGCTCACCCATCCCGATCAGCTCGCCGCGCTGCGCGCCGATCCCGGCATCGCCGAGCACGCGGTCGAGGAGCTGCTGCGCTACCTGGGCATCATCCCGTTCACGGTGCGCACCGCGCTGGAGGACGTCGAGCTGCACGGGGAGCGGATCAAGGCCGGTGAGACGGTCACCGTCTCGGTCCCCGAGGCCAACCGCGACCCCGCGCAGTTCGTCGATCCGGACACCCTCGACCTGCTCCGCTCGACCGCCGGGCACGTGGCCTTCGGGCACGGCGTCCACCAGTGCCTCGGCCAGCAGCTCGCGCGCGTGGAGCTGCAGGTGGTGCTTCCCGCGCTGGTCACCAGGTTCCCGGAGCTGCGCCTCGCGGCGCCTGCCGGGGACGTGGCCATGCGCACCGACATGCTCATCTACGGCGTGCACGAGCTGCCCGTCGCCTGGGAAAGGTAAGACGGCTGTGACAACGAAGGTGTGCCTGGTGACCGGGGCGTCATCGGGGATCGGCCACGCCACCGCGCTGGAGCTCCTGCGCGCCGGCCACACGGTGTACGGCGCCGCGCGGCGGGTGCACCAGATGGACGACCTCCGCGCCGCGGGCGGCCACCCACTGAAGATGGACGCGCGCGACGAGGACGAGCTGGCCGGCGCGGTCGCCACCGTCCTCGACGAGCAGCAGCGGATCGACGTACTGGTCAACAATGCCGGCACCGTCCTGCACGGCGCCATCGAGGACGTGCCGCTGGACCGTGCGCGGGACCAGCTCGAGGTCAACCTCCTCGCGCCGGCCAGGCTGGTCCAGCTCGTGCTGCCCGCGATGCGCGCGCAGTCCGCCGGCACGATCGTGAACGTCTCGTCCATCGGCGGCGAGATCGCGTTGCCGCTCGGCGCCTGGTACTACGCGTCCAAGCACGCGCTCGAAGCCTTCTCCGACACGCTCCGGATGGAGGTCGAGCCGTTCGGCATCGACGTCGTGATCATCCAGCCCGGCATCATCAGGACCGAGTTCGAAGACCAGACGGCCGCGCAGCTCAGGGAGATCTCCGGCGGCGGGGCCTACCGGGAGATGGCCGAAGCCATGGCGCGGCGCGGCGAAACCGGGCTCAGCGAAGGCTCCGACCCGGCCGTCGTGGTGGAGGCCATCCGACACGCCATCGAGTCCGACCGCCCGGACACCCGGTACGCCGTCGGCTGGCTCGCCGACAAGCTGCTGGAGCTCAACAGGACGCTGCCGGACCGCGAGTTCGACCGGCTGGCGACCAGCTCGACCAAACAGGACAACGGGCGCTGACCTCTTCGAACAAGTTCGCCCGCTTCGGCCGGCTCGGCGCATAATGGTCGAGATCGTTCGCCATGGGACTGCGGAGGAAGACCACCATCAGCGCCGAGCCGGACCCGCCGAACCCCACCGAGCTGCGTGCGCAGCTCGAACGGGACCGGGCTCTGCTGAGGTCGCTGGACCCGAAAACCGCGGAGTACCGGCGTCTTCGGCGAAAGATCAGCCAGGACACGGAGAAGCTGCGGCACCAGGTGGAAACTCGTGACCGGCGGGCCACCGAGTTCGGTGAGGCCGGCTGGCTGTTCGTGCTGATCGGTGCCGCCATCATGATCCCCGCCTGGGGTTCGTGGTGGGTTCTGCTCGGCATCGGGATGCTGCTGCTCGGGCTGCACTGGGTGATCCACCGGCCGTCCGGCCGGGCCGGGAAGGACAGCCCTCCCGGCCCCGGTCGCTGACACCACGCCGGTCCGCGTCAGGGTTTCCGTTGCTGCGCCGCGTGGGCGGCCAGGCCGTCCGCCATCTGCTGCATGACACGCTGCATGACGCCCTGCATCAGCCAGCCCATTCCCCAGCGGGCGGAATAGGTGCCGTGCCAGTGAATGACCGTGCCCCCGTCGGGCGTTGGCCTCAGGTCGACGACCGCCTGGTAGTCGCGGATGGCCCGGTTGAAGGCGTCCTCGTAGGTCAGGCGTTTCTCTTCGTCGAGTCCGGTCAGCCGCTCGCCGGTCACCGTCCGCCCGGTGCGGAACGCGCGGACCGCGCCGACCGGATCCCGGCCGTCCGGGTCGAGCCCGCTGGAACGCTCGGTGTCCAGACTGTCGACAGCCGACCAGACCGGCCAGGTGCGCGCGTCGACGAGCAGGCGCCAGACGATGGCCGGCGGTGCGGTCGAGGTCGCCGTCGCGGCATAGCTCCGCATGATCTGAAATCCTTTCGTCGCCACCACCGCCCGAAACTAGGCGACGTGGGCGGTCCCGCGACATGCGCTGGATTGCCGATCATCGATCAGATCTTGCGGTACACCGACGGCCGGACGCCGACCTGGCTCAGGAAGGCCGACGACAGCGCCCCAGGACTGGCGAAACCGCAACGCTCGGCGATCTGCGCGATGGTGAGGGTGCCGCCGGCGAGCAGCCGCTGCGCCTGCTCGATCCGCAGCCGGGTGAGGAACCGGTGGGGTGTTTCGCCGGTCGCCGCCCGGAAGACGCGGATGAAGTGGTACACGCTCAGATGCACCTCGGCAGCGATGTCGGCCAGCGTCAGCGGCTCGCTCAGCCGGTCCCGCATGACGGCCACGGCCGAGCGGACCGCCGCGTGCTCGGCACCCCGCGGGCGTTCGTGCCGGCCCCGGGTCAGCAGGTGCGTCGCGAGGAACGCCGCGGCGGACTCCGCGTACAGGTCGTTCGCGCCGTCGATGGTGGGCAGTGCGCGGACGAGCTGCTCGACCACCGGATCGCCCGCGCTCATCGCGGCCGAGAGCGCTTCGAAGTCCGGCTCCGGATCGCCCAGCTGAGCTGCGGCCCTGTCGACGGTCGCCGACGGAATGTGCACCTGGATGGTGCGCAGCGCGGCCGCCGCCCGGTAGTCGCGCACGGTCGCCCGGCCGGGAACCACGAGATCCAGAGTGCCGGGAACCCAGCGCCGCCGGACCGGTTTCCCGTCGGCGTGCGTCCGCATGACAACGTCCCCGGCTACGCAGAGCACGAGATGCAGGTCGGCCACTCCGGGCAGCGGAAGGTGCTCGGCCTCGGGTGCGTGGTCGAAGCACTGCACGAGCAGCGACCGCCAGCCCGCGTCCTGCCAGCTGCAGTAGGTACGCCGCACGGACACCGGCCTGCCGGACTCCGCGTACGGGGCGAGATCGAAGTCGGGCGAGTCGAACACCGGACCAGCCTAGTCGGCGTCCGCACGGTGGATCTCCGGATGGAAGATGGTGCGTTCCGGGCTTCAGGTGTTGTGCGGCGGTCCATCGGCCGTCGGTTCGTACCGCGGTGGCGAGGGTGCGGGCGCGGTCGGCGATGCCGGGTTCCAGGGCTTGGCCGAGTGCGCGGGTCAGCGAGCCGGCCGTCGGCAGGCCGCGCGGGTGCGCGACCCCGATCCCGAGGTGGTCGACGCGCCCGGTCCAGTAGTGCTGGTCGTACTGCTGGGGAAGCACGACCTGTGGCACTCCGGCCATGGCGGCCGCGGTGGTGGTGCCCGCGCCGCCGTGGTGCACGACGGCGGCGACCCGGCGGAAAAGCGCCTGGTGGTTGGTCTCTCCGAGCACCAGGCAGTCGGGTGCCTCGTCCGCCGGTGCTAGCTCGGCCCACCCGCGGGAGATGATCGCGCGGCGTCCGGCCGCGCGGGCCGCGGTGAGCATCACCTGGCTGACGTCCTCCCCGGGGGCGCCGGAGTAGCTGCCGAGGCCGAAGTAGACGGGCGGTTCACCGGCGGCGAGGAAGGACTCCAGTTCCGCGGAGAGCGGGCGGTCATCCGGCAAGATCCACGCGCCGGTCTGGATCACGTGCAGGTCGTCGGCCCCTGGCCAGTGCCCGAGCGTGGGGTCGGCGGCCAGCCATGGCCGGTCGGTGAGGACGTGCCCCCGCACATCTTCGACCGGGGCCAGCCCGGCCGCGCCGCGGTGGGCGTTGAGGGAGGCGCCCCAGGTTTCGTTCCAGCGCCGCGCATCCGCTGCCCACAGCTCACCGTTGCCGGCCGTCTCGCCCTGCGACCAGCCCGGCCACGGGGCCGGCGCGTGATGCGGGGACGGCAGGGCGGCCGGGCAGAATTCGGCGTGCACGTATCCGATGCCCAGCAGTTCGGCCACCGAGCGGGCGGCGACCTGCACGGCTCCGCACCCCACCAGGACATCGCGCCCCTTGGCGGCCTCCGGAAGCGTGGCGAACTGCGCGGCCACGGCGTCCTCCGCAGCCCGACGACGGCCCTCGGGGGAGGACAGGTCCCACCTCTCCGGTGCGCTGGGCGCCGACGTCGGGCGCATCCGCGGTCCGATGGGCGTCGCCGGTATCCCCAAATCCTCGATCCAGTCGCGGAAATCGGGGGAAACGCACACGTGGACGTCCTGGCCGAGCGCCTGCAACTGCAGCGCCAGTGCGGCCACCGGCTGGGCTTCACCCCGCGACCCGATGGTCGACAGCAACACACCCATTTTCTGCACTCCCCTCAGTAGTCGTGCGGCACGATTACTGCGCGACGCAGTAACTGTGCCACGAAGGTTACTGGTGGTAGCGTGAGAACTGCAAGCCGGAGACCGAGAGGACACAGCGCGATGGCCGACAAGGACCCGACCACGGCGGCCGAGCAGGTACTGGCGGCACTGCCGGACTGGGGGAACGTCACCTCCCAGCTCAACGCCGAGGTCGCCAAGCGGATGGAGGTGACGCTCAGCGATCTGGACTGCCTGCACGCGCTGAACCACCACGGGCCCGCCACCGCGGCCGCATTGGCCAAGCACGTCGGGCTGACGTCGGGCTCGGTGTCGCGCATGATCGATCGGCTCGACGCGGCCGGCTGCATCGAACGAGTCCGCGATCCCGGCGACCGGCGTCGGGTGCTCATCGAGCCCACCGCCGAAGGCATTCAGCGCGTCCGCGCCTATTACACCGGGCTGGCCGCCTGCACCCTTACCGACCTCGCCGACTTCACCGATGTCGAACTCGCCACGGTGCTGCGCTTTATCCACCACGTCCGCGACAACACCGCCACCGAACTCGCCCGGCTGCGAACCACGCCGTCGGAGTCGAAATAGAGACGTTGCTTCTTGCCTTCCAGTGGAACTCGCCGACTCCCAACGTTCGACTCGCCCGGCGCGAACGCAGAACTCGCGCGAGTCCCACCTTCCGGCGCCGCGAGTCCCACGTTCGCGCGCCGCGAGTTCCGCGTTCGACTCGCCCGGCGGGAATAAGGTCACCGGCCAGCTCGCCGAAGGCCAGCGTCACGAACGCTGACCCCGTCGGTCATCGGCTGCCGCTGTGCCCACGGCATGGCCTGTTCGAGTTGCGCGGCGATCCGGAACAGCAGGTCCTCGCGGCCGTAGGGGGCGACGAGTTGCACCCCGATCGGCAGCCCGCTCTGGCTCTGGCCCAGCGGCAGGCTGATCGCGGGCTGTCCGGAAATGTTGAACACCACGGTGAACGGGCCGTAGGCGAACAGCGACTCCAGCCAGCTTCGCGTGGTGTGGCCGGGGTCGTCGTAGCGCAGGGTGCCGTGCGGCGCGGGGAGTTGCCCCAGCGTCGGGGTGACCAGCAGGTCGTGGGTGGTGAAGAACGCGCCCACCGACCGGCTCACCCGGTTGTGCGCGTCGAGCATCGCCATCAGCTCGAGCGCGCTGAGTTCGGTCACCTCCTTGAGGATCTGCCGGGAGACGGCTTCGAGCCCGGCCGGATCCGGAGGCCGTGGCGCGGTCAGGAACGGGGCGGCGATGGCGGTCGCCTCGGCCATGGCGGCCCGCAGCACGGCGTCCCAGTCGACGGCCGGGCTCTGTTCGGCCACGGTGTGGCCCATCCCCTCCAGGACGCGGCCGGCCATGACCGCCGCGGCGGCCACCTCCGGATCCACCGCCACTCCCGACCAGGCCCGGGTGGTCACGGCCACCCGCAGCCGGCCGGGGTCGGCCCCCAGTTCGTCGGCGAAGCGGCGGTGTGGCGGCGGCGCGGTGTATTTGTCGCCGACGCCGGGTCCGGCCACCGCGTCGAGCAGGTGGGCGCTGTCGCGGACGGTACGGGTCAGTCCGAACTCGTAGGCCGCGCCGAACGCGGCGTCGCCGGTGTCGGGTCCGCAGGGGGTTCGTCCCCGGCTCGGCTTGAGACCGACCAGCCCGCAACAGGACGCGGGGATCCGGATTGAGCCGGCCGAGTCGTTGCCGTGTGCGACGGGCACCGCGCCGGCCGCGACCAGGGCCGCGGCGCCGCCGCTGGAACCGCCCACGCCCCGTTCCGGATTCCACGGATTGCGGGTCGGCCCGTGCTTGACCGCTTCGGTGGAGAAGCTGAGCCCCATCTCCGGTGTGGTGGTCAGGCCCAGGGTGACCAGACCGGCGGCGCGGAACCGCTTCATCAGGTCGTGGTCGTGCGATGCGATCACACCGTCGCCGAGGCTTCGGCTGCCGATGAAGAACGGCACTCCCTGCGCGATCGGTCCGCTGTCCTTGATCAAGAACGGCACCCCGGTCAACGGCCCGTCGCCGGCGTGCTCGAGCGCCGGTGAGAACACCGGCATCGCCAGGCCGTTCACCGCCTTGTCCGCCACCGCGAGGGCCTGCCGTGCGGCGGCTTCGACCTCGGCGGCGGTGACCTCTCCGGCGACGATCAGCTCGCGGAGTCCGATCGCGTCGTACCGGGTGTACTCGTGCGGTTCCACGCCCTGCCTTTCGCCGATGTCGTGACCGCCTCGACTGTGCTCCGGCGGCGGTCGCCCGGAAATCCCCAGACCTGGGGGTGCCGGGCGACCGCGCACCGCGCTAGCGATGTGCGAGGCCGTCGATCATCAGGGCGAGGGTGAAGTCGAACCGCTCGTGGCCTTCGCCTGCGGTGAGTTCGTTGGCGTGGCGGATGGTGTGGGGGAAGGTCTCGGCGGGCAGGGCGGTGAACCGGCGCAGCAGTTCGTCGCGGTCGACGACCCAGGCGATGTCGTCCCGTGCCGCTCGCTGGTGCCTGATCGAGGTCTCGAGGCAGTAGGAGGCGACGTACAGCATGAGGGCGTCGATGCCCCAGGCGGCGGCCTGCGGGGCGATGTCACCGGCGAGCAGGATCGCCAGCATTCCCTCGCTGACGCGCATGATCTCCAGATCGGTGGGGGCCATGGCGAGTGCGGCGCGGGAGATTCCGGGGTATTTCAGGTACTGGTCGCGCAGCTGGGCGCACACGCCGCGGATCTGCTCCCGCCAGACCGAGGGGTCGGGCTCGGGTAGTACGAGCTCGGCGCACAGCCGTCCGATAAGCAGCTCGTCGAGGTCGGCCTTGTTGACCACGTGGGCGTAGAGCGAGGCGGGCCCGGTGCCGAGTACGCCGGCGACACTGCGCATCGTCAGGGCGTCATAGCCCTCGGTGGCGACGACCTCGCGTGCCGCGTCGGTGATCCTTTCGACGGTGATCGGCGTTTTCCGGCTCGTCTGCTGCGCCGGCGGGGCAGGGGGCTGAGCGTGCCTGGCCGCGCGGCGTTGTTTCGGATCGACTGGCATGCCGCCGAGCTTACCTTGACACGAACAACGTTCCGTACGTAGAACTATGTTCGTGGACTTAGAACAGTGTTCGTCAGAGGTAGATGTAACCGTGGTCGGAGCCGGGCCGGTGGGCCTCGTGCTCGCCGCGGAGCTGGCGCTCTCCGGGGCGAAGGTGCAGGTGCTCGAGCGACGGGCAGAGCCGGACGAGGCGATGAAGGCGCAGTCGATCAACATGCCGACGGCAGAGGCACTCGACCGCCGCGGCTTGCTGCCCGCCGCCGAGGCGGTGCAGCGGGAGGTGCTCGAGCGGATGGGATCGTTCGCCCGCAGGCCCGGCGACCCGCGGTTCACCGGGCACTTCGCGGGGATGAGCCTCGACGCCGATCTCGTGGACTGGTCCGATCCCGACCTCGCCGCGCACACCGCGGCCGGCGGAGCGCGGATGGTGCCACAGCGGGAGTTGGAGGCGCTGCTCGCCGAGCAGGTCGCGCGACTCGGCGTACCGGTGCGTCGAGGGGTGGAGGTCACCGCGCTCGAAAACACCGGAGACGGCGTGCTCGTCGGCACAGCGACAGGCCACCCGGTGCGCACCGGGTGGTTGGTCGGGTGCGACGGCGGGCACAGCGCCGTGCGCCGCCTCGCGGGCATCGACTTCCCCGGCACCGACCCCGAACTCACCGGGCACCTGGCGGTCGTCGACATCGTCGACCCGGAGAAGCTCGGAGATGGCTGGACGTGGTCGGCCAGTGGGACGTACCGCTACGGGCCGCAGCCGGGGCGGGTGATCACCGTGGAGTTCGACGGCGGTCCCGCCGACCGCTCGGCACCGGTCACCATCGAGGACCTGCAGGCCAGGCTGCGGCGGGTCTCGGGCACCGACGTCACGCTGACCGCGCTGCGCGCCACCCCGACCCGCTGGACCGACAACACCCGCCAGGCCGCGACCTACCGGTCGGGGCGGGTGCTGCTGGCCGGCGACGCCGCGCACGTGCACCCGCCGTTCGGCGGGCAGGGGCTCAATCTCGGGGTCGGCGACGCGATGAACCTCGGCTGGAAGCTCGGCGCCGTGGTCGCCGGCTGGGCTCCCGAAGGGCTGCTCGACACCTACGACGCCGAGCGTCGTCCCCTTGGCGCCTGGGTGCTGGACTGGACGCGGGCCCAGATCGGGGTGCTGCGCGGGGACTCCAAGTCGGGCGCGCTCCGGCACATCGTCGCCGATCTGCTGAGCACCCGGGATGGCACGACCTACGCGGTCAAGAAGCTCTCCGGGGTCACCCAGCGCATCGACCTGCCCGGTGACCATCCGCTGGTCGGCCGGTTCGTCCCCGACCTGTGGCTGACGGACGGCTCCCGCCTGGCCGACCACGGACACGGCGGCGGTTTCCTGCTGCTGGACCGCACTCCGGACGGCGCGTTCGCCCGCTTCGCCGCGGCCTGGTCCGAGCGGGTGAACACCGTGACCGATCACCCGGCGACCCCGGCCGGGGTGTTGGTACGCCCGGACGGGGTGGTCGCCTGGGCTGCCGAAACCGCTGACACCACCGGTCTCGAAGCCGCCCTGCAGCAATGGATCGGGCCGTGGAATATCGTCTCAACCCCAGGTGTTTGAGCGTTCAACTACGAAAGGGGTGGAACATGGGTTACGAGATCCTGGGCACGAGGCAAGAGCCGACCTTCGGGCTGGACACCTTCGGTGACGTGGAGAACGGCGCGGACGGGCAGCCGGTGAGCCAGGCCGAGGCGATCCGCCAGGTGGCGGCCGAGGGCGTGCTGGCCGATCAGGTGGGGGTGGACTACTTCGGCGTCGGTGAGCACCACCGTGCCGAGATGGCGGTGTCCTCGCCGGATGTCGTGCTGGCCGCGATCGCCGGACAGACCGAGCGGATCCGGCTCGGCACCGCGGTGACGGTGCTCAGCTCGGACGACCCGGTGCGGGTGTACGAGCGATTCGCCACCCTGGACGCGCTTTCCCGAGGCCGCGCCGAGATCACGCTCGGCCGCGGCTCGTTCACCGAGTCGTTCCCGCTGTTCGGTTACTCGCTGGCCGACTACGACGTGCTGTTCGCCGAGAAGCTGGACCTGTTCACGCACCTGCAGCAGGAAAAGCCGGTCAGCTGGACCGGCACCGTGCGCGCTGGGCTGGACGGCGCGCAGGCTTATCCGGTCACGGAGTCCGGTCGCCTGCCCGCGTGGGTGGGCGTCGGCGGCACGCCGCAGTCGGTGGTCCGGGCGGCCGCGTACGGCCTGCCGCTGGTGATGGCCGTGATCGGCGGGTCGCCGGAGCGGTTCGCGCCGCTGGCCGAGCTGTACCGGCGCGCACTGGCCGAGGCGGGCCACCCGGAGCTGCCGATCTCCATGCACAGCCCCGGGCACATCGCCGAGACCGATGAACTCGCGGTGGCCCAGCACTTCGAGCAACACCAGGCCGTGTTCGCCAAGATCGGTGCCGAACGCGGCTGGGGGCCGATGACCCGCGCCGACTACGACGCGATGGCCGGGCCGCGCGGTGCGCTGTTCGTCGGCTCGCCGGAGACGGTCGCGCGGAAGATCGCTTGGGCGGTGCGCACCCTCGGCCTGTCGCGGTTCCAGCTCAAGTACAGCGCCGGCGCCCTGCCGCACGAGCAGCGCCTCGAATCGATCCGGCTGTACGGAGAGCAGGTCGTGCCCAGGGTCCGGGAACTGCTCACCAGTGACAACCTGGCGGCCAGCGGGTAAGGACCCGACCAGGTGTTGACATTAACAACAGCCCGGTGCATTCTCACTGCCCATGATCAGTCCAGCGAACCCCGGCGGAGCGGGCCGGGGGCAGGTGGCCAGGCGGGCCGTGCTCGCCTCCACCGCCTCCGTGTCCGCTGCCATCGCCGTGGCACTCGCCGCGCCGGGGAGGGCGATGGCCACGACCGGTTCCGAGCCCGTGCGCGGCGCGGACCATCCGCCGGCGCCCGAGCCGATTCCGGCGCAGGTGCCCGCCGGGGAAGGGTTCCTGGACGTGCCCGGCGGGCGGTTGTGGTTCTGGGACACCGGCGGAGACGGCACCCCGGTAGTGCTCGTGCATCCCGGCAGCGGGAGCGCTCTGTCGTGGCCGTACCAGCAGCCGGTGTTCGCCCGCGCCGGCTACCGGGTGATCGCGTATTCGCGGCGCGGCCACTACAACTCCACTCCGCCGGCGCCGGACGACCCGGGTGTCGGCGCCGCGGATCTGCACGCGCTGGTCGAACACCTCGGGCTGCCGCGGTTCCACCTGCTGGCCGCGGCGCTGGGCGGCTACTACGCGACGGACTACGCGTTGCTCCATCCCCGGCGGCTGCTCAGCCTGGTGATCCTGAGCAGTTTCATGGGCATCTCCGACCCGGAGTACCTGCGGGTCACCAAATCCTTGCGGCCGCAGGGCTTCGACAACCTGCCACACGACTTCCTGGAGCTGAGCCCGCACTACCGCGCGGCGAACGAGGAGGGTGCTCGGCGGTGGAAGGAGCTCTCCGACCGCTCGCTGGGCGGGCACTCGGTGCCGGGCCAGGATCTGTCCGAGCCGATCGACTGGCCTCGGCTGGAGACCCTGTCCGTGCGGACCCTGATCATCACCGGTGACGCCGACCTCTATCTGCCGCCGCCGATCCTGCCGATGATCGCCGCCCATCTGCCGGACGCCGCCACGCTGGTGTACCGCAGGGCCGGGCACTCGGCGAACTGGGAGCGGCCCTCGGACTTCAACCGCGAGGTGCTGCGGTTCTGGTCCGGTACGCGGTTTCCCCGTACGTCCTGGCGCTGACGCGCGGTCAGTGGCTCAGGAAGTCGAAGAGGCTGACGGCCAGACTGGCGGGGGCGTCCTCGGGGAGCAGGTGCCCGGCTCCCGGCGTGGTGTGCAGCCGTGCCCCGGGAACGAGGTCCGCGAGCTCGCGGCCTCGCTCCACCGGCACCCAGGTGTCCTGCTCTCCCCAGCAGAGCAGCACGGGAAGATCGAGCTCGCGGTACTTGTCCCGCAACGCATCGGTGAAGCCCTGATCGCGCAGGCGGGCCTTCAGCTGACGGTAGAAGGCCGGGCGTCCGGCTTCGGTCAGCCAGGGCGCGACGTGTGCTTCCAGGGTGGCCGGATGAAGCCCCGGGCCGCTGGCGGAGTTCGTGTAGGCGTGCAGCATGGCCGCGTGCGGCTCGATCGGGAGTTCGGCGAACACGTCGGAGTGCCCGCCGACCAACTCGGAGAATCGGCTGCCCCACGGCGAAAGGGCAACAGCGTCGACCAAGGCGAGTTGCCGGTAGGGCACGCCGTGCAGGAGGTGGGCGCCGAGGGCGAGCGCCCCGCCCGAATCGTGGGCCACCACCCGCGGCCGGTCAAGCTGCCAGTGGTCCAGCAGGTCGGCGAAGGTCGCGGTGAGCGCGTCCAGCGAGAGGTCCTGGCCCTCGGACTTCTCGGACCGGCCGTAGCCGGGCATGTCCCACACGTAGACGCGGTAGTACCGGGACAGCGCGCGGGCGATGTCTCGCCACACGTACGACGAGAAGGGGGTGCCGTGCAGGAGGACGACGGGCTCCGCATCAGGGGCGCCGTGCCGGCTCCAGCGGAGCACGCCGGAGGCGCCGCGGTAGGTGTGCTCCAGTTGCCAGTTGTCCATGAAGCCGTGCTCCTTCCGCTCTATCATGCACACTGCATGCTAACATGCACAGTGCATGATGGAAGGCACGTCTACTGTGGACGCGTGAGCCTGCCGATTCTGATGACCGTCGATGACGATCCGGCCGTTTCCCGGTCGGTCGCCCGTGATCTCCGCCGCCGCTACGGCGGGGACTACCGCGTGATCCGGGCCGATTCGGGCGCCGACGCGCTGGACGCGCTGCGGGAGCTCAAGCTGCGCGGTGACGCGGTCGCGGCCATCCTCGCCGACTACCGGATGCCGCAGATGGACGGCATCACCTTCCTCGAGCAGGCGATGGACCTGTTCCCGCATGCCCGGCGTGCGCTGCTGACCGCCTACGCCGACACCGACGCCGCGATCCAGGCGATCAACGTGGTCGATGTCGACCACTACCTGCTCAAGCCGTGGGATCCGCCGGAGGAGAAGCTGTATCCGGTGGTCGACGCGCTGGTGGAGACCTGGTGCGCGGCGGGGGACAGGGCGGTCGAGCAGACCAAGATCATCGGGCATCGCTGGTCTCCGGCCTCGTACCGGGTTCGCGACTTCCTCGCGCGCAACACGGTGCCGTACCGGTGGTACTCGGTGGACGAACCGGAGGCCGCTCGGCTGCTGGAGGCGGCGGGCGCCACCGCCGGTGACATCCCGGTGCTCATCACGCCGGACGGGGGAGTGCTCAAGAATCCGGACGAGCAGGGGATCGCGGACGCCGTGGGGCTGTCCACGCGCCCGGCCGCGGAGTTCTACGACCTGATCGTGGTCGGTGGCGGTCCGGCCGGGCTCGGCGCGGCGGTCTACGGCGCGTCGGAGGGGCTGCGGACCGTGCTGGTCGAGCGCGAGGCCACCGGCGGCCAGGCGGGGCAGAGCTCCCGGATCGAGAACTACCTCGGCTTCCCGGACGGGGTTTCCGGCGCGCAGCTGACCGACCGGGCTCGCCGCCAGGCGCAGAAGTTCGGTGCCGAGGTGCTGGCCGCGCGGGACGTGGTGGCGCTGGAGGCCCGCGGTTCGGCCAGGGTGATCACGTTCGGGGACGGCACCGAGGTCGCCGCGCATTCGGTCGTGCTCGCCAGCGGTGTGTCGTACCGGGCGCTGGAGGCCGAAGGGGCCGCGGAACTGACCGGGCGCGGCGTGTTCTACGGGTCGGCGTCCACCGAGGCGCCGGAATGTGCGGGCGAGCACGTGTACATCGTCGGCGGCGCGAACTCCGCGGGGCAGGCCGCGGTGTTCTTCTCCCGGCACGCCAGCGACGTCACCCTCCTGGTGCGCGGCCCGTCGCTGCAGGCGTCGATGTCGCACTACCTGGTCGAGCAGCTCGAGAAGATCGGCAACGTGCACGTGCGCACCCGAACCACGGTGCTGCGGGCGCACGGCGAAGACCATCTCGAACGGCTGACCCTGTGCGACCAGGACGCCGGCGTGACGGAGACCGTCGAGACCGGCCACCTGTTCGTGTTCATCGGGGCCGCGCCGCGCACCGAGTGGCTCGGTACGGCCATCGCCCGCGACGGACACGGGTTCGTGCGCACCGGGCCGGATCTGCTCGTCGACGGCCGCCGTCCGCCGGGCTGGCCGCTCGACCGGGATCCGCACTACCTGGAGTCCTCCATCCCCGGGGTCTTCGTGGCCGGAGACGTCCGCGCCCAGTCCGTCAAACGGGTGGCTTCCGCGGTCGGCGAAGGCGCGATGGCCGTCACGCTCGTGCACCGCTACCTGGAGCAGCAATGAGCACACCGCCGCTGACCCGCGAGTTCCTGCGTGAGCTGTTCCTGTTCGAGCGGCTCGCCGACGATCAGCTCGACTGGGTACTGGAGCACGCCGTGCGGGAGGACTACCCGGCCGGCACCGCGATCATCCGCGAGGGCGAGCCCGCCACCTGCTTCTACGTGCTGCTCTCCGGCGCGCTGCGGCTGACCAGGCTGGTCGGTGGCAGCGAGCTGGAACTGATCCGCTCCGACCAGCGCGGCGCCTACTGCGGCGCGACCCAGTTCTTCATGGGCCAGCGGGGCGAGCAGCGCTACTCGGCGTCGGTGCACGCGGTCAGCGACCTGACCTTTCTCACCTTGCCCGCCGAGCAGTTCGCGGCCCGGTTCGGCGAGTGGTTCCCGATGGCGACGCACCTGCTGGAGGGCATGTTCCTCGGCTGGCGCAACAGCGACGCGGTGATCGGGTCCCGGCAGCGGCTGCTCGCGCTCGGCGAACTGTCCGCCGGGTTGACCCACGAGCTCAACAATCCGGCCGCCGCCGCGGTGCGGGCGACGGCGGCGCTGCGGGAGCGGGTGGCCGGGATGCGGCACAAGCTCGCGCTGCTGGCCAAGAAGGACATCGAGCCGGACCTGCTCGAACAACTGCTGGACGTGCAGGAGCGGCTGGTCGAGGAGGTGGCCTCGGCGCCAACGCTGACCGCGATGCGGCAGGCCGACCGCGAGGACGAGATCGGTGACTGGCTCGAGGCGCACGAAATCGAGCAGGGCTGGGACCTCGCGGCGATCTTCGCCGCGGCCGGGCTCACCGCGGAAAGCCTGGAACAGGTGCTGGATTCGGTGGGCGCCACGCTGATCGACGGCGCGGTCCGCTGGCTGGCCTACGCGCTGGAGACCGAGCTGCTGATGGCGGAGATCGAGGATTCGACCAAGCGCGTCTCCGCGCTGGTGGGTGCGGCGAAGCAGTATTCGCAGATGGATCGCGCGCCGCACCAGTGGATCGACGTGCACGACGGGCTCGAGTCCACGCTGGTGATGCTGACCGGCAAGATCGGCGCCGGGGTCACGGTGGTGCGGGAGTTCGACCGTTCGCTGCCCCCGGTGCCGGCCTACGCCGGGGAGCTCAACCAGGTGTGGACCAACCTGATCGACAACGCGGTCGCCGCGATGCGCGGCTCCGGCACCCTCACCATCCGCACCGGCCGGACGGACGACCTGGTCCGGGTCGAGATCCGCGACACCGGGCCGGGCATCCCGGCAGGGATACGGGATCGGATCTTCGAGCCGTTCTTTTCCACGAAACCCGCCGGTGAAGGAACCGGGCTGGGACTGGACATTTCCAGACGGATCATCGTCGACCGGCACGGCGGCCGGTTGCGGGTGGAATCGGAGCCCGGCGATACCCGGTTCGAAATATTGTTACCGCTCAACGAGTAACGCGCGGTTTGAAACAGAGCCGTGACGGTTGGTACCCGTTTGGTCGGTGGCGCCTGAGCCGCCCGTACTGGAGCATTGCTCCTGCACTTGGCGAGGGACGCGCACACCGTCGTGCGCTTGAAGGGCGAAACCATGACCGATCAGCCAGTTGCCTTGACCGAAGCGACAAACGAGCCACCTGTCGACGTACTGGCCACCGATGTTCCGGCGGTCGACATCATCCTCAAAGAATGGTCTAGCAAAGTCGAAGGCATGGCACGCCAGGAGTCCTACCGATCGCAGATCAACGGGATGCGGGATGCGCTCAAGCTCGTCGTCGCCCCCAAGTTCGGCCACGAAACGCATGTCGGCAAGATCTCGGTCAACAGCGATGGCGGACCTTTTCTGGTTTTCTTCCACTATCATGTTCCGCTCGTCAGTTCGAGTGATCGCCGGCCGAAGCAGAATGCCCCGGTCAAGCTGGCCGGGATCGTGAAGGACCCGCGAATGACGACGTCTGTTCCGGCGGGCACGATGCTCGGGGTCCACAAATTCGTGGCCGGTAAGGCCACCAACCGATCGGTGCAACTTCAAGCCGACTACCGGAAACTGATCGCGTACTACCAGACGTTCGGCTATTCGGTGGACGCGGGCCAGGAATCCGCCGACAAACCGAACATGACGGCCACCCTGGACGCCATGACCGTCTCGGAGGCGGCGGGCAACTAGGTCAGCCGGCGAGATTCGCGATCAGTTCGTCCCGGCCGGTGGTACCGATCTTGCGGTAGATCGCCTTGCCGGGTCACCGAGCGGCTGGGCCCGCACCACGGCCCAGCCGCACGCGGTCATCGTCCGAGGGTACGAATTCGTGCCGCCGGAATCGTGCGCGATTGACAATTTTGATTTTCGGTATGGGCGCGACCGCGCGGGTGGTTTAGTCTCGCCGAATATTCCGGTGGAAAGGCGGGGAGCGGCCATGCGTGGTGTTCGTGCGAGGGTGGCCGCGGTACTGGTCGCCCTGCTGACCGTCCTGCCCGGTGCCCCCGCGGCCTCGGCCCTGCCCGCCGAGCAGCCGGGCGAGGTGGAAAGCGTGACGCCACTGCCACCCGAACAGTGGCTGCCCGGGACCGGCGAGGCGAACCGGGTCAGCTACTGGTCCACCGGCCTCGGTGACCGTCCCGCCCTGGTGAGCGGCGCGGTGTATCTGCCGCAGGGCGCCCCGCCCGCAGCGGGCTGGCCGGTGCTCTCCTGGGCGCACGGCACCACCGGCCTCGGCGACGCGTGCGCGCCCTCCGCCACGGTCGGCAGCCCGCGTGACACCGAATTCCTGGCCGCGTGGCTCGCCAAGGGCTACGCGATCGTGGCCACCGACTACGCCGGCCTTGGCACGCCAGGCGTGCACCCGTATCTGGACGGCAAGGTCGAGGCGTACGGCGTGATCGACATGGTCCGCGCCGCGCGGACCGTCGCGCCCGCGCTCTCCGCACACTGGGCCTCGATCGGGCAGTCCCAAGGCGGGCATGCCGCCCTGTTCACCGCGAACCTGGCCACCGAGTACGCGCCGGAACTGGACTTCCGCGGTGCCGTGGGGCACGGCGTGCCGTCCAACCTGGCCGGGCTGGTGTCCGTGCTCGGCCCGTCGGTCCCGCCCTCCCTGCTCAGCCCGGGGATGACGATGCTGGTCAGCTACATCCTGGCTGGGCTGCACGCCGCACGGCCCGATTTCGACCTGGCCTCCTACCTCACCCCGCTGGGCACCCAGGTCGTCGCCGACGCGGAGGTCCTCTGCAACACCGACATGGCCGAGCGCCTGGAAGGCATCGGGCTCGGTGAGCTGTTCACCCGGCAGCTCGGCACGGAGTTCAAGCAGGCATGGGGCGAAATCTTCGACGTGCCGACCACCGGCTACGACCGGCCGGTCTTCATCGCCCAAGGCACCGAGGACAAGACCGTGTACCCGTTCCTGACCCAGCGCCTCGTCGACGACCTCGCCGCCAACCAGCAGCCCCACACCTACCGCAGCTATCCCGCCGACCACTCCGGCACCCTCGCCGCCGCACTGCCCGACACCACGCAGTTCGTGCGCGAGCTGTTCACCCCCGCGGCACAGCACTCGCCGCCACTGCGCTAGTCGCGCAGGCGGGCCAGCACCCGGTCCAGGGCACGCCGCACCGCGTCGGGCACGCCCTCGCCGCGCAGGTCGGTCATGAGCTGTTCGTTGATGCCGCCCACGGTCATGTGCTCACCGGCGAGCGCGGCGAGCGAATCCGTCCGCTCCAGCAGGGAACGGCCCAGCTGACCGAAAACGTGCGCGATGTAGGCCGACGCGTCCTCCGGTTCGGCCCCGTGCTCGGCCAGCCAAGCCGCGATGGTGGCGAGGTAGTCGAGGTGGGTGGCGAAGGTCGACGTCGCCGCGCTGAACGCCTCCAGCACCTCTTCCGTGCCCGGGACCAGCACCCCACCCACACGATCGAACAGGTCACGGGCGACGGCATGGTCCGGGTACATGACGGTCAGACTCCGGCGGCGTACCGCCTGCGGCAGCGGGATCGTCCGGACAACGGCACCGGCCGGCGCCACCCACTCCCGCAGCTGCGCCAACCGCACTCCCGCCACCGCGTTCAGCACCACGTGCTCCGGCCGGAACGACAACTCCGCGACGACTTCGCGGACGATCTGCGGCCGCACCGCCAGCACCACCGCCGCCGCGTTGTCCAGCACCTCCTGGTTGCTGCCGCAGACCCGCACGTTCGGGAACCGCGCGGCCAGGTCACGCCCGGTCTCCCTGCTGCGCGGCGACAACAGCACTGCGGGAGGATCGGCGACATCGGCGCTGAGACCCGCCACGATGGCCGCGGTGATCTCGCCCGTACCGACGAAACCGTATGAACCTGCTGACGACCGCTGCATCGCTGACCTTCCTCCGTAGCCGCGACCGACGGCCGCACCCGGAGACTCTCACGCTCGCCGCCGCGACGGCCGCGGCCGTCAGCGGGTGTGGCGATCTTCACGTGCAGCTGGGGTCGTTCACCGCTGGGACGGCGACCGCGTTCCAGGCGTTCCGGACGGCGGTGAACTCGGCGCAGCCGGGGTAGCGTTCGATGGCCGCGGCCAGGGTGTAGCGGCGCAGGTCGGAATAGCCGTAGTCCCAGTCGAACTTGCGGTGCAGCGCGTGGTACCAGATCTCGGCGGCCGCCCAGACCCCGAGTCCGGGGTGGACCGAACCGTCACAGGTCGGGCTGGCCGGGCCGCCGGCCGGGCTGGTGCCCTTGGCCAGCAGGTAGAAGAAGTGGTTGGCCGGTCCGGCCGCGTAGTGCACCTCGTCCGGCAGGTCGCCGTAGCAGTCCGGGGACCGGCCGTCGAGGCTTGGCTGGTACATGAACCGGAACGCCCCGGAGCCCTCGCCGTTGATGTGCACCAGCTCGCCGACGCTGAAGTCCGGGGGATCGCTGGGATGGGCGGCGTGGGCTTCGGTCAGCGCGCCGAAGATGTCGCCGGTGGCCTCGCCGAGCGCACCGGACTCCAGCGCCGCGGAGGGCGGCATGCCGGTCGTCGCGTCGACGGCGTGGCCGAGTTCGTGGCCGACCACGTCGAAAGCCGTGAGCTGGCGGGTGTTGTCGGCGTTGCGCCCGAGCACCACCTCCATGTTGTTGAAGTAGGCGTTCGTCTCCTCCCAGCCGACGACGACCGGCACCATCGTGCCGCGGCCGTCCAAACCGTTGCGCGCGAACCGGTCCCGGAGCATGTCCCAGAACACCCTGGTGCCGTAGTGCGCGTCGACGGCGTGCTTTTCGAACTCGGGGGATCCGTCGTCCCAGCGGTCGTCCTCGTCGGTGAAGGTGGCCCGGCTGGGGTAGTACTGGGTGTCCGCGTACCCGCGGCTCGGGTCCACCAGCTCGTAGTCGACCCATTTGCGGCTGGCCACCGGCACCTCGCCGTAGTGCTCGCCGCGGCCGGTGGCGGCCTTGACCTCGTCGTACCCGGCGAAGCGCTCGCCGGTGCGTGCGTCGATGAATACGTGCGACCGGCTCGGTGCGCGGCCGGCCATTCCGGTGATCACGATCTCCCAGGCCAGCCGTGGCGCGCCGACTGCGTGCACCACCAGCTCGGACGCCACGACGTCCGAGTGGGCCGCGGCCGACACCTGCTTCGCGGTCGTCTCCGCCGCTACGGCGGTGATCGCGGGTCGGACCGGCAGCCCGGTGAGCGGGCGGGTCATACCGAGCTCGACGTCCCGGAGCCGACCGCCGGCGTCGGTGACCACCACGACCCCGCCACCGCGCACCGGCAGACCGCGGTGGTAGCGCTCGTAGGCCGCGTAACCGGGCCCGCCGGGGGTGGCGGTGACCCGCCGCAGCGCGAAGGAGTCGTGCGGGTCGCGGTGGACGCGGGCCGGCTCGGTGTCGAGCAGCCGCTCGGCCGCCGAGGTGAGCACGGCCTCGGGCGGCTCGGCCTCGGCGTGCACCGGAAGCAGGCTGACGCCGAGCAGTGCCGCGAGGCCGTAGACAAGCTGAGATGGGGGCATGCGAGGCTTTTTGCGCATGCCCCCATCGATCGGGTGCGGGTGTCCCGCAAGATTCTGAGGTGACCGTTTCACCGGTGGCTCCATTCGGGGAAAGAAAGCGGGGATTACCACCAGGAAAAACCGCCTGCCGCTTAACTGTCAACGTCGTTATGGGTAGCTGTTATGACCGGACGGGCGGTCATTCCTCTAAAGTTCCGGGAAAGGCAATCGGGAGGTTCTCATGCGCCGACGATCATCATTCCGATATTTCGTCCTGTTGCTCTGTGTCGCGGCCGCGCCGGTGCTCCCCGCCGCATCGGCCGCTGAAGTCGAGACGCACATCGTGGACGGTGATCCGGCGAGCGAAATCTACCCCTGGATGGTCTCGCTTCAGGTCGGTCCGGGAAACCATTTCTGCGGGGGCGTTCTGGTCAGTCCCCGTTGGGTGGCGACCGCGGGTCACTGCATCCAGCGGGTGACCGAATTCCAGCTGCGGGTCGGCAGCGTCAATCGCAGCAGTGGTGGCGAGGTGGCGAACTCGTTCTCGTTCGCCGTGCTGCCAGGTGACTTCGTGCTCGTCCAAATGGACAGGGCGGTGGCCGCGGCGCCGATTCCCCGAGTGCCGGCCCGCCCCGGCGACGGCACCCCGGTGCGCATCCTCGGCTGGGGTCAGACCTGCGCGAGCTGGTGGGGGTGCGAGCCGCCGCTGCCGGAGGACCTGCGCCAGCTGGACACCGCACTCGTCGACACCGGCCGTTGCCGGGGCGGCAACATCAACGACACCGGGGAGATCTGCGTGTCCAACGCCGGCGCGAGGGGTGCCTGCTACGGGGACTCCGGCGGGCCCGCGATCCAGCGGGTCGACGGGCGGTGGACGGTGGTCGGGCTGACCAGCCGGTCCGGGGTGAACAACGTCGACTGCGCGACCGGCCCGGCGATCTACACCGACATCGTGGTCTACGAGGAGTACATCCGGCGCTATGCCGAGTCCACCGGCAGCCGATGACCCGACCGGTCAGTCGCCGAGCAGGGCCGGATGTGCCCCCGGATGCTCGGCCCACCAGCGCGCGTATTCGGTGTTCGCGGTGGCCAGCTTCCGGTAGATGTCGCCGAGCGCCGCGGCCAGGCGATGGGCGGCGGACGCCGCTTCTCTCCGCCACATCAGCACCACCCGGTGCGCGAGCGGGTCACCGCGCAACGGGCGCAGGACAAGACCGTCGAGCAGGCGCGAGGTCGGATGGTAGAGCGCGACCGCCTGGCCAGAGCGGACCAGCGAGTTGGACACGTGCCAGTCACCGGTCCAGAAACTCACCTGCGGCTGGAAACCGGCGCTCGCGCAGGCCTGCCGGAAGTACGCCGGCCATGGACCGTCGTCGAGGGGATCGTCGATCCACTGGCGCTCACCGAGGTCGGCGAGCCCGATCGAATCGCATCGAGCCAACGAGTCCTGTGTGGACAGACCGGCGAACGCCGGTTCCCGGTGCACCAGCACCTGACGCTCGACGTCCGGGGGAGCCGAGCCGGTCCGGATCACCGGCTCCAGCACCAGCCCCACATCCAGTGCGCCGGACCCGAGCAACGAGACGATCCGGCCGGGGGACGGGTCGACCCGGAGCCGCACCCGTGCCCTCGGCAGCACCATGCCCAGCTGGCCGCTCAAGGTGTTCAGCGCCGGGCAAGGTTGCGCTCCCAGCCGCAGAACCGGTACGGCACGGCCATCGCGCGGACTGCGCGCCACCGCCGCGCCCAGGTCGTCCAGCCCGGCGAGGACCGCCCTGGCCCGCGCGACCACTTCGGCTCCGACCGGCGTCACGGCCGTGCCTTCCGAGGTCCGGGTGAACAGCTGCACTCCAAGGTGGCGCTCCACCCGCCGCAGCATGGTGCTGACCGCGGGCTGGCTCAGTCCGAGCCGGGCGGCCGCCTTGCTGATGCTGCTGTTCGCCGCGATGGCGTCCAGCATCCGGAGGTGGTGCGGCCCCAGTTCCACTGCCTGATCCTCCGTCGCGCGGGAACATCCGGACACAGCCGTTCGACGCTGGTTTTGAACAGTTAACCGTTGTCGGCTGAGTTCCGGCTTCCGCGCTCACGACGGTGTGCGGCCGGTGAGGCAGTGCTGCACGAGCGGGCCGAACCAGGTGACCAGTTCGTCGGCGGACGACGACGCGATCGGTTCGATCCGCACGATGTACCGCGCTACCGCGATGCCGAGGATCTGGACGTTGACCATGCCCGCCCGCACGGCGGCGTCCGGCGTGTCCAGCATCGCCGCGAGCCGGTCGGTGATCTCCCTGTCGATGAACTCGCGCAGCAGCGCTTCGGACTGCTCGTCGGTGGGCGCCGACCTGGTGAGCATCACGAGCGGGGTGCGGTCGGACTTGTCGAGGTTCGCCACGAGAGTCCGGACGATGCGCTCGCCGATCCGGTCGAGGCCGCCGGTGAAGATCGACTCGATGGCCGGCGGGACGTTGCCGGACATTTCGATCACGGCGGCGAACAGCCCCTGTTTGGTGCCGAAGAAGTAGAACACCATCGCCGAATCGACGCCCGCCGCGGTGGCGATCGCGCGCACGGTGGTGCCGCCGTAGCCGTGCCGGCCGAACAGCTCGCGAGCGGTCTCGAGGATCCGCTGCTTGCTCTCCGCGCCGGACCGCCAGCGTCCGGGACGGCCGGGTCGTCTGGGGTGTCCGGGGGTGCTTCGTTCTGCCATGACTGCCGGAGCCTAACACGTTTCTTCACCGATCGATGGAGTTTCGCCCTGACTCGACGTAGAGTGTTCTTCATCAAGCGATGAAGAATGGGGTTGACGGGATGAGAGTGATCGTGATCGGTGCCGGTCTTGGCGGGTTGACGCTCGCGCACGGGCTACGCCGGGCGGGTATCGAAGTGGTGGTGTACGAGCGAGACGGTGCGTTGGGCCGTCCGCAGGGCGTCAGCCTGCATCTCGATGACCGAGGCGGGTCGGCGCTGCGGGCGTGCCTGCCGCCGGCACAGGTCGCGATGGTGGAGGCCACCACGGGCGGACCGCGCGAGCAGACCCTGACGTTGTCCGAAGTGGACGGAGCACTCGCTGTCGTTGGCACTCGGCCCGCCGACGGCATGGCGGGCCGGGCGCTGCCCGGCAGGCAGGTTCATCGTCCGTTGCTGCGTGCGATTTTGCTGACGGGGCTGGCGGACGTGGTTCGGTTCGGGGCGGAGTTCACGCGGTTCGAGCGGCGGGCCGACGGCACGGTGGGGGTGTGGTTCGCCGACGGCAGCAGGGATACCGCGGACGTGCTGGTCGGCGCGGACGGGATCGGTTCGGCGGTCCGCCGCCGGTACCTGCCGCAGGTTCGGGTGGCCGACACGGGCCGGCGCATGCTGATGGGCGCGACCCCGCTGCGCGCCGTCGTCGGTACCGGGCTGCCCGGGCTGATCGGCGACAGCCCCGCCGCTGCACGGGTGCGCGGCACGACCATGGCGCTGGGCGTGCTGAGGTTCGGCGAGCCGCCCGAAGCCGCGCGGCAGCGGTGGCTGCCCGCCCTGCGCCAGGCTGCGGTCGCCGAGGTCGAGGACTACCTGATGTGGGCCGTGCCCGTCACGCAGGACCCGCCAGGTCCGGCCGCGGTGTGGCGCAGAGCCAAGGAACTGACCAAGGAACTGCCCCCGGTCCTGCGGTCGGTCGTCGACCAGGCGTGGCCGGAGGTCACGGTCGCACTGCGGATCGGCATGATCCCGCCCCCGCCTGCCTGGCCCGCCGGCCCGGTGACGGTCATCGGCGACGCCATCCACTTGGCCCCGGGTTTCGGCGGCAACCTGGCCATGCGGGATGCGCACCACCTCTGCGAGGCGCTGGTCGAGGCGCACCGCGGCCAACGCGACTTGCTCGACGCGGTTGGTTCCTACGAGGACACCATGCGCCGGAACAGCTTCGCCACGCCTGTCGCGACGAAGGCAGGTAGATGAGCCTCGACGTGCTGACCCAGAAGTCCCTGTCGGTGTTCAGCGCGGTGGGTGGTTGGCGCACCGTCGCGGAAGGTGTCGCGTCGCGGGCGCTGTTCCTCGTCGCGTATCTGCTGACCGGGCAGGTGTCGGCGTCCGCGCTGATCGCGATCGGCGGCGTGCTCGTGTTCGCCGTGGTGCGCATGTGCACCGATCGCAAGTTCTGGCAGCCGGCGGTCGGGCTGGCCGTGGTCGGGGTGTCCGTGCTGCTGGCCGGGAGCACCGGGCAGGCGGCCGACTTCTACCTCATAACCGTCCTCACCCAGGCAGGCGCCGGCGTGGTGTTCGGAGTGTCGATGCTGGTGCGATGGCCGGTCATCGGGCTGGCCATGGGCTTGGTCACGGGCACAGCGCGCGGTGAACGCCTTGCCTGGCAAGCTGATCGCCGGCAACGGCGGCGCTATCAGCTGTGCACGGCGGTGTTCCTGGCGAAGTTCGGTATCGCCACGGCGTTCCTGTTGCCGCTGTACTCCGCCGGAAAGGTAATCCCGCTCGGGATCGTCGCTACGCTGCTGGGAGGCGCGCCCGCCGCGGGCGCCTGCGTCTACCTGAGCTGGCGGATCCTGCGCAGGGGAACCGACATGGCCGTCGGCTAGGGGCCGATCCTTGAGCGCATCACCGGCACGGGAACCCCCGAAGAACGACCCGGGCAGCGGCGGGTGGTTCGCCGCTGCCCGGGTCGGTGACGTGAGCGTCACGGTGTTTATCGGAGTGCGTCGTAGATAGCGGTGACGTAGCTGCCGCTGCGGTCGGAGCCGATGATGCCGGGCGCCATCTTGTTCATCATGTAGGAGATCGTCATGCGCCGGTCGAGGTCCATGATGATCATCGAACCGCCCCAGCCGCCCCAGAAGCAGATCTTTCCGTCGGGTATCCAGGGAATGGTGTCCTGGCGGGGCAAGCCGTAGCCGATGCCCCAGCGCAGTGGGATGCCAAGGCCAAGGTCCACGCCGTTGGCCTGCTCGTCGAAGATGAGGTCGATGGTGTCCTGGCCGAGCAGGCGGACCCCGTCGAGCTCGCCGCCGCGGGCGATCACGGACAGGATCCGCGCGACGGAGCGGGCGTTGCCGTGCCCGTTCACCGCGCCGATGTCCGCGCGGCGCCAGCCGGGGGAGTTGGCCTCGTCGGCGTCCAGGGCGGGGCCGGTCAGGGTTTTGCCCATCACGCTGTCCGCGCTCAGGTCGAACTGCGCCGGGGGCGGCGGGACCACGTTCGCGATCCGGTGCCAGTCCTTCTCCGCGGCGCCGAGCTGGAAGTCGGCGCCAAGCGGGCCGGCGATCTCCTCGGCGACGAACCGCTTCAGGGGTTTGCCGCTCACCCGGCGGATCACCTCGCCGATCAGGTGCCCGAAGTTCGTCGCGTGGTAACCGGAGGCCGTTCCCGGTGCCCACCACGGTGCCTGCGCGGCCATCCTGGCGGTGGACTTGGCCCAGTCGTAGAGGTCGGCAACCGCCGCGGGCTGGTCGAGCCCGGAGACCCCGGAGGTGTGCGAGAGCAGGTGGCGGACTTCGACGTCCTGCTTGCCGGCCGCGGCGAACTCCGGCCAGTACTTCGCGACCGGTGCGTGGACGTCCAGTTCGCCGCGGTCGACCAGCATGAGCGCGGCCAGGCTGGTGACGGTTTTCGTGGTCGACCACACGTTGGTGATGGTGTGTTCGTCCCAGGCGACGGTGCGGGCCGGGTCGCGGAACCCGCCCCACAGGTCGATGACGATCTCGCCGTCGATGTCGAGAACCAGGGACGCGCCCAGTTCCTCGCCTGAGTCCACGTTCTGTTCGAGTGCGTTGCGGACGGTGTCGAAGCGGGCGTCGTTCGTGCCCCGGATGTCGGTCATGGCCGCTACGCTAGAACCTGACGTTGACGTCAGGGGCAAGGGTGAGGTTGAAGTGCGCATCGGTGAGCTGGCCGCCAGGACGGGCGTGAGCGTCCGGGCGCTGCGGTACTACGAAGAGCAGAACCTGCTGACCTCGGCACGCAGCCCGAGCGGACAGCGGCAGTATCCGGACAGCGCGACCGGTCGCGTTCAGTTGATTCAGCAGCTCTACGCGGCGGGACTTTCGAGCAGGACGATCCTGGGCATCCTGCCGTGCGTCGTGACCGGCGAGGTGACCCCGGAGCTGCTCGACCGGCTGGCCGCCGAGCGGGACCGCATCAACGGGCGGATCGACGCTCTGACGGCGACCCGGGACCGGCTCGACACCATCATCGGCACCTCAACCAAGTCCATGGCCGCGGGAAAGCCCTGCGCCGTACCGGGCAACGCCACGGTGCCGGACTATTCGAGGGCGGCCCGCTGATCGAGCCGGCGGATCACCAGCGCGGCCCCGATCCGTTGCAGCTGCTGGGGATCGGCCGGGTCCAGCCCGGTCAGCGCGGCGGACCGGCGTACCCGGTAGTCCACAGTGTTCGGGTGCAGGTGCAGGGCTGCCGCGGTGCGCCGGCGATCCAGGCCCAACCGCAGGTAAGTTTCCACAGTGGACAGCAGGTCCGGGTGCCGCTCCAGCGGTTCGAGCAGCTTTCCCAGCTCCTCGCGGGCGGCGCTCGGCCTGGTCAGCTGGTACTCCAGCAGCACGTCGGTCAGCTGGTACAGGCCGGGGGGTTTGCCCAGCGCCACAACGAGTTCCAGTAGCTCGGCGGCCTGCTGCGTCGCCGGGGAGACCTGGCGCGGCTCGGCGAGGACCCCCGCCGCCCGCACCGCGACCCCGATGGCCGCACCGACGTCGGCCATCAGCTCGGCGAAGTCGGTGTCGGTCGCCGGCAGCAGCGCGGTGCCGCCGGTGGGATCGAGCAGGGCCAGCATCCCTTCGCCCGCTGACCTGCGCAGCACCTCGGTGGCCCGGTATAGCTTGCGCTGCGCGGCCATCGCGGCGGCCACCCCGGCGGCCCGCTCGTCCTCGTGCTGGTCGAAGGTCAGGGCCAGCACCAGATAGCGCTCGGGCAGCTGGATCCCGGCGCGGGCGGCCGGTTCCTCGAGCGGTTCTCCCCGCAACAGCGCGGAGAGCAGGGTGTACCGGCGATGCTGCTCGTCGCTGTCCATCCGGCGGCGCTCTTCCAGGTACGCCGCCGCGACCGCGGTGCCGGCGCGCTGGATGTAACCCAGCACGAGTTCGGTGCAGGTCAGCACGTCGGCGAAGTCCTCCGGTCGCGCGTCGGCGATCATCGTGCGCCAGGTCTCCAGCATGCCGGTGCTGTACGCGGCCATCACGGCGTCCAGCGGGAAGCCCTCACCGGCGCGCTGGGTGGCCGAGATGGTGATCGGCCCGGACAGGTCGGCGTGCTCGGGGCTGACCCGGTGCCGCAGGGACTGCGCGAACACCTGCAGGTTCGCCTCGGTGGTGCGGACGATGTGGATCAGCTCGTGCTCGGACAACCGTTGGTAGGAGGGGATCTCCTGGCCGAGCTGGCGCACCAGCCGGTGTGCGAGCCGGCGCCGCTCGGTGAGCAACCAGCGGTACAGCACGGTGCCGTTGATCGTCAGGGGCGCCTTGTGATCGGTCATAAGATCCGTCTACCACCGTTGGACTTCCTCCGATAGCCAGTAAGCGATTTGAGCGCCCAGGATGTGCGTGAGGAGATCACATCCACGAGGGAGAGCTGTGATGAGAAACAAGATTCGCCGCGCGCTGGCTGTGGTAGCGGCGATCGGGGTCGCGCTGCCGCTGGCGGTGGGCACGGCGTCTGCATCGCAGGCAAGCGATGAGCGCGGCGTGTTCCGCAACGCCGCGGGATTGCTCCAGTACGAGGTGCACCTGCCGCCGGCTTACCAACCGGGCAAGCAGTTGCCGGTCGTGGTGGCGCTGCACGGCTGCGGGATGACCGGCTACGAGGCCAACTCGATGAAGGCGATGAGCCGGTTCAACGAGGTGGCCGACGCCAAGGGTTTCATCGTCGTCTACCCGGCCCAGGACATCGGCCGCAATCTGGTCCTGTGCTGGAACGCGAACGTGCCCGCACACCAGAAGCGGGGCAGCGGGGAACCCTCGCTCCTGGCCGGGGCCACCGCGGACGTGGTGAACCGCTACCACGCCGATGCCAAGCGGGTGCATGTGGCCGGCGCTTCGTCGGGTGCGGCGATGTCGGTGATCATGGCGGTGACCTACCCCGACGTGTACGCGTCGGCCGCACCGCTGGCCGGGGGTGAGTACGCCTTCGATCAGTACCTGCCGAACCCGGACAAGGTGAGCCCGGTGGACACCGCGAAGCTGGCCTACGCCCAGATGGGCCCGCGCGCGCGTCAGGTGCCGATCCTGATCACACAGGGCGATGCCGACAAGACGGTGGACCCGATCAACGCGCAGCGTCTGGTCACGCACTGGGCCGCCATCGACGACCTGGCTGTGGACGGACAGCTCAACGGGGACGTGGACGACGTGCCAGACGCCACCGAGCACGTGGCCAGGCCGGGAGAGTATCCGTACACGCACGCCAGCTACACCGCTCGTGCCGGCGGTGCCCCGCTGATCGAGAAGTACTTCGTGGAGGGCCTGGCACACAAGTGGCCCGGCGGCGGCACGGGCCAGTACGCGGACCCGATGGGCCCGTTCATCTCCGGGATCATCTGGGACTTCTTCGCCACCCGGCACCTGCCCTGAGCGAGACACTCCGGTGGGCGGGACTCGCTGAGTCCCGCCCACCAGCGCGGTGATCGTCAATCGGCCGCTTTCGGCCGCAGCGCGTCCATGACCAGGTCGAGCAGTCGCTCGGTCTGGTCGGGCTCGTCGCCGGTTGTCGTGGTGAGGAGGATCCCCAGCAGCATCACGGTGATGTCCCGCGGGTCGATGTCGGTGCGGAGCGAGCCGGTTTCGGCACCGCTGGCCAGGATCGTGGCGATGGCGGCGGTTATCCGTTCCCTGGTGGCCGGGGTGGCGATCCGGCCCGATGCCCAGCCGGCGCGGAGTGTGTCAGCCATGCCGCGCTTGGTCGCGATGAAGGCGGCGTAGCGCCCCATCCACGCGCGCAGTGCCGCGTCCGGCGGAAGTTCCTGGAGTAAGGCGGGAACGCAGCCGGTGACGTCGTCGAGTTCGGCGGCGTACACGGCCTCCACCAAGGCTTCGCGGGTCGGGAAGTGCCGGTACAGCGTGCCGATGCCGACGCCGGCGTCGCGAGCGATGCCTTCGAGCGGGACGGTGTCGTCGGCTGCCGCGAAGGCGGCCCTGGCGACTTGGACGAGCTTGTCGCGGTTGCGCTGCGCGTCGGCCCTGGGGGCGCGCGGGCCACGAGGCTTGTTCTCGGAGTCGGCCGAACTCAATGCGGAGGCACCTCCGGTATAGTGAGACAGAGCGGAGGTCCCTCCGCTTCGCCTATCGTCTCATGCGGGAGGACTCCCATGACAAAGTTCACGCGCGCCGGCGGGGCCGGGACGCTCGGCGGCCACACGGTGTCCCGGATCGGATATGGCGCGATGCAGCTGGAGCGCCTGCACGCCGATCGCGGCGCAGCGATCGCCCTCCTGCGCCGGGCCGTGGAGCTCGGCGTCGACCACGTCGATACCGCCCAGTTCTACGGCGACGGCTTCGTCAACGGGCTCATCCGCGACGCTTTCGGCCCCGAGGACGGCGTCGTGATCGTCAGCAAGGTCGGCGCCGATCCCGACCCGGGTGGCGCCATTCCGCTCCGTCCCGCCCAGCGGCCCGAGGAGCTGAGGGCGAGCGTCGAGGACAACCTCGAATCCCTTGGCCTCGACCGGATCCCGGTGGTGAACCTGCGCCGCCTGGACACCGGGCCAGGGCTGCGCGCCGAGGGCGACCAGCTCGTCGACCTCGACGACCAGCTCGCGGTGATGACCGCGCTGCGCGACGAGGGCAAGATCGGCGCGATCGGCCTCAGCGGCGTCACCCTGGACGGACTGCGCCAAGCCCTTCCCGCCGGGATCGCCTGCGTCCAGAACTCCTACAGCCTGGTGGCCCGCGGCGATGAGGACATGCTCCGGCTCTGCACCGACGCGCACATCGCCTGGATACCGTTCTTCCCGCTGGGCGGCGCCTTCCCCGGCATGCCGAAGGTGGCCGACGAACCGGCCGTGACCGCCGTCGCGCGGTCCCTCGGCTACCGCCCCGCACAGGTCGGCCTCGCCTGGCTGCTGCACCACGCTCCGAACGTGCTGCTCATCCCCGGCACCGCGAACACCGGCCATCTCGAAGCGAACATCACCAGCGCAACGATCGTCCTCGACGACACCGCCATGGCCGCGCTGGACGCCGCCCAGCCAAATTCTGCCTAGGCTGCGTCGAGCAAGGGTTCGTTTCCGCCTGGCTCACGCTCCGTGGAACAGGTTTCGACAACGCTTTTCCCTCTTTCGTGTTTGGCCTCTGGCGGTTTTTGTCGGGGTTTGGCGGTATTATGGAGGTGCATTCAAACTACGGGGGTTCGCATGTTGTATGTTGATTTCAGTATGTTACCGCCGGATTGGTTGTCGTCGATGAATGCGGCGTCGATTGAGCGGCTCGATGTGTCGCAGGCGGTGGGGGTGGTGATCTCGGCTCGGCGGGCGATCTGTCGTATGCAGGCGGTGCAGGCCTGCGCGATCGCGCAGGTCAGCCGGGCCCGTGGCGGGGCGCGGTGGGTGGCGGATGAGTTGGCGCCGGAGTTGCGGTTGTCCCGTGAAACGACCGCGACCCGGGTAGCGTTGGCCGATGCGCTGGTATCGCGGATGCCGTGCCTGTTGGCGGCGATGGTCGAGGGTGAGTTGGATATCGAGAAAGCCCGTCAAGCCTTTGATGGGGTGGCGGTGTTGTCGGATGAATTGGCCCGTCATGCCGATGAAATCCTGGCCGATCGCATCGGCGAAAAGAATCCGAGCAACTGGCGGAAAACGGTCACTCGCGTTGTCGCGGCCCTCGATCCCGAAGGCCAGCAGGCGCGGGCTGAAGCCCGCAGGAAGCAGCGGCGGGTCGAGTTGCACCACGAGCCCGACACGATGGCCTCCTTGTGGGCCTACCTCCCGGTTGAGATCGCGACCGCGGTGTACGCCCGCATCGACATGCTCGCCCGGAAGCTTCGGGTCGGCGATGAAACCCGCACGCTGGACCAGCTTCGGGCCGATGTGCTGGCGGAGTTGCTGCTCGGTAAGGGCTGGGAAGGCTTGGCCGCTCAGGTGTTCATCCACATACCGCTCGACACCGCGTTAGGCATCCGCGATGACGGCTGCGAGCTGGTTGGCCACGGCCCCATCCCCGGTGAGATCGGCCGCCACATCATGAACCAACCGGGTTCGGTGTGGCGGAAGGTGTTGACCGATCCGGTTTCAGGCACCGTCCGCGATCTCGGCCGCAAGAGGTACCGTCCGCCCGCTGATCTCGCCGAACTGGTTCGAGTGCGTGACCGCACCTGCCGGGCGCCGGGCTGTAACCGTCCCGCGCAACGCTGCGACACCGACCACTGCACGGCGTGGTCGGAAAACGGGGACACCTGCGAGCACAACCTGTGCTGCCTCTGCCGCCACCACCACCGCCTGAAAGACGAGCCCGGGTGGACCTTCGAGTTCGACCCGGCCACGGCTGATTTAACGGTCACCACTCCGACCGGCCGCAGCTACTCGACCAGACCGGAGCCGCTGCTCGATCCGCCGCCACCACCGAAGATCACCAACGGGCCACCACCATTCTAGTCGCCTTGCGGGCGACGCGAGGCAAAATTTCGCTCCCCGCATCGCGTTACGTCGTTGGTCACCAGCGAAATTTCACCCCGCACCGGAAAGATCAGGTCCCGCGGGCAGCCGTGGTGGTTCCGCCGCTGCTCGAGCCGCCACCCTGCTAGCGCTCTGTCCAGACAGGAGCAGGTCGGGGTAAACACAGCTCGGTCACGCCGCAGCCGACGAACGGGGGATGTCTAATGTGGACTGAATCGTGACCGGAGGGGGTTCTGCCTTGAGGCCAATGTGCTCAGGGCTGGATGTTTTCCAGGTCCTCCAGCAGGCTCGGGTGCTTGGGCGTCCAGCCGAGCGCCTGCCGGCTGTGGGTGCTGGACGAGGGTTGGTCGGCTGCGAAGATCGGGCCGAGGGGGCCGTAGGTATCCACCGGCACGGACTCGACCGGCAGGCCAAGCCGCCGTCCGATGACCGCGGCGATGTCACGCACCTGGTCGCCCTCGTCGGCCACGGCGTGCCAGGCGGTGCCGGCTTCGGCCTGTTCCAGGGCGAGCCGGAAGAGGACCGCGGCGTCGAGTGCGTGCACAGCCGGCCATCGCTGCGTGCCGTCGCCCGGGTAGCCGGACACTCCGCTCTGACGCGCGATCCCGGTCAACACGCCGGCGAACCCGCCCGTGCCCTCGTTGTGGACGGTCCGCGGCAGGCGTACGGCCGAGCTCCGGACTCCGCGCGAGGCCAGGCCCAGTACTCCCGTGACCGCGCGACCGCGACCACCGACCGGCCCCTCGGTCGGAATCGGGTCGGCCTCGGTGGAGGCGCGGTCCGGCACGGCGGGCGTGCCCGAACAGGTGACGAAGGGACGGTCGCTGCCGACGAGTGCTTCGCCGAGGGTGGCGAGGGCGGCGCTTTCCTCGGCGACCGCTTTCGCCAGGGCTTCGGGGCTGCTGAAGTCGTTGGCGAAGGCCAGGTGGATCACCCCGTCAGCCTGAGCGGCGCCGGCGCGGAGAACGTCCAGGTCGCCGAGAGCGCCCCGGATCGGCTCGGCCCCGGCCGCCGAGACGGCCTGCACCGAGGCGTCGGAGCGGGCGAGCGCGAGGACGGTGTGGCCGTTGCCGAGAAGCTCGGCGACGACGGCGGACCCGATCAGACCGGTGCCGCCGGTGATGAAGACGCGCATGGACCTCTCCTGCAAGTGATGGGACTCTTGTCCCGTCACGCTACCACGGCGACGGGACAAGAGTCCCATCACCTATGATGGACCCATGGGTCGATGGGAACCGGGAGCGCGCGAACGCCTCGTCGTGGCTGCCGTCGACCTGTTCACCGAGCAGGGGTACGACGCCACGACCGTCGCGCAGATCGCCGAGCGCGCCGGGGTCACCAAGAGCACCTTCTTCCGACACTTTCCCGACAAACGCGAGCTGTTGGTCGCCGGGCAGGAGACGCTGAGCCGGCTGCTGACCGAGGGCATCGCCGAGGCGCCCGTCGACGCCAGCCCGCTCGAGACGGTCGCCGCCGGTCTGGAGCGCGCCTCGACCGCGTTGGGCCCGATGAGCCGGGAGATCGCCCCGCGGCTGAAGGCGGCCGTCGCCGCCTGCGTCGAACTTCAGGAGCGTGACGCACTCAAGAGCGTCAGCCTCGCGGCTGCCATGACGACCGCTCTGGTCGCCCGCGGTGTGCCAGACCCGACCGCGGCGCTCGCGGGCGAGCTGGGTGTCCTCGCTTTCAAGCGGGGCTACGCCGAGTGGTCCGAAGGCGACCATGACGCCAAGGACGAACTCGCCGGCTACATCCTGACGGCCCTGGACGAGCTGCGCGCGGCGAGCGCATCGCTGGGCTGACCGGACGATCTCACTCGCGGACAGTTCGATCATCGTTCAGGGGAAAGCCATTTGCCGGAAGGCGTTCATTCGGCCCGAGCCGGAACGTTAGGCTGACCCGATTTCCCTGATCCGAGGACGGACATAGTGACCGAATCCCGTGCCTTCTGCCTCCTCGCCGGTTCGGTGCTGGCGGCCGCTGTCGTGACCGGCGGTGTTGCGCACGCCGGCCCGGTGACCTCGGCCGATGCCACCCCGGTGGCCTGGCCAGGCGGCAGTTCGGTGACGCCCGCGGACGCCGCGGACGTCTTCGGCGAGGACCTCAGCGGCCTGTACCAGGAGGGCAACGTGCTGTGGGCGGTGCAGAACTCCGGGAAACTGTGGCGGCTGCTGCCCAACGGCTCCGGCGGCTGGACCCCGGACACCGCGGCCGGATGGTCGTCGGGAAAGGAACTGCGTTTCCCGGGCGGCTCGGGCACCCCGGACGGTGAAGGCGTGACGTTGTCCGGCTCCGGAGGCGGGGTGTTCGTCTCCAGCGAACGCAATGACGACGCGTCCGACACGAGCCGCACGTCCGTGCTCCGGTATGACGTGAGCGGAACCGGATCCACCTTGTCCGCCACCGGGGAATGGAACCTGACCTCCGACCTGCCCCCGGTGGGCGCCAACCTCGGCTTCGAGGGCATCAGCTGGATTCCTGACTCCTCCCTGACCGGTGCGGGGTTCACCGACGCTTCGACCGGCGCGGCCTACGATCCTGCCCGTTATGGCTCCCACAGCGGCGGCGTGTTCTTCGTCGGCGTCGAGGGCGAAGGCATGGTTTACGGCTACGTGCTGGAGGATTCCGGCAGCTACACCCGCGTGGCCTCGTTCAGCAGCGGGATGAGCGGAGTCATGGAGTTGCAGTGGGAGCCGCAAGCCTCCCGCCTGTGGGTCGTCTGCGACGACACCTGCGACGGTGAGCACCGCACGATGAAGATCGACGCGTCCGGCAATTTCGCGACCACCGCGGTGCACCACCGGCCCGCCGGCATGCCCAACCTCAACAACGAGGGCTTCGCGCTGGCCGGCGTGAGCGAATGCGCCGGCGGCTCCAAGCCTGTCTACTGGGCCGACGACGGCAACGACGATGGTCACGCACTGCGCAAAGGCACCGTCGCCTGCTGACGTCAGCGGGAGATCCATTCCGGACGTGAGCTACCCAGCTGGGGAGTCGTCCTCGACCAGCGGGGTGGTGTCTCGGACATCCGGATGACGGGGCCGAGGCTTTTCAGGTCGCCGTAGCCGGTGCCATCGTCGGTGACCGCATAACGCTCGAACTCGTCCGGCCGGAGCCGGCCGGGCGCGTTTTCGAAGCCACTGATCAGTCCCTGGCGTTGCAGGAGCATCGCGGACTGGCCGAGTGAGACCTGCACGCGGTAGGTTCCGCCTTCGCGCGCGCGACGGGCGAGCGCGAGCATGGCACCGAAGCTCGCCAGGAACCCGGTGAGGAAGTCGCAGAGGTAGACCGGCGTCAACTTCGGCCGGCCGGCCTCGGTCATCCGGCCCTGGAGGTCGCAGATTCCGGTGACCGCCTGGGCTATCTGGTCCCAGCCGGCACGTGTTTCGAACGGGCCGCCCGACCCGAAGCAGTTGACGCTCACGTACACCAGGCCGGGGCGGTCCTCGGCGAGTTCGCCTGCTCCGAACCCGTGCGCTTCGAGACGATGCGGGCGGTATCCCTCGATGAACACGTCCGCGTCGCGGGCCAGCTCGCGCAGTCGTGCGGCCTCGTCCGGCTTGGTGAAGTCGAGGTAGGTGCTGCGTTTGCCGTGGCTGGTGTCGCGCACGAACGGGGGTACCTGGGGGAGATGCGGGGCGGTGACCATGAGTACGTCGGCTCCGTGCTCGGCCATGCCAAGGCCGGCGGTGGGGCCGGCCAGGATGCGGGTGAGGTCGAGAACCCTGATACCGGACAGTGGGTCGCCGCCACCCGGCAGCGGTTCGGGCGCGCTGTCGCCGATCTTGGTGATTTCCACGACGGGACGCGAGGCGAGATAGGCGCCGTGCGGATGGGCCAGCCATTCTTCCGCGGTGCGAACGACTCCACCGCAGGCGCCGGCGGCGGCGATGGCGTCTTCGAGATCGTCGGCCTTCCAGGTGCGGACCGCGGCTCGAACCGATTCGGGAGCGGGCGCGCAGCGCAGCACCTCCAGCACGCGGCGCTCGAGGTGCGGCAGGTTGAAGTGCGGTACGAACCAACGGTTGTCCGCGGTCTGCCAGGGCTGGGTGAGTGACACCATGTGCTCGACGTCGGGGGACAGCGGGGCGGGCCGATACTCGCCTGTCGCGTCGCGGACGAGGGTCATGTCCTCGCCGCCGAGCGCCGTGGCGGCCGCGGCTCGCACGTCGACGTCGATGCTCTGGCGGCGACCGGTGCGCAGTTCCCACAGGTCGTTCGCCGCCACCGCGCGTGCGGCCAGAGCGCCGGCGAGGGTCGCTCCGATGCGGAAAGGGGATACGAACAGCGGGTCCGATCCGCTGATCGTCACCTCGTCGCGGGCGAGCTGCCCACCTCGGATCGCCATGAGTTCGTCGAAGGCACTGGGGTTTCTTGATGTTGTGCTCATTGATTTCGACGGTAGGCAGCCGGGTCCGCCGGGGGAAATGCCGTTGGGGAGGCATCGATGCGCCCCGGGCATAGATCGGTAGAGTGGGCATCGTGGAGGTGGAGCTGCGGCACCTGCGGGCGTTCGTCGCGGTCGCGACGAAGCGCTCGTTCACCGCGGCCAGCCGCGAGCTCCTGATCACCCAGCCCGCACTGACCCGCACCATCCAGCAGCTGGAAACGACGGTGCGGGCCCGGTTGCTGGAGCGCACCTCCCGCAGCGTCGAGCTCACCGACACCGGCAGGGAACTGCTCGACCGACTGCGTGGCGTGCTCCACGACCTCGACGCGGCCCTGATCGCGGTCAGCGGGCGCGCCGGCCTGCGGGTCGGCTTCCAGTGGGCGCTGCCCGATCCGTGGATCAGCGACCTGCTGTCAGCGTTCGAGACCGCCACCGGCGCGACCGCGACGCTGCTCCGCCGGGACGACATCGTGACCGCCCTGAAGTCGGGAGACGTCGATGTCGCCTTGGTACGCGCCCCGGTGCACGCCTCCGGCATCACCCAGACCGTGCTGTTCGAGGAAGACCGGGTGGCGGCGGTCCCGGCCGAATCGCCCCTGGCCGCCCGCACGGAGCTGGACTGGTCGGAACTGGCCGAGCACCCGCTGGTCGTCAACACCGTCAGCGGAGCGACGAGCGCGGACCTGTGGCCACCCGGGCACCGGCCAGGGCAGGTGATCGAATGCGGCAGCTACGACGAGTGGCTCACCATCATCGCCGCCGGACGCGGGATCGGATCCACCACGACCTCGGCCGCCGAGGCGCACATCCACGCACGGGTCGCCCATCGGCCGCTGAAAGGCGCACCGCCGGTTGCCTTGCGACTGCTGTGGCCGGTCCGCCGCAAGGGCGACACCCTACTGCGGCGTTTCTGCGAACTCGCCTCGTCCACCCGTTGACGAGTCCCTCTTCTCCCGAACGGTCGCTGCCGGAGCGCGGTGCCTTCGGGTCTTCATGGCCGGCGGCCCCGAATCGTAAGCGGCGTTGGGCCGGGCCTCGGGTGAGGCCCTGCCCAACGCCGCTTGCGCAATTAGGTTGAGTGCGGTCAGCGGCAGACGAGGCTGGATGCCCTGTCCTGTGCGTCTTCACCGACCCAGCGTGAAGCGGTGTACGGGATTTCCGTCCACAGCCTCAGGCCGTAAGCGCCGGAGTGTTCCCATACTTCGACCCTGCGTGCCGTGTTGTTCACCCAGGAGCTGGCCACGTCGTTGAAGCCGAAGGAGGGAAGTTCGATGACGTAGGCGCAGCTGCTTTCGTTGAACGAGACCATCCACCCCTTGAAATCGGAGTGTTCCCACAGGCAGAACTGGTTGAACCCGCACTGTTCCGGCCCCGCCGCGTCCGCGGTCAGGGACACGCCGCTGTCGCGCCAGGTGACGGTAGTCGGGCTGGTCTGGATGGCGTCCGGTTGCCCAGCCACGATGTGGTCGATTTGGTCTTGCGCAGGAGTGTTCTCGGCGTTCGCGACCCCAGCCCCGGTGAGCAAGGCCAGACCCGCCGCTACGCCCGCGAGCAGCGTGATCAGGCCACGCCGCGGTCTATTTTCGTTGTTCATGATTCCCCTCTATTTTTGTTGTTTGCTGATGACTTCACGTTCGGAACTTTCGCTGACCGGCGAGCGGGCGAACACGGTGAAAATTGTGGGTTGCCAGCCGCCGCTCCGATGCGCTAGCGGACTTGCGGGCGTTCGAGTTGGCACCAGGGGCTTCCCTTTCGGGCGGTGCGGCGCACGGTGGCGGTGATTGAGACTCGTCGATATGACCCAGTACCTGGACCGGTTGGCTCGCGAGCTGCGCGCGGTGGTGTCGCAGCGTCCCGCGCCGGCCGAACTGGGGGAGGCGGTGTCCCGGCTGATCATGCCGTGGATACCGCACGATGGCTCGTGCTTGCAGGGAATGCATCCGATGACGGCGATCGGCTCGTTCGCCTTCGCGCACCGGCTGAACGGCGAGTACAACCGCGTGCGGACGCACGAGATCTATCTCGGCAACGCCCCGGGTCGCCCGGACAACCTGGCGCGCGATCGGGTTCCGGTGCACCTGGTGGACGCCGGACAGACGCGACGGTTGCCCGACGGCACTCGGAAGTTGCTGGTGCGGCACGGGATGAGCGGTGATCTGCGAGTGGTGCTGCGCAGCGCGCACGGGGTATGGGGAATGCTGTGCTTGCAGCGCGAAGGACGAGGACGGTCCTTCGGCGCGGCGGACGTCGAGCGGGTGACCCACCTGATTCCACCGTTGGCCGCGATGTTGCGGGACTACGTGATGACCGGCCCCTTGATTCCGGCCGGTCCGGCCCTGTCCCCGGGAGTGATCGTGGTGCGCGGCGACAACACCGTACGCAGTGTGACCACAGAAGCTGCCGCGTGGATGCGTGAACTCTACCCGGGTGGTCGTCCGCCGGAGGCGGCTGCCGCGGAATACGCGTACTCGGTGTCGCTGGCCGCGCGGGCACGTCTGCGCGATCCCCAAGCCCTTCAGCCGCTAACCTGCACGCCATCGGCGTATTGCGGACGTTGGGTCACCGGGCATGCTCAACCCCTCGATGAACAGGCGACGGGTGAAGTGGCCGTCATCGTCCAGGCGGCCGGCGGGCCGCTGCTGCTCGCCACACTCGCGGCGTGGTACGGCATCACCGCGCGCGAACGTCAGGTCGTCGAGCACCTGTGCGCGGGCGAGGCGCCCAAGCGGATCGCACGCCGACTGGACGTGTCGGTGAACACGGTCAACGGGCACGTGCGCGAGGTGTACCGCAAGACCGGACTGGCCGGGCGCGACGAACTGGCCGCGGTGATCGCCGGGTAGCCAGGTGCGGTGTCATTCCGAGCGGGGGAGGCGCTCGTGCACCGGCGGTAGTCCGAACGGCCGGTGCGGCAGCGTCTGGTACCAGTACGCGACAGAGGAGATGTCGTCCGAGCGCTTGTTGGCGTGGCCGTGCTCGATGGTGACCCGGATGGATCGTTCGAAGATCACCGGGTCCTCGATGTGGAACCGGTACAGCGAGATCTGGCCCTTCCAGTTGTGGTTCCCGGGCAGGGTGATGCCGTGGTACGGGGCGTGGTAGGCCTGGGTCGGGCACCAGGCGGTGTTGAAGTAGTCCTCGGTTCCGGTGCCGTGCAGCCGGGGCGGGAACGACTCGCCGTCGATGAAGATCATGTCGTCACCTTCGCCGTACCAGTCCCAATCGGTGTTGCCGGACAGGTTGTGGACGTTCAGCACGCAGCCCACGTAGTGCCCCCTGCCTTCGGCGTCCAGGATCAGGTAGTTGCCCTCGCCGGTCAGGTTCGTGCCTTCCAGCAGGAATTCGGCGTTGCTCTGCTCGCCTTGCTCCACACCGTCGGTGGGGTTCTCCCGCCGCCATTGCGCGTGGAAGTAGCCGAGGTCCGGTTCGGCGCGGGCGTAGGACTCGTAGTCGATGTAGTAGTAGAAGTAGACCGGCTCCGCGGCCAGTTCGCTGACCAATTCGATCCGCGCCCGCTCGGCGAAGGGCATGGCGAACCAGCAGTTGAAGCCCTTGCCGTCCTGTGGGCTCATCTGCAGCGGCGCGGACGCGAAGTTGGTGGTCTTGCCGTGCCCGACCCCGAAGAAGTCGCCCAGCGGTACCAGCACGCTCGGGTCGTTCCCGCTGTCCCAGGTGATCCGCAGGACCAGCCGGCGCAGGTAGTCGGTCTCCGCCGCGTGCGGACCTTCCTTGAAGGGCAGCGCCACGGTGCACCAGATGTGCGTGACCGCGCCCGGGCCGGTCAGGTCGGCCAGTGTCACGGTCTCGCCAGGCCGGACGGTGAGCCGGTCGTCGTTGCCACCGTCGCGGTCCCAACTCGACGCCCGCCCGCGCCGCGCCGAGCGCAGCCGGGGCAGGTCGCGCAGGCTGCTGCCGAAGAATCCGTAGCCGCCGTCGGTCATTCCGCGCTCCTCACTTCAACCCGGTGGTCTTCAACGACTCCACCAGCCGGCGCTGGCCCAGTGCGAATACGACGATCGTGGGGATCGCCGCGAGCACCGACGCGGCCAGCACGTAGTGGTACTTCTGGGCGTACTGGCCCTGCAAGGACGCGATCGCCACCTGTACGACGCGCAGGTCCTCGTCCTGTGTCACGGTCAGCGGCCAGATGAACGAGTTCCAGGTGGCCAGGAAGAACAGCACCGCGAGCGAGGCCAGCACCGGCCGGGACAGCGGCAGCACCACGTGCCAGTACAGCCGCAGATAGCCGCAGCCGTCCAGGTACGCCGCGTCCTCCAGTTCGCCGGGCAGGTTCAGGTAGAACTGCCGGAGCAGGAAGATGCCGAACGCGTTGAACAGCGCGGGCACGATCAGCCCGGCGTAGCTGTCCACCATGCCCAGCGCCCTGGTCACCAGGAACAGTGGCACCAGGATCACCGGCAGCGAGATCAGCATCGTCGCCACGATCGCGGCGAACGCCACACCACGGCCGCGGAACCGCAGCCGTGCCAAGGCGTAGCCGGCCATGCTGTGCAGCAGCAGTGCCAGCACGGTGACCGCAGTGGACACCAGCGCGCTGTTGCCGAGGTAGGCGAGGAACGGCACCTCGGTGAGCACGTAGCCGAAGTTGTGCAGGGTCAGTGCCGACGGCCAGGAAAGCGAGAACACCTCGTCGCCGGGCCGGAACGCGGCCAGCGCCAGCCAGAGCATCGGCAGCACCGTGACCAGCGCCACCAGCCAGGCCAGCAGCGGCACCCAGGGGAACGGTCTACCTCGCCTCATCGAACCGGCCTCCCCGGGTCAGTGCGAACAAGGTGCCGGTCAGCAGGATCAGCGCGGCCACCACCAGCCCGCAGATCGCCGCCGCGTAACCGAACCGGCCGTACAGGAACGCCTGCTGGTAGGCGTAGTAGATGACGGTGGAGGTGGAGTTCGCCGGGCCGCCCTTGGTCACCACGTACACCAGGTCGAAGGCGAGCATCCCGGTGATCGCGTTGATGATCGAGGTGACCAGCACGAAGAAGCTGGTCGGCCGCAGCCCCGGCCAGGTCACGTGCCAGAACCGCTGCCAGGCGCCGGCACCGTCCACAATGGCCGCGTCGTAGAACTCTCCCGGGATGTCCTGCAACCCGGCCAGGAAGATCAGCATCTGGTAGCCCATCAGGAACCAGACGCTGATCGCCACCAGCGTCGGCACCGAGAACGCCGGATCGCCAAGCCAGGACACGTCGCCGAGGCCGAGCGGCGCCAGAATCCTGCTCACCGCACCGGTCTTGTCGGTGAGCAGGAACTTCCACAGCACGCCCACCACGACCAGGCTGATCACGTTCGGCAGGAACAGCGCGGTGCGGACGAACCCGACCCCGCGGAACGGCTTGCGCACCAGCAGGGCGAGGCACAGCCCCACGACGAACGCGGCGGGCACGAACAGCACGGTGTACAGCACGGTGACGCCGAAACTCTGCCACAGCAGCTTGTCCCCGGCCATCAGCCGGTAGTTGTCCAGCCCGGCGAACTCCAGCTTGCCGAAACCGTCCATGTCGAACAGCCCGATGACCAACGCGAGCACCATCGGGATCGCCACGAACACCAGCAGCCCGAGCCCGTCCAGCGCGAGGAACCCGAACGCGGCCCTGCCCTCACCCTTGCGTCCCCGCCGGGTGCTCTGTGCCTTCACAGGATCGACGCCCCTTCGTAGCTGGCGAGGAAGCGGTCGATCTGCGCTGCCGCGTCCGCGGCGGCCTGCCCCGGGTCGGCGCCGTCGAGCTGGCAGGCCTGCAAAGTGTCCGAGATGGCCCGGTACACCTCCACCGGATAGCGCGGCTCGCCGACCGCGATCGGCGCGATCTGCTCGGCGAACATCCGGTACACCGGGGTGTCGAAGTCACCGGCGCGTTCGGCCGCCCGCAGCACCGAACCGCGCACCGGGAGGTTCTTCTTGATCCGGGTGTTCCACTGCCGGCCCCGCTCGATGCAGGCCGGGTCGTCGGTGCCCAGCGCCCACACGATGAACCGGGCCGCCGCTTCCGGGTCGCGACCGCGCGCGTTCGCGCAGAGCGCCCAGCCACCCGCGGTGGTGATCGGTTTCCCGCCAGGCGGAAGCGGAAGGGGAGCGGCGCCGAAGCGGAACTCCGGCTCCTGCTCGGCGATCTCACCGATCGCCCAGATCCCGGTCTGCTGCATCGCGCAGTACCCGCCGGCCAGGTTGGAGATCGAGTCGTTGCCGCCGGTGCCCTTGGCCTGCCTCGGCGCGGTGCCCAGCTCGGTGGCCTGCTGCCACAACCGCAGCGCGGCGCGCGTCGCCGGGCTGTCGAAGGTGCTCCGCCGCTGATCAGGCGAGATCGGCGAGCCATCACCCATCCACAGGAACGGGTACCAGGTGAAGTTCTGGTAGTAGCCGGGATCGGTGGCGAACAGCATGCCGAATCGGTCGGAGGTGGTGAGTTTCCTGGCCACCTCGAGCAGTTGTTCCCAGGTCCGCGGCACGTCGGCGGCGGAGAGCCCGGCTTGCTCGAACGCCTCCTCGCTGTAGAACAGCGCCACCGGCTCGCTCTCCAGCGGCAGCCCGTAGACCCCGTCGTCGAAGGTGCGGCTGTTCAGCGAACCGGGCAGGTAGTCCGCGCGCACCTGGGGCGTGAGCAACGGGGACAGATCGGTGAGCACGCCCGCGTTGTGGTAGCGCAGGAAATCGCCGGGGCTGAGCAGGAAGATGTCCGGCCCCTCGCCCGCGCTGAACGCGGTCTGCAGCGTGGGACCGTTGATGTAATCCGTATTGGACACATAACGCAGCCGCACCTGGACCTGGTTGCCGGCGTTCCACTCGGCGGCCAGCCGCGCGATCCACTCGTTCTGGGTCTTCGACGTGCCGCCGGGCCCGATGAAGTTCCAGAACGAGAGTGCAGACGTTGAATCGGAGGACGAACCGGAGCAGCCGCTGAGCGCGCCCGCGACGCCAAGGCCGGTGGCCAGCGCGCCGCCGCGGAGCAGGCTCCGCCGGGAGATCGTCATCCCGCCTCCTCAGCTCAAACTGAGTAAACGATTTCCCAGCACGCTAGTCAGAGATCGGGGTCGAGGTCAACGGGTGCCGGTGCCGCGAAACCGCCAGGAGGTGCGGTGGGGGTGGGCCGGGTGGGCGATTCGCCGGGAAATCAGCGCCGAGTCCGGCGTTGTCTCCTTCAGCTTTCTTGCACGGGCCGGTCCGTCCCGGTGGACCTGGTGACGGTGTTCGCGCCATCGGTGTCCGCGGCACGGTAGTCGTGGACGCAGCCCATCGTGTCGTCGTACAGCCGCCCGTACCGGGTGGGCAGCTCCTCCGCGCTGGCGAAGAGGTTGTCCGCGACCGGCTGGTACCGGGAAAGGAACGCCTGCGTGACCTCGTCCGAGCCGAACCCGCTCTGGTGGGACTGCAACGACTGTTTGTGCCGCTGCCAGGCACTGCTGAAGTTGTCGCCGGCCGCGCGCAACTGGTTGATGCCATGGGTCACGGCGTCGGGGTCCATATCGAAGTCGGGCATGGTCGGGCTCCTCTTGGTCTGCTGGTGCGCGCATAGCACGATGGCCAGGTCGGTCTAGTCGGATTTCGCATCCGCCGGCAGGTAGTCGCGGGTGATGTCGGTCAGTGCCTCACCTGCCCGCTCGACCGCGGCCCGAACCGTGTCCACAATAGACTCGGCGAGGGCCTTGGAGTCCCGGTGGCGGTACACCCGCGGGTCCAGGTGCAGCTCGGTCAGCTCACCACGTTTGACCACGGTCGCGCTGATCAGGCCGTCCGGCGACTCCGCGGTCACCTCGATGTCCGCGATCCGCTGCCGTACTTGCAGCAGGTCGTCGCGCAGTCGTTCGTATCCAGCCTTCCGCGCGGCGAGATCCACCGTCGGCCACACCATCGCGATCCCCTCGCTTTCCGCTAACCGGCCGCGCGCGTATGCCGCGGCCGTGGCGGTTCCTCGGGTGGTTCCCTTTCGCCCTCGGCCCGTTCGCTCGATGCCCGGACCGTGCCGAGGAACTCCTGGAAGTCGACTACCACGCGGGAGAGGTGTTCCTCGGTGGTGATCAGCACGAACCGCAGCACTACGCGCCGGCGCCGGTCGCGGATGTCCTCCAGCGCCAGGACTGCGTGGCACTGCATGGTGTTGGCACCGTCCCGCACCCGCAATAGCTGCCCGAACCCTAGCCCGTCGCCCGCGCCCATCTCTTCCCTTCGCAACACCTCGACGCTCGCCCCGGCCGCCCGGAGCCCGGCGACGCTCTCGTCCGCGATATCGGCCAACGTCGCCAGATCCGCCCGCGGGCCACCGTCCGCGACGATGACGGCCTGCGCCTCATGGCACACCGCGACCACCGACCCCAAGGGCGAACGATGCTCGTTCGCGTCCGGCTGCCGCCACCCCGGCGGAATGGCGAACTCAACAGATGCTGTCATCGATACTCCCTTCCTTGCTGCACCTGGGTCACGGGGTTCGGTACCCGCCATTCTCGGTGATCTCGCGTGCCTGGTCGACGAGCCAGTTGCCGACCGCCTTGAAGTCGATATCCGTGTCGAAGCCGAGGGATCCGCCGATCACCGGAGCGATAGGGGTGATCACCGGGATTTTTCCCTTGAGATTTAAGTGCCCGTTGGAGAATCCCTCTTTGAGGGCGTTCAGGTCCAGCTCGGCGCTCACACCAGGTCCAATCCGGAGTTCTGGCTGGATGGACGTCTTGACTGGCCCGGCCTCGACGAGCGGAATCTTGTCCAGCGTGAGCTTCTTGCCAGCTTGCAACTCGACCGACAAGGGGTTTGCCCCACCAAGCGGCGTGGCCCCGCCGAAGGAGGCGAACACGCCCTCCTCCTGCGTGCCCTTCAACGCGCCACCGAAGGCCTCAAAGGTGCCGTGGTTGTAGAGCTTTTTTCCGTCGACACTAAGGACCTTCAACTCCGGTTTGATCCCGTCCTTCGGGTCGGCTTTCACATCGAAATCGGGACCGTTCGGGGTGACAGTCACATCCGTTGGTCCTTCCGATTTCTCTGAATACAGCCAGTCGAGTTTCTCGTCCAGCGACCGCTTGGCGTCAGCGAGTGGCTCGACCACCGTTTTGTTGAACCGGTCATAGACGGGACCTTTGTTCCGAGGGTCGAGTATGTCCCAAATGCCTCCATCGGCCTTGTTGTGCATCGCGGCGGCGGCCTGCTGGTTCATCTGCTGCCCCCGGGCGGCGCCGTTTTCGATCATGTTGGCCTGGATGAGCTTGCCTTCGGGCACGCTGCCGGCCAGCTCAGGAGCCATGTCATACAGAGCACGGTCCTGGGCGAGGTCGTCCTGACGCCCCTTGATGGCCGCATCTCCGACCGCGGCGCCGTGTTCCACGTAATCGGCAAGCCGATTCGCGGCGTCCCCGAACATCGTGCCTTGTTCGACGGTCTTGTTCAGGTTCTGCTGTAGCTGGTCCCCCGGTTCGCCGCCCAAAGCCTGCGCCATGTCATGAGAGACCCCTCGCGCGTCGTCGGCGTTCTGGTACCCCTGCTTGCCCGTGTCACGCAGGTCCGCGACCGCCGCGCGCAACGAGGGCGTATTGATGTCCGGCATCGGGCTCTTCTCAATCACCGCGTTGTCGTACGGGTGCCCGCCCTGCTGCTTGTTGCCGTCCTGCGGAGCTGAATTCTCTTTCGTGGTGGACGACGACAACGCGTTATTGGACTTGACACCGCTACCGAAGCCAGTCGGCGTGCCCGACTGGAGATTGCTGCCGGAGCCAGCCCTGTCGCCGGTTTGGTCGTTGTCGCTTGTGCTGGTGTCGTTGTTGTTGTCGGCGGGTTTGGGGTCGCCTTTGGGTTGGCTGTCGCCCTCGGTGCTGGTGTCGCCGCGGGTTTGGTTGTCGCTGCCGCTGGATTGGCTGCCTTGGCCTGAGCTGCTGCTGCTGCTGGATTGGCTGCTTTCGCCTGAGCTGCTGCTGCTGCTGGATTGGCTGCTTTCGCCTGAGCTGCTGCTGCTGGATTGGCTGCCTTCGCCTGAGCCGCTGCTGCCACTACCGCCGCTGGACTGGCCGTCACCACCGGCCGTCTTGCCGCCTTCTGTTCCGTCGGACATCTCGGTGCTCCTCGACCAATTAGCGGATCGCGTGCCGCGCTCACAGGTGCCGATGCCGCACTCAACTCGAAACCAGGATGTCCCGCCGACGGCCCACCGTGCGGCCCATGGCCTCATTAGGTCATCGCGGCGAAGACCGGCTGCGGCAAGACGACCATGGACCGGCTCCGAAAGTCGATCAAGGCTTCCCAACGAGGAGCGCCGAGTCCGGCGTTGTCTCCCTCAGCTTTCGTGCACGGGCCGGAGCTCGGGGCGTTTGGCGGTTCGGCCGTCTCCGGAGGAGCGGCCGCGCAGGCGACGGGCGATCCACGGTCCGAGGAAGCTCGCGGCCCAGCGGAGTTCGGCCGCGACCCGCCGCCGCGTCGGAATCGCTTGCGGTGCAAGGGGAAGGGTCCATTCGGTGCCGCTGCCCGGCAGGTCGAGGGCGTGCCCGACGGCGGCGGCCAGCCGGGTGTGGCCGACCGGATTGAGGTGCAGCCGGTCCGCGCTCCACAGCCTCGGATCGGTGCAGACAGGGTAGGCGGAGAGGTCCACGACTCGCACCCCGTGCCGGTCCGCGGCGGCGCGGATGCGGGTGTTGAAGTCCCGGGTGCGTGCGGAGAGCAGCCGCCCGGCGGGCATCATCAGCCCGGGGTCGGGAAACATCACCGTGACCACCCGCGCACCCGCGCCGGTGAGGTCGGCGAACATCCCCTCGAGGTGCCCGGTCACGGCCGCGGCGTCGAAACCGGGGCGGATCAGGTCGTTCACCCCGGCCATCACGGTGGCCAGGTCCGGCCGCAGAGCCAGCGCCGCCGGCAGCTGTTCGGCCCGCACCTGCCCGGCGAGGCGGCCGCGCACCGCCAGGTTGGCGTACTCCAGCGCCGGGTTCACGGCCGCGAGTTGTTCGGCGAGGCGGTCCGCCCAACCCCGATACCCCCGGATGTCGTCCCCATCGTTCAGGCCTTCGGTCTGGCTGTCACCGAGCGCCACATAGCGGCGGTAGGCGCGGGCGTCACCGGGCATGGGCGTTTTCCCTTGCTCGCAGCACCGAAGCGGTCCGCACGCACCAATCGTGGTGCTCCTGTTCGAACCGCCGTCCCCGCAGGCAGGTTAGATACGGGCCGATCCGGTCACCGTGCAGCAGGAAATCGTCCTCGTCGAGATCGCCGCGGATCCTGCGCAGCAGCTTGTCGAAGATCTCGATCTTGGCGGTGGCGACCGCTGCGCGCTCGTCGAGCTGCGTGATCACCGCCGTCATGCCGATCGTGCCGGCGGCCTGCACCTTGACCATGAGGTCGTCCCGGATGTACGAGGGCTTGCACGGAGCGGACGCGAACCGCTCGAGTTCGGCCGTACCCGCCTCGGTGACCGTGAACAGGCGTTTGTTCGGACGGGTTTCCTGGACCACCTGGCGCCCGGCGACCAGCCCCTCCCGCTCCAGTTTGGCCAGTTCCGAGTAGAGCTGCTGCGGAAGCGCGTGCCAGAAGTTGGCCACGCCCACGTCGAAGGCCTTGGCCAGTTGGTAGCCGCTGTACTCGCCGTCCAGCAGCGCCGCCAGCACCGCATGTCGCAGGGCCACGTCCCGCGTCCTCCTTCGCTCCGGGTGGACAACGCCGCCCACTGTAGTCAACTATATGACTATTCGCATCCTTGACTATGGAGGGAGGTCTCATGACCTCGATCGCCCGTTTTCGCACCGCCGTCGAACAGCGGGACATCGCCGCGCTGGACTCGCTGTTCGCCCCGGACGTGCGGTTCTTCAGCCCAGTGAAGTTCACGCCGTTCGAGGGCCACGCCATGGTGCTCGCCGTCTTCGGCGTGCTGCTGCGACGGGTCTTCACCGAGTTCCGCTACACCGGCGAACTCCAGGGCGAGGCCCAGACCTTCGCCGGGGAGCCGGCCGACTCGCACGTCCTGGTCTTCCGGGCGGTGGTGGACGGCAAGCAGATCCACGGCATCGACCTGGTGCACCTGGACGAGCAGGGCTTGATCAAGGAGTTCACCGTGATGGTCCGCCCGCTGAGCGCGGTCACCGCACTAAGCGACGCCGTGCTCGCCGGCCTCACCGCTGAAGGACTCGTCCCCGGCCGCACCTGAGTAGCTGTAGACGATGTGACCCTCGAAGCTGGCGATCTTGTCGTACAGCGCACGGGCAGCAGCGGTGTCCAGCGTGTTCCAGTAAAGGCGTGCAGCGCCGTGCTCCTCGGCGTCCCGCGCGACCCACTCGATCATTGCCGTCGCGACACCCTGTCGCCGGACTTCCGGGTCTACGAACAGGTCCGCCAGATAGCATCTCCCGGTCGACCAGACGCTCGGGTGGAACAGGTAGTGCGCGATGCCGACCATCTTGCCGTCCAGCCGCGCGGTGATCCCGCGTATCTCTGCATCATCGAGCAGGCGTCGCCACGTTTGGGCATAGCTGTCGGCGCTGACCTTGGTCTTGAAGAACGCGTTGAAGCTGCGGGCCAGCACCTCCCAGTCGGTGCGGTCGGATTCGGTCAAGGGGTAGATCTCCACCATGATGGCTATCCTGCCGCACGGTCAGGTCGGCCGTAGTCGTCGATTCTCCTGAGCGTTGCCCGCCGGGTCAGTACGTCGCGCGGCCGAGACGCTGATGGTCCAGCTGATTCCGTGTGGGGCGAGGAAGGCGAGGAAGCTGGTCGGGTCGTACGCCTGCGCGGGAGCGAGCACGCCTGGTTCTGCGCCGTCCGCGACCAGTCGGCGGGCGGCTTCGACGGCGATCACGGCGGTGCTGCCGTAGGTGTCGTGGCCTCGCACGGTGCCGCGGGCTGTTCGGCCATCGTGGCCGATGGCGTCGACGAGGTAGGTGAACCGTTGGGTGCGGCGGTCCTCTTGGGCGGGCCCTTCGGGGAGACTGTCGATGATCTGGGGAGTGAGCGGGGTGCCCAACTGGGCGCCGACCGCGGCGTCGACGAGGCTCTCGACATGCCGGACCGGCACGTGGCGCGGGATGGTGACCACCTCTGACAAGGGGCATTTCACCATTTCGGTCGGCTGCGGGGCGTCGGGAAGAGTGACCGCGGCGAGCCTGGCGGGGATGCCGATACGCCAGTCACCGTCGTCGTAGCTGAGGCCGCCCGCCTTGATCGTGTCCATCGTGTCGACTGCCGAGCGCAACGAGCCGCGGGAGAACCCGACCCCGCCGACGACGAAGTGGCTGACGGTGATCTCCTCGATCGGCTGGACGCGCTCGGCGATCAGGTGGGCGACCAGGTCCCCGGGTACGCACCCGTCGTTGGTGGCGGGGATGACGGTGACTCCGGCGCGCTCCGCGGCGCCGGCGAAGGTGTCGAAGACCGCTTTGGTGTAGAGCTGCTCGCCGGCGGTGTCGACGTAATGGCAGCCGGCCGCGATGGCCGCGCGAACCACTGCGGGGCCGGAACTCGTGAACGGTCCGGCGCAGTTGATGACCGCGTCGCATCCGCGGAAGGCCGCCACGAGGGCGTCGTGGTCGTCGGTGTCGGCTACTCGTTGCAGGGTGTCGGCTGTTCCCACCGTTGCCGCGGCCTCGCGCAGGCGCTTGGCGTTGCGGCCGGCGAGCAGCATGTCGATGTTGCGGTGGGCCAGTTCCGCGAGGACGAGCTTTCCCTGGTAGCCGCTTGCGCCGTAGACGGCGATCTTCACGTGGATCTCCTGGTTCGAGCGAGGGGTGATGTTGTCCGAGATGGCCGTGCCAGCTGGCCGGTAATTTCACCGTAGGACGGCGTTGTGAGACGTCCAATGCGTGAACATCTCTGGTTCATGCGTGACCGTCTTCGCTGGAATCGCATCGATACGCTGGCTGAATGGATGTGCTCTCCGATGCGGTCACCGCCATGCGCACCGGTCAGCCGCACTCCGGCCGGGTACGCCGGCCGGTGCCGTTCGGTATGCGGCTTCCACCGGTCGAGGGGGCCGGCTTCCACATCGTTTTGCAGGGATCGTGCTGGCTTTTCCCGCCAGACGGCGCGCCGATCGCCCTCGGAGCGGGGGATGTGGCATTCCTGCCGCACGGAGCCGCCCACGGCCTCGCCGACAGCCCGTCGACCCCGCTGGCGGATACTTCCTTGGCACCGGCCGAGATTCCACCCGGCCGGCACCCGGCGGATGGTTCGTCCGCTGCGACGGTCACGCTCTGCGGCGCGTACCTGCTGGACCGGTCCCGGGCGCACCCGCTGCTCGGTGACCTGCCGGAGGTGATCCATCTTCCGGCCAGGGTCGGCCACCACCAGGGTCTACGCGCCGCCGTCGACCTGCTCGGCGGTGAGCTGGAGCAGCCACGGCCCGGCGGCGACGCCATGCTGCCCGCCCTGCTGGACGTGCTGCTGCTGCACATCCTGCGTGCCTGGTTCGACGAGCAGTCCGCTCACGATGGCGCTACCGGCTGGGCAGCAGCGCTGCGCGATCCTGCCGTCGCCGCCGGGCTTCAGGCCATCCACGGCGACCCTGGCAGGCCATGGACGGTCGGGGAGCTGGCTTCCCAGGCCGGACTGTCCCGCGCGGCCTTCGCCCGACGGTTCGCCGCGCTGGTCGGCCGGCCGCCGCAGGCATACCTGACCTGGTGGCGGATGACGCTTGCGGCCCGGCTGCTGCGAGACGGTGACGCGCCGTTGGCCACAGTGGCCCGGCAGGTGGGCTACACCTCGGAGTTCGCCTTCGCCCACGCATTCAAACGGGACCACGGGTTAGCCCCAGGCGGATTCCGCCGAGCCGCATCCCAGCGAACGTAGAAAAGCCGTGTCAGAATGATAATTGGAAACGTGTTCCTCGTAACTTGATGAGTGTTTGCCACCATCCTGCCGGACGCCATTGGGCGCGGGGTCCCGGCCGGTTTTCCGAACCGTCGCCCCGCGCCCAGGTCAGACACTATCGACTCGATGGGTCAGACGAGCCAGCCGAGAATGTGCGCCAGGTTGGCCAGAACGTTGGAGATGACGTCGTGGCCGTGCGCGGCGAGAATCTGCATGTGCTTCTCCTTTGAATCACGGTAGATGGTATTTGGCTGGGGCCTTCGAAGGTATTTAAACCCTGGCACGGTAACGGCTGTCCAGTCAAGAATTAACACGATGTTACCGATGCGTAGTCCGGCTGGTGCAAGAAAGGAATTTCACGTTGATGGTGCGCTCATCAGAATTGTCACGTGCGTACAGGGTTTGTGTCCGAGAATTGATAGGAAAACAGTCATCCGCATAGGGGTGACCAGGGCTGCTGGAGAGCAGGTACACCGGCCAGGTCGGCACCCAGCGCTACCAGCCGGCGGGGCGTCGCTGTTCGATCCGGACCGCGTACAGCCCGGCCGCGTCCAGCTCCCACCGCAACCCAGATTGTCGGCCGGTCACAGATCCAGCTCGACATCACCACACGGCGCGGTCACGCACAGCTGGATCCGCGCCCCGGCTTCGCTGGTGACCGCCCCGGTGAGCACATTGCGGACCGACCCGTCCGGTTTGATGCTCGAACAGGAATGACAAACCCCCATCCGGCAGCCGTACTCCGGATTCACCCCCGCCGCCTCAGCCTGCTCCAGCAACGTCCGCCCATCGTTGGGGGCGGTGATCCCGCTCCGGATGAACCGCACCTCACCGGTCGCGTCCCCAGCGTCGGTCACGGGTGCCCGGATGGTGAACCGCTCGGTCAGCAGCCGGTTCTCAATCCCCTCGGCAGTCCACAACGCGGCGGCCGTGTCCATCAACGCACCGGGTCCGCACACGTAGGTCAGGGCGTCGGCGTAGTCCGGCGCGACTTCGAGCAGGTGCTCCCGGCAGAACCGGCCGTCCAGCCGCCCGGCGCCGGGTGCGCGGGTGTACACGGGGGCCAGGATGAGCCTGGGGCAGGCCGCCGCCAACGCCGCCAGTTCCTCCCGGTAGATCATCTGCTGTGCGGTGCGGGCGTAGTGCAGAAAGGTGACCTGGCCGGGAAACCGCCGCGCCACCAAGGCACGCAGCAGCGACATCACCGGGGTGATACCGCTACCAGCACTGATCAGCACAATGCGCCCCGGCAACTGCGCCGGAAGCACAAACCCGCCTTCGGCCTGGGAGAGCACCACCACCAGGCCGGGCCGGGCATGCTCCTTGAGATACCGCGAGACCGTACCCGCAGGGTTCACTTTCGCGGTGATCTCAATCGTCCCGTCTGCCCGGTGCGCGGCACCGGCCACGGAGAAGCACCGCGTGCGGCGGACACCGCCGATCTCCACCGCCAGCCGCACGTACTGCCCAGCACGGGCGCCCTCCCAGTTCGCGTTGGGCCGCAAGGTCAGCGTGACGCTGTCTTCGGTGTGATGAGCCACCCCGGTCACCACGGCCCGCACCTCCCGCACCGACCACACCGGGTTGAACAGGCCGAGGTACCGGTCCACCCCGTGCGGCACAGCCAGCGCGCCCACCACCCGCGAGTCCAGCACCCGGCGGATCCGCCGCCAGCCCGCTCGCGAGAGGTTCGGATTCAAAACCACGGTCATGCTCCAGGTCGGTGGGCAAACATTGATGTTTCAGCTGGGGGCAGGTTTATCCAGCTCTATCGCAGTGCAGGAAACAGTTATCAGGCACGTACGTGTGTCAAAATAAGAATTCGTCAGGTTCGGGCGATTGTCAAGCGTGGACTCGCGGCAGGTCGGGCGGGGTTGCGAAAGCCTCATCGGGATGATGAAAGGGCCGTCCTTTATTAGCATGTTGAGCAGGGGTGCTGGTCAACATGCTTCAGTGTCGGATCGGCTGGGCCGTGGAGTCCGTGTGATCGCTGCGGCAGCGGAACCTGCGCTGGAAACACGCACCGGGATGCTGATCCACCGCGCCCGCGCTGGCTCCGAAGTGAGCCATTTTCAGGTCTCCCAACAATCGCGCGAAGTCATCTTGACAATCTGTCGTGTCTGTTCAAAAATCTCACCCAACAACTTTTCACCGTGTCCATGACCATTCTTATTGCGGAGTGTGAATGCCAGTGAAAGCGCGCAAGATAAAGTCCGCGATCGCCGCGGTCGCTACATTCGTGCTGATCGGAACGGGCCTGGCCTCCGCCGGTCCGCTGACCACCGCCGACAATCCCTTCCAGCGGGGTCCTGAGCCCACCACGGGAAGCATCGAAGCGGAAAAGGGACCCTTCGCGGTGACCCAGGCGCCGGTGCCCCCGGGAGACGGTTTCTCCGGCGGGACCCTGACCTACCCCAACGACACCAGCCAGGGCACCTTCGGCGCGGTCGCCATCTCGCCCGGCTTCATCTCACCGGAGTTCCTCATCTCCTGGTACGGGCCCCGGCTGGCGTCCCAGGGCTTCGTCGTGCTGACCATCTCCACCAACACCCCCGTGGACACCCCCAGCGCCCGCGCCGACCAGCTCCTCGCGGCACTGAAGTACCTGGTGGAGAAGAGTCCGGCCAAGGACCGGATCGACCCCTCCCGGCTGGCGGTGATGGGCCACTCCATGGGCGGCGGCGGAACCCTGGAAGCGGCCGGCCGCAACCCCGCCCTCAGGGCCGCCATCCCGCTGCATCCCTTCCACATCGGCCAGGACTTCTCCAAAGTGAGCACGCCGACGCTCGTCATCGGCGGGCAGGTCGATTTCGTCGCCCCCGCCCCGCTTTTCGCGGTCCCGTTCTACGACAGCCTCAAAGCGACGTCGAACAAGGGCTACATCGAAATCGCCGGCGGCAGCCACTTCGACGCCGTCATCCCGAACGTCACCATCGCCAAGTACAGCATCTCCTGGCTCAAACGCTTCGTGGACAACGACACCCGCTACGAGCAGTTCCTCTGCCCCCTCCCGAAGGACCCCAAGACCTCCGCCTTCAAGGGGAACTGCCCGCACACCTGAGCACCCCGATCGCCACCAACGGCGCCACGCCCGGGCAGGAGAGCTGATCGCGGCTCTCCTGCCCGGGCGCCGGCCACCCTCCAGGCGCCCCGTCCACCGAATCGTGAATGACCCGCACGGCGTCCGAACGGCCGATCGAAGGCAGCGGATCTCGTAGGACACTGGTCACGAGGGTCGCATGACTAGGAGGAACGGTCATGTCTCGGCGAGATGCCCAAGAACTGTCGGAAGCCCTGCGGACCGGCCCGTTCAGCGTCGCGCTGCGTGCCGCGATCGAGTCCCGCGGGCTCAGTCTCGAACGGGTCCGCCACCATCTCAGGGCACACGACGTCCAGATCAGTTCGGCGACCCTCAGTTACTGGCAGCGCGGCACCTGCCGGCCGGAGCGGCCGGTCTCGCTGCGGGCGGTACACGCGCTGGAGGACATTCTCGAGCTGCCGCACAATTCGCTGATCACGCTGCTGGGGCCGCGGCGGCCACGCGGGCGGTGGCTCGGCCACGTACCCGGTTCGCTACCCCTTGACCAGGTCTGCCCTGTGCATTCGAGCGTGGCCACCCTGCTCGACCGGATCCAACACCGGGCCGACGGCGAACTGGCCTGGCTGAGCCACCACGACCGCATCGAGATCGGGCCGGACCGCGAGGAAAGTTCGATCCACGGGCACGTGGTCTTCGAAGCGCGGCGTGCCGGAGTGGACCGCTACGTCGCGATCTATCACAGCGAGCACTCGCAGTTGCTGCCCGATATCCACCTGGCTACGCAATGTCGTATCGGGCGGGTGCGCGAGGACAGGTCGGCCGGGCTGATCGCGGCGGAGCTGCTGTTCGAGCGGCCGCTGGCGGCGGGCGAAACCTACGTGCTCGAATACGAGTTCACCTACAGCTCCGGCGGCCCGCGGGCCGCCGATTACCACCGCGGTCTGCGGTTCCCGGTGCGCAACTACCTGCTGCAGATCCAGTTCGACCCTGCCGCCGTGCCGACTCGCTGCTACCGCATCTGGCAGCCGAATATCCGGACCCCGTGGGCGGACCTCGCCGAGCTCTCGGTGACCCGATGGCGCACCACCCACCTCGTGCAGGTCGATGCGCAACCGGGCGGCCACGGTATCCGCTGGGAATGGGAATAACGCGACCGGCGCCGCGGCGGGGGAGTGGGGTCCGGCCGCCGCGGCTCCGGCCGTGTCGGGCGGCAAGAACCGCCGACACGCGTACGAAAGCTCCTTCGCGCCTTGAGAATCTTGCGGGACACCCGCACCCGATCGATGGGGGCATGCGCAAAAGCCTCGCATGCCCCCATCTCAGTGACCAGGGTCGTCGGGGCCGTAGTTCTGCAAAGCCTGCCCGACATTGCGCCGGACGGTCTGATGGGTGGCATAGCCGCTGTAGGCGCGGCTGCCCTCGTAGAACGTCCAGCCGCCGATCGTCTTGCCGTTCAGCGCCACCCACGAATTGCCTTGTTTCAGCGCGAAGTGCACGTGGTTGCTGCCGGCCGAACCGCCGCACGGAATCCGGGTGCTGGTCATGCCGAGGTAGTCGCCCATCTTGATCGGCTCACCGTTCGGCTTGATCTCGTCGAGCAGGTGATAGTACTCGGTGGTCCAGCCGTTGTCGTGAATGATCCGGATATGCCCGCCGTTGTTGCACATCCAGTAGGCGCGGCCACTCTGCGCGGCCAGCACGCGGCGGTCACCGCCGTTGAGGTCCACCGAGCTCCACGGCCGGGGCTGACCGCTCCAGCCGTGCACGCCACCGATCATGGTCCAAGAAACCCCGGGTGGATAAGGCAACGACAACCCGAGTGGTGCGGCCGCGTTTCTCGCGTTGGCCGCGAACGTTTGCTTTTCTCCGGCGCTCACCACGCTTTCCGGTGAACTCTGGATCAGCCCGGCGAAACCGGGGCTGGTGTCGAGAGCGATCTGCCAGTTCCGGCCGGTGCGGTGCGCCACGAACAACGAGGCATCGGGTGCCGCACCCTCCACCGAGTACGCGGTGAGTGTCGCCGCACCGAAGGCCCACGACCCGGCGGCGTCCTTGCGCTGCACGTCGACCTCGGCCGAACGCCCCTGCGCGGCGAGTGCGGCCGAGCTCGTCGCGCGCTCGCCGAGCATGGTCTGCACAACGGACTGTTCGAGATTCGACGCCTGCTCGGCCTGCGCCGACGCGGGCACACCCGCCACCGCGAGCACCGCCACCGCGACGAACGACGCTCTCCTTCGCCAACTGCCCATCATCTCTTCCTTTCACCGATCGCAGGGGGAAGATTGTGCTGAAAGGAAGGATCACCGGCGGCGGACAAGCGCGTCAACAGCGTGGATCCCCTTGCTGAAACCGGCCGTCAATAAACTGTAAATCGTCCGGAAAGGCCGCTGATCAGACCACTGCCGGCGCTTTGCTGCCTTGCCGCGACGCACAAAGGACTGATCGTTCAGTTCGGGCTGTCATGCCATTGCGGCAGGCCCCAGGCGAGGCGCACCTGGTCCGGGGTGAGCACCGTTCGTGGTGGTCCTTGGGCGAGGAGACGACCGTCGTGCAGCAGCAGGCAGTGGTCGGCCCGGTCGGCGACGGCGAGGTCGTGGGTCACGCGCAGCACCGTCACCCCGTCCCGGCGGGCGTCGTCGAGCGCGTTGTCGATCAGCGTCTGCGCGCTGAGGTCCAGACCGGCCGCGGGCTCGTCGAGCAGGAGCAGACCGGCCTGCTGGGCCAGGCCCTGCGCGACCAGGGTCCGCTGCCGCTGCCCGCCGGAGAGGGTGCCGAGCTGCCGTTCGGCGAGCGGGGTGATGTCCAGTCGCGCCATGCAGTCCTCGATCACGGAACGGTCCTTTTTGGTCAGTCGCCGCCAGTGGCCCCGGTGGGCCCACCTGCCCATCGCGACCGTGGCGCGCACGGTGATCGGCAGTGCGTCGGACACCTCGCTTCGCTGCGTCACGTAGGCCGGGCGACGGGAGCCGGCGAGTTCCAGCGCTCCGGACGTCACCGGCAGCACCCCGGCGATCACGTTCAGCAGTGAGGACTTTCCCGCCCCGTTCGCTCCGACGACCGCGGTGACCCGCGCCTGCGGCACGGTGGCAGTGACCCCGCGCAGCACCGTTCGGCGGCTGTAACTCGCGGAAAGCTCACTCATGGTGACTTCCTGCTCGCAACCGTTCACTCTCGTACCCCTCATTGTGAAAACGATAGTCGTTACCACTATAGTGTCGGCGTGGACTGGTTGCTGCTTCCCTTCGAGGTGTCGTTTGTGGAGCGCGCTTTGGTCGCCGGGATCCTCGTGTCGCTGGTGTGCGCACTCGTCGGCACCTGGGTGGTGTTGCGCGGCATGGCCTTCATCGGGGACGCGATGTCGCACGGGATGCTGCCCGGGGTGGCGATCGCCTCGCTCGCGGGCGGCAACCTGCTGATCGGGGCCGCGGTCAGTGCCGGGGTGATGGCGCTGGGGGTCACTGCGCTGAGCCGTACCCGGCGGCTCTCCCAGGACACCAGCATCGGGTTGCTCTTCGTGGGCATGCTGGCGGCTGGCGTCATCATCGTCTCGCATTCGCAGTCCTTCGCGGTCGACCTCACCGCGTTCCTGTTCGGGGACGTGCTCGCGGTCAGTTCCGACGACCTGATCGGCCTGGTGATCGCGTTCGTGATCGTGGCCGCGGTGTCGTTGCTGGGTCATCGCTCGTTCGTCGCGCTGGCGTTCGACCTCCGCAAGGCGCGAACGCTGGGACTGCGCCCGGGACTGGCCAACGCGCTGCTGCTCACCCTGGTCACCCTGACCATCGTCGCGTCCTTCCGCGTGGTCGGCACCTTGCTGGTCTTCGGCTTGCTCATCGCGCCCGCGGCGGCGGCGACGTTCTGGGCCAGGCGAATCCCGGCGATCATGCTGTACGCCGCGCTGCTGGGCATCCTGGCGACGGTCACCGGGCTAGTCGTCTCCTGGCACTGGGGCACGGCCGCCGGGGCGACCATCGCGGCCGCCGCGGTGCTGATCTTCTTCGTGTCCGCGCTGCTTTCCCTTCTACGCCAACGATTCCTGAAAACGACGATCGACGAGCAGGCACAGTGAATTCACGAGCAAACCGAGGAACCGCCCTGACCATCGCGCTGTCCGCAGCCGCCGCGCTGCTGGCCGCGTGCGGTGATGAGCAGCCGGAGAACGCCGCACCGGCCGGGGAAAAGCCGCACGGCTACGTCGAGGGCGCCGAGGAGACGGCCGAAGCGCAGTCCCGCCTGGTGGTGGCCGACGCCGAAACCGGGGCCGTGCACGTGCTGGACCTGAGCACCGAGCAGGTGTACCCAGCAGGCCGGGTCGAGGGTGTCCAGCGCGTCACCGGGGACGGCCGGTTCGGCTATCTGACCGGTGCGGACCAGTCGGTGCACGTCGTGGACAGCGGCTCCTGGATGGTCGACCACGGGGATCACGTGCACTACTACCGCGCGCCGGTACGCGAGGTCGGGCCGGTCCCGGGGACCAGCCTGCTGGGCGCCTACAGCGACCCGGTGGTGTCGGCGGTGTCCTTCCCCGACGGCACCGCGACCCTGCTCGACCGGGCCAAACTGGACGCGGGTTCGGTCGTGGAGACCGGCAAGGTCGTTCGCGGCGCGCACGCCGGCGCCGCGGTGCCCTACGGCGAGCACATCCTGGCCTCGGTCGCCGAACCCGGTCAGCAGTACGCGAATGGCGTGCGGGTGCACGACCGGCAGGGTCGTCCCGTGGCGGCGATCGAGCAGCCCTGTCCGCAGCTGCAGGGCCAGGCCGTCACCCGGCGCGGGGTGGTCTTCGGTTGTGCGGACGGGGCGCTGCTGATCACCGGGAAGGACGGCGCGTTCACCGGCGAGAAGATCCCGTACCCGCGGCAGGTGGACGAGGGCGAGCGGGCCACCGGGTTCACCCACCGGCCGGGCAGCACCACGCTCGCGGCCAAGGCCGGCGACGACGGCGTGTGGTCGCTGGACGTCACCCGCCGGACGTGGAGTCACTTCGGCACCGGGCCGGTCGTCGCGGTCAACGCGGTCGGCGAGGGCGCGCCGCTGCTGACCCTGACCCGCGACGGTGTCCTGCACGCGCTGGACGCCAGCACGGGCGAGCAGCGGGCGCAGGCACCGCTGATGTCACCGGAGGCGGCCGGCGGCACCATCGCACCCGTCATCCAGGTGGACACCACCCGCGCTTACGTCAACAACCCGGCTTCGGGCGAGCTGTACGAGATCGACTACAACGACAACCTGCGGCGTGCCAGGACGTTCACCGTCGAGGGCAAGGCCAGCCACATGGTGGAGACCGGCCGATGAGCATCCCCTTCCGCTCGCGGCGCGGCGCGTTGCCGGCGCTGCTCGCCGCGATCCTGATGATCGCCACCGGCTGCTCCGGCACCGGCCAGCACGGCTCCGGGGTGGTGGTGACCACGAACATCCTCGGCGACATCACCCGCGCCATCGTCGGCGATCAGGCCGAGGTGACGGTGCTGATGAAGCCGAACGCCGACCCGCATTCGTTCGGCATCTCCGCCCAGCAGGCGGCCGAGGTCGAGCGGTCCGGGCTGATCGTCTACAACGGACTCGGACTCGAGGAAGGCGTGCTGCGCAACGTCCGGGCGGCCGAGGAGGCCGGGATCCCCGCGCTGCCGGTGGGTGAGGAGGCCGACCCGATCCACTACGCCTCCGACGAGTCCGCCGGGCGGCCCGATCCGCATTTCTGGACCGACCCCAGGCGGATGCGCGGCGCCGTCGACGCGATCACCGAGCAGGTCCTCAGACACGTCGCCGGCGTGCACGAAGCGGTCGTGCGGGACAACGCCGCCCGACTCCGGGGCGAGATCGACGCGCTCGACGCCACCATGAGCCGTCGCTTCGAGCAGCTCCCACCGCAGCGCCGCAAACTCGTGACCAACCACCACGTCTTCGGCTATCTGGCCCAGCGCTTCGGCTTCGAGGTGATCGGCGCGGTGATCCCCAGCGGCACCACGCTCGCCTCGCCGAGCGCCTCGGACCTGAAGTCGCTCGCGGACACGGTCCGCTCGGCCGGGGTGCCGGCGATCTTCGCGGACTCCTCGCAGCCGGACCGGCTGGCGCGGGTGCTCGCCGATCAGGCCGGTCTGCAGGTGGCGGTGGTCCCGCTGTTCTCCGAGTCGCTGAGCGAACCGGGGCAGGGCGCGGGCACCTACCTGGAAATGATGCGCGCCAACACCGAGGCGATCGCCACCGGGCTGAGCCGGTCCTGAGCCGGACACGTCAGTCCAAAGAACGAAAGGTGCAAGAAATGACAAACTCGTTGTCAGCAAGGAAACGAGCCGGCAGGTTCGTCGCGCTCCCGGCGGCGGCCGCGACCGCCCTCACCATGGCGGCCTGCGGTGCGGAACCCGCTGGGGACAACGCCACGGCACCGGGCCAGGCCGCGGTCGCGGTCGCCGAGCCGATCGCGGTGACCTACGACGGCGGCATCTACCTGCTCGACGGCAAAAGCCTCCAGGTGGCCAAGGATCTTCCGCTGCCGGGCTTCAACCGGCTCAACCCGGCCGGCGACGACAAGCACCTGCTGGTCTCCACTTCGACCGGGTTCCGGGTGCTCGACGCGGCCACCGCGACGCTGACCGACGCCGAGTTCAAGGCGGCCAAACCGGGCCACGTGGTCCGCCACGCCGGCCGGACCGTGCTCTTCGCCGACGGCACCGGCGAGGTGACCGTGTTCGACCCCGCGACGCTGGGCAACGGGCTCCCGCAGACCCGGCAGTACAAGACCCCGCAGCCACACCACGGCGTGGCCGTGGAACTCGCCGGCGGCGAACTGGTCACCACGATCGGCAACGAGGACGAGCGCCCCGGCATCGCGGTGCTGGACAAGGACCGCAAGGAGATCGCGCGAAACGACCAGTGCCCCGGTGTGCACGGCGAGGCGGCCGCGCGGGGTGAGGCGGTGGTGATCGGCTGCGAGACCGGAGCGGTGATCTACAAGAACGGCACGATCACCAAGGTCACCAGCCCCGACCCGTACGGACGGATCGGGAACCAGGCCGGCTCCGACGCGTCACCGATCACCCTCGGCGATTACAAGGTGGACGAGGAGGCCGAGCTGGAGCGCCCGACCAGGGTCTCCCTGATCGACACCGAAAGCGCCACGCTCAAGCACGTCGACCTCGGCACCAGCTACACGTTCCGTTCACTCGCACGGGGCCCGCAGGGCGAAGCGCTCGTGCTGGGCACCGACGGGCAGTTGCACGTGATCGACCCGGCGGCGGGCACCGTCACCAGGAAGATCGCGGTGACCGACCCCTGGCAGGAACCGCTCGAATGGCAGCAGGCCCGCCCGGCGATCTTCGTCCGCGGTGGCACCGCCTACGTCACCGACCCGAGCAAGAAGCAGATCTACTCGATCGACCTCGCCGCGGGCACCAAGACCGCGACCGGTGCACTGCCCGCGGCACCGAACGAGATCAGCGGCGTGACCGCCTGAACGGCCGCGTACCAGGAATGGCACTGGCAGCACTCGTGACTAGGCAGGCGGCAGGTTGGCGGCGGTGGGTTCCGCGATGTCGTTCACCATCCGGCACAGGTCTTCCGGCGGTAACGAGCCGAGAAGCACGACCTGCAGCAGTTCGAACCGCGAGCTGGTGTTGAGGTTGGAGTACCGGCGATGGACGATCTGCGCGACGCACGACCGGGTCCCGTAGCCACCCGCCTTGATGAAGGCCTCCCGGCCGCCGAAGCGGGTCGGCTGGCCGTCCTCGACGGTCAGCTGGGGGCTTCGTTTGAAGACGACCAGGAGGGTGGCCGGACTGGTGGTGCTGTGCCAGCGGCATTCCCACCGGCCGAAACCGATTTCGGGACGCAGCGCGTCGACGCCGGGGAATCGGCTGAGCGTGTCCGCATCGGCCAGACCGCAGGCGTCCACCCGCTCCAGTGAGGTGGCGTCCGGGGCGACCACCCGCCGGGGAAGATCGCCGCGGGACAGCACAGCCAGTGCGCCGGCTGTCGCCGTGTCCGCGATCGTGCACAGGTCCGCCGGTTCGTGGTGCTGCACCCTTGCCCTGAGCACGACATGCGTCTGGTCGGCGAGCATGATCGTCCGGCTGCATTCGACGTCGGTGGGCAGATGGCGGATGACCGTGAGCGCCCCGTGCTCCTCGACCTCCCCCGGGAAGTTGCGGCGGGTGGTCGAAGGGTCCAGCTGCACGATGACATCGACGTTGGCGCCGGCATGGGTCCGCAGGATTACCGCGCACTGGTTGAAGTTGCCGTAGCCGGCGTCCAGGTCGGTTTCCCCGAATCGGGCCAGTTCGGCTGGTTTGGCCACCGAACACGGGTCGGCCGTGCGGGGATCGCCGACGGTGAAGGATGCACTCGGGGCCTGCTGCGGTCCGGCCGGGGTGGAGCCCGCCGTGCTGCCCAGCAGCACCACGATGGCCGCCACCACCGCGGCGGTGAAGACCGGTCCGCGGCGGGCGGGGCGTTTCGGGCGGCTGACGGCGTCGGCGAGGATCTTCTTTGCTTGGGTAGAGTCGGGTCGTTTCGCCGGCTTGGGGCGCAGCAGCGCGGACAGGGCCGGGGTCAGCGTCCCGCCGCGGCGGGACGTGGCGATCTCGCCGTTCGTCGCGCGGCGTATCAGCACCAGCGGATTGTCCGCGGTGCCGACCGGGGGTACCCCCTCGACCGCCGCGAACAGCGTGGCGCCGAGTGAGAAGACATCCGATGCTGGCGTAGCGTCCAAGCCGGCGGCCACCTCGGGAGCGAGGTAGCCCGGTGTTCCGGCGATCGCGATGGTGTGCGACAAGGTCACATCGCCGTAGTTCGCCCGCGAGATGCCGAAATCGTTCAGCTTGGCCCTGCCGTCTTCGGTCACCAGCACATTGCTGGGCTTGACATCGCGGTGCACCACGCCCGCGGCGTGCACCGCCTCCAGCGCGCTGGCGATTTGGGTGCCGATCCAGGCCACCCGGTCCGGGGGCAGTACGCCGAGCTCGGCCAGGCTGCGGGCGGGAACGTACTCCATCACCAGCCACAGCTCGCCGTCGTGGTTCACCAGGTCGTACAGGGTCACCACGTTCGCGTGGTTCACCCGTGCCACGATTCTCGCTTCGCGCCGCAGCTGCCCGGCACGCTGGGAGTCCTGTGCGCCGTCCGCGGACAGCGCACGCTTGACCGCGACCGCCCGGCCAAGTTCCTCGTCGGTGGCGCGCCAGACTATCCCCATTCCCCCGGAGCCGAGTCTTTCCTCCAGCCGGTAGCGACCACCGACTGAATCACCAGCGTGCACCATGCCTCCGCTCGGCTCCCGGGACCTCCGCCATGGGGATAGCGGTCAGTTTCTGCCGGTAAACCCTAGCGTAAAAGGCTCCATTCGGGGGAACGTCCAGCGCCCCGCCAAGGTCAGTGACCCCGTGCGGTTCCGTCCAGCAACCATCCACATTGGACAGGTCCACCCATGATGGCAGTGGCCGATTGCTCGGCCGACGACTCGCTCGTGGCTCACCTAGGTGCTGGTCCGGATGAACCGGCGGTACAGCGGCCAGGCGAGCAGCACCTGATAGGCGGCACCGCCGAGCAGGTAGGGCCACCAGGTGCCGCCATCGTCGGCGGTCAGGAAGGCTTGCGCGGGCCAGTAGGTGGGCAGGATACCGAAGGCGAGCTGCCAGTCCGAGTCGATGAACGCGGGCAGCAACGGCAGGCCGGCGACCACGATGCCCATAGCCCGGATCGCCGCGATTCCTTCGACCTTGTTCTTCGCCACCGCCAGGATCGCCAACGCGATCACGAGCGCGGACAGGCCGGTCAGCACTCCGATCGGGATCAGTGCGGGCACCAGGCGCGCGGGCAGCAGGCCGCTGGCGATGATGGTCGCGACGACGTACACGGTGGTGAGGGCGATCGCGACGATCGCGCGGTAGCCGATGTAGCGGCCCAGCGAGGCCGGGGTGATCTGCACCGCGGTCAGGGTGTGCGCGTCCCGTTCCTCGAGCACGACCAGTGCGGTGACGCCGCCGACGATGATCGCGCTGGTGAGCAGCAGGAACCCGACCAGGAGCACCGGGTAGTAGGGCGTGAGGTCGAACCGGTAGTCCTCGGCGAGCATCCGGGTCACCGGTGGAGTGCCGAAGCGAACCGCGGCGATCCACACCAGTGGTGCGAGGAACATCCCGGTCAGCAAGGAATCCCGGCCGACACCGCGCAGATCGTTGCGACCGAAGGCGGCGAAAGCGCGTGCCATCTCAGGCACCTCCGGTCTTCGCGATCAGGTACCTGGTGAACATCCGCTTGGCCAGTGACCACATGCCGGCGGCGAACAGCACCGGGTACAGCACGCCGTAGACGACCTGCCACGCGGACAACGTCTCCTGGCCGAAGGCGGCGCCGAGGAACTGCAACGGCCCATACGTGGGTACGAGGTACAGCCAGGGAGTTGCCCACAGGCCGGAGTAACCGATGATCGGCAGGTTGAATAACGCGATCGGGAGCACCGCGGGCATGAACCAGTCGCTCACCGAGCTGAACGGCAGGACACTGAGGAAACCGAGCAGCAGCATCAGGACCGTGCCCAGCGCGGCGCCGAGCACGAGCAGTGGCAGGTTGTACCGCACGCCGTGGGTCGTGGTCGCCACGAAGACCGCCAGCAGCACGGACAGCGTGGTCAGTGTGAGCACTTTGGACGCCAAGTACTCGTGGAACCGCAGGGGCGTCGTGACGACGGCGTCGAGGGTCCGTTCGCCTTTCTCGAAGAACACCGCGCCGGCGACGAAGAAGAATCCGACGATCATCAGATCGCCGAGGATGACGTACGGTTCCGCGGTGGAGCGCAGGTGGCCGGGCATCGGTAGCAGCAGGGCGAGCCACAGCACACCGGAGAACACCGCGGCGTGCAGGAACCTGTACCGCCGCTGCAAGGTGATCTCCAGCCGCAGCGCCACGGCCAGCCGCCTCATGCCAGGCTCCGTCCGGTGGTGTCCACGAACACGTCGTCCAGGGTGGCTTCCTTGCTGTGCATCGTCTCGACGTGCTCGGTGCGCAGCAGGGCGAGGAAGTCGGGGTTGCCGGCCAGCCCGTCGAGCGGGAAGTCCTTGCCGATCAACGTCTCCGCGCCGGAGCGGTACTCGACGCGGACCTGCCGCAGGCTGCGGGCGACCTTCAGCTCCTTGGGGGAGTCGAGCGCCACGATCCGGCCGTCGACCACGAACGCCACCCGGTCGCACAGCTGGTCGGCGGTGACCATGTCGTGCGTGGTCAGGAAGATCGTCTTCCCGCGGGCCTTCTCCCGCAGCACGATGTCCTTGATCTTGCGAGCGTTGACCGGGTCCAGCCCGGAGGTCGGCTCGTCCAGGAACAACAGGTCCGGGTCGTGCAGCAGAGCTCGGATGAACACCAGCCGCATCTGCATTCCCTTGGAGAACTTCCCGACACGCGTGTTCGCGTCCTCGGCCAGGCCGACCGAGTCGAGCAGCTCCATCGGGTCCAGCGTGGACCCGCCGTACAGCGAGGCGAAAAACCGCAGGTTCTCCAGCGCGGTCAGCTTCTGGTAGTGGTTGGGCAGCTCGAAGGACACGCCGACCCGCTGGTAGTAGTCCTGCCCCCACTCGACCGGGTCCCTGCCCCACACCGACACGGAGCCGCCGTGGCCGGTCAGCAGGCCGATCAGGATCTTCTGGGTGGTCGACTTGCCCGCGCCGCTGGGCCCGAGGAACCCGAAGATCTCGCCCCTGCCGACGGTGAAGCCCATCCCGCGCACGGCCGGTTCATCGCCGCCGGGGTAGGTGAAGGTGAGGTTGTCCACCTCGATCACGGTCATGTTCTGACGGTATCGAGTTTTCGCACTTTTGCAAATATTCGTGAGTGTTAAGATCGCGTCGGGATCATGGAAGGAGATCGAATGGGCGACCCGATGGAAGCGGCGGAGCGGCTCGCGCTGACCCTGACCAGCGGTGGCATGCAGCGGATGACCGCGCGGGTGATGTGCGCGCTGCTGTTCGCGGAGCAGGAGACGGTGACGGCGGGCGAGTTGGCTGAGCGGCTCACCATCAGCCCGGGAACCGTTTCCACCGCGGTCAAGTCCTTGATCTCGGTGGGACTGATCGAGCGGGTACCCGCCCCGGGGAGCCGGCGGGAGCACTTCCGGTTCCGGGACGGTGCCTGGGCGATCCTGATGTCCAGCCAGAACGAGACCGTCAAGGTCATGCAGGACGCGGCGAACGAGGGCATCGAGGCCGTCGGCGACGACAGCATCCCCGGTCGCCGTCTCGCCGAGATGCGCGACTTCTACACCTACCTGATGGCCGAACTCCCCGCTGTCATCGACCGGTGGCACGCCCAGCGTGGCCGGTGATCGCGCCGTGGTGGATTGCCAGTCATCCCAGTGTCATCCGAGGCAGGATCGGACGGCCTTGATCAGGTTGTCCGCCCGCGGGTCGTCGGGCCGGAGGTTCCAGAGGTTGGTGACGTAGCCGAAGCCGACACCGGTGTCGGGGTCGGCGAAGCCGATCGCTCCGCCGGAGCCCGGGTGGCCGAACGATCCCGGCCCGAGCATCGGGGTCGGTGGGGCGGCTCGCATGAACCCGAGCGACATGTAGAAGGAACGGTCAGCCGGGAGGTTCAGCCCGGGTGGCAGTCCGTGCATCTTCGTCTTGTCCGTGTGGACGACCGCCGCTTTCTTGACCGTCGCCGGATTCAGCAGCCGCACCCCGTCGACGGTGCTCACCGTGGCGGCATACATTCGGGCCAGCGATCGCGCGTCCGCGATTCCGTTCGCGGCCGGGAACTCCGCTGCGCGCCAGGCACGCGTGCGGTAGTACTCGGTCGCGTTGTCCAGGGCGCCGCCGAGTTCGCCGGCGCGGGCCAGGACCGAGCCCGGCGAGTACAGGGACGTGATCCAGGCGGTGACCGTGTCCGGATCGAGCCCGGTCAATTTGATCATCGCATCGATGAACTCTTCCAGGGGGAGCGGAGCGGTGAACTCGACCCGCGCCACCCGGTGGTCGTGTTTCTCCGGCAACCCGATCCAAGCGCTCAGCCCGAGCGGACGAGCGACCTCGTCGGCGAAGAACGTGCCGAGTGACTTGCCGGTGATCCGGCGCACGACCTCTCCGACCAGAAAGCCGTAGGTGACGGCGTGGTAGATGTGCTCCGTACCCGGCTGCCACAGCGGTTTCTGCGCCTCGAGCGCCCGGATGACCGGGTCCCAGGCGCATGCCTGCTCGAACGTCAGCGGCCCGTCGACGACCGGCAGACCCACCTGGTGCGACAACAGCCAACGCACCGGGATGCGCTCCTTGCCTGCTGCGCCGAACTCCGGCCAGTACCGGGCCACCGGTGCGTCCAGATCCAACTGACCGCGCTGCGTCAGTAGGTGGGCGCAGATCGCGGTCATGCCCTTCGTCGCGGACGCGACCCGGACGACGGTGTCCTTGCGCCACGGCCGGTTCGCGCCGCGATCGGCGACGCCGCGCCACAGGTTGACGACGGGACGGCCGCCCACGTAGACGCCGCACGCCGCGCCGAGATCGCCGGGCTTTCCCTCGAAGTTCGCGCGGAACGCGTCGGCGACCTTCCCCCAGCCGTGCTCGACACCGTGCTCGGCATCGCCACCACTGCTCGCGGAAGCGTTGCCGTGGCCGGCGAGGCCGGCGAGCGCGCCGGCCACGGCAACGCCCTTCAACACGGTCCGGCGCCCAACGTGTCCCTGTTCGGGTGTCCCGCCTGTCGTGCCTGCCATGCTCTAATCCTTACTTTCCGGCCGTGCCAGGCTTTCTTTGATGGATTCCTGGTAGATGTCCGCGTGGGTGGGTGAGTCTTTGATCAGGTCGTCGCAGAAGGCTGCGACGTCGTCGCCGATGAGTTCCAGGACGCCTTTGCCGGCCACGACGCCCTCTTCGAAGAACTCGACGATCCCCGAAAGCAGCGGCCCGTCGAGCAGGTCGACCGGCCCGACTTTGAACAGGTACCGCTGAATCTCCTTGTAGACGATCTGGTAATCCGGCGGGAGCGCCTTGACCCGCGCCAGGTGCGCCCGCCACTGCTTCTTGCCCTCGATGATGTCGTGGATACCCACGTCAGCCTCCTAGCTGGCCCAGTTTCCTTGCCACGTTCCTGTTCAACTGCTCGCGCCACCGGTCGCGAACGCTGCGGCCCCCTTGCTCACCGGCCAGCGCCGCGCAGAAGCCCTTGATGTCGCCACCCAGCACCTCGTGCAGGCTCTGCCCGTCGGACGCCGTCTCTTCGAGCAGCCCCAGCGCGCCGTCGAGAATCGGCATCAGGTTCCGACCGGTGAAGTCCGAGTAGGGCGAAAGATGCCCTTTGATCTCTTCCCAGGCCGCCCGGTAGTCCGCCGGCAAGGCCCCGGCCCTGGCTTCGAACGCCTTGTACTCCCTGGTGAGATCGCTGCCGGTGATGGTCTCCCAGAAGTTCATCTCCCGCCCTCCTTCAGCTTGTCGATCCGTGCCGTGATGTACGCCCATTTCGCCCAGAACGTCGCGAGTTCTGCGCGTCCCGCGTCGTTGAGCGCGTAGAACTTGCGCGGCGGACCCTGCCCGGACGGTCGTTTCGTCACCTGGACGAGCCCGTTCTTCTCCAGCCGCAGCAGGATGGTGTAAACCGTCCCCTCGACGACGTCGGCGAAGCCGAGTTCGTTCAGCCGGCGCGTGATGGCGTACCCGTAGGTCTCCTCACCGCCGATGATTTCCAGCACGCAGCCCTCGAGCGTGCCCTTCAGCATCTCCGTCAGGTCGTCCATCGTGGTTCCTCTTCCGCCTGAGTACTCGGTGGTACCGAGTACTAGTACAAAGTACCACAAGGTAGTGGGCCGCGCCGGCAAACGGCGAGTACGGACCACGGAAGCGACGCCGAGGCAGGACGTGGGTGCCGAGGCGTCCTCGGTAGCGGACTGCCTGCAAGTTGATCTTCTCAAACACGTTCTCGGCCTGGAACGCGAGAACTACCTGCGGACGCAGATCGCGCACCGATTAGGTTTTCGCGCCGCGGCCGTCTGTACGTGTGAGACCGACTCACGGAAGGCTGCCGCCATGCGAAAACTGATCTTCGGCATGAACGTGACCCTGGACGGCTACATCGCCGCACCCGGCGACGACATCGGCTGGAGCGTGCCGAGCGACGAACTGTTCCAGTGGTGGCTCGACCACGAGCTGGCGAGCGGCCTGTCGCTGTACGGGCGCAAGCTGTGGGAGACGATGAGCTCCTACTGGCCGACCGGCGATCAGCAGCCCAACGCCACTCCGGCGGAGATCGAGTTCGCGCGGAACTGGCGGGACACGCCGAAGGTGGTGTTCTCCTCGACGATCGACAAGGTCGACTGGAACACCCGCCTGGTCACCGGCGACGCGGTTACCGAGATCACCCGGCTCAGGGCCGGGGACGGCGGCCCGATGGGCATCGGCGGCGCGACGCTCGCCGGGGCGGCCATGCGGGCCGGGCTGATCGACGAATACGCGATCGCCACCTGCCCGGTCCTGGTGGGCGGCGGCACGCCGTTCTTCACCGCGCTGGACAGCTGGGTGAACCTGAATCTCGTGGAGACGCGGACGTTTTCCGGCGGTGTGGTGCTGACCCGATACGAGACGAGGCGATGAGCACGGGCCAAATGCTCGGCTCGTGAGGCTGTGATCACCGTGTCGGGGGCAGGTCCAGCCATGGTTTGTCGGTGGCGTCGAATCCGGTGAGCTCGGCGATCTTCCCGTCGACGATGTGCAGCACCGCGATGGCGAATAGCCGGTACTCCGGGTCGTCGGGGGTGCGGAGGTACAGCACGGCGGCAGGCAGGCGGTTGACCGTCGTGGTGATACCGCGCCAGTCGTCGTGGCCGCGCTGGAAGAGCCCGCCGGAGACCCAGCCGTCCACCGCGTCCTTGGCCGTCCTGATCACGGTGCCCGGCTCGGGCAGCATCGCGAAGCGCAGGTCGTCGCGCAGCAGGGACATCAGCCCGTCGAGGTCGTTGCGCTCATGGGCGTCGATGTACGACTTCACCACGCCGCGCTCGTCATTCGACAGCTCGTGGGTGGCGGGGCTCCGCCAGTCGAGGCGGCGGTCGGGCAGCTGCTCGCGCATCGTCACGCGCGCCCGCTGCAGTGCGCTGGTCACCGATGCGACGGTCAGCTCGAGGGCGTCGGCGGCCTTCGACGCCGGCCAGCCGAGGACGTCGCGCAGGATGAGCACCGCCCGCTGCCGCGGCGGCAGGTGCTGGACGGCGACGATGAACGCCAGCTCGATCGTCTCCCGCGCCACCACCGATTCCTGCGGGTCCTCGGGGAGCATCCGGTCGGGGTACGGCTGCAGGTACAGCACCTCGGAGCCGGAGTCCGGCAGCTCGGACGGTGCGGGTGTGCGGTCATTGCGCTTCTCCAGGAAGTCGAGGCAGACGTTCGTCGCGATCCGGTACAGCCAGGTCCGCAGTGCAGCGTGGCCCTTGAACGACTCTCGTTTGTTCCACGCTCGCAGGAACGTCTCCTGCGTCATGTCCTGGGCGTCCTCGTAATTCGCGAGCATCCGGTAGCAGTGCACCTGCAGCTCACGCCGGTGGCGTTCCGTGATGAGCGCGAACCGCGCCGTATCGCCCGAGCGGGCCACCGCGATGAACGTGGCCTCGTCGGCACCCAGCGGTTCAGCGTCGGTCATGGTCATCAATCCTTCCACCGGTGCGAGGGGGCTACCAGAACTGACGACGTGGCGGAGGATTTCTGATCGGCTGGGGCTGGGTGAGGTTGTTCATGATCAGGTGCGCCGCTGCTGGATCAGCGACTGTTCCAGGGCGTAGGCGGTGACGTAGAGGGACAGAGCGTCGATCACCCAGGCGGCGGTCCGCGGTTCGACTCCGCCGACCTGTCGGGGCGTAGGTCGAGTTTGAATCCGATTCAATTTTGGTCTTGACGGGCCGAGGCGGAGATCTTACCGTCGTAATTTGAATCGAGTTCAAACTCTGGAGGTGTGGTGGTCGGGAACCGGCGTGGTGAGGCGTCGAGGTCGGGTCTTCTCGAGGCGGGCAAGGCGGCCTTCAGCGAGCGGCGGTACGAGGAGGTCTCGATCGTGGACCTGGCGCGGTCGATCGGGGTGGCGGCCGGGTCGATCAGCTACCACTTCGGCGGCAAGCGGGGCTTCTACCTGGCGGTGCTCGAGGCGGCGGCTGATGAGTTCTGGAGTGATCTGGTGTCGATGCGCGGTCCGGCCTTGGATCGGTTGACCCGTGGTGTGGACAAGTTCCTCGACCGGGCCATCCGGCAGCCGCGTGCGTTCGAGGCGTTGATCGCCGATGTCGCAGACGGGGAGGTGCGCCGGATCCGGGAGCTGCACCGGAGCCGGCTCACCGACGCGCTGGCGGTGGAGGTCACCGGAGCCGATTCGACGCCGGTCCTGCGAGCGGCGATCAGCGGATCGGTGTCGTTCATGGAGGGACTGGTGCTGCATTGGTTGCGCACCAAGGAGATCTCGCGTGAAAAAGTCAAGGAGCTGATCATCGCCAACTTCTTCGCCACAGTGCTGAGCGCGTTGCGCGCCGACCCCGAAATCGAACTGAGCGGCCGGGTGGTTGAGGCGATGACCTCCGATTCACCGCTGCTGTCGCTGTTCCCCGGCCTGCCGGCAGCGCCGAAACCCGCCGAGAACCTGGAGTAGGGCTATGTCATCCGTTTTTCCCACCGGCCCGTCGCGGATCGTGCACCATCCGTTCGCGCGGGCAGCGTCGTGGCTGGTCGGTCCGCGCGGTCTGCGCGACACCGCCCGCCTGCGCCGGGAACTGCGAGGAAAGGTCGTGGTCATCACCGGTGCCTCGTTCGGTGTCGGTGCGGCGACCGCGGAGTTGTTCGCCGCGGCCGGTGCGCGGGTGGTGTTGGCGGCGCGGTCGGTGGATCAGCTTCGCGTGGTCGCCGACCGGATCGGCGCGGCCGGTGGGGAGGCCCTTCCGTATCGGCTGGATCTGACCGACGAGCTGTCGGTCAGTGAGTTCGCGGCCGCGGTTCTGCACGATTTCGGTGGCATTGACTACTTGATTCACAACGCGGGCAAATCGTTGCGTCGCTCCGTCCACTTGTCCTACGACCGGCCCAAGGACGTCACGTCGACGTCGGGTGCCAACTATCTGGGGCCGATGCGGCTGACTCTGGCGCTGCTGCCGTCCATGCGGGCACAGGGGCACGGGCACATCGTGAACGTCTCGACGGTCGGCATCATGTTCCCGGTAGTGCCGAAATGGGGCTTCTACCTGTCCTCGAAGGCGGCATTCGATTGGTGGATGCGCGCCGTCGGCATGGAGGCGCGCCCCGACGGGGTCACGCTGACCACCGTCTACGCCGGGCTGATGCACACCCGGATGAGCGCGCCGAGCCGGTGGATGCGCGTTCTCCCCGGCCAGACACCCGAGGACGCCGCCAGGGTCCTGGCGAAGGCGGTCGTGCGCAAACCTCGCACGATGACACCGATCTACGGACACATGAGCGCGATCGCCGCACCGATCCTGCGCGTGCCGAACGAAATCCTCATCGGCCGGCTCTACCGGCGCCTCGGCGACACTGAGGTCTCGCTGGCCCGCGCGCGGGCGACCAGTGCTGTTGGAGACCCCGCTGCCGGCCCGGCCGGGGGAGAGGTGATTTCGCGTGCTGTCTGAACATGTGCACGATATGCGGCAGTGGGCCACCGCGATGCCCGCGATCGTCCGCTCGGGCGTGTTGGCTCCGGTCGGACCGCGTGCCGCGCTCGCGATGATCCGCGGTTTCCGCCAGTTCGGCCCGACCCCGGCGATGTTGTTGGCGGCCTCGGCGATCCGCTATCCCGACCGGGTGGCGGTCATCGATGAGACCGGGCAGCTGACCTACCGCGAATTGCAGCAGCGCTGCGAACGGATCGCCGCCGGACTGTTCGCCGCCGCGCCGATCCCGCCGCGATCGGTGGGCATCTTGTGCCGCAACCACCGGACTTTCCTCGAGGCGGTGGGCGCGGGCGCACAGCTGGGCGCGGAGTTGATATTCATCAACACCGAACTGCCACCGCAGCAGCTGCAGGCGATTCTGCGCCGCCACAACCCCGACATCCTGATCTACGACGACGAGTACGCAGCCACGGTCGAAGACGCCGAGATCGGCGGCCTGCGGGTGCTGGCCTGGCAGGAATCCGATGCGGCGCTTTCGACGGCGCTGACGATGGAACACCTTGCCCGCCAACACAATCCGGCACCACCGCCGGTGCGGCGCGCGGTCAAGCTGACCCTGCTGACCTCGGGCACCACCGGCCTGGCCAAGGGCGTTCCGCGGGCGATCAATCCGCTGGCGATCATGCTGCTGACGGTCACCGCCATGGCCACGGTCAGGCTGCGTCCGAGCGACCGGGTTCTGGTCGCGCCGCCGTTCTTCCACGGCTTCGGCCTCCTGGGGGCGCTGGGTCCGCTGGCGCTGGGCGCCACCGCGATCTGCCGGCGCCGCTTCGACGCTGCCGCAGCGCTGGCCGACATTGACCGGTATCGGGTGACCGTGCTGATGGCGGTGCCGGTGATGTTGCAGCGGCTGCTCGCCGCGCCCGGCGCGGGGCCGCGCTCGTCGCTGCGGGTCATTCTCACCGGGGCTGCCCCGATCACCGCTTCGACGATCTCGGCCGTGATCGACACCTTCGGCCCGATCCTGGCCAACGGCTACGGTTCCACCGAAGTCGGCCTGGTCAGCATCGCCACCCCGGACGACCTGACGGCCACCCCGAACACCGTCGGCCGTCGCGCGCTCGGTGTGTCGGTGCGGATTCTGCGTGCCGACAACTCGGTGGCCGCGCCCGGCGAGACGGGCCGGGTCTTCGTGCGCACCGGCCTGGAGTACACCGGTTACACCCCCGACCCGTCGGCCGCGGTGTCGACCAAGGAGATCGTCGACGGCCACGTCGACACCGGCGACATGGGCCACTTCGACGCGACCGGCAGACTGTTCATCGACGGCCGATCCGACGACATGATCGTCTCCGGCGGAGAGAACGTGTTTCCCGGCGAGGTCGAGGACCGCCTCGCCGCGCATCCCGACATCACCGACGCCGTCGTCGTCGGGGTCGCAGACGACGAGTTCGGGCAGGTGCTGCACGCGTTCGTCGTGACCCGTCCCGGTGCGCCCGGCCTGTCCGACGACGAACTCAAACAACACGTCCGGGCCGGCCTCGAACGCTACAAGGTGCCAAAGCGATTCCTCGTGCTCGACGAGATTCCCCGCAACGCCAGCGGAAAGGTCCTGCGGACCAAGCTGTACGAGAGGACTGCGCATGGCAACGACGTCGCCTCGTGACCCCTCGATCATCATCGTCGGCGCCGGCGTGGCAGGGGTCGCGACCGCAGTCACCTTCAAGCGGGCCGGATTCGAGAACTTCGTCATTCTGGAGAAGGGTGCCGACGTCGGCGGAGTGTGGTTCTGGAATCGCTACCCCGGCCTGACCTGCGACGTGCCCTCACAGCTCTACCAGTTCGGGTTCGCGCCGAAAGCGGACTGGTCGCGGATCTGGGCGAGCGGGCCCGAGATCCAGCGGTACCACCGCGACGTCGTCGAGCAGTTCGGTCTCGCGCCGCACCTGCGTCTGGACAGCGAGGTGACCGACGCACGGTTCGACGGCCGCGCCTGGACGGTGGGCACCGCCGACGGGCACACGCGAACCGCCGACTTCGTCATCGCCGCGACTGGGGTGCTGCACCATCCGTTCATCCCCGACATCCCCGGGCTGGACGGTTTCGGCGGCGAGGTCGTGCATACCGCCCGCTGGGACGACGCCATCGAGACCAGGGGAAAGCGGGTCGCGGTGATCGGCAGCGGCTCCACCGGCGTACAGATCGTCTCCGCGTTGCAGCCCGAGGCGGCCAAACTGACCCAGTTCGCCCGCACCCCGCAATGGGTGCTGTGGGCGCCGATGGGCGTGCGCCAGCCTCGGCTGTTCGGCAAGGCGCTGGCGGCCGCACCGGCATTGCACAACCTGCTCTACGACGTTTCGCTGTGGGCGTCCGGAATTCTGGCGGATATTGTGCTGCGCCCGAGCTGGCGGCGGCGTCTGGTCCAGCGTTTCGCCCGATGGTCGTTGCGCGCCCAGGTGCGCGACAAGGCGCTGCGGGAACGGCTGACTCCCGACTACGAGCCGCTGTGTAAGCGGCAGGTGCTGTCCGGCACCTACTATCGGGCCATTCGCGCGGACAATGCGGAACTGGTGACCGAGAGGATCGCCGAGATCACGTCGTCCGGGATCCGCACCGCGGACGGTCGCGAGCATCCTGTCGACGTGCTCGTTCTCGCCACCGGTTTCCACCCGCACAATTACATGCGGCCGATGAATCTACGCGGCCGGGACGGAATCACCATCGACGAAGCCTGGGAGAAGGGGCCGATGGCTTACCGGATGACCGCGATTCCTGGTTTTCCCAACCTTTTCACCGTGCTCGGTCCGAATTCGCCGACCGGGTCGATTTCGTTGCAGTACTCCGCAGAATTGACCGCCCGCTACCTCACTCGCTGGCTCGAACGATTCCGCGACGGGTCCGTCGACACCGTCGAGGTGACCGAGGAAGCCACCGCGCGATTCAACGACGAGGTGGCCGAGGCGATGGGGCCGACGGTGTGGAACACCGGCTGCAATTCCTGGTACTTCACCGACAACAACACCATTGATTTGTGGCCGTTCGACCGCAAGACGATGACCGCGATGCTGACCGAACCCGACGATCGCGACTACCGGGTGACCCGCCGCGACGCCACATCGGATCAGGCCGCGGCGGCAGCCCCGGCCGAGCAGTGAGGACAGCGATGGAAACCTCGGACGGCGACTGATCGACGATCTACGCGCGCTGACCGGAATCGATCCCGACCTGCGCAGGTAGGCCGGCACGAGGCGAGCCCGGCCGATGACCCGCAACACCCGCCGAGGAGCGATCATGAAACGAGCCCTGTTCGTCGTGCTGGTCGCGGTACTGACTGCCTTCGTCGCCACCCAGCCCGCGCCCGCCGTCGAGCCGGGCCGCCCTGGTGACGTCGTATCCGCGACCGAGGCGCCCGCGCACCTGCTCCTCGGCATCCCGCTGGACGCCCGCGCCTGGAAGATCAGCTACCGCTCCACCACGGCGACCGGCGAGCCGACCGCGGTCACCGGCACGGTGCTGGTGCCGAAGGCGCCGCATCCGGGGCCGCGACCGCTTGTCGGGTTCGCCGCCGGAACGCAGGGCCTGGCCGACCGCTGCGCACCGTCGCAGGGACTCGCGCTCGGGCTGCAGTACGAGGCACCATTGCTCGGTGAGATGCTGCGCCGCGGCTGGGCGGTTGCGCTCACCGACTACCCCGGACTCGGCACCCCCGGTGAGCACCCGTACGTCGTCGGCCGTGCGCTCGGCCCCGCCGTGCTCGACGCGATGCGCGCCGCCCGCCGGCTCCCGCCCGCCGGGCTCGATCCGGCCGGCCCGCTGGCGGTGCACGGCTACTCCGAGGGCGGCAACGCCGCCGGCTGGACCGCCCAGCTTCAGCCGTCCTACGCCCCCGACCTGCCGCTGGCCGGCGTCACCGTCGGCGCCGCACCGGCCGACCTGCGGGGCCTGGCAGCCACCCACGACGGCGGCCCGCTGGCGTTCCTGCTGGCCTACGCCGCCATCGGGTTCGACGCCGCCTACCCGGAACTCCACCTTGACCGGTACTTCAACGACCTCGGCAGGCGGACGGTCGCCACCCTCCGCGACACCTGCATCGTCGACGCCTTCCTCCGTTCGCCGATCCTGCCGCACCGGATCGACGAGATCACCACCACCAACCCGCTGCGCCGGCCCGACTGGCAGGCCCGGCTCACCGAGAACAACCTCGGCGCGCTCGCCCCCACCACCTCGGTGCTGCTCGGCAACGCCGGCCAGGACGAGGTCATCCCCGCCCAGCAGGGCCGGGAGCTGTACCGGCAGTGGTGCGCGCTCGGGGTGAACGCGCACGCCGTGGACATCCCGTTCGGCGAGCACCTCACCGGCTACCTGTCCTTCGCCGGGCCGGCACTGGACTTCCTCACCGACCGGCTCGCGGGCCGTCCGCTGCCCAGGGCTGCTGAATGCGCGCAGCCAGCGCGACCGGGGTCAGGTGCTGGTCCGTACTGAGGCGATCGGTGTCAGCTACCACGAGACCGCGCTGCGGGTGTGGTGACAGCGGTCGGGGACGGCGTCGATCCGGCGCTGTCCGGGTCGGCGTGGTCCTCGACCACACCGACCCGGTATGGCCCGCCTGCTCAGATTGCCTTCGTGTAGCTGATGTTGGGAAACGGCGTGAAGCCGAGCGAGTCGTACAGGCTCCGCGCGGGTGCGTGGAAGTCGTCTCCACCGGTACCGATGGAGACGACTTCCACCCCGGCGGTCTTCAGGTGCGCCAAGGCATGTGCTGCCAGCGCTCGGCCGGTCCCGAGCCTTCTGGACGCCTCCGCGACGGCCAGGATGTCGATTTCGCCGTGACGCTCGGTTTCCTCGATGATCCAGCCGACAAAGCCGGCCACCTGTCCGTCGATCCGTGCGACGGCGGCGAACTTGCCGTTGTCCGGGGCATGGATGCCGGCCAGGTGACGTCGGTAGTCCTCCTTCCAGTCGCCGTGGCGATTGAGGAAAACGGTATCGCCGACGACCGACCGGAAGGAGTCCTCGTAGAACGGCCCGAAGACGCTGAGCGTCAGCTCGAGAAGAGCGGGGAGATCCGCGGGACTGAGTGGACGAATGTCCATGAAGGTGCCTTTCTTGAGAGAGTGTGAATCCGACGCCGTTGCCCGTGTCGGGCAACGGCGATCACGCCCCGTGGGGCATCTCTCAGGCGCGAGTCCGAGTCGCCGCGAAGCACTCCATGGCCAGCACCCTACTACGGTCGACGAGCGACTTCAGCGGCCGACTTGGCATAGGCGCCGGCGCTGGTGTCCCATAGTCGGCGGAAGTAGCGGTTGAGCTGGCTTTGGTCGTAGAGGCCCACTTCGGCTGCGACGCAAGCCCCATCCGGTGTGCACCCACCGCGACGCTTTCGGTGTAGACGTGTGCGTCACCGATGAATTCCCCACCACCGCTGGGCGGACGCGATCGCCGGTCCGGCTGCGGCGGCTGCCAGCAGCAACGTCGCCGGCAGTGCCCATCCCCAGGGAACCGGGGGTTGACGGCGGCCTGTGAATAGGAAGCGGCCGAGGGACATCAGTGGTAGTTCCTGCAGGTTGTCATCGGTCATACTCGGTGCATGACCAGGGCGTCGGGCGCTATCCACAGCAACATTCCCGCGCTGGCGGCGGAGGCCGGCACCGAGGGGGAGTTGGGCGCGGTCATCTCGCGGCAGGTCGGGCGGCTGGTCGGGCACGACGGATTCCAGATGATCGGCTTGGACCCCATCGCGCGGGCGGGCTGCCTCTACGCCCAGCAGAACTGCTACACCGACCAGGCCAACCAGTATCTCAAGGTCCCTCAGGACTTCTCCGGTCGGCGTGGGACGCCCTTTGGGCGCCTGGTCCACGGCCGCCCGGTCGAACTACTCGGCCTCGGCCTGCCAGACCCGCGCGACGAGCCGGTGCGTGAGGTCATGGCCGCTGAGGGGTTCGGCAGCGAGCTGCGGATCGCGTTCATCCAGGGCGGCCGGCCATGGGGGGCGATGGCCCTGCTGCGGGAGCGGTCGAGCAGGCCGTTCTCTGCCGAGAACATCGCCGACGCCGAACGCATGTGCTTACCACTGGCCACAGCCCTGCGCCAGTTCGTGGTCGGCAAGCCCATGCGACCCACCCGTGGTGGGCACGGAGTGGGCGTGCTCGTCCTCGACCAGCACCTCACGGTCAAGGCCGCAACCCACTCCGCCCGGGCCTGGCTGCGCAAGCTGTCACCCGACCAGGTAGCGGTCAACGAAGTGATGTCGATCCGACTGGTGCGCAGCGTCGCCTTCGCCACCGTCCGCACGGGCCGACCGGTGATCAACACGGTGCCCACCCTCGACGGGTGGTTGTCGCTGCAAGGTGAGTTGATCGACGGGGCCCGTGATGTGGCCATCACCATCCAACCCCCATCAGGTCGCGTCCTCCTGCCTGCGACCGCTGCCTGGCATGGCATCACTCCCCGAGAGCAAGCCGTCGTCGAGCTGATTCTGGAAGGCCTGCCGACCAAGCAGATCGCCCGGCACCTCGGCATCTCCCCGCACACCGCCACCGATCACCTCAAAGCCATCTACCGCAAGACCAGCGTGAACAGCCGTGAGGAACTCGTCGCCGCCTTAGCCCAATGAACCAGCGCGACACGGACAGTCAGCGGAACAGGCGGAAGAACCCGCGCACTTGCTTGACCAGCGACTTCGGCTGCTCCAGTGCGGCGAAGTGGCCACCTCGCGGCAGTTCCTCGAACCAGCGCAGGTCGGTGAACCGCAGCTCGGCCTCCCGCCGCGACGGGCGGGTTATGTCACGTGGGTAGACCGACAGCCCGGTTGGCGCGGTGACCTTGTCCCGGAAGTTGGCGAAGCTCTCCCAGTACAGGCGCGCCGACGACGTGGCCGACGCGGTGAACCAATAGACCGAGATCTCGTCGAGGATCGTCTGCCGCGACAACGCGTCCTCGGGATGGCCGTTGTTGTCCGTCCAGGCCCAGAACTTCTCGGCGATCCAGGCGGCCTGCCCCGCCGGGGAGTCGGTGAGGCCGTAGCCGAGTGTCTGCGGCCGGGTCGCCTGGATCGCCGAGTACCCCCGGCCGGTGCGCTGGAACTCCTTTGTGGCCTCGAGGTTCGCTAGCTCCGCTGGTGTCGGGTTGTCGAAGGTGCCCGCCGCAACGGATCCCAGGTTCAGGTGCACGCCGGCGACCCGCTCGGGCGCCACCTCGCCCAGCGCGCCGGACACCGCCGAACCCCAGTCACCGCCCTGCGCGCCGTACCGTTCGTAACCCAGCGAGACCATCAACGTGTCCCAAGCGCGCGCGATGCGAGTGATGCCCCACCCGGTCGTCGACGGCTTGTCACTCCAGCCGTATCCGGGCAACGACGGCGCGACCACGTGGAACGCGTCCGCCGGGTCACCGCCGTGCGCGCGCGGGTCGGTCAGCGGGCCGAGGACCTCCAGGAACTCGAGCACCGAACCCGGCCACCCGTGCGTGAGCACGAGCGGGAACGCGTCCGGCTCCGGCGATCGGACGTGCAGGAAGTGGATGCCCAGCCCGTCGATCGTGTCGCGGTACTGCGGGAAGGCGTTCAGCCGCTCGGCGAACCCGAAGTCGTAGTCCTCGGCCCAGCTGCGGCAAAGCTCCTGCGCATAAGCCAGCGGCAACCCCTGCGACCAGTCGTCCACCGGCTCGCGCTCGGGCCACCGTGTCCGTCGCAATCGTTCCCGCAGGTCCGCGATCTCGGCTTCGGTGATGCTGACCTCGAATGGCTCGGCGGACATGGCAAGGCTCCTTACTGGTCAAGGCTTTAGCGGATCAGATGCAGGTGGACCGTCATCGCGGGCTCCCACGCGTGGCGTCGGGTTCGGGGCGCCGGGTCAGGCTGAGGACGAGTCCGGCCAGGGGGAGTGCCGCGAGCACGGCGAGGGCCACCGGCACCGACACGATGCCGGACAGGCCGGCGACAGCGGCCGGACCGATTCCGCCACCTAGGGCGGTCATGAAGTTGAACAGGCCCTGTGCGGTGTCGCGGTCGTCCGCGGCGACCAGGTCCGGTGCGAGGCTCACCAGTACGGCTTGGGTGCCGGCGAACCCGCACACGGTCAACGCCGTGCCGACGACAATCGGGATCGGCCCGGTGAAGATCGCGACCACGAGCACGCCGACGACGGTGAGCGCCGCAAGCCCGGCCGACACCTGCCAGCCGGTGAACCGGTCGGTCAAGGTGCCGACCAGCCGCCCGGCCAGCACCGAGCAGGCGGCGGCCGGGACCAAGAGCACGCCGGCTTCCAGGGGGCCACCGCCCGTGGCCTGCTCGATCAGGGACGGGGCGCGGAACAGCACCCCGTAGTAGCCGGCGAAGACGGTCCCGCCGATGAGCCCGGCCGCCAGGAAGCCGCGGGATGCGATCACCCGCCGAGGCACGAACCCGTCGGGCGTCCTTCGCACGCGCCACCACAGTCCCACGGCGGCGAGCGCCCCGGCGGCGGCCACGACGAGCGTGACCGGAGCGGGCAGGCCGACCGAGTGTGCCTGCAGCAACGTGATCAAGGAGCCGGCGAGTACCGACAGCCGGGCCGCGCCGACGATATCGAGTCGTCCGGTCGAGCCGTTTCGCTCGCCGCTACCGCTCAGCGCGCGCCTGCTCGGCAACGCGGCCAGCAGCAGGGGCAGCGCGAGGACCGGGATCGCGAGCACGGCACGCCACCCGAGCCATGCGGTCACCGCTCCGCCCAACAGGGTCCCGCACCCCGACGCTGTCGCGCTGGCGGCCGCGATGATTCCCAGGGCGCGGATCCGTTGCCGCCCGGGAAGGGCGGTGGCCGCGGCGAAGACGGCGATCACGGTCGCGCCCGCCCCGGCACCGCCGATCAGTCGGCCGATGATCACGACGGACAGCGTCGGCCCGGCTCCGGCGAGCGCGGAGCCCGCGGCGAGCGCCATGACCCCGGCGACGAGGACCTGGAAGGGGCTCCAGCGGACCAGCAGCCGACCCGCGACCGGCATCGCAAGCGCGGAGGTCAGCGACCACGCGGCGAGAATCCATGCGGTGGCCCCGAACGGCACCTCGAGTGCGCGGCCGATGGCAGGCAGGGCCACCGACGGCGCTCCCAGTGCCACGTACATCGGCAGCACCAGCATCCCCAATGTCAGCCCCAGCCGACGCTCGTCCGGGGCGTGGTTCGATCCTCCGCTGGGGGCTCCGACGACGGGGATCGTCTGCGGCATCGTCGCCTCCTCCCCGGGTACGTTCTGTGACACGTGAAAGCTACTATGGATGTCACGCTACGGAACGGTGAGGAGACAGGTCAAATGCTTGATGCGTGTTACACCACCTCGGCGGTCCAGACGGCCGTCGACCTGGCCAACACCTTGCGGCCGATCAAGGGAGAGGACGCGCTCGAGACCGTGGAGCAGCTCCGGGACTTCCTTGACGACCATCCCGCGGCTGAGCCTCCGAGTTCGGCCGCGAACCAGGGGACCGGTACGCGGCATCTCACCCGCGCCGACCTGGCGGAAGTCCGCGCGTTGCGCGAGACGGTGCGTGAGGTTCTCGAACGGGCGAACGCGGACGCGGTCGAAGCTGCGGCTCTGATCAACGAGGGTCTGCGTCGCAGCCGCGCCACCCCGGTACTGCGTCGCGAGGACGACCGCTGGTTGACCGAGGTGACCTCCGACACCGACCGCTGCTCGGCGCACCTTGCCGCGACTGCGCTCAGCGCACTGGCCTCCGTGATCGCCACGCTCGGTCCCGCTCGCCTCGGCGCATGTGCCGGGCCGACCTGCCGGGCCACTTTTGTGGACCTCTCGCGCAACGGCTCGAAGCAGTACTGCACCCGAACCTGCGCACACCGGGCCAGCGTCGCGGCCTACCGGAGCCGGAACAGCCCACGCTGAGCCCGCAATATCTCCGTTCTGATCGTCCAGGGCGCAGCGCGAGCCTGGTATCAATCCGACAATGCGCGTGCTCTCCGCGCGTATCCAGAACCGGGCACATCCGTGCCACCGTCAGGCTGGAAATCGACTCGGTTCCGGCGCGATATCGAGCGCCGAATCGCCACGTCCGTCAGGTGGTGCGGCCCAGCGCGCCAGCGCGTCGTGCACGGCCGGATCGAGCGACTCGGCCTGGCCGGACGCACGGGCCAGGTCCCACTCGGTGACGGTCAGGTGCCAGAACTGCGTCAATCACACAGGTGCGGTAGAAGTTACTGACAACCGCCGTCCGGCGACAATCTGAAGTAGTCATGCCCACGACGATGAACGCCGTGAGCATGACTAACGACCTCGTCGCGGCATGAGCGGGTGTTCGGCTACCGCCGTCTCTCCGAGCTGGCGACAGGCTATCTTCACTCGCGATCGATGGGAGTTGGCGGAGTGGCGCGTCTTCATGTCGGCTGTGCGATGTGGACCCACAAGGCGTGGTCTGGGCGGTTCCTGCCGCAGTCGTTGCCGGCCAACCAGCGTCTGCGTGCCTATGCCGGCTGGTGCAACGCGGTCGAGGGCAACACCACCTTCTACGCGATCCCCACGCAAGCCACAGTCGCGACGTGGGCGCAGCAGACCGACCCCGGCTTCCGGTTCGTGGTCAAGCTGCCCAAGGTCGTCACACACGAGCGCCGGCTGGTCGGTGTCGAGACCGAGATGCGGGCGTTCCTCGATGCGATCGAGCCCCTCGGCGAACGGGCGGTCCTGTGGACCCAGTTGCCCGGCTCGTTCGGCCCTTCGGACGTCGATGCCCTCGGCCGTTTCCTGCGCCGGCTCCCCGCCGACCGCCGGCGCGCCGTGGAGGTGCGTCACCCTGGGTTCTTCACCAACACCGTCTCCACATCTCTGCTGGAGGCAACGCTCGCCGACGCGAACGCCGAATGGCTGCCTTTCGACACCACGGCCTTCTTCCAGAGCCCGCCAACCAGCGAGGCCGAACAGGACGCCTGGGCCAAGAAACCACGGCTGCCGCGACGCACACGGGCACTGACCGACCGACCCATTGTCCGCTACCTGGGCCGCGACTCGATCGAGAAGACCGTCGAGGGATGGCAGGTCTGGACCGCGGTGGTCGCCGGCTGGCTACGTGAGGGCCGGTCACCGACGGTTTTCCTGCACACCCCCGACAACGACGACGCGCCCGCACTTGCCCGCCGATTCCACGACGACGTGCGAACGCTCGTGCCCAGCCTCGACCCACTGGCCGAGCCCGAACCGGTTGAGCCCGCCACCCTGTTCTGAGCGATGTCGCGATCGAGTGGGATACCCACGCCCCGGCATGGTCGACTGCCAACGAGTCGAGCGGGTGGCTCCGAGGATGTGGAAGGCGAGTGAGCTTCCCCCGGTTGTCCGGACACCTGGCGTTGCCCCCGAATCTGGAACCACAGACCACAAACCGGTTTGGCGCACCGCCTTGATCACCAACCGCCGCCGCGGCAGGTGCCCGCAGCGCGCGATGCGGCTTGACAGCGTCCCGACGCGAGCTAACATTAACGTCGTTAGGAAATCTAACAACGTTAGGAGTTGGCCATGGGGCGGCGAGAGGAGGTGCGCCGCCGGACGTTCGATGAGATCTTGTCGGCCGCGAGCCGGGTGGCGGAGGATGAGGGGTGGCCAGCGGTGACGATTCGGCGGATCGCCGCCGAGATCGGCTACAGCGCGCCAGTGATCTACCAGCATTTCGAGAACAAGGACGCGGTGCTGCACACCGTCCTGGACCGGGGCAACGCGGCGTTGCTGCGGCGGATGCGGGACGCGGTGGACGCCGGTCCGGCGTCCGACGGAGTGCGTCTCGCGGCGGTCGCGTATCTCGAGTTCGCCCGGTCCCAGCCCAGCCTCTACCAGTTGATGGCCAGCCCGCCCGGCGCGGTGGTCGACGCTGTCGCACGGCGTCGGGCCGCCGCTGAGGTGATCGAGTTCACCGGGCAGGTCATCCAGGAGTGGGCGGCTGCTGAGTCAGTGCGCCTGCGTAGCGTCGAGGACGCATGCGACCTCCTCTGGGCCACGACGCACGGCCTGGCCGGCATCGGTTTACTCGCGGACATCGGATTTGACCGCGCGCTGCGATTGGCCGATCAGGCGGTAGCTGCCCTGCTCGCCTACTGGTCCGGCTCCCTGACCACCGTCAACTCCCCGGCCACCGAGGCCATGGCGACCCGGGGCGATTCGTCAACCGTCACCAGAAGGTGAGAGAACAATGATTTACCACCACAACCGGATAATCTTCAAAACGACCGCAACCGACGAACAGCGTGCGGAAGCTCTTGCGAGCCTGCGTAACCAGGGTGAGAAAATCGACGCAGTGATACGTTATGTCGTCGGTAAGGATATCGGTGGCGAGTTCGAGTACAGTGCCGTCTTCGTCATCGAAGACCTGAAGGGGTACTGGGAATATCTGACGGCTCCGTCGCACACGCACACCGACCATATCGGCCTGCCGCTGGTGGAAAAATTCGTCTCCTACGACACCACCGACAGCGACGACCCCGGGATCGCCGAGAAGATCGCCGAATTACACGCGCGCCGCTACTCCGGCAATCCCGCCCTTACCAAACTCGTGGCCGACCTGCCCTCTTACACCGGCAGCAACGCACCGACCACGACGTCGTAGTGACGCAGCATCCCGACCGAGACTCGGGCGCGGCAAGCGAGTTCTCCGATACTCAACATGACGAACCCACTTCAGCCCCTGATCGGCCCAGACACCCTCGCGCCACGCCGAAACCGTTACGGCACAACCGAATCGGAGTTCACGGAACGGCCACTGAGTAGCGCCCGAAGTTCGTCCACCGGTAGCGCTCCGGAGAGCGTTCGGTCGCCGATGCGGTAGCCGGGTACGGCCGTGACCCCGGCTTTGTCGGCTTCCGCGTGGTCGGTCAGCACCGTGTCGGCGTGCTGGTCGCCGGCGAGCAGCGTGACGATCTCGTCCTTGACGAGGCCGGTGTCGGTGGCGAGTTCGGTGAGCACGTCGTGGTCGGCGATGTTGCGCAATTCCGTGTGGTAGGCGAAGTAAAGCCGCTCGAGCAGGGCTGGGACCACATCGTGCTTGGCGGCGTGGTGCACGAGGCGGTGCGCGTCCATGGTGTTCACCGGGTGCACCGATTCGGTGCGCAGGACGAGGCCATGCTCGGCGCCGGCGTGACGGATGCGGGTGAAGATCTGGTCGATCTCCGTCGCGCTCAGGCCCCAATCAGTGCTCATGATCTCGGGCAGGGACCTGGCCGGTGTTCGGGCGGCGTCCGGACGGAGTTGGAAGGATCGCCATCGGGTGCGCACGCGCTGACCGCTGCCGGCCACGGCCTGCGCCCACTTCCGCATGCCGATGTAGCACCACGGGCATGCGATGTCGAACCACACCTCGGCGGTGATCATGCGACCACCGTGTTCTGCCCCACCCGGATATGCCAGCCATCAGTCTCTCTGGCCAGCACCAACACCAGCACGCTCTCCTGCTCCTGGCCGTCCACCGGTCGAAGGGATCCGTCCGGATTGGCCGGGCGCTGACGAACATGGACGACCGCGACGTTCACGAAGATCGGATCCGCGGCGAACAGGTCGTTCATCGCACGAGCATCGTTGACATTGAACGCGGTCTCATACCGAGCCACCACATCCGTCAACGCGTCATCATCAGCCATGGACTGATCCTGCAACCTTAACTTTGGTTTAGGTCAACGCGCGCCTGTGCTGCTGTAACGAAGAGCACTTCGCGCCTCGATCGACCGCCTACCCGCCAACGAGCGGTCGGCCCAGCCGAGTGGACGGTTTCCGGGTGAGTTGTGATCGTCAACGTTTGGTGGCGACGAGCCTTCGAGCCCTCGTGGTCATGGCCTGGTGATCCGGTTTCTCTAGCGCAGCAGCGGCGCCAGGCGCTCGACGACGGCGGAGTAGTCAGGCTCGGCGGGGATTTCCGGCTGGGTGACGATGCCGCCGCACAGGGGCGTACCGGGCAGGTCGAACACGCCGAGCAGTTCCTTGCCGGGGATGGCGTACACCTTGTAGTCGTACCTGGTCCGTACCACCGGGATCGTCTCACCGCCTGAGGTCGGGCACGCGGAGATCTGCTCGTCGGACATGGTGAGGTACTCGCACACCAGCGCCGGGCGGTACGGGAAATCCGACGGGAAGCGGGTCGCGATCTGACTGGTCTGGTCGTCCATGCCGTCCTCGCCCACCCCGTACAGGAGCACACCGTCCGGCGGGTGCGCGTCCAGCTCGGAGCGGCCGTGCGGATCGTCGCCATCGACGTCGTCCGGGCAGAACGCGGCCGGGGTGTGGAAGACATCGTCGAACACCTGGAGGCCGATGACCACGACGGCAGCGGCAACGAGCACAGCAATCAGCCAGCGCATGCCCCCAGCCTGTCATGAACGGATCCCGGCGAAGGCCATGCCAGACGGCGCGCTCGACGACCGAGCCGGTGGCTCACTCCTCAGCCACGGCCGGGCTGTTCCTCTGGGGAGTCGTGGTCCGGCGCGGCGCCACCGAGAAGCGGTCGCCGAGGCGTGGCAGTTGGCACTCCACTGTGGACTCTTGCCTGCTTGACCGCGCGCGGGTTCCTGATTCCTGACCATCGGGAGGGTCGATGACCGCGCCTCGCGCTGGTGCGGATCGGGCCACAGCTGTTCCCGGCGCCTTGGCCATCGGTGGCCGTCCTGGCCTGGTGGGTTTCGCCGTGGCGGGAGGGGTCCCGGCCGAGGTGCGCATGATGGGCCGGTGTCCAATCCGTTCCAGCGAGCTTTGACCTCGGCCGGGTTCACCGTGCAGACGGTCTTGGGCCGGCCGGACCTCTGCCCGATCGGCGACTCTTGCGAGTGCTGCCGCGTTCGGGACCGGCTTCAGGTTGTCGTCAGGGGCACATCGCCGCACGGACTGCCTCGTTGCGTGAACGATCATGGCCGGAGTGACGTCCGGCAAGACAGAGCAGGTCCGGCTTCCCCTCCTGCTCAAGGTGATCGCTTGTCTTGCTCCCGTTGCCAGGCGGCGGTGATGACGTCGGCCAGTTCCTCCGCGTCTTCGGTGTTGCCGTCGAACCAGGTGGTCCGGCCGTCGGTGATCCATATCTTCCACTGGAGGTCCACGCCCGCCATCCGTTCGAGCGAGTTCGCCCGATGCCCCCGTTTGCCCACCCGGTGGATATCGCGCCATTTGATCGTCGTCGACTCTTCGTCGACGTGGAGCACGATGCCCCGCTCATGGAGTTCGACATATTCCCGCCCGGTGCCGAGGGCGCGTCCCAGCTTCGAAATCCCGGTCGACAGACAAACGGTCCCGGGACCGCCCAATAGCGGGACCAACACGAACATGGCCAGGAACCTGATGTCCTGCGCGATGAAGAGCCACCCGGTGAGCGCCACCGCGGCGGTCGTCAGCAACAACCCGGCGCCGACCGCGCTGAGGACTCGGGTCCGCCGGGCGCGGATATCGGTTTCATGGGTTCGGACCAGCGGGCCCAAGGGGTTTCCGGTCAAGGTGGTCTCCTCGGCAAGCCGTCCGGCGGTTCAGGTTCGCGGCGAGTGCTTGATGAGCTTGACGTGGGGTGCGACATCGGTGACGAGTTCGGAAAATCGGTCCCAGCCTTCGTCCAGGAAGGCCAAGCCGACCGGCGGGGCGATGCGGCGTCGAGCGTAGGGCCCCACCACGTTCGCGTCCTGCTTCCTCACCAGGCAGGCAAGGCAGTGGATGGTGCCGGGTGCGGTCACGTAGGCCATGTTGAGCTGAGCGACGGTGCCGCCGTCGGCGCCGTGGAGTTCGAGCGCGGCGCTGGCCCGGAAGCCTTTCTTGCCACATCGCGGGCACTGGGTGTTCACGTTCCCGCTCGGGCCCACGTACTCGGCGCCCTCGCACGGCATCGTGACCAGGGTCAGGCTGGTGATGTCCGCCCAGCGGAACGATCCCCCTGCCACGCCCAGATTGATGCCCCGGTCGGTGATCCGGAACAGCAGGTCGGCCTCGGTGTGCCCGAAACCTCCGATGACGAGCCCGACCGCGGCGCTGATCACGATGACGACGACCGAATACCCGAAGATCGCCCCGAGGATGCCGGCCAGGGCGGCGGCGGCAACCAAGGCGGCCGACCACAACTTCAGCTGGTGCCGCCGCCGTCCCGGCCTGCTGAACAGGACGCGCCTGCCGATCCGGGCCCGCCCGAAGCGAGCAGGCTGGGTGTTCGTAGGGGGTCCCTGCCGGACGAAGTCGCGAGGGTCCGGTCCGAAGGCCCCGTGTCCCGGGTTGTGGTCGTCCTCGGCCGATGTCGGCATGTCGCTGTCCTCCCCACCTGGTCACCACCGCAGCACGGTACGACGGCCCGTCGGGACTGGTCCCGGCGTCAGCGCGGGGTCAGCTCGCGAGGCGGTGGCGATCGACGATCGCGGCGCGTGGACTGCTCCACTGGCCGACCGATGAGTTTCGGGTCGTGCGGAGGTCAAACCCGCAGGACCGCTGGCAGCCCGCCGCGCTGGAACCCGGAGGAGAGACATGGCAAAGCTCATCTACTCGATGATCACCTCGCTCGACGGCTACGCCGAGGCGGCGGAGGGCGACCTCGGTGTCGGGGCCGACGACCAGGAGGTGCACACCTTCGTCAACGACCTCTTCCGCCCAGTCGGCACGTACCTCTACGGCCGGCGGATGTACGAGACGATGGTCTACTGGGAGACCGCGCATACCGAGCCCGACCAGCCGCCGCACATCCTGCAGTACGCCCGCGACTGGCAGGCCGCGGAGAAGATCGTGTACTCCACGACGCTGGAGTCGGTGTCCAGCGCGAAGACCAGGATCGAGCGGACCTTCGACCCGGACGCGGTGCGCAAGCTCAAGGCCGAGGCTGATCACGACCTCACCGTCGATGGCCCGAACCTCGCGGCCGAGGCGATCGCGGCCGGCCTGGTGGACGAGTACCACCTGTTCATCACCACGAGCGTGGTCGGCGGCGGCAAGCGATTCTTCCCCGACGGCGTGCGCCTCGATCTCGAACTGGTCGAGGAGCGTGCCTTCGACAGCGGGCTGATCTACGCGCGCTACCGGACCCGCTGAGCCGTGTCGGGTGGTGACGCTGCCCGCGGTTCGCCGACCTGCGACTCGCGTGCGGACGGCGTGTTCGCGGGCCGCTCCCGGCCGAGCAAGTCGAAGTCCTGGTTCCCAGTTGGCCGCGTCATCGCGCACGATGCGGGATGCACCATACCTCGAGAAGATCATGATCGTACTTGTCGTGGTGCTCTGTTATTCGTGATCAGCGGCTGAAGGCTTCAGGTAGCGGTCTCCTTAGCTGATGCGACGTTCGAGGGGGAGCATGAGTGCCTACCAGTACATCGATCCGGGACCGACGCCGAAGGCGACATCTCCTGCGACAGCGAGGGTGATGCGCAGGACCGGACGTCGGGACACGCAGCCGGAGTTGAGGTTGCGGAGAGCGCTGCACCGCAGGGGGCTGAGGTTCCTAGTCGACGCCTCCCCTCCCGGAACGAACAGACGCCGTCGCGCTGACATTCTCCTCACGGCAGCGGGCATAGCTGTGTTCGTCGACGGCTGCTTCTGGCACTCGTGCCCGGCGCACGCTCATCCGCCGAAGAACAATCGGGAGTGGTGGCGCCGCAAGCTGGAGGGAGTTGTGCGGCGCGATCGCGATACCGACGCCGAACTGGCAGCCGCGGGCTGGCTCGTCGTGCGGGTGTGGGAGCACGAGGACTTCGAAACTGCGGCGGACGGGATCGCGCGGCTGTGGCGTGAGCGTCGATCCCGATCGAGTTGAAGAATCAGGCGCGATCAGTTGCCATAGGTGAGCGCGCCGCAACAAGCCTGGATCAGGTCAGGTGTGAAGCGCACGGGAGCGTTGGCCAGTACGCGGCGCAGTTCGACGTCAGCCAGGAGGGGCGCGTAGTAGTCGGGCATCGAGTCGAGCCTGACCTCCTTCGAAGTGCCCTCCACCAGGGAACTGAGGTTAGCGGCCAAGTACTCGGTTAGGATCGGCCAGCGGATGCTGAGGACGGTCCAGAAGGCCAGCACGTCGCTTTCAACGGTGATCCCTTCCAACGTTCTCGCCGCGCGCACGACGCTGTAGGTGTTGACGAACCGCTTCATGCTCCGCGGGTTTCCATCGAGCAGCGGCGCGAACTTCTGCAGGGCGTGCTCAGTGACTTCAGCGATGGTTGGCTCGCTCATCTTCTCGACGGCCCGGGAAACCGACCTCTCCCGTTGCTGCGCGGTGGCGGCCTGAAGCGCTTCGAGGATCTCCCGCTCGCTGGTACTGCGTTCGATCTGTTCCAGAAGTTCGTTGTCTTCCTCGTCGAGCGCCTGATCAGACCCTTGAATGCCGAGCACGCGGTCGAAGTAAAGCTGCTTCGTGTCCGTACCGAGAGTGGGCATCGGGATGGTCAATTGGAAGAGCTTGTCGAGGAACAGATGACCGAGCTTGCGCCCAGGTTCATCGACTGCGCCTTGAAAGGACTGGTGAACGGTCTCATAAGCTCGTCGCAGCCAGTTCCCGTGCGCGGCGACGATGAAATACGCCGACTTGTCTGTCTTGCCCTTCCGTTCTGGAGCGTCGCGGACCAGGGTCTGCACCGCATCGAGAAGATCGACGACGTACTTCTCTCCGCAGCGGTCCAAATCGTCGAGGAAGAAGACCACCCGGCGTGGTGCACGCGCCAACAGCCAGCTGAAGTGTTGCGTGACTTCTTGCATCGGGTTGGTGTGCACTTGCTCCAGTCGCCGCGCGCCTCGTGCGGAATCCCACCACACGAAGCGGCTGATCAGCAGAACTACGAGTGCTATAGAACCGAAAAGGCTCAACACAGTGGTGAGGTTCTTGAGCTGCCCCACCCAACCAGGATTGATGAGGACCAGGCCGAGTACTGCTACCAGCAGTACAAGCCCGGTGAGCAGGTACGGCGTGCTGCCCCGGCGCGCCCGCGTCCAACTATCCGCGATCCGCAGGCCGACTCGGCTCCACCACGGCAAAGCTCGTGACACGTGCTGCCGCAACGTGACGAGCAGCGCCCACCACGGCGGGTCTACCTTGGCATGTTTCCAGGAATCGAACGGTACGACGAGGTAGTGATCCTTGAGATGATGGCCGAGAAATCGGAGCAACGTGCTTTTGCCCGACCCCCAAGGTCCGTCCACGTGAAGCAAGAAGGACAGGTTAGGCTCGTTGTGTGAGAAGCGGAGCAACCTGGCTGCGATCACCGATGCGAGGGCGTCGCGCTTGAGTAGGTCCTTATCCGCCGGCGCGTCGCTCGCCCAATGCTCCTGCTCGGCTGGTAGCCCGACGAACTCAGAATCTTCACCGTCAGCGTCTTCGTTGTCAGAAGTTTGTTGAGCAGGGACGGAAGCCGTCGCGCTACCGCTGCCTGTCGGGATCGATGCCTCGTCCTCGGTCTTGGCGAGCCGGAACCGCCAAACTGTGAACCCGTCCTTGCCATCCTCCTGCCAATGATCGATTACGCGGAACAGGCCGTCGTACCGGTAGCCGCTCTCGGGCGAGTATTTGGGGTCGCCGTTCGACCCGCGAACAACTCGGACGGGACGTCCGTCTTGCCGGCTGCGAACGAGGCCAAGGTTCCCACGGGTCAATTCCTGATCCGCTATTTGGCGCCCCGTGCCGGGGTCTCGACCTCCCTGACCGGTGTAGATGATCTCGTCGCCGTTGTCCTCGTCGTCGACATAACCGCCGGAGACCACGATGGAGTCCGCCCCGTCCTGCCCGCCTGAGATGCCGGCTTGGCCGGGGCGGTGCACCCGTGAGCGTTGGAGGGCAGGGCGGTCTGGGAAATGGCTGCCTTCAGGGTAGCCCGGTATCTCGCCGTAAAACCGCTCTTCCGCCACGGTGTTGGAGTATATTCCAGGCGTCGATGACCTGGGAATCGGCCCCGTCGGTGGAGGGTAGAGCCGTAGGGGTGCTGGGCTTGAAACACTACTTTGATGTTTTAATATACTTGATAAGTGGGCCAATTAGATTCCGTTGGCGCTTTGATCCTATGGAGATCGCTAGCTCTTTTGCGTGTTCAATATAGAGTTTCGACATGGCGAACTCGCCGGATCCTCCGAGTGCCATTGCTAGATCAATCTGGAGTGCAGTACGTGCGCGCATAAATGTGGTGTCGAGTTGACTTAGGGTCGAAGTTAGGGCATTCACTGCGTCTGGGTGTCCAAGTCTTGCCATTGCGTGCCCGCGCCACCTTGCGAGATGAGTGAAATCGAGGGCAACGTATGGGCCATCCGTATGGTATTCTTTATCGAGCAATACGGTCGACGCATGGTCGAAGGCATCTAAACTGGGTAAGCCCTGTTTGTTTGCTGCAAGTGCTTCCCCTTCTGCGGCTGCAAGCCATGCCTGCAGAAAACTATTGACTTTGCCGTTCGCTTGTTGGCGAGTTGCGGCGAGCAGTTCGACGGCAGACGATGCTTCGTGGAGGTCGAGCAGGACAAAGGCCTGTCCTGCAGCCGTGTAGGATTCGAATGCTGGATTCCCAGCGTCCCTAGCAATTAAGCGGCCGCGATCGTAGTGCTGCCATGACGTCGTTATGTCACTCATATCAAGGGCTTGCCAGCCAGCGAGAGCGCAGAGTTCGGAAAGTAAGCCAGCTAGCTGCTCGCGGATAGCTGGCGCGAGGCTGTGGGTCATAAGTCGGCTGACTTGGGTGGCCTTGGTAAGTACTTCGTCGTGCGTGACGACGGCGCCGAGTTGGCGGTCGAGACGGCGGATCGCGGTGAGTTGGTCTTGTAGTAGTGCAAGTACTGACTGATCAACGCGTGCTGACGAACGGAGCATCGCGCGGAGCTTGTCGTCGCTACTCGTGTCGATCTCTACCCCGGGCGGCGGTGAGAGCAACTCGTCGATGGACGTGCTGAAGATGTGTTCGAGTAGGCGGGCGGTCGCTGCCTGAGGGCGGCCGAGGGGTTTGCCGCCTTCGCCGCGGCCGGCGACGAGGCGTCGGAGGTGGCGGTAGCTGAGGGTGCCGGGTTCGCCGTGCTGGCGGGCGTAGGTGTTGGCGAACTCGGCGAAGCGTTCGAGGCTCTCGCGTCGGTCCCAGATTCGCTGTTCGAGCACGGTGCGCGCCGGGCGGGCGCCGGTGTCGTCGGTGGTCATGTCCTTGTCCTCCCCGTTCGCCATGTCCTCTACATGGCCAGTCGTGGCCCACGCGCGGCCTGTCGCTGAAATCATGCCGAATGTAAAGCTAATTTCAGTGTTTCACAGCTCGTCAGGGCTGGTCAGGTCGGTATTGCATGCAGAAGGGTGATCGTGGGCGTGTCGAGGCGGGGGTTCGCGGCCGGTGGGCCGTACGTGGCGTGGTACCGGTGCGTGGTCGACGGGCTCGACCACGCGGTGACCGATGAGAACTTCGCCCGCGGGGTGCATGAGAAGCAGGGCCGGTACGCGTCGGTGTGCGGGCATGTGGTGCTGATCGGGCCGGCGTTGCTGGCTCCGGGCGGCCGGTGCCCGTACTGCTGTGCGCACCTGGCCGACCTGCGAAGCATCGCCCGTCCGACGAGTCATCGCAGGAGGCGCCGGGCGGCTGTTCCGGTGTGCTCGGACTCCGATCGCGCAGTCGCCGTCGTTGCCTTCCTCGGCGGCCGGACGGCGCGAGCGGATATCAACCCCGGCGGGCGCAGGCGGCCCACTTGCGCCCGCCGGGGCCATCTCGACCGGAGAAGTCCGGTGAGCGCCCGGTTGATCATCGCGCGGCCACTGCGCGGCACGGTTGGCGAGGCTCGCAGGGTGGCGCACCTGTTCCCAGTCGGACCTGGGCCGGTGGCCGAGCATCTGAGGGCGACCTGCGGCGCCGAGTTCGATATCAACGAGCTGGAGACCCTCGGATCGATCGCGGGGATGCCGTGCGAGCCCTGCCTGCGTAACGTGCCAGCACCGGAACCGCTGGCGATCGAATCGGCTGCGACGGTGCCGCTGGTGACCGTTGAGGAGCTGGTTGCCGCGATGGAGGAGCTGACCAGGGCTCTCAAAGCTCTGTTGTCGCGGCAGTCGGGATCGCGCGATGAGTGACGCCGAGTTGCTGCAGGAGGTCTGGCTCACCAAGGTCCGGCTCGCGCACCTGGAGACGGACTTCCTCTACCCGCACGAGCAGCAGGCCACCAGGCTCCGGAGCCTCGGCGAGCAGCTCCAAGAGCTCGGGCAACGGCTGATTGAGCGTGCTGGGGAGATGGAGCGGGACACGTGAGCGAACGCCCGTTCTACGTTTCGCTGGGCGGCGAGCTTCGGTTGTGGCGTGGCGTCGCGAACCTGCGGCAACTGGAGCTGGTCCGAGCGGTCGGCACCATGTCGCACTCGGCGTACTGCCGCTACGAGACCGGTGCGCGGCCGCTTGCCGTGCACCGGCTCATGGAGATCTGCGTGGGGCTGGACGTGGACCCCGGCTTCGTGCTGCATCGCGCCTACCGCCACTACGTCGAGTTCCATCAACCGCCGGACAGCCGCCCGGCACGCCTGCCGGGCGGTGACCTCGATCCGATGGCTCCCTGGCCGCTCGGCGAGCCCATGTGACGAGTTCGCGCTAACCCGTCACGACCGTCACGTGAACTGTTTCCGCTGGTCAGCGCGCCGCGAACCCGTCACGTCGGCCGAGCGAGCGTGACGGGTCCGCGGGACAGGTTGTGACGGGTTCAGGATCTCCCTTCAGCCACTTCGCGCACCGCCGCGCGGATGTCGGCGACGAGATAGCCGCGGACTTGCCGAGTGGTGCCGTCCTCGGCGGTGAGCCTGCCGCGCTCGGACCGGCAGCCGAGCGCACCCATCTGCCGCCCGAACGCGGTCGGCTCAACATCGAGTGCTTCGACCAGTTCGGCCGTGGGCACGAACTCGCGGCCGTCGTCGCCGAGGTACTCCACAACGGACGCCAGCGGTTCCGGCAGTTCGACCGCCTCGGTGACCTCGGCCGGGCCGGTGCCGATCGCCTTCGCCACGGCGGCATGGTCAAGTACCGGAGCCGTGTCCTGCCCGGCCGCATGTCCGGTCAACGTGCCCTCGGCCTCCCGGAGCGCCCGCCCTTGCTGGCAGATGGTCTGCCAGTCCTCATTGGGCATGTAGTACGTGCGAACCGTCGTGGCCAGCGCGTCATGGGTCTCGCCGTCCGGCCGCAGGATGCCGACGCCCTTGTGCGAAGGCAGCAGGCGGCTGGAGTCGAAACCGCGGGTGTTCATCTGCTCGCCGAGCACGATGTTGCTGTCACGCCAGTCCATCACTCGCAGTGCGAACCGTGAGCCAAGGACTGCGCGCAGGCCGGAGGGGATGGTTTTCGAGTCCGGCCGCTGGGTGGCGAGAACGAGCACGATGCCGGCGGCCGGTCCCTTCTTCGCCAACCAGGTGAGCAACTCGCCGATGTACTCGCCCACGGTGAGCTTCTTTCCTTGTACAGCAACGGGTGTGCGGTCTTCGAGCGGTACCTGTACCTCGTCGACGAAGATCGCGGTAATGGGCATGTTCAGCGACCGGTCCCGCGACATGTCCGGCGTGACCTTCGACTCCGGACAGGTCAGGTCGTCGAGGTCCCGCATCCGCCGGTAGCGGCCCTGCACTTCGCCGACCAGCTCGACCAGCCAATCCTTGAGCGTCAGCACGTGGTCGGTTTCGTCGCCGGACATGAACCGGTGGGCGACCTGCTCGGCCGCGTCCCAGTCCTTACCCGCCTTGAAGTCCGCCACGTACAGGCGAACGTGAGCGTCCAGGATCAGACCCGCGGCGGCCAACCGTGCGGCGAAAGTCTTGCCCTGCCTCGGAATCGCACCGACGAGCAACGACGTCCACACCAGCGGCAGGTCGATCCGGCGGTCGCGGGCGTCACGGCCGAACGGCACCGGCCGCCACGCATCCCACCGGCTCACCCCGAGCAGAGGTGTCCGAACCGGTGGTGAGGCGTACGGGTCCTCGTCGGCCACCCACATCGACACCCGGCCGGCGTGACCGCCGTTGCCGCGCACCCGCTCCACGATCAACTGAAGCTCGTCGACTGCCAGAGCTGAGGCGAGCGCCTCGCGGTTCTTCACCACGTCGGCCGCCTTGCGAGTGGCCGGGAGATCGACAGTGACCGCCCACCCGTCACCGACCCGAGTCGCGCGTTCGACCAGCCGGAGTGCCTCGTCCTTGCCGATCAGCTTCGCGTCCCGGAAGGCATCGACCAAGATCTGCGGGTCCATGGTCCAGGTGAGTGTGCGCGGCCCGGCCAGTGCGGGCTTGCGGCCCGGGCTGCCGTCCTTGCGCCTGCCGAGCAAGGCCAGCGCCAGCGACACCACGCCCCCCGCGATCCAGAGTGGACGGTAGCCGTAGACCAGCACGGCCAGTCCACCCACGACGGTGGTAGCTCCGATGACGGCACCGGTGACGCGCCAGCGGAACAAGGTCAGCTCACGAATCTCACTGAACTTGTCCGCCAGCTTCTCCGACTGCTCGGCCGCCTCGCGGTAGTCGCGCACTTTCACCCAACCGCGCCACCATCGCACCGCCGTCACGAGCCCGCGCACCACCGCACGGAGGTACCGCCACGGAGAGCGCAGCACCGCGACCGCGGCATCCTTGACGAGCTGCCACGCCTGCGCACGACTCTTCAGCGAGACCGGCACACGTGGCGAGTACAGCCACCACCGCGCGAACCGTAGCCTCCAGCTCCGCGGACGCGGTTGCGGCAACGTGTCGTCGACGAGTTCACCATCGAGGATCGGCTCGGCCTTCTCGACCTCACGTGAACCGGTCATTGCGGACGCATCACCGTTCACGGGACTGTTCACGACCATCCCTCCTCTCGGCGACCTCGGCCGCGAGAGCGGCGGCCAGCCGGGGCGACAACCCGCGCGAACACGTCGTCACCTTGCGAACCCATGCCGGTGTGATCACCACGCCCGGGGTCCATGCCTCTCGTGCCTCTGCGAGATAGTCACCGAACAGCTTGCGGCCACTGCGCTTCCGGCGAGTGCGCCCGGCTGTGTTCGGCACGCGCCGAGCTGCGTCCGTGAACGCCACGGTGACCGCTTCGGTGAGCTTGTCCCGGAGATCCGTGATCGCCTCGGCGGCCGCGAACACGATCAGCGGCGGTATCGAGTGCAGCACGATCCCGGACAGCGAGCCGGCCGCGTAGGACGCCCAGGTGTTCATCACGTACGTGGCGGCCAGGGCGAGCCACTTCGCCGCGCGCACCCATCCGCCGGTCCGGACCTGGTATCGAGCGGTCACCTGCTCGGCCCGCAGGATCGCCAGCAGCACCAGCGACACCGTGGGGTCCAGCAACCAGGCCGCCAGCCACGGCAGCGACCAGGCCGGCGAGCCCGCGGCCGCGAACCACTGGACGTTGCTCATGGTGAAAGCCAGCCCGAGCACGATGCCCGTCCAGCACAGCCGGTCCACTTGCGTCCGGACCCGCTCCACCCGCAACGCCACCACATCCGGGTGAGTCGCGTACCTGCGGACCTCGGCGGCCTCGGCCGCATCCTGCGCCAGCCGTTGCCCTCGGCTCAACGGGACGTGCCGCGCGTCGGCGGAGGCGGGCGGCCGCCCGAAAGCGGCCGCCCCTTTCCTGCCGGTCATCGCCGATCACCCCGGCGACTCGTGGTGTCCATCGAGGTCACCGTGAGCGTGCGGGTGAGCACGTGCGCGGCGAGCAGATCCGGCAGCGCCAGCGCCACGACGAGCAGCGTCGTGTTGCTGGTCGCGTACGTGATCACCAGCCACTGCGCACCGACGATCGCCGCCGCGGTGAACAGCACCCGCCCGGCCAGCGAAACCACTCGCGAACTCGTCCGGGCGACTTCGGCCGCGCGGCGAGCCCGCCGGGAGCCCGACCGCCACACCATCACCAGCGTCAGCAGCACGCCGAGCCCGGCGAGCACCTGCGTGGGCGTGAGATCCACCGTCATGGCCGCTCACCACCCCGGTGCCGCAACCACGCCCGGTGCACTTCGCGCCGGTCGGCGTCCGGCAGAGCGCCCCACACGCCGACGGTGTTCGCGCCAGTCGTGCGTAGCTCCAGTTCCAGGCATTCATCGATGACCGGGCAGCCGGCGCACATCCGCGCGGCCAGTTCGCGGTCGGGCGTGTGTCCTCACCGGTCAGCTCCGGGATGTCGGCCCGATCGAACGCCCAGAAGCACAAGCCGCCCCTGGTGACCACCTCGGCCAGCACGTCGTCGGGCACGTCCGCGAACCGGTCGAGCCGGGCCGCGATCTCCTCGTGATTCACCACGGCCTCCTCGTGATTCACCACGGCGCACCTCCGCTCACCCGAGCGACCTCGCGGGCGGTGCGCCAGTCGGCGACCATCCGCGCCGGATCGACACAGCCGCCCGACTCGGCGGCCTCGCTGATCAGCCGGTCCAAGGCGGCGGCGGGTACGACGTAGCGGGTGCGGACCCGGACTGCGGGAAAGGCTCCTTCCCTGATGGCGCGGTAGAGGGTGGACGGGTCGACGCGGACTATCCGCGCCGCCTCTTTGACTGTGTAGAAGGCCGGCGAACCGGCATTGGGCATAGAAGTACTCATGGAAGATTCCTAAGATTATTTCAGCGTGAATTACTCACCGATATCAGCGCACGACGGTGCGCGAATGGTCCGAATGCGCGACGCTGCCGGGTGGTGGCCGCGCGGAATGCCGTGAAACGCTAATGTCAGCGCTGAGGCGGAGCACGGAGGAATAGGTGTCGGAGAATTGGTCGGCGGTCGCGGGCGCCATCAACGAGCGCGTTAACGAGCTCGGCTGGCGGCAACGCGAACTCGCGGAGCGGTCGCAGGTCTCGCAGGCGATCGTGCGTGAACTCCAGCAGAACCGGGTGCACCGCCGCCGCAGCGCGCGCACGCTCGAGGCGCTCTCGCTCGCGCTCGGCTGGCACCCGCAGCACCTGCTCGCCCTGCTCAGCGACCGCAAGCCGCCTGCGGTCGGCCAGCCGCGGGAAGACATGGACGATGCCGTGTCCGCCCGCCTGGCCGCGATCGAAGACCGTCTCGCCGTGATCACCGAGCAGCTCGCCGGCCTGAGCGCGGACGTCGCCAGCCTGATCGAGTCCAACGGCCATCGAGGGCCGCGGTAGGTCTCGCATGTCCGGCCATTCACGCTGCTGCCGCAACGTGACTGCCGGGCGTTCGCTGTTTCCGTTCATGGCTTCAGCAAACGGCAGCGAGGCACCTTTTCGCAGGTGGCTCCGGTTAACCGCGAAACCATTAACTGCTATTAACCGCGCAGGTCAGACCAGTTATCCGGGGGGATCAGCTGATGACCGAGACCAAGCTTCAAGGCGTCCGCAAACAGCTCGGCTACAAGGCCGACGCGGTGATCACGATGCTGCTCCGCCGGGCCGACATGCTCGGCTTGGCCGTCATGTCGCCGGTGAGCCTCAAGACCAAGCTGTCCCGCTGGGAGAACGGGCACGAGGAGGTCAGCCAGCCCTACCGGCGGCTCTTCCGCGACATCTACGGCCGGACCAACGACGAACTCGGGTTCCCGCCTGACGACGACAACAACGAAGCTGAAGAGCTGCTCTCACGGCTGGCACTGGCCCGCTCGGTCGACTCTGAGATGGTCGAGGTGTTCCGGCGGCAGGTCGACGACGCCCGGCACGTCGACCGGCGCCTCGGCGGGGTAGTGGTCCTGGACCAGCTCCGCAGCAACATCAAGCAGATTCGCGGGCTACTCAGCTTCAGCACCGTCGCCGGCCAGCGCGAGGCGCTCGCCGGCGTCCTCACCGAGGCGTCCGCGCTCGCTGGTTGGGAAGCACTCGACCGCAACGCCATCCGTCAGGCATGGGAGCACCACGAGACCGCCAAGACCGCCGCCCGTGAAGCAGGCTCACCGCTGCTGTTCGCGCACTCGCTCGCCCAGCAGGCGTTCATCCTGGTCGACCTCGGCGAAACCGGCCCGGCCGTCGAGCAGCTCGCCGAGGCCCGCACCATCGCCAAGCACACGGCGCCGCCGCTGCTGCGTTCCTGGCTGGCCGCCGCCCACGGCGAAGGACTCGCCGCCGCCGGTCACCGCAGCGAGGCACTCCGCGCGTTCGACTCCGCCGACGGACTCCTCCCCGCTGACCCGGAAGATCCCGCACTCCCGTTTCTCTTCCTCGGCGGCGCCCACCTCGACCGCTGGCGCGGCCACGCGCTCAGCAAGCTCGGCGAACCCGACGCCATCGACCAACTCAGCCATGCCCTACCGCGCCTGCCCGCGGACTTCATCCGCGCCAAGACCGGGATGCTCGTCGACCTCGCCTACGCCCACGCCGCTTCCGGCGACCGCGATGAGGCTCTCGCTCAGGCCCGGCAGGCTCGCCGCCTCGCCGGCCAGATCAAGTCCGACCGGCAACTACGCCGAAAAGAACCTTGTCAGCGAGGTAGAGTGTAAAAGGCTGCCTCTTGGTAGCTTCAGCCGGAGTGGTGGAATGCATCTTGGTGAACTCGTCAAGCCCTTCTTTGACAATTGCTGCCGCTGATTCGATTTCGAAATCCGAGAAGTCTGCTTCTCTTTTTGTTAGTGGCAACAGTTGTGTCCAGTGTTGCGGTATGGAGTTCAATGCCTTGACAACGGTCGCATATGCAATCACGGGAGAAAGGTATCGGCGCTCAGGATAGCGCATTTGGGAAGTGGCTGATCGAAGGTGAGAGTCCACGGCGCGAAGTACGGATGCAGTCCAGTAGAAAATCTCAAGGTCTGCAGTTGCATCAAAGGCCTGTCTGTAGCGTGCATCCTCTGCAAGAAGCGAGTTGGGCTTTCCTCGTGCCACTTCGGGTCTTCCGTATGCAAGGGCATACATTGCCTGTCCCAAGTAAGAGATACTTACGATTCGCGCTGGGTCTTTCCCGATATTTCTATAGTAGCCTTTCCTGCGATCGTAGAAGAGTCCCTTGGATTCGAAGTACTTTTCTATTTGTCTTTGGATCTTGTCGGTTGCTCGAAGTGATGCTTCGGGTACCGGAGTTTGCCTGTTTGTTGCGCGAATTATGCTATCGCGTACCGAATTCTCGTCGGCCACAATTATCCTGACGAGGATCTTTCGTTTGGCAAGTTCTGCGGTTGGTTCCTCGGCGCCCACCGATTCGCTCGTTTGCTTGAACCATCGGGCAATGGTATGAGAGGTCTGAAGACCATTTACAATTTGAATATTGTTGAGGGCGAATCGCTTTCCTACGCTATGTGCGCCGTCGCATAGGATAGTTACACCATTATTGAGCCACCAGAATTCGGGACTCATGGGATCATTTAAGGTGGCCATGATCTCCTTGTTTACGGCGACTTGCCCCTCGTAATCGCGAACATTGGCGTCGAACAAATGGCGACGTATGGAATAATCTTTCTCGCAAATTAGTCTGATGTAGTTGTCTAGCGGTGCCAATGCGACGTAGGACTCGCCGCTGGTCAGGATTTCGTCACAGTGTAGCTCGATCGTCTCCGGGGATCGTGTGTCATAAATTTTCCAGAGTTCATCCGCCCCAATGAATTCAACCTTGATGTCGGCCATTGGAAGAAGCTCACGCAAGTCTTCTTTCAGGCGGCCGGCTCTGCCGTGAACGTTTGAGTCTATGTGGCGTGTTACTCCTTGTGAGGCAATCGAAATGTGAACTGATATTCGTGGCCGTCGGACTAAGAGGTTCTTCAGTGCAGTGCGAAATATTTGGAGTTGCTCCCGGACTTCCTCGCGCACTTCTTCGTGCAATTCGTCTAGATCTCGACTTATGTCCAGGGCGCGAGGTAGCAGTGAATGCAGTTTTGTTATTTCACTTTGAGGAAAGGATGTATTGTTCTTGGACTGAATTACCTTGAGTTCGAGAGTTAATCCTTCGGGGTACTCGCGAGCCGTGTCGGCGTTTTCGATTATTGCGGAGTCTGCTTCGATAATTGAACCTTCGAGCAATGTATAAATTGCGTCAGCTCCGCCATCATTCTCGCCGTCAACAACGCCTAGCTCTATCTCGTTGAGTGTGAGGTCGTTATCTTTTAACAGCAGCCAAGCGGTAAACAACTCCCATGCGTCGTTTGGCGAGCTCAGGGGAACGTTTGCTATTTTCCATTGCTCGAATATAGTCTTGATCAGGGTCTGAGTGCCAGTAGACGGCAAAGTGGCCTCCGCTGCTTTCTCCTCGGCGCTTTGGACTGAGGGTCGGTCCGGCGGGGCGTCTTGTTACAGGTGGTGGTTTCGTTTCGGCATCCGCGACCCGAGGATCTCGGCGGCTTTGCGGTCGGTGGCGGCTACCCAGGCGGCGTAGACGCGGAGGGTGGTAGCGCCGCCTCCGCCGTGGCCGAGGCGGCCGGCGACGGTGCGGAGGTCGATTCCGGCGGAGAGCAGCTCGGTGGCGCTGTAGTGCCGCAGGGCGTGCAGGTGGGTGTCGATGCTCAGGCGGGTGGCCATGTCCTTGTATCGCTGGGTGACGGCGTTGGGGGAGTAGGGCTCGGAGTGGTCGGGGGTCTTGCTGCCGGAGAAGACGAACAGGTCGTTTGAGAACTTGACGCCCAGGTCTTTGACTCGCTGCTGGACGCGGGCGCGCTGCTCCTTGAGCAGGACGACGGTTTCGGAGTCGAGTGCGATGCGGCGGTTCTGGTGGGTCTTGGTGTCCTTCTCCTTGCCGCCGACCCAGTTGCGACGGAGGTCGATGATCTCGCCGTCAAGGTCGAGGCGAGAGAAGCGGAGGCCGACGAGTTCGCCGCGGCGAACGCCGGTTGTCATGGCGAGCCAGACGAGAGTGCCCCAGTCGTCGTCCATCCGGAAAGCCTCCTCGACCAGGCGTGCGGCCTCGGCTGGGGACGGGGGATCGGGCTCCGGAGGCTTCTGCTTCGGTCGGCGGGCTACTCGGGCGGGGTTGCTGGCGATCCAGCCCCAGCGCTCGGCAGCGCCGAGCGTGCCGCTCAGGATGGCGTGTAACTGGCGAACGGTAGAAGCGGCCATGGGGCGGCATTTGTGCGCCTTGCAGTCCGAATCCTTGCAGTCGTGGTCCGCCTCAACCGATTTGTGCTTCTCGATGAAGGGCTTGTCGTCGCAGCGGATTCGGCAGCGGCGGAGTTCGGTGTAGAAGCTTTCCAGGACTCGCGCGTCGATCTTCTTCGCCGGTTCGGCGCCGAGGGCGGGCTTGATGGTGCGGTCTATGTAGCCCTGGTACGTCTTGCGGGTGCTGTCTTCCAGTTCGGTGACGCGCATCCACTCGTCGAGCGCATAGGAGAGCGTGACGGACGAACTGGGGGAGCGCTGCTGGTCGACCTGGGTAAGCAGCTTGTTCAGGGTCTTCTGAGCGCGCCTCTGTGCAGGCTTGTCGGTGCCGTCGATCTTCTCGCGCAGGTAGGTGCGTTTGCCGGTGACGGGGTCCAGGCCGGCGTAGACGACCACACGGAGCGTGTTGCCGCGTTCCTCGATGCGGCCGCGCTGCCGATTCTCTGCGCGCGCAGCAGTCATGGCCGTGGGTGTACTCGCACCCACGGCCGCACCCAATGATCAACAGGGTTGATCACTCTTCGGTTGTAACGCCTGGTCAGGCGCTGTGCCCCCGGTGCGACTCGAACGCACACTGGACGGATTTTGAGGGGATTCACCTAACTATGCGTGACCAGCGAAAACAACTCCGCCACCGTGAGTAAGGCCGCGCATAGGCCGAGCACTGGCTCCCCGGACGGGCCGTCCTAGACCTTGACCGGGTCGACCCGAACGCACCGGGACCTGGCCACGACCTGACCGTGCATCGCCACGCTTTCGCCACGTTTTTGCCACACCTGGCCCGTATGAATTCGAGCGGGCACGACCGTCGTGCTCTTCCTGGTCGTCAGGATTGTGTGGAAGAGGGACCCGATGCGGGACTGGCTTGTCGCGGCGGTCGTTGGGTACGCGCTGCTGCTGGTGGCGTTCGTCGTCGTGGTCGCGGTACTCGATCGCGACCAGGGCCGGGCTGACCGCGCCGTGCGCGTGCTGCGCCTGCTCCTGATCGGCACGATGCCGGCAGGCGCGTTGATCAAGCTGCACGATGCTGGGCTGTTGTGACCAGGTGACCTCGGATCGACGCGCGGACCTGGATCGCCCAGCGAGACGGCGGGCCCGTGAGATACTGGCCCTGCCGCCCGCCGACCTGGAGGTGCTCGTGATGACGACCGGCCCTGCGGACCATCCTGCCGCCGGCCCGTCCGCGCCGCTGGACGGGCCGGAACTCGTGCAGCACCGGCAGCCGCGGTCGAGTCCGCGTGAGCTGCTGGACAACCTGCTCAGCAGCAAGAACGTGCAGCCGATCCGGTCGGTGGACGACCTGGCCTGCGAGGGCATCTTCGACACCGAAGACGAGGTCGACGAGTTCATCACGTTCACCTACGCCCAGCGCCAGACGGGCACCGCCTGAGTGCCGTGCCGTCGCCGATCGTGCTGGACACCGACGTCGTGTCCAAACTCCTCAAGCGCCAGCTGCCGCCCTCGCTCGGGACGAAACTGACCGGTCGGCAGTTCCTGATTACCTTCGTCACCCTGGGCGAGCTGACCAAATGGGCCGAGATCTACGGCTGGGGACCAGCCCGGCGAGCACGCCTGGACGACTGGCTCGACAACGCGGCCGTGGTGCCCTACCACGAGAACGTGGCCCACACCTGGGGGCTGATCTCCGCTCATGCGCACCGCCGCGGGCAGCGCAGCGACGGCAACGACTCCTGGATCGCCGCGAGCTGCCTCGCCTACGGCCTGCCGCTGGCGACGCTGAACGTGAAGCACTACGGCACCTTCGCCACCCACGAACGGCTCGAACTCCTCACCAGCGACGACGCTCCCCCTAGCTGACCGCGCGCTGGCCGCTGCTGGAGCTCCAGCAGCGGCCAGCAGCTGCGCATCCCAGTAGCCTTAACTAGCGACCCCCAAGCAAAGGAGATCACCGAGGAATGGCATCTGCGGCCAAGTTCACGCCTGAGACCACGACAAAAGCCGCTGAGGCCGCCTGCCGTGCCGTGCAACTCGATCCCACCGGGGCTGAGTTGATCCGGATGGGGGAGAACGCGCTGTTCAAGCTCGCGACCGCGCCGGTCATGGTCAGAGTCGGCCGATCGGCTGAGGCGAGCCACAAAGAGGCTGAGGTGGCGCGCTGGCTATCGGCCCACAACTACCCCGCGGTTGCGTTAGCCGACGTGGAGCAGCAGCCTCACGAAGTGAACGGTATGGCTGTGACCTTTTGGGAGTTCATCACAAGTGGTGATTCCCGGCCTACCTCCGGAGACCTGGGAACAATGCTTCGCCGCTTGCACGGATTGCCGTGGCCGAAGCATTTTACCTTACCATCTTTCGACCCGATGCCGAAGGTTGCGCGGCGCCTGGACAAGATTGGCCCATCGCTGTGCGATGGAGATCGAACGTTTCTACATGAACGTAGTGTTGAACTAGCCGCCCAATTCAAAACGCTGGAGTTTTCGCTGAGGTGTGGTCCAATTCATGGCGACGCTCACAGGGATAACCTTATTCGCTCCCGTGAAACCGGCAAGGTGAAACTGATTGACTTCGAGGACTTTTGCATAGGACCCCGAGAGTGGGATCTCTGTGTGGAAGCTATCGGTTACAGTGTGTTTGGCTGGATTTCCCGTAGTGACTACTACAGCTACGTACGGGCGTGTGGTTTCGATGCCCTGGAATGGTCGGGATTTCGAGTAATTAAAGCGATACGCGAATTGAATATGACTACATGGTTGGCTCAGATGGTCGGCCAGTCGGCTAAAGTTGACAAGGAAGTGACCCGCCGAATCCGTGACCTAAGGGATGATGATGCCCCTCGCTGCTGGTCGGTTTTTTAGTAAGCCCTTGCTGGAGAAGTAGTCATCGAAGGTTCGGGTTGCGGCGGAGTCGTAAGGCGCGAGCCGACCGCGAAACTCGTTCAGGTACGAGATTACGCGGTACGAATTCAGGGTTACTGCCGTGTCCACAACACTGCACGCAACCTCCACCGCTTGGTCTATATCGTTGGCGAGCAAGTGTGACGTAGCCAGCACAGAATTGCAAAAGGACAAGCTGCGAACGAAAACGTCTTTCGACTCGGCGATTGAGGTCATCGCGTGTTGATTTGCCAGCCCCGCATTCCCTAGGTCGCGGAAGCAATGAGCGAACTCTGCATGCAATTCAGCCGAATCGAAGTACCAGACCCAGTCCGGGTCATCTGCGGGATTGCTGGCGCCGAGCCACGATTCAGCGGCCAGGAGCGCTCTCGTCGCCTCCTTCTCGTTGCCCTGAGAAGCGAGGGCTCGCGCTTTCATTGCGTAGAATAACGCCATGGTTGTTGGCGTCGCCCCGCCAGTCTCTCCGTGGTGGACTGCCGCGCGGGCGAGATGTACGGCGTCCTCGAAATGACCCAGAAAATTGGCTTGATGACTCATGCAGCCGAGCACGTGGCCACTAAAAGCCCGATCGCCGGCTGCTCGCGCAAGTCGGTATGCCTGATACAGGAAACGTTGAGCACGGGCATGTTCGCCGCTATCGTACGCTGTCCATCCCGCGCGAAGGGTCAGCGATGCAACGGCCTGAAAATAGTTCCGCCCTAGTGGTGAACTGGCCGATACGCGCGGAATAAGAGGCAGAACTTCGCGTTCTAGGTACTGTGCAATCAGAGGTTTCGACTTTCCGCCGCCGTAGCGATGATCGAAGGTCGAGAACATCTCGGTAGCGTCGTGAACTTCCTGGATGTGCACCGGTGACAGTTCAACAGGCTCGTGGACGATGGCGACTTCCTCGTCGCTGCCGTACATCGACTTGACCAGCAGCGACGCCCACGCCTCTGGCACGACAAGCAGCTTCGCCGCGGCATCCGTGCTGGTCAACTCGTACTTCGTGAGCTGGGTCAGGGCTGTGATGCTATCCGTGATCGTCTCTGGATACTGCAGGGTGGTGTCGACGGCTTCGGGGGCTACGTCGGGGTAGCCGATCTCGTGAAGGGCGACAGGCCGGCCTAGCTGGGCGCCCAGCACCTTAGCCATGACCTGGCAAGCTCTTGCCGTTGGCCGAGCAATCTGCCCGCTGAGGTACTTGGCGATGCTCGTGTGCGAGGGCGAGATCGGGTCGCCCTGGTCGCGGCGGCTCCAGTCGAACATCCGTCTGGACAGTCCCTTGTTGCTGACTCCAGCCTCGCGCATAAGCGCGGCGAGCTGACGATTGGGCTTGCGCTGCTGCTCGGTCACCAGTCCACCCCTCCCAGGCTCAAGTAAACATGATCCTCTGACAGGGGAGGGGGCACACGGAAAACTCCGTGTGCCCCCTCCGAGGCTCCGTGTGCCCCCACGTGTGCACTGCTGCCCAGCGCCGGACCGGGCGATTCTTGAGTCATGGACACCGCAACACACGAGAACAGGGCCCTCGCGGTAGCGGGGATCGACCGAACCGCTTGATTCAGTAGCAATTCCGATCGCGCCACAAGTGTGTCCAATTGCGTCTTTGTTGATTGAGAATTTAATGTACCCGGCCTTGCTCGGAGAAAAGCTAGGGGCGGACAGGTAGCTAAGCCGTAAGCGACCCGCCTAGTCCGTCGCCCTGATGAACGAAACTGGGCAAAACTTCGATAAATCAACTGCTGTCTCCAGCATTTCCGCTGGTAGACGACCGAACCTGAGGTCTGGCGGCACGGTGATCGACGTGCCGTGCCGCCAGCCTCGTTCAGCTCAACACCTGCAATCCACTGTCTTTTTTCGTGTCGACATAAGGGGTACTTGCAATGGAGAAAAACGCCACCGGCAGCTCGACCCTGACGGCCCTTCGGCTGGCTGAAGAAAGGGCGTGTGCTGGATATCTGGAGGCTCGTCGGGACATGGTCACGTTGGCAGGCCGGGCGGCTTCCCTGCGAAGGCTGGCCGATGAACGGCCGAAGCGGGCCGACTACCGCACGGCCGCGGGCAATGCGTCGGCTGACTACTGTGCCGCCGCGCAACGGACACGGCTGGCCTACCAGGTATGGCAACGTGCTCAAGTGCGGGCCGACATGGCCTGGACCGCCACTGAAGGCCGACGCCCGCGTCTGGATACTCCGCTGTCGCGTAGGGCTGCTGCGTGATGGCAAGCGCGTTCCGGGTTTCGGGGCCGACGGTGGAGCGCTGCTACGGCCGGTGCTCGCCATGCTGGCACCTACCGACCTTCGAGTCGTTCCACTCGCTCCCGAAGCGCGGCGACTTCGGCGGCCAGCTGGGAAACGCGGTCGTCTCCGACCTCGGGCGAGTCGCCGCCGGCCACCTCCTCAAGCCAAAGAGGTGGCCGCCTGAGCGCCTCGGAGATGGCGGCCAAGGTTCGGGGGTTGCGGTCCTTCGGGACCGCGTGCTGGATCTCCCGAAGGGCCGCCGTACTCACTCTCGCCTTGGCGGCCAGCTTGGCCTGGGTCATTCCCAGTTCGGCCATTCGGGTGTTTATCGCAGACGCCACGGCGTCCCAATCCTTCTGCACACAGCCTCCCAAGATGCGTGACTACCAGCGCAAATAGTAGCGCCACTGGTCAAGTGGGGCCCGCTTGTGTGCGGCGTCAGGTGCGGCAGCAAGTCTTGTAATCGCCATTAGTAGCGCTAGAGTTAGCGCCATGAATGAAGGGCTAGAGGATCAGATGAGGTCCGGACGGATCACCGACCAGCAGGTCGCGGAGGTCGTGGAGTTGGCCCTTGACCCGGTTGTTTTCGCAGTCCGAGCAGAGGAGGAGCGGGTGAACGAGCAGGAGCGGATCGACGCGTTGATTGAGGCGGTGGAGCGTGAGCTGGCCGCGGAGGAGCGCACGGAGTCGGTGCGGCTGACTCGGAACATGACGGATCCGGTGTTCGCTCGCCGGTCGCGTCGCCGGTCCGGCCGTGTCGCGTTACGTCGCCTTCCTGCCGGGTCGCCGGGCGCGACGCTGGCCGAGTTCGACGGCGAGGCCGCGTGATGACCCAGCCGAGCCCACGGCTGAACGGGACTGCGACGGATGCGGTGGCCGCGCTGGGTGCGCTGTGGTCGGACAGCTTTGACCGTTGGGTGGCCGGCGAGATCAGCGCGAGTCAGCTCCGGTGCGTGCTGTGCGAGCAGGCGCCGTGTCAGTGCCCGCCGTTCGGCAGCGCCGGGTACTTCGCGCTGGTGGACAGGCGGCACCGGGCGGGGCCGGGGGAGGCGGGTGATGCCGGCGAAGGTTGTTAGCACCGGCCAGGCGCGCTCAGTTCTTGGCGGAAGCGACGCGCCTGACCGGTTCCCCAATCCCTGCGAGAGGAATCGGTGAGTCCATTGTCTGGCATTGGCAAGTTGGGCGCTGCTGTGGGTGTTCTGGCGGTGGTCGCGTTGGCCACGGACCAGAAGCCCGGCGGCGCGGCCGGCGGCGGTTCGGCTGGGGATATCCCGGCCGGGTACATGACGCTGTATCGGGCGGCGGCGGGCACGTGCCCGAAGCTGGACTGGGCTCTGCTGGCGGGGATCGGGAAGGTCGAGACCAACCACGGCCGCGCCGATCTGCCCGGGGTCCGCTCGGGCAGTAACAGCGCGGGGGCGAAGGGGCCGATGCAGTTCCTGGGCCCGACGTTCGCCGCGGTGCGCAAGCGGCACCCGGATGTCGGGTCGGATGTGTACGACCCGGCGGACGCGATCCCGGCGGCGGCGCATTACCTGTGTGATTCGGGTTTGCGTGACGGCAGCGAGTATCGCGCCATTTTCGCCTACAACCGCGCTGGCTGGTACGTGGCGAAAGTTCGTGGCCAGGCCGCGGCCTACCGGGCAGCAGCCTGACCCGTACATCACGAAGTTCAGTAGCAGCAACACCTTTCGAGATCCATCAACCCATTTTGTGGAGGTATTTGTAATGAAGGGCCTCATTCTGTGGACCGGCGTCGTGGCGTTCCTGGCGCTGGCGATATCGGCGGGCAAGACCGGTGACTGGACCATCGCGTTCGTCATGGGCGCCATCTCGATCGCGTTCCTGTTCGCCGCCCCGGGCGGGGAGAAGAAGAGCAAGAGCAGCCGGGGCGCGTGATGGTTCCCGGCCCGGTGGGGGTGCTCCAGCCAAGAAGCCACCCCCACCCGGGCCGGGTCTCCCCAACCCATTCATCAGGTGACTGTTCGGAGAGGAATCCCATGATAGGCAAGACGGCCCTGGCTAGGGCGATCACGGCGGAGTCGATCACGGCGGAGTGTTTCCCGACCCCTGAGCTGGCGTTACGCAGCAACGACCCGGCCAAGCAGGCCAAGGTGCGCGCTTTCGCCGGCGAGCAGGCCGTGGCCGCCCGGCGGGTCTGCGGGCGGCTGGCCGCCGCGCTGGCCGCGGCGAACGACCGGGGTGCCCGGTTTAACGCGGTCTGGACCGCGTTCGACGCGGTCCAGGACTGGCGCTATCAGCTGGCGCTGGCCAGTGCCGAGGCCACCGGCCGCTACGGGCGGGACCGGGCGGAACGGTTCCGCACCCAGATCACCGACGACACCGCCAACTACGACCGCCTCGGCGAGGTCGGCCGGCTGCGGGAAGGTTCCGCGTACGACCAGGCCACCCGCACCTGGACCGGTGGTGAACAGACCCCGGCCAGCCTGGCCATGCGCCGAATCGGGGAGCTGGCCGCCCGCCGTTTCGCTCCCGGTGCGGACGTGGCGCACAACCACCTGGTGCTGCCCAGCGGTCTGTACCTGGTCCTGCCCAGTGGCCGGGCGACGGGCGCGCGGTTGCTGCGCGGCGACGTGGCGAAGGCGGCGGCCGACGAGCTGACCGCGCGGGTCGCCGCCCGCGGTGAGGACGCCTCCCAGATGGAGGTCGGCGGGGACCTGCTCTACGCCGCGACCGGCAGCACGACCGACCGCCGCCGGATCTGGGCCGCCGCGATGGGGCTGCTGGCCGGCGAGTACCGGAACTGGACGGCGGCCCGGAACGCGTGGGCGAAGGCCGCATATCTGCTGTATCAGGCGCCCCAGATGAAGAAGGGCAGCGACTCCGTAAACCGGGTGTTCCTGGTCGCGGCGGGCACCGTGCTGCTGGGCCGGCCGCCGGTGCTGCTGCACGACATCGACCTGCGCGCCTACGTGCTGCCCGAGCACGAGTTCGTCACCGAACTCCTCGCGGTGCAGCCACCCGAACCCGCCGTGCAGAACGAGCGGGGCGCGGTGCTGGAGCTGCTGGAACCCCAGGACTACAACAGCGTCCAGGCCACCTACTGGACGGCGTATGCCCGCACGGCGGGGGCGCCGATCGAGGCCCACGCCACCGGCGTGAACGCGGTGGCCGACGCGGCCGCCCGCGCGGGCGCGGCGACCGCGCTGGACCGGCTGGCCGACGACCTGGCCGCCGAATCCGCGTCTGTGGCCCGCACGGGGGAGGACGCCCGCGGGACCGGGGTGGGTCTGGTGCTGGCGCTGTTCCTGTGCCGGCTGGCCGCGAACGAGCTTCGGGCGGGAGGTGCGCGATGAACCCCAAGCAGGTGCGTGCCCGGTGTGACGAAGTGGTGCAGCTGCTGCGTGCGGCCCCGACGCCGGAGGCACCGCGGCCCGACCGGGTGGCGTGGCTGTTCGAGATGGCCGAGGCGCTGGACCGGCTGGACAGGGTGACCTTCACCAGGACCGCCGACACGGCCGTCCGGCGGCCGCCCCGGCCCGGTGACGAGGTGTACCGGGCCGCGCTGGACCTGGTCCGCGACGCGGTCGCCACGATCACCGGAACCCTCGTCGGGGGTGGTCTGCGATGACCGGGCAGCCGGCGAAGACCGTGTGCCGGTCGCTGACCGCGCACCTGGAGATCATGGCGCAGCGTCCTGGCCAGTTGCTGCCGGGGCCGCATCTGCTCGCGATGCGGGCGAATCTGCGCTACGACCCGGCGGATCCATTCGCGGTGGTGCTGGCCTTCCGTAGCGGCGACGAGAACTGGGTGGAGTGGCTCCTGTCCCGCGAGTTGCTGGCCGAAGGGCTGCTGCTCGCCGCCGGTGAGGACGTGTCGGTGGGTGAGGGCGATGTCCGTATCTCGCCGGACTGCGAGCTGGCGGGGCGGGTGTGGATCGGGCTGTCGTCCCCGGACGGAGCGGCGACGCTCGCGCTGGAGCGCGCGGAGCTGGAGCACGCCCTGGACGCCACCGAAGCCTTGGTCCCGGCGGGGTCCGAGACCGCCGGCTGGGACCCGGACTGGCCGCTCCTGCTGCTGAGCGGGGGCGAGTGATGATGACCGAGTGGGTGTTCGTTCCCGCCCCGTTCATCGGGCTGCTCGCCGATAGGCCGGCTACTTCCGCTCCGGCGGAGGTGCAGGAAGCGTGGCTGCGCAAGACACATGAGGCGCTGGTTCGGGCGGTGCCCGGTCCGCACGGGCTGGAAGCGGTCCGGCTGGCCACCGTGGTCGATGCCGCCCGAACCCGGCTGCGCGGGGGTGGTCGGTGATGCCGACGTTCGGGCCGATCGGTGCCGAGCCGCGCCGGGTACGGCCCCCGTACGGGGAGCCGGACCGGTCCCTGCACCTGCCGATGTTCGGGATCGAGACCACCGACCAGTGGCGGGCCCGCGTGCACGCCGACCGGGTCGCGGCGCTCCTGGAGCCGCTAGCGGATATGGAGGTGTCGCACTTCGAGCGCCGCCAGCTGGAATGGCTGGCGCGCTGGGAGACCGGCACCGTCGCCGCGGTCGCCGCGCTGCTGCACCGCGCCCGCGCCGCCGCCCCGCTCGCTTCGGGCGGGCACCGGCCGAAGCGGGGTGAGCGGTGATGGTGGAGCTGCACGGAAAACGGGCGTGGGATCTGCGCCCGGTGCCCTGGTCGGATCTTCGGGAGTACACCCGCGGCCTCGCCGATGACGGCACGATCCTGTTGTCCTACGGCACCGGCCCGCGCGACAAGCTCGCCACGAAACGGCAGTTGCGGGCGATGGGGTTGCGGCCGGGCGGGCAGGACCCGGTGGCGGTGCTGTATTTCCGCTGCCGCAAGGCATGCCGGCTCACCTTCGCGAACCTGTACCTGGTCGAGAAGGCGCTGCCGGTGCGGCCGATGACCCCGGCACGGCAGGCCGCACTCGATAAGGCGATGGCCGCCCGGCGCACCTGCCGGGAGTGCGGGGAGACCGGCTACGCCGAACTCCCCAAAGCTGGCCGCACCTGCGAGCCCTGCCGCTACACCCTCGGGCTGCTCGACCCGCTCGACTACCTGCACGACTTCTTGGCCGGCGAGTCGACGTTCGGCCCGGCCGGGCACGCCGCGCTGGAGCGGGACCTGACCTGCGGCCTGGCCGCGGTCATCCCGATCCACCGCCCCCGCCGCACCAGCGGCACCCACACCCACCGCACGGAGGTACGTTCCGCATGACCACCCAGAACCCCAACCCCCAGCCCGTTCCCGTGCTGGACCCGTTCATCGGGCGACTGTCCACACTGGTCACACACATGACGTGGCACCGGCTCGGTGGCGTGAACCGCATCAGCGGCGGCACCAGGTTCTTCACGGTGCACATCGACAGTGACGAGGACGAGGTGGAGGTGATGTTCGGCCACGTGCTGGCGTGGGCGGACACGCTGCGCTCGGTGACGGTACGCCTCACCAGCGACGAGTACTTCCACATCTACGTGCACGGTGATCTGCACGACGGCTCCGGGCTCGATGTGCAGTGCCTGCTCCCGGGCACACCGAAGCCGCTGCTCGCACTGCTCCGCGCGGTCGGCCATCACCGCGAGATCCCGCTGGCCCCGTTGCGCGCGCTGGCCGATCAGATCGGCGGTGGCCGGTGATGTCCACTTTCGACGTTCTCCAGCGCTACGGCACCGCCGCGTTACTGCGGTTCGCCGGGGCGATCTTCCTGTTCCTGGTGCTGCACCTGGTGCGGATCCCTCTGGTGCTGCTCGCCCGGATTTTGGAGGGCGTGATGCGGCGGGTGGACGGCTACGCCACCCGACAGGCCAGCGCCCGGAATCCGCGTCCGGTGAACCAGTTCTTCGCCCACACCAACGAATCGAGGGAGGCCCCGAATGTCTACGCCTGACCTGCTGAGCACCGACCCGCGCGAGACCGAGGCCGCCACGCGGCGCGAGGAGATCACCCGGGACGTGCAGATCCTGACCGGCGCGGCCCTGGCGGCCGGCGGGCTGACCTGGATCACCTTCCACTTCTTCGGCACGTGGGTGCTGTGGACGGTGTTCCTGCTCGGTGCCGTCACGTCGTCCGCGGCGGCGGTGCTGCTGGACCTGGCCGGCGTGCTGCTGGCCGGGCGCAGGGAGAGGAGGGGCTGATGAACAGGCACCAGACCGGCGAGCCCGGCGCCCGGACCAGGACCGACCGGGCTGTGGAGTGGGTGGTGTGGCACATCGGCGAACTCGCCTCCATCGGCGTGCCGCTCGTGCTCGCCGCCGCGGTCAGCTGGTGGTTCGTGGTGCTGGCCGTGCTGGCCGGCGCCGGGTGGACCGTCCACGAGATCCGCCAGCACCGCACCAGGCCCGCGGCCCTGGCCGCCGGGCCGGACCCGGCCCGCCTGGCGGGCACCGACGACCACACCACCGCCCCGGCCGGACAGACCGGGGAGCGGTCCGAGCAGGGTAAGGAGGCCAGCGCATGAGCGTGTCCACGACGTTCGACGACGGCGGCAACGACGAGTCCGGCGAGGTGTCGCGCGGGATGGCCGCGCTGGAACGGCACCTGGCCGACGCCGCCCCGGAACCCGCCGCCGGGCCGGACACCGTGCCGGTGTCGAAGCGGGTGCGGCGCCGCCGCGTCGAACAGGCCGAAGCCCACCAGCTGCTGGACTTGGACGATGACGAGACCGTGTTCCTGGTGGCCAGTGAGCGGGTTCGGACCCGGCGGCGGCGGGTGCGGGAGGCCGGGCAGCTGTGGCAGCTGGACCAGGACCCCATGGTGCTGGCCTACCGCGACGCCCGGATGCGGCGCCTGCTCGTCACCGTCGCCCTCGTCGCGCTCACCTTGGCGCTGGCCTGGTCGACGGCCGGGGTGCAGACCTTCGCCGCCGAAGGCGCGCTGGCGTGGACGCCGCGGTGGGTGTTCGCGTGGCTGGTGGAGCCGTTCTGCTCGCTGGCGCTGCTGATGGTCGTCGGGGCGCGGGCCTACCTGGCCGTGCGGGGCCGGCCGCTGAACCACCGGGCGGTGCGCCGGTCGGAGTTCGTGTTCCTCGGGCTCACGCTCGGCATGAACGCCTGGCCGCACCTGCCCTGGGTAGCCGAGACGTTCTCGGTGTCGAGCCTGGTTTTGCACCTGCTCGGACCGATCGTCGCCGTCACGGTGGTGACGTGCCTGCCGCACATCCTGGCCGCGTTCACCGACCTGTCCCCGACCCCGGCCGGTGATCGGCCGGTGCCCCCATCGTGCAGCGCAAACACCCCCACGAGCACCACCACCGACGGGCAGCCCAGTGACGCTAGTGACGCTTCAGTGGCGGTGCTGACCCAGCGGGTCCGCGACCTGATCGCCGCCGGCGAACTACGCCCTGGGGCCGGGGTGCGCCCAATCCGCCGCGCCCTGCGGTGCGCGATGGACACCGCGACCCAAGTCCGCAACGCCCTGCACTCCGACCGGAAGGACCAGTAGCCATGGAACACAGCGACCACGACGAGTTCGCGGCCGCCGGCCGGGCCGGTGAGGGCGTGGAGGAGGTCACGCTGGCGCGGGTCCACCGCCTGCCCGAGCGGGCCGGGGAGGTGCTGGAGGGCGAGGCGATCACCGAGGAGGAGTACCGCCGCCTGACCTCGCAAAAGGAACAGGCTCTGGCCCGTTACCGCGGCTACCGCAATGACGTGGTCACGCTGTACCGGTTCACCAGGACCGTCCTGTCCGTGAGTGGGCGGGCGGTCAAGGCCGGGGGCGGTCCGGCGGTGCGGTTCACCCGCCGCCACCTCACGATCATCGCCAAGGGCGCCGAAGCTGAGCGGCAGCGCAAGAAGACCGAGCGGGCCCAGGGCGATGCCCGGACCGCGCGGGCTCACGCGCTGGAGAAGGGTGACCTGGCGCAGGTCACAGCGCTGAACGCACAGGTTCAGGACTCCCGGCACTTGCAGGTGGACACCCTGGACAAGTGGGTGGACGTGGTGTGGAAGCTGACCCGCAAGACCGCGCTGGCGCTGGCGGTCACGCTCGGAGTGGCGCTGGTGGTCGGGGTGTTCAACGGGTTCGGCGGCTGGTTCGGCGACTGGGACGCCGGCGACGTGCTCGACACCGTCGGCGCACTCGGGTCCACCGCGGGGGCGGTGGTGGCCTGGTCGGTGGCGCACTGGTGGCTGTTCGGGCTGGCCGCGCTCGTGGTCTGGTCGTTCCGTCGGTGGAAGGACGGCGCCCGGCTGGGTGAGTTCGTGCTGCCCGAGCATCTGCGCCGCGAAGGTAAGCGGGTGCAGCAGACCGAACTGTCGGAGAACCTGCTGGTCAAGGCCCTGGGCAACCTCGGGAACCGCTACCTGAACCAGGCGATCAAGGACGGTTGGCCCAACCGGGACACCGACCACGCCTGGGTCAAACCGCCGATGCCTGAAGGCAAGGGGTGGGGCGTGCAGATCCGGCTGCCCATGGGCGCGTCGGTGGAGGCCATGCAGCGCGCCAAGACCACGCTGGCGCACAACCTCGGGTGCCTGCCCGCCGAGTTGTTCCTGGACAAGAGCGAGGACGACCCGACCGTGCTGGACCTGTTCCGGCTGGACCGGGGCGTGCTGAGGGAACCCGTTCCGGAGTACCCGTTGCTGCACGATGGCGTCACCGACTACTTCACGGGCTTCCCGGTCGGGATCGTCCCGCGCGGCGACGAGGTGCTGTGCCCGGTGTTCCAGCGCAACTTCCTCTTCGCCGGCGAGATGGGGTCGGGCAAGTCGACCGGGGTGCTCGCCATGATCTGTTCGGCGTTGCTGGACCCGCTGGTCGATGTCGAGGTGTGGTTGTTCTCCGACAACCAGGACTACGAGACCGTGGAGCCCGCGCTGGCCGGGTTCAACTCCTGCAAGGACGGGGTGACCCCGGCCGCGCTCACCGCCGCCTTGATGGACCGGTTCGCCGAGCTGAACACCGAGCTGGAGACCCGCGGGCAGCTGCTGCGCAAGCACGGCGTGAAGGAGGTCACCCGCGCGGTGGCGGCCAAGGAGCCCGGGTTGCGGCCGAAGCTGATCGTGGTGGACGAATGCCAGACCTTCTTCCACCAGGACGAGTCCGAGCTGCGGAAAAAGATCGTGAAGATGGTCAACGACTTCTACATGCGGGCCCGGAAGTTCGCGGTCACCGTCGCTTGGGCCACCCCGGACCCCTCGGACGCGAACCTGCCCCGCGGCATGGTGTCGGTGACCAGCAACCGCGCCTGCTACGCGATCAAGGACAAGGGCCGTAACAACGTGGTGTTGGGCGAGAAAGCCCACGAGAACGGGCTGTCCGCGCTCGGGCTCAAGCCCTCGGTTCGCCGCAAGGACGGCACGATCAAGCTCAACGATGTTGGTACGGCGATCACGCTGAACTTCCTGGACAGCAACGGCACCGTCCGGTTCTACTACCTGTCCCCGGAGCAGCAGCGGATCATCGTGGAGCGGGCCCTGGAACTGCGCGGCGGCACCGTGCCCGGGCAGCTGACCGCACCGGTCGAACGGGATCCGCTGGCCGACATCCTGACCGTGGCCCGGCTGATCCAGCCCCGCGAGGGCGAGGACCATCCCCGGGCCGCGGCGATCGCCGACGCGCTCGGGGCCCGCTGGACCCGCTACCAGAACTGGCGCATCGCCGATGTCGTCACCGCCCTCGCGGAGCACGGCTACAAGGTTCCGAGCACGGACCGTATCCATCCGGTCGACCCGGCCAAGGTCGCCGAGGCGATCACCCGACGCGACACCGAGGCCGGCGAATGAGCATCCCGGGACTGTCCGCACACCCCTGATCCGGGGGTGTGCGGGCACCCGCCCGGCGGCACTCATTCGGCTCATTCCGCTCATTTTCGCAGCTCACACCCCTGACGTGCGGAAATGAGACAACTCATCCGCTTCAAGCGGAACTCATCCCGAACGCATCCGGGACTCATCCGCCCACCGGGCGCTCACCGCGGCACCCCCTACCCCAAAACCGTTACACACAGTGACCGAAATGTGAGGGCATGCGATGGCGAAACCAGCGAAGAAGTCCGGCGGCGGCGGGCTGCTGCTGCTCGTGGTCCTGGTCCTGGCCGCGGTGGCCTACACCCGCACCGGCGGCGCGGACACCGGCGGCGGGGAGACCGTCAAGCCGGCCGAAGGCGAGTTCACGTCCGGGTTCGGCGCCCGGTGGGGCACCAACCACTACGGCATCGACATCGCCGCCCCGCAGGGCACGCCGATCCGGGCGGTCGCGGACGCCACGGTGATCGAGGCCGGGCCCGCCACCGGGTTCGGGCTGTGGATGCGGCTTCGCCACGACGACGGCACCGTCACCGTCTACGGCCACATGCACACCATCACCCGGCCCGAAGGCGCCCGGGTGTCCGCCGGGGAGCAGATCGCCACCGTCGGCCAGCGCGGCCAGTCCACCGGGCCGCACCTGCATTTCGAAGTCTGGCCGGACGGGCAACGCGCTAGACGGATCGACCCCAAGCCCTGGCTCGCCGCCCGCGGCATCGACCTGTGACCCCGGGCCGCGCGCCTCGCTGACCGGGTTCGCCGGGCCGGTGGCCGACACGCTCCCACCGGCCAGGCGGCCCTCCACACGGCACCACCCGGCCCTTTCCGACCGGGAAGGACAGAGACCCGGTCACCACCTCAACCCGGGTTTGACCCCCTCGTTTGCAGACGGTTCACCTGAAAGGACGACAAGATGGCAGCGAAGTCCGCGCTCACCGAGTGGGCGCTGTACCTGGCCGCGATGGGGTGGCGGGTGTTCCCGCTCAACCCCGGCACCAAGATCCCCGCCCTTCATCACGCGAAGAACTGCCCCGGCACCGGGCCGTGCGACGCCGGGCACCTCGGGTGGGAACACCGCGCCACCACCGACCCGGACCGCATCGCCGCGACCTGGGAGCGGGCACCGTTCAACATCGGCGTGGCGACCGGGCCGTCCGGGCTGGTGGTCGTGGACTGCGACGTGCTCAAGCCCGGCGACCAGATCCCGGACCAATGGCGGGTCATGGGGATCGGCTGCGGAGCCGGGGTGCTGCGCAACCTCGCCCAACGCCACGGCGACACGGTCACCCCGACCTACGCGGTGCGGACACCGAGCGGCGGCTGGCACCTGTACTACCGCCACCCCGGCACCGACGACGCCGGCGGCTTGCGGAGCACCGCCGGGACGATCGGCTGGAAGGTGGATACCCGCGCGCACGGCGGCTACGTCGTCGGCCCCGGTTCGATCATCGGGGACCGCGGCTACGAACTCGTCGACGAGCATGACCCCGCCGAACTCCCGGGGTGGTTGCACCAGGCCCTCACCGCCAAGCCGTCACCGGCCAACTCAGGGCGAGCTGAAACGGCCGCTGTGCGCCGATCCGCCTACGTGACCGCCGCCGTGACCCGGGAGTGCGAAGCCGTCAGGCACGCACCCCTGGGGGAGCGCAACCACATCCTGTGCCGCGCCTCCTACGCCCTCGGGCAACTCGTCGGTGCCGGGGTGCTCGACGAGCACACCGCCCGCACCGAACTCGAGTCCGCCTGGCACACCTGGGCAGATCCCGCCTCTGCCGCCAAAGACCTCGGACCCGGGGGAGTCATCGACACCAGCCTCACCGCCGGCCGCAACAACCCCCGCCGCATCCGACCAGAAGGGACCGCCGCATGAACGCCACCAGCAACAGCAAACCGGGCACCGCCGAAGCGGTGCTGTGCATTGACGCCGACTGCCCGGCCTGCGGGTGGCCCGAGCGCTGGTTGTCCATGGCCACACGCCTGTTCGGCTGCCCGAAATGCCCCTACACCTCCACGGAACGGGATACCTAATGACCACACACCAGAACCAGCAGCCCAGCACCGAACCCCGCACCGCGCTCACCTACGAGGCGGTCCGGGTCGAACACGGCACCCCGTACATCGACGAGCCGCCCGAGGTGATCCCGGCCGGCTGGTGGATCTGGGGCTGGTCCGGCACGAACGACGAGTGCCCCGATGTCCTGATCTACATCGACTTCGCCGTCGACCGCAACGGATTCGACTGGTCCGAGGCCCTCGGCAAGCGCGTGGCCGCGCTGCTGAACCAGGACGCACACCCCGCCCACGACTAAGGAAAGGAGATCGCATGAGCGCCACTACCAGTATCGAATGGACCCGCGGCGAGGACGGCTCACCTGGCTCCACCTGGAACCCCGTCACCGGCTGCACCGAGGTGTCGCCGGGCTGCGATCGCTGCTACGCCAAGACCTTCGCCGAACGCTGGCGCGGCACCCCGGACCATTACTTCGAGCGCGGGTTCGACGTGCAGCTGCGGCCGGACAAGCTGGACTTGCCGTTGCGGTGGCGCAAGCCGCGCAAGGTGTTCGTCAACTCGATGAGCGATTTGTTCCACAAGGACGTGCCCGACGACTTCATCGCCCGGGTGTTCCGGGTGATGGCCCTCGCGCCCCAGCACTCCTTCCAGACCCTCACCAAGCGGCCGGCGCGGATGCGGTCGCTGCTGACCGACTACGGCTTCGTTCGCGCGATGCTGCGACACGACACCCGTTCGGGATTCGGGGTGACCGAGGACAAGCTGGACCAGGCCGCGCGCCGGTGGGTCGCCTCCGACCGGTGGCCACTGCCCAACGTCTGGCTGGGCACCAGCGTGGAAACCCAGCGGTGGGCCGACATCCGCGTGCCGGTGCTGCTGGACACCCCGGCCGCCATCCGGTTCCTGTCCTGTGAACCCCTGCTCGGCCCGGTGGATCTGTCGCGGTGGCTGGAGCTGGAGTACTACGACAGCTTCGGCTGGGGCCGGGAAATGCTCGCCACCCTCGCCGGGCGGGTCGGCACCGAACGCGGTCTGCACTGGGTCATCGCCGGGGGTGAGTCCGGGCGCGATCGCGGTGTCCGGCCGATGCATCCGGGCTGGGTGCGGTCACTGCGGGACCAGTGCGAGGCCGCGGCCGTGCCGTTTCTGTTCAAGCAGTGGGGCGAATGGGCTCCCGCCGGCCTGGGCATCGGCATGGCGCAACACAACGTCGGCCGCGAAGTGCTGGTCGGCCCGCCGGTGGACGAGATGGGCCACCGACAGGTCATGCGCAGGGTCGGCAAGGGCCGCGCTGGCCGCGAGTTGGACGGCCGCACTTGGGATCAGTACCCGCCCGCGGCGGTGCCGGCGGGGCGGTCCATCAGCGATCGGAAGGAGTTCGGGTGAGCGAGCAGGCGGACATTCTGCCGGGGATGCCGGACCGGTTGGTGAAGGTGCCACCGAAGTCGCGTGAGTATGAGGCGCTGACGCTGGATGAGGCGATCGCCCGGTCGCACGCGCTGTTGGACGAGGTGATCGAGCGGTTCGGCCCGGAGAAGCTGTTGCTGTTGTTCTCGGGCGGCTCGGATTCCAGCCTGCTCGCGCACGTCGTGCGCGAGCGGATGGACGCGGCGGTGCACATCCGCACCACGATCGCGGTTCCGCAAACCAGCCAGTACGTGGAGGCGGTGTGTGCCGAGTGGGGGCTGCCGCTGTTGTGGGCGGACCCGCCGGACTCCTACGAGGACCTGGTGCTGGGCAACGTCAAGCCGAAGACCGAGCGGGGCAAGAACGACACGGTGTGGCGGGGGTTCCCTGGCCCCGGCGCGCACAGCGTGATGTACCAGCGGCTCAAGGAGAAAGCTCTCGACGAGTTGCGTCGGTCGCTGGTTGGTAAACGCGGCCGGACAGGTCAGGTCGCGTACGTCGCAGGTACCCGTTGGTCGGAATCTGACCGGCGGTGGCGCAATGCCAACGAGATCGACGTTGCCGGTTCCGTGGTGTGGGTCTCGCCGATCGTGCACTGGACCGAAGGGCATCTACGGGAGTACCGCGACCGGCACATGTGCCGGCTCCACCATGACCACGACGAGCATCTGCTGTGCCATCCCGGCGCACTTCCGCAGTCCGAGGTCTCGCGCAACCTGCACCAGTCCGGCGACTGCAAATGCGGCGCCTACGCCCACGAGGGCGAGCTGGAAGAGACCGCGCTGTTCTACCCCGAAGTCGCCGAGCGGATCCGCGCCCTAGAACGCAAGGTCGCGGCCCGCGGTATCCCGTGGTGCAAATGGGGTGCCGGTAAGGAAGCGGCGCCCCGCGATGCAGCCTCCAGTGCGCCCGGCCGGCTCTGCTCCAGTTGCGTCCCCGCCGCCGGGCAGGTCGATCTGCTGGATCAGTGGGTCGCCGACGGACTCCTGACCGGCCACCAGCGCGACGGCCTGCGGACCGCCACCGCACCGACCAACGAGGCCGCGTGATGCCCGCTGGCGGTGCCCGCGGCCGGCTGATCGTCACCATCGGGCCGCCCGGGGCGGGCAAGACGACCTGGCGCGCCACGCACATGCCGGCCGGGGCGGTGGTGGTGTCGCTGGACGAGCTGCGCGCCAAGTACTCGCCGTGCGGCTGTTCCAGCGACCCGGGCGCGAACGCGGCCGCGACCGAGCAGGGCGTGGCGCTGACCCGGGACACGCTGGCCGCCGGGGGCACGGTGCTGTGGGACGTCACCGCCTACAAACCGGCGTTCCGGCGGCGGCTGCTCGCCCTCGCCGCGGGCTACCGGGTCCGCACGGTCGGGGTGGTGATCCTGCCGCCGGTGGGTCTGGCGCTGGCCAGGAATGGCCGCCGTGACCCGCGTATCTGCCCGGTGTGCCGGACCGCGCGCCGCGTCCCCGAGGACGTGCTCACCGCGATGCACCACGCCATCACCACCGATCTGCCCCGCCTGCCTGTCGAAGGCTGGCACACCCTGCACTTCCGCCCGCCCCAGCACGACCTGTCCGAGGGAGTCGCCTGATGCCCGGACCGACGTTCTATCTCGGCGCGCCGGCGCCGGGCTGGCTGGCCAAGGCGGGTGTGCCGCTGTTCGTGTCGGATACTCGGTTGCGGGGCTACAAGACGTTGCCGGTGGCGGTCGCGCGGTGGGCGTTGGATTCCGGCGGGTTCACCCAGTTGCAGAAGTACGGCGACTGGACCGTGCCCCCAGCCGAGTACGTAGCTCGGGTGCGGCGCTACCGCGACGAGACCGGCCTGCTCGACTGGGCCGCACCCCAGGACTGGATGTGCGAGGACGCCATCATCAACGGCGGTTGGTACGGCGGCCAGTACTTCGCCGGCACCCACCTCACGGTGGACGAGCACCACCGGCGCACCGTGCTCAACGTCGCGCATCTGCGCGAACTAGCCCCCGATCTCCACTTCATCCCGGTGGTGCAAGGCCGCGGCCCGGACAGTCACCGCCGCTGCGCAGACCTGTACTGGACGTTGGCCGGGATCGACCTCACCCGCGAACCGCTGGTGGGCGTCGGGAGCGTGTGCCGAATCCAGAACACCGCCAAAGCCGGACGCATCCTCACCGCGCTGCGCTCCTGGGGGCTGACCCGGATGCACGGGTTCGGGTTCAAGCTCGAAGGACTCAACCGCTACGGCCACCTCCTCGGTGACCAGAACAGCGCCGATGACGGTGACGGGGGGTCGGCCGACAGCCAAGCGTGGTCCGCCTGGGCCCGCTGGGCACAACGCCCGCTGTTCCCCGAATGCGTCGGCGTGCACAAGAACTGCGCGAACTGCCTGCGCTGGGCCCTGCACTGGCGCCAAGACGCACTCGCAGCTGCCGCCACCCCGGCCCGTGGCGAACAGCTCGAATTCTGGGAAGGAGAAGCCGCCTGATGCCCGAACCTACCGAGCCCGCCAGGCGGGCGTTGTCGATCCGGCAGCCGTGGGCCGCGCTGATCCTGGCCGGGCACAAGCCGGTGGAGAACCGCACCTGGGCCACGGGCTATCGCGGCCGTCTGATCGTCCACACCGGACGGCAGATCGACCAGGCGATGCTGGACGTGCTGGCCGAGCACGGCATCACCGGCCTGCCGACCGGCGCCTACCTCGGCAGCGTCCAGCTGATCGGCGTGCACCACGCCGACGACTGCGGCGGTTGCACCCCGTGGAGCGAACCCGGGGTGTGGCACTGGTGCCTGACCCGCCCGCGCGTCCTGACCGAGCCGATCCCCGGCCCTGGCCAGCTGGGGCTGTTCACCCCGCCGCCTGCCGTGCTCGCCGCGGTGACCGCCGTGGAGAAGACGGCCTGAGCCAGTACCACCGCACGACCTTGCTTGATTGGAGAACCCCATGGCCAGCACGCCCGACACCCCGACACCGGCCGCGGCGCGCGACTCCCATCTGTGGTCGGTGGGGCCGGGCGGTCGTCCGCAGCTGCGGACCGGGGCCGCACCGAAAACCATCCGGGTACTGGGTGCCGCGCTCGATGGCGGGATCATCCCCGGCACCTACGTCACCGATGGCGCACCGGTCTACCTCGAAGAGGTCTCCGGTGCCGCCGACCCCACCTCCGGTGACGACGATGTCGCGTTGCCGCTGACGGCGTCACCGCTCAAACCGCCGCTGCTGGCGGGCCTTTTGGCCGAGCACACCGATCTCGTGCGTACCCGGATCAACGACAAGGGAGAGACCTACACCGAAGAATGGTCACCGGGCGCGCAGCTGCTCGCCGCCGTGCTGGCCCGCCGGTCCTGGCCCGGGCTGCCGGTGCTGCGACGGGTCATCTCCACCCCGGTGCTGCGCGAGGACGGCACGCTGCTGCAAACCCCCGGCTACGACCCGGCCACCGGTTTCTACCTCACCGCGAACACCCACCTGGAGCCGATCCCGGACCGACCGGGTGCGGAGGAGGTAGCGGCGGCGCGGGAGTTTCTGCTGGAGCGGTTCCTGGCCGACTTCCCCTGGCGGACGAGAGCGGACCGGGCCAACTACCTGGCTCTGCTGGTCACACCGTTGATCCGGCCGTTCACCCGGGCGCTGTCCCCGTTCGGGATGATCGACGCGTCCATGCCCGGCTCGGGTAAGACCATCCTCGCCGGGTGTGTCGGGCTGCTGGTCGGACAGCGGGTGCTGACCTGGACCGACTCCGAGGAAGAGCTGCGCAAGTCCATCACCACCGTGCTGGCCGATCAGGTCGGTGTGGTGGTCTTCGACAACCTCACCGAAGGCGAGGAGGTCAAGTCCGCGGTGCTGGCCCGGCTGGTCACCGAACGGACCTGGTCGGACCGGCGGCTGGGCACCAACGTGGCCAGCACCTTCCCGAACGACCGTCTGTGGCTGGCCACCGGCAACAACCTGCGCACCGGCGGGGACATGGCGTCGCGCTCGGTGTGGGTGCGGCTGGACCCGAACTGCCCGCGACCCGAGGCCCGGACCGGGTTCACCATCCCCAACCTGGACACCTGGATCCTGGATCCGGTCAACCGGGCCACCGTGCTGCGGCACGTGCTCACCCTGGTGCTCGACTGGACCGCCAACGGCGCTGCACTCGCCGGTTCGGTCCCGCAGATGCGGCAGTTCACCCGCTGGGCCCAGTACCTCGGAGGGTTCCTGCAACACCACGGCGTGCCCGACTTCCTCGGCAACGCCGAAGCCGGCCGCGGCCTCGACGAGGACCACGCCGACTGGTACGCGTTCCTGTCCACCTGGCACCGCCGCTACGCCGACGAACCCCTCACCGCCCAGCAACTCCGCGCGGACGCCGAACCCGAGTACGGCGCCCCCGACCCCTGGAAAGGAACGTTCCCGACCACCGCGAGCGGCAAACCGCTGAACCCGAAGTCGCTGGGAAAGAGGCTGGCAGGGCAGAGGGACCGCTGGCGTGGTGACGTTGTGTTACGTATCGACATCGACTCGCACACCAAGCTCAAGCTCTACAAGGTCGAACGCGGCACCGAATTTTCATGACCCCCGAAACAAACACCGCAAACACCGCAAACACCGCAACAGAGCCAGAGAGACAGCCTTGGCCAGGGGACACCTGGTTGTGATCTTGCGGTGTTTGACCCCGGACGTGGTGGAGGCCAAACACCGCAAACACCGCACTCTGCGGTGTTTGCGGTGTTTAGACCAGTCGCCCTCAACTCCAAACACCGCAGACAGATCCCCAGGTCAGAACCACTTTTGCGGTGTTTGCGGCATTGCGGTGTTTGTTTCCGCCCCCTCCAGCATTTTCTGACCCCAGCTCCTGCCAGCCTCCCTTCCCACCCACCCCTACGCCAGTTACACACCGCAACCAAACCACGGAGGACAGACCCATGCACCCACCGCAGGCAGACGCACGCACGACGCTTCCGGAAGGGCACCTGCATGAAAGCCAAGATCACCTACTTCACGGTCGAAGAGTTCATGGCCATGTACAAGGTCGCGCGGTCGACGTGGGATGACTGGCGCGCGAAGCGCACCGCACCACCGTGCATCAAGCTCCCGAATGGGCAGCTGCGGATCCCCAGCGATGAACTCGAACGCTGGACCGAATCACTGGAGGAGGCTGCTTGATGGACACGACTTTCGACGTGAAGATCTGGAGCATCCGTGTGATCGAAGGCAAGTCGGGGAAGCAGGGCAAGCCGGGGCGGAAGTCCTACAGGGTTCGGTGGTTCGTTGCGAAGGAACCCTGGTCCAAGAACTTCGCGACTTTTCCACTAGCGGACGGCTTTCGGTCCGACCTGAGCACCGCACAGAAGAAGGGCGAGGCATTCCGGCGCTTGGATGGCCTGCCGGTTTCGATGGGCCGGGACGTCGTCGACCAGAGCTGGTTCGAGTTCGCGCAACGCTACGCGGACTTCAAGTGGCCGCGTGCCGCGGCGAAGTCTCGCGCTGGGAACGCGGACACGATGGCCACGGCCACCTTCGCGATGTTGGCGACTGAGCGGGGAAAGCCCGCCGACAAGGTTCTGCGAAAGGCGATGACAGGGTGGGCGTACAACACCCAGCGGCGGGACACCGAGAAGCCACACGAGATCGAACGTGCGCTGAAGTGGCTGGGGGCGAACACGCTCTCTGTTTCCCGGCTGGATGACCCAGCAGCGGCACGCAAGGTGCTCGAACAGATCGCCCTGAAGATGGACGGGAAGCCGGCGGCAGCGAAAACTGTCTCCCGTAAGCGTTCGGTGCTGCACAACGCGCTGGAGTACGCGATCGAGGAAAAGTTGCTGACCAAGAACCGGTTGCCGGAAGTCAAGTGGACCGCGCCGAAGGAGCTGAAGGCGATCGACAAGCGGGTGGTCATCAACCCTGTGCAGGCTGAACGCCTGTTCGCAGGTGTTGCCCAGCAGTACGTCGAAGGGGAGCCGCGGCGGTCGTCGGGCCCGATGCTGGAGGCGTACTTCGCGGCCCAGTACTACGCGGCGCTTCGGCCCGAAGAGGCCGCCATGCTCAGCAAGGAAGACCTGGACCTGCCCAACATGGAATGGGACGAGGAGGCTCAAGACTGGGTGTTCCCGGAGGGTGAGGACGGCTGGAGCGAGTTGCTGCTGTCCCGGTCCGCGCCGACCGCCGGCGCCGCATGGACCGACTCGGGCAAGCGTCGTGATCAGCGACAGCTCAAGCAGCGGGCGGTGGGGGAGGTGCGCCCGGTCCCGAGCCCGCCGCCACTCACGAAGCGGCTGTTCGTGCATCTCGTGCGGTTCGGCACCGCGGCGGACGGCCGTCTGTTCCGGAGCCTGACCGGAGGGGACCTGTCGGAGTCGACCACCAACCGGGTCTGGGACAAGGCCCGCAAGGCCGCGTTGAGCGAGCAGGAGTACCGGTCGGTGCTGTGCCGGCGTCCCTACGACCTGCGGCACGGCGGTGTGTCGTTCCAGTTGGCGGCGGGGGTGCCGGCCCGGCAGGTTGCCGAATGGGCCGGGCACTCGGTCGCGGTGCTGCTCCAGATCTACGCCGCGATCATCGCCGGGATGGAAGCCAGCGCCAAGGACAGCCTCAACCGGGCGTTGGGGCTGGTCGACGGCCAAAACGAGGCCGCGTATAGGCCGCGACCACCCGTGGACAACCAAGGTGGACCGGGTACAACCGGGTAACGCAAGATCGGCCCCTCACCGGGTCTCGCCTGGTGAGGGGCCGATTTCTGCGTGTCTAGCTGGGTGCCCCCGGTGCGACTCGAACGCACACTGGACGGATTTTGAGTCCGCTGCCTCTGCCGATTGGGCTACGGGGGCGGCGACGCGAAACATTACGCGATCCGGGGGAGTGGCCTGCAGCGGGGGCTGAGGAGTCGGAGGGGCACTACACGTCCGAGTCGGAGCGCACCACGTGGTGAACGCCATCTGTCGATCTGGATCGTTCCCGGTAGGATTTTGGTTCGCGGTCCGCCGCGTTCCCATTTTCGTCGAGCACGCAGGAGGAGCCCGGTGACCGGACAGGCTACCGAGGCCGGCGAAGTCGCCACCACGCCGCAGCGTCGGGTGCTCGTCGCCGAAGACGAAGCACTGATCCGGCTCGACCTCGTGGAGATGCTCCGCGAGGAGGGCTACCAGGTGGTCGGCCAGGCCGGTGACGGGGAAGAGGCCATCAAGCTGGCCAACGAGCTCAGGCCGGACCTGGTGATCCTGGACGTCAAGATGCCCAAGCTGGACGGGATCGAGGCGGCCTCCAAGATCACCGGAGACCGGGTCGCGCCGGTCGTGATCCTGACCGCCTTCAGCCAGCGTGACCTGGTCGAGCGGGCCAGGGACGCGGGCACCATGGCCTATCTGGTCAAGCCGTTCGCCAAACGCGACCTGGTGCCGGCCATCGAGCTCGCGGTCAGCAGGTTCGCCGAGCTGCAGGCGCTGGAGTCCGAGGTCGCCGGTCTGACCGACCGGCTGGAGACCCGCAAGGTCATCGACAGGGCCAAGGGGCTGCTGATGAGCGAGCAGGGCCTGACCGAACCGGACGCCTTCCGCTGGATCCAGCGGACCGCCATGGACCGCCGCACGACCATGAAGGCGGTCGCCGAAGCTGTGGTGGAGAGTATCGGCCAGCGCTGACCACTATCCACTGAACGGACTAGCCCGTTCACCTACCGTTACCACTCTCAAGGGTGATGGTCTGGTGGGCGGGCTAGCTCTGCGTGTACCGTCCAACGTCGCCCGCTGATCGGCGCCGACGTTCGTTCCCAGGCGCTTTGACCTGGCCGTTCGGCCATTCTGCCTAGTGTTCACCCGTATCACCATCGGTTATCACCCGTTTGTTGCAATCCGACATACGGGTGTTAATTATCAGGTAATTCTTGTGGTGACCGTCACGATGTGGATACAAGAGTCTCTTCAACTCTGTGCACAGACCCGCTGGGCGGCTACGTTCAGCGGCCAGATCGGTCCCTGCTGGGACTGCCGCTGGAGAAAGCGGCCTGTAGGCATATGGAGGAACGAGTGTCAAAAGCACGACTCACGCGGGTTTTCGTGCTGGTAGCGGCGGGCTCTCTCGCTCTGGGCGCGTGTTCGGCGCGTAACGAAGGCAGTTCCGGAAACACGAACAGCCCCAGTCAGTCCCAGGCAGCCGCTCCGGAACAGGCCGCCAACGCCGCGGATCCGGCGGGCGACGGCAAGGCACAATGCCCGCCGACCACGAGCCTCGCGTACGCCGGCACGATCGCCGGTGACAACGCGGCGCTCGGGCAGAACATTCTCGATGGCGTCAAGGTCGCGGTCGAGCGGCACAACAAGGCCAACGCCGGCTGCCAGGTCAAGCTGGAGCAGTACGAGACCGAAGGCTCCGGCGACAAGGCCCCCGGCATCGTCACCCAGATCGCCAACACGCCCGGCATCATCGGCGTGATCGGGCTTCCGTTCTCCACCGAGTCCAAGGCCGCGGGCAACATCTTCAACGACGCCGGCCTTGTCCAGCTGACCCCGTCGGCTACCGGCCCGGCGCTGAGCCAGAACGGCTGGAAGACCTTCTTCCGCGGCCTCGGCAACGACCTCACCCAGGGCCCCGCCGCCGCCAAGTTCATGACCGGCGAGCTCAAGGCGCAGAAGGTCTGCGTGATCGAGGACGACTCCGAGTACGGCGTCGGCCTCGCCGCCGCGGTCCGCCAGGCGCTCGGCGACAAGGCCAGCTGCCAGGACAAGGTCAAGTCCAAGCAGACCGACTTCTCCGCGGTCGTCAACAAGGTCAAGTCCGAGAGCCCGCAGGCCATCTTCTACGCCGGCTACTACCGCGAGGGCGCGCCCTTCGCGCAGCAGCTCGCGGACCAGGGCGTCGAAGCCACCTTCGTCGGCCCGGACGGCGTGAAGGACGACGAGTTCGTCAAGGGCGCCGGTGACGCCGCCGCCAAGGCGTACTTCACCTGCCCCTGCGTCCCGTCGGACACCTTCACCGAGTTCAGCACCGCGTACAAGGCGCTTTCCGGCAAGGACCCGGGCACCTACTCGCCCGAGGGCTACGACCTCGCCACCATCCTGCTCAAGGGCATCGACGCCGGGAAACTGGACCGGCCAGGCCTGCTCGAGCACGTGAAGAACTACGACGGCCAGGGCCTGACCAAGGCGTTCAAGTGGGACGACAAGGGCGAGCTGGCCAAGACCACGGTGTGGACCTACAAGGTCGAGAACGGAAAAATCGTCCGCAACACCGAGATCAAGGACAACTGACTTCGGTTTCGATCGGCTCGGTATCCGGGGCGCGCGTTCGGCGGCTTGATCCCGCCGGGTGCGCGCCCCGGCCCCACATGGAGAACAAGTGTCCTTTTACCAAGCGATGCCCTCGCTGTTCCTCGCGCAGGACGACAGCTGGATCAAGTTCGACGTCGGTGCTCTCGGTGACCAGTTCTGGAACAACACCGTCGAGGGTCTTTCCCAAGGCAGCATCTACGCGCTGGTGGCGCTGGGTTACACCTTGGTCTACGGCGTCCTCAAGCTCATCAACTTCGCCCATTCCGAAGTCTTCATCTACGGCGCCTACGCCACCTGGTTCACCTTCTACGGCCTGGGTTTCCGACCCGGTTCGACGCCGGAGCTGCCGGTCTTCGAACTGATCGGCTTCCTGCTGCTCGCGCTGGTCGTCTCCATGCTGATCTCCGGCGGCACGGCGGTGGTGCTGGAACGGGTCGCCTACCGGCCGCTCCGAAAACGGGGCGCGCCAAGGCTGGTCTTCCTGATCACCGCGATCGGCGCCTCGTTCGTCCTGCAGCAGATCATCTTCATCACCCGCGGCGGGAACGCCGAGCAGGCGATCAGGCTGCTGCGGCCGGAGAAGGTCTTCGAGATCTTCGGCGCCAGCGTCACCAACATCACGATCATCATCGTGTTCGCGTCGCTGCTGCTGATGCTGTTCGCGGACCTGTTCGTCAACCGCACCCGGCTCGGCCGGGGTATCCGCGCGGTCGCGCAGGACCCGGACACCGCGACCCTGATGGGGGTGAACAAGGAGCGGGTCATCGTGCTGACCTTCCTCATCGGCGGCCTGCTCGCCGGTGCGGCGGCGTTGTTCTACATGATGAAGATCCCGCAGGGCGCCTGGTACCAGGGCGGTTTCATCCTGGGCATCAAGGCATTCACCGCGGCCGTGCTCGGCGGCATCGGCAACCTCCGCGGCGCCGTGCTCGGCGGGCTGCTGCTCGGCCTTGCCGAGAACTACGGCCAGTCGCTGTTCGGCGGCGAGTGGCGCGACGTGGTCGCGTTCGTGCTGCTGGTGCTGATCCTGATGTTCCGGCCGACCGGCATACTCGGTGAATCTCTTGGAAAGGCGAGGGTATGACGACCACGACCAGCCCCCGCCGCTCTTTCGGCGAGCGATGGAACAACCTGAACCGGCCGCAGCAGTGGGCGATCCTGATCCCGATCGTCGTGCTGATCTACCTGCTGCCGGTGCTCAACCCGCCGCTCATCTCCACCGAGCCCGGTTACGACTTCCCGATCGCCATGTTCGAGGTGGCCAGGTACGCGCTGATCGCGATCGGGCTGAACGTGGTGGTCGGCCAGGCCGGGCTGCTCGACCTCGGCTACGTCGGGTTCTTCGCCGTCGGCGCCTATGTCGCGGCCCTGTTCACCAGTCCCGACTCTTCGTTGAGCAAGCTGCCCTACCTGGCGGTCATCCCGCTCGCCATGGCGATCACGATGATCTTCGGGGTCATCCTCGGTACCCCGACCCTGCGATTACGCGGGGACTACCTGGCCATCGTCACCCTCGGTTTCGGTGAGCTGGTCCGGTTGCTGGCCGACAACGTGGACCCGTTGCGCGGCAACCAGGGTTTCCAGCAGGTCGGCCATCCACCGGGGACCAATGCCGACGGCAGAGCCTTGTTCAACAACACCGACGGCCTGCCCTGGTACTGGCTCTGCGTCACGATCGTGATCGTCATCCTGTTCGCGGTCGGCAACCTGGAACGCAGCCGGGTCGGCCGCGCCTGGGTGGCGATCCGGGACGACGAGGACGCGGCCGAGATCATGGGCGTCAACACGTTCAAGTTCAAGATCTGGGCCTTCGTCATCGGTGCCGCGATCGGCGGCCTGTCCGGCTCGCTCTACGCCGGGCAGCTCGCCTATGTGAACAACCAGAAGTTCGACGTGGTCACCTCGATGCTGTTCCTGGCGGCGGTGATCCTCGGCGGCTCCGGGAACAAGGTCGGTGTCCTGCTCGGCGCGGTCGTGGTCTCCTACGTTCCGCTGCGCTTCCTGGGTATCGCCGAGTACAAGTTCCTGATCTTCGGGGTCGCGCTGATCATCCTGATGATCTTCCGCCCGCAGGGCCTGCTCGGCGCGCGGCAGCGGCTGCTCACCTACGGCAGACAGGCGTACCAGCGCCTGCTCGGCAAGGGGGAGCAGATCAGCAGCGACGGCGCGCTCGTCAGCGACCAGACGGCGGGAGGCAAGAAATGACCGAGCCAGGCAACGGCCCGGAAGTGCCGGCCGAAGGCGGACTGGTCGAGGAACTTCGGCACATGACCGCCGAGGAGCGTGCCGAGCACGACGCCGAGGTCGCCGAGGTCGTCGCCGCGGACCGCGACATGGAGGTCGCGGTCGGTGAGACGCTGCTCGAACTGCGTGCGCTCACCGTCCGGTTCGGCGGGCTGGTCGCGCTGGACGAGGTGTCCTTCGAGATCCGGCGCGGTGAGATCCTCGGCCTGATCGGGCCGAACGGTGCCGGCAAGACCACCTGCTTCAACGCGATGACCGGGGTTTACCGCCCCACGTCGGGGCAGGTGCTGCTGGAGGACAAGCCGCTCGGCAAGGCCGCGAAGAACCGGATCACCCGGCTCGGCATCGCCAGGACGTTCCAGAACATCAGGCTCTTCTCCGAGATGACCGCGCTGGAGAACGTGGTGGTGGGCACCGACGCCCGGCACCGGACCAGCGTGGTCGGGGCGCTGTTCCGGTCCCCGCGGCACCTGCACGAAGAGCGGGCCGCGATCGACAAGGCGATGGCGCTGCTGGAGTTCGTCGGCATCGCGGACCGCGCCGCCGACAAGGCGAAGAACCTGCCGTACGGCTACCAACGCCGGCTGGAGATCGCCAGGGCACTGGCCACCGAGCCGAAGTTGCTCTGCCTCGACGAGCCGGCGGCCGGGTTCAACCCCAATGAGAAGGAAGAGCTCATGGGGCTGATCCGCAAGATCCGCGACGACGGTTTCACCGTGCTGCTGATCGAGCACGACATGAAACTGGTGATGGGCGTGACCGACCGGATCGTCGTGCTCGAGTTCGGGAAGAAGATCGCTGAAGGACAGCCGGCCGAGATCAGGGAGAACCCCGCTGTGATCGCCGCTTACCTGGGAGTGCCTGACGATGACGTTGCTTGAGTTGTCCGATGTGTCCGTCCACTACGGACGGATCCAGGCGGTGCACGAGCTGTCGATCAGTGTCCAAGAGGGCGAGATCGTGACGCTGATCGGGGCCAACGGCGCCGGGAAGTCCACCACGATGCGGGCCATCTCCGGAATCCGCCCGGTGTCCGCCGGCAAGATCACCTTCGACGGGGAGGACATCACCAAGCTGCGCGCGGACCTGCGCGTGGTGCGGGGAATCTCCCAGGCGCCGGAGGGGCGGGGCATCTTCCCCGGGATGACCATCCTGGAGAACCTGGACATGGGCGCGTACGCGCGCAAGGACCGCAAGAACCTGCCCGCGGAGCTGGACCGGGTCTTCGAGCTGTTCCCGCGGCTGGCCGAACGCAAGTCGCAGGCCGGTGGCACGCTGTCCGGCGGGGAGCAGCAGATGCTCGCCATCGGTCGCGCGTTGATGGCGAAGCCGCGGTTGCTGCTGCTGGACGAGCCGTCGATGGGCCTGGCGCCCCAGTTCATCCAGCAGATCTTCCGGATCATCACCGAGATCAACCAGCAGGGCACCACGGTGCTACTGGTCGAGCAGAACGCCCAGCAGGCACTGTCCAGGGCGCACCGCGCGTACGTGCTGGAGACCGGGCGGATCACCAAGTCCGGTGGCGGCAAGGAACTGCTCGCGGACGCCAGCGTCAAGGAGGCGTACCTCGGCGTCGGCTGAGTGACAACCACCGGTTGTGCTCGGCTCGCCGCAAAGGCTGTTGGACCGGAACCCCGTCTGGGCGCTTTGCTTGTCCCAGGCGGGGTTCCGGTCGTTCGGAGCGCCAACGGGACACGGGAGTGACCATGCAGACCTCATCGACCATCAAGGGTGTCGCCGCCGGCGTGCCGTTCGTCGCGCTGGCACCGACGGGCGGCGGCACGTCCGGTGCGCTGGTGGTGACCTGGCACCTGATGGACGCGCCGCGCACCGAGGCGGCGATGGCCGCGGCACTGCCGATGCACGGACTGGACGCCTGGCGGGTGTACCTCGGGCTGCCGATGTTCGGCGGCCGGTCCCCGGCAGGCGGGCCGGACGAGGTGTTCCGGCTGGCGGCCGAGGACTACGTGCTCAACGTCGCCGGGCCGGTCGCGGAACAGGCCGCGGACGAGCTCCCCGCCGCGGTGGCCGCGCTGCGCACGCGGCTGTCCCTTGTGGACGGACCGGTCGGGGTGGCCGGCGGTTCGGCCGGCGCGGCCGTTGCGCTGGAGGTACTGGCCAGGGCGGAGCTGCCGATCGAGGCGGCGGCGCTGGTCAGCCCGGTCACCCAGCTCGCGCCCGTGGTGGCGGCCAACGAGCGGGCCTACGACACCGTCTACGACTGGACCGAACGGTCGCGTGCGGTCGCCGACCGGTTCGACTTCGTCCGCCGGGCGGGTGAGCTCGACGCCGAGGTGCTGCTGGTGACCGGGGAGGCGGACGACATCGCGATCCGCGAGCCCGCCGCCGCGCTGGCCCGCGAGCTGGGCGCGCGGGCCAGGCTGGTCACCGTGCCGGACATGGCGCACGCACTGGCCGAGGAGCCCGGCGTGGAGCCGGCGCCGCAGACCGCGCACGCGGCCGTGGTGGACGCGGAGTTCACCGCCTGGTTCCGGCGGCACCTTTCACGGTGACCAGGTCGGCCTCGGGCAGCCAGTCCCGCCCGGGGTCGTAGGCGCACCAGCCCGCCGACCTGCTGGCCCGGCCCAGTGCGGCCAGCAGGCGGCGGAGCGCGGCCCGGTCGTTGTCCCGGTGCCAGACGATCGACCAGGGGAACAGCGGGGACGGCGCGAACGGCAGCACCCGGAGGTTGAGATCGGGCGCGAGCTCCATGTCGGCACCGGCCAGGGTGACCCGGTTCTTGCCGTAACGGGTCTGCTCCAGGGTGTGCCGCAGGTCGTAGGTGTTGCCGGAGGTGTCCAGCACGACGTCCAGCCGCTCACTCATCCGGCGCAGGTACGTCAGCCACTCCACCGGCCCGGCCAGTGACGGCAGCCAGATGCCCGCGGGCCCAAGGTCCGCCATCCGGATCGCGTCGCCGCCGGCAAGCGGATGCTCCGGCGGCAGCAGCGCGACCAGCGGCTCCAGTCGCACCAGCCGCCGGTCCAGCTGCTCGGGAAGCTCCCGGCCGAGGTCGTTGACCCGGCCGAAGGCCACGTCGAGCTCGCCTTGCACGAGCGGGTCCAGCGCCTCCGCGAGACCCCGCCGTCCGCTGCGCTCGATGCGCAGCTCCGGGTCCAGCTCGGCGACCTTGCGCAGCACGAACATCGGGGACAGCCGGTTGTCGATCAGGTCCACCCGCAGCGGCCGGTCGTCGGCGCCCATCGCGGCCAGCGCGGCGTCCGCCGCTCGGATGAGCTCCCTGGCGTACGGGAGGAACCGGGTGCCGTCCCCGGTCAGCTCGACCGACCGGTTGGTGCGCAGGAACAGCCGCACGCCGAGGGCGTCTTCCAGCCGCCTGATCCGCTTGGACAGCGCCTGCTGGGTGAGGAAAAGCGTCTCCGCGGCCCGGCTGAAGTGCTGGTGTTCCGCGGTGACGAGGAACGCCCGCACCTGAGCCAGATCGAGGTCCACCGGAGGCTCAGCCCGCCGGCGGCTGGTCCCGGACCACGCAGGTCAGCCGGGCCGTGCAGGTGCGGCGGTCGGCGTCGTCCGTGAGCACGATGTCCACCGTGATGGTGCCGCGGCCGATGTGCAGCGGGGTGGCCACCGCGGTCACCGTGCCCTCGCGCACCGCGCGGTGGTGCGTGCAGGACAGCTCGAGACCGAGCGCGACCCGCCCTTCACCGGCGTTTAGCGCGGCGACGGTGGAGCCGATCGCTTCGGCGACCACCGCGTTCGCCCCACCGTGGAGCAGGCCGTAGGGCTGCAGGTTGCCCTTCACCGGCATGGTGGCGACCACCCGGTCCTTGGTCACCTCGGTGAGCTCGATGCCGAGCTTGGCATTGAGCTGCTGGTCGGCGGCCGCCGGGTTGATACCGGCGAACTGGGCGGATGCTGGCTCGGGCAACCTTGACTCCTTATTCGGCAGGGCACTCGTCCGGGTCCGGAAGCAGGCCTCACCGGAACGCTCACGAAAGAGTGTCAGGGCATCACCCTAGACTCGCTCGCGTGAGCCCGACCGAGAACCAGACAGTAGCGAACACCACAACGGCGAACGGCACGCTGGAGCGGCCCCGCCTGTTGCTGATCGACGGCCATTCGATGGCCTACCGCGCCTTCTTCGCGGTGCCCGCGGACCGGTTCCGCACGTCGACCGGCCAGGTGACCAACGCGGTCTTCGGGTTCACCTCGATGCTGATCAACCTGCTGCGCGACGAGCAGCCGACGCACCTGGCCACCGCCTTCGACGTCTCGCGGCAGACGTTCCGCTCGGAGACCTTCGCCGAGTACAAGGCCACTCGCTCGGCCACGCCGGACGACTTCAAGGGCCAGGTCGCGCTGATCCAGGAGGTGCTGAGCGTGCTCGGCATCCCGGCGCTGAGCAAGGTGAACTACGAGGCCGACGACCTGATCGCCACGCTGACCACGCAGGCCGTCGCGGAGGGTTTCGACGTCCTGATCTGTACCGGCGACCGGGACGCGCTGCAGCTGGTGAACGACCAGGTCACCGTGCTCTACCCGAAGAAGGGCGTGTCCGAGCTGGTCCGGTTCGACCCGGCCGCGGTGGAGGAGAAGTACAGCCTCACCCCGGTCCAGTACCCGGACTTCGCCGCCCTGCGCGGCGACCCGTCGGACAACCTGCCCGGCATCCCGGGGGTCGGCGAGAAGACCGCGGCCAAGTGGATCAAGCAGTTCGGCTCGCTCGGCGACCTGATCGACCGGGTGGACGAGGTCAAGGGCAAGGTGGGCGACGCGCTGCGCGCACACCTGGACGCGGTGACGCTGAACCGCCAGCTCACCGAGCTGGTCCGGGACGTGCCGATGGAGGTCGTGCCGGGGGACCTGGAGCTGCGGCCGTGGGACCGCGACGCGGTGCACCGGCTGTTCGACGAGCTCGAGTTCCGGGTGCTGCGGGACCGGCTGTTCGCCACCCTGTCCAGCGCCGAGCCGGAGGCCGAGGAGGGCTTCGAGGTCAGCGGGGCGGCGCTGGGCTCCGGCGCGCTCGCCGGCTGGCTGGCCGGGCACACCGGCCCCGGCAAGCCGGTCGGGCTGTCCTTCCGCACCACCGGGGCGTCCGTGCAGTCGGACATCCTGGCCGTCGCCTTCGCCGCCGCGGACGGTGAGGGCGCGTACGTCGATGTCTCCACAATGGACGAGTCCGACGAGAAGGCACTGGCCGGCTGGCTGGCGGACGCCAACGTGCCCAAGGTCGGGCACTCGCTCAAGGTGCCGCTGCACGCGGCGCGTGCCCGCGGCTGGCGGGTGGCGGGGTTGGCGATGGACACCGCGCTGGCCGCCTACCTGGTGCGCCCCGGGCAGCGCTCCTTCGAGCTGGACGACCTGGTGCTGCGCTACCTGCAGCGGGAGATGCGCTCGGAAGCTGACGGTGACGACGGGCAGCTGTCCCTGCTCGACGGCGACGAGGGCGACCAGAAGCTGGTCCAGGCCGAACTGGTCCGCGCCCGCGCGATCGCCGAACTGGCCGAATCGCTGGCCGGCGAGCTGACCAAGATCGGCGCGGCGAAGCTGCTGGACGAGCTCGAGCTGCCGCTGCTGGAGGTGATCACCGAGCTGGAGGCGGCCGGAATCGCGGTGGATGCGGAGCAGCTGACCGAGTTGGAGTCGCACTACGCGGCCGGGGTCCGGCAGGCCGCCGAGGACGCCTACGCGGTGATCGGCGAGCAGATCAACCTCGGCTCGCCCAAGCAGTTGCAGGTGGTGCTCTTCGAGAAGCTGGAGATGCCGAAGACCAAGCGCACCAAGACCGGCTACACCACCGACGCCGAGGCGCTGCAGACGCTCTACGAGAAGACCGAGCACCCCTTCCTCCAGCACCTGCTCGCGCACCGGGACGCCACCCGGCTGCGCAGCACGGTGGAGGGGCTGATCAAGGCCATCGCGGACGACGGCCGGATCCACACCACGCTGCACCAGACGATCGCCGCCACCGGACGGCTGTCCTCTGTGGACCCGAACCTGCAGAACATCCCGGTGCGCACCGAGGAGGGGCGGCGGATCAGGGACGCGTTCGTGGTCGGCGGTGGCTACACCGAGCTGATGACCGCGGACTACAGCCAGATCGAGATGCGGATCATGGCGCACCTGTCCGGGGACGAGGGCCTGATCGAGGCTTTCAACACCGGCGAGGACCTGCACACCTTCGTCGCGTCGAAGGCGTTCTCGCTGCCGCCAGAGGAGGTAACCCCGGAGCTGCGCTACCGGATCAAGGCGATGTCCTACGGCCTGGCCTACGGGCTGTCCGCCTTCGGCCTCGCGCAGCAGCTGCGGATCTCCACCGAGGAGGCCAAGGCGCAGATGGACGCGTACTTCGCCAGGTTCGGCGGGGTGCGCGACTACCTGCAGACGGTGGTCGTGGAGGCGGGGAAGGTCGGCTACACCGAGACCATCTTCGGCCGCCGCCGCTACCTGCCCGACCTCAACAGCGACAATCGCCAGCGTCGCGAGATGGCCGAGCGGATGGCGCTGAACGCGCCCATCCAGGGCAGCGCGGCGGACATCATCAAGGTCGCCATGCTGAACGTGCACCGCGCGCTGACCGAGGCGAAGCTGAACAGCCGGGTGCTGCTGCAGGTGCACGACGAACTGGTGCTGGAGGTCGCCGGCGACGAGCGCGCCGAGGTGGAGTCCTTGGTACGCAAGGAGATGGGCTCGGCCTACCAGCTCGCGGTACCGCTGGAGGTCTCGGTCGGCTCCGGCCGGTCCTGGAACGACGCGGCGCACTGACCGCCAGATGGCCGGCCGCCCTCCCGCCGTGGCGCACCTTCGCCGGGCGAAGGACTGGATGGACGCGCATTTCGCCGAGGAGCTGAACGTCGAGCAGCTCGCCGCGGTGGCGGGCTGGTCGCGCGCATTTCATCCGCTCCTTCGCCGCGGCCTACGGGGAGACGCCAAAGGCGTACCTGACCCGGCGGCGGATCGAGCGGGCCCAGGACCTGCTGCGCGGCGCGAACCTCACGGTCACCGAGATCTGCGTGCTGGTCGGCTTCTCCAGCCTGGGCACCTTCAGCCGGCGGTTCACCGAGCTGACCGGCCGCGCACCGACCGAGTACCGGGCCGCCGCTCGCACGAGCGGGCCGCCGCCGGTTCCCGGCTGTTTCCTGATGATGGGCACCCGGCCAGTGCCAGCACTTCCGGATAAGGCGGACGATCGGGCCGCGGGCTAGCGTCCACAGAGGAACCGGACGAGGAGACCCGATGATCAAAACGCTGTCGCATGCCTGTGTTTACGTACTCGACTACGCCTCGGCGAAGGAGTTCTACGCTGAGAAGCTCGGCTTCACCGTCCGCGAGGACATGATGCTGGGGGAGCGGTTCCGGTGGCTTACGGTCGGCCCGCCGGACCAGCCGGAGCTGGAGATCATCCTGATGGAGCCGGGCCCGCCGCAGCACGACCCGGAGACCGCGCGGCAGCTGCGCGAGCTGATCGCGAAGGGCGCGCTCGGCCCGGGAGCCTGGGTGACCCCGGACTGCCGGAAGACCTACGAGGTGCTTTCCGCGCGCGGGGTGACTTTCCTGTCCGAGCCGGCGCAACGCCCGTACGGGGTGGAGGCGACCTTCCGGGACGACTCCGGCAACTGGTTCAGCCTGACCGAGCGCACCGAGTTCGACCCCGGCCAGGACTGGTGTTTCACCCCGAAGGAGTAGCGCCTCGGGAGTACCGTATCCGCATGGCTGACCGGCGTGCGCTGATCCTGAGCGGAACCGGCATGCTGTCCGCGGTCGCGGAGGCGCTGACCCAGCAGGGCTGGCACGTGGTGCTGCCCAGCCGGCGGTACTGCCCGATCCCGGACGAGCAGCCCCGGCCCGGAGCGGCGGCGGTGGCGTCGATGCGTCCGCCGGGGTACCGGCCCGCCGAGCAGGCCGAATCCGTTGTGCGCACCGGAAGGGCGCTCTGGGTGGAGGCCGACTGGTCGGCGCCGGAACAGCTGGCGGAAAGGGCGGGCCGGGCACTCGGTGGCCCGGCGGACTTGCTGGTCGCCTGGGTGCACCGCAGCCACCGGCGCGGCGTGCTGCGGGCCGTCCGCCCGCTGCTCGCCGAGCGCGCCCCGGTGGTGGAGGTCTGGAACGACGACCGCCTGCACTCCCTGGACGAGTTGCCGGAGCCGGTGCTGCCGGAGCACCCGGCCCAGCAGGTGCTGCTCGGCCGTCGGTGGCAGGCGGACCGGACGCGCTGGCTCACCGGCGCGGAGATCGCGGAGGGGGTGCTGGGCGCGGTCGGGCGGGCGGTCGGCGCGCACCCGTCCTCGGCCCACCAGATCGGCCTGCTCCGGCCTTGGCCGGTCGCGCACTGACCGGGCGTCTGAATACCGCTGTGAAATGCGAGACCCGCGCCGTGGAACTCGCCATGGCCGAAGGCCCCGCTAGCGCGGCGGCAGGGCGCCCGGCACGACAAGGTGCGGGTTCTCGTTAAGGAGCGCCCTGTCGACGCGATCGCGGTGCGAGTTCTCAGATGGGCACTGACCGGGCGAACATCGCTGTTACCAGTGTGTTTCCAGTAGGGAAAGGCGACCGCGCGGGTCGGCGAACGGGCCGGAGCGCGGGTACGTTCGGCCCATGACGGTCCGGAAAGCGTTGATCCTGGCCGGTTCGGGCATGGTGACCGAGGTCGCGGCGCGCCTGACCGGCGACGGCTGGCTGGTGGTGCTGCCGAGCAAGCGGCACACCCCGATCGCGGCAGGCGAAGGCGAACGGCCGGGTCCTTTGGGGACACTGCGGACACTGCGGACACCGCGGACACTGCGGGCGCGAGGCAGGGGCGGTCGCGCGATCTGGGTTGAGGCTCAGTGGGAGCGACCACGTGAGCTGGTCCGTCGGGCCGGCAAGGCACTGGGCGGCCCGGCGGATCTGCTGGTGGCCTGGGTGCACGAGTCCTACCGCCGCTCGGTGCTGGGCGCGGTGGAGCCGCTGCTGGTCGAAGGCGCCCCGGTGGTCGAGGTCCGCGCCGGCTCGGTAGGTGAGGGCGAGCCGCTGCTGCTCGCGCACCCGACGCAGCAGCTGGTGCTGGGCGACGTGTCCGACCACGACGTGCAGCGGGCGCTGCCGCACGCGGAGATCGTCGCCGCGATCCTCGGCGCGGCGCACCGCGCGATGGAGGGCAAGCCGCCCATGCTGCACTTCGTCGGGCAGCCGCGCCCGCTCGTGCGCTGAGCTACTCGCCGAGCGTCGGGTTCGCGGCCACGCCCCGGACCAGCAGCATCACCGAGTCGCGGACCTCGGCCCTGGTCCGCTGGGGCTGGAAGGTCTGCCAGTCAAGGGCCACCACCAGCAGGGTGCCGAAGAGCCCGGCGGCCGCGGTCGGGATGCGCACACCGGCCGGCAGCTGCCCGGCGTCGGCGATCCGTTGCAACTGCTCCTTGACGATGGAGATGATCTCCTCGCGGAGCAGGGTCAGCGTCTCGTGCCACTGGCCCGGCGTGCGCCACAGCTCGCTGACCAGGATCTGCGAGAAACCCCGGTACTCCGCGATGAACCCCAGCGCACTGTCCACAAGCGACTCCAGTGAGCCGACGGGGTCGTGCTCGATCCTGGCCGCGAGCAGCCGGTCGGCGAGCATGCCGACGCCGTACCGCAGCAGCGCGTCGACCAGCCCGTCCTTGCTGCCGAAGTTGTAGTACACCGTGCCCTTGGCCACCCCGGCCTCGGCCGCGATGTCGTCCACGGTCAGCCCGACCAGGCCGCGGCTGCTGGCCAGTTTCAGGGTGGCGTCGAACAGCTTCTGCTTGGTCGCCTTCGGACTCACAGCGCCAGCTCCGGTTTCAGCTGCGAGACCGTCCACATGCGACGCTTGTGTGCGGCGTAGGCGGACACCGCGAGGCCGCCGACGAGGTAGGCCAGCAGCACCCCGATGTCACCGAGGATCTGCATGGACGCCCCGGAGTAGAGCAGATGCCGGAACCCGTCGATCGCGTAGCCCATCGGCAACACCACGTGCAGCGGATACAGCGCGTCCGGGATGGTCTGCCACGGGAACGTGCCGCCCGCGCTGACCAGCTGCAGCACCAGCAGGACCAGGCCGAGGAACTTGCCGACCGCGCCGAACATCGCGTTGAGCGCGTGCACCACGGCGGTGAACGAGAGGCTGACCAGTATCGCGAAGCCGATCGCGCCCCACGGATGTGCGACCTTGATGCCGACCAGCCAGGTCACCGCGCCGAAGAGCACCAGCACCTGTGCGATACCGAGTACCGCGGAGGCCAGCCAGCCGCCCAGCGCGACCCGGACCGGTGCCGCGCCGGCGGTGAGCGCCCTGGTGGACAGCGGGCGCAGCAGCAGGAAGAGCACGAAGGCGCCGATCCAGGTGGCCAGCGAGATGAAGAACGGGGCGAGTCCGGCGCCGTAGGTGCCGGCCGAGGCCACGCCGACCGAGTTCACCGCGACCGGGTCGGCGATCGTGTTCGCGGTGGCCGTCCTGGTCGGATCGTCCGGGTTCGGGATCTGCTGGAGGCCGGCGTTGAGCCCGTCCCGCAGCTGGTTCGCGCCATCGGCCAGCTCGGTGGTGCCGGTCAGGGCGGTCTTCTCCCCGTCGTTCAGCTTGGCGACACCGGCGTTGAGCTGCCCGGCGCCGTCCGCCGCCTTCGCGATGCCCTGGGTCAGCTGCGGCGCGGACCCGGCCAGCTGGGTGGCGCCGTCGGCCACTTTGCGCGATCCGTCGGCGAGGGTGGCCAGCTGGGTGTTGGCTTGCTGGATCTTGCCGTTGGCGTTGTCCACCGGCTGGCGCAGGGTGTCCAGCACGCTGAGCGACTGCTGCACCTGGGTCTCGCTCAGCCCGGCTTCACGCAGCTTCTGGGCCAGCGAGTCGCGGGTGCTGTTCAGGTTGTTCTGCAGTTCGGTGGACCCGCTGGAGAGCAGTGCGCCGACCTCGGCCACCTTCGCGTTGCCCGCGGCCACCTGGCCGGCGCCGTCGGCGAGTTGCTGGGACTTCGAGGGCAGCTCCGCGGTGCTGTCGCGCAGGGTGTTCAGGCCGGACGCGAGCTCGGGCGTCTTGGCCGCCAGCTGCCCGGTGCCGTCGGCGAGCTGCTGCTGGCCGGACTTGAGCTGGGCGGCGCCGTCCGCGAGCTTGGTCGCGCCGTTGGCCGCTTCCTGGGTTTTGCCGTAGATCGTGGAGAAGCCGACCAGGAAGCGGTCCGCCGCCTCGCCGCCGACCTTCTCCGCGATCGTCTTGCGGATCTGCTGGGCCACCTGGTCGGCGATGGTGTGGGACAGATAGTTGTTCGCGTCGTTCGTGGTGAGCGTGATGGTGGCCTGCTGCGGCTGGAAGTTGCCGGACGACAGCAGCGCGGCGGAGAAGTCGCGGGGAATGGTGATCACGAAGGAGTACTTGTTGTCCCGGACGCCAGCGTCGGCCTCGGCCTGGGAGACCTCGTGCCACTGGAAGGTGCCGGAGGACACCAGCTCGTCGGTCACCTCGCGGCCGATGTTGCGCTGGTTGCCGCTCTGCTCGGCGGCACCGGTGTCGCTGGTGACCACCGCGGCGGGCAGCTTGTTCAGCCTGCCGTACGGGTCGTAGTTCGCGTACAGGTAGAACGAGGCGTACAGCAGCGGTACCAGCACCAGCGCGACCAGCGCGAGCTTGGGCAGTTTGCCGGCGCTGAGCCTGCGCAGCTCGTTCAGGGCGAGTCGGATGGCGCTCATTCTGCTTCTTCTCCCTCGCCGCGATCGCGGCACAGCCGAGGTTCGGGTTGGTCCAGGTGGCCGAGGCGCGCGGGGGTCTCCGGCAGCGCGTGCAGCGGGGTGGTCGCGGTCAGCACGACCACGGCCAGGCCCCGCTCGGCCTGCTCGTGCGCCAGCGTCGACCAGCTCTCCAGCTCGCTGGTGTGCCGGTCCGGGGTGTCCAGCACCAGCATCCGCACTCCGCGCCTGCTCGCGGCCGCGGTGGTGAGCAGGCGGGTGCGCAGCTCGGGTTCGAGATTCTCGAAACGGACGCTGGCGAAGGCGGCGGCGTCCTGCTCGGTCAGCCAGCGGCTGACGTCCTCCGTGCTGGCCGGGCGGTGGGCGAGGGCGAGCTCTTCGCCGATGACCACGCGCAGGGACAGCGCGCCGTCCGGTTCGCTGACCCCGGGCGCGTCAACCACGGCGACCAGTTCGCGCAGTTTCGCCGGGTTCGCCGCGCCGTCCACGGTGACCGTGCCGGTGCTGGGCCGGATGCGGCCCGCCAGCGCGAGACCGAAGGCGGTGACGCCGACGCCCGGCTCGCCGTGCACGATCGCCAGCTCGCCGTCGTGCAAGGCCAGCGAGGTCGGCGGCAGCAGCGTGCCATGGGCTCCTTCGACCGACACCCGGTCGGCTCGTACCTGCACAGGGACTCCTTTTAGACTGACTGGTCAGTGCAAAACGTAGTCCTGAGCTGGGGGTCGGGCAAGCCGAACCGGTGTGACCTCACCCTCTCGAGTGATCACCGCAGGGCGCCAGCCGGGCGGACCTCCCAGAGCGTCCACAACGGACGATAACCCTGCCGGTGCCAGAACACCGAAGACAGCGGGTTGGTCGGGTTGTAGTAGAGGTAGGTGCCCTTCGCGCCCACGGCGTGGAACTCCTCGTGCACCACCGACATCATCGCCTGGCCGACCCCGCCGCCGCGGGCGGCGGGCGTGGTCACCACGTTGTTCACATAACCCCACCGGCCGTGCGGCAGCAGCTCGGCGACCCAGCTGCCCGGCGCCGATTCGATCCAGTCGGCATCGGCGGTGCCGGCGACACCCGCCATGCCGTCCCGTTCGGCCAGCCAGACCCGGCCGCCGGAGTCCAGTTTCCGGCGCAGCCAGGGGGAGACCAGCTCGGCGGTGTCCGGCCGCCGGCCGCCAGCCACCAGGCCGGAGTAGTCGAAGGTGGCCAGGACCTGGGCGAGCACCTGGTCGAAGTCCGCGGCGTGGGCCCGCCGGACCGTGACTCCTTCCACCGCGTGCGCCTCCGCCGGGCCGGACCGGATCGCGAGTACCGAGAGCGGCACCAGCCCGTGGTCGAGAAAGGCGCGGATGGCCTCGGCGTCCCGGCTCGGCCAGGTCACCAGGCAGGCCGAGTCGTGGCCGGGACGCTCGTCGTCCAGCCGCTGCCGCCAGGCGCGCAGCAGCGCGTCCATGCCCTCGGTGCCGGTTTCGCCGACGTACGGGAACAGCTGCCACACCTCGGCCGCGGACCAGAGCAGATCCGCGGAGCCGGGCGGATAGCGCCGGTGCTGCAGGAGTGCGGCGACCTTCGTGCCGTCTCCGACGGCCGCGGCCAGTGGCTCACCGTCGGGTGGCGGCGGGGGCTCGGGCAGCAGCCGGTCCACCGAAGCGAACCTCGCCCGGTGCGAGGCGAACAGCGTGTCGGTGACGTCCATGGTCGCGGCCCCTTGTGCGCACGGTCCCGCTAGCGCAGGGCGGAGGCCGGGCGGACGCTCCAGAACGTCCACAGTGGACGGTAGCCCTGCCGGTGCCAGAACACCGAAGACAGCGGGTTGATCGGGTTGTAGAACAGGAACGTACCCCGCACGCCCGAGGTGTGCAGCGACCCGTGTGCTTCGGCCATCAGCGCGCGCCCCGTACCACGGCCGCGGGCCGACGGCGCGACGGAGAGAGTGCCGACGAAACCCCAGCGGCCCGGCGGGATCCGGTCGGCGAGCGGGCTGCCCGGTGCCGGGCTCAGCACCCGCGAGGTCACCATGCCGGTGGTCACGCCACCGGTTTCGGCTACCCACACCCTGCCTTCGGTGAGCATCGCGCGGAGGCCGGGCCGGAGCACCGCGGCGGCATCCTCTGGCGCCGCCGCAGCAGCGGCCGTGGCATGGCGGGCATAGCGCAGTTCGGCCAGTTCCAGCGCGACGAGCTCCTCCAGGTCGGCTTGCCCGGCCGGACGCACGGTCACGTCCGTGAACCCTGTGACCTCCGTGCCACGTTCCGCGGTGGTGGTGCGCACACCGAGCACCTTCGCCGGGGCGAAACCGTGCGCCAGCAGCGGACGGACGACCTCGGTGTCCCGGCTGGGCCAGGCGAGCAGGCAGCCCGAGTCCTGGCCGGGCGGTTCACGGGCCAGCCGGTCGCGCCATGCCGCCAGCAGCGCGTCCAGACCGGCGGCTCCGGCGGTGCCGGTTGCCGGGGTCAGCTCCCAGGTTTCGCGCGGGTGCTCGAGCGCCTCCCGCGAGCCGGGCTCGTGCACCGCCCGGTACAGCGAACCGGAGACCACGCGCCCGTCCGGCAGCTCCGCGGTGAGCCGGTCACCGGGCGGGGGAGCGGCGCGCCGGGGCAGCAGCGGGTCGAGTCCGGCGAAGCGGGCGGGCTGCTCGCTCGCCGGATCCACTAGTCCTCCCGGCGGCAGCGGAAGATGGCCGTGCCGGGGAACAGCTTGCCGCGCAACGGGCTCCACTGGCCCCAGGTCCTGGTCTGCCCGGACGGCCACGCCGGCTCGATCAGGTCCTCCAGCCGGAAACCGGTGCCGGTCAGCGCGCGCACGTAGTCGCCGAGCGTGCGGTGGTACTCCACGTAGGTGGCCGTGCCCTGGTCGTCGACCTCCAAGTACGGGGTGCGGTCGAAGTAGGGCTGGCTCGCGGTGAGGCCGCCTGGGCCGGGATCGTCCGGGAAGATCCAGCGCATCGGATGGGTCACCGAGAACACCCAGCGCCCGCCGGGCCGCAGCACCCGGTGCACCTCGGCGAACACGGCTTCGATCGAGCTGACGAACGGGATCGCGCCGAACGCGGAACAGGCGACGTCCATGCTTCCGGTGGCCACCGGAAGGTGCTCCGCGGTGGCCTGCGCCAGCGGTACCTCGATCCCGGTGCGGGCGTTGCCCTCCCTGGCGTGCCGGAGCATTCCGCCGGACAGGTCGATGCCGAGCACCCGCGCACCGGCCGCGGCGAGCCAGCGCGAGCAGGCCGCCTGGCCGCAGCCGACCTCGAGCACCCGCTGTCCGCGCACGTCGCCGAGCAGCGCCGCGTCGGCCTCGCGAACGTTCTCCGGGCACCAGACGAAGTCGGCGTCGCCGAGGAAGCCGCCATGGGTTGCCTGGTAGTCGTCCGCGTCGGCGTCCCACCAGGCCAGGTTGGCCGCGGTCGCCTCGGCCTCGTCGACAGGGCGGTAAGCTGTGCCGGTGGCGCCAAGGGTTTCTTCCGCGCGGGCGTGCCGATCTTCGGGGACTCCTACGGCGGCTTCCCGGTCGCTCTCGGTAGGTGTGGCCACACCGGATATCCTCCCGCGCGGCACCGGCAGGCCGGAGTGCGGACCCTGTTTGTGTCGGGTAGCAGCGGCCGCGTAGGATAAGTGTTAGCGCAGTGGGTTCGCGCTACCTTCCACTCAGCCGGCAACTGCTGGGGATCGGGTCGCGCACCGTTGGCGGTGATGCACGCGGCCGTATTCATGGGGACGTTTGCAACGTAGCTGCCTGACGCCCACGGCGCACGCAAACCCGCACACCCACTAATCCCAATCCATACCGGAGCAACCCGCCTAATGACCATCGACACCGCCACCGCCCCGACTGCGTCCGCGCCGCAGCAAGTCGCCATCAACGACATCGGGTCGGAGGAAGACTTCCTCGCTGCCATCGACAAGACGATCAAGTACTTCAACGACGGCGACATCGTTGAAGGCACCATCGTCAAGGTCGATCGGGACGAGGTCCTGCTCGACATCGGGTACAAGACCGAGGGCGTCATCCCCTCGCGTGAGCTGTCCATCAAGCACGATGTCGACCCGGCCGAGGTTGTCACCGTCGGTGATGAGGTGGAAGCCCTCGTTCTCCAGAAGGAGGACAAGGAAGGCCGGCTGATCCTGTCCAAGAAGCGTGCGCAGTACGAGCGCGCCTGGGGCACGATCGAAGAGCTCAAGGAGAAGGACGAGCCCGTCAAGGGCACCGTCATCGAGGTCGTCAAGGGCGGCCTGATCCTGGACATCGGTCTCCGCGGCTTCCTGCCCGCTTCGCTGGTCGAGATGCGCCGCGTGCGCGACCTGCAGCCGTACGTCGGCCGCGAGCTCGAAGCGAAGATCATCGAACTGGACAAGAACCGCAACAACGTGGTGCTCTCGCGCCGCGCCTACCTGGAGCAGACCCAGTCCGAGGTGCGCAGCGAGTTCCTCAACGCGCTGGCCAAGGGGCAGGTCCGCAAGGGCGTCGTCTCCTCGATCGTCAACTTCGGTGCGTTCGTGGACCTCGGCGGCGTGGACGGCCTGGTGCACGTCTCGGAGCTCTCCTGGAAGCACATCGACCACCCGAGCGAGGTCGTCGAGGTGGGCCAGGAGGTCACCGTCGAGGTGCTCGACGTGGACATGGACCGCGAGCGCGTGTCCCTGTCGCTGAAGGCCACCCAGGAAGACCCGTGGCGTCAGTTCGCCCGCACCCACGCGATCGGCCAGATCGTGCCGGGCAAGGTCACCAAGCTCGTCCCGTTCGGCGCGTTCGTCCGCGTCGAGGAGGGCATCGAGGGCCTGGTGCACATCTCCGAGCTGGCCGAGCGCCACGTGGAGATCCCGGAGCAGGTCGTGCAGGTCAACGGCGACGTCATGGTCAAGGTCATCGACATCGACCTGGAGCGCCGCCGGATCTCGCTCTCCCTCAAGCAGGCCAACGAGGGCCTGACGCCGGAGGCCGAGTTCGACCCGACCCAGTACGGCATGGCCGCCGAGTACGACGCCGAGGGCAACTACATCTACCCCGAAGGCTTCGACCCGGACACCCAGGAGTGGCAGGAAGGCTACGACACCCAGCGCGAGGAGTGGGAGCGCCAGTACGCCGAGGCGCACACCCGCTACGAGGCGCACATGAAGCAGATCCAGAAGGCAGCCGAGGCCGACGCGGCCGCGGCCGCCGACGCTGCCACCGGCAGCACTGGCGACGCGGGTGGCGAGCAGAGCTACACCTCCGCTCCGTCCGACTCCGCGCCGAAGAGCAGCGGCGGCACGCTGGCCAGCGACGAGCAGCTTGCGGCTCTCCGCGAGAAGCTCTCCGGTGGTGCGTGAGCTGACGCTCTAACGGCTCAGTAGCTGGACAAAGCGGCCCCGGTTCCTCGGAACCGGGGCCGCTTTCCGCTGTTCAGGGGAGTTCGCGCAGCCCGGCGAGGATGGCGGTGACCCCGCTGAGGTAGATCCGCTCGCCGGCCTCGGGCGTCGGCTCGATGAACCAGCCGGGCAGCGGGGTGCGTGCGTTGTGGGTCAGCTCCACGCTGATCAGGCCGTGCATGGTGGTCCAGACCAGGTAGCCGAGCGAGACACCGTCCGCGCCGGGCCCGCTCATCCGCTCCACGCGGCCGGCCAGCTTGCCGAACGTGGTCCGCAGCGCCTCGGCCCGCAGCGACGGGTCCGGGTCGAAGCCCGGCACCGGTCGTTCGAACATGAAGGCGTATCGGGCTGGGCTCGCCAGCGCGAAACGCCGGTAGGCGAGGGCCAGCGCAACAACGTCGCTCGTCCCGTCGGCCGTCTCCGGCGGCAGCCCGTCGAACTCTTCCTGCAGCAACTCGAAGGCTCGTTCGTACAGCGCGTCCAGCACCCCGGCCATGCTGCCGAAGCGGCTGTAGACCCCGATCGTCGATGCCTCGGCCGCGGCCGCGACCCCGCGCACGGTGAGTGCGGCGACGCCCTGCTCGGTGAGCACCCGCATCGCGGCGTGCACGAAACGCTCCCTGGTTCCGGTGCCCGTGGGTTCTCGTCTCGCCACCATCGTCTTACCGGTTCCTTACCGCGCTGTGCGCGCACTATCGATCTCTACCATGCAGAACATACGTTATAACGGTCGTTATAACCGGCAAGGGAGAGTTCGATGGCCACCTCGCTCGTCTATCGGATCACCGGGGTTTTCGGTGTGCTCAGCGCCTTCGTCCTGATCGTCAACGCCTTTCGCCGGCTGGAGGTGATCTCGCCGAGCGGGCTGGTCCGCGGGCTCTCGCCGCTGGCGGAGGCGTTCGGCCTGCTGTTGCTGGTCGGCGTCTATCTTCGGCACGCGCCCAGGATCGGGCGGCTCGGGCTGGCCGGATTCGCGCTCAACGCGATCGGGTTGGCCGGGGTGGCGGGAATCGAGTACATCCTGAACTTCGTCTACTCGGTGCTGCCGCGGGCTCAGGTGGCCGCGTTGCAGGACGGCTCCGCCGGGACGGCGATCGTGGTCACCTCGATGGTGTTCCTGGCCGGTGTCGTCCTTTTCGGACTGTCGTTGGTGCGATCGGACGCACCCAACGCCGCCGTGGCGCTCTACGTGCTCGGCTGCGGGCTGATCGCGCTACGCGGCGTTCTGCCCGAGGCAGGTCTGCAGGTGGGGCTGCTCGCCGCGGCGGCAGGCAGCGCCTGGCTCGGTCTGTCGCTGTTCCGCGAGGCCGGCCGGACAGCGGCCGACCGGTCGAGAGTGCTGCCCGCCTGAGCGGGACAGCGGGGTCAGGTGGCGGGGATCCAGGCGCGTTCGCTGGCCGCGGCCCTGGCCTTGCGGCGGAGGCCGGCCAGGCTGTGCTTTGCCGGCACCAGCAGTGCGGTCAGCCAGGTGCGCCGGTAGTCGTCGAGCGCCTCGGCGACCGGACGATGCTGGACGCAGTGCACCAGGCCCGGCGTACCGAGCCGGTGCCTTCCGACGTGCTTGGCTGGCATCGTTCCTCCGTGTGGGCGACCTTTCCCGCCGCGCACGGTACGCAACAGACACCGCAAAGCGTGGTAAGCCGTCGGCGTGTCACCCATATCAGTTGGGTGACGCGTCACGATGATCTTGCATATCGAGCCTCCGTGTGTCGGCGGCGATCTTCGGCTGGTTGAATGCCGGCATGCTGCGTGTGGGGCTCACCGGAGGAATCGGGGCGGGGAAGTCGACGGTCGCGAACCGGCTGGTCGAGCATGGCGCGGTGCTGATCGACGCCGACGCGATCGCCCGCGAGGTGGTCGAGCCGGGCAGCGAGGGCCTCGCCGAGCTGGTCGAGGCGTTCGGCGCGGACGTCCGCACCGCCGAGGGCGCGCTGGACCGGCCCGCGCTGGCGGCAAAGGCGTTCGCCGACGAGGAGTCCAGGCAGCGGCTGAACGGGATCATGCACCCGAGGATCGGGGCCAGGACCGCGGAGCTGATGGCGGCCGCGGCGCCGGACGCCATCGTGGTGCATGACATCCCGCTGCTGGTGGAGGGCGGTCTCGCCGCGCGCTACCACCTGGTGATCGTGGTGGACGCGCCGGTGGAGACCAGGGTGCGGCGGCTGGTCGAGGCCAGGGGCATGGCCGAGCGGGACGCGCGGACCCGGGTCGCGGCGCAGGCTTCGGAGGAGCAGCGCCGGGCCGTGGCCGACGTCTGGCTGGACAACGGCGGGCCGCAGGACATCGTGCTGTCCGAAGTGGACGCGCTGTGGGCGGACCGGCTGGTGCCCTTCGAGGCCAACCTCCGGCTGCACCGCGCGCGGGCGCCGCGGCCGGCGGTGATCGCGCCCTACGACGAGACCTGGCCGGCGCAGGCCGAACGGGCGATGGCCCGGATCCGGGCCGCGCTGGGCGGGACCACCGGCCGGGTGGACCACATCGGCTCCACGTCGGTGCCCGGCCTGCCCGCCAAGGACGTGCTCGACCTGCAGGTCACAGTGTCCACTTTGGAGGATGCCGACGCGATCGCGGACGGGCTGACCGAGGCCGGTTTCCCGCGCCAGGCGGGGGAGTGGTGGGACGTGCCGCAGGACGGCTCGGACCAGCCGTGGCCGAAGCGGTTCCACACCGGTGGCGACCCCGGCCGCCCGGTCAACCTGCACGTCCGCTCCACCGAGACGCCCGCGTGGCGGCTCGCGTTGCTGTTCGCCGCGTGGCTGCGTGACCGGCCCGAGGAGCGCGAGGCCTACGCCGAGGTCAAGTACCGGCTGGCCGGGGCGCACACCACGGACCCGTCCGTCGACGGGTACGCGGAGGAGAAGCAGGGTTGGGTGGACGCCGCCTTCGTCCGCGCCGAACGGTGGGCTGCCGAAACCGGCTGGACCCCCTGAGCCTCAGCTCCCGCCGAGCAGGCCGCGTTCGAAGGCAACCGCCACCGCGGACGCCCTGTCCTTCACGCCGAGTTTGGCGTAGGTGTGCAGCAGATGCGTTTTGACGGTGGCCTCGCTGATGAACAGCTTCTTCGCGGCCTCCTTGTTGGTGGACCCGCGCGCGATCAGCCCGAGCACTTCGAGCTCGCGCTGGCTCAGCGGCTCGCGGGCCGGTGAGCGCATCTGGCCGATGATCCGGCTGGCCACCGCGGGGGAGAGCACGGACTCGCCGCGGGCCGCTGCGCGGACGGCCCGGAACAGGTCCTCCCGGGGCGAGTCCTTGAGCAGGTAGCCGGTCGCGCCGGCCTCGATCGCCGGCAGCACGTCGGAATCGGTGTCGTAGACGGTGAGCACCAGCACCCGCGCCGGGTTGCCCAGCTTGGCCAGCTCGGTGATCGCGGTGACCCCGTCGGTGCCCGGCATCCGGAGATCCATCAGCACCACGTCGGGCCGCAGCCGCTCGGCCAGCGCGACGGCTTCGGCTCCGTTGGCGGCCTCCCCGAGCACCTCGAAGCCGTGGTCGCCGGTGAAGATCCCGCGCAGTCCGTCCCGCACCACCGGGTGGTCGTCCGCGATCAGCAGGGTGATGGTCATCGGTCGGACACCGCCGCCACCGCGGGCACGTTGGCTGAGATGGCCGTGCCGCCACCGGGTTCGGACTCGACGTGCAGGTGCCCGGCCAGCCGCTGGACCCGCTGGCGCATCCCGGACAGGCCGAACCCGCCGTGCGGGCCGGACCGCGCGACCGCATCGGGGTCGAAACCCGCTCCGTCGTCACGCACGTCGAGTGTCACCTGGTCCTCCATATACGACAGTGTCAGGCCCACCCTGGTGGCACCCGCGTGTTTGGCCACATTGGACAGTGCTTCCTGGGTGATGCGCAACAGGGTCGCCTCGATCTCGGGGTGCATCGGCTTGGCGGTGCCGGTGGTGGTGAACTCGATGGCGACCGAGCAGCGCTCGCCCCAGCGGCCGGCGACCGCGTTCAGCGCGTCCGGCAGCTGCGCGGACTCCAGCGCCTCCGGGCGAAGCGCGTGCACGGCCCGTCGCGCCTCGGTCAGGTTCTCCCTGGCCAGCGCGGCCGCGGTGGCCAGTCGCCGCCGTCGCTCCGGCGGATCGTCTTCGACCAGTTCGGCGGCTTCGAGCTGGGTGATGATCCCGGTGAAGCCCTGGGCGAGGGTGTCGTGGATCTCGCGGCTCAGCCGCTGCCGTTCGTCCAGGATGCCGGCCTCCCTGGCCTGGGCGAGCAGCTGCCGGTGCAGGCCGGCGTTCTCCGCGTGCGCCGCCTCGAGCTCGTCGAGCGCCTTGCGCCGGGTTTCGTTGTACTCGGCCAGCTTCTCCGACATCCGTGCCCCGCCGGCGATAGCGAGCGTCTGCACCACGACCACGGTCAGGAACATGCCCGTCCGTTCGGTGAACGCCGCGGTGACCCCGCCGAAGGAGGCGGTGTTGATCAGCAGCGAAGTGGCTCCGACCCCGGCGAGCATCGCCGACGGCGGCCGCAGCCGGATGCCGTGGAAGAACCCGGTGATGGCGAAGAGCAAGAACGTCAGATCCCTGGCCATCAGGAAACCGGCGATGGTGAGCAGGCCGGTCAGCGAGAACGCCAGCGCCACCGGGCTGTTCAGCCAGCGGCGCGGCGCCAGCGTGTCGGTGCCGAGGACCCAGCAGAGCGCGACCCCGACCAGCGCGAGCGTGCCGAGCCGGTCGGCGCCGCTCTGACCTGCGGTGGCGACGCTGAGCACGGTGCTCAGCAGAAGCAGCAAGTGCGGCAGGCAGAGCTCGATCCGCAGCGCCCAAGGCTCCCACTTGGACGTCCCGCCGGGCCAGAACGCCGCGGGCCGGTGGCTGGGCTGAGTCATCGTCTATCCCAATGAGTGTTATGCACACTGATTGGTGCGTTTGCCGTTCGTGTGTCACCGGCATCCAGCCGCCGCGAGCCACCCTCCGGGCAGCCCCCGTCGGCCGGATAGTGCATAACCCTCATGGAGTCATTATCCGGGTGCCCCGGCGACTCCGGCGACCGTTCGGCATACCCCCAAGAATGCCGACCGGCCGCCGGGACACCGGGATCCTCACCGGGCCGCGAACCTCGCGTGCGAACCGTGCCTCTGACGCGGCGGGCCGCCGATCGGTTCTCGGTTCCGGTCAAGATCACTCCCAGCGGAACAGCTTGGCCGCCAGCACGGTGCAGAGCACGGTGCACACCGCCATCGCGATCAGCTGCAGGACCTGCGGGCTGTTGCCGACCCAGGTCTCCCGCAGCGAGTTCAGGGTGGCGCCGAGCGGCAGCACGTCGGCCGCGGTCTGCAGGAAGTCCGGCAGCTTCTCCTTCGGCACCCAGACCCCGCCGAGCGCGAGCATCGGGAAGAACGCCACCGAGCCGATCCCGCTGGCCGCGCGGCCGGTCGGGGCCAGCGCGGCGATCAGCAGGCCGACCGCGAACAGGGCAGCCACCCCCAGCACGATCGACACCGCGAAGCCGCCGAGGTTCTTCGGCACCGACAGGCCCAATGCGAGCGTGCCGACCCCGACGATCAGCAGCACCAGCAGCACCGCCGCGGTCAGGTTGACCAGCAGCTGGGCGGTCAGCAGCCGGCTCGGCGACACCGGGCTCGCCGCGAGCCGGCGCAGCACGCCCTTTTCGCGGTGGGAGGCGATCGCCGTGGGGAACATGGTCATCGCCAGCATGGCCAGCAGGATGGCGATCGCCATCGGTGCGATCAGCGAGTCCAGTGCGGAGTGCCCGCCGAACTCCGCGCTCGGCTGTTTCGCGTCCGGCATCATGCCGAACACCAGCAGCAGGGCGAGCGGGATGCCGATCACCACGATCGGCGCGCCGGGATCGCGCAGGAACAGCTTGGTTTCGACGAGGGTCATCTTGGCCAGCGCCTGGCGGGTCCGCCCCTGGGGCGGGTGCGTTGCTGGCCCGGAAGTCACGGAAGTCGCGGATGTCATGGTGTCGCTCCTGGATGTGCCGCTAGTCGAGTTTCTTGCCGGTGAGCGCCACGAAGGCGTCGTCGAGGTTGGCCTGGTCCACGCGCAGCTCCCCGGCGATGACCTGGCGGCGGGCCAGCACCGAGGTCACCGCGTGCAGCACGTTGCCGGTGCCGGTGATGACCAGCTGTCCGCCTTGGCGCTGGACCGAGCGGACCTCGGGCAGCCCGGTGAACGCCTCGTCCTCGATCGGCGCGGACGGGCGGAACCGGATCCGCTGCTCGTCGGTCACCCCGGCGACCAGCCCGGCCGGCGTGTCGATCGCGACCACCCGGCCGGCGTCGATCACCGCGATCCGGTCGCAGAGCCGTTCGGCCTCCTCCATGAAATGGGTGACCAGCACGATCGTCACGCCCCGGTCGCGCACGGTCTCGATCAGCTCCCAGGTGTCCCGCCGCGCCTGCGGGTCCAGTCCGGTGGTGAGCTCGTCGAGCACCGCGATCTCCGGGCTGCCGATCAGCGACAGCGCGATGGAGAGCCGTTGTTTCTGGCCGCCGGACAGCTTCTTGAACATGGTGTCACGCTTGTCGGCCAGTCCGAGGTCTGCGAGCAGCTTTCCCTGGTCGGCGGGCTGCCGGTAGAAGGACGCGTAGAGGTCGAGCGCCTCGCCGACCTTCAACTTGTCCGGCAGCTGGCTCTCCTGCAGCTGAACGCCCAGCCGCTGGCGAAGCTCGGCGGTGTCCCTGGCCGGGTCGAGGCCGAGCACCGAGACGGTGCCGCCGTCCGGCTTGCGCAGGCCCTCGACGCATTCCACGGTGGTGGTCTTCCCGGCGCCGTTGGGGCCGAGGATGCCGAAGATCTCGCCGCGTTCGACGCTGAACGACACGTCGCCGACCGCGACCTTCTCGCCGTAGCGCTTGGCCAGTCCCTGTACCTCGATGACCGGCATCCGCGGTCTCCTTCTCGATCGGGACGGGCGGTGATGCCCGTCTGGATCGAGAATCTCCCGTCCGCGCGCCCGGCGGTATCGCCCCGGCGGCCGGTTTCGGCTCAGCCGCCGGGGCGGCCGGCATCAACCGATCGGTTGACCGGCGACCTGGCTCAGTGCCGCCGCCAGCTCAGCTTGACGTCCTTTGTGGACAGCCAGGGGGCGAGCCGGTAGCCGTGCGCGGTGAGCCCTTCGACGGTGGCGTAGGCGGTTTCCAGCGCCCGGTTCGCCCGCCCGGTGTCGAGCAGCCCGGCGACGGTCGCGTCGAGCAGTTCGTCGGTGTCGAGCACGTCGAGGCGCTGTTCCTCCTTCAGCACCAGATCGAGGTAGAGGTCGGTGGCCAGCCAGCGGTCGCCGTCGACCTCGGTGTCGATCACGTCGAGGTAGAAGTCCTGGTCGCGTTCGTGCCCGGGGTTGAACCAGAAGTCGGTGACGCGCAGCCCGAGTCCTGGCAGCAGCCAGGACTCCAGGTAGTGGAACTGGGCTCGGCCAGGCGCGGGGCGTGCCATGTACAGGCCGAAGGGTTCCACCCGGTACTCCTCGACCACGCGGTCGATGCCCTTCGGGTCGGTGTTGATCCGGCCTGCCAGGTCGAAGGTCTCGATCTTGGGTGGGTGCGGTGGCGCCATGGTCACATTTTGCGGCATCCACCTCCGCGGCCCGATCCGGTGTGGTTGGTTTCTCGCTGTGTTCGGAATCCTTCGCCCGTGCCGGCACCGGCTCTCCAGTGCCCTGCACGCGGACTGGCTGGCCCATCTGTGCGGTCTCTGCCTCGCTCTGCGCGACGAGCACGGGCAGCTCGCGCGCACGGTGACCAACTATGACGGGCTGGTGATCTCGGTGCTGGCCGAGGCGCAGTCGCCGCGGGCGGACGGCAGGCGCCAGGCCGGTCCGTGCCCGCTGCGCGGCCTGCGCCGGGCGTCGGTGGCGCACGGCGAGGGGGCCCGGCTGGCCGCCTCGGTCTCGCTGGTGCTGGCTTCGGCGAAGCTGGGCGACCACGTCGCAGACGGTGACGGGGTGTACCGCCGTCCGGTGGCCGCCGGAGCGGCCCGCCTGGTCGCGGCCCGTTTCGCGGAACAAGGCGTGCGGACCGGGACAGGCGTCGGCTTCGACACCGCCGTGCTCACCGAGGCGGTGGCACGTCAGGGTGAGGCCGAGCGCGGGATCCGGCCCGGTGACTCGATGCTGCTGGCCACCGAACCGACCGAGCGGGCCACGGCGGCGGCCTTCGGGCATACCGCGGTGGTGGCCGGCCGTCCCGGCAACCTGGCCGCGCTGACCGAGGCAGGCAGGCTGTTCGGCCGCGCGGCGCACCTGCTGGACGCGGTGGAGGACCTGGCCGAGGACCGGGTCACCGGCGCGTGGAACCCGCTGATGGCCACCGGTGCCGGCACGGCCGAGGCCCGCCGGCTCTGCGACGACGCGGTCCTCGGCGTCGAGCTGGCCCTGCGCGAGGCCGAGTTCACCGACTCCAGCCTGGTGCACGCACTGCTGGTGCACGAGCTGCGCCAGGCGGTGATCCGCGCTTTCGGGCATGCCGGGCCAGCCGGGCCAGCCGGGTCTCAGCCGCGGGACACACCTGGCGGTGAGGCGTCACCGGCCGACGAGCCGGCTCCCGGGAATCCCCAGGGCCCGCCGAAGGGCCCGAAGAAGAAGGGCTCTCCCCGGGACGGCGACGGCGGTGGTTGCTGGGTGCCGAAGTTCCGGGTCCCGCCGAAGAAGCGGGGTGTGCTGCCCGGCTGTGCGATCGCCACCTGGATGTGCTGCACCTGCCAGTTCTGCTGCCGGGATCCGCATCCCGGCCCGTGGAGCGGCAAACCACACGCAAAGTGGGGCTGCGACTGTGACTGCTGTGACTGCTGCGACACCTGTGACTGCTGTTCCTGAGCCGTCGCGGGCCGCGGCGGGAAACTGTCGGTGGGTGCGCCTACCCTGGTCGTCGTGGCTTTCGCAACCGAACACCCCGTACTGGCCCAGTCCGATTTCCGGCCCGTCTCCGAGATCCCCCGGAGCGACGGCCGGTTCAAGATGGTCAGCGACTACCAGCCCGCCGGCGACCAGCCCGCCGCGATCGACGATCTGGAGCGGCGGATCACCGGCGGGGAGAAGGACGTGGTGCTGCTCGGCGCCACCGGTACCGGTAAGTCGGCCACCACGGCCTGGCTGATCGAGCGGGTGCAGCGGCCGACGCTGGTGATGGCGCCGAACAAGACGCTGGCCGCCCAGCTGGCCAACGAGCTGCGTGACTTCTTCCCGGAGAACGCGGTCGAGTACTTCGTCAGCTACTACGACTACTACCAGCCCGAGGCGTACATCGCGCAGACCGACACCTACATCGAGAAGGACTCGTCGATCAACGACGACGTGGAGCGGCTGCGGCACTCGGCGACGATGAACCTGCTGTCCCGGCGGGATGTGATCGTGGTGGCGAGCGTGTCCTGCATCTACGGCCTCGGTACCCCGCAGTCCTATCTGGACCGCTCCGCCAAGCTCGAGGTGGGCGGCGAGGTCGAGCGGGACGCGTTCCTGCGCGCGTTGGTCGACGTGCAGTACACCCGCAACGACGTCGCCTTCGCCCGTGGCACCTTCCGGGTCCGCGGCGACACCGTGGAGATCATCCCGGCCTACGAGGAGCTGGCCATCCGGGTCGAGTTCTTCGGTGACGAGATCGACAAGCTCTACTACCTGCACCCGCTGACCGGCGACATCGTCCAGGAGCTGGAAGAGGTGCGGATCTTCCCGGCCACCCACTACGTGGCAGGCCCGGAGCGGATGGAGAAGGCCATCCGCGGCATCGAAGCCGAGCTGGAAGAGCGCCTGGCCACCCTGGAGAAGCAGGGCAAGCTGCTGGAGGCGCAGCGGCTGCGCATGCGCACCGCCTACGACATCGAGATGATGCGCCAGGTCGGGTTCTGCTCGGGTATCGAGAACTACTCGCGGCACATCGACGGGCGCGATGCCGGGAGCGCACCGGCCACCCTGATCGACTACTTCCCGGAAGATTTCCTGCTGGTCATCGACGAATCCCACGTCACGGTGCCGCAGATCGGCGGCATGTACGAGGGTGACATGTCCCGGAAGCGCAACCTGGTCGAGTTCGGCTTCCGGCTGCCCAGCGCGGTGGACAACCGGCCGCTGACCTGGGAGGAGTTCTCCGACCGGATCGGCCAGACGGTGTACCTGTCGGCCACCCCGGGGCCCTACGAGATGGGCCGGACCGGTGGCGAGTTCGTCGAGCAGGTGATCCGCCCGACCGGGCTGATCGACCCCGAGGTGATCGTCAAGCCGACCGAGGGCCAGATCGACGACCTGGTGCACGAGATCAGGGTCCGCGCCGAGCGGGACGAGCGGGTGCTGGTCACCACGCTGACCAAGAAGATGGCCGAGGACCTCACCGACTACCTGCTCGAGCTCGGCATCAGGGTGCGTTACCTGCACTCCGAAGTGGACACCCTGCGCCGGGTGGAGCTGCTGCGGCAGCTGCGCTCCGGCGATTTCGACGTGCTGATCGGCATCAACCTGCTGCGCGAGGGGCTTGACCTGCCGGAGGTCTCCCTTGTGTCCATTTTGGACGCCGACAAGGAGGGCTTCCTGCGCAGCGGTACCTCGCTGATCCAGACCATCGGCCGTGCCGCCCGTAACGTGTCCGGGCAGGTGCACATGTACGCGGACAAGATCACCGACTCGATGCGGCACGCGATCGACGAGACGAACCGCCGCCGGGAGAAGCAGACCGCGTACAACGAGGAGCGCGGGCTGGATCCGCAGCCGCTGCGCAAGAAGATCGCGGACATCCTGGACCGGGTGTACGACGAGGCGGAGGACTCGGAGCAGGGGATCGCGGTCGGTGGCTCGGGCCGCAACGTCTCGCGGGGCAAGAAGCCCGAGCAGGGCGGCGGTGGCCGCAGTTCCGGGGTGCTGGCGGACAAGGACGTGTCCACGATGCCGCGCGCCGAGCTGGCCGACCTGATCCAGCAGATGACCGACCAGATGATGCAGGCCGCGCGCGACCTCCAGTTCGAGCTGGCGGCGCGGCTGCGGGACGAGATCTCCGACCTGAAGAAGGAGCTGCGCGGCATGGATGCCGCGGGTGTGAAGTAACCGAACGGCGCCTCCCGGTCGTGGGCCCGGTCCGTCCACTGCGGACTTCCGGGCCGGGAACTGTCGGTGCTCGGATGCACACTGCTGTCAACGCATCCGAACCGGGAGGAACATCATGCCTTGGGGTTTCCAGGTCACCTTCGACGTCGCCGATCCGGCCCGGCAGGCGCGGTTCTGGGCGGTCGCGCTCGGCTACGAGCTGCAGAAGCCGCCGCCCGGCTTCGACAGCTGGGTGGCGTTCGCCGAGCGCATCGGGTTGCCGCGCGAACGCTGGGACGCGATGGCCGCCGTGGTCGATCCGGAGGGAACGCGGCCGCGGTTGCTGTTCCAGCGGGTGCCGGAGGGCAAGGTCGCGAAGAACCGGGTGCACCTGGACGTGCACGTGAGCGGGGAGCACGGTGGCACCGAAGCGGGCTGGAACCTGATACAGGAACATGTCCGCCGGCTTGCCGAAGCCGGTGCCACCGTGCTCCACGAGAACCACGACGAGGCCGGTCGCTGCATGGTGCTGCAGGACCCGGAGGGAAACGAGTTCTGCGTGCAGTGAGGCGGTGCTTCTGTGGGTTACTCCTTGTCGCACAGCGCGGCGTCGAGGACGTCGAGCCGGGTCGGTGTGTCGTTGTTGGGGACCGCGGTGTTGGTGACGATGGCGGCGTGCCTGCCGTCGTCGGTGGCCATGGTCGCCGACGAGTAGCCGGTGGACAGGTCGCCGAGGAGCCCCCACGCCTGCCCGCCGCAGCTCAGGTCGTGACCCCACAGGCCGAGGCCGTAGTGCTCGGTGCCGGGCCAGCTGGTGGGCACCGTCTTGCGCATTTCGGCGAGACTGGCGGCGGAGACGACCTTGCCCTGCACGAGGCTCTGGTCGAACAGGGCGAGGTCGGACAAGGTGGAGACCATGCCGCCGGCGGTGCTCCAGAACGACGGCTCGGCGGTACCGCTGCCCCACTCGCCGAAGGTGGTGTCCAGCCACAGGAAGACGCCGCCGACGGTGCCGCCCCGGTAACCGTGGACATACGCCCCGGGCAGCGACTTGTCCCCGGGGGCCGGGAAACTGGTCTGGTTCAGGCCGAGCGGCCGGATGATCCGGGCGGTGATCGCGTCACGGGCCGGCATGCCGGTTGCCTGCTCGATGAGCAGCCCCGCGATGTAGTAGTTGATGTTGGAGTAGTTCCAGGCCGGCTCGGACTTGGGCGGGTTGCCGGCGAGCCCGGCGCGGACCAGCTCCTGCAGATCGTAGGTGCCATCGGCATTGGCCTTGGCGTTGCTGGGGGCGCCGTTGATCCCGCTGGTCTGCTGGAGAAGCTGCCGGACGGTGATGCGGTTGCCGTCGTAGCCGTTGCCGGCGACCACGCCGGGCAGGTAGCGCTCGATCGGCGCGTCCAACGCCACCTTGCCCTCGTCGACCAACTGCAGCACCACGGCGGCGGTGAACGTCTTGGTCTGACTCGCCGCCCGGAAGGCGTCGTTCGGGCCGATGAACTGGTTGGTGTTGACCACCTTCGGCCCGACGTGCAGGTCCCAGCCCTGGCTAACATCGCCGGCGTGGACGGCGGCGCCCGGTCCGCCGTGCGACCGATAGCCTTCCAGCGCCCGCTGGACCCCGGCATGGTCATCGGCCTGCTCTGCGATCGCCAGCCCCGGCGTGCTCAACGTGACAGCAACAGCGCCGAGCGCCACCCCCAGCCGCCACGCCCCAGTCTTGGTCATGCTCGCTCCTTCACGATCCGTCGAGAACTACCGGGACGCACCGTAGACACGGCCGATGAAATCCCCATGAAACGGCGGCAGTACCCGGAAAGCAGTCTCTGGCGCTAACGTGTGGTTGTGGAGATCTTCGATGACCTGGAAGCCGAGTACGACCGGCTGGACGGCATTTTCGCGGAGCTGTCGGAAGCGGAGTGGTTGAGCCCGTCCGACGCGGCGGGTTGGCGTGTGGTGGACGTGCTGCTGCACCTGGCGCAGACCGAGGAGGCCGTGGAGGCGACGGTGACCGGTGCGCCGGGGCCGTCGTCCGGCGTGGCCGGCGTGGCGGCGCCGGATCGGGGCGCGGTCAGCGTGGACGAGGCGGTGGACCGGTGGGTGGCCGCCGAGCGGGCCGGGCCGGAGGTGGTCTATCCGCGGTGGCAGGCGGCGCGGCGGAGGTCGGTGGACGTGCTGCGGGGCGCCGATCCGGACCGGGCGTCGCAATGGGCGTCCGCGCCGCTGCGCCCGGCGACGATGGCCACCACCCGGCTGGCCGAGCACTGGGCGCACGCGCTGGACATCGTCGGCCCGCTGTCGATTCCCTATCCGGACACCGCGCGGCTGCGGCACATCGCCTGGCTCGCCCATCGGTCGCTGCCATACGCATTCACGGTGGCCGGCGAGCAGGCCGGCCCGGTGCGGGTGGAGCTGACCGGTCCGGACGGCGCGACCTGGCGGTTCGGCCCTGCTGACGCCCCGTCGGCGATCAGCGGTCCGGCCGGGGTGTTCTGCCGGGTCGGCGCGCAGCGGCTGGCGCCGGAGGAGTCCGGGCTGACCGCGACCGGTCCGCACGGCGCGACCGCGTTACGCGTACTGCGCAACTACGCTGCCTGACGGCATTGGCGGGATCCGTGCTCGATCAGTGCGCCAGGACCAGGTAGGCGAAGCCGAGGACGCCCCGGTAGTCGTGGAAGTACCGGTGCTCGCGCTCGTCGAGCCAGTTCCGCACTTCCTCGGCCCGCGGATCGGCGCCGTTGGCCAGCAGCCACGCCTGCAAGCCTGCCCGTGACGTGGATTCGAACTCGTCCCATTCCCGTTGATCCGCCGTGCTCAGGTGGATGATCCGCCAGCCCGCCGAGCGACTGCTGTCCACCAGTTCGGCCAGCGTGCGGATCTGGTCGCCGAAGATGTCCACCGCGGCCGGGCCCGGCGTGGTCTGCCAGAAGCCATCGCCGAACAACAGCCGTCCACCAGGCGGTACGAGTGCCGTCATGGCATCCAGCGCTGCCTGCGTATCGCCGAACGCGTGCGAGGAACCGACGCAGAGGGCACGTTCCGCCGTTCCGGACCAGGTCGCGGCGTCCGCCTGCACGAACTCGATCCGCTCGTCGAGGCCACGTCGCCGCGCCAGCGTCCGGCCGCGCTCCAACACCACCGGATCGGTATCCACCCCCACCGCCCGCGCGTGATCCCCGCCGACCCGCTCCACCGCGCACATCAGCAACTCGCCCCACCCGCAGCCGAGGTCGACCACCCGCGGACCGGGGTCGAGGTCCAGCCGGTCCAGCAGCGAATCGGCATGGGCCACCGAAAGCGGCGTGTTCCACCGCATCCGGGCACGTCGCAACAAGGCAAGATCGTCGTCCATGCGCGACACCTTCGCCTACCGGAAACACCCTGTCACGCGAATAAACGCCCGCTCACTTGCCGCCGGCAAATCGGTGGTCCAGGCACCCCGGCTCGGTCCGAAGTGGACTGGCCGGGATCCTCGACCGGCTCGGTTAGAGCTTTGGCCGCTCGGTCAGCAGCGGATCCGCGTCGAATCCGGGGAAGCCCTCGTTCGCGAACGCCCTTGCCGACGGGGCGGGGGTAGCCGGCAGGCCGGCCCAGCGGCGCACCGTGGCGGTCGCTGCGGCGGCCTCTTCCAGCGGGAGCTGCGCGATCTTGGAGCCGTGGTTGCCGCCGGCCACGTAGTACCGGTACGAGTCGCGGGTGCGAGGGCCGAGCTGGAACGGTTCGGCGCTCCACGGGTCGTTCTCGCCGTAGACGAACAGGAACCGGTTGGCCTGGGTGCGCACCCAGAAGTCGATGTCCGGCATCGCCACGTAGTCGAAAGCCTTGCGCGGCACGGACTTGTCCACGAAACTCCACGGCTGGTTGGTGCCGGGGTAGCGCAGCAGGTCCCGCAGGTGGCCCTCGTAGGACTCGGGCGCGCCGAGCTGCACGGCGGCCTGGTAGTAGTACGGCGTGTAGGGCGTGAGGTCCTGGTCGGAGTAGGTGAGCAGGCTCTCCACCTTGTCGTAGAAGGCGTAGAGGTCCGCCGCCGGAGCGCCGGGGGCCGGCACGCTCGTGCAGTCCGCCTGCTTCTGGTACTGCCAGAACGCGAAGTACGAGTCGATGACCGACATTTCCAGCGACTTGTCCAGCGAACCGATGGTGTTGAAGGTCTTGCCCGTCTCGGCGGCTTCCTTCTCCGCCATGGCGCCGAGTTCGCCGCGCCGTTCGAGCGCGTCGCGCTGCACCGCCTTGAGCGCCGAACGGCAGGCGGGGTCGTTGCCGACCTTCGACAGGAACCGGTTGTAGACGTCGAGCGGGTCGAACACGTCGTTCGGCGCCACATAAGGGATCGTGCCGCTGACGTCGTCGGGGAAGAAGCGGCGGAAGTAGGTCGCGGTCATCCCGCCCTTGCTGCCGCCGGTGGCCAGCCAGTTCGCCTGGTAGATGGACTTCAGCGCCTGCACCACCCGGTGCTCGTCGGCCGCCGCCTGCCAGATGGTCAGCTGCTTGCCCCAGTCCGCGGGCTCCGGCCGCGACGGCGCGAAGTAGCGGTACTCCATGGAAACCTGGTTGCCGTTCACGATCTGGGTCGGCTCGGACCGGTTCGGCGCGTCGGAGACGGCGTAACCGCTGGTGAACATCACGGTCGGCGCGGTGACGTCGCGGTGCAGCAGGGTGAGCCGCTGCTGGAAGGTGCCCTTGCCGGGATGCCGGTGGTCGGCGGGCTGGGTGTAGGTGAGCTTGAAGAACCGGAAGCCCGCCGGCGCGGTCTCTTCGGAGACGACGGTGAGGCCAGGCACCTCGGCCAGTTCGGCCTTGATGTCCCCGGCCGGTCCCTGGGCCGCGTAGGCGGGCTGCGCCAGCCCGGTGAACGCCATGAGTGCGACCAACGCGGTCGCGCACCCGGTAAACCACCTGCGCATGAACCCTCCAGCCCCTCGCACACCCCAGCCGGCACATCCTCACAGACGGGCCGGTCAGGGGGCAATCGACCGGCCGGACTCGCTACCTTCGTCGGTCCTCTTATCGAACCGCGCCCTGATCTCCGGCCGTTCGCGCAGCCGGGCCGGGTAGCCGGGACCGAACCGCGGCACCACCTCGTCCATCGCCAGCTGCTCGCCGCAGTGCGCGCAGACCATCTCGGCGTGGGTCTCGTGCCCGCAGGCGGTGTGCCGCAGCAGCACCGGCGGCCCGGCCTCCGGTGCGAGCCAGCGATCGCCCCACCGGGTCATCGCGAGCAGCACGGGAAAGACGTCCCGGCCCTTCTCGGTGAGCACGTACTCGTAGCGCGCCGGCTTGTCCTGGTACGCGACCCGCTCGAAGAGCCCTTCGTCGGTCAGCCTGGCGAGCCGCTGGGTGAGCACGTTGCGCCCGATCCGCAGCACGCGCTGGAACTCGTCGAACCGGCGGACGCCGTAGTACGCCTCGCGCAGCACCAGCGGCGTCCACCAGTCGCCGAGCAGGTCCACGGTGCGGGCGATGGAGCACGGCCAGTCGGCGAAGGGTGTCCTTTTCACGCCGTGACCATAACAGTTGCGCTAGTGAACTCACCACGTTACGGTGCGTTTCGAGCGAAGGAGCCGCGGTGAAATACGCAGACTGCCCCACCGTCGAAGTGGAAACCCGGATCGCCGTCCGGCCGGACCAGGTCTGGCCATGGGTCGCCGACATCACCACGCCGTGCAGGTTCTCCTCGGAGCTCAAGGGCGCCGAATGGGTCGATACCTCCGTGGCGCCCGAGGTGGGCTCCCGGTTCGTCGGGTTCAACTGGCACCGGGCCATGGGGGACTGGGAGACGACCAGCGTGGTGGTCGAGTACGAGGAATCGAAGGTGTTCGCCTGGGCGGTGGGGGACGTCGAGAACCCCTCCGCGTCCTGGCGGTTCGAGCTGGTGCCCGACGGTGACGGCACCCTGCTGCGGCAGTGGGCGCGGATGGGGCCGGCGCCGTCCGGGCTCACTTTCGCGATCCAGGCGAGACCGGACAAGGAGGAGCGGATCGTGGCCAGGCGGCTGAACGAGTTCGAGGCCAATATGCGCACCACCGTCGAGGGCATCAAGGCGCTGGCCGAAGGGCTGCCGGACTGATGCGGGTCGCGATCCAGCTCTCCGCCGAGGCGGCGCCGTGGCCGGACCTGGTCGACTACGTGGTCGAGGCCGAAAAGCTGGGCGTGGATATCTGCTGGGTTGCCGAGGCATGGGGCTGCGACGCGCCTTCGCCACTGGGTTTCCTGGCCGCGAAGACATCCAGAATGCTGCTCGGCTCCGGCATCCTGCAGACCGGCAGCCGGTCGCCGGTGCTGGTCGCGATGACCGCGCTGACCCTGGCCAGGATCTCCGGGAACCGGTTCCTGCTCGGCCTCGGTGCTTCCGGGCCGCAGGTGATGGAGGGCCTGCACGGGGTTCCGTTCGCGCACCCGCTGGGCAGACTGCGGGAGACCGTGGAGATCATCCGCCAGGTGTGCACCGAGGGCAGGGCCGAGTACCAGGGCCGGCACTTCCAGCTGCCGCTGCCCGGCGGTGACGGCAAAGCCATCCGGCTCAGCCAGCCGGTGAACGCGGCGATCCCGATCTACCTGGCCACTCTGTCACCGGCCATGCTGAAGCTGACCGGTGCCGTCGCGGATGGCTGGCTGGGCACCAGTTTCGTGCCCGGCGCGGCGTCGGCCTACCTGGAGCACCTCGCCGCCGGTGCGGACTCGGCCGGGCGGACGCTCGACGAGCTGGACATCTGCCAGGGCGCCGAGGTCGCTTTCGGCGACGACGTCGAGCGCATGGTGGCGGCCCGCAAACCGGGTCTTGCCTTCAGCCTCGGCGGCATGGGCTCGGCCACCAGCAACTTCTACAACGACGCCTACGCTCGCCAGGGTTTCGCCGACGCGGCGGCAGAGGTGCAGCGGCTGTGGGTGGCCGGGAAGCGGGAGCAGGCCGCGGCCGCGGTACCGGACGAGCTGGTGCTGGCGACCACCCTGATCGGCACCGAGGACATGGTCCGCGACCGGCTGCGGCAGTGGCGGGCGGCCGGGGTGCGCACCGCGCGGTTCTATCCGGCGGGGGAGACGGTCGGCGAGCGGCTGGCCACCCTCGGCAGGGCGCTCGAGCTGGTCGCCGAGACCTCGTGAGTGAAAAGTGTTGCCAGGACAACACTTTTCACTCACGAGGTCTCAAGCGGGGCCGCCTTGGCCATTGCTGTTGAGGTACGCCAGCACGGCCAGTACCCGGCGGTTGTCGTCGTCCGACGGCGGCAGGCCGAGCTTGCCGAAGATGCTCGCGGTGTGCTTGGTGACCGCGCTCGCGGAGAGGAACAGCCGCTGCGCGATCGCGGCGTTGGACCGGCCCTCCGCGATCAGTTCGAGCACCTCCCGTTCGCGGGGAGTGAGCTGTGCCAGCGGCTGCTGCCTGGCGTTCCCGGCCAGCAGCCGGGAGATCACCTGCGGGTCCATCGCGGTGCCACCGCCGGCGACCCGGCGCACCGCGTCGATGAACTGGTCGTCGTTGAACACCCTGTCCTTGAGCAGGTAGCCGGCCGCGCCGGCGCCGTCGGCGAGCAGTTCGCGGGCATAGAGCTGCTCGACGTGCTGGGAGAGCACCAGCACCGGCAGGCCAGGCCGCTCGCGGCGCGCGGCGAGGGCGACCTGCAGACCTTCGTCGGTGTTGGTCGGGGGCAGCCGGACGTCGACCACCGCCACGTCGGGACGATGCTCGGTCAGCGCCGCGCGCAGCTCGGGCCCGGTCGCGACGGCGGCCACGACCTCGAAGCCGTAGGCCCGCAGCAGCCGGGTCAGGCCGGACCTCAGCAGGTGAAGGTCTTCGGCGAGCACAACACGCATGGGATCTCCAGCGTCACGGTGGCAGCGCCACCCGGGGAACGGGTCACCGCAAGCGTGCCACCAAAAATCCCGGCGCGCCGCGCAACGTCGCAGGTAGTGATCGTTTTTCTGGTGGGATCCGCCACGTCAGGCTCCTGCGTCCCCCGCCCCAAGAGCACAAGGGACCGCCAGCGTCACCACGGTCGGGCCGCCGGGAGGACTGTCCAGCTCCAGCGTGCCGTCGAAGGTCGAGATCCGGTGCGCGATTCCCCGCAGACCGCTGCCGCGCAACGGGTCCACTCCGCCACGACCCTCGTCGCGGACCACGACGTCGAGCTGATCTTCCCGATGTGACAGGGAGATCGACGCCCGCTCGGCACCGGAATGCTTCGCCACGTTCGCCAGGAGTTCGCAGACCGCGAAGTACACCGCGGCCTCGATCGGCGCCTCCACCGCGGCCGGCAGCTCCGCCTGCACGCCGACCTCCAGCGGAGCGTCCAGGGCAACCGCCCGGATCGCGTCGGCCAGTCCGCGCTCGGCCAGCACCGGGGGATGCACGCCCCGGACCAGGCTCCGCAGGTCTTCCAACGCCGCCGCCGCGGTCTCGCGCGCCTCCACGGCCAGCTCGCGGGCCGCCGCCGGGTCGGTTTCCAGCGCGTGTTCCAGGGTGCGCAGGGTGATGCCGACGGCCACCATCCTGGCCTGCGCCCCATCGTGCAGGTCGCGTTCGATGCGCCGGAGCTCGGCGGCCTGGGTGTCGGTGGCGTGCGCGCGGGTCTCGGTCAGCTGGGTCACCCGCCGCGCCAGGCGGGCCTGCGCGGTGGGGCCGAGCAGCAGTCGCCCTGGGATGACCTGCCCCCTGAGCAGCGGTCCGGCCGCGGCCAGCACGATCGCGGCGGCGGCGAGACCGGCCGGGACGGCCGTCCAGACGAGATCGCCGAGTGCTGCGGTGGGGTGCAGCAGGATCTGGCCCAGGGTGTCCGGCCGCGCCCGGTCGGAGCCGGTGATCAGCACGGCGAGGCCGGGACCGGCCAGGAAGACGAGCCCGTAGCCGGCGACCACGAACGGCAGCAGCCCGAACAGCACCCCGGTGACCGGGGTCAGCACCATCCACAGTAGATCCCGCCAGGTGGCCTGGTCCTTGAGCAGGATGCTCAGTCGCCGTCGTTCGTGCGCCATTCCCGGGTCGAGCAGGGTGGTGGCCCGTCTGGCGGGCTGGACCGGCAGGTAGGGGCTTTCGATCCGCACGCCGGTCCAGTCGAGCAGCCCCCGGCGGTAGGTTTCGGTCAGCTGGCGGCTGGTCTCGATCACCGCCGTGGTCATCGACGCCAGGCCGAAGAACATGCCCACCATGCTGAGCAGGGTGAGTGCGGCCAGCAGCATCGTGATGAAGGAAAACCCGCACAGCTGCAGCCCGAACCACAGCGTGCTCAGCCGGCGCGCTCCGGCGTCCCAGCACCGATCACGCGCCATTTCCGCCTCCTCGGCCCTCAGTCTGACCGATGCCGCCGGCCGGGCGCACTACGCGTGACCGCCGGTGTGAGGTGCACTTTTGCGCACCCCGGCCCGGCGCGCAGGTGGATGGCCCGGTTGGTGCCTGCTTCGTAGGTTTCGTTCCCAGCAGCGTTCCGGCGATCTGGGGAGGAAAGATGTCCGTAGTGGAGAGCACCGGTAAGGCCGCGGGCTGGGTCAGGCTGGGCACTCAGCTGGCCATCGATGTGGTGGCACCGTTGGCGTTGTACTACGGGATGCGGGCCGCCGGGATGAACGTCTGGGTGTCGTTGCTGGCCGGCGGCGTGCTACCGCTGGTGCAGACCGTGCACGGGATCATCCGCCACCGGCGGCTGGGCAGGATCGCCGCGCTGATGCTCGGGCTGATGATCGTGGGCACGGCCGTCTCGCTGGTCGCCGGGAGCCCCGAGCTGCTGATGGCCAAGGCGAGCTGGGGGACCGCGGTGTTCGGGCTGTGGATCCTCGGCTCGCTGTTCGGCAAGGGCGAGCCGTTCCTGATCGAGGGCCTGTGCCGGGTGATCCCACCGTCGCAGGCGCCGTACTGGCGGGCGCAATGGCGGGACAGCGCGCAGTTCCGGCACGCGATCCGGCTGCTCACCGTGTGGTGGGGAGCTGCCTTCCTGGTGGATTCGGCGGCTCGCGTGGTGATGGCCTACACCCTGCCGCTGGACCTCGTTCCGCTGCTCGGTGTGGTACTGCTCGTCATGATGCTGGCCGCCGCCCACTACGGCACCAAGCGCTACGCACGGCGCAAGGGATTCTCGTTCGCGAAGGCGTGAAAGGCACCCGCGGATACGGCGAGATGCCCGGCGGCTGGATTCTTGGAGTCACGCAGCAGGACGTGGCGGCCGGCGAAAGCGACTTCCACGCAGTTCTCCTGGGTTCCGCTGTAGCTACTCTTCCGCCAGTTGGTCTCGGTACGGTCCTTGCTCATGCGGATCAAGCCCTTCCACGTCCAACCGGTTTGCCTGCGCGGCAATGTGCTCGACCGATTGTGCCGTATCGAGGGCGTGCGTGAGAAGCTCACGGGTGGCGTATTCGTACCGCTCGATCTCCTGGGGTTCTTCGAGGAACATGCTCGACGTGAGGTTCTCCAGGAACACGACAGGGGAACCTTCGGCGCGTCTGAGCACGGTGAAAGCGCCGTTGACACCGGCGTGCGTACGGGTGTTGGGCACTACGCGAATGTCGATGTTCGGGCGCGCTGCGAGTTCCACCAAGTGCTGCAACTGACGGCGCAGCACATCGCGGCCGCCGATCATCCGGCAGAGAGCCAATTCGTCGATGATCGCCATCAGGTAGGGCGGGTGGCTGCGCAACAGCACCGAGTGCCGCTGCAACCGGGTCACCATCCGGTTTTCCACCTCATCGTCGGCTACCAGTCCGGACTCGATCATCATGGACCTGGTGTACTCGCCGGTCTGCAACAACCCGGGAACGATCGTGTCGTCGAAGTTGGTGATGGCGCGGGCGCGTGACTCCAGGGAAATCAGAGTCTGCTGGCGTTCGACGAACCCCGGTGTGTCGCGCTGCCACCAGCCGCGGCGACCGGACTCCCTGGCCAGAGCCAGCAACTCCGCGCGCTGAGGTCCGGTGACGCGGTAGAGCGCGAGCATTGCCGCGACATCTTCGGTGGAGGCGTAGCGCTTTCCGTTCTCCATCCGGCTGATCTTGCTCGCCGACGCGTCGATCCTGGCGCCCACGTCGGCCAGGCTCAGCTCGGCGCGCTCGCGGTAGGCGCGCAAGAGTTGACCGAGTTCCTGCCCGCGCACCGTCGGCTCGGGCTCCATCTTGACTGCCTGGTTCTGTCTCACGGATTCATAGTCGCGCACTCACCGTGGAAAGTCCGGCATTCGGTGGCGTTCCGCGAAGCTTCCACTCAAAGGCGGGAAGCCTTGCGGAACAGGCAAAATCAGCTGGTGATGTCCTTGGTCGAGAAGCGACGGGCGGCGAGCAGGAAGAACACCGTCGCGTAGATGATCGAGGACAGCAGCCCGTTGGCCATGTTCGTCCAGTTGATGTCCTTGGCGATCAGGTCCATCCAGGCGAACGAGAAATGCGTGGGCAGGTAGTCGCGCAGCCCGGCCAGTGCGGTGATCTGGTCCAGGATGAGCGACAGGATCGCCACCAGCACCGCACCGCCGACGGCGCCGAGTGGCGCGTCCACCGAGACGCTCAGCAGCAGCGCCAGCCCGGCTACCCAGGCCAGCTGCACCACGATGTACACATAGGACAGCAGCATGGCGATCAGGCTGTCGCTGAACGGGATCGCGTCGCCGGTCGGGCTGATCGCGTCGCCGGCCCCGTACCAGATCACGCCGACCACCAGCGCCACCAGCGGTAGCAACAGCAGCGCCGCCGCGGACAGGATGCCGGACGCGATCGCCTTCTGCCGCAGCACCCGGTGTCGGGGGACCGGGATCGCCAGCAGGTACTTCAGGCTCGACCACGACGACTCGCTGGCGATGGTGTCACCGAAGAACAACGCGGGCAGCATCGGCAGCAACAACGTGCCGGACACGAACAGCACCAGCACCACGAAGTTCGGCGCGCTGGCGGTGGCCAGGTCGACGAACCCGCCGGAGCGTCGGTTCGGGCTCGTCTCGCCGATCTGGAAGGCGAGCACCAGGATGAACGGCAGCAGCGCGACGAAACCGAGCACCAGCTGGGTGCGCCGCCGGCGCAGCTGGCGCCGGAGCTCGACGCTGAGGCGGAGCGTGCGACCGGCCTTGTAACCGGCCACCGCCCCGTCCTGGCCCACGTCTGTGCTCTCCAGCTCCGCCGCGTCGGTCAGCTCCTGCAGTGCCGCCGGATCGGTGTGCACACCGTGGTCGATCCGGGCGTTCTCGTCCGGAATGGACGCCTTGCTCATGAGCTCGAATCCTCTCCGACGAGCTGAAGGAACGCGTCTTCCAGCCGCCGCCGTGGCCCGGCCTGTTCCACCGACACCCCGGCGTGCACCAGGGTGGCCACCGCCTCCGAACGGGGCAGCCCGTCCAGGTCCGCGTGCACCAGGTTGCCCTCGATGTCCACATCGGACACTCCGCCGACCGCGCGCAGCGCGGTGGCCGCGGCCTCCGGCTGATCCACCCGGAACGTCGCTTCGCCGCCCGCCGCCACGATGTCGCCGACCTCGCCGGAGGCGACCAGCTTGCCCCGGTGCATCACGACCACGTGCGAACAGGTCTGCTCGACCTCCGCCAGCAGGTGGCTGGAGACCACCACCGTGCGGCCGGTGGCGGCGTAGCGCTGCAGCACCTCCCGCATCTGGTGGATCTGTGGCGGGTCGAGCCCGTTGGTCGGTTCGTCGAGCACGAGCAGCTCCGGCAGGCCGAGCATGGCCTGTGCGATGGCCAGCCGCTGCCGCATGCCCTGGCTGTAGGTGCGCACCTTGCGCTTGACCGCGTCGCCGAGACCGGCGATCTCCAGCGCCTCGGCCAGGTGCGCCTTGTCCAGCGGGCGCCCGGTGCTGTCCCAGTACAGCTTCAGGTTCTGCTCCCCGGACAGGTGCGGCAGGAATCCCGCACCCTCCACAAAGGACCCGATGCGGGAGAGCACGGGTGCGCCGGGCGTGATCCGGTGGCCGAACACCCTGATGTCCCCGCCGCTCGGCTTGATCAGGCCCATCAGCATGCGCAGCGTGGTCGTCTTGCCCGCCCCGTTCGGGCCGAGCAGGCCGAGCACCTGGCCCGGCTCCACCCGGAAGGACAGCTGGTTCACCGCGACCAGCCCGCCGGGGTAGGACTTCGTCAGGTCGCTGATCACCATCGGGACCTCGGCCAGCTCGGCGTCCACCTGGTGCGCGCGGCGCCGGCGCACCGCGGCGCCGAGGCCGACCAGAACGGCCAGCACCAGCACACCGGCGATGCCGAGCACCTGGCCGACCGGCCAGCCGGTGCTCACCGCGGTGCCGGGCACCACCGGCACGGACAGCTCGCCGCCGGCGAGGGACACCCGGTAGGCGGCGGGTTCGAGGGACGGGCTGTAGGCCTGGTCGGTGGTGCTGACCACCAGCTGCAGGCTGTGCCCGGCCTCGATCGGGCGCACGATGCCGGGCAGCGTCACGGTGACCTCGGACGGCGTGCCGTCGGCGGCCAGCCCGGACACCCGGATCGGGGCGATGGCGTTGGACGGCAGCGTGCGTGCCCCGTCCGGGCCCACGTCGTAGAGCTTCACGAACAGCGCCGCGTCGGTGGGCGTCCGGCCTGCGGTCGTAGTGGCACTGACGCGCAGCTTGACCGTCGAAGCGCCGGTGATGAGCAGCTGCGACGTGACCGGCGCGGAGGTGAACCGCGCCGACTGGCCGTCCGGATCCCGCCCGAACAGGCCGGACAGCCGCGACGAGCCGCTGAGCAGGCCGTTCAGTCCCGGCATTCCGCTGACCGAGGCCGGGTTGCCGCCGGGCGGGTTCACGATGTTCTGCGGCTCGCCGGACAGGGCGACCGGGCGGCGCTCGGTGCCGCCTCCGCCGAGTCCGGGGTAACCCGCCGCCTCGACCGCGCGGACCGACGGCGTGCCGTTGGCCTGCAGGGTTCCCTGGATGTCGTAGCCGAAGCCGGTGCCGGGGTCCTTGCCGTTCCCGGTGAGCTGGAACGACAGCCAGTCCGCGATCCGGGCGCGCAGCTGCGGTCCCGGCCGGCCGCCGTCGTGGCCGCCGGTGTACCAGATGGTGCTGACCTTGCCGCCGGCCGCGGCGATCTGCCTGGCCGTGGCGTCGGACTGGTCGAGGCCGAACAGCGTGTCGTTCTCGCCCTGCACCAGCAGCGTCGGCGCGGTGATCGAGCCGGTCACCGAGGCAGGGGAGAGCCGGGTCAGCATGTCCATGGTCTGCTGGCTCGCCCTGCCGGTGGTGGCCAGCTCGGTGTAGGCCTGGCAGAGCTGTTCGGTGAAGCGGCCGCAGGGGTCGGCCGCGGGCGGCGACGGGGGACCGCCCTGCTGCGGTGCGCCGGCCGGGGCGCTCGCGCCCCCGCTCTGTCCCGAGCCGCCCTGGCTGGAGTTGTCGGTCTCGTCTCCCGGTTCCGGCGCCTCCATCCCGGGGTCGCCGCTGCTGCCGGAGCGAGCGCCCGAACCGGCGGAGAAGAAGATGCCCGCCCAGGAGCGCTTGAACACGCCGTCCTTGCCGAACGCGCCGGCGGCCGGGGTAGTGGCGACCGGGCCGGTGGTCGCCGCGTTCGGCACCAGGCCCTGGCCGAGGTCGTTGTAGGTGATCATCGGCGCGATCGCGTCCACCCGCTTGTCGCGGCCGGCCAGCAGCAGTGCCAGCGCGCCGCCGTAGGAACCGCCGGTGACGCCGACCTTCGGGTCACCGTTCTCGGTGCGCACCTCGGGCCGGGTGGCCAGGTAGTCGAGCAGCCGCTGGCCGTCCGCCACCTCGTAGTCCGGGTCGTTCAGCCCGATCTTGCCGGTGCTGCGGCCGAACCCGCGGGCCGAGTAGGTGAGCACCACGAACCCGCGCTGGGTCAGCTCCCGCGCGTCACTGGCGACGCTGTTCTTGTCACCGCCGAACCCGTGCGGCAGCAGGATGGCCGGTGCGGGGGTCTTTTCGGGGGTGTACAGCGTCGCGTCCAGCTGCACACGATCGGCGGAACCCGGCGCGGCCGGCACGTCGATGGTGGCTTCCTGGGTCTTGACCGCGACGGGTTCGTCCCCGTTGCGGGACCACAGCAGCCCCGCGGCGACCAGCACCACGACGACCAGCGCCAGGGTGGTGAGCCGGGTGCCGCGGGTGCGAGGAAGGGGGAGTCTGGGCACGGTATGACCGTATTGGAAGTTTGCTGAGAGTGTCCTGTGGGTACCCTGAATCGCTTCACGCGGACCAGACACGGAGAGTCGCGGTGAACTGGATTGGTGACGTAGATTACTGCCGACATCTCGGTGACACGGGCAACCTCGGCTGGCTTTCCGGATTGGCAAGGGTCAAAATGGACACTGCTGTGGAGGGGAGTATTCCTTCGCGGCGGTGTCGTCAGCACGGTTGCCTAAGGCACCCGGCACCGTCGGCCGGGCGTCACAGCCGGCGGAAGAGACCTCCGGTTAGTTGCGGTCTTTGCGCTATCCGGAGGTATGTCTAGATGAACGTCCCGTTGTGGCTGTGGATCGCCACGGTCGCAGGTCTGCTCGCCCTGATCGCGGTCGACCTGGTGATCGTCGACCGGAAACCCCACGAGGTGACCACCGCCGAAGCAGGCCGGTGGGTCATCTTCTACATCTCCTGCGCGGTGCTGTTCGGTGCCGGCATCTGGCTCTTCGCGGGACATGATCCCGGCGTCGAGTTCTTCACCGGTTATATCACCGAGTACTCGCTCAGTGTCGACAATTTGTTCATTTTCATGATCATCATGGCCTCGTTCAAGGTGCCGGCCATCCACCAGCACCGGGTGCTGCTGATCGGCATCCTGCTCGCGCTGGTCATGCGCAGCGCGTTCATCGCGGTCGGGGCCGCGCTCATCGCGCAGTTCGTGTGGGTCTTCTTCCTGTTCGGTGCCGTCCTGGTGTGGACGGCGATCAGCATGGTGCGGAAGAAGGACGACGAAGAGGAGTACCACGAGAACGCGCTGACCAGGCAGGTTCGCAAGATCTTCCCGGTCACCGACGACTACCACGGGCACAAGTCGTTCGTGAAGAAGGACGGCAAGCGCTGGATCACCCCGATGTTCGTGGTGATCGTCGCGATCGGCAGCGCCGACCTGCTGTTCGCGGTCGACTCCATCCCGGCGATCTTCGGCATCACCCAGGAGGCGTTCCTGGTCTTCACCGCGAACGCGTTCGCCCTGATGGGGCTGCGGCAGCTGTACTTCCTGCTCGGTGGTCTTGTCACCAAGCTGGTCTACCTGTCCTACGGCCTTGCCGTGATCCTCGGCTTCATCGGGGCCAAGCTGTTCCTGCACGCGCTGCACGAGTACCACGTGGTGCCGGACTGGCTGGACATCAACAACTGGGTCTCGCTCGGGGTGATCGTGGTGGTGCTGACCGTCACCACCGTGGCGAGCCTGGCCAAGGCCAAGCGCGACCCGGAGTCCACTCAGCACGCGGGGCTCGAGCTGAACGCCAAGGCGCCCGAAGAGCGGGAAGCCGAGCAGGACTCGGAGGGCGGCTCTGGCAAGGCTGAGGAGGAAGAGCGAGCCGGCAGCCGTGATCGTTAACTAGTTAGATCGGCTAACGATCGGGTACGGTCTGCAGGTTGTGCGTCCTTCTGATGTCGAACTCCTGACCGTGCCCGGAAAGCCCGCCCTCCACGGGGAGCTGCTGCTGGTCGCCGTGTCGCGACCCGACCCGGCCGAGAACGTGTACTCCAGCGCCCTGCACCGGGTGCGCCCGACCGGCGGCAGCTCGCCGTGGACCCATGGCGAGCGGGACACCGACCCGGCGATCTCACCGGACGGCAGGTGGGTCGCTTTTCTGCGCGGTACGGGAGAGAGCAAGCCGCAGCTGTACCTGATGCCTTCCGACGGCGGCGAGGCCAGGCGGCTCACCGAGCTGCCGCTGGGCGCCGGAGCGCCGGTGTGGGCCCCGGACTCCCGGCGGATCGCGTTCGCCGCGCGGGTCCCGGAACCCGGCCGGTACGGCACCGCGGCCGAAGAGGGCGCGAAGCCGCCGGAGCCGGACGCGGAGGCGCCACGCTGGATCACCCGGTTCGACTACCGCTCGGACGACATCGGCTTCCGGCGCGACCGGCCGCGCCGGCTGTTCGTGCTCGATGCGCTGGCCGGCGGCGAACCGGGGGAGCTCACCCCGCTCACCGACACCGATGCCGAGGTCAGCGACCCCGCCTGGACCCGCGACGGGCGAAACGTGCTGGTGGTGGCGCCCCGAGACTGGGACCGGGTGGAGACGCTGCACTCCGACCTCTACGCGGTGGACGTGGACAGCGGGGCCGTCCGGCTGGCGGTGCGCACGGCCGGCACCGCGGAGCAGCCGGTCGTTGCCGCGGACGGCACTATTTTCTTCCTGGGCAAGGAGTTCTCCGGCTTCGACCTGGCGGGGCGCAACGCCGGGCTGTGGTCGGCGAAATGGCGGGACGGCGCGGAGCCCGCGGTGGCAAGGCGGCTGACCGATCAGGAGTCGGTGCTGTGCGACGGCGCGGCCGGCCGTCCCGCGCCGATGGGCGACCGGGTGCTGGTCACCGTGCTGAACCGGGGGGCGAACGAGCTGCGCGCGGTGCCCCGCGACGGTGACCGGCTGCCGCTTTCCGCGCTGGAGCCGGTGGCGGGGGAGCGTGCCTCGGTGCGCGGCTTCGCGGTGCACGGCGAACAGGTGGCCGCGGTGATCGCCACCCCGGATAGCTGCGGCGACGTGGTGCTGCTCGGCGAAGGTGACGCTCGGCGGCTGACGGACTTCTCCGCTGACCTGCGGGAAAGCGGCATCCGTCCGGTCGAGGAGCTGACCGCGACCGCGCCGGACGGCTACCCGGTGCACGGCTGGCTGGTCCTGCCCGAGGGCGAGGGGCCGCATCCGGTGCTGCTGGCCGTGCACGGTGGGCCGTTCGCGGGTTATGGATGGGGCCTCTTCGACGAGGCGCAGGTGTACGCGTCCGCCGGTTACGCGGTGGTGCTGCCCAACCCGCGCGGCTCGGCGGGCTACGGCGAGTCGCACGGCAGGGCCGTGGTCGGCGCGCTGGGCACGGTGGACGTGGACGACGTGCTGGCGCTGCTGGACGCCGCGCTGGAGCGGCCGGAGACCAACCGTGCCAAGGTCGGCGTGATGGGCGGGTCCTACGGCGGCTTCATGACCAGCTGGCTCGCCGCGCAGCACGGCGAACGGTTCGTCGCGGCGTGGAGCGAGCGCGCGGTGAACGCGTGGGACTCGTTCAGCGGCAGCTCGGACATCGGGTGGACCTTCGCGGACAACTACGTGGGGCCGGATCCGGTCGAGCAGCGCGAGCGCAGCCCGCTCAGCTACGCCGACAAGATCGATATCCCGTTCTGCGTGGTGCACTCCGAGCACGACTGGCGCTGCCCGATCGAGCAGGCCCAGCGCATGTTCGTCGCGTTGCGCCGGGCCGGGGCGCCGGCCGAGATGCTGATCTTCTCCGGGGAAGGGCACGAGCTGAGCCGGTCCGGCAAGCCGCGGCACCGGGTGCAGCGGTTCGAGGCGGTGCTCCAGTGGTGGGCCCGGCACCTGGACTGACGTCAGTTGAGCAGTACGTAGTTCAGCTCTTCGCAGACCCGGCCCAGCGGCACGTCCAGGCCGGGGTGGTCGAGCTGGAGCAGCACGTCGGGCGCCACCGGCAGCGCGGACCCGGCCGGCGGGTCCCAGAGGCACAGCGCGGGGTCGCCGGAGTCCATCGACGAGCGGTACCAGAGCCCGTCCAGGTCGCCGAAGGCGGAGCGGATCGCCCGCGCCCAGGCCTGGGTGATCCGTTTCGGGCCGCTGGAGATCTCCTGGGACGCGCCGACCCTGGTCGGCCACAGCCCGGACAGGTCGAGCAGGCGCAGGGTGCGGGTCGGCCGGACCACGACCAGCCGCGGTCCCCTGGTGGTCCGGTCCACGGTGGAGGTCGTCTGGTACACCTCGGCAACGCTGGTGCGAACGGACAGGCCGAAGTACAGCACGCCGTTTCCACGGTCGGTGACCGGTTTGCCGCCGCGGGCTGGCCGGTGCTGGTCGAAGCGGCCGTGCGGGAGCGGACCGGTGTAGCGGAACGAGTTCCACTGCTGCGGGTGGTTGCCGTGCGCGGTGAAAATGCGCACCAGCCTGGTCCCCGGGTGCACCGCGACGATGTCTTCGGTGGGGTGCAGTTCGTTGACCAGGACAGCGCGCGCGGGCGGCAGGGGGAGCCGTGCCATTCGTGCGGTTACCTGTTTCTCGTGATCTCGGTGGCCTGAACCAGCTTAGGCGGGCGTACCCAGGGCAGAAGCCAGGGTAGCGACGCGCTCCGGGTCACCGCCCGCCAGCAGCCACTGGCGGGGAGTCGCCGGTTTGGCGTTGATCTCGAGATCGGCCTGCTGGTTGCTCATGAAAGCCGCGATGACCAGCGCGGGCTGGTCCTCTGGCAGTGCCGCGAGCACCGTCTCCAAGCCGGGCAGCACCCCGCTGCCGGTGAACTGCCAGGCGGGCAGCCGCCAGCCGCCCTGGTCCTTCCAGCCGCTCAGCCTGCCCTCGGAGAGCCGGTGCCGGATCCGGCTGGGGTCCACGCCCAGCGTGCGCGCCGCGGTGATCACGGTGAGCGCGGAGTCCGCCAGTACCGCGTGCGCGGCGACCGTGCGGGCCCGGAAGTCCGTCTCGCCCTCGGTGTGCGGGGAGAGGTCAAGGCCGACGTCGGCGAGGACGGCCCGCTGGTCAGGGGTGAAGTAGAGCGAAGGATCGGGATTGGGTGGAGAGAGCCTCCTGGCCGCGTCTTCGACGAGTGTGAGAAACGCGTCGGCGTCCACTCGCAGTCCGGCCTTGGCTAGTACGTTCTCCAGCGCAACTGACATGCGCCTAGCCTAGCTCGGATGTGCGGGTTCGTGCGGTCTTTCCTCAGATTGTGCGTCAATTCACCAAAGATCGACACAGATAGCACATAACCAAACACACGCTGTAAGTGATCGATGGGTAAGTGTGCCCTCTTCGGGGCACCGACGCAATACACGATCTAGTTCCGTCGCGATCCTTTCAGCGCACGGGCAGGACCGCGAGCTCGCGCGGCAGCGTGGTCAGCAGTTCGTTTCCGCCGCCGCGGAGTACGAAGGGGTCTTCTGCTTGGACCACACCGAAGCCGAACTCATGATAAGGCGTCTCGATATTGACCACGGTGTCCTCTTCGAGCAGTTCCTCGGTGGTCGGGGTGAGCAGGACGTGGTCGTAGATCTCCACGCCGATCCCGTGCCCGACGTTCTGCCTCCGGTAGTGCGGCATACCCGATTCGCGCACGGCCTCCACGGTCAGTTCGAACACCTCCCGGCCCGACATGCCCGGCCGCGTGTCGCGGATCGCCCGCTCCTGCCCGGCCAGCACGGCCGCGTGGTACTTGGCGAGCTTGTCCGAGGGCTCGCCGAAGCTGTGCACCCTGGCGATGTCGGACCAGTAGCCCTGGTAGACGCAGCCGACGTCCATCCAGATCGCGTCGCCGGCGCGCAGCGGCACGTCACCGCGCGGCGCGGTCTGCCCGGCCACGCCCGCGGCGCCGAACTTGACCAGGGTGAACTTCGGCCTGCCGCCCGCCCCGGCCACCGTGCGCTCGAACTCGCGCACCAGTTCGAGCTCGGTGACCCCCGGCCTGGCGAGCGCGATCGCCGCGCGGATGCCCTGCTCGGTGACCGCGGCCGAACCCGCCAGCCGGCGCAGTTCCGGCTCGGTCTTGACCTTGCGCACCCAGCGCAGCGTTTCCGCACCGGTGACGATCCGCGCGCCGGGCAGCTGCCCGGCGAGCTCGTCGAGGAACCCGTGCGGCACCGAGCCTTCGTCGACCGCGATGCGGCCGCCGGCGACCCCGGCCGAGCGCAGGGCGTGCACCAGGCCGTCGAGCGCGGTCGCCGGCCTTGGGCCGGTCTCGGTGACCTGGCGCAGCCGCTCCAGCTCGCCGGTCAGCCCGGCCGCTGACTCCTCCTCGCGGAAGAACGAGCCGTAGCCGACGATCTCGTCGAGCTCCGGCAGCGCGTCCAGGAACTGGTCCATGTCGCACCGGGTGGAGACCAGCCTCGGGTGCGCGGGCCGGTCGCGGGTGAGCACCGCATAGCACTGCCCGACGTGCGGCACAACCTCCATCGTGACGCTCGCGATTCCGGTCAGGTAGAAGACGTTCTCGAAGGTGGTGGCGACGATCGCGTCCAGCCCGAGCTCGTCCATCCGCCGCGCGATGCGGTTCACATTGGCCAGCATCGTCGGGGTCAGCCGCTCTGCACGAGCTGCTCTTCGACCACGTCCGCCAGCGCCACCGCCGGGCAGGTGGGCAGGCTGGCCGCGGTCAGCAGTCCGTCCACAGTGGTCAGTCCGGCGTTCTCGATCGGTTCGAGCAGGCCGCGGGTGGCCAGCCAGCCGTCGTCGAAGGTCTCGCCGAGGTAGTTCGCGCCGTCGTCCGGTGCGATCACCACGATCCGGCTGCCCGGGTTCTCGTGCGCGTGGTGCAGCGCGCCGAACACGGCCGCCCCGGCCGACTCGCCGACCAGCACGCCCTCCTCGGTGGCCAGCAGCCTGGTGGTGGCGATGCCCTCGTGGTCGGCGACGAGCTGCACCCGGTCCACCACGGAACGGTCGAGGCAGCCCGGCTGCCACATCAGGCCGAGCCCGCGGATCCGGCTCGGGCCGCCGTCGGACCACTCGCTGAACGGGTGCCCGAAGGTCGCCGAGTTCTTCGCGTCCACCCCGATCGTCACCACGTTCGGCAGCGCGCGCTTGACCGTGGCCGAGGTGCCGCTGATGTGCCCGCCGGTGCCGACCGCGGTGACCAGCGCGTCGAACCTGGGCACGTCGCCGAGCAGCTCGCGCCCGGTGTGCTCGGCGTGCGCCCTCGGATTGTCCGGGTTGTTGTACTGGTCCGGCCAGAACGAGTCCGGGATGACCGAGACGAGCTGCTTCACCCGCTCGATCCGCGGGCCCTGGTACCAGCCCTGCGCGTCCGGCGTGTCGACCAGCACGATCTCCGCGCCGAGCGCCGAGACGTACTTCAGCATCGAGGCCGGTGCCTTCGGGTCGACCACCAGGATCACCCGGTAGCCGCGCACCGCGCCGATCAGCGCGAGCGCCTTGCCCACGTTGCCCGAGGTGGACTCCACGATGGTGCCGCCCGGCTGCAACCTGCCGTCCCGTTCGGCGTGGGTCACCATGGAGAGCACCGCCCTGTCCTTGATGCTGCCACCAGGATTGAACGCCTCGAGCTTGACCAGTATCTCCGAGCCGTTCGGCACGGTGACCCGGCGCAGCCGGACCACCGGCGTACGGCCGATCGTGTCGAGGACACTATCGCAAATCATTCTCCGCCTCCGTTGGTTCTGTCCCCGCACACCGCGAGCCGCGCATGCCGGCGTCGAATGAGCTAGAGCGCCAGGCGCACGTGGTACTGCTCGATCCACAGGTTCATCTGCAGCGCGAGTTCGATGTCTGCGCGGGCCAGCCGGTCCTTCGCGATCCGTTCCGGCTGGTCGGCCAGTTCGGTCGCGGCCGGAAGGTCGATCAGCGACCTGGCCGGTGCCTGCGGGTCGGCCAACAGCGCCTTGAACTCCTCCTGCAACCGCCGCGGGTAGCCGGGGTGATGGCTGACCGGGGCGGCGCTGCGCGGCCGGGTGACGATCTCGTCGGGCAGCAGATCGGCGACCGCCGCGCGCAGCAGGCCCTTTTCGTGGCCGCCGTGCTTCTGCATCTCGATCGGGATGTTGTAGGCGTACTGCAGCAGTTTCGCCGAGCTGATCGGAGAACGCGCCTGCAGCCCGGCGTCGGCGAACACCGGCTGGTCGCTGCGGAACAGGGTCAGCACCAGGTAGGAGACCCGGCGCATGGTGCGCTGCCACTCGTCCTCGCCGGGCAGGTGCTCCACCTGGCCGACCGCGGTCGCGTAGGTGTCCCGGTAGTAGGCCTGCAGGTCCAGCTTGGCCAGGAAGTCCGGGTTGAGCAGACCGGTGCCGAACCCGTTCATGGCGCCGAACCGCTGGGCCAGCGCGACCCAGGGGAAGGTGCCGGATTCGATCAGGCCCTTGTCGTTGGACCAGTTCGCGCCGAGGAACGCGTTGTCCGCCCCGTAGCCGGTGAACGCGATCTTGTTGCCCTGCGCGGAAACGTGCTGCAGGAACAGGTGCTGTGCCGCGTCCATGTCGTAGATCCGGGTCGGGCCGTCGTTGGCGCGCAGGATGCCCATCCGGATCAGCGGGTCCAGGGTGTCGGTGGCCTCCAGCCGCACCGTGGTCTGCTCGGCGCCGATGTGCTCGGCCACGAGCTCGGCGAAGGGTGCGTCCTTGGTCACGCGCATGACGTCCGCTTTGAACTCGTCGTCCACGTAGTCGATGGTGAAGGTCTTCAGCCGGTCCGCACTGCCCCGGCGGCGAAGCTCGGCCGCGGCGAGTGCGGCGACCGAAGAGGAGTCGATCCCGCCGGAGAGCATCACGGTGAGCTTGGACGGGTCGGCAGGCAGGTTGTGCCGCATGCTCTCCTCGAGCATTTCGCGGATGTTCCTGATCGTGGTGTCCGCGTCGTCGGTGTGCGGCCTGCTCTCGAACTTCCAGTAGTTGCGGCGTTTCCAGCCGTTGCGGGTGAACCGGGCGATCTCCGCCCCGTTCACCTGGCCGAGGTCGCGGAACAGCGGACCTGGCGGCAGCGCGTGCGTGACCACCTCGCGCATGCCGTCGATGTCCACCGCCGAGGAGATCTCCGGGTGGGCGAGCACGGCCTTGCGCTCGGAGCCGAACACCACGCCGGTGGCCGTGTTCGCGTAGTAGAGGCCCTGTCCGGCCATCGCACTGCGCGCCAGCAGCAGCTCCTCGGCGCGGGAGTCCCAGATGGACAGTGCGAAGGAGCCGGCCAGCGCCGGGATGAACTCGTCCTGCCAGCGCAGGAAAGCGTGTGCGACGAGCTCGGCGGCGGAAGCGTCCGGGGTCACCGCGACCCCGGACGACCGCAGCCTGGCCCGCAGCTCGTCCAGGCCGAAGGGGGAGCCGGCCACGCAGGCGGCGACGGTGCGGCCGTCCGACTCGATCACGGCGGGCTGTTGGCAGGGCGCACCATCGGCGGCGAGCCCGCGGTAGCCGAGCGCCGCGGCCGGTGAAACCCACACCGACTCGGTGTCCGGGCCGCGTTGCGCCAGTGTGGACGCCAGCATCGTGATGATCGGCCGGTGCAGCCGCAGGTTCCTCGAGAAGTCGATCCAGCCGACAACACCAGACATCGGTTACCTTTCCGGGTTCGGAAGTCGGGTCGTGCGCGGCATCGCACGGGCGAACGGCGGGCCGCGCTCTCTGCGGAACCGACCCTGGCAGCCGCACCTCGAAGCCGCGTGGAGGGCGGCTTGGAGGTGGGTCGTGATCAGTGCGCGCCGGCAGGCAGCACTGCGGCGGCCACCTGCAGCGCGGCCCGCTGCTCCGGCAGGGTCGGCGCGGACGGTCCCACGCACAGGGTGCTCGCCCCGGCGTCGGCGTACTGGCCCAGCCTGGTGCGGATGCGGTCCGGGGGACCGAGCAGGGCCATCGCGTCGACGAACTCGAAGGGCACCGCCGCCGCGGCGCCGTCCGGATCACCGGCGAGGTAGCGGCTCTGCACTCGGTCCGCCTCTTCGGACAGTCCCTGCTCGGCGGCGAGCCGGTAGTAGAAGTTCCGCTCGCGGTGCCCGAGGCTGAGGAACTTCGCGACGTACCTCTTGATCGGCTCGGCGAGCGCACGCGGGTCGTCGCCGACCGCGATCGGCACGGTCAGCAGGATCTCGAAGCCGTCCAGCGTCGCGCCGGCCCGTTCGCGGCCCGCTCGCAGGCTGGGCAGCGCCTTCTCCACCTGTGCCGGTGAGCAGAAGGACCCGATCCAGCCGTCGGCGATCTCCCCGGCCAGCTCCAAGTTCCCCGGACCGATCGCGGCCAGCAGGATCGGGGTGGCGTGCGGATCGGACGCGGCGCGGAAGCCGTCGAGGTGCTCGGAGAACGGGACCGTGTAGTGCTCGCCGCGCAGGCGCACGGGTTCGCCGCGCAGCACCATCCGGATGATCTCCAGGTACTCCCTGGTCCGGCCGAGCGGCCCGCGGAAAGGCTGCCCGTGCCTGCTGTCCGCGGTGAACGAGTTGGAAATGCCGAGCCCGAGCCGGAAACGGCCGCCGCACAAGGAGTTCAGGGTGGCCGCGGTACTCGCGGCGAGCACCGGGGTGCGGCCGGGGATCTGGCAGACCCCGGAGACCAGCCCGATCCGTTCGGTCTGCCCGGCCACCCAGCTGAGCACGGTGATCGCGTCGCGGTCCCCCTCCGGTGCGAGTGCGGTGGCGAAGCCGAGCCGTTCGGCTTCCCTGGCCAGTTCCAGTGCTCTGCCCGGGGTCAAGCTGACGCCGAGTTTCATGCGGTACCCCCTGCGTACCTGTGACGTCGCCGATGCGGCGTCGGATGCCGGACAGCGTGCCCGCGTCGGCTAGCGGCACAACCACGTCCGGCTCGCGTCCCGCTCGAAAACGGCCTGAGGAAAGGGCTCGCGAACCAGGGCCGCGACTGGTGGGAAATCGGCTGGATCACGTTTCGAGTGACGCCCGAACCCGCGTCTGCATGGTGTCCGCCAGCGTGACTCACGACCGACGCAGCAGAAGGGAATGTCCGGTGGATCAAGGATTGTCGGGCAAGCGGGTGCTTGTGACCGGAGGAACCAAGGGGATCGGCCGGGCGACGGTGCTCGCGTTCGCGCGTGCCGGAGCCACCGTCGTGACCTGCTACCACACCGATGCCGAGGCGGCCGCGGAACTCACCCGTGAGCTGAAGGAAATCGGCGACCAGCACCAGGTCGTGCAGGCGGACGTGACGAGCGCCGAGGACGCCGCCGGACTGGTCGAGACCGCCACCGGTGCGCTCGGCGGACTCGACGTCCTGGTCAACAACGTCGGAGTGGACGGCATGGCCCCGCTGGGCAAGCTGGACACCGCCGAATGGCAGCGGGTGATGGACAGCAACGTGACCGCCACCTACCTGGTCACCCAGGCGGCGCTGCCGGCGCTGGCCGACGGCGGCTCGGTGATCAGCATCGGGTCGTCGGTGGCCAGCCGCGGCAGGCCGAACGCGGTGCACTACACCACCGCCAAGGCCGCGCTGATCGGGTTCACCAGGGCGCTGTGCAAGGAGGCGGGCCCGCGCGGTATCCGGGTCAACCTGGTCTCGCCGGGGGTCACCGAAACCGAGCCAGGCGCCGGCCTGCCGCCGCACGTGCTGGAGCGGCTCGCCGCGATGACCGCGCTCGGCCGGATCGGCCAGCCGGAGGAGGTCGCCGCCTCGGTGCTGTTCCTGGCCGGTGACGCCGCCAAGTACGTGACCGGCGCCAACATCACCGTGGACGGGGGGATCTGACCATGGGCACTCGATCGATCGCGGTGCTCGGCCTCGGCGGCATGGGCGGCGGCATGGCGCACGCGCTGCTGAGCGCCGGGTTCCGGGTCACGGTGTACAACCGGACGGCGGCCAAGGCGGACTCGCTGGTGGCGGCCGGCGCGTCGCGGGCGGACAGCCCGGCCGAAGCGGTGGCGGACGCCGACGTGGTGCTGATCAGCCTCGCCGACGAGCGGGCGGTCGAAGAGGTGCTGTTCGGTTCCGTGCTCGGCAAGCTGCGTCCGGAGCAGCAGGTGATCGACACCTCGACGGTGTCCCCGGACTACGCGCGCCGCGCCGCCCAGCGGCTGGCCGAGCACGGCAACTCGCGGGTGGAAGCCTGCGTGGTGGGCAACCCGAAGATGGCCAACTCCGGTCAGCTCCGCGTTTTCGCCGCCGGTGAAGAGTCCGCAGTGGACAGTGTGCGGGACGTGCTGGACGCGATCGGCCAGCAGGTCCGCTACCTGGGTGCACCAGGGACGGCCAGCTCGCTGAAGCTGGCCTTCAACCTGATGCTGGGCGTGCAGACCGCCGGGCTGGCCGAGGCGCTGAACTTCACCGAAGCGTCCGGTTTGGACCGTGAGCTCGTGGTCGGCGCGTTGCGGGACATGGCCTGGGGCGCCTTCGCACTCGGGTTCCGCGCGGACTTCATGCTCGAGCGCAGCTACCGGCCGGCCGGGTTCCGCAGCGTGCTGATGCACAAGGACCTCCGGCTCGCGGCACAGGAATCGGCGGCGCTCGACGTCAGCCTGCCGCTGGTGGAGCAGGCGGCGCTGCAGTACGAGTCGGTGATCTCCGCGGGCCGCGGGGACGAGGACGCCGCCGTCGTGCTGGAAAAGCGCGACTGAAACCGGGAAGGGCAGAAACATGTCAGGACACACGGACAACGAGATCGTCATCAACGCGCCGATGGACCTGGTCTGGAAGATGACCAACGACATCGAGTCGTGGCCGCAGCTGTTCAGCGAGTACTCCGCCGCGGAGATCATCGAACGGCGGGACGAAACGGTGATCTTCCGGCTCGCCCTGCACCCGGACGAGACCGGGAAGGTCTGGGACTGGATCTCCGCGCGCACCCCGGACGAGGAGACCAGGACCGTGCGCTCGCAGCGGATCCAGACCGGGCCGTTCAAGTACATGTGGATCTACTGGGAGTACCTGGAGACCGAGGACGGCGGCGTGCGGATGCGCTGGGTGCAGGACTTCGAGATGAAGCCGGGCCTGCCGGTGGACGACGCCGCCATGTTCGCGCGGATGGACCGCAACACCAAGGTCCAGCAGAAGCTGATCAAGGACAAGATCGAGGCCGCGGCCGGTCTTCCGGTAGCGGGCTGAAGCACGGCGGAGGTCGGTGATGACAGGCATTCTGGTCCCGCTCGTGCTGCTGGCGAACGGGCTCGCGGCCGGCGTGCTGCTGGCCACCCAGCTCGGCGGCTGGCCGTTCCTCCGGGTGCTGCCGGACGCCGACTACGTTCGGGCGCACGCCTTCTTCTCCACCCGGTACGACCCCTGGATGCCGCTCTGCCTGATCGTCACCTTCCTCGGTGACCTCACGCTGGCGGTGACCGCGGACGGCACGGTCGCCCAGTCCCTGTTCGCCACGTCGGCGCTGTTGGCGCTGGCCACCGGGGTCATCTCGCTGACCAAGAACGTGCCGGGAAACCGTTACGTGCAGACGCTGGAGCCGGCGCAGCTGCCCGCCGACTTCACCGAACGCGACCCCCGGCCGGTGTGGGGTCCGTGGAACCGGCGCCGCAGCCTGCTCGGCATGTTGGCCTTCCTGGTCAACTGCCTGGCGCTGGTCGCCGTGCTGAGCACGCCGCTCTAGGTCCGCACATCGCGTCAACACAAGACAGCTGGAGGAATGGAAAATGGAACTGAGTCTCAAGGGCAAGAAGGCGCTCGTCACCGGTGGTGTCCGCGGCGTCGGCCGCGGCCTGGTGCTGGGCCTGGCCCGCGCCGGGGTGGACGTGGTGACCTGCTATCGGCGGGAGAGCGAGCACGTCGCGTCGCTGGAGCGCGAGCTCAAGGAGATCGGCGGCGAACACAGCATCATCCGCGCCGACGTGTCCGACCCGGACCAGGTGACCGAGCTGATCGGTGAGTGCGAACGGCTGCACGGCAAGCTCGACGTGCTGGTCAACAACGCCGGCACGATCAGCCACATCCCGTATGCGGAGCTGCCGTTCGAGGAGTGGAACCGGATGGTCGCCACCAACCTCACCTCGGTGCACATGGTGATCCAGAAGTCGCTGCCGCTGCTCGGCGAGGGCAGCTCGGTGATCAGCATCGGGTCGCGGTCGGTGGAGGCCGGGGTGAAGCTGCGGGCGCACTACACCGCAACCAAGGCCGCCCTGATCGGCCTGAACCGTTCGCTGGCAAGGGAGTTCGGCGAGCGCGGTATCCGGTTCAACATCCTGCGCCTCGGCGTGATCGAGACCGAGACCCTGCGCGACCTGCCCGACGACCAGCGTCAGGCGATGATCTCCTTGTACAGCAAGAAGAGCGCCTTCGGCCGGATCGGCAAGGCGACCGAGGCCGCCGGTGCGGTGCTGTGGCTGGCCAGCGACCTGTCCTCGTTCGTCACCGGCGCGGTGATCCCGGTCGACGGCGGGATGAGCTGATGGGCGGTACCACCGGCGGGGTGCGGGTGCTGATCTTCAACGCGACCGAGGACGTCGCCGGGATCGAGGCCGCCTACCACGAGGTGAGCAAGGAGCTGGCCGGTGTACCCGGACTGCTGGGCAACGAGCTGCTGCGGTCGGTCCAGGACCCGAACGGGTTCGTGGTGCTGAGCTCGTGGGAGAGCATGGCGGCCTTCCAGGAATGGGAACAGGGCGCCGACCACCGCAGGACGACGACACCGCTGCGGCCGTTCCGGGACACCAGTTCCGGCCGGCCGTTCGGGGTGTACCAGGTGACGGCGGCATACGAGTGAGCGCGTGCCGCGAACCGGTGAGTTGGTGAGGAGGTCCAATCATGCGGACACCAACCCCGGAAGAAGAGGAAGCACTCCGGGCCCGGTGGCGGAAGATCGGCACCGCGCTGGTCGACATGCTGATCGTGGTCGGCGCGGCCATGAGCGGGCACGCGGTCCCCGGGTCCTGGCCAGGTTCCGCGGGCGGAAGTACGTCGGGGGAGCCACGACCGAAGGACGAGTGGGGCCAGAGATGACCGAGATGGTGAACCGCCCGCGCGCGGCCCAGCAGAGCGAGCAGACCGATTGGCTGGTCTGCAGGCGATGCCAGGGGTTGTTGTACCGCAAGAGATTCGACCGCTTCGCCGGAGTCTGCCCGGAATGCGGCTGGCACAGTCCGATGACGGCGGCGGAGCGGCTGGCCAAGCTGCTCGACGACGGTTCGGCGAAGCCCGTCGAACCGCGCCCCGCGGTGCACGATCCGCTCACTTTCACCGACCTGGTGCCGTATGCGACCAGGCTGGCCAAGGCGAGGAGCGCCACCGGTCTCGACGACGCGGTACAGGTGGCGCACGGCGCCGTGCACGGGCACTCGGTGGTGGTGGTCGCGATGGACTTCCGGTTCCTCGGCGGCAGCCTCGGCAGCGCGGCGGGGGAGGCGATCGCGACCGCCGCCGAGGCCGCCATCGCGCACGACTCGCCGCTGTTGCTGGTCACCGCTTCCGGTGGCGCCCGGATGCAGGAGGGCGTGCTCTCCCTGATGCAGATGGCCAAGACCAGCAACGCCATGGCCGAGCTCGACGAGGCGGGCCTGCTGACCATCACGCTGGTCACCGATCCGACCTTCGGCGGGGTGGCCGCGTCCTACGCGACGCTGTCGGACATCATCGTCGCCGAGCCAGGCGCACGGATGGGTTTCGCCGGCAGGCGGGTGATCGAGCAGACCATCGGGCAGCGGCTGCCCGAAGGCTTCCAGACCGCGGAGTTCCTGCTGTCGCACGGGCACGTCGACGACGTCCGGCCGCGGCCGGAGCTGCCGCGGATGCTGGCGAACCTGCTGTCGATGACCCGCCCCGCCGGCACCGGCTGGGGGCACTCGGTGACCGACCCGGTGCTGCGGGATCCAGGGCTGCTGCCGGAGAAACCGGTGGACGAGGTGCTGCGTACCGCGCGCGAGCTGGCCCGTCCGACCACTTTGGACCACATCGACAACTGGGCGGACGGGTTCGTCGAACTGCACGGCGACCGGCGCGGCTCGGACTGCCCGGCGATCGTCGGCGGCCTCGGCTCCCTGGACGGGCTGCCGGTGATGTTCATCGGCCACCAGAAGGGGCACAGCACCGCGGAGCTGGTGAAGCGGCAGTTCGGCATGCCGTCGCCTTCGGGGTACCGGAAGGCCGAACGGCTGATGCGGCTGGCGGCGAAACTCCGGGTACCGGTGGTGGCGCTGGTGGACACGCCAGGCGCGCATCCCGGGCTGGAGGCGGAGGAGCAGGGCCAGGCCGCGGCGATCGCGGAGTGCCTGCGCACGATGGGCGGGCTGCCGGTGCCGGTGGTCAGCGTGATCACCGGTGAAGGCGGCAGCGGTGGCGCGCTCGCGCTCGCCGTCGCGGACCGGGTGCTGGTCAGCGAGAACGGGATCTACTCGGTGATCAGCCCGGAAGGATGCGCGGCGATCCTGTGGCGTGACCCGGGGGCGGCAACCCGTGCCGCGGGGGCGCTGCGGGTGGACGCCGGCTCGCTGTTGCGGCTCGGCATCGTGGACGGGGTGGTGCCCGAGCCCGACGGTGGCGCGCACCGGAACCCGGACGCGGCCAGCGACCTGGTCCGCCGGTCGGTGGTCGCCGCGTTGCGCGAGCTGCGTGCCCGTCCGGGGAACGAGCTGGTCGCCGCCAGGCGGGCCCGGTTCCGCGCTTTCGGCCTGGCCGGGGCGTAACGACTTTCAGCAGAACACAGGAGGCAGGAGATGACGGGCGTGCCGATAGTGACGCCGGAACAGCGGCTGCAGGAGGACATCCGGACCATGGATCAGGAGTTCCCGCAGCCGGGTGCCGAGGAAGCGATCAGGGTACTGAGCAGCGGCGTGCAGAACATCCTGCGGGCCGCCCCGCACACCCCGAGCAGGGTGAGCCTGCGGTTCGGCTGCGCCAGTCTGGAGGTGGAGTGGGCGGCAGGGCCGCCACCGGCGCCGGGGGTTCCGGCGGAGGCACCGCCCCCGGCCGAGCGCGAAGGCGTGGAGCTGCGCGCGCCGCTGCTGGGCACGTTCTACCGCGCGCCGGAACCGTATGCCGCGCCGTTCGTCTCGGTCGGTGACGTGGTGGAGGCCGGGCAGCAGGTCGCGATCATCGAGGCGATGAAGCTGATGAACTCCATCGTCGCCGAGGCACCGGGCGAGGTGGTGGAGATACTGGCCGCGGACGGGCAGCCGGTGGAGTACGGCCAGCCGCTGCTGGTGCTCAGGCCGGTGGAAGAGGCGTGAGCGCGGTGACGCGGCCGCCGTTCGAGACGGTGCTGGTGGCCAACCGGGGCGAGATCGCGCTGCGGGTGGTCCGGACCTGCCGGGAGCTCGGCGTCCGGTCCGTGGTGGTGCATTCCGAAGTGGACCGCGAGTCGGCGGCCGTGCTCGCCGCCGACGAGGCCGTGCAGATCGGCCCTGGCGCAGCGAAACGCAGCTACCTCTACCCGCCGGCGATCGTCGAGGCCGCGCTGCGCACGGGTGCGCAGGCGGTCCACCCCGGGTACGGGTTCCTTTCCGAGGACCCTGACTTCGCGGAGATCTGCGCGGGCAACGGGCTGGTCTTCGTCGGCCCCCGGCCGGAGGTGATGGGCTCGCTGGGGGACAAGGTGGTGGCGCGGCGGCTGATGACCGAGGCCGGGCTGCCGGTGCTGGCCGGCACGCCCGAGCCGGTGTTCGGCTCGGACGAGGTGGTCTCGGCCGCGCACGAGATCGGCCTGCCGCTGATCATCAAGGTGGTCGCCGGCGGTGGCGGTAAAGGGATCGCGGTGGTGCGGAGCTGGGACGAGCTGCTGCCCGCGTTCCGGGCCACCAGGGCCGCGGCCAGGGCGGTGTTCGGGGACGAGCGGGTGTACCTGGAGCGTTTTCTCGAGGGCGGCCGTCATGTCGAGGTTCAGGTGCTCGCCGACGAGCACGGCAACGTGGTGCACCTCGGCGAGCGCGACTGCTCGGTCCAGCGCCGGCACCAGAAGCTGATCGAGGAGAGCCCGGCCCCGGGTCTTGACGAGTCCGTCTACCGGCAGCTCACCGAGGCGGCCGTGGCCGGCGCGAAGGCGGTGGGGTACACCGGGGCCGGCACCTTCGAGTTCGTGGTGAACGACGACGAGGTGGCCTTCATCGAGGTGAACTGCCGCATCCAGGTCGAGCATCCGGTGACCGAGATGGTGACCGGGGTGGACCTGGTGCGCGAGCAGCTGAACATCGCCGCGGGCAGGCCGCTGTCGTTCCGGCAGGAGGATCTGGCGCCGCGCGGGGTCGCGGTGGAATGCCGGGTGAACGCGGAGGACCCGACGCGCGACTTCGCGCCGTGTCCCGGCGAGCTGACCGAGTTCGTCACTCCCGGCGGCCCGTTCGTGCGGGTGGACACCGCCGCCTACCAGGGCTGGCGGATCCCGCCGGACTACGACTCGCTGCTGGCCAAGGTGATCACCTGGGGCGCGGACCGCACCGACGCGTTGAACCGGATGGACCGCGCGCTGGCCGAGTTCCGCATCGCCGGCGGCGGCGTGCGGACCACCGCCGGCGTGCTGCGCGAGGTGCTGGCCGACCCGGTGTTCCGCGCCGGCACGCACACCACCTCCCTGATGGCCGAACTCGCCGAACAGCGAGACGCCGAAACCCGCCGAGCAAGCTGACCCTCCTCCCCACCCGATGGCCCTGGCTGCCCCCCCAGCCAGGGCCATCTCCCTGTGCGGAACTCGCCGGCCCCGCCCCCAGAACGGCAAATAGCCGGCTTTTTGCCCCAAACGGAAAGGGCGAAAAGCCGGCTATTTGCCAGGGGGTCAGGGGTTAGGACGGGTTGTTGGGGGTGTCGGGGCCGATCTGGTAGGGGGAGGTGACGTTCTCGTAGGTCAGGTGCAGCATCATGCCGACCTGGGCGTGCAGGAAGTTGTGGCAGTGGTCCATCCAGATGCCGGGGTTGTCCGCGCGGAACGCGATCTCCCACTCTTCGCCGACGTCGACATCGAGGGTGTCCAGCCAGACCGGGCTGCCGGTGACCGGGCGGCCGCCGCGGCTGAGCACCAGCATCTTGTGCCCGTGCAGGTGCATCGGGTGGTCGAACCGGCTGCGGTTGACGAACTTGACCTTGATCAGCTCGCCCTCGCGCGCGACCAGGTTCTCCACGTCCGGGAAGACTTTGCCGTTCGTGGTCCACAGGAAGGCGAACTTGCCGTCGTAGAAACCGGGTTCGCTGTCGAACAGCTGGGTGTACTCGCGGTCGAAACGGCTCGCGGGCCCGAATGGGGTCGCGGTCGGGGTGCCGTAGGTGGTGAAGTCGAAGTCGGGCCGGTCGAACACCGGGGTCACGTCGCCGGTGCCGTCCGGGCTGAGCAGCAGGCCGCTGTCCTTGGCGAACAGGTAGGTCAGCCGCACCGGGTGGTCCGGCATGGTGAACTCCAGGTCGGCCCGGCCGCCGCTGCCCAGGGTGATCAGCTTGTCGGTGAGGTCGGTCGGGCCGTTGACCGGGGTGCCGTCCAGCGAGGTGACCTTGAACGGGGTGCCGTCGAGCACGAACCGGCGCGGCATCACGTCGGTGTCGATCACCCGCAGCCGGACCTTGGTGCCGGGCTGGATCGCCCGGCGGTCCAGCAGATCCGCGGTGCCGAAGGCGGGCACGCTCTTGCCGTCCACCGGCCAGCCGTGCATCGGCACGAAGATCTCGTGCGCGGGCGGGGGCGGGCCTTCGCGCGGCTCCACGAGCAGCGCGCCGAACAGCCCGGCGGACACGTTGCCGGCCGAGTCCTGGTGCGTGTGGTACCAGTGCGTGCCCACCTCGTTGATCCGGAAGCGGTAGACGAACTCCTGACCAGGCTGCACCGCGTCCTGGGTGACGCCGGGTACCCCGTCGGCCGCGTTCGGCACGTTGATCCCGTGCCAGTGGATGGTGGCGCTGGTGGCGGCCATCCTGTTCACCAGGGTGACCTCGATCAGCTCGCCCTGGCGCACCCGCAGCTCCGGGCCGGGGGCCTGGCCGTTGAAGGTCTTGCCGTCGACGATCTTGCCGGAGGCCAGCCGGATCCGGGTGTCCTGCGCGACCAGGGTGAACCGCCGTGCGGGTTCCTCGGTGCTGCGGTCGACCAGTTCGGGCACGCTGAGCTGGTCGGCCGGCGCGGCTCCGGTCGCCGCGTGCGCGGCTCCGTGCCCACCGCCGCCGGCGGCCTGCGCGTGGTGCCCGCCCATGTCGATCCGCGCCGGCAGCCTGCTCGACTCCACCGACCAGAACAGCGAGCCCGCGATGGCCAGCACGGCCGCGGTGACCACGGCCAGTCCCTTCGACATCCGCACCAGCGGCCGGGGCAGCGCCGCCACTTCGAGCCCGCCGAGCCTGCGCTGCCGCCGGACCTGGCGGGTGTGCAGCAGTGCGACCAGCAACAGCCAGCCGATCAGCGCGAACAGCGCGCTGCCAAGGATCGGTGGCGCGACCGGGTTGATGAAACCGAAGTACAGGCCGAAGACGGCGCCGACGGCGGTGGCGTGCACCGGCAGCACCAACATCGGGGACGCGGCCTCCCGGCGGGTGTCCCGGCCGGTTTCCGCGGCACGGTCGGTGACCGGCAGGCGCGCCAGCCGGAACAGCCTCGGCGCGGTGAGCAGCACCACGGCGACCGCGGGCAGCAGCAGGACCGGCGCGATAATCAGGATCCGGTCGGCCGCGAAGTCCCAGCCGTAGCTCGCGGTCACGCCGATCAGCACCGCGCGGGCCAGCGCCAGCAGCAGGCCGAGCAGCAGGTAGCCGAGGCCGCGGCGGGCGCCGGCCCGCAGCCCGCGCAAGGTCCGCCGGCCGGCGAGCCTGCCCGCGCTGTAGCCCGCGACGCCCCAGATCACCACGAGCAGCGCGGCGAGGATGGTGTCCAGGTTCAGGATGTTCTCGAATGACGCCGCGGCGTTCATCGAAGGCCTCCGGGAAGGGTAGGGCGGGCCGCCGGGGCTCCCACCGCCCCGGCGGCCCGCGGGGGCGCTATTCGGTGGCGCCGGGGTAGTTTTCCGGGGTCAGCTGCGCGATCGAGCGCATGATCGAGCTGCGGAAGTGCTTCTGGAACTTGTCCGGGGACTGGGTGTCCCGCTCCTCGGCCAGGTAGGGCTGCAGCTTCGACTCCAGCTCGTGCACGCCACCCTGGCTGGCCATGTGCCTGCCGACCTCGGCGATCGAGCCTTCGTAGTGGATGAACCGGACCATGAACGCGTCCTTGATGAACACCGCGCTGCCGAGCAGCTGGCCGGTGACCTCGCCATCGGCGTTGCGGATGATCGGCGTGCTGACCCGCTTGAAGTTCGAGAAGACCTCTTCGATTTCGTCCTCGAACCCGGGTTTGACGTTGTAGGTGATCGCTGCGTATGGCATGACGCTCCTTCTTCGTGTGTTGTGCTTTTCTCCGGTGAGCCGGTCAGCCGCGGACGGCCGCCCAGTCGAGTTGGTGGCCCTCCAGCCAGATCCGGTTGGCCGCCTTGAGCGCGGCCTGGCGGTCGGCCGCGCCGCCGGGGGCGCGGGCTGGGGAGAGCGGGATGATGCCGGACCGGCCGGCGCGCACGGCCGGGTGGCGGCGGGCCAGTGTGCTCAGGCCCTGGCCGGGTCCCACTTCGAGGAGCAGCCAGTCGCCGTCGTCGAGCAGTGCGTCCAGGGTCGGTCCGAAGTGGACGGGAGCGGCGGGCTGGCCGGCCCAGAACTCCACGTCGCGGGCGACTTCGGCGGTCAGCACGGCGGTCCGGTACGCGGAGTAGAGGGTGATCTCCGGTGGCCGCAGCTCGGTTTCGGCCCACACCCGGGTGGAGGCCATCGCCGCCTCGGCCAGCATCGGGCTGTGGAAACCCTGTCGTGCCTTGACCGGAACGCAGGTGAACTCGGCCTCGCGCAGCCTGGCCCCGGCCTCGGCGAGCGGCCCGGCCGGACCGGCGAGCATGACCTGCCTGCCCGCGTTGATCGCGCCGACCACCACGTCACCGGAGAGGTACGGTTCGACCTCCGCGGCCGAGGCGGCCACCGCGAGCATGCCGCCCGGCGCGCTGCCGGCGAACGCTTCGACCCGGTCTCGCATCAGCCGCACTCCGTCGTCGAGGCCGAAGACACCGGCCAGGGTGGCCGCGGCCATCTCGCCGACGCTGTGCCCGAGCAGCGCCGCCGGGCGCAGGCCCCAGCCGAGCACCATCCGGCCGAGCGCGCAGTTGACCGCGTAGAGCAACGGCTGGGCGACGGTGACGTCGTCGAACATGTCGTCCGCCTGCTCGGCCAGCCAGCCGGCGCGGATCCGTGCTCCCTCGGGGCCGAACAGCGAGAAGGCGGTGTCCATCACGTCGGTGAAAACCGCGTTGTGCCGGTACAGCCCGGCCGCCATGCGCACCTGCTGCGCGCCCTGGCCGGGGAACAGCAACGCCACCGGCCGCCGGAGGCCGAGCGGGGTTCCCGGCCCGCGCCGGGTCCGCGGTACGGCCGTGGCCGGTTCGGAAACGATGGTCATAGCTGCCTTTCAGGACGTCGGGGTGGTGGCGGGAGCGACGGGCCGCACGGCCGGCGCCGGCGCGTCGGCCGTGCGCGGCACGAGCAGCAGCAGTGCGAGCATCACGATGCCGACGCCGCCGTCGAAGAGCGCGGTCGCTTTGATCGCGCCGGTGTGGCTTTCCGCGATTCCGGTGCCGAGCACGGCGAAGTACACGACGCCGTTGAGCGCGACGCCGACCGCGGCACCGATCTGCCGGAAGGTGGTGAACAGCCCGGCCGCCGAACCGGCGTCGGAGACCGGGACCGCGCTCATCGTCATGTTCAGGATCGGAGTGGACACCAGCCCGGTGCCGAGGCCGAACAGGGTCAGCGCGACGGCCAGCTCACCGGCACCGGCCGGCGTCTGTGCGAAGTGGACGGACGTGACGATCAGGCCGAAGCTCACCACGACCAGCACCGCGCCGACGACCAGCGTCCGCCTGCCGAACCGTTTCACCAGCCGCAGGGCCATCATCGAGGCGACCGTGGTGGCGACCGCGCCGATGGCCATGGTGGCGCCGGCGACCGGCGGCGGATAGCCGAGGCCGTCCTGCAGGTACACCGCGAACACGAAGAGGAACCCGGTCAGCACCGACGCGACTACGAAGTTCACCGCGATCCCGGCGTTGAACTCGCGCATCCGGAACAGCGGAAGCGCGATCAGGGTGTCCTTCCCGGTGCCGTGGCGGCGGCGCTGATGTCCGATGAAGACGGCGAGCGCGGGCAGGAACGCGGCCAGTCCGGCCCAGTCCCACCACGGCCAACCCGTGGTCTGGCCGTACATCAGCGGGCACAGCAGCAGGAGCAGGGTGACCGTGGCGAGCAGGATGCCGCCGAAGTCCAGCCGGAGCCTGCCCCGGCCGAGACTGGCCGGCAGGCAGAGGAAACCGCCGGCGAGGGCGACGAGACCGAGCGGGACGTTGAGCAGGAAGATGCTGCGCCAGCCGAGGCCGAACAGGTTCGCGCCGACCAGTACCCCGCCCAGGATCGGCCCGGACATCGTGGCAAGGCCGACGGTCCCGGCATAGGCGGCCATCGCACCCGCGCGCTTGTCCGGTGGCACCAGGGTGCGGAACAGGGCGAGCACCTGCGGCGCCAGCACGGCACCGGCGATGCCCTGCAGCACCCGGGTCAGCGCCAGCAGGCCGACGCTGGTGACCACACTGGCCACCGCGGACGCGAGGGTGAAGCCGAGCAGTCCGATCAGGAACGCCTGCCGGTGACCGAGGATGTCACCGATCCGGCCGCCGGTGATCAGCAGCAGCGCGAACGGCAGCGCGTAGCCGATCGCCACCCACTGCACCGCCGCGTAGCTGGTGGCCAGGTCGTCCTGGATCGCCGGCAGCGCGACATAGACGACGGTGAAGTCGAAGAAGCTCATGAACGAGGACACCAGCACAGCGGCCAAGGCCAGCTTCGGGTTGCGGAGCGGCACCTTGCCTGCGGCGGTGCTTTGGTTGTCTGCCAACGGTTTACTCCTCGTTCCGGTGCGCGGGGGATGCGGTCACGGCAGCAGGGCGACCGCGAGCGCGTTGACGGTGACCGCGGCCATGGCCAGTGCCGTGCGCAGGCTGTGCCAGCTGCGCCATTCCGGCCGCGGGTCCTTCCAGTCGGCCGGGATGGCACTGGTGTCGATGGCCAGCAGCCGCCGGTTGATCGGCACGTTCGCCAGATGCGACACGCCTTGCACGCCAAGGGTGAGCAGCAGGGCGGCGGCGAACAGCAGCCGCGGGGCGATGGCGGGCACCAGTACGGCGAGGGCGATTTCGGCGAGCATCGCGCCGTTCACGATCAGCGGCATCGCCGGGTGGTAGCCGCGGCCCAGCTTCTTGTGCATTTCGATATAGGGCGCGGGTGGCAGAGTGAGCAGCGCGGGGAGCACGCTCACCGCGACGGCGAAGAACACCCCGGCCACGATTCCGCTGCCGGCCAGTGCGACGACTCCGAAAACAACCTGCAGAACATCACCCATCACGCGGCCCCATCATGTTTCGGTGAAAGAGCGTTGTGCACGCTCGCCGATGTGTCTCGCCGGCTCCGCGTGAATTGTTTCCGGCCCGGCTAAAGGACCGGTGGAGGGAAATTGGGGGCGACGTCACGAGGCCGCGGTCGTGAGTGAAAAGTGTTGTCCCGGCAACACTTTTCACTCACGACGTCAGACGGTTTCGGCGATCACCTGCCGCACCAGCGCGGGGCAGCGGTACTCGAAGTCGCGCCCGGCGCGGAGCTCGGTGGGCAGATGGGTCTCCAGCAGCTGGAACTCGACCAGCTCCTCGAGGAACTGCTCGGCCCGGTGCGGGTCCATCTGCAGCTCGCTGGAGACACCGGCGGCGGTGAACTGCGCGGTGCCCCCGGACACCATCGAGCCGAGGTCGCGCCGGTAGTCCTCGGACAGCATCGCGAGGTTCGCCTCCACGCTGTTCCGGATGTCCAGCCCGTCGACGAGCAGCTCGTCCAGCCCGCGCGGCCTGCCCCCGAGCCGCTCGGCGAGATAGGACATCGTCCAGTGCGGGCGCAGCTCCAGTCTGGCCGCGGCCGCGCGGAGGCCGAGCACCGAGCCGTGGCAGAGCGCGACGAGACGGCGCGCGCCGTCGGGATCGCGGGCCACCCTGTCCTTGCCGATCAGCTCGGTGAGCAGCCGCAGCGCGTACTCCGGCGGCACCGGCCGCATCTCGACCGTGCAGCGCAGCGCCGGGTGGTAGATCCGCCGCCTGCTGACCGCCAGCACCGCGCAGGTGGAACCCGCGGGCAGGGCCGCTTTCACCTGGTCGAGCAGCACCACGTCGTCCAGGATGAGCAGCGCCTTGTGCTGGGTGACCCAGCGCCGGAACAGCCCGGCCCGCTCGTGCGGCTCGGCCGGCAGCTCGTGGCTCGGCACGCCAACCACCCGCAGCAGCTCCAGCGGCAGCTCGCTGGGCTGGAAGGGGGCCAGGTCGCGCTTGAGCATGCGCAGGTAGAAGACGCCGTCCGGAAACTCGTCCCGTACCCGTTCGGCGGCGCGCAGCGCGAAGGTGGTCTTTCCCGAACCGGGCCCGCCCATCACCAGCGCGCCGGGCTGGTGCGAGGTCAGTGCGGCGCAGATCGTGCTCAGCTCCTCCTGCCTGCCGATCTCGACGGCGTCGGTTGCCGGCAGCCAGTCCGCGCTGGGGGCGTTGTTCTCATAGCTGAGGGAGAGCTCGAAATGCCCCGGCGGCTCGGGGGCCGCCGCGCCGGGCCCGCCGGCCAGTATCGTCTGGTGCAGGTTCCGCAGCTCGTCGGAGGGCTCGAGGCCGAGTTCCCTGGCGAGTACCGAACGCGCGCGCTGGTAGACGTTCAGCGCGTCGGTGCGGCGCCCGGTGCGGTTCAACGCCATCATCAGCTTCGCCGAGAAGCCCTCGTGGGTCGGCTGCTGGGCGACCAGCACGCTGAGTTCGCCGATCAGCTCCTGGTGCCGGCCGAGCCGCAGCTCGGCGTCGATCCGCTGCTCCAACGCGGCCTTGCGGAGCTCCTCGAGCCGGACGATCTCCCGGCGCAGGACCGATCCGGGGCCGATGTCGCTGAGCGCGTTGCCGCGCCAGATGGCCAGCCCGTCCCGGAGGCTGCTGACCCCGGGGGAGATGGAACCCCCGGCGATCTGCCGGTAGCCCCGGTTCACCAGCTGCTCGAACTGGTACCAGTCCAGCGCGTTGGAATCGAGTTCGAGCATGTAGCCGCCGGCATGGGTGCGCAGGGTGACCTCGCTCTGCGCGGCCGCGGTGTCGCGCCTGATCCTGCTGCCGCGCCCAGACGGGCGCGCCTTGAGCGCCAGCAGCTTGCGCAACTGGTAGACGTAGGTCTGCAGGGTGGTCATCGCGCTGTTGGGCGGACGATCCTGCCACAGCTCTTCGATGATCTGGTCCGCCGAGACCAGTGAGTTCACCTGCAAGGCGAGTAACGCGCACACCTGCCGCAATTTGGGCGCCGTTGGCGTGACATCCGCGTTGTTTCGAATGATCTCAAATGGACCCAGGGCATTGATCTGCATTGCGCAACCACTTCCCTCGAACGCCAAGCGTTCGAACTCCGTCGACCAGCTTTGCGGAGGTGTTGAGCAAGATTCAAGCCAACCCTCCCCCAGTGCATGGCAGCGTAGCGCATCGTATGGCGGTTTGTCGGGCTTTGTCGACTATCTCCTCACGTAGCGATACGACTCGAATTATGCTGGAGCGCTAATCAAGGCGACGGCTAATAAACTCCCGGTCTGCCTACCGGCGGGTAGGTGGAGGTGGATGATCCTAAGTGGTCGGTGCCGTACGAAGTGTTATAACTCCGTGGTGGTGCGGTAATGCGCGCCGCACCCCTGGCTGGCTCGCGTCTTCGGGTGAGCACTGTGGATGGGACGGCAAGCAGTGAAGTGTCACGCCCGGCTGAAAAGGCATTAGCCCGGATGCGCGCTTTTGGTTCCGCCATAACGGTTCTCTTGTCGGTGTCGCATCCGGTCGCCGAACGGACACCGACCGCGAGCACGCATCGAGGTCATTGTGAGACTTATTCGCGACCGTGGTAGCCGCTCACTCTGTTGATCACGGGCTGTATGCGCCTGCGACCGCCGCCGTGACTGAATCGTGCTCCGCGCCGTCGATCCTTGGCACGTCGGAGAACTCTCGGATTGCGGTCCAGTAGCGCACTATCCCGGCTTTATCGCCTCGCGAGTGCCGGGTGCCAGAGTTCCCGCCAGCAACGCCGCAGTGCCAGTCCGGGCCAGTTCAGACCAGTCGAGTCCAGGCAAGAGGCGCGAGCGGCGCTATTCGAAATGTGCCCGGCCGAACGGGGTGCGGAGAGGAAATATGTCGTGGTGCACCGGACGCTAATCGTTGCCAGGATGAATCCGGAGGATACCGAGCGAGTCCGCGACGTGTGGGCCGAGTCGGACGCGACCGAGCTGCCGCACATGATCGGCGTCGACCGGCGGACCCTCTTCCGCTTCCACGGGCTGTACTTCCAGCTCGTGGAAGCGGAGAAGGACATCACCGAGCCGCTCTACCGCGCGCGCAGCCATCCGCTCTTCCAGGACATCCACCACAAGCTGGCGGAGTACATGACGCCCTTCGATCCGAACTGGAAGGAACCGAAGGACGCCATGGCAGAGGTTTTCTACTCGTGGACGCCGGAGGACAAGTGACCCGCCGAAAGGAGACAGTCGTGACCACCACGGCAGCGAAGATCACGGTGGGCGACGTGCCGCCCAACCGGCGGCGCGGGGGAGACGTCCGCGTGCTGCTCAGCCCCAAGACCGTGCAGTCCACCTCGGGCTTCGGCGGGGTGGTGACCCTGGAACCGGGGGACTACGTGGCCGAGCACTACCACCCGTACTCCGAGGAGTTCGTCTACGTGGTCAGCGGCAGCGTCACCATGCAGGTCGGCGCCGAACTGATCCAACTCAACCCCGAGGACGCGCTGATGGTGCCGATCGGCGCCAAGCACCGGATGGAGAACAAGGGGGCCGAGCCGGCCAGGCTGGTCTTCCAGCTCAGCCCGCTGGCGCCCCGGCCGGAGTTGGGCCATGTGGACACCGAAGAGCGCGCGGACCGGGCCGGCGAGCAGCTGCCCGAGGTCGGGAGCTTGCCGTGAACAAGCGACGAGTCGCGATCACCGGCATCGGGGTGGTCGCCCCGGGAGGCATCGGGCGCAAGGCCTTCTGGGACCGGCTGACCAGCGGCCGGGCCGCGATGCGGCGGATCACCTTCTTCGACCCCACCGAGTTCCGTTCCCAGGTGGCCGCCGAATGCGACTTCGACCCGGTCGCGCACGGCCTGACCCCGCAGGAGGTCCGGCGGATGGACCGCGGCGCGCAGCTGGCCGTGGTCGCCACCCGCGAGGCCGTCGCGGACAGCGGCCTCAGCATCCCGGACGTGGAGCCGGGACGCACCGCGGTGACCGTCGGCAACGCGGTCGGCTGCACCATGGGGCTGGAGAAGGAGTACACAGTGGTCAGTGACGGCGGCCGGAAATGGGTCGTCGACCACGAGTACGCCGTGCCGCATCTGTACGACTACTTCGCGCCGAGCTCGCTGGCCCGCGAGATCGCCTGGGACACCGGGGCGGAAGGCCCCACCTCGGTGGTCTCGTCGGGCTGCACCTCGGGGATCGACGCGCTCGGTTATGCCGCCGGCCTGCTCGCCGACGGCAGCGCCGACGTGGTCATCGCCGGCTCGACCGACGCCCCGCTCTCGCCGATCACGGTGGCCTGTTTCGACGCGATCAAGGCGACCTCCACCTTCAACGACGACCCGGCGTCGGCCTGCCGCCCGTTCGACGGTGAGCGTCGCGGCCTCGTCCTCGGCGAAGGCGCGGCCATGTTCGTACTGGAGGACGCCGAGGCGGCCCGCAAGCGGGGTGCGCACATCTACTGCGAAATCGCCGGTTACGCCACCCGCGCGAACGGCTACCACATGACCGGGCTGAAGCCGGACGGCCGGGAGATGGCCGAGGCGATCCGGGTGGCGATGGACCAGGGCGGCTTCAACGCCACCGACATCGACTACGTCAACGCGCACGGCTCCGGGACCAAGCAGAACGACCGGCACGAGACGGCCGCGGTGAAACGCAGCCTCGGGGAGCACGCCTACCAGGTGCCGATGAGCTCGATCAAGTCCATGGTGGGGCATTCGCTCGGGGCGATCGGCTCGATCGAGGTCGCCGCCTGTGCGCTGGCGATCGAGAACAACGTCGTCCCGCCGACCGCGAACCTGCGTACCAAGGACCCCGAATGCGACCTCGACTACGTGCCGCTGACCGCGCGCGAGCACAAGACCGACGTGGTGCTCTCGGTCGGCAGCGGTTTCGGTGGTTTCCAGAGCGCCATCGTGGTCGCCGGGCCCGAGGCGGTGCGCGCATGAGCGGGACCGCCAAAACGATTGTGACCGGACTCGGCGTGATGGCGCCGAACGGGATCGGGGCCGAGGACTACTGGGCCGCCACTTTGGACGGAAAGAGCGGCATCGACCGCATCCAGCGGTTCGACTGCTCGGGCTACCCGGTCACGCTCGCCGGTGAGCTGAACACCTTCGAACCCAGCGACCACGTGTCGAGCAGGCTGCTGTTCGAGACCTCGATGATGAGCCATCTCGCCTTCGTGGCCGCCGACCGGGCGCTCGCCGACGCGAAGATCGACCCCGCCGGGCTGCCCGAGTACGAGCTGGGCGTGATCACCGCGAACGCGACCGGCGGGGTGGAGTTCGGGCAGCGGGAGCTGGAGAACCTGTGGAGCCAGGGGCCCGACCACGTCAGCGCGTACATGTCCATCGCCTGGTTCTTCGCCGCCACCACCGGTCAGCTGTCCATCCGGCACAAGCTGCGCGGGCACTGCGGGGTGGTGGTCTCGGAGCAGGCCGGTGGGCTGGACGCGATCGGGCAGGGCAGGCGGGTACTGCGTCAGCAGCATCGGATGGCGCTGGTCGGCGGGACCGAGTCGGCGATGTCACCGGCCGGGATCGTCGCCCAGATCCCGACCGGGCTGCTCAGCGGCCGTGAGGATCCGGCGAACGCGTACCTGCCGTTCTCCCCGGACGCCTGCGGTTACGTGCCGGGCGAGGGCGGCGCGATCCTGGTGATCGAGGACGCCGAGCTGGCCGCCGAACGGGGTGCGCCGCAGTGTTACGGGGAGATCGCCGGTTACGCGGCCACTTTCGATCCGCGTCCAGGGACCGGCCGTGCGCCGACGCTGCAGGCCGCGGCGGAGCGCGCGATGGCCGACGCCGGCATCACCGCCGCGGACGTGGACGTGGTGTTCGCCGACGCGGCCGGGGTGCCGGAGCTGGACCTGGCCGAGGCGCGGGCGATCACCGCCATCTTCGGTCCGGCCGGGGTGCCGGTCACCGCGCCGAAGACGATGACCGGGCGGATCTACGCCGGCGCCGGTGCGCTGGACACCGCCGGTGCGCTGCTGTCCATCCGGGACGGTGTCATCCCGCCGACGGTCAACGTCACCGATCTCGCGCCGGGCTGCGAGCTCGACCTGGTCCGCGGCCGTCCCCGGAAGGCATCGGTGCGCACCGCGCTCGTGCTCGGCCGTGGGTACGGCGGCTTCAACTCGGCGCTCGTCGTGCGCGCCGCATCCGAACGGTAGCTCGTAAAGCAGCCCGTGAAACAGGAGGACAAGATGGCTGAATTCACCACCGACGACCTGCGCCGGATCATCAGGGCGACGGTCGGCGTCGACGACTCGGTCGACCTCGACGGCGACATCCTGGACGTGCCGTTCACCGACCTCGGCTACGACTCGCTGGCCGTGCTCGAAGTGGCCAACAAGATCGAGAAGGAGCTGGCGGTCTCGGTACCGGACGGCGCCGTCGGCGACATGGAAACGCCGAGGGACACCATCGACTACGTCAACCGGCAGCTGAGCACGGCCGTCTGAGCCGTCCCCGCGACTCCGGCGCGGTCCGGCCTTTCAACCCCATGGGGTCGGGCCGCGCCGGTTCCACCGCGCACCCGAGAGCAGAGAGGTTGGACCCTTGGCCGCTTGCAACCACGCGTCGATCGTCATCGACGCCCCGATGGACCTGGTGTGGGACATGACGAACGACGTCGCGTCCTGGCCGGAGCTGTTCAACGACTACGCCGCCACCGAGATCCTCGGTGCCGAGGGCGACACCACGCGGTTCCGGGTCACCATGCGCCCGGACGAGCGGGGCAGCAGCCACGGCTGGGCCGCCGAACGGGCGGTCGACCCCGCGAAACGGACCGCGCGGATGCGTCAGCTCGACGGGCACGCCTTCGACTTCATGGACATTTCCTGGCAGTACGTGGAGACCGCCGGCGGTGTCGAACTGCGCTGGGTGCACGAGTTCCACGTCAGCGACGCGATGCCCTACGACGACAACGCCATGGTCGCGTTGCTGCAGAAGACCGTGCCCCTGCAACTGGCGCACATCAAGAAGCAGATCGAGACGGCGGCCGGGAGGTCGCGCCCGTTCCGGGTGCTGCTGCGGTTCGACGTGCATCCCGGCACCGAGGAGCGGTTCGAGCAGACCTGGCTCTCGATCGCCGAGCGGATCGGCCGTGAACCGGCCAACCAGGGCCAGTGGCTGATGAAGAGCACCGACGAGGAGGCCGTCTACTACGTGGTGAGCGAGTGGACCGACGCGACCAGCTTCCGCGCCTTCGAGCTCAGCTCGGAGCACGTGGAGAACCGGCGGCGGCTCGACGAGTTCCGCCGTGGCGGGTCGATGACGTCGCTGGCGCTGGTGCACGCGCTGACCGGTGGTGCGGCGCCGGTGGCCGTCGGCTGACACGCGTTCGAGTAGCTGTCGAAAGGAACCCATGAGGCTGCCGAACGTGTACATCGCGGGCACCGGCCGCAGGCTGCCACCGGCGATGACGATCGAGGAGGCCGAGCGCGCCGGGCTCTGCGATCGCCGGACCATCTGGCGGACCAGGATCGAGTCGGTGTGCGTCTCCGAGCACGAGTCAGCGCCGGAGCTGGCCGCGCGGGCGGCGCGGATCGCGTTGCGCCAGGCCGGCAGCCAGCCGGACGAGATCGACCTGATCCTGCACGCGAGCATCTACTACCAGGGCCACGACCTGTGGACGCCAGCCTCGTACATTCAGCGGGTGGCGGTGGGCAACGCCTGCCCCGCGATCGAGGTCGCGCAGATGTCCAACGGCGGGCTTGCCGCGCTCGAGCTCGCGGCCGGGTACCTGCTGGCCGACCCCGCGCACAACCAGGCACTGGTGACCACCGGGGACCGGTTCTGCGCGCCGGGGATCGATCGCTGGCGCAGCGATCCCGGCACCGTGCTCGCCGACGGCGGCACCGCGGCCGTACTGTCCACACGCGACGGTTTCGCGCGGCTGCGCAGCCTGGCCACGGTCTCCGACCCGAGCCTGGAACGGATGCAGCGCGGGAACGCGCGGTTCGGTGACGCGCCGTACAGCTCCGGTGAGCCGGTGGACGTGGACGCGCACCGCCGCGGTTTCGTCTCGGAGACCGGCCTGGACACCGTGCTCGACCGGTTCGAGGCTGGTCAGCGCGCGGCGGTGAAGCAGGCCCTGTCCGACGCGGGCCTGGAACTCGGCGAAATCGACTGGTTCGTGCTGCCGAACCTGGGCAAGCCGCGGCTGGACGAACAGTTCCTGCGCAAGTTCGAGGTCGACCTCGACCGGACCACCTGGTCCTGGGGCCACCGGGTCGGCCATCTCGGCGCGGGCGACCAGATCGCCGGGTTCGGCCACCTCGCCGACTCCGGCGCGCTGCTGCCGGGGCAGCGGTGCCTGCTGGTCAGCGTGGGCGCCGGGTTCACCTGGTCCTGCGCCGTGGTGGAGATGCTGCGCCGCCCGGAAAGCGTGCCGGTGGACGAAACGGTCCCGCCACAGTGATCTTCCCGGATCTTCCTGGATCTTCCCGGCCGTGGCGCCCGCCGCGGCCGTACGCACGAGACGAATGGAGGGTCGCGCCATGTCCGGTATCGCCGGTTGGGTCGACTATCAACGGGACCTTTCGCGGGAACAGGCCACGGTGCGGGCGATGACCGCGACCATGGCCTGCCGCGGACCGGACGCGGAGGACGTCTGGGTCTCGCCGAACGCCGTGCTCGGCCACCGGGCGCTGCGGCTGGACGCCGAGCACACGGCGCAGCCGTTCGTACTGGCCGAGGGTGGCCGCACCATCGCGGTGGCCGGGCTGACCGGTGAGATCTACAACGCCGCCGCGCTGCGCGCCGAGCTGAAGGCGGCCGGGCACCACTTCCGCGGGGAGTCGCCGGTGGAGGTGGTCCTGTGCGCCTACCTGGAATGGGGCGCGGACTGCGCGGTGCACCTGGCCGGCGCGTACGGCATCTCGGTCTGGGACGCGCGCGACGAAACGCTCACCCTGATCCGCGACCGGATCGGCAACAAGCCGCTGTTCTACCACCCGACCGCACGGGGCATGGTGTTCGGCTCCGAGCGCAAGGCGATACTGGCCAACCCGCTGGTGGACTCGGTGGTGGACCTCGACGGCCTGCGCGAGATCCTGTCCTACGCCGGCACCCCGGGGCACGGCGTGTTCCGCGGCATGCACCAGGTGCGCCCCGGGCACTTCCTGCGGGTGCACCGCGACGGCTTCCGCGAGCACCAGTACTGGGCGCTCGAAGCGACCGAGCACACCGACGACCTGGACACCACGATCAGCACCGTGCGCGAGCTGATCGACGACTCGCTGACCGCGCAGCTCGGCGCGGACGTCCAGCCGAGCATGATGCTCTCCGGCGGTCTCGACTCCAGCGGGCTCACCGCGCTGGCCGCGAACGTGCTGGCCAAGCGCGGCGACGGCCCGCTGCACACCTACACCGTCGCCTTCGCCAAGGAGGGCGAGTTCGAAGCGGACGAGGTGTGGGGCACCGAGGACGGCCCGTTCGTCCAGGAGCTGGTGCAGAAGGTCGGCGCCGAGCACACCGACATCGTGCTCAGCACGGCCGACCTGCTCGACCCGGTGGTCAAGGTGAACTCCTTGCGTGCCAAGGACGTGCCCAGCCCGTTGGGCAATATGAACACCTCGCTCTACGTGCTCTGCCGGGCCATCCGCGAGCGCACCCCGGTGGCCATGCTCGGGGACGCCGCGGACGGGGTCTTCGGCGGCACCATGTGGATGTCGATGGAACCGCTGCTCAAGGCGCCGACTTTCCCGTGGGTCGCGATGGCGCACTGGGGTGGCGGGCAGCACGGGATGGGCACCGACCTGGTGGACGCCGGCCTGCTCGGCAAGCTGGACATGCGCGGCTACTGCGGTGACCGGTACGCCGAGTCGATGTCGCGGGTGCCGAAGCTGGCCGGCGAGTCCGAGCACGACCGCCGGATGCGCGAGGTCTGGTACCTGAACGTGACGAACTGGCTGGAGACCCTGCTGCCGCACGGCGAGTCGATCGCGCAGTCGGTCGGGCTGGAGTTCCGGCTGCCCTACTGCGACCACCGGCTCGTGCAGTACGTGTTCAACGCGCCGTGGTCGGCGAAGACCTTCGACGGCAGGGAGAAGAGCCTGCTGCGCGCCGCGCTGAAGGACGTCCTGCCGGAGTCCATTCTGGAGCGCCGAAAGTCGCCGTACCCGGTGCCGCAGGACGAATCCTACGCCAAGGCGATCTGCGCCGAGCTGGCCGAGCTGGTCGCCGACCGCAACGCCCCGGTGGCCCCGCTGGTGGACGTCGCCGCGGCGCGGCGGGTGATCGACGACCCGGCCTCGCTGGTGGCGGGGCCGCGAGGCTGGGTGGCCCGTACGCATGTGGAGATGCTGTTCCAGCTGAACCTGTGGCTGGACCTGTACGGAGTCCGCGTCGACGTCTGAGCCGGGCAGCAAGGAAGGGCCGGTCCACGCGGACCGGCCCTTCTCGCGTTTCCCCAGGTCAGCGGTCGTGAGTGAAAAGTGTTGTCCCGGCAACACTTTTCACTCACGACGCCGCATGGTGAAAGGCCCGTGGAGCGAGTGGCTCCACGGGCCTTTCAGCGACCTGGGTCAGACCAGTTTGGTGAGGCGGAACATGCCTTCGTAGGCGCGCGGGTAGCCGGTGTCGGTGTTGGTGATGTAGGAGAACATCAGGTACTCGCCGGGCGGGAAGTCGGTATGCAGCACGGCGGAGCCACCGGGGGCGATCACACCGAGCCCGTTCGGCCAGCCGGTCAGCGGCACCTTGTCCGGCGGCGGGACCTTGCCCAGCTTCATCGACGCGTAGTACTCCTCGACCTGCGCGACCGTGGTGCCCGGCTTGACCGGCGCGAGCATCACCTCGTGCGCCGAGCCGGTCGAGTTGAAGACCTGGTGGCTACCGGACGCCTTGAGCGTTCCGGTCGGCACGTCGAAACCCCAGTCGTCGCCGCGGTGGGTGTGGATGATGACGTCGTCCGGCAGCGGATACCCGCCCTGGCAGGGATCGGCGGCCGTGACCACCTTCACCGGCGGGGTCTCGGTCGCGCTCGCGTAGTTGAAGTTGACCAGGTGGTAGGTGCCCGGCCCGAGTATCCGGGTGAAGCCCACCTTCACGGTGCCGGACACTCCTGCGCCGCCGAGGTACTCCGCGGCCGCGTCGAGATCTCTGGCCGCCTGCGCCCGCTCCGCCGGGTCGTGCGAGGAGGTGCGCGCCAGGTTGGCGAGGAACTCCTCGATCGACGCGCCGTCGCGCAGCCGGATCAGCAGCAGCGCGCGGCCTGCCGGCTGGGAGACGCTGACCTGGAAGCGGACCACCCCGGTCGGCAGCTTGTCCGGCGCGGTCAGCGAATCGGGGTGCAGCACCACATCGAGCGTCTTAGCCGGGCGTGGCCGGCCGAAGTCGCGTCCGGGGGCGGCCTGCGCGACGGCGGTGCCCGCGGCGGCGAGGCCGGTGGCGGCCGCACCGGTGACGAACAAGCGGCGCGAAAGCCGGTTGCCCGTCGCCGGCGTTCGCGCGGCGGAATGCGAATCGGTCATGAATCCTCCTAGCGGAGTCGGACGGGGGTAGGGATCAGCGGCCCATCCTTGGCGGATCGGCCTGGAGAGGTGCTCGAATACGGCTCGAGCGTCCGCGCGCTCAGCCGGCCGGCTTGTAGCCCACGACGAGCATGTCCGGGCCGACCAGCGGCTTCACCGAAATACCGGTGAAGCCGGCGTCCTCCAGCCAGCCGTTGCAGGACGCCTCGCTGTACTCGGACCCGCCGGGGGTCACCAGGCGCATGTTGAGGCTGCGCAGGAAGTTCGCCGGGTTGTTGTCGGTCAGCGCGTCGTAGATGAGCACGCAGCCGCCCTCGGGCAGCGCGTCGTAGGCCTTGCGCAGCAAGGTCATCCGGTTGTCGTCGTTCCAGTCGTGCAGGACGTGCCCGAACACGATCACCTCGGCCGACGGCATCGGGTCGTGGAAGAAGTCACCCGACTCGTACACCACCCGGTCCACCATGCCGAGCTGCTCCATGTGCTCGTGGAAGAACGGCTCGACCTGCGGCAGGTCGTAGCAGGCGCCGCGCAGGTGCGGGTGCGCCTTGACGATCTCGGCGGCCAGGTTGCCCCTGGCGCCGCCGACGTCGATGAAGGACTCGTGGGCGCTCCAGTCGAACTCCTGGGCCAGCGCCGGGCCGACGTCCGCGGCCGCGCCGTCCATGGCGACCATGAAGTTCCGCACCCCGGCCGGGTTGGCGTAGAGCTTGCTGAAGTCCTGGCCGCCCTTGAGCTGCGAGTTGCCGGTGCGCAGCAGGTCGGTGAGGCCGCCCCACAGGTTGTAGTGGAAGTTCAGCAGCTTCAGGAACCCGCCGACGTAGGACGGCTTGTTCTCGTCGAGGTACAGGTCGGCGGCGTCGCCGTTGCGGTACCGGCCGTCCTCGACCGCGAGCAGGCCGAGGCCCACCAGCGCGTCCAAGAAGTCCTGCGTGGCACGCGGGTGCAGGCCGAGTCGCTCGCGGATCTCCGCCTCCGTGGCAGGCGCCTCGGCCAGCACGGTGAACAGGTTCAGCTCGGCTGCGCTGAGAATGGTCTTCGCCGCCCAGTAGGCCTGCGCCAGCTTCAGGATCGTGGTCGAGTCAACATCACTGATCTTGGTTTCGGTGGTCACACCAAGGCTCCCTTGTCACTATCGCTGTCTGCGTTGCCCTGCGGCGCCCCAGCGCGAACGGTCGAATCGCAAGGATGCTGGCCCTGTCGGCTCAACGCGGGGTCGAAGGCGCGTGGAGGGCGCACCGGGGAAATCCTCAGTGGACGGCCGGAGGACAAGGCCGCTTCGAGCGGTTCTCCAAGCCTCGCTGACAGGGTAACGCTCGTCCGGCGGAAACAGGGCCCCGGAACGAGGCCACAGAAGGGGAATGCCGTGTGCGACGAAACAACACCGGTCCTGATCGTCGGCGGTGGACTGGTCGGGCTGTCCGCCAGCCTGTTCCTGTCCTGGCACGGGGTCGACTCCGTGCTGGTGGAGCGCCGATCGGGTACCTCGATCCACCCGCGTGCCTGGGGGTGGTATCCGCGCACCCTGGAGCTGCTGCGCACCGTCGGCATCGAAGGCGACGTACTGCGGGAGAGCGCCGGGTTCGTCGGGCACACGCTCAACTGCAAGGTGGAGTCCTTGACCGGTAAGGAAATCTTCCGCACCGAGATCCCGGATCCGGAGGACGTCAGCGACATCAGCCCGGTCCAGCGGATCGTTTCGCTGAGCCAGGACCGGCTGGAGCCGATCGTGCTGCGCCGGGCCGGTGAGCTGGGCGGGGACCTCCGGTTCGGCCGCACCCTGGTCCGGCTGACCCCCGACGCGGACGGGGTGACGGCGGTGGTCCGCGACGGGGACACCCGCGAAGAACGGACCATCCGCGCGCAGTACGTGATCGCCGCGGACGGCGCGCACAGCCGGATCCGGGAACAGCTCGGCATCGAGCGCCACGGCAGGGGCACCCTGCGCCACCAGATCAGCATCCTGTTCCGGGCCGCGCTGGAAGGCCCGTTGAACGGCAGGCGCTTCGCCATCTGCCAGGTGGACAACCCCGAGGTGGAAGGCATCCTCGGGCACGACGACTCGCTCGAGCAGGGCACCCTGATCGTCACCTACCACCCCGAGCAGGGGGAGAGCGCGGAGGACTTCACCGAGGCCAGGTGCGTGCAGCTGGTCAGGGCCGCGATCGGGCTGCCCGAGCTGGAGGTCGGCATCCGCAGCGTGCTGCCGTGGGAGATGGCGGCACTGACCGCCGAGCGGTTCGCCGAGGGCAGGGTCTTCCTGGCCGGCGACGCCGCGCACGTGATCCCGCCGGTCGGCGGCTACGGCGCCAACACCGGCATCCAGGACGCGCACAACCTTGCCTGGAAGCTGGCCGCAGTACTGGCCGGCACGGCGGGCCCCGGTCTGCTCGATACCTACGACACCGAGCGTCGGCCGGTCGCGATGTTCACCATGGAGCAGGCCGGCCTGCGGCTGGCCGTGCGAGCGGGGTTCGCCACCGAGCAGCAGAAGGCCGCCACCGCGGACACGCTGACGGTGACCTTCGGCTACCGGTACTCCTCGGACGCGATCGCGAGCGAACAGGCGCCGGGCGTGCCGGCCGTGCACCCGCGCGAACTCACCGGGCAGCCCGGTACCCGTGCGCCCCATCTGGCGGCGCGGCGCAGCGGCACGCCGATCTCGTTGCTCGACCTGTTCGGCAGCCGGCCGGTGCTGCTGGTCGGCGGCCAGTCGGCGCAGTGGGGCGACGCGGCCAGGCTGGTGGCCAAGCGGCTCGGCGTCGATCTGGACGTCTACCAGGCGGGCACCGATTTCGAGGCCGAGGGCGAGTGGCACGAGGCGTTCGGGGTCAGTGCGGCCGGTGCGGTGCTGGTGCGCCCAGACGGGTTCGTCTGCTGGCGCTCGGCGGTCGAGCAGGACGCCCCGGAGCCGGTGCTGGAAGAAGCGCTGAACCGGATGCTGAGCCGGTCTTAGCCGGCGCTCGGACCACACACCTGCCTGGGAGCGCGCAGTGAGTTCATCGACCGACGACCCGATCGCCGTGATCGGCGTGTCCTGCCGATTGCCGGGGGCCGCCGGGCCGGCCGCGTTCTGGCGGCTGCTCCGTGACGGCCGCGAAGCCGTCACCGAGGTCCCGGCCGGGCGCCGGGAGGCGGCGCCGGACACCGCGCACCGCGGCGGCTTTCTCGACCAGGTCGACGGCTTCGACGCCGAGTTCTTCGGAGTCTCGCCGCGCGAGGCGGTGGCGATGGACCCGCAGCAGCGGCTCAGCCTGGAACTGACCTGGGAGGCGCTGGAGGACGCCAGGATCGTGCCCGGCGAGCTGTCCGGCAGCGCGACCGCGGTGTTCGCCGGCGCCATCGCCGACGACTACGCGGCACTGGTGCTGGCGCGGGGCGCGGACTCGGTCACCCAGCACACGCTGACCGGACTGCACCGCGGCATGATCGCCAACCGGGTGTCCTACCGGCTCGGCCTGCGCGGGCCGAGCATGGCCGTGGACAGCGGCCAGTCCTCCTCACTGGTCGCGGTGCACCTCGCCGCGGAGAGCCTCCGGCGTGGCGAGTCCACGCTGGCCATCGCCGGCGGGGTGCAGCTCAACCTGGCGCCCGGTGCGGCGCTCGGCACCTCCCGGTTCGGCGCACTCTCCCCGGACGGCCGCTGTTTCACCTTCGACGGCCGCGCCAACGGCTATGTCCGCGGTGAGGGCGGCGCGTTCGTGGTGCTCAAGCCATTGGCCGCCGCGTTGGCCGACGGCGACCGGGTGCACTGCGTGCTGCTCGGCGGGGCGGTCGGCAACAGCGGCCCGGCCGAAGGGCTGACCGTGCCGAGCGCGGACGCGCAGCGAGACGTTATGCGCGCGGCGTACCGCCGGGCCGGGGTGTGCCCGGAAGAGGTGCAGTACGTCGAGCTGCACGGCACCGGAACCGCGCTCGGCGACCCGATCGAGGCGGTTGCGCTGGGCGCGGTGTTCGCCGACGGCCGCACCTCGTCCTCGGCGCTGCGGGTCGGTTCGGCGAAGACCAACATCGGGCACCTCGAAGGGGCGGCCGGGATCGCCGGCCTTGTCAAGGCCGTGCTCGGGATCGCGCACCGGGAACTGCCGCCCAGCTTGAACTTCGAGCGGGCCAACCCGCGGATCCCGCTGGACGAGCTGCGGCTGCGCGTGCAGTCGGAGCTCGGGCCGTGGCCGCGGCCGGACGTACGGCTGGTGGCCGGGGTGTCCTCCTTCGGCATGGGCGGCACGAACTGCCATCTCGTGCTCGCCGAGCCGCCGCCGGCCACGCCCTCGCCCGCGGCACCGGCGGCCGGACTGCGGCCGTGGGTCCTGTCGGGCCACACCGAGGAGGCGCTGCGGGCCGCCGCCGGGCAGCTGCGCGAGGTGTCCGGCGGGCACGCGGACATCGGGCTTTCGCTGGCGCTGACCAGGACCGCGTTCGAGCACCGGGCGGTGGTGCTGGCCGGGCCGGACGGCGCACCGGAGGAGCTGGCCGCCATGGCCGCAGGTGAGCGCGCCGGGGTGCGCGGCCGTCCGGTCGAGGGCGGGTTGGCCTTCCTATTCTCCGGCCAGGGTGCACAACGGCTCGGCATGGGCCGGCAGCTGTACGCGGCTTTTCCCGCCTACGCCCGGGTTTTCGACGCCGTCTGCGCGGAGCTGGACCGGCACACCGGACGCCCGGTGCGCGAGATCGTCTGGGCCGAGCCGGGGACGGCGGCCGCCGCGGAGCTGGACCAGACCGGGTACACCCAGGCCGCGCTGTTCGCGGTCGAGGTGGCGCTGTTCCGGCTGTTCGAGTCCTGGGGCGTCCGGCCGGACCACCTGGCCGGGCATTCGGTCGGCGAGCTGGCCGCCGCGCACGTCGCGGGCGTGCTGTCACTGGCCGATGCCGCCACCCTGGTCGCGGCCAGGGGCAGGCTGATGCAGGAGCTGCCCGGCGGTGGCGCGATGTGTTCCTTGCAGGCCACCGAAAAAGAGGTGCTGGCACGGCTCGGCGGGATCGCGGGCCCGATCGGCGTCGCCGCGGTCAACGGGCCGGAGGCGGTCGTCGTCTCCGGGGCCGAAGACGCGGTCGGCGAACTTGCCGCGCATTTCGCGAGCCTGGGCCGCAAGACCAAGCGGCTGCGGGTCAGCCACGCCTTCCACTCGCCGCTGATGGCGCCGACGCTCGACGAGTTCCGCGCGGTGGCTCAGAAGCTCACCTTCCACCAGCCCGAACTGTCCCTTGTGTCCACTCGGACCGGAAAGCCGGTCGAGGCCGGCGAACTGTCCATTCCGGACTACTGGGTGCGCCACGTCACCGATCCGGTGCGGTTCGCCGACGCCGTCGCCACGCTGCACGAGCGGGGAGTGCGCACCTTCGCCGAAATCGGGCCGGGCGGCGCGCTCACCGTGCTGGCCAGGGACGTGGTGGCCGAACCGGGCTCGGCCTTCGTGGCGGCGCTGGGGGAGGAGGCCGAGGAACGTGCGGTGCTGACCGCGCTCGGCGGCCTGCACGTGCGTGGCGTGCCGATCGACTGGCACGCGCTGTTCGGCGGGGCTTCGCCGGTGAGCCTGCCGACCTATCCGTTCCGCCGCACCAGCTACTGGCTTCCGGAGGTCACCATGTCAGTCGAGCCGTCGACGCCGATCGCCGAGCCCACTGAGCCCTCCGTGGAGGATTCGCGCGAACTGCTCGACCTCGTCCGGCAGGCCGTGGCGAGCACCCTGGGGCACCGGGACTCCGGCGCGGTCCCGGTGGACCGCAGCTTCCGCGACCTGGGTTTCAACTCGTTGATGGCGGTGGAGCTGTGCGACCGGCTCGGTGAAGCCACCGGAAAGCGGTTGCCAGCCACCGCGACCTTCAACCACCCGACTCCCCGGGAACTGGCCGGGCACCTGCGGGCCGGCCGGCACAGCGCGGAAGATCCGCCCGCGCCGGTGGAGACCGCCGGTGACGACGATCCGATCGCGATCGTCGCGATGGGCTGCCGGTACCCGGGCGAGGTGCGCTCGCCCGAGGACCTGTGGCGGCTGGTGGCCGGTGGCACCGACGCGATCAGCGAGTTTCCGGTGAACCGCGGCTGGGACGTGGCCGGGCTCTACGATCCGGACCCGGACCGGCCGGGGCACACCTACGCGCGACACGGCGGTTTCCTGCACGACGCGGACCAGTTCGACCACGACTTCTTCGGGATCAGCCCGCGTGAGGCGACCGCGATGGACCCGCAGCAGCGGCTGCTGCTGGAGACCTCCTGGGAGGCTTTCGAGCGGGCCGGGATCGACCCCGCCGGACTGGCCGGCGCGGCTGTCGGCGTGTTCGTCGGCGCGACCGCGCAGGAGTACGGCCCCAGGCTGTACGAGGCGGGTGAACGGTCCGACGGCTATCGGCTCACCGGCACCACGGCGAGTGTCGCCTCCGGCCGGATCTCCTACGTGTTCGGCTTCGAAGGTCCGGCGCTGACCGTGGACACCGCCTGCTCCTCGTCACTGGTCGCGCTGCACCTGGCGATCAGGGCGCTGCGCCACGGCGAGTGCACGATGGCGCTGGCCGGTGGCGCGACGGTGCTGAGCTCGCCCGGGATGTTCGTCGAGTTCAGCAGGCAGCGCGGGCTGGCGCCGGACGGCCGCTGCAAGGCGTTCGCGGCCGGCGCGGACGGCACCGCCTGGGCCGAGGGCGCCGGCATGCTGCTGCTGGAACGGCTCTCCGACGCGCGCAGTGCCGGGCATCCGGTGCTCGCCGTGCTGAAGGGCAGCGCGATCAACTCCGACGGGGCGAGCAACGGGCTGGCGGCGCCGAACGGGCCGTCGCAGGAGCGGGTGATCCGGCGGGCACTGGCCGACGCGCGGCTGACCGCGGACGACGTGGACGCGGTGGAGGCGCACGGCACCGGTACCGCGCTCGGCGACCCGATCGAGGCGCAGGCGCTTCAGGGCACCTACGGGATGGGCCGGTCGCCGGAGCATCCGCTGCTGCTCGGGTCGCTGAAGTCCAACATCGGCCACACCCAGGCCGCCGCCGGGGTCGGTGGGGTGATCAAGATGGTGCAGGCGCTGCGGCACGGGGTGCTGCCCCGCACCTTGCACGCGGACGAGCCCAGCACGCACGTCGACTGGGCGGGTGGCGGCGTCGAGCTGCTGACCGGCCAGCACCCGTGGCCGCGGCGGGGTCGGGTCCGGCGCGCCGCGGTCTCCTCGTTCGGGATCAGCGGCACCAACGCTCACCTCGTCCTCGAACAGGCCCCGGAAGAGCCGGTGGAGCCGGTGACGCGCACCGGTCCGGCCGTGCTGCGCGCAGGTGCCCCGGTGCCCTGGGTGCTGTCCGCGAAGACCGGCGCCGGACTGCGGGCGCAGGCGGTCCGGCTCGCCGATCACCTGGACGCCGAGCCGGGGCGGGTGCCTGCCGACGTCGGCTTTTCGCTGGCCACCCAGCGGGTCCCGATGGAGCACCGGGCCGTCGTGCTCGGTCGTGACGCGCCGGGGTTGCGCGGCGGCCTGGACGCGCTCGCGGAGGACCGCCGGGTGGCCAACCTGGTCACCGGCGCCGCATCGGGCGCCGGTGGCACGGTGTTCGTCTTTCCTGGGCAGGGCTCGCAGTGGCCGCGGATGGCGGCGGAACTGCTGGACGCGTCGCCGGTGTTCCGCGCCCGCATGCAGGACTGCGCCGAGGCACTGGAGTCCTTTGTGGACTGGTCGCTGCTGGACGTGCTGCGCGGTGCCCCGCACGCGCCCTCGCTGGACCGGGTGGACGTGGTGCAGCCCGCGCTGTTCGCGATGATGGTGTCGCTGGCCGAGGTCTGGCGTGCTGTCGGGGTTCGGCCGGACGCGGTGATCGGGCATTCGCAGGGCGAGATCGCGGCCGCCTGCGTGGCCGGTGCGCTCTCGCTCGAAGACGCCGCCAAAGTGGTCGCCCTGCGCAGCAAGGCGATCACCGCGCTGGCCGGCACCGGTGGCATGGCCAGCGTGCCGCTGCCAGCCGAGCAGGTGCGCCCGCGGCTGGCCGCCTGGCAGGGCAGGGTGCACCTCGCCGCGTTCAACGGCCCCGCCGCCACCGTGGTGGCGGGGGAGGCCGAGGCACTGGCCGAGCTGGTGGCCGCCTGCCAGGCCGACGGCGTGCAGGCCCGCCGCATCGACGTGGACTACGCGTCGCACACCCCCCAGGTCGAGGTGCTGCGCGAGCGGCTGCGCGAACTGCTCGGCGGCATCACCTTCCGTCCGGCGCGGGTGCCGTTCTACTCCACCCTGCACGGCGGGCTGGCCGACACGGCCACGTTCGACGCGCAGTACTGGTACGACAACCTGAGCAATCCGGTGAAGTTCGAGCAGGCGACCCGCGCGCTGATCGCCGACGGGCACCGGCTGTTCCTGGAGGTCGGTCCGCATCCGGTGCTCGCGGTCGGGATCGAGGGCACCCTGGAAGCGGCCGGTGCCGACGGGGTGGTGCTGGGCACGCTGCGCCGGGACGAGGGCGGCCCGGACCGGCTGCTCGAAGCGGCGGCACAGGTCCACGTGCGCGGCGCCGGTGTCGACTGGAGCGCCCTGTTCGACGGGGCCCGCCAGGTGGACCTGCCGACGTACGCGTTCCAGCGCAGCAGGCACTGGCCCGAGCGGCAGGCCGCGGACGTGGTGGGGCTCCCGGAGGCCGGGCTCTCCACGGCAGGGCACCCGCTGCTCGGCGCCTCGACCGAACTTCCGGAGTCCGGCGGCCTGCTGCTGACCGGCCGGGTGTCGCGGGCGGCGCAGCCCTGGCTGGCCGACCACGCGGTGGCCGGGCTGACCGGGCCGGAGGCCGCGGCCCTGCTGCCGGGCACCGCTTTCGCCGAGCTGGCCGGCTGGGCCGGTGAACAGGTCGGTCTCGGCAGCGTCGAAGAGCTCACCATGGAGTCGCCGCTGCTGCTGCCGGCGACCGGTGCGGTACGTACCCAGGTGGTCGTCGGCGGCGAGGACGAGTCCGGCCGCCGCCCGGTCCGGCTGTACTCCAGGCCGGAAGAGAGCACCGGCGAGACCTGGACCAGGCACGCCTCGGGAGTCCTCGCTCCGGCAGGCCCGGCACCCGCCGCCGAGCCGGGGTGGCCGCCCGAGAACGCCGAACCGGTCGACCTGACCGGGCTCTACGACCGGCTGGCCGCCCGCGGCTACCGCTACGGCCCGGCGTTCCGCGGGCTGCGGGCCGCCTGGCAGCGCGGCGACGAGGTGTACGCCGAGGTCGCCCTGCCGGAGCCGGTCCGCGACGCGGCCACCTCCTTCGGCCTGCATCCCGCCCTGCTCGACGCCGTGCTGCACGCGGCACTCGGCGTCGGCCGGTTCGGCGGTGAGACCGGGCTGCGACTGCCGTTCTCCTGGCACGGCGTGGTGCTGCACGCGACCGGGGCCGGTGCGCTGCGGTGCCGGATCGCACCCGCCGGTGCGGACGGGATCTCTTTGCTGGCCACGGATTCCCGTGGTGAACCGGTGGTCTCGGTGGAGCGGCTGGTGCTCAAGCCAGCCAGCGCCCGGCAGCTGGTCACCCGTGACCCGGCGAGCGATTCGCTGTTCCGGGTGGACTGGACGGCCGTGCCGGGCATGCCTGTCGGGGACGGCGAAGCCTGGGCGGTACTCGGCGACCTGACCGTTGACGGCGAAGTCGCGCGGTACCCGGACTTCGGCGCACTATTGGCCGCACTCGACGCCGGCACCGACGTGCCGGGAGCGGTGGTGGCCACCTGCCGGCCCCAACCGGGGGAACTGCCGGAGACCGCGGTGGCGACCGCGACCGACACCCTCGAACTGCTCGCGTCCTGGCTCGCCGAGGAACGCCTCGCTGGCACCCGGCTGGTCCTGGTGACCCGGGACGCGGTCGCGGCGGCCGAGGACGACGCGGTGACCGGGCTCGACCTGGCCCCGGTCTGGGGACTGGTGCGGTCCGCGCAGTCCGAGCATCCTGGCCGGTTCGTGCTCGTCGACGTCGATGGTGCGCCTGAGTCCTTGGCGGCGCTGCGGGCGGCGGTCGCCTCCGGTGAACCGCAGCTGGCCATCCGGGCCGGGACCCCGCACCTGCCCCGGCTGGTGAAGGCCGCCACGGGACCGGCGCTGCTGCCACCGGCGAACTCCGCGGCCTGGCAGCTGGACGTGACTTCGCCGGGGCTGCTGGAAAATCTCGCGTTGCTGCCCGCCCCGGAGGCACAGCGGCCGCTGGCCGAGGGCGAGGTCCGGATCGCGGTGCGCGCGGCCGGGGTGAACTTCCGCGACGTGATCGTCGCGCTCGGCGTGGTACCGACCGAGAAGGGCATGGGCATCGAAGGCGCCGGGGTGGTGCTGGAGACCGGGCCGGGGGCCGGCGGGCTTGTCCCCGGCGACCGGGTGATGGGCCTGTTCGGCGGTGCTTTCGGCCCGCTGGCCGTCGCGGACCATCGCAAGGTCACCCGGATCCCGGATGGCTGGTCCTTCGAGCAGGCCGCGTCGGTGCCGATCGTCTTCCTCACCGCGTACCAGGGGCTGGTCGACGTGGCGGCGGTGCGTCCCGGGGAGAAGGTGCTGATCCACGCGGCCACCGGCGGGGTCGGGATGGCCGCGGTGCAGCTGGCCCGGCATCTCGGGGCCGAGGTGTTCGGCACCGCGAGCCCCGGCAAATGGGAGACCCTGCGCGGGCTCGGCCTGGACGACGCGCATATCGCCTCGTCGCGGTCGCTGGAGTTCGAGGACTCCTTCCGCGCTGCGACCGGCGGCCACGGCGTGGACGTGGTGCTGAACTCGCTGGCCGGTGCATACGTGGACGCGTCGCTGCGGCTGCTCGCACCGGGCGGGCGGTTCGCCGAGATGGGCAAGACCGACATCCGGGAGCCCCGGCAGGTTGCCGTGCAGGCACCGGACGTGCAGTACCAGGCGTTCAACCTGCCCGACGTCCCGCCGGACCGGGTACGGGAGATGCTGGCCGAGGTGCTCGCGTTGTTCGAACGCGGCGTGCTGCGGCCGATCCCGGTGTCCACATGGGACGTTCGCAGCGCGCCGGCGGCACTGCGGCTGCTCAGCCAGGCCAAGCACGTCGGCAAGCTGGTGCTGACCGTGCCGAAGGGCTTGGACCCGGAGGGCACGGTGCTGATCACCGGCGGCACCGGCACCCTCGGTGGCCTGCTCGCGCGGCACCTGGTCACCGGGCACGGCGGCCGGCACCTGCTGCTGACCAGCCGTCGCGGGGAGGCCGCGCCGGAAGGGAAGCGGCTGCGCGCGGAGCTGACCGCGCTCGGCGCGTCGGTGACCATCGCCGCCTGCGACACCGCCGACCGGGAAGCCCTGCGCACCCTGCTCGCCGGGGTGCCCGAGGAACATCCGCTGACCGCCGTGCTGCACACCGCCGGCGTGCTCGACGACGGGGTGGTGTCCGCGCTGACCCCGGAACGGATGCGGAAGGTGTTGCGCCCCAAGGCGGAGGCCGCCTGGCACCTGCACGAGCTGACCCGTGACGCGGACCTCGCCGCGTTCGTGCTGTTCTCCTCTGCCGCCGGCGTGCTCGGCGAGGCGGGTCAGGGCAACTACGCCGCCGCCAACGTGTTCCTGGACGCGCTCGCGCGGCACCGCCGGGCGAACGGGCTGCCGGCCCAGTCGCTGGCCTGGGGCCTGTGGGCCCAGCGCAGCGGGATGACCGGGCACCTCTCCGAGGCCGACATCGCGCGGGTCCGACGCAGCGGGATGGCGCCGCTGCCGTCCGAGCAGGGGCTGGCCCTGTTCGATCTCGCCGGCGGCAGCGCGGACGCGGCACTGGTCCCGATGCGGCTGGCGGACGAGGCCGGCGGCACGGTGTCGCCGCTGTTGCGCGGTCTGGTCCGCGCACCGGTGCGCCGGGTCGTCAGGGAGGAACGCGCTGCGGCCGGGCCCACGTTGCGGCAGCGGCTCTCGGAGCTGGCCGAGGCGGACCGCGACCGGCTGCTGCTGGAGCTGGTGCGCACCGAGGCCGCCGCCGTGCTGGGCTACTCCGGCGCCGACGGGGTCGGGCCGGGGCAGCAGTTCCGCGAGCTGGGACTGGATTCGCTCGCCGCGGTCGAGCTGCGCAACCGGCTCAACGCGGCGACTGGCTTGCGGCTGCCTTCAGGGCTGGTGCTGGACTCGCCCACTCCGGCCGCGCTGACCGAGCAGGTCCGGGACGCGCTGGCGTCCTGACGGCGGAGCGAGTCGTTCTCGAGAAGAACCGGACATTCTGCACCGAAAGCCGCGGTGGACCGTCGACTGAGGACTGTCCACTGTGCACACGAAGTGAAATGGATGTGCTCGCCGGACGAAGGGAAGGGCCGATGGCCTCGGTGGTGAGCGGAACCGGTGCGCGGCGGTCGAGCCTGCGCATGTTCCGGGACCAGCCACGCTGGTTCAGCACGCTGTTCATGGTGGACATGTGGGAGCGGTTCAGCTTCTACGGAATGACCGCCATCCTCTACCTGTACCTCGTCGCGCCGGAGGCCGATGGCGGGTTCGGCCTCGCCACCGGCACCGCGACCGCGCTGTTCGGCACCTACATGTCGCTGATGTTCATCGGCGCGCTGCCCGGCGGCTGGCTGGCCGACCGGGTGCTCGGGCCACGCCGCGCGGTGCTCTACGGCGGGATCTGCATCGCGCTCGGGCACTACTCGATGAGCGTGCCGGCCCGCCCGTTCCTCTACCTCGGGCTGCTGTTCGTGATCCTCGGTACCGGGCTGGCGAAACCGTCCATCGCGTCGCTGGTCAGCAGCCCGTACCAGGGGCAGAACGAGAAGCGCGAAGCGACGATGTCGGTGTTCTACATGAGCATCCAGATCAGCGCCTTCCTCGCGCCGATCATCACCGGCCTGCTCGGCGAGAAAGTGAACTGGCACCTCGGCTTCGGCGCCGCCGCGGTCGGCATGACCTTCGGGCTGCTGCAGTACATCGGCGGGTCCAGGCACTTCGGCGACCTCGGGGTGCTGCCGGACCGACCGATCGAGAGCGAGCGCGGCCGGGTGATCGCCCGACGGGCGGGGTTCGCGATCGGCGCGGTGGTCCTGCTCCTGCTGGCGGACATCGTCTCCGGCGCGTTCCAGGTGGAGCACATCCTCGGGCTGTGCGGGCTGCTGACGGTCACCCTGCCGGTGGTGTTCTACCTGCGGCTGCGCAAGAACCCGCTGCTGGGCGCCGTGGACCGGAGCCGGCTGACGGCCTTCGTCGTGCTGCTCGGCGGCTCTTCGGTGTTCTGGCTGCTCTACGCGCAGGGCGGGTCGGTGCTGAGCAGGTTCGCCGAGGAGTTCACCGATCGCGAGGTCTTCGGCGGCACCATCCCGGCGAGCTGGTTCCAGTCCGCGCACCCGGTGTTCATCCTGATCTGCGCGCCGCTGTTCGCCATGCTCTGGCTGCGGCTGGGCAAACGGGTGGACGTGCCGATGAAGTTCGCCGGCGCCCTGCTGTGCGCGGGGCTGAGCTTCCTGCTGATGTCGCTGGCCGCGCAGGTCGCGGTCTCGGCGGGACTGGTGTCGCCGGGCTGGCTGCTCGGGGTCTACCTGCTGCAGGTCTGCGGTGAGCTGGCGCTCGCGCCGGTCGGGCTCAGCGTGGCCGTGCAGGTGGCCCCGGACGGGTTCACCAACCAGTACCTCGGCCTGTTCTGGCTGTTCGCCGCGCTCGGCGCGGGCATCGGCGGGCAGCTGGCGCGGCTGTCCACCGTGCTGCCGCTGCAGACCTACTTCCTGATCTTCGGGCTGCTGGCCTGCGCGGCCGGCGCGCTGATGGCGCTGGCCACCCGCGGCCTCCGGCGCAAGCTGAACACCATCTGACCCCCGTTTCCGCAGCTCAACGCTCGTGAGTGAAAAGTGTTGCCCCGGCAGCGTTTTTCACTCACGACGTCGGACCAGCGCTGCCGGGGGCGGCCAGGCCGGTTTCGTAGGCGATCACCACCAGCTGCGACCGGCTGTGCGCGTCCAGCTTGGTCAGCAGGCGGCTGACGTAGGTGCGGGCGGTGGCCGGGCTGATGAACAGCGCCTCGGCGACCTCGTCGTTGGACCGCCCGGCCGCCACCTCGATCAGCACCTCGCGCTCGCGCTCGGTGAGCGTGTCCAGCCGCGTGTCGCCGGCCGGCCGGAACCGGGCGGCGGCGGCGTCCATCACGCGCCGGGTGACCGCGGGGGACAGCAGTGCCTCACCGCCGGCGACCGTGCGGACGGCGTTGCGCAGCCCCTCCGGGTCGGTGTCCTTGAGCAGGAAGCCCGACGCGCCGGCCCGGATCGCTTCGAAGATCTCTTCGTCGGTGTCGAACGTGGTGAGCACGACCACCCGGACGTCCTGCAGGCTGTCGTCGGCCAGGATCCGGCGGGTCGCCTCCAGGCCGTCCGTGCCGGGCATCCGGATGTCCATCAGGATCACGTCGGGCCTCTCCCGCCGTGCCAGCTCCACGCCACCGTCACCGGTGTCGGCCTCGCCGACCACGGTGATGTCCTCCGCGCGTTCCAGCAGTGCGCGCAGCCCGGCCCGTACCAGGTGCTGGTCGTCCACCACGGCGACCCGGATCATTTGCCCCCCAAGGGAAGCGTGGCCTCCACGCGGAACCCGCCACCGTCCAGCCCGGTGGCGGTGCAGACGCCGCCGACCAGCTCGGCGCGTTCGGCCATGCCGACGATACCGTGGCCGTTGCGGACGCGGGTGCCGGTGGTGCCGCGGCCGTCGTCGGTCACCCGGATACCGAGTTCGGCGGGGGAGTAGCGCAGGACCACCTCGGCGTTGTTCGCCGCCGCGTGGCGGAGCACGTTGGTCAGCGCCTCCTGCACGATGCGGAAGGCGGCCGTGTCCACCTGCTCGGGCAGGTCCACCGGCTCGCCCTCGATCCGCACGTCCACCGGCAGCCCGCTGGCCGTGGTCAGGCCGATCATCGAGGCCAGCCTGCTCAGCCGGTCCGGGGCCGCCCCGTCACCGGGTTCTTCGTCGAGTTCACCCGGCTCGCGGAGCAGACCGACGGTGGTGCGCAGTTCCCGGATCGCTTCGCCGGTCGCTAGGCGGACGTTCTGCAGGGCGGCACGCGCCGCCTCGGGGTCGTCGGTCAGCGCCTCGTCGGCGACGTGGGCGTGCAGCGAGATGACGGAGGCGGTGTGCGCCAGCGAGTCGTGCAGGTCCCTGGCGATCCGCAGCCGCTCCTCCTGCACCTGTCGCGCGGCCTCCCGGCGCCGGTCCACCTCGGCCTGCTCGGCGCGCCGCCGCTGTTCGGCGCGCCAGCGCCGGCGGGAACGGACACCGTCGCCCAGCGCCATCGCGGCGGCCATCAGCCCCGCCGTGGAGGCGAACTCGTAGCCGAACAGGTAGCCCAGCGTCTCGCCCTCGCCGACCCGGAACGCGGTGGACACCGCCAGCAGGACGATCGCGGTACCCATCGCCCAGCGGAGCTTGCCGGCCTCGGTCGCCGAGTACAGCGCGCCCGCCACCGGCACGGCCAGCCCGATCGGCGCGTAACCCGCGGCGTAGTAGGCCATGATGCCGACCGCGGTGGCGGTGAGGGCCAGTGCGGGGAAGCTGCGCCGGACGAGCATCAGCGCCGCGAGCCCGATCGCGAACAGGTACGAGAACGCGTCCGGTGGCCGGCCGCCGCCGACGTCGGCGGCGATGGCGGCGGTGACCGCAACGAGCACGGTGATGCCCAGCAGGATGTCCCCGACGTAGCCGCGAAGGACCTTGGGCAACTGCCGGAGCGCGGCGCGCACGTGCAGTCCCCTGATGGGGGTTTCTCCGGAGTCCGCCCTGGTCACGGGCCGAAGCATACGCAATAGGAGGCCGCGGCACATCCAGGGTTTGCCGGGGTCGGCCGTTGACATCTGGGGTAGGCGGCGTGCGGTGCGGGTACGTCCGGAAGCGACTCGGATCGCCGAGTCTGGAGGGACGAACTTTCGAGGCCGGCTGGCTAGCGTTGGTGCTACCGGCGTGCCTGACCGCCGGCCGCGGCAGGCCCGGCGGGCGGCGAAACGCCGCGCAGAGCGGAGAGGCCGCAACCTATCGATGGAAGGAAATACCATGCGACAGCTCGGTATCAGCATCCTCGGACTGTTCAGCGGACTGCTGGTCGGGTTCCTGATCACCGAGGCGATCGCGCGTCCGATGCTCGCCGACGGTGGTCAGATCCCGGACTCCGTGCCGCTCGGCCTGCTGCTCGGGTTCGGGCCGCCGATCCTGGCGATCGTCGGCATCCTGGTCGCACTCCGGATCGACCGGAAGTTGCAGCGCGACAAGCGGTCGAACAGCAAGGGGTGACCAGGTGGGTCGTGCTGCGGGCCGAAAAGGACGGTGTGGATCGGGTGAAGGGAAGGGCATGGAGTTCTCGCGCAAGGAGTTCCTGAGATTCGGTCTTGCCGCGGGTGCGGGACTGCTGCTGCCGGGCACGCTTTCGGCGTGCTCGTCCAGCGGGGGCGGTGGGGCGAACAACACCACCGAGAGCAGTGCGGGCACCCTGCTCAAGAGCAAGACGGAGCTTCCTCCGCGGTTCACTGCCCGGCTGCCGGTCCCGCCGGTGCTCGCGCCCGTGCGCACCGACGGCTCGACGGACTACTACGAGATCACCCAGAAGGTCGGCCAGGTCGAGATCCTGCCCGGACGCAAGACCGAGATCTGGGGCTACAACGGCATCTTCCCCGGCCCGACCATCGAGTCGCGGACCGGGCGGAGGACGTCGGTGGTGCACCGCAACGAGCTCGGCGTGCCGGTCACCGTGCATCTGCACGGCGGCAAGGTCGCGCCCGAGCACGACGGGTACCCGACCGACCTGATCGCCCCGGTCTCCGGCGGGCACGCCGGGCACACCTCGCACACGACCACGATGGCCGCGGGCAGCAAGGAGTACCTCTACCCGATGGACCAGCAGGCGGCCACGCTCTGGTACCACGACCACCGGATGGACTTCACCGGGCCGCAGGTCTACAAAGGACTCGCCGGTTTCCACCTGATCCGGGACGACGTGGAGGAGCGGCTCGGGCTGCCGCGCGGCGAGCGGGACGTCCCGCTGATGATCGCCGACCGGGCGTTCAACGAGGACGGCTCCTTCTCCTATCCGTCGGTGGACCCGTCGCTGTCCGGTACCCCCGGGGTCACCGGTGACTTCATGAGCGGGGTGCTTGGCGACTGCATCCTGGTCAACGGCGCGCCGTGGCCGGTGCTCGAGGTGAGCAACACGAAGTACCGGTTCCGCATCCTGAACGCGTCCAACGCCCGCCGCTACCGGCTCGAACTGGACAAGAAGCCGTCCGGCGGGCCCGCTTTCCTGCAGATCGGCAGCGACCAGGGCCTGCTCGACACGCCGGCGGAGCACGACGAGCTGCAGATCTCGCAGGCCGAGCGGTTCGACGTGATCATCGACTTCTCGAAGTACTCGGTCGGCGACGAGATCACCATGCGCAACTCGTGGGGTGAGGACAGTACCGCGGACGTGATGAAGTTCAAGGTCGCCCGCCAGGCCGCCGACAGCGGGCCGATCCCGTCGCAGCTGGTGCCGTTCACCAAGCTGTCGAAGTCCGAGGCCACGGTGACCCGCGACATCGTCTTCGCCCGTGGTGGCGCGGAGGCGCACGGGATGAGCCTGTGGACGGTCAACGGCGAGGCCTTCGACCCGAACAAGATCATCGCCAACCCGCGGCTCGGCTCGGTCGAGCTGTGGAACATCAGGGCGCAGAACGTCGAGCACCCGTTCCACATCCATCTCGCGCCGTTCCAGGTGCTGTCCAAGGACGGCAACGACCCCAGCGAGTACGACCGGGGCTGGAAGGACACGGTGAGCCTGGAGAACGGCGGCAAGGCCGAACTGCTGGTGAAGTTCGAGGGCTTCAAGGGCAAGTACGTGCTGCACTGCCACAACCTGGAGCACGAGGACATGATGATGATGGCCAACTTCGAGGTCGTCTGACCCCGCGCACCCGTGTCCGCGTTTTGCGGGTCGAGCGGCTCGGGCATAGTGGGGCCATGAAGTATGTGCTGCTCATCTGCGACGATGAGACGGTGTCGCAGTCCATGGCGGAGATCGCGGCGGACCCGACGTATCAGGCGTATGGGGTGGAGATGGACCGGCGGGGAGCCAGGGTAGTCGGTGGGGCGCGGCTGCGTCCGGTGGCGGATGCGACGACGGTCCGGGTCCGCGACGGCGAGACCCTGGTGTCCGATGGCCCGTTCGCGGAGACGAAGGACTTCGTCGGCGGCATCGACATCCTCGAGTGCGCCGATCTGGACGAGGCGATCGCGATCGCGGCGCGGCATCCCTACGCGAGCCGGGGGTGTGTCGAAGTTCGCCCCGTGTGGGAATGACCGTCGCTGAGTCTCTGACCAGCGCCGTCGAACTTTTTTCGAGTTTCTTCGGTGCCGATGTCGATCCAGGGCGGCCTCTTTCGTCGGTGGGCAAAACCCACCGAGAGAGAGGCAAGAACGATGTCGAACACCGGGCACCTGACCGCCACCATGACCATCGACCGGTCGCCGGAGGAGGTCTTCGCGGCCGTCACCGACGTGCGCGGCTGGTGGAGCGAGAACCTCATCGGCCACTCCGCTGACCTGCACGACGAGTTCGTCTTCACCGACGACAGCGAATACGCCGGTGAGACCGCCCGAGCCAAGGAGGGCTTCCGGTTCGTCCGGTGCCAGCTCACCGAGGTCGTGCCCGGCCGGCGGATGGTCTGGCACGTCGTGGACTCCGTCTCCACCGACGACAGTGACGAGTGGACCGACACCGACGTCGTCTTCGACATCACCACCGACGCGCAGGGCACGACGGTGCATTTCACCCACGTCGGCCTCACCGCGGCGGAATCCGCCTGCTTCGAAGCGTGCTCGCGCGCCTGGACCTTCTTCGTCACTGAGAGCCTGCCGCAGCTGATCACCACCGGCGCCGGCCGGCCCATCGCGGGCTACCGCCGGTGAACCGCCGCGAGTTCCCCGAGGGGTGGGAACGCAATCGGGCTCTCGATTTCCGCACACACTTGCGTATAACGTCCTATACGGCGCTGCTCTTGACGCCGCCGGTCAGAATGCCGTCCAGGCCCATGGGCGTGGAATCTCGCCACGCAAGCAGGCGATGCGATGCTGAATCTCTCGCTGCACGGCGGCGCTCGAACCGGATTTGCCGAGGAGGAAACCCAGCCAGCGAAACGCCTGAATATCGGCATAGGTCCGGTAGCCGGCGGTCTTGGTGAGGTCGTGGCCGCCGTACGCGTCCACGAAGGACCGGTAGTCCTCGGCCGTCAGCCGGGAGAAGTCGGTGTAGTCCACGGCGATCTGGGCGAGGTCCCATTCGGGATGGCCCAGTGCGACCTTTTCCAGATCGAGCAGGATCGGCGGACCGGACCCGGGCACCGCGACGTTCCCCTGCCAGGCGTCGCCGTGGATCAGCTGCCGGGGCCGATCGGTGGAAAGCCGTTCGTACTGTTCTCGTAACTCGGCGAGCCGAGCTACGAGCCAAGAGCGGTTTTCGCCGGTCAGCCCCGAGGCTACGGCGATGCGCTCGTCGAGCCGGAGAAAGGGGGCATGGAAGGGCAGTTTCACCTCAGGCGGCGTCGGCAGTGCGTGGAAGGTCCGCAGTACGGCGGCCAGTTCTGCGGGAGTGGCCGGTCTGTGCGCTGGCAGCAGTCGCCACCAGGTGACCGGCCGGTCGTGCACGACGACCGGCTGTGGCAGCTCGGCCAACGCCTGGACCACCGGCACTCCGCTCTCGGCGAGCCAATGTGAGAGCCGCACTTCGCGACGCGCCGTGTCCGCAGTACCAGGACTGCCGACCCTGGCGACGACTTCCCCGGACAGCCGATACAGCGCGTTGGACCCGTCGCGGATCAACTCGGCGCCCGCCGTCGACAGTCCCGCCACCTGCGCCGCCGCCGTCAGCACGTCACCCGATGCAGTGAGGTTTGTCGTCACGGCACGATGGTGCCAGTCGTGAGTGAAAAGTGTTGTCCGGGCAACGCTTTTCACTCACGAGGTCACCAGTCGAGTTCGGCGTCCGGGGCGGCGAAGAAGCGGCCGGTCGGGCCGTCGTCGGGTAGGGTGGCGGCCCAGCAGACGGCCGGAGCGGCTTGTTCGGGGGAGCGTTCGGCCATCGGCATCATCTTCGTCTTGATCCGGCCGGGGTTGACCGCGTTGACGAGCACGCCGGAGTCGCGGGTCTCGCCGGCCAGCAGCACGGTGATCGCGTTCAGGGCCACTTTGGACACCGTGTAGCCGGAGGCGCCGGCGAACAGGCCGTGCCGGAAGGAGGCGGTGCCGCTGGAGACGTTCACGATCCGGCCCCAGCCCCTGGCCACCATGCCGGGCAGCACTGCCTGCGCCACTCGCCAAGCACCCAGTGCGTTGGTGCGCAACTCCTGCTCGGCCAGTTCTAGATCCAAAGTGGACGGTTCGGTGCGGCCGCTGGTGAGCACGCCGGCGCAGTTCACCAGGATGTCGATCTCCGAGAGGCCGGGCGCGGAACGGACCGATTCCTCGTCCGCCACGTCCAGCGGCACCGGTGTGGCCGGCGGGCCGATCCGTTCGGCCAGCGCGCCCAGCGCGTCCTTGTCACGGCCGCCGAGCACGACCGGATGACCGCGCTGAGCCAGCAGGGAGGCGACGGCGGCGCCCAGTCCGCCCGCCGCACCGGTCACCAGAACGCGCCGGATGGCCATGTCACACCCCCGCCGGGCTCGGAGCCGCCGCTTCGGCCAGTGCCTCCAGTTGGCCGAGTTCGTTGGCGCAGGGGAAGAACAGCACCTCGTCACAACCGGCTTCCCGGTAACGGTCCACCGCGGCGCGCAGGCCGTCGGTGCTGGTCACCGCCTGGCTGATCACCCGTGAAGCGAAACCTTCGCCGACGAACGAGTAGTAAGGGCCGAGATAGTCGCGTACGCGTTCTTCGGCGCCTTCGCCCACCGCGTAGTAGCAGAGCGCGATGTTGCGCGGTTCTTCGGTGCGGCCGTCCGCCTCCCACACCTCACGCGCCCAGGCCAGGGTCTTCGCGTACCGCATCGGCGAGGTGCCACCGGCGATCCACGACCGGCCGAGCCGGGCCGCCCGGCGCACGGCCGGCTCCGACTGGCCACCGAACGCGAGTGCGGGGGCCAGCATCGGCCCGATCGGCTGCGGCGAGTCCGTCACCCGTTCGCCGGCCCAGATGGCGGTCATCCGGCGGGTCATCTCGTCCAGCCGCCTGCCGCGGTCCGGGTAGGACGCTCCGGTGGCGTCGTAGTCGTCTTCGCGCAGCCCGACGGCCATGCCGAGGGTGAGCCGCCCTGCCGAGGCGAGGTTCACCGTCGCCGCCTGCTTGGCCAGTACCGCGGTATCGGTGCGGTAGGGCGCCAGCAGCACCGAGCTGAGCAGGTTGATCCGCTCGGTCACCGCCGCGGCGACACCCAAGGTCACCAGCGGTTCCCAGCAGTCGTAGACGAGCCGGTCGAGCACCGCGAGGGTGGAGAACCCGGCCTGGTCGGCGGCGACCGCCCAGTCGATCAGGGCGCGCCGGTGCGTTCCGGCGATCATGGTTGGCAGGCCCACGCCGACGTCCATCGCGTTCCTCTCCGTGGTGAATGGTGTGCCGCCCACCGTGCGCGGGCCCGCTCGACGGCCGCTCAAGGAAGACTCGGCCGGGCTTGAGCGCCGCTCCACCGGGGTGGCCTAGCTTCGGCGTCCGCGGATGACGGGCTGGTCGCCGCGGAAGGGAGCGGCACCATGCGAGTCCTGTGCACGGCCTGGGCATGGCCGACGCACGTCAACCAGATGATCCCGCTGGCCTGGGCGCTGCGCGCGGCCGGGCACCAGGTCGGGATCGCGGTGCCCCCGCCGATCCGGGACGAGGCGGCCGGATCGGGGCTGCCGGTGACCGCGGTCGGCACCGATGCCGGCTCGCTGGCGCGGTTCCAGGCACTGGTCGCGGGTGAGCACACCGGACCGGCGGGCCCGCCAGGGGTGCCGCGCTCGGTTGAGATCTTCAGCGGGCTTGCCGACGCGATGGCCGACGACCTGCTCGCGCACGCGCGCGGGTGGCGGCCGGACGTGATCATCAGCGATCCCTCCGCCTACGCGGGGATGCTGGTCGGTGCCGCGCTCGGTGTCCCGGTGCTGCGCCACCCGTGGTTCGCCGACGTCATGGGTTTCCTGTCGGTGAAGGAGGCCGTGCGGGCCGCCGAACTGGCCGCGCTGACGCCGATCGCGGACCGGCTCGGTGCCGGCTCCTTCGAGCTGCTCGGCACCGCCACCATCGACCCCTGCCCGCCGAGCATGCGGCTGCCGGTGCCGGGCAGGCGGCAGCCGATCCGGTATGTGCCCTATCACGGGGTGCACACCGGTGACGTGCCGAAGTCCTTGCTGCGCAAGGGGAAACGGCCGCGCGTGTGCCTCACCTGGGGCACCACGGTCGGTCGGATCGACCCGGCCAGGGTGCCGCTGGCCCGACTCGCGGCCGCGCTCGCGTCGGCCGGGATGGAACCGGTGGTCGCGGTGGCCGCGGACCAGGCCGGGCTGCTCGGGCCGATGCCAGGCGGTGTGGTCGTCGCCGAGTCCGTGCGCCTGTCCGAACTGCTCGCGAGCTGCGACGTGGTGGTCGGGCACGGCGGGGCCGGCACCATCATGTCCGGGCTGCTCAACGGGCTGCCGCAACTGGCCGTGCCGCTGTTGCCGGACCATCGGTTCAACACCGGACGGCTGGTCGCGTCCGGCGCCGGGCTGTCCATCGAAGCGCCAGAGGCGACCGGCGACGCGGTGCTGGACGCGGTACGGGAGCTGCTCGAGGACGGTGCCTACCGGGCGCGGGCGGGGGAGCTGGCGGCGGAGATCGAGGCGCAGCCCAGTCCGGCCGAGGTGGCCGCTGGGTTCGCCGGACTCGTGCTCGACCAGGAACCGCTGGTCGTGTCCTGACCGCGGGCCGCCGCGCGTTTTCGGTGGGATACTGCTGCCCGGCGGGAGAGGGGCGGAGATGCTGATCGGGCGCGCGGTGCTGGACAAGATCGCCGACGGCGAGGTGACGCTCGCGTTCCGGCGGTGGCGACGGCCGACCGTGCGCGCCGGGGGCAGCCTGCGGACCGCGATCGGGGTGCTGCGGATCGACTCGGTGGACCCCGTCGACCCGGCCGAAGTCTCGGACGCCGAAGCCAGGCTCGCCGGGCACGCTTCGGCCGCCGAACTGCGCGCGGAACTGGACCGGCGGGGTACCGACGGGGTGGTGTACCGGATCGGGCTCGCGCCGGCCGGTGCCGATCCGCGGGTGGCGCTGAGGGCGACGCCGGCGCGCGGGGCGGAGCTCGCCGAGCTGCGCGCCGCACTGGCCAGGTTGGACAGGGCCAGCAGGCACGGCCCGTGGACCGGCGAGGTGCTGCGGGTGATCGCGTCCCGGCCCGGCGTTCGCGCGGCCGAGCTGGCCGGTTCGTCCGGCAGGCCGACGGCCGCGTTCAAGGCGGACGTGCGCAAGCTCAAGGAGCTGGGGCTCACCGAAAGCCTGGAGGTCGGTTACCAGTTGTCGCCGCGAGGACGTGCGTTGCTGAAATCGCCGCGGCCGGGGTGACGCTTGACACCCCCGCCGGGTGACTCTAACTTCGTCGGGTAATCGATTTCTCATGGGTGGGGCCAGATGGACCACAGTGCCGCGGCGCTGGTCAGCATGATCGGTGTCAGCAAGTCCTACGGTGGGGTGCAGGCCGTCTCGGGCGTCGACTTCGCGGTGCGCGCCGGTGAGGTGCACGCGCTGCTCGGGGAGAACGGCGCCGGCAAGTCCACTTTGATGAAGGTGCTCTCCGGCGAGGTGCGCGGGTTCCAGGGGCGGATCGAGATCGAGGGCGAGCCGGCCAGGTTCGCCGGCCCGGCGGACGCCCAGCGCGCCGGTATCGCGATGATCCACCAGGAGCTGGACCTGGTGCCCGCGCTGTCCGTGGCGGAGAACATCTACCTCGGACGCGAGCCGAGGACCCGCGCCGGCACCGTGGACCGGCGGCGGATGACCACGCTGACCGCCGAGCTGCTGGCGCGGATCGGCGTGCCGTTGGACGGTCGCCGGCCGGTGGAACAGCTGCGGACCGGTGAGCAGCAGCTGGTCACCATCGCGAAGGCGCTGTCGCTGGACGCCCGCATCCTGATCATGGACGAGCCGACCTCCGCGTTGTCCTCGCACGAGGTGGACCAGCTGTTCCGGGTGATCGGCGAACTGCGCCGGACCGGGGCGGGCATGGTCTACATCTCGCACCGGATGGCCGAGATCGGCCGGATCGCGGACCGGGCGACGGTGCTGCGCAACGGATCCGTGGTCGCCGAGTTCGACGCGCGCTCGATGACCGCGGCGCAGGCATCGGAGGCGATGGTGGGCCGGCCGGTGCACCTGATGTTCCGCGCGGAGGCCGAGTCCGCCGAACCGGTGCCGGAGCAGACCGCCGGTGAAGATGTGCTGGTGGTGGACAACCTGGCCCTGCGGCTGCGCCGGCCGCGCCCCGGACGGCGGGACCCGGCGGGGATCAGCCTGCGGGTGGGCCGGGGCGAGATCGTCGGACTGGCAGGGCTGCTCGGCTCCGGGCGCACCGAGCTGCTGGAGACGCTGTACGGGGTCGGCGCGAAGGGTCGGTGGAGCGGCCGGGTGGAGCTGAACGGCAGGCCGGTGCGTCCGCGCGGGCCGCGGCGGGCGCTGCGGCTGGGCATGGCGTTCGTGCCGGAGGACCGCCGGATCGCCGGGCTGGCGCTGGAGCACTCGGTGCTCGCCAACACGGTTCTATCCATTGTGGACAGAATTGGCAGGCTGGGTCTGGTGTCCAGGACGGCGGAACGCAAGCGGGCACGGGCGAGCACCGAGCGGCTCGGGGTCAAGCTGGCGTCGCTGTCCAGCCCGGTCGGCGCGTTGTCCGGCGGGAACCAGCAGAAGGTGGTGCTCGGGCGCAACCTGCTCACCGAGCCGTCGCTGCTGCTGCTGGACGAGCCGACCAGGGGCGTGGACGTGGGGGCCAAGGCGGAGATCTACCGGCTGCTCGGCGAGATCGCGGCGCAGGGGGTCGGCGTGCTGGTCGCGTCCTCCGAACTGGCCGAGCTGATCGGGGTGTGCGACCGGGTCGTGGTACTGCGGGACGGGGAGAGCGTGCGGGAACTGAACACTCGAGAGGTCGGGGAGGCCGAGTTGCTCGCGGCTTCGATGGGCGAGGTCTCGATGGGCGAGCTGGCCGGGGGAGAGACGCGATGACCGAGCAGACCGAGGCCAAGCCCGAGCCGGTACTGGACCCGGAGCTGAAGGGCAGCAGAGGCACCGTCTTCGTGGACACCCTGTTCAAGTTCCAGAGCCTGTTCGGCCTGGTGCTGGTGTTCATCGCGGCGGTGGTGTTCTCGCCGAGCAAGAACGGCGAGCTGCTCTTCCTCGACTCCGGCAACCTGTTCAACGTGGTGCGCTCGATCTCGGAGATCGGCATCCTGGCGGTCGGCATGACGCTGGTGATCCTGATCGGCGGGATCGACCTGTCCGTCGGCTCGGTGCTCGGCCTCGCCAGCGTCGGCGCCGCCGTGCTGTTGGTCGACAACGACCTCGGCGCGCTGCCGGTGGTGCTGATCGTGCTCGTGATCGGACTCGCGTTCGGCCTGCTCCAGGGGGTGGCCAGCGCGAAGTTCGGCATCCAGGCGTTCATCGTGACGCTGGCCGGGATGCAGATCGCCCGCGGCCTGGCCAGGATCTGGTCGGGCGGTCAGGGCGTGTCGATCACCTACGGCGATGCGCCCGGCCAGGCGCCGGTGGTGTTCTCGCTGCTCGGTGAGCGGACCTTCAACGGGTTGGTGCCGATCCCGGCGCTGATCTTCATCGTGGTGGCGGCGCTGGCCGTGGTGCTGCTGCGGGTCAGCGCGTTCTCCCGGCACGTCTACGCGATCGGCGGGAACGAGAAGGCCGCCCGGCTCTCCGGCGTACCGGTGACCAGGGTGAAGATCATCGTCTTCGGGGTTTGCGGGCTGCTCGCCGCGCTGGCCGGGATCGTGCACGCCGGGCAGCTGAACTTCGGCGGCCCGAACGACGGCGCGATGTACGAGCTGGATGCGATCGCCGCGGTGGTGATCGGCGGCACCAGCCTGATGGGCGGTCGTGGCTCGGTCGTCGGCACGGTGGCGGGCGCGCTGCTGGTCGGCGTGCTGCGCAACATCCTGGCGCTGAACAACATCGACTCCAATATCCAACTGCTGATCATCGGTCTGGTGATCGTCCTCGCCGCGGGGCTGCAACGTCTTCGCCCGGCTTCGGTGAGCTCGTAGAGAGAGGAACCGTTTCATGACCCGTTTGATGACAGCGAAGTCAGGTCGAGGTACCAGGGTCACCGCGTTTGCCGCCGGCACCCTGCTCGCGGTGTCCGCGCTCGCCGCCTGCGGCACCACCAGCGAAAACTCGCAGCCGCAGTCCAGCTCGGGGCAGCCAGGCGCGCCTGCCGACTGCGGCGGCCCTGATGGCGAGTACACCATCGGGATGAGCCAGGCCAACGTGCAGGAGCCCTACCGCGAGCGGATGGACGACGACATCCGCAAGGCGGCCGGGGCCGTGCCGCAGTTCACGGTGAACTTCGCGGACGCGCAGCAGGACAACTCCAAGCAGGTCGAGCAGGTGGACACCTTCCTCACCCAGCAGATCGACCTGCTGATCATCAGCCCGAACGAGGCCACCCCGCTCACCGCGGTGGTGAAGAAGGCCTACGACAAGGGCATTCCGGTGCTGGTGCTGGACCGCAAGGTGGACGGGGACGCGTACACCTCGTTCATCGGCGCGGACAACGTCGAGATCGGTCGCCAGGCAGGCCAGTTCTTCGCGGACACCCTGCTGCCGAACGGCGGGAAGATCGCCGAGCTCAAGGGGTTGGCCGGGTCCACCCCGGCGAAGGAGCGCAGCGACGGCTTCAAGCAGGGCATCGAGGGCAAGAACATCGAGATCGTCGCCACCGGGGACGGCGACTGGCTGCGCGACAAGGGGCAGCAGCAGGCGGACGCGCTGATCAAGGCGAACCCGGACATCCAGGCCATCTACTCGCACAACGACCCGATGGGCGAGGGGGCCAGGATCGCCGCGCAGAACGCCGGCAAGAACGACCTGAAGATCGTCGGCATCGACGGCCTGCCGATCGAGTCCGGCGGGATCAAGGCCGTGGAGGCGGACCGGCTCTCCGCCACGCTGCTCTACCCGACCGGTGGCAAGGAGGCGGTGGAGACCGCGAAGAAGATCCTGGTCGACTGCCAGCCCGCAGAGAAGACCCAGACCCTGCCGACCAAGCTGGTCACCAAGGCGAACGCGGCGCAGGTCTACGCCGACCTCAACCGCGGCTGACGGGCCCTTCGCGTCGTGAGTGAAAAGTGTTGTCCTGGCAACACTTTTCACTCACGAGCGCTGGGTGCTGCCGCGTTCGATCAGCCGGGCGCCGAGGGTGGTCGCGGTGGGCGGCCGGGAGCCGTCGCTGATCCTGGCCAGCAGCAGCCGTGCGGCGACCGTGCCGAGCTCGTAGGCGGGCTGGGCGACCACGGTCAGCGGCGGGTCGATCAGGGTCGCCCACGGCACGTCGTCGAAGGCGACCACGCCGAGGTCGCGGCCGAGCCGGAGCCCGCGTGAGGTCAGCGCCTCCAGCACGCCGATCGCCATCGCGCTGTTGGCCACCAGCAGCGCGTCCGGCGGCTCCGGCTCGTCCAGCAGGTCGAGGGTGGCCTGCCAGGCCCCGGTGGCGCGGTACTCGGCCCGCCGGACCAGCTTCGAGGCGCGGCGGCCGCCGGAGCGCAACGCGTCGCGGAAACCGGCCAGCCGATCGTCCGCGGTGCGCACCCCGGCCGGCCCGGTGATGCAGCCGAGCCGCTGGTAGCCCGCGGCGATCAGGTGCGCGGTCGCCTCGCGGGCGGCGAGCCGGGTGTCCACCAGCACCTGGTCCCCGCTCGGCTCGGCGAGCGGCCGGTCCACCGCCACCACCGGCGTGCCGCGCTTGTGCAGTACGTTCACGCTGGTGGAGGCGCCGGTGGGGGAGAGCACCACACCGGCCACCCGCTCCTGGAGCGCGACGTCGATGTAGCGGCGCTCCTTCTCCGCGCTTTCGTCGGAGTTGCACAGCACCACCGAGTAGCCGGCGGTCTGCGCGACGTCCTCCACCCCGCGCGCGATGGCGGTGAAGAAGGGGTTCTCCACGTCCGAGATGATCAGGGCGAGTACGGCGGTCTCCTGGCGGCGAAGGTTCCGGGCCAGGCCGTTGGGGTGATAGCCCAGCTCGACGGCCGCCGCCTGCACCCTGGCCGCGAGTGCCGGATCCACAGTGGATTTGCCGTTCAGCGCTCGCGAGACGGTCGCCGTCGAGACGCCGGCCTTCGCGGCGACGTCACTGATAGTCGCCACCCCGCGCTCCCCTCATAGCCCTATTGACACCCTTGTGGGTCCAGAATAGCGTCTCAAGTAAACGATTACCCGGCAGCGTCCCCGCAGGAGGATCCGTGGCCCGCATCGGCGTGCTCAGCATTTCCGACGGGCGTGACCACGTGCACGCCCGCAACGCCGAGTTCATTCAGTCCAAACAGGACGCGCTGGTGCGCGCGCTGACCTCGGCAGGACATGAGGTGGTGGTGGCGCCGGACCTGGTGGCCACGAACACGCTGGCGGTTTCCGCCGCGCGCGCGGTCGCCGCGGCCGACGTGGACGTGACCATCTTCTACTACGCGGTGTGGAGCTTTCCGCACTTCACCATGCTCGCCGCGGACGCCACCCGCAGCCCGCTGATCCTGGTGGCCAGCACCGACCCGACCGAGCCCGGCCTGGTCGGCATGCTCGCCGCGGGCGGGGCGCTGGACCAGATCGGCCGCGCGCACACCAGGCTCTGGGGCGCGCCGGACGACGCCGAACTGGCGGACAAGGTCGGCGCGCAGGCCCGTGCGTCGGCCGCGGTCGCGTCGCTGCGCGGTTCCACCTTCGGCCGGTTCGGCGGCAGGCCGATGGGCATGAACACGACGGTGGCCAACACCGACCAGTGGATGCGCAAGTTCGGCGTGGACGTGGAGGAGATCGACCAGTACGAGCTGGTGCTGCGGGCGGAAAAGGCCGATGCCGGCGAAGCGGCGCGGGCCCGCGAATGGATCGAGGCGCACGCGGCCGGGGTGCACTACGACGGCAAGAAGCTCACGCCGGAGCTGCTGGAGCGGCAAATCCGGTCATATCTGGCGATTCGCGACATCATCGCCGAGCGGAAGCTGGACTTCTCCGGAATCAAGGGGCAGCCGGAGCTCACCGAGCACTTCGCCACCATGGACGTCACCGAGGCGTTCCTGAACGACCCGTACGACTGGAACGGCCCGAAGGACGTGCACGTCACCGCCACCGAGGCGGATATGGACGGCGCGCTCACCATGCAGCTGATGCACAAGATCTCCGGTGACCCGGTGCTGTTCGCCGATGTGCGGCACTACCACGCCGACCGGGACATCTGGGACCTGTGCAACTCGGGCCAGCACGCGACCTGGTACGCCGCGCGTAGCGACGATCCGGCGGAGAACCTGGCCAAGGTGAACTTCTATCCCGAGGTGTTCTTCTTCCCCGCCGGCGGCGCCTCCGTGCAGCACATCGCCGCGCCGGGGCAGATGACGCTGGGCAGGCTGACCAGGCTGGACGGCGAGTACCGGCTGCAGCTGATGCTGGGCGAGTTCGAGAGCTACGACGACGCCACCAACGAGGCGCTGGTCCAGCAGTCCACCCCGGAATGGCCGCACGCCTTCGCCAGGCTGGATGCGCCGGGGGAGACCTTCCTGGCCAACTTCGGCGCGAACCACATCCACGCGGTGCCGGGTGACCGCCGGGCGGAGCTGCGCGCGGTGGCGTCCCTGCTCGGCATCCGGCTCGACGAGTGGTCCCGTGGCTGAGCCGTTGCTGCTCGGCATCGACATCGGCACCTCCAGCTCGAAAGGGGTCCTGGTGGACCCGCGGGGTGCCGTGGTGGCGCGGGCGAGCCGGGCGCACGAGACCTCCTATCCGCATCCGGGCTGGGTGGAGCACGACGCGGAAACGGTGTGGTGGGCCGATTTCCTGGCGCTGACCAGAGAGCTGGTTGTCGCCGCGAACGGGCGATCGCTGGCCGGGCTGGCGGTGAGCGGGATCGGCCCGGTGCTGCTGCCCGCCGACGCCGCCGGGCGCCCGCTGCGTCCGGCGATCCTGTACGGGGTGGACACCAGGGCGGGCCGGGAGATCGACGAGCTCACCGCCGAACTGGGCGCCGAGTCCATTGTGGAGCGCGGGGGCACGCCGCTTTCGTCGCAGGCGGTGGGGCCGAAGTGGCGCTGGCTGGCGCGTCACGAGCCGGAGGTCTACCGGCGCACCGAGCTGTTCCTGATGGCCAGCTCCTATCTCGTGCACCGGCTGACCGGCGAGTACGTGCTCGACCACCATTCGGCCAGCCAGTGCGACCCGATGTACGACCTGCGCGCGGCGGACTGGGCAGCGGACTGGGCCGAACTGGTCGCACCGGGGATCGAGCTGCCGAGGCTGGCCTGGCCGACCGAGGTGGCCGGCACCGTTTCCGCCGCCGCTGCCGCGGAAACCGGTCTGCCACAAGGACTTCCGGTTACCGCGGGCACCGTGGACGCCTGGGCCGAGGCGGCCAGCGTCGGTGTCACCGAGCCCGGAGACACGATGGTCATGTACGGCACGACGATGTTCCTGGTCCAGGTGCTGGCCGACCCGCGCCCGCATCCTGGCCTGTGGACCACCCGCGGCGCGCTGCCCGGTACCTACTCGCTCGCCGCGGGCATGGCGACCTCCGGCGCGGTGACCGACTGGCTGCGCAAGCTTCTCGGCCGGGACTTCGGCGATCTGGTCGGGATGGCCGCCGACGTACCGGCCGGCAGCCGAGGCCTGTTGTTGCTGCCGTACTTCGCCGGGGAGCGCACGCCGCTGTTCGACCCGGACGCCCGCGGCATCGTCGCCGGTCTGACCACCGCGCACGGTGCGGCCGAGATCTACCGCGCCGCCCTGGAAGGGATCGCGTACGGGGTGCGGCACAACCTGGAGGCGATGAGCGCCGCCGGCGGGGTTGCCGGCAGGCTGGTCGCCGTCGGCGGGGGCACCCAGGGCGGGCTGTGGACGCAGATCGTCAGCGATGTCACCGGCACCGAGCAGCAGATCCCGGCCGAGACGATCGGGGCCGCGCTGGGTGACGCGCTGCTCGCCGGGGTGGCGATCGGTGCCGAACCGGATATCGCGGCCTGGAACCCGGTGCGGGAGACCGTCCGCCCGGACCCGGCGCGCCACGAGGTCTACGGCGAGTTCTACGCGCGGTACCGCGAGCTCTACCCGGCCACTTCGGACATCGCCCATTTCCTCGCCGGCCAGCAGCGCTCCGCGGACACTCCCTGACTCAGCGCGGGAGGGAGCGGGCGATGCGGAATCCGACGTCGTCGATCTTGAAGGTGGGGTGGCTGCGGCGCCGGACCGAAGCCCGGCAGCTCCAGCGCTCGTCGAACCATCCGCCGCCGCGCAGCACTCGGTAAGTGCCGTAGACCTCGGCATCGTAGAGGTCCCAGCACCACTCCCACACGTTGCCCAGCATGTCGTACAGACCCCACGCGTTGGGCCGCTTGCCGCCCACGCCGTGGATCCGCTCGTCGGAGTTGCCGCGATGCCAGGCGATCTCGTCGAGCTGCCCGTACCGAGCGCCGGTCGTGCCGGCCCGGCAGGCGTGCTCCCATTCGGCTTCGGTCGGCAGCCGGTACCCGTCAGCGGACGTGTCCCATTCGACCTCTTCGGCGTCGGGGCGGAGGTGATACGCGGGTACCAGTCGCTCGCGTCGAGACAGGGCGTTGCAGAACCGGGCCGCGTCCCACCACGAAACGCCTTCGACGGGCAGCTGGTCGCCGTGCGCGGTGCTCGGCCGCTCGCCCGCGACCTGGACGTAGCGTGCCTGGGTGATCGGGAACGCCGCGAGCCGGTACGACGCGAGCTCGACCGGCCAGCTGTGCTGCGTCCGCCGATCCGACAGCGTCACCTGTCCCGACGGGATGGTGATCAGCTCGGTTTCCGGGTGCGCTTCCACAGTCAGGTGATCTTAGCGACCCTCGGCCGAGGTGGAATTGGCGGCCGGATAACACGCGTCCGGCATAATCGTCCGGCCGGTTCGGTGAGTGATTTTCGGTTGAATTCGTTTCCTTGTTCACGCGTGCGGGTTAATTTGCTTTGCTTTTCCGGTGCTTTGTTTAAGATCCCCCGGTGAGTGTCAGCACGGGCCGAGTTCAGCTTGACGCACCTGACCGCGACGGCCATGTCGGAGTGGTGGTGGATTCGCCGGAGGGATACGACGAGCTGGTGCGGCCACTGCTGGCCAGAGGGGAGACCCGTGGGGAGAAAATGATCACGCTCGGGTCGCCGGACCCGGTCGTCGCGGACCGGGCGGGTGGCCTCATGCGCTGCTGTGATGCGCTGCTGCGCGGCCTGCGGTCCGAGCTGGAGTTGGCCCGGCAGCAGGGATACAGCGGGATTCGCCTGATCGCCGACATGCACCGGCTCGACCTGCAGTCCCTCCCGGCGCGCGAGCTGTTCGCCTTCGAGCTCGAACTGGACAGGGCGGTGACCGAGCTCGGCGTGACCATGGTGTGCACCTACCGCAGCGACCTGTTCGCCGCGCGGTCGGTCGGCGTGGCGATGTGCGCGCACTCCCAGGGCCTCGGGATCAACCGGCACGATCTCGGCTTCCGTTTTTGGAGCACGGGCGACCACCAGTGGAAGATGATGGGCGAAATCGACAGTGAAAACGCGGATACCTTCCAGCTCGCACTGGCCAAAGCGGCGGCTTTGACTTCGCGTCTTACACTGACGTTCGTGGATCTCAGATTTATCGATCTGGCCGGATTGCAAACCATCGTGGAAACTGTGAATACTTTTCCTGATTTGCTGCTCACACTTGAACGGCCGTCCCATTCCTTTCGCCGCTGCTGGGGGATCTTCGGCTACGCGCAGCTCTGTCCCCGGGTGGTGATCGCGCCTTGAGCGTGCTGCATGAGGCCTGCTTCTACCGGGGCATGACGGGCTTCGTCGAGGCGGCCAAGGCCTTCATCGAAGAGGACGCGGCCGCCGGCCAGGCCGTGCTGGTGGCCGTCAGCGCGGCGAAGATCGACGCGCTGCGCGAGGTGCTCGGCGCAGACCGGCAGGTCACCTTCGCCGACATGGCCCAGCTCGGACGCAACCCCGGCCGGATCATCTCGACCTGGCGGAGGTTCGTCGGCGAACAGCAGGCCGCCGGGCGGGCCTGCCGGGGTATCGGGGAACCGATCTGGCCGGGTCGCACGGAAGCGGAGCTGGTCGAGTGCCAGCGGCACGAGGTGCTGCTGAACTCGGCTTTCGCCGCCGCCTCTCCGTGGCGGCTGTTGTGCACCTACGACATCACGGCCCTCAAGCCGGCCGTGCTCGACGAGGCGATGCGCAGCCATCCCACGGTGACCTCGGACGGCGTGCGCGCACCGAGCGAGGATTACCTGCCGGACTTGGACCGACTGGGACCCGAACTGCCCGCGCCGCCGCCGAGGTCGGAGGAACTGGCGTTCACCAAGGAAAGCCTCCGGGCCGTCCGCCGCCTGGTGCTCGAGCGCGCCCGGCAGGCGGGGCTGTCGGGCGAGGCGGCCGAGGATCTGGCGTTGGCCGCGCACGAGATCGCGGTGAACAGCGTGCGGCACGGTGGCGGCTGGGGCCTGCTCCACGTGTGGCGTGCCGAGGGGTCGCTGATCTGCCAGGTCGACGACTACGGCACGATCGTCGACCCGCTGGTGGGCAGGGCGATCCCGGCTCCGGGAGCGCGGCTGGGCCGCGGCCTGTGGATGGTCAACGAGCTCTGCGACCTGGTGCGGCTCCGGTCCACCGACGACGGAACCGTGGTCAGGATGCAGATGAACCTTCCTCAGCGGGAGAGCTAGGACGGATTTGTTACTCATGAGTAGACTCGGGTCATGCCGAGCGCTCCCGTTGAGGTCGAGTTCGATTCGCACGATTCTCGCTGTGCGGGCCTGCTGTACCGCCCGGCCGGCGGCGGTACCGCGCCCCTGGTCGTGCTCGGCCACGGACTCGGGTGCGTCAAGGAGATGCGGCTGACCGCGTATGCCGAGCGGTTCGCCGAAGCGGGCTTCGCCGCGCTGGCCTTCGACTACCGGTATTTCGGCGCCAGCGGCGGCGAACCCCGGCAGCTGCTGGACATCGGGGCCCAGCTCGACGACTGGTCCGCGGCCCTGCGGTTCGCGCGCACTCTGGACGGCGTGGATCAGGACCGGATTGCGATCTGGGGCAGCTCGTTCGGCGGCGGGCACGTATTAGAGGCCGCCGCTCGTGACCGCCGGGTCGCCGCCGTGGTGGCCCAGTGCCCGTTCACCGACGGACCTTCCTCGGTGCTCGCCCTCGGCGTCCGGTCCGGGGTGCGGGTGACCTCGCGCGCGATGCTCGATCTGTTCGGCCGGGCCATCGGGCGCCCGCCGGTCACGGTCGCGCTGGCCGGGCCGCCGGGTTCGGCCGCGTTGATGACCGCTCCCGATGTGGTGGACGGTTACTTCCGGCTGGTGCCGTCCGAGTACCCGTTCCGGAACGAGGTCGCCGCCCGGATCGGGCTCCGGATTCCGTGGTACCGCCCCGGACGCCGGCTCCGCTCGCTGGAGTGCCCGGTGTTCGTGGCGGTGTGCGACCGGGACAGCGTGGCTCCGCCCAAGGCCACGCTCCGCGCCGCCCGCGCGGGCCGCGAAACCGAGGTGCGCCGGTATCCGGTGGGTCATTTCGACATCTACGTGGACGATGCCTTCGAGCAGGCCGTGACCGACCAGATCGACTTCCTGCGCCGTCACCTCGTCTGACTGCGCCGAGTCGCTCAGCCGCTGATCAGCATGCCGCCGCCGAGCGCGCCGAGCAGCACGCCGAGCAGGACCGCGGCGAGCACCAGCCCACCGAATCTCCAGGGTTTCATCTCGGCTCTCCTTGTTCGGGGTGCTGGTCCACGCGGTCCAGCTGCCAGAGGGTGAGCAGGGCGACCGCCATGGTGGCGGCGCCGGCCAGCGGCACCGCGGTGGCGGGGGCGACGGCCTCGAGGGCGAGGTAGCCGGCGACGGTGATCGCGGCCGGCCCGGCCAGACCGAGTGCGACCGCGGTCAAGGCGCGCCCGGCCGGGACCCGGCCCTGGTAGCCGGCCAGTACCGCGGCCGCCAGGCAGCACACGGCGGCCACCATCATCGCGCCGCCGAGTGCGTCGCTCGGCCGGTGCCAGCCGAGCGCGACGGTCGCCGAGGCCACCGCCGCCACGCCGAGCGCGCCGGGCACGATCAGATACGGCCGCACGCGGCGGGGCAGCACCAGCGCGATGGCCAGCAGCCCGGCCATCGCGGCGCTGACGTGCCCGCTCGGAAAGCTGTTGTGCCCCGGTGCCGAGCTCTCGGCGTCCAGGTCCGGCCGGGCGAGCAGGTCCTTGCACAGGTATGCGGCGGCGAGTGCCCCACCCAAGGCGAGCAGCGCGGTGACCCCGGCTGCCGGGCGGCGGCAGGCCACCGTGATCAGCAGTACCGCCAGGATCGAGCCCCAGACCAGGGTCGGCGCGTCCACCGCGGCCAGCAGGTCGCGCGCCCAGTCCATGGTGGACAGTCCGTCGCGGAGTGCGCGGTCCACCACCTCGTTCTCCAGCCGCTGCCCACGGGCGGTGAGCACGAAGAGGAGGTAGGCGAGCGCGAAAGCGGCGGCGTACCCGGCGGCCGCGGCCAGCAGCGAGGCGGCCGATCGGGAGGACCGCGATCCGGGACGGCTCGCGGTGCGCAGTGGCACGGTTGCCCGTTCGGAGAGGTTGGCCGTCATGCTCACCAGCCTGCCGCCGCGGTTTAGCGATCCGGTCCGCGCGATGTCATGGTCTTGCAACAAAGCAGGCTGGGATCGCCGGATGGGCGAGCGCGGCGAATAATGACCTTCGTGGCGGTGGTGTTGCTGGTGGAGGACGACAGGGCGGTGCGCGAGGCCTTCGAGCTCGCCTTGCGCAGGCAGGGCCACCAGGTGAGCACGGCCGGGTCCGGTGAGCAAGGGCTGGCGATGCTGCGCGAGGAGGAGCCCGAGATCGTGGTGCTCGACCTCATGCTGCCCGGCATCGACGGGTTCGAGACCTGCCGCCGGATCAGGGCGGCGGGCCCGGTGCCGATCATCATGCTGACCGCCCGCGGTGACGACTTCGACGTGGTGGCCGGGCTCGAGGCGGGAGCGGACGACTACGTGGTCAAGCCGGCCCAGCCCAGGGTGCTGGACGCCCGGATCAGGGCGGTGCTGCGGCGGGCCGCGGTGGAGCAGCGGGACGGCGAGGAAACACACGGTGACCTGGCGATCGACCGCACCGGGCTGGTGGTGCGCAGGCGCGGCGAGCAGGTGCCGCTGACCCCGACCGAGCTGAAGCTGCTGCTGGCGTTGTCCCGCACGCCCGGCCAGGTGCTCAGCCGCCAGCAGATCCTGCGCTCGGTGTGGGAGCACGACTACCTCGGCGACTCGCGGCTGGTGGACGCCTGCGTGCAGCGGCTCCGCTCGAAGATCGAGGACGTGCCGGCGAAACCGGTGCATGTGCAGACCGTGCGGGGATTCGGCTATCGGTTCGGCAGTGCCTGAGCCGGGCACCGGGACGAGCGCCGCGACCAAGCGACGGCTGTCCGGGCTGCGGCCGCGGCTGGTGATCGCGTTCGCGGTGGTCGCGCTGGCCGGGGTGGTGGCCGCGGCGGGCGCCAGCTACGTCTCGGCCAGGACCACGATCCTGACCGGGGTGCAGGACCAGACGATGAACTCGCTGAAGGAGCGCATCAACGCGTTCGTCCCGCGGCTGAACCTGCCGCCCAGCCAGCGCGACCTGGACAATTTCGCCGGCTCGCTGCGGGAGTCGGTGGTGCGGTACCAGAACCAGCGCTCGGTGATCGGGCCGGACCTGAGCGAGGTCTCCCAGGAGATGCGGCAGCAGGTCGGTTCGTCCGACCGGATGGTCTTCCAGCGGGTCAGCACGGCAGACGGCCCGCGGTTCGTGGTCGGCACGCCGGTCATGACAACCGGGCAGAACGGCGTACTGGAGCCCTCCGGGGTGGAGGTCTACTCGGTCACGTCGCTGCTGGACCAGGACAGGGCGATCGCCGATCTGGCCCGTTCGGCCTGGCTCACCGGCGGGCTGGCGCTGCCGTTCGCGGTGGCGCTGGCGCTGCTGGCGGCCCGTCAGGTGCTGAGACCGGTGCGGCAGCTGCACACGGTCGCGCGCGACCTGGCCAGCGGGCGGCTGGACACCCGGCTGCGGGTGCGCGGCTCGGACGAGCTGGCCGGGCTGGTGAGCGCGTTCAACGAGACCGCGGCCGCGCTGGAACGCACGGTCGGCGAGCTGCGCGGCCTGGAGGCGGACGCCCGCCGGTTCGTCGCCGACGTCTCGCACGAGCTGCGCACCCCGCTGGCCGCGATGGCCGCGGTCACCGAGGTGCTCGACGAGGACGCCGACCAGCTGCCGGCGGACACCGCGATGGCCGCGCGGCTGGTCTCCGAGGAGACCCGAAAGCTCGCGCTGCTGGTGCAGGACCTGATCGAGCTGTCCCGGTTCGACTCGGCGCGGCCCGAGCTGGTGCTGGAGGAGTGGGACCTGGCCACGGTGGTCACCGACAGCGTCGCCGCGCGCGGCTGGCAGGACGAGGTGAGCACCGAGCTGCCGGCCGGGGTGAGCGCGCTGGTGGACCGGCGGCGGCTGGACGTGGTGATCGCGAACCTGGTCGGCAACGCGTTGCGGCACGGCAGCCCGCCGGTGCTGGTGCGGCTGCGGGTGGCCGGGGAGCGGATCGTGCTGGAGGTCGACGACCACGGGCCCGGCCTGGACCCGGCGTCGCTGCCGCGCGTGTTCGACCGGTTCTACAAGGCCGACACGGCCAGGGCGCGATCGGAGGGCAGCGGGCTCGGCCTGGCCATCGCCTGGGAGAACGCGCGGCTGCACGGCGGCACGCTGGAGGCGGCCAACCGGCCGGACGGCGGGGCGCGGTTCACCTTGCAGGTTCCGCTGCGGGAGGTGTCATGACCAGGTGGTTGGTGGCGCTGTTGCTGTTCGTGCTGGCGGGCTGCGGGGTGCAGCCGACCCCGGTGGTGCGGGTCGGCCCGGCCCCGTCGATCTCCTCGCAGGGCGGTCTGACCCTGTACTTCGTGGCCGACGGGGCGCTGCGGCCGGTGACCAGGGAGAACAGCGGCCCCGGTGGCCCCGGTGGCACTGTGGGTACCGCGGACCCGGCGACCGCCGTCCAGGAGTTGCTGGCGGGGCTGAACGCGGACGAGAAGCTGCGCGGGCTCGTCACCTATCTTCCTCAGGTGTACGCACCGGTCGAGGTCTCGCAGCAGGGCCAGCTCAGCGTCATCGTGCCACTGCCGGTGCGCGCGCTCGACCCGCGCGGCGCGGACCAGCTGGTCTGCACCGCGCTGTTCGCCTCGACGAACGTCGCTGCGGGCGGCCTGTTCCTCACCGGCACCGACGGCCCCGCCACCTTCCGCCGCTGCCCCCTCGCCTACTGACCCAGGGGCAAATAGCCGGCTTTTTGCCCCTGGGGCGAAGGGCGAGAAGCCGGCTATTCGCCGATGTGCCAGTCGGCGAGGACGGAGTCGGTGTGGGCGCCAGGGGTCGGTGGTGCGACAGGGATGGACGGCGGGGTGCGGGAGAACCTCGGCGCGGGTGCTGCCTGCTGTACGCCGTCGATGGTGATCAGGGTGTCCCGCGCGGCGAGATGCGGATGCGCGCCGGCTTCGTCGAAGGAGAGCACCGGGGTCACGCAGGCGTCGGTGCCGGCGAAGATCTCCGCCCACTCGTCCCTGGTCCTGGAGACGAAGACCGCGGTGAACCTGGCCCGCAGCCGGGGCCAGCCGTCCCGGTCGCCCTGCGCGGGCAGGTCTTCCCCGGTCAGGCCGAGGCCGTCCAGCAGTGCGGCGTAGAACTGCGGTTCGAGCGCGCCCACCGCGACCCAGCGGCCGTCCGCGCAGGTGTAGGTGTCGTAGAACGGAGCCGCGCCGTCGAGCAGGTTGTCCGCGCGTTGGCCGGTCCACGCGCCGGCCCCGCGGAAGGCCCAGATCATCTGGCTGAGCACGCTCGCGCCGTCCACCATCGCCGCGTCCACCACCTGGCCCTCGCCGGAGCGCTGCCGTTCCCACAGCGCCGCGAGCACCCCGGCGACCAGGAACATCGAGCCGCCACCGAAGTCGCCGACCAGGTTCAGCGGCGGCACCGGCGGTTCGCCCGCCCTGCCGATCGCGTGCAGGGTGCCGGTCAGCGACAGGTAGTTGATGTCGTGCCCGGCCCGCTGCGCGAAGGGACCGTCCTGGCCCCAGCCGGTCATCCGCCCGTAGACGAGCGCGGGGTTGCGGGCCTGGCAGTCCTCCGGCCCGACGCCGAGCCGTTCGGCGACCCCCGGGCGCAGGCCCTCGAGCAGCACGTCGGCCTTGGCGGCCAGCTTGAGCACGAGTTCGCGACCTTCGGCGGATTTGAGGTCCGCGGCCACCGAACGGCGCCCGCGCAGCAGGTGGTCGGCCTTGCCGCCGGTCAGGTTCAGCCCGCCGGACGGCCGTTCCACCCGGACCACGTCGGCGCCGAGGTCGGCGAGCACCATCGCGGCGTGCGGGCCGGGTCCGATCCCGGCCAGTTCGACCACGCGAAGGCCGGTCAGGGGTCCGCTCACGGCCGCCCTCCCTTTCTCTGAGGTTGCCGCAATGCTAGGCACCGCAACGAGTCGATCATGCGTTCGCGTTGCTACCGGCGGCCGCCGTCGGTGGACGCGCTAGGCTCGCCCGGGGTGAGGCGTCCGCGATCAGGGAGTGACATGGTCGGAATCAAGGACGTGGCGAGGGCGGCCGGGGTATCCATCGGCACCGTGTCCAACGTGGTGAACCGGCCCCAGGTGGTGGCCCCGGCAACCAGGTCGCGGGTGCAGTCGGTGATCGAGGAGCTCGGTTACGTCCGGGACGAGTCCGCGAGGCAGCTGCGTGCCGGGCACAGCCGGATCATGGCGCTGCTGGTGCTGGACCTCGGCAACCCGTTCTTCGTGGACCTGGCCAAGGGCGCCGAGCACACGGCGCACGAAAAGGGCCTCAACGTGATCACCTGCAACAGCGACCAGCGTTCCGACCGCGAGGCCTCCTACCTGGGGATGCTGGCCGAGCAGCGGGTGCGCGGGGTGCTGCTCAGCCCGGTGCACACCGCCGGCGACAGCGTGCGGACCTTCCGCCGCAGCGGCATCCCGTTCGTGTTCGTCGACCGCCAGGTACCCAGCGCCGAGGCGTGCTCGGTCTCGGTGGACGACGTGGCCGGCGGCGCACTCGCCGCCGGCCACCTGATCGAGGCGGGGCACACCAGGCTGGCCATGGTCAACGGGCCTTCGGTGCTCACCCAGTGCCGGGACCGCGAAGCGGGCGTGCGCGCCGCGCTGCACAAGGCGCCGGCACCGGCCCGTCGACTGTCCGTTGTGGACACCGAGGCGCTGGACGTGGCTTCCGGGCGGGACGCCGGGGCCCGGCTGCTGGGGCTCCGGCCGCGGCCGACCGCGGTGTTCTGCGCCAACGACCTGCTCGCACTCGGCGTGCTGCAGTCGATGGTCGCGGCCGGGGTGCGGGTACCGGCGGAGATGGCCATCGTCGGCTACGACGACATCGAGTTCGCGGCCGCGGCGGCGGTGCCGCTGACCTCGGTCCGCCAGCCCGCCGCGGAGCTGGGCCGGACCGCGGCGGAACTGCTGGTCGAGGAGATCGAGGACGACACGGAGCGGCCGGCGCACGAGCACCGGGCCGTGGTGTTCCAGCCGGAGCTGGTGGTGCGCGCCTCCAGCTCGGCCCGGAACTGACCGTCGAAGGTTATTTGCCTACGGGCTGGAACTAGCCGGGGTGAATTCACGACGGATAGGGGGTGACAGTAGGAAGGTCCCCCGACGCGGCGACCGGCAGGCGTATCGGCCGTGCCGCGGTCATCACCGTGCTGCTCGCACTGGCCACGGTGTTCGCGGTGGTGCTGCTCTCGGGCAACGTGTACGCGCCGGTCGGTGACACCGACCCCGGCCCGCTGACCTCGTTCGGCACCGCCGGGCTGCGCCTGCTGGTGACGGCGGCCAGCGCGGTCTGCGTCGGTTCGCTGGTGTTCGCCGTCTTCCTCACGCCACCGGGCCCGGACGGCAGGCTGGCCGCGGACGGTTACGCCGCGCTCCGGATGGCCGGGATGGCGGCGGCCTGCTGGGCGGTGGGCGCCGCGGCGCTGGTCCCGTTCAGCGGCGCGGACGGCTCCGGGCAGCCGGTGACCCTGCGGCTGAACAGGTTGATCGTGCTGGTGGACGCACTGGAGGAACCCAAGGCGTGGCTGATCACCCTGGCCGTGACCGCGGTAGCGGCGGTGGCCGCCCGTATCGTGCTGAGCTGGCGCTCCGCCTTGCTGCTGCTGGGGTTCGCCGGGTTCGCCCTGCTGCCGCCGGTGATCACCGGGCACGTGTCCGTCGGCAACCGGCACGACCTCGCCACCAACAGCATCGTCTGGCACGTGCTGGCCGCGGCGGTCTGGACCGGCACCCTGGTCGCGCTGCTGGCGCACCTGCGCCGCGACGGTGTGCACCAGGAACTGGCCGCCCGCAGGTACCACCGGCTGGCCACCGGCTGCTGGCTGGTGCTCGCCGCCTCCGGGTTGGTCAACGGGGTGATCGCGGTCGACCAGGCCCGCTGGACCGGCGGCGGCTACGGACTGCTGGTGGTGCTGAAGGTCCTGCTGCTCGGCGCGCTCGGGGCGCTCATCCTGTCCGCCCGTGCCAGGGCACTGCGCAGCGGCGCGCTGCTCCGGCTCGGGCTGCTGGAACTGGGCGCGATGGGCGTGACCATGGCGATCTCGGTGGGGCTGACGCATCTGCCGCCGCCCAACTACGCGGAAATGGCGTCGGTGATGCACACCATCATCGGGTACGAGCTCACCGAAGCGCCTTCGCTAAGCGGGTTGCTGCTCGGCTGGCGGTTCGACCTCGTGCTCGGCACCGTGGCGGTGCTCGCCACGGTGACCTATTTGGTCGGGCTTCGCCGGTTGCTGCGGCGGGGCGACCACTGGCCGGTCGGGCGGACGGTGGCCTGGGTCTGCGGCTGGCTGGCGGTGCTGATCGCGACGTCCTCCGGGGTGGGGAAGTACTCGCCGGGCACCTTCAGCATGCACATGATCGCCCATATGACGCTGAACATGCTGGCGCCGGTGCTGCTCGTGCTCGGCGGCCCGATCACCCTCGCGCTGCGCGCGTTGCCGGTGGCGGGTAAGGGAAACCCGCCGGGGCCGCGGGAGTGGCTGGTGTCGGTGGTGCAGTCCCGGTTCGCCAGGTTCGCGGCGCATCCGCTGGTGGCGTCGGTGGTGTTCGTCGGCTCCTTCTACCTGCTGTACTTCTCCGGCCTGTTCGGCGCGGCCATGCCGTTCCACTGGGCGCACCAGCTGATGAACGTGCACTTCGTGATTTCCGGCTACCTGTTCTACTGGCTGGTGATCGGGGTGGACAGGGCGCCACGGCCGCTGCCGCACCTGGCCAGGCTCGGCATGCTGTTCGCGGTGATGCCGTTCCACGCGTTCTTCGGCGTCATCCTGATGAACAAGCAGTCCGTGATCGCGGAGACCTTCTACCGCTACCTGTCCCTGCCCTGGGTGCCCGACCTGCTCGCCGAGCAACGGCTCGGCGGTGGGATCGCATGGGCCACCGGGGAGATCCCGCTCGTCATCGTGGTGATAGCGCTGCTCGCGCAGTGGGCGCGGCACGACGAGCGGGAAGCCGCGCGGGCCGACCGGCACGCGGACCAAGACGGCGACGGCGATTTGGCCGCGTACAACGAGATGCTCGCCAAGCTGGCCGGCACACGCCACTGAACCATTCGAAACACACAGGAGAGACTGAGTGACCACGAACAGCACGGAGGCCGGCTCGGCACCCGCTGTCGAGCAGATCGAACTGGCGGTCGGCGGCATGACCTGCGCGGCCTGTGCGGCCAGGGTGGAACGCAAGCTGAACAAGCTGGACGGCGTGCAGGCCACCGTCAACTACGCGACCGAGCGGGCGACCGTGCGGCATCCGGCCGGGCTCGACCCCGCCGAGTTGACCGAGGCGGTGGTACGCGCCGGCTACACCGCCGAGGTGCACCGTCCGGAACCGGAACCGCGGGACGACGCGTCGGTGCGGGTGCGCGACCTGCGCCGACGGCTGGCCGTCGCCGCGCTGCTCGCGGTGCCGCTGGGCAACCTGTCCATCACACTGGCGCTGGTGCCGTCGCTGCGGTTCGCCTACTGGGAGCTGCTATGCCTGGTGCTGGCAACCCCGGTGGTGTTCTGGTCCGCCGCGCCGTTCCACCGGGCGGCGTTGCGCAACCTGCGGCACGGATCGTCCAGTATGGACACTCTCGTCTCGCTCGGTGTGCTGGCCTCCTACGGCTGGTCGGCCTTCTCGTTGCTCACCGGCGGCTCGTCCGGACCTGGCTACTGGCTCGGTTTCGGGGCCACCGCGGCCGGTGCGGATGCGGTCTACCTGGACGTCGCGGCCGGGGTCACCACGTTCCTGCTCGCCGGGCGCTACTTCGAGACGCGCTCCCGGCGCAGCGCGACCGACCTGCTGAGTGCGCTGGACGCGCTGGCCGCCAAGGAGGTGCGGGTACTGCGGGACGGGGTGGAGACGCTGATCCCGGTCGGCGCGCTGGTGGCCGGGGACGAGTTCGTGGTCAAGCCGGGGGACAAGGTGGCCGCCGACGGCACGGTGCGGCGCGGAAACTCCACAGTGGACACCAGCGCGGTCACCGGTGAGCCGGTGCCGGCGGAGCTCGGCCCCGGCGACCGGGTGATCGGGGGCAGCGTGAACCGCAGCGGGCGGCTGGTGGTGCTGGCGACCCAGGTCGGCGCCGACTCGCAGCTGGCCCAGATGAGCTCGCTGGCCGAGCAGGCCCAGCAGCGCAAGGCGAACGTGCAGAAACTGGTGGACCGGATCTGCGCGGTGTTCGTGCCGGTGGTGCTGGCGCTGGCCGCACTCACCCTGGCCGGCTGGCTGCTCGCGGGCGAGCCGGGGCAGGCTGCGTTCGGTGCCGCGGTGGCCGTGCTGATCATCGCCTGTCCGTGCGCGCTCGGGCTGGCCACGCCCACCGCGCTGATGGTCGGCGTCGGCCGGGGCGCGCAGCTGGGTATCCTGATCAAGGGCCCGGACGCGCTGGAGGCGAGCAGGCGGATCGACACCGTGGTGCTGGACAAGACCGGCACGATCACCACCGGCCGGTTGACGCTGACCGCGGTGCACCCGGTGGATGGCGTGTCGCGCGCCGAGCTGCTCCGGCTGGCTGGCACGGTGGAGGCGTCCTCCGAACACGCGATCGCGACCGCGGTGGCGAACGCGGCCCGCGCGGAACTGGGCGAACTGCCGGAGGCCACCGCGTTCGAGGCGCTGCCGGGCCTTGGCGCCAGGGCCGAGGTGGGGGAGTGCGCGGTGCTGCTCGGACGCGGCAGGCTGCTCGACGAGCACGGCGTCGGCGTGCCGCCGGAAACCGAGAACTTGGTGCGGGACAACGAAGAACTCGGTGCAACCGTGGTGCTGGTGGCCGGGGACGGGCGGCTGCTCGGCGCGCTGGTGCTGCACGACGAGGTGAAGCCTTCGGCGAAGGCGGCCGTCACCGCCCTGCACGCCCTCGGTATGCGGACCACCCTGCTCACCGGCGACAACGAACGCACCGCGCGGACCGTGGCCGAGGCGGTGGGCATCACCGAAGTGCTGGCCGGGGTGCTTCCGGTGGAGAAAGCGGACACCGTGCGGCGGCTGCGGGCGGAGGGCAGGCGGGTGGCCATGGTGGGCGACGGGATCAACGACGCGCCCGCGCTGGCCACCGCCGACCTCGGGCTCGCGATGGCAAGGGGCACCGACATCGCGATCCGCTCCGCCGACCTGATCCTGGTGCGCGACGACCTGCGGGTGGTGCCCGACGCGCTGCGGTTGGCCCACCGCACCCTCGGCACCATCCGCGGCAACCTCGCCTGGGCGTTCGGCTACAACCTGGCGGCCATCCCGCTGGCAGCCTTCGGCCTGCTGAACCCGCTGATCGCCGGCGCCGCGATGTCGCTGTCCTCGGTACTCGTCGTCTCGAACAGCCTGCGCCTGCGCCACTTCACCGGCACCGGTCCCCAGTAGTCCGTGAAGGGCACCTTGCCTACCTTCAACGTAGGCAAGGTGCCCTTCACGGATTGGGGAAAGCGGGTCCTCAGGCGGGTTTGCGGGCGACGCCGGCGAGGATGCGCGACTCGGAGGGGACCTTGAACAGGCTGTTGCCGTCCGGGTGCCAGGCCGGCGCGTAGACAAGACCGGGCTCGACCATGTCCCAGTCGCCGAAGAACCGGGAGAACTCCGCGGCGGTGCGCAGCTGGCCGGGGTTGGTGGTTCGCTCGTAGTAGTCGGCGAGGGTGAGCAGCGCCTGGCGTTCCTGTTCGCTGGCCGGGTTCTCGTTGGTCATCTGGCACAGCATCAGCAGCGAGCCCGGCGCCAGCTTGCGGCGGTAGAACTCGAGCACCCCGTCCGGGTCCTGCTCGTCCTTGACGAAGTGCAGCACCGCGTTGATCACCAGCGCCACCGGCTGGTCGAAGTCGATGAGCTCGGTGGCCTGCACGCGTTCCCAGAGATCCTCGGGCGCGAGGAGATCGGCCGCGATGGCGTGGTGCCGCTCCGGGTCGGCGGTCTCGGCGAGCAGCAGGGTCGAGTGCGCGAGCGCGATCGGCTCGTTGTCGATGTAGACCACCTTGGTGTCGCACTCGGGGCGGACCTCGTCGGCGACCTCGTGCACGTTGCCCTCGGTCGGCAGCCCGGAGCCGATGTCGACGAACTGGGTCACGCCGGCGCCGGCGGCGTAGCGCACCGCGCGGCCGAGGAACTGGCGGCAGGTGACCGCGTACTCGTCGACCTTCGGCAGCAGCTGCTTGACCTGTTCGCCGAACTCGCGATCGATCGCGTAGTTGGTCGTCCCGCCGATGAAGTAGTCGTAGACGCGGGCCGCGGACGGCCGGTCCAGACTGTTCTCCACGGCCGACAACGGGTCACCGGTCTCCGACATAAGCTTCACTCCAACACCCCGACGACGCAATTGTCGCCACATGCTAGCGCTTCCGCGGTTTCACACGGAGGCAGGTTCGGCGGCCTTCCCCGGCAGCACCTGGTTCCGGCCGCGCTCCCTGGCCACCGGCAGTGCGCGCAACGCGAGACGCACGCGTTCGGCCACCTCGTCGTCCGCGCCGGCCCCGTCCACCACGAGATAGCGCTCCGGTGTGCTGCCGGCCAGTTCGGCGAGCAGGGTGACGATCCGCCATTCGTGCTTCGGGCTGTCACCGGGGTCGGCGTCGAGCAGGACGCTCACGTCCGGGCGCAGCGTGCCGATCGCCCAGCCGGCGAGGCCGTCCAGTTCCTCGGTGTCCAGCTCGGCGACCGCCGGCAGCCGGGTCATCGGCGAGCAGGCGAACTGTTCCATCACCACCACGGCCCCGGCGTCCAGCGCCGGCCGCACGACCTTCTCCACCACGTCCGCGCGCACCGCCGCGGCGGCCAGTGCCTGTGCCCGGGCGCCGGTCAGCGCCGCGGCGTCGAGCAGGCCGGACATTCGCTCGTCGTCCAGCGCGGGGTCGGCGGCCAGCACCACGACGCGCGGCCCGGTGCGCAGCCAGTCGGCCAGCAGCGCGGCCTGACGCGCGGTGTCCGCCGCGGTGGTGCCTTCGACGGCGATGAGCAGGCCCTTCATCCGGCGGCCGCGGCCGAGCGCGGACCGGAGATCGGCCAGCAGCCGCCCCGACTGCCGGTCGTTCAGCCTGCGGTAGGCGAGGACGCCGGTGGCCAGTGCGAGCAGCCCGGCGCCGAGCAGGACCGGGCGGGTGCCGTCGACGGTGAGCTCGGCGCCCCAGCTCCTGATCGAGGTCGGCTGCAGCAGGGCGACCAGCACCGGCGCCAGCGCGGCGGCCCCGGCCACTACCACCTTGAGCAGCAGCTGGTACAGCGCGTTGATCCGGCCGCGGATGGCGTCTTCGATCTCCAGGCCGATGATCGTCATCCCGGTCAGGAACGCGGCACCGGCGCAGCCGCCGACGACCACCGCCGCGGCGAGGGAAAGCGCCAGGTGCGGGGACAGCGCGACCACGACCAGCGCCACTCCGGCCGCCACGATGGCCACCCCGAACAGCCGCCCGCGCGCCAGCCGCCGCGCCAGCCTTGGCGCGGCGGCCATGCCGGACGCGAGACCGAGGAACACCGCGGCCAGCAGCAGGCCGAAGGTCGCGTCGCCGCCGCCGAGGCTGAGCGCGTAGGACTGCGCGGAACCCACCACCGCACCGCCGGCGGCGAAGGCGCCGGCCATGCCGAGCAGCAGCCCGCGCACCAGCGGGGTGTCGCGCACGAACCGGGCGCCGTCCCGGAGCATGGCCCGGATTCCTTGCGATGGCTCGGTTGCGGTGGTTCCCGTGGCGGTGCCCCGGCGGGACAGCTCGGGGATCCGGGTGGCCACCAGCACCGCACTGGTGAGGAAGAACAGCCCGTTGATCGCCAGCGCGACCTGGAGCAGGTAGAGCCGGCCGAATTCCTGCGCCGGCAGGTGCAGCCAGGTGTTCACCCCGGTGATCGCGGCGAACAGGGTGGCCCCGGAGATCACCGTGACGCCCCAGGTCATCACCAGCCCGAGCTGGCCGGCGGTCTCCACCTGCTCCGGCCTGGTGAGCAGGTTCGGCACCGCGGCGTCCTTGGCCGGGATCCACAGCATCGAGCAGCAGCCGACCAGGAAGGTGCCCACGTACAGCCAGACCGGGTCGCCGACGAGCGCGATGGAGATCAGCAGGCCGAAGCGCAGCAGGTCGCAGACCACCATCACCTTGCGCCGGTCGAACCGGTCCGCGAGCAGGCCGCCGATCGGCGCGAACAGCAGACCGGGCAGCATCTGCACCAGGACCACACTGCTGAAGGTGAAGGCGAGTTGCCCCGGGGCGAGCTCCTTGGCGAAGGAGCTCAGCGCGAGCAGCGAAAGCCAGTCGGCGGTGCTGCACAGGTAGTTGACGACCAACAGCCGGCGGAACGGCCGGATGGCCAGCACTCGCCGGGCCCGGTACAGCGTGGACGCGCCGGCCGGTTCGCCTGCGCCGGGTTTCTCGCCGATGCGGTCCTCGCCCCCTCAGTGCTCATGCGGGACACCCGCACCCGATCGATGGGGGCATGCGCAAGAAAGCCTCGCATGCCCCCAGCTCAGTGATCATGCTTGCCGCGCCATCCTAAGGCGAACGGCATTCGCGCCCCGGCGCGGACTCCCTACGTTAGTTCGTAGCCGGGCGGCGGCACGGGCGTCATCATGGTCGGTAGAGGTCTAGACCACTCCGTCGAGGAGGTACGCGCGATGCCGGTTGCGAAACGCGGGTTCCGGGCGCTGGCCGCCGTCGCCGCGCTGGTCGTGTGCACCTCCGCCCCGGCCGTGGCAGAGCCGGTCGGGCTGGCCGCCGTGGCCGACCTGCCGTTGGCGCCCTATGTGGATATGGGCTCCTGGCCGACGCCGAGCCTGTCCGAGATGTCCGCGGCCAGCGGGATCACCAGCTACACCCTCGGGTTCGTGATCGCGGCAGGCTGCCGGGCGAGCTGGTTCGCCGCCTACGACCCTAGGGATGGCTGGCAGCTGGACGAAATCGGCAAGATCCGCGCGGCGGGCGGGGACGTGAAGATCTCCTTCGGCGGCGCCTCCGGGGTGGAGCTCGCCCAAGCCTGCGCGACCCCGGACAGCACCTTCGCCGAGTACGACGCGGTGGTGAAGAAGTATCAGCTGAAGTACGCCGACTTCGACATCGAAGGCGCCGCGGTGGCGGACCCCGCGTCGGTGCAGCGGCGTTCGGCCGCGCTGGCGAAGCTGCAGCAGGCGAACCCCGGGCTGAAGATCTCGCTCACGCTGCCGGTGCTGCCCACCGGCCTCACCGCGGACGGGCTGAACGTGGTGCGCTCGGCCAAGACCGCCGGGGTGGTGCTGGACAAGGTCAACGTGATGGCGATGGACTACTACCAGGGACCCGCGGATCAGGGTGCGAAGGCCATCCAGGCCGGCCGCAGTACGCAGGCCCAGCTGAAGACCGTCTATCCGGACGTGGCGGACGCCGAGCTGTGGCGGATGGTCGGGGTCACCCCGATGCTCGGCCAGAACGACTCGCGCGACGAGATCTTCACCCAGTCCGATGCGCAGGAGCTAGTTGCCTTCGCCGGCCAGCAGCGGCTCGGCATGCTGTCGTTCTGGGAGATGACCCGGGACCGCAACGCCTGCCAGGGCCCGCTGTACAAGTGCACGAACGTGCCGCAGCAGCCCTACGAGTTCGCCAAGATCTTCGCGGCGTACCGCGGCTAGAGCCACTCGCCTCGCGGCTGCTCAACCGGCGGTCGCGAGGCGAGCCAGCCGCTCAGGCCTGGCCGGTCTCGATCCGGCCGATCTTGCCGCCGGTGACCTCGAACCGCCAGGCGGTGCGCATCGAGCCCCAGGTGTCGTTGCGGTAGTCGGCGACCAGCGACCGGCCGCCGTCGGTGGCCGAGACGACCTCCAGCTGCCCGTTCGAGGAGAAGATCTCGCGGTCCACCCACTGGCCGAGGTCGCGGTCCGAGCCGTCGTCGGACAGCGTGGCTTCCGGCGTCAGCGCCGCGAAGAAGGCTTCCCGGTCGCCGTTGTTGAGTGCGGTGATCAGCGCACGTACCGCGGGATCGGTCACCGCGTCGCTTCCGGACATGGGATTCCTTTCGGTTGTGGCTACCGATGCAGCATTCCCGCTGTTCGGCGTGCTGGCTACCGCTCGGGCGAGTGAAGGAACGCCCACCATCCGGCCCCTTGACGCCGAACCGCGGATGCTTGATATTGCGTGGAACGCGGTTTCCTAGAGCAGTTACGTGCAGCACTCTCCGGACATCCGGTGGTAGACGCGCGTTCGCCCGGAGTTCCCGTTCCCATGAAAGGGTCACGCGGTGAGCAGACCTGACGGTGCAGACGGCACGCTCGGCGCCGACTCGAGTTCGCTCGAACAGGGCGCGCGGATCACCTTCAGCTACTCGGTGCCGCAGCCGAAGGTGAACGCCAAGAACTGGATCGGCCTGTTCCCGCGCGGGCAGGAGCCGGTGGACGGCCGGAAGGTCGGCCAGTACGCCGCCTGGGAGTACGCTCCGGCGGCGTCGGGCGAGGTCGGTTTCGGTACCGGCCAGGTCAAGCCCGGTGAGTACGTGGCCTGCTACCTCTACGACGACGGCTACGCGTCTCTGGCCGAGCCGGTCCGGTTCACCGTCCGGGCCGTCCCGCCGATGCCGCCGCCCGGGTACGCCGGGGAGTTCGGCCGCACCGGGCGGGCGCCGGGCCGGCTCGATCGTCCGGCCGGGCTGGCCGTGGACGGCCGTGGCCTGCTCTGGGTGGCCGACTCCGGGAACAACCGGGTCCAGCAGTTCACCCCGGACGGCCGTCTCCGGTGGGTGCTCGACGCCGGGTCGCTGAACGAGCCGCAGGCGGTCGCCGTGGACGGCGGGGGCAACGTGTTCGTCGCGGACACCGGGCACAACCGGATCGTGGAATTTGCCTGGTGGGGCGGTTTCCTGCGGGAGTTCGGGGTGGGCGAACTGGACAACCCGCGCGGGGTGGCGGTGGCCGGCGGTCAGCTGCTCGCCACCGACACCGGGCACGAGCGGGTGCTCAGGTTCGACCTGCGCACCGGCAAGCCGGCTGGCGAGATCACGGCGAAGATGAGCGGGCCGCAGGGCATCGCGGTGGCCGACGACGGCGGCGTCTGGGTGGTGCAGAACGGCATCCGGGACAGCGGGCGCAACGGGATCGTGCGCTACTCGCCGGCGGGGGAGCCGACCACCACGGTCGGCTACGGCCAGTACAGCCGGTTCGGCGGGCTGTCCAACCCGGCGCAGGTCGCACTGGACCCGGCCGGGCGGTTGTACGTCACGGTGCCGGACTACGGCTGGGTCGCGCAGTTCCGCACCGGCGGCCCGTTCCTGAACGAGTTCGGTACCGAGGGCAGGGGACTGCTGCGGTTCCCGATCGGGGTCGCGCTGGACGCCAGGGGCCGGGTGTTCGTCGCGGACACCGGAAACGACCGGATCGTCCAGTTCGGAGTGAAACGATGAACGAGCACGCGATCACCCGCCGCCGGGTGCTTGGCACCGCGGGCGCCGCCGCGCTGGGTTCGGTGCTGTTGCCGTCGAACCTGCGCAAGGCGCTGGCCGAGACCCCGGCGCGGCCGGCGGCCCGGCTGGAGGACATCGAGCACGTGGTGATCCTGATGCAGGAGAACCGCAGCTTCGACCACTACTTCGGCACCATGGCCGGGGTGCGCGGGTTCTCCGACCCGAACGTGCTGCGGCTGCCGGACGGACGGCCCGCCTTCTACCAGCCGGACGCCGCGCACGCGGACGGTTACGTGCTGCCGTTCCGCTACGACACCGCGGTCACCAGCGCGCAGGAGACGCCGGGGCTGCCGCACGACTGGGACGACCAGCACTCCGCGTGGAACTCCGGCGCGATGGACAACTGGATCAAGGCCAAGGGCGCGAAGAGCATGGGTTACTACACCCGTGACGACATCCCGTTCCATTTCGCGCTGGCCGAGGCGTTCACCGTCTGCGACGGCTACCACTGCTCGGTGATCGGGCCGACCAACCCGAACCGGCTGTACATGTGGAGCGGGTGGATCGACCCGCACGGCACGGCTGGCGGCCCGGCGTACTACAACTACATGTCCTCGGCCAAGCCGGTGCTGTCCTGGAAGACCTACCCGGAGCGGCTGACCGAGGCCGGCGTCAGCTGGCGGATCTACCAGGAGGAGGACAACTACGACGACAACTCGCTGGCCTGGTTCCGCCAGTTCGCCGAGGCGCCGCGTAGTTCGCCCCTGTACCGCAACGCGATGGTGCGGAAGTCGGCCGGCTGGTTCGAGCACGACGCGAAGAACGACCGGCTGCCGGCGGTGAGCTGGCTGGTGGCGCCCTCGGCGCAGACCGAGCATCCGCTCTGGATGCCCGCCGCCGGCGCCCAGTACATCGCGTCCAAAATAGACGCGATCGCGGCCAACCCGGACGTGTGGAAGAAAACGGCGTTCATCCTCACCTACGACGAGAACGACGGCTATTTCGACCACGTGCTCCCGCCGACCCCGTCGCCGGGCACCCCGGACGAGTTCGTGGACGGCAAGCCGATCGGGCTGGGTTTCCGGGTGCCCACGGTGATCGTGTCGCCGTGGACCGCCGGCGGTTACGTCTGCTCGGAGACCTTCGACCATTCCTCGCTGGTCCGGTTCCTGGAGCGGCGGTTCGGGGTGCGGGAGCCGCACCTCAGCGACTGGCGGCGGCGCACGGTCGGCGATCTCACCTCGGCCTTCCGCTTCACCCGGCCACCCGCGCCGTTCCCCGCGGGCAACGAGCGGCTGCGCTACCCGGCCACCGTCGCGAAACTGCTGGCCGCGCAGGCGCAGGTGCGGGACAACCCGGCGCCCGAGGTGCCGTCCGGGAACCAGAGCATGCCGGTCCAGGAGCCGTCCAGGCCGCCCGGTTAGGCGTATAACGACCTATACGGCACGGCTCTGGCGAATCCGGGGTCAGCTGCTCTGACTGTCGATCATCCACTGGCCGTTGCTCTGGACCAGGGTGTAGACGTGGTGCTCACGGGACTTGGTCTGGCCGTTTTCGATGAAGGTGATGGTGGCGGACACCGTGTTCTGACCGCTGACCGCGACTCCTGAGACCTCGGCCCGCATGCTGCGCCAGAATCCCTCGTACTTTGCGAAGGTCTGCGCGCGGGACTGCTTGAACCGGTCGGTCAGCCGGGCGTAGCCGGCCTGCAGGTTGCCGGGAATGAGCGCGTAGTAGTCCTGGATCGCCTGCTCCAGCGGTACGGCGGCGGGGCTGGTCGACGGCGGGCTGCTCGGCGGGCTCGGTGTGTTCGACGTGGACTGCTCGGCCGGCGGCGGCGCCGGGTTCGGCGGCGAGGTGGACGGCTGCTGGGTGGTCGGCGGGGCGGCCGTGTTGCCCGGATTTTCGCCGTCCCTGGTGAGCAGCACGGTCAGCACGGTGGCGGCGATCAGTACCACCGCGGCGAGCGCGGCGATCAGCACCCGCCGCCGGGAGCCACCGCCACCGGCGGCGGTGCCCCGCTCCAAGGCCGGATCGTTCAGCAACTCGAAGGCTTCGGCGGTGGTCGGCCGTTCTTCGGGGTCGTTGGCCAGCAAGCGGGTCAGGATCGGGGTGAGCGCGCCGGCCTGCTGCGGCGGCACGGTCTCTCCGCGTGCCACCCGGTAAAGCAGCGCGATCGCGTTTTCGCTGTGCCCGAACGGCGGCGTGCCCTCGACCGCGGTGTACAGCGTCGCGCCGAGGGAGAACACGTCCGAAGCCGCGTTGGCGTCACTGCCCCTGGCCACCTCGGGCGAGAAGAAGCCCGGTGTGCCGGCGACCTCGCCGGTGGCGGTGACGGTCACGTCGCCGGCGGCGCGGGAGATGCCGAAATCGGTGATCTTGACCGTGCCGTCCTCGCCGAGCAGTACGTTGCCCGGCTTCACGTCCCGGTGCACGATCCCGGCCTGGTGCGCGGCGAGCAGCGCGGAGGCGAGCTGACGGCCGATCTTCACGACGTCGGCGACCGGCAGTGGACCGCTTTCGTAGAGCACTTCGGCCAGACTCTTCGACGGCAGGTACTCCATGATCAGCCACGGCCGGTCCGACTCCTCGACCACGTCGAACACGGTGATTGCGTGCGGATGCTGCAACCTGGCGGCGATCCGCGCCTCGCGCATCGCCCGCTGCTTCGCCTCGCCCGTCTTGACCTCGTCAAAACCGTTGTGCAGCAACAGTTCCTTAACCGCGATCACGCGGTCGAGCGATTCGTCCCGGCCGCGCCAGACCACGCCCATCGCGCCGCCGCCCACCTTCTCGACCAAGCGGTAACGGCCGGCGACCAACCGGCTTTCCTCCGTCAACTGCTGCTCCCCGCCGTGCTTCCCCGGATGTCTCTGCCCCGATGTCCCGCCGGGTCCGGATGTTACTGCGAACGGACTTCCGGGCACCGGGGCGCCACGCGCCGATGCGGCCGTGTGGACCAGCCTGATGCGGCCGTTCGGCGGGCGTGCCACGCGCGCCGGAACGGTTGATCCGAACGAAGACTACCGGGCGGGGAAGCGATGGAGGACGGGCAGGCCGCTTAGCCGGAGGCCGCCGTGACGGCCGCCCGCTGCCGCCCGTCCCGCCGGCCGTTCGCCGGTACCAGTGCCCAGGCCACCAGCGCACCCGCGACGATCAGCGCGCCGCCGACGTAGAGCGCGACCGAGTAACCGGCGCTGAGGGCGTCGTCTGCGGTCGCGGACGACCGGGTGGTCACCCCGGCCGCGATGGTGGTCAGCGCCGCCAGCCCGATGGATCCGCCAAGCTGCCGGGAGCTGTTGATGATCCCGGACGCCATCCCGGCGTCCGCGGCGGGCACGCCACCGGTGGCCGCCGCGCCCATGGCCACGAAACCGGCACCGATCCCGACGCTGGCCACCAGCGACGGCCCGAGCAGATCGGCCACGAAGGAGCCACCGGGCCCGGCCGCGCCGAACCAGGCGATGCCGGCACCGCCGAGCAGCCCGCCGGCGAGCAGCGTCCCGCGGGCGCCGAGCGACGGCATCATCCTGGTGGCCAGCTGCATACCGGCGACCGCGCCCGCGCAGAACGGCAGGAACGCCAGGCCCGCCATGGCGGGGGAGTAGTGCAGGACCTGCTGCATGTGCAGCGACACGAAGTAGAACCCGGCCAGCTGGCCCGCGGTGATCAGGAAACCGAACAGGTTCGCCCCGGCCAGCGCGCGATGCCGGAACAGCCGCAGGTCGAGCAGCGGGTCGGTGATTTTCCGTTCCACCACGACGAAAGCGGCCAGCAGCACCAGGGCGATGGCCAGGGTGCCGATGGTCATCGGCGAGGTCCACGGGTACTCGTCGGTGCGGGCGACGCCCAGGATGAGCAGTGCCATTCCGGCGGTGACCAGTGCGGCGCCGAGGAAGTCGAGTTTGGGCGCGCTTTCCGGGCGGCTCTCCCGGACCCCGGTGGCCGCGGCGGCCAGCGCCAGTGCGGCGATCGGCAGGTTGATCCACAGCACCCAACGCCAGTCGAGGGACTGGGTGAGCACCCCGCCCGCCAGTACCCCGACCGCGCCGCCGACGACGGTCGAGATGGCCCACAGGCCGAGCGCGCGCGAACGTGCCTTGCCCGCTTCGAAGGTGACGGAGACCAGTGCGAGCGCGGCCGGTGAGAGCACCGCGGCGCCGAGGCCCTGCACGGCCCGCACCGCGATCAGCTGCCCCGGAGCGGTCGCGAAGCCACCCAGGAGGCTGGCCAGCGCGAACACGGCCAGCCCGCCGAACAGCACCCGCCGCCTGCCGAGCACGTCACCGAGCCTGCCGCCGAGCAGCATGAACCCGCCGTACACCAGCGCGTAGGCGTTGACCACCCACTGCAGCGCGGTCTGGTCGAAGCCGAGATCGGACTGGATGGCCGGTAGCGCGACGTTCACCACCGACAGGTCCAACGAAGCCATGAACTGCACGATCACCACACAGGCCAGCACCGCGGCCGGCCGGTTCAGCTGGGACATATGTTCCCCCGTGAATAGTTTCTATACGCGTATACAAACCTAGCACCGGGCGGGCCGGAGGGGAAAGTGCCGTCCCGGTTGGCAGAATGCGGGGATGCCAGCACCGTCGAGTCCCGCCGCGAAACCCGGGCGCCCCGCCAGGCTCGCCCGCGCCGAGATCGTGGCGCTGGCCAGGCGGATCCTGCGGGAAGAGGGCGTGCACGCGCTGTCCATGCGCCGGCTGGCCAAGGACCTCGGCGCCACCCCGATGGCGCTCTATCACCACGTCCGCGACAAGAACGAGCTGCTGTTCGCGGTGCTGGAGGAGGAGACCGCCGGCCTCCGGCGGCCGGAGCTGCCGGCCGACCCGGCGGCGCGGCTGGTCGAGGTGGCCTGCATCCTGCGCGGCGTGCTTGGCGACATGCCCTGGGTGGTCGACGTGCTCACCCGCGGGGACGCGTTCGGCATGAACGCGCTGTGGATGTCCGACGAGACACTGGCCGCCGCGATCAGCGCCGGAATGTCCGATGTGGACGCCGTCGCGGCGTACCGCTCGATCTGGCGGTTCACCATCGGTGACCTGGCCTGCGCCACCGACGACCCGGTGCAGGCCGGGCGCACCTCGATGCGGGAGGTGCTCTCCGAACGGCTCACCGGGGAGGCAGGGCAGCGGTTCCCCACCCTGGCGCGGCTGTCCGGGCAGTGGCCCGAGTCCTCCGCGAGCTACGACTTCCGCGCCGGGGTGAGCGCGCTGGTGGACGGCCTGCTGCGCCGCTACACCTCGTGAGTGGAAAGTGTTGCTCGGGCAACGCTTTCCACTCACGACCGCCAGGGCCTCAATGGGTCCCTCGGCCTCAGAGGTCGTCGAGCAGCTCGCTGAGGAAGGCACGCAACCGGCGGCCGTGCGCGGGGGAGGGATCGGGGCCGAGCGGCAGCACGAAGGTCTTGCTGTCGTAGGTGAGCCGGATCTTGCCGTCGGGTGGCCAGCCGTCGCCGTCGTCCGCCGACCAGCCGAGGTCCAGGTTGCCGTCGCTCTCCGAGGAACCGCGCGGAATCCTGATCTCGCGCAGGGTGTGCCGTCCCCAGCACTGCGCGTCCGCCGACGAGCTGTCCCGGCGGCGCGGGCCGAACTGCCAGACCGCCCTGATCGCCCTGGTGCTGGTGAACACCATCGCGTGGCCGAGCAGGACGGCGCCCTCGTCGCCGCGGAAGACGCCGTCGACGAACCGGACCTCGTCCTCGCCGACCAGCAGCGCCAGCCGGTGCAGCACGTCGTCCGGTACCGCGGTCAGGCCGGTTTCCGCGAGCCGCTCCCGCAGTTGGTTCAGCAGGCCGGTGTGCGTGCTGACGGCCGGGCTCATGTGCCCGCCTTCCGCAGACGCAGCGTGACCGTGGTGTCCACGGCGACGGTGGTGCCGTCTTCGGCCGACTGCGAAGCTACCACCCAGCCTGCCGGTGGCTCGAGTTCCCGGCCGGTCGTGTCCTCGGTGCGCAGCGACTGGAAACCCGCTGCCAGCAAGGCGTCCTTTGCGGCCTGCTGGTCCATCCCGAGCACGTTCGGCATGGCTACCCTGGCGGCCGTGATCACCCCGACGGCCGCCGCCGAAGTGTCCGACGTGCCCAAAGTGGACAGCATCGTCCTTGGCGGGGTGGCCAGCGTCGGCCACACCGGAGACGCGGTCTCCGGGCGGTCATCGCCGGCGTTCACCAGCCCGAGCACGAGCAGCACCGCGGCGGCGATGCCGACCGGCCACGGCCAGGTTCTCCGCGGGGGCGCCTGCTCCCCGGAGTCGGGCGGCAGCGGAAACTGGTCGATCATCGATGGATGCCCCTCGAGCTGATAATGCGTCCTATGGCATACAACTCGTGGAATCGGGCTTGATCGTTACCGGCCAATCGGGTTAAGCACGGTCACCTAGGGTCAGAAACCGGTCAGGCGACCGCCGCACCGGGACGGGCCCGCAGCCGCCGGAGCATCCTGGCGTCTTCGAACCCGACCGCACGGGCCGCCGTCTCCACGGCGGTGCCCTGGCCGATCAGGTGCTCGGCGCGTTCCAGCCGGAGCAACTGCTGGTACCGCAGCGGGGTCAGGCCGGTGGCCTGGGCGAACAACCGGGTCAGGGTCCGTTCGCTGCACTCCGCGGCGCGGGACAGCTCGGTCAGCGGCAGCCGTTCGGCGAACCGGGCGTCGATCACGTCCTGGATCCGGTGCACCGCGTCGGACAGGTGCGAGCGGTGCCGCAGCATCGCGCTGGACTGCCGCTCGTCCCCGTTCCGCCGGGCGTAGACGACCATCGACCTGGCGATCCTGGCCGCGATGCCCGGCCCGTGCCGGGTGGCGACCAGATGCAGCGCGAGATCGATCCCGCTGGCGATCCCGGCCGAGGTCACCACCCGGTCGTCGACCACGTACAGCACGTCCCGCACCACCGTCGCCTTCGGATAGCGGTGGGCAAGTTCGTCCTGGAGCTCGTGATGCGTGGTGCACCGGCGGCCGTCGAGCAGTCCGGCCCGGCCCAGTGCGTCGGCGCCCGCGCACACACTGGCCACCATGCCGCCGGCCAGGTGGTGCGCGCGGAGCCGGGCGGCGGTGGCCTCGGTGAGCGGGCCGGTGCCGCCCAGCACGGGGGCGCGCCAGCCGGGCACCACGATCAGGTCCGCGGGGTCCAGCTCCGGCCACACGGTCTCCGCGCGGACCCCGAGCCCCTGTGCGGTCGGCACCTCTTCCTGTTCCGCGACATGCGTCAGCGTGTAGCCGTAGCCGAGGTCCCCGGCGGTGGAGAACACCTGGGCGGGCCCGGCGAGGTCAAGCAGATGCAGCCCCGGGATCAGCAGGAAGACGATGCGGCTCACGATCTGGTCAGCTTACCCGGCGACCGCCGCGGCCCCGGTCAGCTCCGCGACGGTGCGGATGGTGGCGAACCGGCCGGCCAGCGCGTACTCGGTCCGGCTGATGATCTCCGCCACGCCGAGCGTCCGCGGGTCCGCCAGCACCTCGGCCGGGGTCCGGTCCTCCGGCGCGTCCCGGTGCGGGATCGGCTCGGTCGCGGTCGCGTCGGTGACGAAGGTGACCGCGTAGCCGAGATCGGACGCGATCCGGGCGGTGGTCTCGCAGCACTGCTCGGTGCGGATGCCGCAGATGGTTACCTCGCCGATCCCGTGGCTGGTCAGGATCTGCTGAAGGTTCGTTGTGGTGAAGGCATTGTGCGCGGTCTTGCTGAGTACCGGCTCGCCATCGGCGGCGCTGAGCCCGTCGATCAGCCGGACGTGGCCGGAGTCGGGATCGAACACGGTGCCGCTGCCCGGCACCGTGTGCAGTACCCAGATCACCAGGTCGCCGCCCGCTCGTGCGGCGGTCACCAGCTTGCCGACCTGCTCGGCGATCCCGGGGTTGGACACCAGCTGCCAGCTCGGCCGCTGCCGGAAGGATTCTTGGACGTCGATGACGAGAAGTGCTTTGTTCACCCGGTCAGTCTGCTCGGGCATTGGTGCCGCGGTAAGGCATCATCCGGCCTCGATGCGGACCGATCCGGTCAGCGAGCCGGAACGAGGACCACCCCCGGGGCGCGATCGGGAATGGCGCCACGGGGGTGGAGTAATGGGCCGGCACGGTGGGTCGCCTCTCGGCGAGTGGCGCTATCACGGCTCCGGCCTGACCGGTATTCCGTGACGGCTGGGGGTGAGGCCCGGGGGACACGCACCGTGCCGGCATCAGGTGTAACCGACCGGAGGGTCGAGGTGTTCCCGCAGTTCGGAAGGCCGCGACGTGACCTCGGTCGCAGCGAGTAGTCGCCGAGCTGAATTTCAACAGCACGTTGACGACTTCAACAAGCAGTTGTAGCGTCTGCGCTCATCAACCCAGCCCCGCACTGCGTCCCTGGTCGTGGAGGTCCCCGATGCCCGATGCCCCGCCCTTCTTCCGTGGCCGATCCCGGGCCCGCACCTGGCAGGCCGCCGTGCTCGGCGGTGTACTGGCGCTCGCCACCGCGGCTTGCGGCGGTGGCGAGGACGGTGCCGGCGGCACGAGCGAACCGACCGGCGGTGCGAGCGCCATCCCGGACACCACCGCGCTGCTCGCCGGGGTGCAGAAGGACGCGCAGCTCGCCGCCGCGCTGCCGCCGAAGGTCGCGCAGGCAGGCACCCTGCAGCTGGCCTCCAACCTGCAGTCCGCGCCGAACAACTTCTACGCCGCCGACGGCAAGACGCCGATCGGCTACGAGGTAGACCTGGCGAAGGCCATCGCGGCGAAGCTCGGGGTGCGGGTCGCCCACCAGGACATGGCCTTCGGCTCGCTGATCACCAGCCTGCAGTCCGGCCGGGTCGATCTGACCATGGCCGCGATGAACGACACCGCCGAACGCCAGCAGCAGATCGACTTCGTGGACTACTTCCAGTCCGGCATCACGATCATGGTGCGCAAGGGCAACCCGGACGGGATCACCGGCCCGGACACCCTGTGCGGCAAGGCGGTGGCCGTGGTGCAGGGCACCAGTCACCAGAAGTTCGCCACCGAGCAGTCCGCGAAGTGCGGCCAGTCCGGCCAGCCCCCGATCACTGTCACCGCGACCGACAGCGACACCCAGAACCAGAACCAGCTGCGCACCGGCCGGGTCGCGGCCATCCTGAACGACCTGCCCAGCGCGGTCTACATCTCGCGCACCGCCGGTGAGGGCAAGTTCTTCGAGGTGGTGCCCGGCCAGCCGATCAACGGCGGGCCCTACGGCATCGGCGTGCACAAGACGGGCAAGGAGCTGACCGAGTCCGTGCGGGCCGCGCTGCAGGCACTGATCGCGGACGGCACCTACGGCAAGATCCTCGAGGCCTGGGGTGTGCAGCAGGGTGCGGTCGCGCAGGTGAACGTCAATGGCGGAAGCTGAACCCGCCGGGGCGGAGCTGCCCATCGTCCGGCTGCGGCACTGGGGGCGGTGGGTCAGCGCCGTGGTCATCCTGGTGCTGCTCGGACTGCTCGGGGTGGCGCTGGCACAGGCGCAGATCGACTACGAGTCGGTGCCGGAGTTCCTCTGGTACCGGGTGATGGCCGTCGGCCTGCTGAACACCGTGCTGCTGGCGGTGGTCGCGCAGGCGTCGGCGATCGTGATCGGGGTCGTGGTCGCGCTGATGCGACGCTCGGCGAACCCGGTGGCCAGGTGGTTCGCCGCGGGCTACATCTGGCTGTTCCGCGGGCTGCCGGTGCTGTTGCAGATCCTGATCTGGTACAACCTCGCGCTGGTCTTCGAGTTCATCTCGATCCCGCTGCCGTTCACCGACGGCTATCTGGTGCACGAGCCGACCAACGTGCTGATCAGTGCTTTCGTCGCAGCCCTGCTCGGGCTGGCGCTGAACGAAAGCGCCTACATGGCGGAGATCGTGCGGGCCGGGCTGAACAGTGTGGACGGTGGCCAGGCCGAGGCGGCGAAGTCGATCGGGATGACCCCGGCGACCACGCTGCGCCGGGTGGTGCTGCCGCAGGCGATGCGGGTGATCATCCCGCCGACCGGCAACGACTTCATCAACATGCTCAAGGGCACCTCGATGGCCTCGGTCATCGGCGTCACCGAGCTGATCCACGCGGCGAACAACATCTCGTCGCACAACCTGCTGGTGATGGAAACCCTGCTGGCGGCCGCGATCTGGTACATGGTCGTGGTCACCGTGGCCGGGGTCGGCCAGCACTACCTGGAACGCGCGTTCGGTGCGGCGGACCGGGCCGGCCTGGCGGCAGGCCCCTGGTCGCGGGCCGCCAGGGCGTTGCGGACCGCACCCTTGGTGAGGAGTCGGGATGGCCTCTGACCCGGAGGAACCGCTGCTGCGGGCGGTCGGGGTGCGCAAGCGCTTCGGCGGCACCGAGGTGCTGCGCGGCATCGACCTGTCAGTCCACAAAGGACAGGTAGTTTGCCTGCTCGGGCCGTCCGGCGCCGGGAAGAGCACTTTTCTGCGCTGTATCAACCATCTGGAGACCATCGACAGCGGCCAGGTCTGGGTGGACGGCGAGCCGATCGGCTTCCGGCTCCGGCACGGCAAGCTGTACGAGCTGCGAGAGCGCGAAGTGGCGAGGCAGCGCCGGGACATCGGCATGGTGTTCCAGCGGTTCAACCTGTTCGCCCACCGCAGCGTGCTGGAGAACGTGGTGGAGGGGCCGACCAGGGTGCGCGGCGTGCCCGCGGCCGAGGCCAGGAAGAGCGCGCTGGAACTGCTGGACCGGGTCGGCCTGGCGCACCGCGCGGACGACTATCCCGGCCAGCTCTCCGGCGGGCAGCAGCAGCGGGTGGCGATCGCCAGGTCGCTGGCGATGAAACCGAAGCTGATGCTGTTCGACGAGCCCACCTCGGCACTGGACCCGGAACTGGTGGGTGAGGTGCTGGAGGTGATGGGCAAGCTGGCCACGGAGGGGATGACAATGGTGGTCGTGACGCACGAGATGGGTTTCGCCAGGGAGGCCGCGGACCAGGTGGTGTTCATGGCCGAGGGGGCGGTGGTGGAGACCGGTCCGCCGGAGCAGGTGCTCGGCTCGCCGCGGCACGAGCGCACCCGCCAGTTCCTGGCCAGGGTCCTGTAGTGGGGCGGATCCCGGCGCGTTACCTGCTCCAGTTCGACGAGCCCGCCGGATACCTGGACTTCGCACGGTTCGGCCCGCCGTCGCACGCGGTGCTGGACACCACGGCCGCGCTGCTGGAGCACGCCACCAAGGCCGGGCCGTCCACAGTGGACGAGTTGATGCGGCAGGAGGTGCGGGCGAAGGCGGCCGCGGCGCGGTTGTGCGGCAGCGACACCGACCACACCGTACTGCTGCCCAACACCAGCCTCGGGCTGTTCCAGGCCGCCTTCAACGCTCCCGGCGGCGAGGCGCTGGTTTCGGCCGCGGAGTTCCCGGCCAACACCTACCCGTGGGCGAGGGCGGAACAAGCCGGGCGGCTGCGGACGCGCCGGATGCGTCCGCCACGCGGGTACGTCACCGCGGAAGCCGTCGCGGCCGAACTGACCGCGCAGACCTCGCTCGTCTCGGTGAGCGCGGTGGACTTCCGCACCGGGTACCGGGCCGATCTGGCGGCCATCCGGGAGGTGATCGGCGACCGGCTGCTGGTGGTGGACGGGATCCAGGGGTTCGGCGTGGTCGACGCGCCGTGGGAGGTGGCCGACGTACTGGTGGTCGGCGGGCAGAAATGGCTGCGTGCCGGCTGGGGGACGGGTTTCGCCGTGCTGTCGGACCGCGCGCTGGAGCGGATGAACCCGGTCATCTCCGGCTGGACAGGGGCCCGCGATCCCGGGCTGTTCGACGACGAGATCCATCCTGGTGCGGACACCGCGGCCGGCTGGTCGATCAGCAACCTCAGCCCGATCACCTCCGGCGCGTTCGCCGCCGCGCTGGAACTGGTGGAGGAGGCCGGTGTGCCGTCGATCGAGGCGCGGATCGCCGAGCGGGTCGGTGAGCTGGAAGAGGCGCTGCGGTCGGCAGGCGCGGAGATCGTGTCCGCGACCGAGAGGCGGGCGGGCATCCTGGCGTTCACCGCGGCGGACGTGCCGGCCGAGCAGATCGGCGCGGCGCTGGCCGCGGAGGGGATCGCGGCCACCGTGCGGCCGGAGCACGTCCGGCTCTCGCCGCACGCGTCCACCTCGGCCTCAGTGGCCGAGCAGGTGCGTGCCGTGCTGGCCGGGCTGACCAGGCCGTCGTCGAACGGCGGAGGTACGGCCGTGCCGGCCGGGGCCGTGGCGGAGACCTCGCACAGCGTGCTCACCGCGCTGGTTCCGGCGGTGTCCGGGCTGGCCACCATGCTCGGCCCCGGCAACGAGGTGGTGCTGCACGACCTGTCCCGGCTGCCGGACTCGATCATCGCCGTGGCCGGCGATCTGACCAGCCGCACCCCGGGCGGCCCGATGACGGACCTGCTGCTCGGCCTGGTCCGCCGGGGCACCACCCAGGACCTGACCGACTACGAGACGCACGGCCCGGACGGCAGGCCGATCCGCTCGTCCACCCTGTTCCTGCGGGACGAGCAGGGGGTGGCGGTGGGCTGCCTGTGCGTGAACAGCGAGCGCGGGGTGACGGCGTCCCCGCTGCCCGCCGGTGGGCAGCGCGAGACCTTCCCGCCGGACGTGGACAGCCTGCAGCGGTTCCTCATCGAGCGGGCGGTCGGCAAGGCCGGTATCCCGGTGGAGCTGATGAAGAAACCGCACAAGGCGGCCGTGGTGCGCGAGCTGGACGAGGCCGGTTTCTTCCTGATCAAGGACGCGGTGGACCACCTCGCGACCGAGCTCGACGTGACCCGCTACACGATCTACAACTACCTGAACGAGACCCGCAAATAGCCCGTCAAGACACCCTCTCGCACGGAAAACGCGTGGCCGCGCCAATGTCCGTCGGGTTAGCGTCTAGTTCGCTCACTAGTGCGAATACCTGAGGCGAGGACGTCTTGACGAAGTATGTGCTGACCGGGGCTACCGGAAACCTGGGCCGGATCGCGGCCGAGGATCTGCTGGCGAGGGTGCCGGTTTCGCAGCTCTCGGTGGTGGCCCGCGACCCCGCGAAGGCGCGGGGTCTGGCGGAGCGCGGGGTCGACGTGCGCTGGGGCGACTACGGGCGTCCGGAGTCGCTGGTACCGGCGTTCACCGGGGCGGAGGTGCTGCTGTTCGTCTCGGGGTCGGACCTGAACCCCGGCGTCCGCCCGGTGCAGCACCGGGCCGTGGTGGACGCCGCGGTGGCGGCCGGGGTCCGGCGGATCGTCTACACCAGCGCGATCCACGCTTCGGCGAGTGACGGGCTGGCCGCCGACCACCACTACACCGAGGCCGCCATCCGGGCGTCCGGGCTGGATTACACCTTTCTGCGCAACAGTTTCTACACCGACTTCTTCGCCGGTCTCGGCCTGCGGCAGGCCCGCGGCGGTGAGATCACCGCCGCGGCGGGCGAGCACGCGCTGAACACCGCGACCATCCGGGACTTCGCGCTCGCGGCCAGCGCGGCGATGACCGAGGACAGCACAGCTACCGCGCAAAACCGGGTCTACGAGCTGCGGGGTCCACTGTGGACATACCCGGAGCTGGCCGCGGCGCTGACCGCGGCCACCGGGAAGACCGTGCGCTACCGCGAGGTCAGCGATCGGGAGCTGGGACCGCTCGGCACCCTGTTCCCGATGGTGCGCGCGGACGCGCTGGCCACCCCGGCGCCCGATCTGGAGTCCCTGCTCGGCCGGCCGGCCACCACCATCGGCGCTGCGGTCGCCCGGCTGGCCGCCGCGCGCTGAGCACCGGGTCAGCCCTTGGTGAACCCGGCCAGCGCCGCCCAGTCGATCTCGGGCGCGCCGAGGTTGCGGCGGGCCAGGTAGCGCAGCGAGTTCTCCCTGGCCACCACCTGCCAGTCGACCAGCGGGCCGTCGACCGTCCCTTCGCCGGGCACGCGTTCCGGCACGAACGTGCTGCCGGTGGTGGTGCCCGCCACCAGCAGCACGCTCATCCGGTCGGCCTGTCCGCCGTGCCGGTGCCACAGCAGGTTGGTCGGCCCGGTCAGCTTGGGTCCCGGTGCGGTGGGCCGCACATCGAGCTCGCCGCCGCGCTCGGTGTGCGTGACCTCCGCGCGCACGGCGAAGGGCATGCCGTCCTCGTCGCGGCCGGCGAAGGTCGCGGTGGGGTAGCGGACCAGTGCGTCCGCGACCCGCTCGTGCAGGTCGACCCCGGGCCCGGGAGCAGGTGGCTCGGTGGCGCCGCCGGCCGGCGTGCGGGGGAGCAGGGTGATCCGCTCCGGGGTGAGGTAGAGCGGCAGCCGCCAGTAGTACCAGTCCATCCCGTCCTGGTTCTCCGCGGTGTACTCGGCGGGGTCGCGCGGGTTCTTGGCGAACACGCCGCGCCAGAACTCCGGGATGTCCTCCGGCAGCGCGACCACGTCCGGCGCGGTCGCCCGTCCCTGCACCAAAACCGCGGGCCCGTCGCCGAGGCCGCTGCCGGCGAAGTCCGAGTAGAGCAGCGCGGCCCGGCCGTCACGCCGGATGTTGAACGCCTTCTGCGGGAAGGCGGCCGGGGTGGTGAGCATGATGTGGTTGTGCTCGGGCATCCAGAGCGCCGACATGGGCCGGGTGTTCACTCCGCCGTCCCTGGTCGCGGTGACGAACTCCGGGATCTTGAACCGGGTCAGCACCCGGTCGACCTGTTCGTCGATCTGCATGATCTGCGCTGCCTCCTCGCCACGTCCCGGGCGGGACGCACGGCCCCATCCTCGGACCTCAACCGAACTTGAGGTCAAGGGGACAGTGGTGTTCAGCTCGCGTATTCGTCGTGCAGCCGCCACCAGCTGCCGGGTGTGCTGTCGCCGTGGCCGGACTCCTCCCATGCCTCCTGCCGGCCCAGCGGTGTGAGGTCGATGTAGTGCAGGTTGGTGTCCACCAGCTCGGCGCCCCGGCCGGAGGTGAAATAGCTGCGGAAGATCCGCTCGCCGTCACGGATGAAGACGGAGATGCCGAAGCCGTCGCCGACTCCGCAGTCGTCAGTGAAGTCGTTGCCATACGCGGAATACCAGGGCACCGTCCAGCCCATCCGCTGCCGGTACGCCTCGCTCTCGGCCAGCGGCGCCGGCGCGGTCACCACCAGCGTGGTGTCGCGGGCGTGCACGTGTGCCGGGTGGCCCATGTTGTCGACCACCATCGAACAGCCGGGGCAACGGTGCGTGGAACCCGGTTGCATCATGAAGTGGTAGACGATCAGCTGGCGGCGTCCGTCGAACAGGTCGAGCAGGGTCGCTTTGCCGTCGGCGCCCTCGAAGACGTACTCCTTGTCGAAGGCGACCATCGGCAGCCTGCGGCGTTCCGCGGCGATCGCGTCGCCGGCCCGCATCTGCGCTTTCTCCTTGACCAGCAGCTCGTCCCGGGCCGCCTGCCATTCCTCCTGCGACACGACGCGTGGAAGATCCATCTCTGCCTCCTGTAGTGAACCAGCTAGTTAATTAACCGATGTGTTGAATATAGCCGCCACGGCCGTGCTGTCAACAGCCGTCTTCGCACCTGACGGACTGCGGTGCACGAAACCCGTTGCGCCGGGCGAAACATTGACCGCCCGGCGGCTGGATGCGAGAAAGAGTGGACCGGCAACCCCGGAGGGACGCCCAGTGGTCGCGATGCCGCCCATCCCCGCCGAGCTGTTCGCGCCTCCGCGGGTCGAGCTGCGCCGGCGCGGTGACGGCACCCTGCTGCTCGGCTCGCGCGATGAGCTGGGGCCGCATCCGGTGAGCGTGGCCGCGATGCTGCGCGAACGGGCCGCCGCCGATCCTGGGCATCCACTGGTCGCGCAGCGCGGGCCGGACGGGCAATGGATGCGGTACGGCTACGGCGAGTCGGTCGCCACCGCGGACGCGATCGGGCAGGCGCTGCTCGACCGCGGTCTCGGCCCCGACCGGCCGCTGCTGGTGCTCTCCGGCAACTCGGTCGAGCACCTGCTGATCACGCTGGGCGCACTGACCGTCGGGGTGCCGGTGATCCCGGTCAGCGTGGCCTACTCACTGCTCACCGAGCACACCCGCGTCACCGAGATCGCCGCGCTCGTCCGGCCCGGTGCGGTGTTCGCGGACGACGGCGCCCGCTTCGGTGCGGTGCTGCGCGCGTTGCGGGACGTGCCGGCGATCGTGTCGGTGAACGCCGAGCCAGCGCTGCATGCCACGTTGTTCGGCGACCTGGCGTCCACCGCGGTGCGCGCCGACGTGGAGCGGGCGTTTCAGCGGATCACCCCGGATTCGGTGGCGAAGATCCTGTTCACCTCGGGCTCCACCGGAAGTCCCAAGGGGGTACTCAACACCCATCGCATGCTGTGCTCCAACCAGCGCTCGATCCGCCAGGCATGGCCGTTCCTCGCCGAACGGCGGCCGGTGGTGGCCGACTGGCTGCCGTGGAGCCACACCTTCGGCGGCAACCACAACGTGAACCTGGTGCTGGCCAACGGCGGCACCCTGTACATCGACGGCGGGCGCCCCACTCCGGACGGGATCGCGCTGACGATCGCGAACGTCGCGGACGTTCGGCCGACGGTGTACTTCAGCGTCCCGGCCGGCTGGGCGCGACTGGTGCCCGAGTTGGAACGCGACCAGGAGTTCGCCGAGCGCTTCTTCTCGCGGCTGGACCTGATGGTGAACGCGGCCGCCGCGCTGCCGGCCGAGCTGCGGCGCCGGCTGGACGCACTGGCCTGGCGAACGACCGGACGGCGGATTCCGGTCACCGGCGCCTGGGGCGCCACCGAAACGGCGCCCGCGGTCACCATGGCGCACTACGAGTTCACCGACGCCCGCTGCATCGGCGTGCCCCTGCCCGGCGCCGAGGTCAAGCTCGTGCCCGACGAGGACGCCTACGAGATCCGGGTGCGCGGGCCGATGGTCACCCCCGGCTACCTGCGCGCGCCGGAACTCACCGCGGCGGCCTTCGACGAAGAGGGCTTCTACCGCAGCGGTGACGCGGTGGACCTGGCCGATCCGGCCGATCCCGCCGCCGGGCTGCTCTTCCGCAGCCGGATCTCGGAGGACTTCAAGCTGACCACCGGCACGTTCGTCCGGGTGGCTGCACTGCGCACCGCGTTGTTGTCCGGGGCACCGGTGCTCTCCGACGCGGTCATCGTGGGGGAGCACCGGTGCCGGGTCTGCGCGCTGGCGTGGCTCGACCGCACCGAGACCGAGGCGCTGTTCGGTGCCGATCCGCTGACGCCCGGCGAGGTCGTCGAGCACGAGGAGCTCGCGGTCTATCTGGGGGCCAGGCTGCGCGAGCTCAACCGCGGCGCCGGGTCCGCCGGCCGGATCGAACGGCTGATCCTGCTCGGACGGCCGCCCGAACTGAATGCCGGGGAGATCACCGACAAGGGCTACGTGAACCAGCGCCGGGTGCTGGCCCGCCGGGCCGCCCAAGTCGAGCAGCTCTACCTCGACGTCCTCCCACCCCACGTCATCCTCCCCGCTCGCTAACCGGCCGCTGACCTGCGGAAACTCGACAGCTCTTGTCTTTGGTATAACCGTATAGCAGACTATCGGTCATACATTGATGCCGACGAGAGGAAGAGGAATGAGCGAGGTTCACTGGGCCACGTTCGACTGTTTCGGCACGCTGGTCGACTGGCGGCACGGCATCGCCACCGGGGCGGAACTGCTGTTTCCCGGCCGAGGTGCCGAACTCCTGGAGATCTACAACCGACACGAGCCGCAGGTGCAGCGCGAGTTCCCCGCCATGCGCTACCGGCACGTGATGGCCGAAGCCCTGCGCCGCACCGCCGAAGAGGCCGGGCTCGAACTACTCGAAGACGACGCTTCCGTGCTGGCGGCCGGCATTCCCTACTGGCCGATCTTTCCGGACACCCGCGCGGCGCTGGCGGAACTGCGCGAGGCAGGCTGGCGGCTGGCGCTGCTGACCAACTGCGACCGCGACTTCATCGGTGAGTCCCAACGTCGCCTCGGGGTACCGATCGACGCGATCGTCACGGCCGAGGACGTCGGCACCTACAAGCCGCACCACAACCACTTCACCCGGTTCGAAGAATCGTTCGGGGTGACCCGTGACCGCTGGGTGCACGTGGCGCAGAGCTATTTCCACGACATGGTGCCGGCCCGTGAGCTTGGCATCTCCCGGATCTGGATCAACCGTTTGCACGAGTCCGACGACCCGTCCATTGCGGACGCCGTACTGCCAGGTCTGCACGGACTGGCTGAAACCGTGGCGCAGGTACATCTTGGCCGCCGCGGTTAAGTCTGATGTGGACGGTCCTCAGCAGACCTCGTCGCCGGGTTCGCCGCCGTCCGGGGCCAGCAGATGGATCGCGTTGTCGGCCGCCTTCGCGCCGAGCAAAAGGAACTCGCTGCGAAACCCGGCGATTCGTTTCGCGCCGAGGTTGACCGCGCCGATCACGAGCCGGCCGAGCAGTTCGTCCTTGCGGTAGTTGGTGACCTGCGCGCTGGTCTGCTTGGTGCCCAGCGGCCCGAAGTCGACGGTCACCTTCCAGGCGGGGTCGCGGGCTTCCGGGAACTCGAGCACCTCGGTCACCCGGCCCACCCGCAGGTCCACTGAAAAGAAGGCGTCGGCGGTCGTCTGAGGCTTGTCCATGGCGAGCGAGGGTATACGGTATGACAGTCTGACTCAATCGATAAACGGAGGAGTCGTTGTGGGCGTGGCCTTGCAGACGACGAGCACCAGGGACGCGCTGGTGGCCGAGGTGCGCAAGCAGATCCTCAGCGGCGAGCTGACGCCGGGGGAGCCGCTCACCGAGAACGGCCTCGCCGCCACCTTCGGGGTGGCCAGGCCCACCGTTCGCTCGGCGCTGCAGGTGTTGGTCGGCCGGCACCTGGTGCGGCAGTCCGGCGGGCGGTCGCTGATCGTGCCGGTGCTGACCGAGGATGACGTGCGCGACCTGTTCTTCGTGCGGACACCGCTGGAGCTGGAAGCCGTCCGCCGGATCGTCGAGGACGGGATCTCGCCCACCACCGCGGAACGGGCGCTGGTCACGTTGGAGTCCCTGCCCGGTGATGCGAGCTGGGCCGACCGCGTGGACGCGCACACCACCTTCCACGTGGCGCTGGTCGACTCGGTGGGCAGCACCCGGCTCAGCCGGATCTACCCGGCCCTGCAGGAGGAGATGCAACTCTGCCTCGCCCAGCTGCGCGCCTCCTATCCCGGCTCGCAGGACCTGGCGGAGGAACACCGCGAGCTGCTGAGCGCGATCCGGTCCGGTGACTTGGACCGTGCGACCACCACCATGCGCACCCATCTCGAGCGGGCCGTGCAGGGTCTGCTCAGCTGACCGTCAGCCGGTCGCTGACACGCTGTAGTGGCCCCCCTCAAACCGCTCTCAGCGGGCACGCTAAGGTACTTCTCATCGCCTTCCCCGGAAGGCGGGCCGGGCTGTGGCGCAGTTTGGTAGCGCACTTGACTGGGGGTCAAGGGGTCGCAGGTTCAAATCCTGTCAGCCCGACCGGCACGAACGAGCCGCTTGACATGGGTGAAAGCCCAGGTCAAGCGGCTCTTGTTCGTTATGGTGATGATCTTGCCCATGATCTACACCGCGCGGAGCTGGGGACCACGTGGGGACCGAGGCGCCGCCAGGTGGGCGCTGAGCAAGGCCCCAGCCTCGTGGACAGCCAGCCGGTCCGGGACGGTCGGCACGATCGTGCTCGGCGCCGGCGGCGCGATCGCGCTGCTGCTGGCCGCCCGCCGCCAGCAGACCGCCGAACAAGACCTGGCACACCAACGCCGCGTGCAGGAACACGCCGAGCAGATCGCCACCGGAACCCAGGCACACCAGCTGCGGGTCGCCTTGAACACCGAGGCCGATGCCACTGAGCGGCGGATCACCGAGCTGTACGCCGCCGCCGTCGAACGACTCGGCTCGGACAAGGCACCGGTCCGCCTCGGCGGGCTGTACGCGCTGGAACGTCTTGCCCAGAACACCGAAACCCAGCGGCAGACCATCGTCAACGTGCTGTGCGCCTACCTGCGAATGCCCTACGACCCAACACCGCCAGCACCCCGCGACCCAGTCGATGCCGTCCCCGTTGAGCCACGGCCGCACCCGGAAGACATCCGCGAATACGTTCAAGAACGACAGGTGAGGCAGACCGCGCAACGCATCCTCGCTGCCCACCTCCATCCCGGACCAGACCCGGACCACCCGGCCGACACGTTCTGGCACAACATCGATCTCGACCTCATCGGCGCGACCCTCATCGACTTCGCCTTCAATGGGTGCCACATTCACGCTGGGCACTTCAACGCGGCAACCTTCGCCGGACACTCCCGGCAAGCCATGGCCCGACGCGGAAGGTGAGTGGCGGGAACTGGTCCGGGAAACCATCGCTCCCATGCCCCGGGAGGCTTGAGCGAGGCGGCCAGTACAGATGCGGCAGCCGCCGAACAGTCCTGATGGTGGGTAAAAGGCCAGTTCAAGTGGCACTTGTTCGTTGTGGCGACGATCTTGTTCATGATCTGCTCGGCTGGAGCTGGGGACCACGTCGGGGCAGCAGCTGCTTCTGCACCGGCATCCGTGATCGTTTTCAGTACGTTTGTACTCCTGTTGTCAGGCGGACTCCTGGGGTCGGATTGTGATCGGCGATTTCGTTCCGGGCTGCTTGCGCCATCATCGGCGCTGAACCGCCGTTGCATTCGTCGTCCTCGACCGGTTTGGGGATGAAGTGGTGGGCGGCGACTTCGCCGGGTTTTCTTGCCGTCGGCCGCGATCGGCCGGGCGTGCGGGTCCCGGGCGGCGTAGGTCTGGTGGGATCGCCACAGCCAGGAGTGCGGTCCAGACCAGCTGACCAGCAGAGCTCCGGTCCGGTCGATACCTACGAAAGTATGGGTCGGCCGTGAATGGCCGCGGCCCGAATCAGTCACTTTTCGTTGATCCATTCGGCCGCGGATTATGGCCCGCGCGCACAATTCTTTCGCATGCCTTGCATGACAGAAAGCAGTATCCCGCTGTCCTGAGGACGCACGACCCACGACGGTGGGATTGGCCGCGACCGATGATCCTAGGAGTGTTGTGACCAATCTCTCTGGGCACACGCATCCACCCATGACCGAGGTGACCAATGTACCGAACGCTCATCGCCGCCACGATCCGGCCCCGTTGGCGAGCGTCAGGGGGCGTGGATCTTCGCCGCATCGGATCGGACCGATCTGCCGCGGGTCGCGGGCTTGCGGCACCGTTCCCTGTGCCGGCTCGGCGATCCCGAGTTCGTCGGGGTGAATGGCCAACCAGGGACTGTTTCGGGAGTGCTTCAGTCAACTAGTAGGGAGCGGTAATGCAACGATCTGTTGGCGAAACGGTGATTCCGGACGACAACGTGGAGGGCAATCCCTTCGCTCCCGGGGCGGGGGATCCAGCGAAAAATCCACTGTGGACAACGACGGTCGACATCGTGGTACCGGTTTACAACGAGGAACGGGTGCTGGCCGGCACCATCGAGGTGCTGCGCGCCTATCTGCGCGACCACTTCCCTTATGACTGGACCATCACGATCATGGACAACGGCAGCGTCGACGGCACGATGGACGTGGCGAACGGCCTGGCCGCGAAGGATCCGCGGGTGCAGGTGCGGCATCTGGACACCCCAGGCCGCGGCCGGGCGCTGCGCTATGCGTGGGGCCTCAGCGAGGCCGACGTCGTGGTCTACATGGACGCGGATCTGTCCACCGGACTGGATGCCCTGGTGCCGCTGGTGACTTCGCTCGCCACCGGGCATTCCGATATCGCGATCGGTTCCCGGCACGCGCCGGGCGCGCAAATCGTGCGCTGTGCCAAACGAGAGTTCACGTCGCGTACCTACAACGCGTTGATCCGCCTCACCCATCGTGCCCGGTTCAAGGACGCGCAGTGCGGGTTCAAGGCGGCCCGCCGCGACGTCATCCGCCCGATGCTTCAGCACATCCGGGACGACGGCTGGTTCTTCGACACCGAGCTGCTGCTGCTGGCCGAGCACAACGGCCTTCGGGTGCAGGAGGTTCCTGTCGACTGGCTGGAGGACACCGACACCCGGGTCGCGGTGGCCAACACCGCCTGGCACGACATCCGCGGGCTGCTCAGGATGATCCGCACCAAGGCCGCGGGCAAGGCCAGGATCAAGGGGCTGCCCCAGCGGCCCCAGCCGCAGCCTCAGCATCCGGATCCGGTACTCGGTCGGGACGAGAACCCGCTGTTCTGGCAATTGTTCTCGTTCGCCGTGGTCGGCGCCCTTTCGCTGCCGGTCTACCTCGGCCTGTACGCGGTGCTGCGGGAGTGGCTCCCGGTGCTGCCGTCGAACTTCGGCGCGCTGGTGGTCGCCACCATGTTCAATACCGAGGCGAACCGGCGCTTCACCTTCGCCGCACGGCACCAACCCACCGGGCGGACGCACCTGCTGGGACTAATCGTGTTCGCCTTGTCCTACGGCTTCACTTCGGGCGCGGTGCTGTTCCTGTATATGGGCGTCACGGACCCCTCCCGAGTTCTGGAGGTCGTCGTGCTGGCCAGCTCGGCACTCGTCGCGGCGGCCGGCCGGTTCCTGCTGTTGCGCAACTGGGTCTTCGGGCGGAAGGCCGGAGAACCCACCCCGAACGAGAAGCCGTGAGCTGACTCGCGGCGGCCAACTTCGCCGAAAAACCACCACGTTCACCTTTCTAGTTGCGGAGGACAAATGGGAAGACCTGTCGCGCTGGCGGTCTTCGCCCATCCAGACGACGCTGAGCTCGCCTGTTTCGGCACTTTCGCCGCGCTTCACCAGCAGGGCTACGCGTTGTGCGTGCTGTCGCTCACCGACGGACGCAATAGCATTGCCGAACAGTCTCATCTCCGGCCGAAGGAAGCCAAGATGGCCGCCGAGGTCGTGGGCAGTGAGCTGATCGTGGAGGGCTTCGAGGACGGCTTCCTCGCTCCGAACCGGGAGATCTTCGGCCGGATCGAGGCGCATATCCGGCGCATCCAGCCTTCGATCGTGCTCACGCATTATCCCGGAGATCGAGAACATCAGGACCACCAGGTGGTGGGTAAGATCACCACTGCGGTGGCGAATCGATCGAGCGATATCGGACTCGTTCTCCAGGGTGAACCGCCGTATCATGCGGACTCGTTCACGCCACAGCTGTACACCGATATCACCGATTTCATGGATCTCAAGATGCAGGCCCTCGCCTGTTACAAGTCGGAAGCGGACAAGCGGTTCATGAGCAGGGACCTGGTCACGACCAGGGGCAAGTGGTGGGCGCACCAGGCCGGGGTGCACGGCGACGGCGAGAACCCGCGCTTCTACGAGGCGTTCGTGGTCGCCAAGGCACTGCTGACCTTCCCCTTCCTCCAGGGGCCGGGTCGCGGGGAATACGGCCCGGCGGCGGGATTGTCATAAGGTTCACCGAGGGGCGAGAGCTGGCGCGGTAGTTTCCGCTTCCAGCTCTCGCCCCTCAAAGCTGTGCATGACGGCCTCCTCACGGGAAAACCCTCGACTCCGATGGTTCGGGAGTCGAGGGTTTTGACTGTTGTAAACGGGCAGATAAATCCGCCTGCGGCTGCCGGCTCCCTTGCGGGGCCGGCAGCCGCAGGCGGAAACGGGTCGCTATGCGGCGCGGCGAGCGGTGTAGAGGATGTGCGGGGTGGTGTAGCCCCTGGCGAGATCATACGTCTCCATCGAGTCGAACCCCGCCTTCTCCAGGATCGGCCCGAACTCCTTGCGCGGCAAGAGAACCGCCACACCAGTGTGCTTGGTGAGCCCGAGTGCGCGGGTCATCACCATTTCCTGCACGATCGCCTTGCGGTGGCGCCACGAGCGATCGCCTTCGACCTCCTTGAGCACCAACAGGCCGCCAGGGCGGAGGAGCTGCCGGAGGTCCTCGAGGAACTCGGGCCAGCGGTCGAAAGGAAAGAGGTAGAGCACGTCGCTCACCACCACCGCGTCGAAGCTGCCCCGGTGCAGGTCGAGCAGTTCCTTGGCGGAGCCGGGATAGAACTCCACGTTCGGCAGCCGACCTGGACCCTGGTTCGCCCAGGTCATCTTCCGCTCGTCCGGATCCGAGCCGATCACCTTGGTGTCCGGATCGCGCAGCGCGATCATCGCCGACAGCAGGCCGTGTCCACAGCCGACCTCGGCGATCCGGCCGGAGGGAACGCGTGCCGCGACCGCATCAAGGGGAGCGGACGAGGCGCGCGCGATCACGTGGAAGCGCTCGCGCAAGGGCAGATTCTGGAACTGGGCGTAGACCTCGGGAGCCGAACGAGGAAGAGAGAAGCGCTTCATGAGGCGTTGACTCCGATCATCGACGCGATGGCGACCGCGCCGCGGAGCGACGTTGGTGACGCCAGTTTGACGAGCAGCTCGTTGTCGGTCACCGAGCCGGCACGTACGCGCCGCCCGGTCGTCAATAGGTCCACAGTTGATCGCCCTCCTCCGTGTGTGGCATTGAGGCAGCCACAGGTACTCCCGCCGCCCGGCGTGACGCCGGCCATTCTGAGTGGTTCACCCGAACCCGCTGATCTTCGAACCAAGCCGGTCTCCTTGCTACTTGCGAGTGCAGTCGTACAGCGTGTCGGCGCTGCCGCCGAGGAAGTGGGGAATCCTGAGCGGGGACGCGCCGGGATCGGTCTTTCCGCCGTAGGCGCTCGCGGGAACGGCGTCGCAGTTCTGTTGCACCCACTTCGTCCGTTCGGTCGCGATGGGGCCGAACGGGCCGATGGACATCTTGATGTCGCGGTAGCTGAAGACGAATCCCAGCTGGCCGTCTCGTTGCCACTGGTCCAGCTCGACCGGCGTGGGCACGGGGTCCCCGCCGGACCAACCACCCATACCGATTACCGTGGCGTCGGTGTTGATGATGTAGGTGGACGCTCCGACGGAGCCACCTTCGAAGGCGAGCTTGATCTTCGCGTCGCCGGCGTTGCGCTGGACGTAGTCGAGCATGCGCAGTTGCTCGGCGGACAGGTCGGAGTTGCCGACCCGGCGGCCGCTCGGCTGCTCGCCGGTTTCGATGATCGTCATCATCTGCTCCGTGCTCGCCATCCCCGGCGCGCCGCTCCCCATCCCTGGTGCGCCGCCGATGTTGACGACAGCCTGCTGCGGGCCAACGGTGAAGGTGTCAGCGGTGGCGAGGGCCCGGCCCGTGGTCAGCGCGGTGATGCCCGACCACACCGCCGGGGCCAGCAGTACCGCGACCACCCCTGCGGCTGCGGCCATCCGCCGCGGGAAACCGGGGCCTCGCCTGGCCGCGAGCAGGCCGAGCACGGAGACCGCGGCGATCGCCGCGACCAAGTAGCGAAGCCAGCCGTGCCAGGAGGTGTCCCTCGAGATCACCACCCAGGCCCAGGTCGCGGTGAGCGCGATGCCGGCAGGCAGCAGAAGCCACTCGGCGCCGGACGGTTTCTGATAGGCCCGCCACATCGCCACCAGCCCGGCCCCGGCCAGCGCGGCGATTCCCGGTGCCAGTTCGATGGTGTAGTAGGGCAGGGCGATCTCCTGATTGCTGAACACGGCCAGGACGACCAGCAGCCACCCGCCCCACAGCAGCCAACCGGCCCGGTAGGAACGGTCCGCACTCGGCAGGGGCAGGTCCGCTGCCGGTCGTGACGTCCAACGTCGGCGTGCCCCGGCCAGCACCGCCACCACCAGCGTGCACAGCGCCAGCGGGATCAGCCAGCTGATCTGCCCGCCGTTCTCGGGGCCGAACATGCGCAGCAGCCCCGCCTCGCCGCCGGCGACCGCATCGCCACCTCCGCTACCGCTGTTCATGCCGAAGAGGATGCCGAAGCCGTTCTGACCGATGACCAGATCCCAGACGCTACCGTCCTCGCTGCCGCCGATGAACGGTTTCCTGCCCGGCCACAGCATGGTGAGCGCAACCCACCACCCCGAACTGACCAGCAGGACCCCGCCGGCGATGGCGATGTCGGTCAGCCGGCGGCGCCAGGAGGTGTCGCGGCCGAACAGGTAGGCCAGCGCCACGGCGGGCACGAGCATCCACGCGGCCAGCATCTTGGTGAGGAACCCGCAGCCGAGCCAGAACGCGGCCTGCGCCAGCCATTTCGTGGCGCTGGCCGAGGAGATGCCCTTCTCCACCGCCCTGGTGACCGCGTAGGCCGCGGCCACCCCCAACAGGGTCAGCAGGGTGTCCGGGAGGTTGGTCCGGTTGACCGCCACCATCACCGGGGTGACCGCCAGCGCCAGCGCGGCCAGCAGCGCGGCGTTCTCGCCCGCCCACCGGCGTACCGTGCGGTGCAACAGGAACACCGTCGCGCACGCCTCGATCACCTGTGGTAAAAGTAGTGCCCAGCCGTGAAAACCGAAGATCCAGACCGAGAACACCTGGGGCCACAGGCCCAGCGGCGGCTTGTCCACGGTGATCACACCCGCCGGGTCGAAGGCGCCGAAGATGAAATTGGTGAAGTCTCCGGACATCGACTTGACAGCGGCCGCGTAGAAAGGATTGCTCCAGCCGGTCGAGGCGATGGCCCACACGGACATCAGCACCGATAGCAGTAGGATCGCGCCCAGTGCGTACCGATGCCGGCTCCCTGCGCGCCGGCCAGGCGAACCGGTCGGCGAATCCGTCGAAACGGCGGGGCGCACGGTGTCGGTCATGGCGCTGCCTTCCTGTGAGGTCGTTCACGATCCGGTGGACGCGGCCGCCCGAGCCTGCCGTGCATAGTCGGCATTCCAACAAGACACAGTGCTTTAGCCAAAATGTGTCTCATTCAACATTTCGGGTCGCCGATGTTAAGCGTGGCGTGGGCGCATCCCATGGTCGTGAGTTTCCGGTCCCGCCTTGGCCGGGACGTTGAGTACCGATTCGGCCAACCCGGTAACAGTGCACCGGGGAAAGTTTCCCGGCCGTCGTGGGGCGATATTCACAAACATTGTGGGAAAAAGAATCTCGTCGTGGACATTGCTGTGTGACGCATGTAACCCTCCCGATCATGACAATAAGTCGAAAGAAATTGCGGCTGGCAGGGCTGGTATTGGTGGCGTTGCTGCTGACCGGCTCGACGGCTTTGGCCGGGGGCCGCGGCGGCGCCTGGCCGAGCTGGCAGGGGGACGTGTCGGGCTCCCGCCACAACGCGTCGGAGTACCGGATAAACCCGGCCACCGTCGGCGGACTCGAGCTGAAGTGGGCTTTCGCCTACCCGAAGTCCGGCAAGACGGCGCGAAGCCAGCCGGCCGTGGTCGACGGCAACGCGTATTTCGGCGGTACGGACGGAAAGTTCTACGCGACCGACGCGAAGACCGGAACGACCAGGTGGACCTTCGATCTGGCTTCGGTCGCGCCGGCTCCCGTCGTCGTGCAGGACGGTCCGGCGGTGGCGCGCGGCAAGGTGTATTTCGGCGACAACCAAGGCTATGTCTACGCCCTGGATCAACGCACCGGCAAGTTGGTCTGGGCCAAGAGGTACGAGGAGCATCCGGACGCCCTGCACACCAGTTCGCCGCTCTACCACGACGGCCGGATCTACATCGGCACGTCGAGCAGGGAGACCGACCACGCCGACCCCAGCTATCCCTGCTGCACCTTCCGCGGCCATCTCGACTCGCTCGACGCGGAGACCGGGGCGTTGATGTGGCGGTACGACACGATGCCCGCGACCAAGGCGATCGGCACCTGGCCGAGCGGCGTCACCAAGTACGGGCCGGCCGGCGGCGGAATTTGGGGCAGCCCGGTGCTCGACAAGAAGACCGGGACCCTGTACATCGGTACCGGGCAGAACTACTCGGGCTCGGGCGGCGACTTCGACTCGCTGCTCGCACTGGACGCGCGCAGCGGTGCGGTGCACTGGAAGCAACAGGTGACTCACGCCGACACCTGGCGAGTCGTGTGCGGCAAACCGGATAACGAGGGCTACTGCCCCGGGCAGAAGGACGGCACAGACCTGGACTACGACTTCAGCTCGTCGCCGAACGTCTTCCAGGTCAACGGCCGCACGATGGTGGGAGTCGGCCAGAAGAGCGGCGTGTACCACGTGTTCGACGGGAAGACCGGCGAAGTCTCCTGGCGTAGGCAATTGTCCGAGACGCAGCACGCCGCGGGGACGGGTGGTATCCAGTGGGGCACCAGCTACGACGGTGAAAAGCTGTACGTGGCGACCTACTATGCGGACCCGGGCACCCTGTTCGCGCTGAACCCGGCGAACGGGGACATCGAGTGGGAGACCCCCAGCCCGGCCAACGGGTGTTCGTGGGGCGGTGCCGCCGCATCCCCGCAGGTCTGCGTGCGGGCGCATGCGTCGGCGGTGACCACCAGCCGTGGCGTGGTGTACTTGGGCGGCACCGACGGCAAGATGCGGGCGTACTCGTCCCGGACCGGTGCGGTGCTCTGGGAGTACGACGCGGTCCGCAACTTCGCCGGCGTCAACGGGCTGACCGGACGCGGCGGAGCGCTGTCTGGTGGCGGCGGTGCGGTGGTGGCGAACGGGATGCTCTATATCCAGGCCGGCTATTATCCCTTCTACCCCAGCGAATACGGCACGGTCATGCTTGCCTTCGGGCTACCGCGAGGCTGACCGACGCAAGGTCAAGATCCTGTGGGGCCGACGCCTGTGCGGGCGTCGGCCCCACAGTGATCCCGTTCAGTTCGGCTGCGGTTCCCAGCTGTTGGAGTCGGTGCAACTGTCCATGCCGATCGCCGCGGCCTGCACACTCGCGTCATCGGTGTACGTGTTCATCAGCGAAGCCGACAGGGCGGTCAACGAGCGGTTCAGGTGGGACGTGTTCTCCGGGATCTGGACGCGCAGCAGGCCCAGTTGAAAGGCGTACTTGTCCAGCAGCGACACCCATTGGTCCACCCGCCCCCGTTCTTCCACCGACTCCGGGGCAGGCAGTGCGCGCACCCGGTTAATCAGGTCGTCGGTCGGAGACAGGCAACCGCTCAACGCGAACAGCAGCACCGCCGCAGTCACAGCCATCGCCCGCAACTCAGTCAGCTCCTGTCCGTTTCCGTGCACAGGCTGCACCCGTGCCACCGGGCCGATCATCGCGGAGCGCTCCGGGACCGGTCCCGGAGCGCGGGTGCCCCTCGTTAGGATCATGCTCCGTGGTCTCGCTGCTGCCCCGTACGGATGGCGATGGTGCGCGCCCGGCCGGCGCGCCGCGGCCGCCATCGGACCGGGAGGCCACCCTGCTGGGCAGGCCGATGCCGACCGACGCCGTGCGCGGCTGGATCGTCGCGCTGGTGCTCACCGTTGTCGGCGGGGTCGTGCGCCTGCAGGACCTCGGCCTGCCGACGAACAAGGGCACCCCGGTCTTCGACGAGAAGTACTACGCGGCGCAGGCGTGGCAGATGCTGCGCAACGGCGGTTATGAGGACAACCACGGCTTCGAGGTGATCGTCCATCCGCCGCTGGCCAAGCAGCTGCTCGCGATCGGTGAATGGCTGTTCGGCTACAACGGCTGGGGCTGGCGGTTCACCGCGGCGATCGCGGGCACGCTGATCATTCTGCTGACCGTCCGGATCGCGCGCAGGCTGACCAGGTCCACCCTGCTCGGCGGGATCGCGGGCATCCTGGTCATCTGCGACGGCGTGCTGCACATCCAGTCCAGGATGGGGATGCTGGACATCTTCATCGCGCTGTTCGTGCTGGCCGCGTTCGGCTGCCTGCTGCGCGACCGGGATCAGGTGCGGCAGCGGCTGGCCGTCACGGTGGCCGATGGCTGGGCCGACGAGTCGCCGTACGGGCCGCGGCTGGGTTTTCGCTGGTGGCGGTTCCTCACCGGGGTGATGCTCGGCCTGGCGTTCGCGGTGAAGTGGTCCGGGCTGTATTACGTCGCCTTCTTCGGTTTGCTCTGCGTGGCCTTCGACGTCGCGGCTCGTCGCGCGGCAGGCGTGCCGCGGCCGTGGGCCGGCACGCTGATCCGCGACGTGGCACCCGCGTTGTGGGCCCTCCTCGGCGTGGTGTTCCTGGTGTACCTGGGCACCTGGTGGGCCTGGTTCGCCAGCGAGACGGCCACCGATCGGCACTACGTCGAGATCAACAACCTCGATCCCGGGTTCTTCGCCTGGGTGCCGCCGGCGTTGCGCTCCCTTGGCGACTATTCGATGAACGTGCTCGGCTTCCACGAACAGCTGCTCACGCCGAAGGGCGACCCGCACCCCTGGGAGTCGAAACCGTGGACATGGCCGATGGGCCTGCGTCCGATGCTGTACCACTACGACTCGGGCGCGGCGGTCACCGGCTGCGGTGCGTCGCAGTGCGTGCGCGCGACCATGCTGATCGGCACGCCCGCGATGTGGTGGCTCTCGTTGCCGGTGCTCGGCTGGGGCATCTGGCGGTGGATCTTCCGCATGGACTGGCGCCACGCCGCGGTAGTGGTGGGTTATCTGGCCGGGTTGCTGCCCTGGTTCCTCAATCTGGACCGGCAGATGTACTTCTTCTACGCCACCCCGATGGCGCCGTTCCTGGTCCTCGGGTTGACCCTGATTCTCGGGCAGATCCTGGGCGGCGCCCGCGCCGGATTCGAACGGCGCGGAACCGGACTGGCGGTGGTCGCCCTGTACACCGGGCTGGTCGTGGCCAACTTCGCCTGGCTGTGGCCGATCCTCAACGGCGATCCGATCACCAACGACCACTGGCAGACGGAACTATGGCTGCCCTCGTGGCGCTGAAACCGAGATATGGCCGATCGGGAACAGCACAATTTCGGCTCAGGAGCGGAGGTTTTCGGCGTAGAGGTCGGCCAGGGCGGTCCAATGGCGTTCGGCGGCGGTGGCGTCGTAGGTCGGGTTGTCCGGCACCGCGAATCCGTGTGCGGCGGGGTAGGTGTCGATGGTGTGCTTCACTCCGGCGGCGGTGAGGGCCTGGTCCAGCCGTTCGTGTTGCTCGGGGGGACAATGGTCGTCGTTCTCGGCCGCCGCTACGTAGACGGTCGCGGTGGTGCGGTCGGCCAGCAGGTGCGGGCTGCCGGGGTCGTCGGTGGCACCGAGCTGGCCGCCGTGGAACGACGCGGCGGCGACGACGCGGTCCGGGTAGTGCCCGGCCACGATCAGGGAAGTCCGGCCTCCCATGCAGTATCCCGTGGTGCCCGCACCGGCGCCGGACACCTCCGGGCGGTCGGCGAGGAACGTCAGGAACGCACCCGCGTCACGAACGATCATCTCCGTGGTCAAGCTCGCGGCCAGTGCCATGAGCCGTTCGCGCTCGGCCGGCTCGCTGAACAACGTGGTGACGTCGAAGGGGGCGTATCCGCCGGCCCGGTAGTAGACGTCGGGCAGGAGCACGGCATAACCCAGGTCGGCGAGCCGGTCCGCCATGGCGGCGAAGGTCTCCCGGGCCCCGACGGCGTCCGGGTACAGGATCACCGCCGGTCGGCGTTCCCCGTCCGGCGGGGTGTGCAGGGTCGCGGCGCAGGCGCCGTCTTCGGTCGGGACGGTGACGGCCGTTCGTGGCATGCGGGCTCCTGGCTTCCGGGCGATGGTGCCTTTGTTCTACTCCAGGCACCGGCGGTTTCGGCGCCCGGTTCACTGTCAGCGCAATGCGGACCGAACCGGTGGCAGGAAACGGCGCGGTAGCGGCCGGAGGCCCAGTGCGAGCCAGGCGCCGGCGAGCATGACCAGAGTGCCGGCCAGTTGGAGCGCGTTGATCGACTCGCCGAGCAGGAGAGCCGACCAGAGCAGCCCGGCGCCCGGCACGACGAACATCAACGTGGTCGCCCTGACCGGCCCGATCCGACGCACCCCGTAGTAGAAGAGCGGGTTGGCCAGCGCGGTCGGCAGCACGGCCAGATAGACCTGGTTCAACCAGAATCCGGCGCCGAGCCCGGTCCAGTCGGTCCGCAGCAGGGCGGGCACGGCCACCAGGCCGAGCAGCAGCGCACCGGCAACCGTCGCGTAGGTGGTCACCCGCAGCGGCGAGACCAGTGCGAGCACCGCCTTGCCGCGAATCGTGTACGCGGCCCAGACGCCCGCGGCGAGCACGAACGACAGGTCGCCCAGGAGCCGGGAACCGCTGGCCGGTCCGCCGGCGGCACCAGCCAGGAACACCGCCGCCCCGGCCACGGCCAGCAGCAGCCCGACGAGCCGGGACCTCGACGGCCACCGGCGTTCCAGGACCGCCGTCGCGGCCGCCGTGATCACCGGGCTGAGCACCGGCACGATCACGCTGCCGTCCACCGACGGCGCCAGGGTGAGCCCGCCGAAGAGGAGCAGGTTGTAGAGGAAGACGCCCAACACACCGAGCACGGCGATCGCGCCGAGGCGGCGTCGCGGCACCGGGTCCTCGCGCGGCGCCAGCAGTCGCAGGACGACCAACAGCACGAGCGCCCCGCCACCGAAGCGGAGCAAGGCCGCGACCTCGTGGGGCACTTCGCCGACGGCGAGTTTCGAGCAGGCGAAGGCGCTCGCCCAGAGTAGGACGGCGATCAGGACGGGGAGCGAAGCACGCATGCCGCCACCCTTCGCCGCGAGCGCCGGGTTTCCTTGAACGCCGGTGCGCGCGGGCTGTCCGGACGATCACAGTGGCGGCGCACCAGCGTTCAAGCCGGCACGGGGAGAATGACCGGGTGGACGACGGGCGAGTGACCGATGGCGGCGAGCGTGGCTGGGTGCGGTACTGGCGGTCGCCGCACCTCGCGGTGGAGACGATGCACGCCAGCTTCCAGGGGCACGTCTACCGGCGCCACAGCCACGACACCTATTCCTTCGGCGTCACCGAAGCCGGCGCGCAGTCCTTCACCTGCCGGGGCGCCCGGCACACCAGCGCGGCCGGCATGGTGATGGCGCTCAACCCGGACGAGCCGCACGACGGAAGCGCCGCGGCCGCGGCCGGGTTCACCTACCGCATCGTCTACCTCGGGCCGGAGCTCGTACGGGACGTGCTGTCGGATTTGCACGACCGACCCGTCCCGCTGCCGCTGTTCGCCGATCCGGTCACCCATGATCCCGAGCTCGCCGAAATCCTGCGCACCCTGTACACCGTGCTGACCGGCAACGACAGCGCGCTGGAGCGCGACGAGCGGATCGCGGCCGCGCTCGTAGCCGTGACCGGCCGCCACGCGACGCGTCCCTTCCGGCCGGACGGCAGGGCACACGCTCTGCCGTCCGAGGTCGCCGCCGTCCGGGACCTGCTCCACGCCGATCTGGCCGCGGAGGTCGGCGCCGACGATCTCGCCCGCGTCGCGGGTACGAGCAGGTTCGCGGTCTACCGGGCGTTCCGGGCGGCTTTCGGGATGTCACCCAGCGAGTACCAGCGCCAGCTCCGGTTGCGCGAGGCTCGGCGCCAGCTCGCCATGGGCCGTCCGGCCGCCGCGGTCGCCACCGACGTGGGGTTCGCCGACCAGGCGCACCTGACCCGCTGGTTCACCCGGCACTACGGGATCACCCCGGGTACCTATCAGCGCGCGGCCTGATCCTGGCGCTGGACGAACGTGAGCACCCGGTCGACGATCCGCGCGCGATCGTCCGGCCGGAGGAACAGGTAATGCCCGGCCTCGGGCAGGACCTCCACGTCGGCCTGGGGCAGCAGCGCACGCAGCCTGCTCGCCGCGACGGCTGAGTCGTGCACGACGCTGCGGGCGCCGAACATCGTCAGCACCGGCACCCGGATGGACCGGATCTCGTCGTCGCTGGGACACACCTGGAAGGGGACCCGAGGCCGGTAGTTGCGTATTCCGGCGAGGACCAGCCGCACGTCCGGCCGGTCCGCGATGTCCGCTCCGGCGGACCAGCGCATGAACCGGCGCCATACCCAGTCCTGGTTGAGCACCATGGTCAGCACGCTGTACCACTGCGTGGAGCCGGAGAACTTCGCCGTCACGGTGGTGGGGTCCAGCGCGCTGATCGACGCGATCCTGTCCGGCGCGTGAATGGCCTGGTTGAACGCGTGCCACCCGCCGGTGGAGCCGCCGAGGAGGTGAACATCGCGAAGCTCCAGTTGCGCGAGAACGTCCTCAAGGCACCTCGCGCGGTCCGGGATGTCCTGGAACGGCGCGGTTTGCACGCTCCGGCCCGCCTCGCCGAGGGTGTCGACGGCATAAACCTGGCGATGGGCGGCCAGCGCTGGAATGAGCGGACCGAAGGAGGCAGAAGTGTTCATGAGGCCAGGGAGCAGCACAATCGGTGGCGCATCGCCTTGGCCGTAGCGGTAGACCCTGGTCGTGCCGTGGCGGCTGTCGACGTCGAGCGCCGCGTCCGGTTCCGGGCAGTCGCGCATCGCCCTGTCGTAGGCTTCGAAATACCGGGTCCGACCGGCCGGGGTTTTGAAGTCGCTGATTCCTGTCATGGGCGAAACGCTACGGACGGCCGGTGTTCGCGTCTTGGACGAAAGTAAGGGGGGCGATGGCCGGCTGGACGCTCGTGGTGTCGCGCCGGGAAGTGGCGCGGGCACCGGCCGAGCGTGTCTTCGGCAGGCCACGGGCGCGACTGGCCGGTCACGTGCTGAGCTACGTGGCGCATGACTTCCCGCAGATGGACCTGATGCCGTGGCGGATGGCGCCGTTGGCGGTGATCACGGTCGTGCTCGACCTCGAAGCCCCGTACCGGCGGTTGCTCGCCCCGGAACCGCTGGCGGGACAGACCTTGCCGGCGTCACCGGTGCTGGGGTTGCGGAACAGGCCGCTGGTGCTCGAACAGTCGGGCCCGTCCCGCGGGATCGGTGTCGCGCTGACGCCGTTGGGCGCCTATGCGCTGTTCGGCCTGCCCCTGCGGGACCTGGCCAATGCGAACATCGCCCTCGCCGACCTGATCGGCGACGATGCCGGGCTGCTGACCGAACAGATCGCCGAGGCACCCGGCTGGGCGGCGCGGTTCCGGGTGCTCGACGACTATCTGGAGGCGAGGCTGCGGGACGGTCCGGAACTGGCGAGACCGGTGCAGGGGGCGTGGCGAAGGCTGATGGCTTCGCCAGGCCGCCTGCGGGTCAGCGCCCTCGCCGACGAGATCGGCTGGACCCGCCAGCACCTGAACAGCCGTTTCCGGGAACAGATCGGGCTCACGCCGAAGACCGTCGCCCGCATTTCCCGGCTGCACCATGCCGCTTCGCTGCTGAGCGGGCCGTCGCCGCCGTCGTGGTCGGAGGTCGCGCACCGGTGCGGCTACGCGGACCAGCCGCATCTCAACCGCGATTTCCGCGCACTGACCGGATGCACCCCGACCGAATATCTCACCGAAGCACCCGTCAGTCGGGGGTGATTTCGAGGTTGGCCAGCACCGAGTTGTTGAACCACCAGAACTCCGCGTGATCCGGCGGTGGTTCCATGCGCAGATGTTTCGGTGCCTGCTCGACACTGGTGAAGCGGGCGGTGCCTTCGACGGAATGCCACCTGCCGTTCCCGCGCCGGTATTTCCACGACATCAGCCATACCGCGGTGATCCGCCCGGTGGTGCGCGGGAATCCCGGTGGGACGCCGACGTGGTGGTCTTCGTGCAGTACGCCGGTGAGGGTGAGATCTTCTTGGAGTGGCAGCGGAGCCTGCACGAACACGTCGATCCCGTGCGCCTTGGCGATGGCGGGAACGGTGTCTTCGCCCGCGTTTGCCCGGGGGTACCGGTCATCGGTGTCCGGTGGGAGTTGTTCCAGCCGGGCTCGAAGCGCCATGGTCGAGGGGATCACCGAGGCGCACCAAGGGGCCCAGACCAATCGCCAGGATGCCGTGTCGCCGACCGCGGGAGGAGTTCCGCAGCACCCTATCTGCCAGTCGTCCAGCAGCACGGGCACAGTCAGCCGCGGCTGCTCGCAGGCGGGGGTCACCGGGTCGGGTTGAAGCCGATCTTCTTGGTCATGATCTCCACCGTACCGCAACCGCCGGAACCGGCGGACTAGAACCCGAATGTCTGGCGGAGCTTGGCGACCGACTCGGCTACGGCACCGACCGAGCCGGCCGCCGCGGTCATGCCGAACATCAGCGTGCGGAGCAACCCGTGGTCGGGCTTGACCTTCGCGGTCTCCTCGCTTAGGGCCGCCGCGCAGGACCGCGCGGCCTCCGGGTCGTCGAGCCGTTGCTCGTGCTCGGTGATCAGGCGCAGCAGCTCGGCGAGCTGCTGGCTCACGTCCGCCGGTTCGGGGGAGACGTGGTGCACGGCCGGGTTGGCGCCGACGGCGTTGTGGCTGCCGCCCACGATGGGGCTGTTGTCGCCGGTTATCCGGACGTCCCCGTGGAAGGTGTTTCCGTTGTACTCGTTCATCCTTTGGGCCAATCCTTCAGGTTCGGTCGCTTCGGTGGCGCGTCCATCGGGGGTGGTTTGGGGGTCTTTTCCTTGTCCTGGTTGACGGAGTTGTCCTTGCCGCCGACGATCGGATTGTTGTCGCCGCTGATCCTGACGTCGCCGTGGAAGACGTTGCCGTTGTTGATGGTCGTCTGGAGGTTGGTGACCTGATCGGCGTCGACGTCGTGTTCGGTGAGGAACTCGGTGATCCCGCGCAGCAGCGCCTCCTGCACCACCGTGTCGTACATGATCACGTCCAGCTGCTGGAAGTACCGCCGGAACAGCTGCCCGGTGGCGAGCTCCCGGATGCTGACCGCGGCGCCGTAGTCGAAAGGCTCCTTCCGCGAGATGACCCGGCGTTGCTCCGCCTCGATCCGGCCGGTCGCACTGATCTCCGCGAGCGTCCGGAGCACCCGCCACGGGCTCGCGATGAGCAGCGGAAGCGCCCCGGCGAGCCCGCACCCGACCGGCCTCAGCGCCCGCGCCGCCGCACTCTTGCCGGTCAGCAGGTCCACCCGCTGGTACCACTTGTTCAACGGCAGCAGGGCGAACGAACGCGATTCGAGGAACAGGGACCCGCGCAGCCGCATCGCGCGCAGGAACGTGGTCACCACGAGCTGTCCACGCCATCCGGTGGTCTCACAGCACAGGTAGGTCCTGGAGCGGGTGTGCTGGTTCGCCAACCTGTCGCGCAGTTCGTCGTCCGGCAGCGAGGTCATCGGCGGCGCGAACCGGTCGGGCAGCACGCGGGGATCCCGCCAGGCGTCCCGGCCGCTGATGAACAGCCGGTCGGTGGCTGTCAGCCCAGAAAGCCCGAGCCGGCGCAGCGCGTCGCGAAGGTAGTCGTGCAGTTCCACCGCGTGGAACGGTTTCGGCGTTTTGCGCGCACCGGTTTCCGGATCGCGCAGGCCCTTCGAGATGTCGATGGCGAGCGACCACGCGCCCAGTTCCAGGCCGCTGCCAGCGAACGGTTGGTAACCGGCGAACACCACGACATTGCCCTGCTGCAGGGCGTCGAGGTAGGTCAGCCGCCGGTGCACCCGGCCACTGGACGGTCCGCCGACGGCAGCGGGGTCGAAGTTCTGCCGGGAAAGCCGGCCGAGCAGGACACCGAATTTGATGCCCTGTTCGACGGACACCACGATCCAGGAGATCAGCAGGGACACCAGAAAGCTAGGCAGGACTTGGTCGACGAGAGCCGGGTCCACGGTCCAGTCCACACCGGACAGTGCGGTCGAGAGAACGACCGCGTTCCAGAGGAAGGCCGCCAGCAGCACCAGATCGCGGGCCAGCCGTCGACGGCGGGCCGCGACCGCATGCCGGGACACCGAGGCGACATCGAGGCCGTAGCAGGGCGCGACCGACTGGAAGGGCTGGTCGACCAGCTCCTTGAGCACCGTCCGGCAGAACGGTTCGTCGAGATGTACCGAAGCGCAGAGATACCGGGTGGTTTCCGTCCGCGCGTCCGCCGCCGTGGCGGTAGGGGAGGTAGAACTGCTCACCGGATGAAGTCGCCACGGACACGGCGGTGGCTACGCCGGTCACCCTTCCGGCGGAGTCCGCGGATGGCGGTGGTGTTCGTGACCTGGGAGGGGTAAGTCTGACGGAGTCCGAGAACTGAAGAGCCCGGGGTCCCGGGCCGAGAAAGCTGGGGGCGCACGTGCCGGCGGTTCGGGTTACCTCTGAACGGCCGCGATGGCGGCGGTGGTCGCGCGCCGTCCCCGGGCTGATCGTCGTGCTGCTGCTCGGCTGGGTGGTGTTCGACGCGCTCACCGAAGTCGAGGTCGCCCAGCCTGCGCTCGCGGCGCCGGTCATACCACCGCTCGCGCCCCTTCCGGTCGCACCGCTGCCGAGCGAAACCGCCCCGCCTGCCACCGAGTCCGCGGTGCCAGGCCCGGAGTCGCCGTGCACCGGACGGCCGGCGCGCACCGGCGCGCCGGTGCTGGCCGTGAAGATCGACAACGTCGCGCAGGCCCGCCCGCACACCGGCCTCGAACACGCCGACATCGTCTACGTGGAGCCGGTGGAGGCCGGTCTCACCCGGTTGATCGCGGTGTTCTGCTCGGGCGCGCCGGAAGTGGTGGGCCCGGTCCGCAGCGTCCGGGAGACCGACCTCGAGCTGCTGGCGCAGTTCGGCCGCCCGGCGCTGGCCTTCTCCGGCGGGGCACCGGAACTGCTGCCGCTGGTGGATCGGGCGCCGTTGGTGCGGTTGTCGCCGGCGCAGGCCGCCGCCGGCTACTTCCGGTCGAGCGACCGCCAGATGCCGCACAACCTCTACGCCCGCCCGGCGGTACTGACGGCATCGAGCGGCGCCGGTCCGGTGCCGGATCTCGGCTGGCGTTTCGGCGACCCGCCTGAGGGCGGCGTTCCGACGCCAGGGCGGTCGGTGCGGTACGAGCGGGCCGAGGTGGCGGCCCGCTGGTCGCCGGAAGAGGCGCGCTGGCTGGTGTCGATGGACGGCGCACCGCTGGTCACGACCGCGCGGAGCCGGGTCGGTGCGGCGACCGTCATCATCCAGCGGGTACCGGTCCGTTCGTCGCCTTATTCGGACGTGCTCGGCTACAACTCGCCGTTCGCGGGCACGGTCGGTGCGGGGGAGGCACTGGTGCTTCGCGACGGCCAGGCGTTCCAGGCGAAGTGGAGCCGTTCGTCGCCATCCGCGGCGACCGCCTTTTCGCGGCCGTCCGGTGAGCTGATGACCTTCGCCCGCGGCCCGGTATGGATCGTGCTCGCTCCCGCTTAGGCTCGTTGATTCGTCGGCCGTATGACATGCGATCTTCCCTCTTTCGTGTTTGGGTGTGGCCGGTTTCTGTCGGGGTTCGGCGGTATTATGGAGGTACATTCGAAAGTATGGGGGTTCGCATGTTGTATGTTGATTTCAGTATGTTACCGCCGGATTGGTTGTCTTCGATGAATGCGGCGTCGATTGAGCAGCTTGATGTGTCGCAGGCGGTGGGGGTGGTGATCTCGGCTCGGCGGGCGATCTGTCGTATGCAGGCGGTGCAGGCCCGCGCGATCGCGCAGGTCAGTCGGGCTCGTGGTGGTGCGCGGTGGGTGGCGGATGAGTTGGCGCCGGAGTTGCGGTTGTCCCGTGAAACGACCGCGACCCGGGTGGGCCTGGCGAAGGCGCTCGTGACGCGAATGCCATTTCTTTTGGCCGCGATGACCGAGGGCGAGTTGGATATCGAGAAGGCACGTCAAGCCTTTGATGGCGTGGCGGTGTTGTCCGATGAATTGGCCCGTCAGGCGGATGAGATTCTGGCTGGTCGTATCGGTGAGAAGAATCCCAGCAACTGGCGGAAAACGGTGACTCGGGTGGTGGCGAGTCTCGATCCGGAAGGGCAGCAGGCGCGGGCGGAGGCTCGGCGTAAGCAGCGGCGGGTTGAGTTGTGCCACGAGCCTGATGCGATGGCCTCACTCTGGGCTTACCTCCCGGTCGAGATCGCGACCGCCGTGTACGCCCGGATCGACATGCTGGCTCGGAAGCTTCGGGGTGGCGATGAAACTCGCACCATGGACCAGCTTCGGGCCGATGTGCTGGCGGAGTTGCTGCTCGGCAAGGGCTGGGAGGGCTTGGCCGCTCAGGTGTTCATCCATATCCCGCTCGATACCGCGTTGGGCGTCCGCGACGACGGCTGCGAGTTAGTCGGACATGGCCCGATCCCTGGTGAGATCGGGCGTCAGATCATGAACCAACCGGGATCGGTGTGGCGGAAGGTGTTGACCGATCCGGTGTCGGGCACCGTCCGGGATATCGGCCGCAAGAGATACCGCCCACCGGCCGACCTCGCTGAACTGGTCCGCATCCGCGACCGCACCTGCCGGGCACCCGGCTGTAATCGGCCCGCACAACGCTGCGACGCGGACCATTGCACGGCGTGGTCGGACAATGGGGACACCTGCGAGCACAACCTGTGCTGCCTGTGCCGCCACCACCACCGCTTGAAAGACAAGCCAGGCTGGAAATTCGAGTTCGATCCCGAGACGGCTGATTTAACGGTCACGACTCCGACCGGCCGCAGCTACTCGACCAGACCGGAGCCGCTTCTCGATCCGCCGTCACCTCCGGAGATCGCCGACGGGCCACCACCCTTCTAGCCATCCGGGTTCGAGGGTGGGTGGTCGCCTTGCAGGCGACGCGAGGCAAAATTTCGCTCCGGTACAGCGTTGCGTCGTTGGTCACCAGCGAAATTTCACCCCGCACCGGAAAGAACAAGTCCCGTGGGCAGCCGCACCCGACATCCATCCCTCACCCCGCCAGCCCGCGCCCAGCCTGGATAGCCACTCCCGTCGTGGTGGTTCCGCCGGTGTGTGGTCGGCATGGCCTGCGGTTGGCGGACACTAGGCGCTCGCAATGGCGGGCATCGCGGAATCGATGGCCAGGCGCACCGTGCGGCGGGGCACTTCGTACCGTTCGGCCAGTTCTCTGCTCGCATCGCGCTGTCAGGTACTCCGGCGGAGTATCTCGAACAGCACCAAATTTCGGATCGACCACGAATGACCCCTGACCATGGTGCTGTGCACGCGGCATCACCCAGCAGGTGGAGCCAACTCAAGCCGCCCAAACCGGGGCCAGGTCAAACCGCCACAGCCACCAGGCAGTTGCGAGGCCGGGAACGTACCGGCGGTCAGGCGCGACGGGCGCGGGCGCGGCGCTTGCCCTCGTGCATGGCCGCCACCCTGGCGACCGGGATGGTGTGGCCTTCCGCGATCAGGTCGGCGCTGAGCCGCTGCGGCTCGGGCAGGAGCTCGGCCCACGGGTCGCCGCCACCCATCAGGCCGGGCGCGGTGTGCACGGTGAAGTCGGCCGGGGTGACCCGGCGGAGCTCGTCCCAGGGGACCGGGAAGGACACCGGGGTGCCCGGCCGCAGGCGCGGGCTGTAGGCCGCTACCACGGTCGCCCCGCCTGCCCTGGTCGAATCGAGGAAAACCTTGTCGCCGCGGTCTTCCCGGATGTAGGCGGTGGTCGCCAGCTCGGGGTCCAGCCGCTCGGCGCGGGCCGCGAGTGCCCTGGTCGCCGCGGCCACGTCCTCGATCGTGTGCGGCTCCAGCGGCACGAAGATGTGCACGCCCTTCGCGCCACTGGTCTTGACCGCGCCGGTGAGGCCGGAGTCGGCCAGCGCCTGGCGGACCAGTTCGGCGGCGCCGACGGCCACATCGAAGGCGTCCGGGGACGGCGGGTCGATGTCCAGCACGAGGTGGCGGGGACGCATCAGGTCGTCGAAGGGCATCAGCGGCACGTGGTACTCCACCGCGCGCTGGTTGGCGAACCACAGCAGGGTGCGGCGGTCGTTGCACAACCCGTACGAAACCTCGCGTTTCGAGGCCTCCGCCCACACCTGCACCCGCTGCACCCAGTCCGGGGTGTACTTGGGCAGGTTCTTCTGCATGAACGGCTTCTGCCCGCGCAGCACCCGCACCACCGACAGCGGCCGGTCCCGCAGCCGCGGGATGATGCGGTCGCGGACCGTATCGAGGTAGTCGACCAGGTCGCGCTTGGTCGCCTCCGCGCCCTCGAACAACGCCTGGTCGAGGTTGGTCAACGAAACGCCGTCCCGCTCCTCGCCGCTGCTCATCGGCCCAGCCTTGCCCACGGCCAGGCCGGGGTCAACTCCCGGTCAGTGCGAGACCACCTGGGCGAGCACCGCCCGGAACACCTTCTCCTCCACGGTCGACGGGCGGGCGGCGAGCCAGTCGCCCATCTCGACGACGAACTCCTCCGGGGTCATCGGCGGCGCCGGCACGGTGACCGGCTCGTCGGTGGTGACGGTGCCGGGGCGGTTCGGGTAGATCACCATCGCGCCGCAGACCTCGACGCCGGGCAGCAGGTCGCGGTACACGGTGATCGCGTCCGGCAGCCTGGTCGCGCCGCCGCGGAACAGCCTGCCGTCCCGCCAGAGCGTGCCGGTCTCGTCCATCTCGTAGTGCCCCGGCGGCCACATCTTCGACTCGACGAGCACCAGCCGGTTGCCGGACAGCACGGCGTGGTCCACGTCGGCGAACACCGAGCCGGGCCAGGCGAGGCTGTGGAAGATCCGCGCGCCGGGCAGCCGGGTGAGGTACCGGGTCAACAACTCGGCGGTGAGCTGCTCGCCCAACTGGTCGCGATCGGTGCCGGGCTTGCCGAACACCACGGTCCCGCCGAACTCAGCAGTCAGCTCCCGCTCCGTCCTGGCCGCCGCGATGTGGCAGCGCACCAGCCAGATCGCGGTACCGGTGACCACCACCGCCAGCCCGACCCAGACCGCGGACCAGGCGGCAGGCGCCAGGATCGGCAGCAGCAACAGCAGCAGACCGGCCAGCACCAGCAGCGGCGGGGCGTGCCCCGGCGCGTCCTGCGGAGCGTGCCGGGTGCCCGTGTGCGAGCTGATCAGGTCCCACCAGGGGATGCCCTCCGGCGCCAGCGTCGGCAACGCGGGTACGAAATCGGGATCCTCGCCGAAGGTGCGTACCCGGTTCGACCTGGCGCCGCGGTGCGTCCTGGTCCGCGGCGCCGGCGTCACGGGTGCTTCGACCGCGTCCAGGACCTGCGTCTCCTGGTCGTACTCGGCCCGCCGCACCGGGTCGCCGAGGGTCTCGTAGGCCACGCGCAACAGCCGGAACGTGCCCGCGGTGCCACCGGTGTCCGGGTGCATGGACTTGGCCAGCGCCCGGTAGGCGGACTTGATCTCGTTGGCCGACGCGCCCCTGTGCACGCCGAGTAGCTCGTAGTAGTCGAGCTCTTGCACGACTCCGCCCACCTCCTGCATAAGCGCAGCCACGATATGTGGTGCGCCAAGGGAGGCCGCAACCGCGCTCCACTATTCGGGGCGACCTGCGAAGATCGGCCAGCGCACCGCAGCGAAGCCGTCGACGACGAGATCGGCGGCCGCCAGCGCGGCGGCGGGCTGGGTGGTGGTGACGGCCACGCAGAAGGTCCCGGCGGCTTTCGCGGCGCTCACCCCGGCCGGCGCGTCCTCGAACACCACGGTCCGTTCCGGCGCGCTGCCAAGGGTTCGGCAGCCGGCGAGGTACCCCTCGGGGTCTGGTTTGCCGTTGCGGACGTCCTCCGCGGTGATCAGCAGGGAGAGCAGCGGCAGTACACCGATCGTGTCTAGTTCGCCCACGGCGTAGTCCCTGGTTCCGGAGGTGACGACGCCCACCGGTACACCGCGTTCGTGCAGCTGCCGCAGCATTTCCACGGCCCCCGGCACCGGCTCGGCCGGCAGCGTCGCGTAGGACATGGCTTCCGCGAACAACTCCTCGATCGTGTGGACTTCGCCGAAGAGGTGCCGCTGCTCGGCGAGTACCTGCTTGCCCGGCCTGCCCGCGAACGACTTCAGCAGCCGGTCGTCGCAGGGCACCTGGTGTGCGCTGAACAGCCTGCTCCAGGCCGCCTGGCTGCGTGGTTCGGTGTTCACCAGGGTGCCGTCGAGGTCGAACAGTGCCGCGTCGTGCATGTGTTCTCCGTTCATACCGTGGTTGCGGCCAGTGGCAGCGGGACGGGCCGGGCGCACCGGTGCGCGGCCGCGCCGGCGGCCAGTGCGAGCATCGTGAAACCGGCCAGCACCAGCGCGAACGAGCCGCTGCCGAGGTAGACCGCGCCGGCCACGGCTACCCCGAGCGCACCGCTGAGCTGGGCGTTGGTGCTGAGCACTCCGGACAGGTCGGCGGCGTAGTGGCCCGGTACGGCCGAGGTGATGGTGCTGATCAGGCTGCCCGAGCTGAGCCCAAGACCGAGGCCGCCCACCCCCAGCAGCCCGAACAGCAGCGGACCGGTCTCGCCACCGGCGAGCAGGTAGACCCAGACCGAGGCATAGCCGGCGGCGAGCACGAGACAACCCGCCAGTGGCACGAAACGACTGTAGGCCACCGGAACGCGGGGGAGCAGCGGCCCGCCGACGCCGAAGGCCGCCACCCAGACGACCATGGCCAGCCCGGAGTACGCCGGGCTCTTGCCCAGCTCCTGCTGCAGGTACAGGGCGAGCACGAACAGCAGCGCGAAATAGGTCATCGTGCTCAGCCCGTGCGCGAGCAGGCCGAACCGCACCGCGGGCAGCCGGATCAGCTCGGGCGCGACCAGCGGTCGTCCGCCGCGGCCCGCGACCCGGCGCTCGGTGCGGACGAACACGGCGAACACCGGACCGGCGGCGCCGAGGCACAGCCAGGCCCACCACGGCCAGCCCTGCTCGCGGCCGAGCACCAGCGGTAGCACCACCAGCAGCACGGCGGCGACGAGCGCGGCCACCCCGCGCAGGTCCATCTCGCGGGATCGGCCTGGCTCGTCCCTGGGCAGGAACCGCAGCGCCGCCGGCAGCAGGACGGCGCCGAGCGGGACGTTGATCAGGAAGATCGGCCGCCAGCCGGTGCCGAACAGGTCGGCCGAGATCAGCAGCCCGCCCAGCACCTGCCCGGCCACCGCGCCGCCGGCCAGCGCGAGCGCGTAGTAGCCGAGGGCGCGCACCCGCTGACGGCCGGCGAAGTGCAGCTGGATCCCGCTGAGCACCTGGGGCACCATCAGCGCCGCGCCGACGCCCTGGGCGAACCTGGCCACGATCAGGGTGAGCACGTCCGGGGCCAGCCCGCAGACCAGCGAGGTGACGGTGAAACCGAGCAGCCCGGCCAGGAACACCCGGCGGTGCCCCAACGTCGAGCCCAGCCGCGCGCCGGTGACCAGCAGCACCGCGTACGCGACGATGTAGCCGGACACCACCAGCGTCACCTGGCCGCCGTCGGCATCGAGTCCGCTGTGGATGGACGGGGCGGCGATGTTCACGATCGCGGTGTCGATGTTGGCCACGAACTGCGCGGCCAGCAGTACCACCAGCAACCGGCGGCGGCTCCGGCCGATCGGCCCCGCCGGCTCGGGTGCGGATGTCATGAAGCCGATCTTGGTTCGGCCCGGCGTCCATCGCTGGCGGCTTTCGGACCTGGCTGTCCCGCCTCGGGTACACCGATGTGCCCCTGGGACAGAAAAGTGCCTTCTTCCGCCGGTCTCCTCAGGAACAGATGATGATCGCAGTTACAAATCGTGCACCTAGGAGACGAATGATGACCGCACCCGCCGCGACCGCGGCCGCCGAGCTCAGAGCGCGTTGGACGGCTCTGCTCGTGCTGTGCGCGGGCCAGCTGATGATCATCCTCGACGGCACCATCGTCACGGTGGCGCTGCCGACCATCCAGGCCGATCTCGGCTTCACCCCGGCCGGACTGGCCTGGGTGGTCAACGCCTACCTGATCGCGTTCGGCGGGCTGCTGCTGCTGGCAGGCCGGTTCGGCGACCTGGCAGGGCGCCGGCGGATCTTCCAGCTCGGCCTGGCCGTGTTCACCACGGCCTCCCTGCTGTGCGGGGTGGCCGGCACGCCGGAGCTGCTGATCGCCGCCCGGTTCGTGCAGGGGGCCGGCGGCGCGCTGACCTCCGCGGTGGTGCTCGGCATGATCATCGCGCTGTTCCCCGAGCGCGGTGCGCGGGCGAAGGCGATCGGCGTCTACAGCTTCGTCGGCGCCGGCGGGGCTTCCCTCGGCGTGCTGGCCGGCGGCGTGCTCACCCAGCTGCTGAGCTGGCACTGGGTCTTCTTCATCAACCTGCCGATCGGGGTGGTGGCCGCGGTCTTCGCCCGGCGCCTGCTCGCCGCCGATCGCGGACACGGCCCGCGTGCCGGTATGGACGCACTGGGGGCGCTGCTGGTCACCAGTGCGCTGATGCTCGGCGTCTACACGATCGTCGAGGTCGAGAAGTACGGCTGGGGTTCGGCGCACACGATCGGCTTCGGTGCCCTGTCCGCCGGGCTGCTCGCCGGGTTCGTGCTGCGTCAGGCGAAGGCCGCGAACCCGCTGCTGCCGTTGCGGATCTTCCGTTCCCGCCGGCTTTCCGGGGCCAACCTGACCTTGCTGCTGATGGTCGCGGGCATGCTGAGCTTCCAGTTCCTGATCGCGTTGTACCTGGGTGAGGTGCTCGGCTACGACGCGGTGCGGACCGGACTGGCCATGCTGCCGATCGCACTGGTGATCGCGCTGTTCTCGCTCGGCTTCGCGGCGCGGCTGAGCGGCCGGTTCGGCAACCGGGCCGTGCTGCTGACCGGGCTGGTGCTGATCCTGGCCGGCCAGCTGCTGCTCACCGGGCTGCCCGCGCAGGACGGGTACTTGGCCGTCGTGTTGCCGGCCATGGTGCTGCTGGGCATCGGGTTCGGCCTCGCCATGCCGCCGCTGACCGTGCTGGCCATGTCCGCCGCGAATCCGGCGGACGCCGGGGTGGCGTCCGGGCTGTTCAACACCACCCTGCAGGTCGGCGGCGCGATCGGGGTGGCGGTACTGGCCACCGTCGCCGCCGGGCGGGCGAACGGGCTCGCCGGATCCGGTGCGGCCGCGGGTGCGGCGCTGACCGGTGGCTACCGGCTCGCGTTCGTGGTCGCGGCGGCCTTCATCGTGGCCGCCATCGCGGTGGCGGCCACGACCCTGCGAGAAACCACGGCGTCCGGAGATCAGCCGATGGCGGCGGCGAGTTCGGCCAGCGAGCGGTAGTGCAGATCGGGCGCGGTGACCTCGGCCGGCTCGGGTGTGGCGCCGAACCCTGGCCGGCCGTGGCGGCGCTCGATCCAGCAGGTCGTGAAGCCGAGCCGCTTCGCGATGCCGATGTCGTGGTACTGGCTCTGCGCCACGTGCAGCCAGTCCGCCGTGGTGTGGCCGTGGTGGCTCTGCCGGCCACGGCAGTAGGCGAACATCTGCGGATCGGGCTTGTTCACGCCGACGTCCTCGGCGGTCACCGCGTCGTGGAACGGCTCGCCGAGCGTGGCCGCCATCGCGGCCATCGCCCAGCGGTCCACATTGGTCAGCGCGACCAGCCGGTACCGGCGGCGGAGCACGGCTAGTGCCGCCACCGCGTCCGGAAACGCCGGCCAGCGGGGGATCGAGGCCCGCAGCGCGGCGCCGGCCTCGTCGGGCAGGCCCATCCGGCGGCAGACCAGGCCGAGCAGCTCGGTGAACGGCAGCTGGGGTGCCCGGTCCTGCTCGTGCTTTTCCGCCAGCGCGAAGTCGCTCAGTATCTCCGCCGCGCCGGAATCGGTGAACCTGGTGAGGCAGTCCAGGATGCCCCGCTCGAAGTCGATCAGCGTGCCGGTCACGTCCATGCTCAGCACCCGGAAGTCCTGGAGAGCTGCGGTCTTCACGGCGTTCACGGCTCCACCACGAGCTTGCCGAAGAAACCCTTGCCGGTGAACTCGGCCTGCGCCCTGCCCAGCTCGGCCAGCGGGAAAGTACCGGCCAGCAACGGTCGCAGCCCGCCGCCCTCGATCTGCGCCAGCACCTGTGCGAAGTCCTCGTGGGACCCGAAGGAGGAGCCGATCAGCTGGAGCTGGTTGAGGTAGACCGTGCGGAGATCGGTCTCCACCAGCGGACCGGCGATCGCGCCGGCCACCACGTACCGGCCGAGCGGGCGCAGCAGCCGGAGCAGGCCGGCGAAGGCGGGGCCGGCCACGACATCGGCCACCACGTCCACCTGGCGCCCGTCCAGTGCTCCGGCCAGGTCCGGCTCGTTCCGGTCCACGGTCACGCTCGCGCCCAGTTTCCTCGCCTGTTCCTGCTTCCCGGCTCCGACCACGGCCACCACGTCGGCGCCGAGGTTGGTGGCGAGCTGGATGAGCGCCGAACCGACGCCGCCGGACGCGCCGGTGACCAGCACCGTCTCCCCGTCGCGCACGGCCGCGCGGTTCAGCATCCGCATCGCCGTGGTGTAGGCGGTCGGGAAGGTGGCCAGTTCGGCGTCGCTGAGCGCGCTGTGCACCGCGTGCGCGTTGCCGGCGGGCACGGTCACCAGCTCGGCGAAACCGCCGTCGCGCTCGCTGCCGAGGTAGTCGGTGCGGACCAGGGCGCGCTCGCCGCCGGTGTAGATCATCGGGTCGACCAGCACGCGTTCGCCGATCCGGTCGGCGGAGACGCCTTCGCCGACCTGGTCGATGGTGCCTGCCACGTCCGCGCCCTGGATCCGGGGGAAGCTCAGCGGTTCACGGCGCCAGCCGGTGACCGCGGCCGGATCGTCGGACGAGCCGTAGGCGCCTTCGCGGGTCCAGATGTCGGTGTTGTTCAGCCCGGCGGCGCCGACCCGCACCCGGACCTCGGACGGGCCTGGCCGCGGGTCCGGAACGTCCGCTCGGAACTCGAGTTTGTCCGGCCCGCCGAACCCGGTGAGCAGCATCGCACGCATGATCCACCTTTCAAGGTATACATACCGGTATAGTTACCTCATGGCAGCACGCGAGCCCGGACTTGTCAAACACGGCCGGAGTCAGGACTTCAGCGGGCGGCGGCGCGGTGGAAGTCGCGGCGTACCCGCACGATGGCGTTCCCGTCACGGGAAGGGTGCACGCGGTTGGTGAGCAGCACGAAGAAACGCGCGGAGTCCGGGTCTATCCAGAGGCTGGTCCCGGTGAAACCGGTGTGGCCGTAGGCATTCGGGCCGAGCGGGGAGTCCGGGGCGTCGGTCAGCTGCCAGCCGAGTCCGCGCCGCAGCCGGTGGCCCTCAGTGTGGCACGTCGTCATCTCCGCGAACATTTCCTTGCCCAGCAAGGAACTTCCGCCGCCGGCCAGCTCTTGGCCGAGGCGTTCCAGATCGCCGAGGGTGCCGAAGAGCCCGGCGTGGCCGGCGACTCCGCCGAGCACCACGCAGTTCTCGTCGTGCACTTCGCCGCGCACCAGCCGGCCACGCCAGGCGCACTGCTCGGTGGCCACCGCCCGCGGCCGATCCGCTGCGCCGGGGGTGTACCGGGTGTCGCGCAGCCCGGCCGGAACCAGCACGAGTTCGTCGACGAGCTTGTCCAGCGGCCGTCCGGACGCGGCTTCGGCGATCCGGCCGAGCAGGATGAACCCCTGCGACGAGTACTCGACCCTGCTGCCCGGCGCGACCGGCAGTGGCCGCGTGCGCAGCGCGTCGAGCAGGCCGGCCCTGGTCGGGAACTCGCGCCACAGCGGGGTTGCCCCCGGCAGCCCGGAGGTGTGCGTCAGAAGTTGCCGGACGGTGATGCCTGCCTTGTCACCGCCGGTGTACTCGGGCAGCTGCGCGCCGACCGGGTCCTCCAGGCCGAGCACGCCGCGTTCGACCAGTGCCAGCACGGCCATCCCGGCGATCGGCTTGGTGACCGATGCGAGGTCCCACAGGTCGTGCTCCGCGGCAGGCTCCCCGTCCCAGCTCCGGGTGCCGAGCACGCCCCTGCTCAGCACGCCGTCGGCGGTTCCGACGGACCAGGCGGCCGCGGAGAAGACCCGTCGTGCCCTGGCCTCGGCGAGCAGCGCGGCGAGCTCACTCATCCGCGACCAGCCGGATGCCGATCCCGCTGCCGAGTGCGGCGGAGACCTGCGCGGCCGCGTCGCGCACCAGCGGACCGAGCACTTCGACGCTGTCCAGGCTCAGGGTGAAGGTCAGCCCGGACACGCTGATCGCGCCCGCCACCTGGCCGAGCCCGTCCACCACCGGCGCCGCTACGCAGCGGACGTCCGGTTCGTTCTGCTCGTCCTCCACCAGGAAGCCGCGTTCGTCCACTTCGGACAGTGCATGGCGGATCGCGGCCGGGTCGGTGAGCGTGCGCGGGGTCCTGGCCGGCAGCGGTGCGGTGCCGAGCACCTCGGCGACCTCGGCCTCGGGCAGCCGGGACAGGATCGCCCTGCCGACCGCGGTGCAGTACAGCGGCACCTCGCCGCCCACTCGGGAGGTCATCCGGTACGCCTGCGCCGGCTCGACCTTCTCCACGTAGATCGCGTCCAGTCCGTGCCGTACCGCGTAGTGCACGGTGTGCCCGGTCCGGCGTTGCAGCTCCGCCAGTACCGGCCGGGCGAACCTGCTCTCCTTGCTGCTCGCCAGCGCGGCCGCGGACATGCCGAGCAGCCGGGGCCCGACCTGGTACGAGCCGCCCGCCACGCCGACCGCGAACCCGGAGCCGGTCAGCGTCTGCAGCATCCGGTGCACGGTGGGTTTGGCCAGGCCGGTCTCCTTCGCCAGATCCGCCAGTCGATGCGGGCTGCCGGGACGGACCAGCGCGCTGAGCACGTCGAGCGCCTTGTCCACGGCGCCCCGTGGCTGGCCCGAGCGCTCCGGTTCGTCCTGAGGTTCGTCCCGGGGTCCGTCATTGACAGCCGTTCGCATGCCGCCTAGCTTAACCCACCAACGTTCCATCTGACGGAACGAGGTGTCGCTAAACGGAACGAGAGGGGTGGCCGGTGAGCGGTCCGAACCCGCGGATCTCGCGGCGCGCGGCGCTTCGCCTCGGTGGTCTCGCGCTCCCCGCGGCCGCACTGCTGTCCGGCTGCGGTGGGCAGACCGGCGGCGCCGGCAACGTGCTGCGGCTGTCCCAGCCGAGCGACCCGAAGACGATGGACCCGCACAAACAGGGCGACATGCCCTCGATGAACGCGCTGATCAACATCTTCGACACGCTGACCACCCGCGACGCGAACAACCGGCTGGCGCCGCGGCTGGCACTGGAATGGTCCGCGCCGGACCCGCTGACCTGGCGTTTCCGGCTGCGTCCCGGCGTTCGGTTCCACAACGGCGAGCCCTGCGACGCGGCCGCGGTCAAGTTCAGCTTCGACCGGCTGATCGCCCCGGAGACCAAGTCCCCGATCGTCGAGCTGCGCTACGTCGAAGGCGCCAGCGTGGCCGACGAGCTGACCGTGGACGTGCACACCAGCCAGCACGATCCGATCCTGCCCGCCAAGGTTTCCCTGTTCGGCGGGGTGGTGGTGCCGCCGCGTTACCTGGCCGAGGTCGGCGACAGCGGGTTCGCCCGGCACCCGATCGGCACCGGCCCGTTCCGGTTCGAGAGCTGGCAGCGCGACCACGAGCTGCGGATGCGGGCGAACGCCGAGCACTGGGCCGGCCCACCGGGGGTGGACGAACTGGTCTTCTCCCCGATGCCGAACGCGGCCTCCTCGCTGGCTGCCCTGCAGAGCGATGAGGTGGACCTGGTCACCCAGCTCACCCCGGACGCCGCGTTGCAGCTGGCCGGCTACACCGGGGTGACCATCGACAGCTACCCCGGGATCCGCACCGCCTACCTGTCGCTGGACACCACGGACGGGCCGCTGGCCGACCGCCGGGTGCGGCAGGCGCTCAACCACGCGGTGGACGTGCCGCTGCTGATCAAGGCGGTGCTGGACGGCAAGGCCCGCGAGGTGCCGACGATGATCCCGCGCGAGTCGTTCGGTTTCGACCCCGGCGTGCCGCCGTTCTCCCGCGACCTCGATCTGGCAAGGCGGCTGCTCGCCGATGCCGGCCATCCGGGCGGGTTCGACACCGTGCTGACAGCGTCCAATGTGGACGCCAACGTGGCCGAGGCGATCTCCGGGCTGCTGGCGCGGGCCGGGGTGCGCGCTCAAGTGGAACTGCTCGACGCCGGCACCTTCAACAGCAGGCTGACCTCGGACAACCGCCGCGCGCTCGGGCCGATGTACCTGACCGCCAGCACCGGCTGGACGGTGGACGGGCAGAGCAACGTGCAGTCCAACGTCCGCCGCGATCGCCGCCAGAGCCGCTGGACCTCGGCCGAGGCCGACCGGCTGATCGACGGCGAAGAGCTTTCCAACTCCGACGCCGACCGGCTGCGCGCCTTCGGTGACCTGCAGCGGCTGTTGAAAGAGGAGGCGCCGTTCGTGTTTCTCTACCAGCTGGACAACATCTACGCCCGCAGCGACCGGCCGCGGTGGCGTCCCGGCGTGGTCGGTTCGCTGGCCATGGCATCGGCGACGGTGACGAGGTGACCACGCCGGTGCTGGAGGCAGGCCAGGCGGGGCGACGGCCACCGGCCGGTAACGGGGTGCTGCGCACGGTGCTGACCAGGGTCGGGACCGCGCTGCTCGTGCTGCTGGTGGTCGCGACCGTGGCGTTCTTCCTGGTCCGGCTCTCCGGTGACCCGGTGAAGCTGCTGCTGCCGCCGGACGCCACCGCGGACCAGGAGGCCACCCTGCGGGCGAGCCTCGGCCTGGACCGGCCGTTGCTGGCGCAGTATCTCGACTATCTCGCCGGGCTGCCCCGGCTGGACTTCGGCACGTCGCTGTTCTACGACCAGCCGGTCGCGGACGTGCTGTTCGCCAGGCTGCCGGCCACCCTGGAACTGGCCGCCGCGGCGATCGTGGTGGCGCTGGTGCTGGCCATCCCGGCCGGGATCATGGCCGCGCTGCGCCGGGGCAGGGCCACCGACACCGGGGTGATGACGGGTGTCCTGATCGGACAGTCCACGCCGCCGTTCTGGGTGGGCATCCTGCTGATCCTGGTGTTCGCGGTGCAGCTCAAGGTGCTGCCCGCCTCCGGCTACGGCAGCTTCGCGCATCTGGTGCTGCCGGCCGTCACGCTCGCGGTGTACTCGGTGGCCATGATCGCCAGGCTGCTGCGTTCTTCGCTGGTGGATGTGCTCGGCTCGGACTACATCCGGACCGCGCGGGCCAAGGGCCTCGGCACCGGCAGCGTGGTGCTCTCCCACGGTCTGCGCAACGCGTCGCTGCCGGTGATCACCGTGGTCGGCCTGGAGGTGGGCAGCATGCTCGGCGGCGCGATCCTGACCGAGCAGGTGTTCTCCTGGCCCGGTGTCGGCAGGCTCACCGTGGAGGCGATCGCGAACCGGGACTTTCCCATGGTGCAGGCCGCGGTGCTGTTCTTCGCGGCCACTTTCGTGCTGGTGAACCTGGTGGTGGATCTTTCCTACACGCTGCTCGACCCGAGGGTGCGGGTGACCCGATGACTCCGATGACTCAGTCTGCCGTGCGCCCCGCGCCGTCCAGATTCGGTGCGGTGCTGCGCAACAAGCTCGCCGTGGCGGCGATCGCGGTGCTGGCGCTGATGTTGCTCGCGGCCCTGTTCGCGCCACTGATCGCGCCGCACGATCCGCAGGTGCAGAACCTGCTGGTCCGGCTGCGGCCGCCAGCGTGGCAGTCCGGCGGCAGCGCCGAGCACCTGCTCGGCACCGATCAGCTCGGCCGCGACCTGCTGAGCCGGATGATCTACGGCGCCAGGGTCTCGTTGCTGGTCGGCGCGAGCGCGGCACTGCTGGCCGGGGTGATCGGTGCCGCGGTCGGCCTGGTATCCGGCTTTCTCGGCGGCTGGGTGGACCGTGCGCTGATGCGGCTGGCGGACATCCAGCTCGCTTTCCCGTCCATCCTGCTCGCGCTGGCCGTGGTCGGGTTCCTCGGCTCCGGGTTGTGGTACGTGATCATCGTGCTCGGCTTCACCGGCTGGGTGTCCTACGCGCGGGTGGTCCGTTCCGAGGTGCTTTCCTTGCGTTCCAGGGAGTTCGTCACCGAGGCGCGGGCGATCGGGGTGGGCGACCTGACCATCATGCGCCGGCACCTGCTGCCGAACGTGCTGGCGCCGCTGGCCACCATCGGCACCCTGCACGTGGCGTCGGCGATCGTGGCCGAGGCTTCGCTGAGCTATCTCGGGCTCGGGGTGCCGAAGTCGATCGTGACCTGGGGCGCGATGCTCAGCGACGGGCAGCTCTACCTCGGCACCTCCTGGTGGATCGCGGTGTTCCCCGGCCTCGCGCTGACGGTCACCGCGCTCGCCGTCAATGTCACCGGCGACGTCCTGCGCGACGTCGCGGACCCGAAGGCGTACCGCCGATGAACCCGCTGCTCGAAGTTCGCGATCTGCACGTCGAGTTCCGGCTCGGCACCGGGACCGTGCCCGCGGTCCAGGGCGTCGACTTTTCGGTGCGGGAAGGGGAGACCCTGGCGGTGGTCGGCGAGTCGGGCAGCGGCAAGACCGCGACGGCGCTGTCCGTGCTCCGGCTGAACCCGGTCCCGCCCTGCGTGTACCCGGCCGGCGAAATCCTGCTCGACGGCCGGAATGTGCTGACGTGCACGGAAAAGGAGCTGCGGCGGATCAGGGGCAACGAGGTCGCGATGATCTTCCAGGACCCGATGACCAGCCTGAACCCGCTCAAGCGCGTCGGGGTGCAGGTCGGCGAGGTGCTGCGGAAACATCAGGGCGCCTCCCGCGGCGAGGCCCGGCGGGCGGTGCTGCCCGCGTTGCGCGAGGCCGGCATCCCGGACCCGGAGCGGCGGGCCGGGCAGTACCCGCACGAGCTCTCCGGCGGGCTGCGGCAGCGGGTGATGATCGCGATGGCGCTGATCGGCAGGCCGCGGGTGCTCATCGCGGACGAGCCGACCACCGCGCTGGACGTCACCGTGCAGGCCCAGATCCTGGACCTGCTGGTGGAGGTCCAACGCCGGCACGGGATGGCGGTCGTGCTGATCACGCACGATCTCGGGGTCGTGGCCGAGGTTGCCGACCGGGTGGTGGTGATGCGGCACGGCCGGGTGGTGGAGACCGGGGACGTGCAGGACGTCTTCGACCACCCGTCGGCGGGCTACACGCGGCAGCTGCTGCGGGCGACCCCACGGCTGGAGCGGCTATGACCCTGATGCTGGAGGCACGAGACCTGAGCAAGCGGTTCGGCGGGCGGCACGGCATGTTCGCGGTGGACGGTGTGAGCATGGCCGTGTCGGAGGGCGAGACACTGGCCGTGGTCGGCGAGTCCGGTTCCGGCAAGACCACGCTGACCCGGCTGCTGCTGCGGTTGTTGGAGCCGACCGGGGGCAGCGTGCACTTCGGCGGCCGCGACCTGACCGGACTGTCCAAAGTGGAAATGCGGCGGGTGCGCCGCGAGATGCAGGTGGTGCTGCAGGACCCGTACTCCAGCATGAACCCGCGGATGCGGGTCACCGACATCGTCGCGGAGCCGTTGCACACGCACGAACCGAGGACGGGCCGGGCGCGGCTGCGGGACCGGGTCGGCGAGTTGCTGGAGTCGGTGGGCCTCGGCCCGGAGATCCAGGACCGGTATCCGCACGAGTTCTCCGGCGGGCAGCGGCAGCGGATCTCCATCGCGCGGGCGCTGGCCCTGCGGCCCCGGCTGGTCGTGCTGGACGAGCCGACCAGCGCGCTGGACGTGTCGGTGCAGGCGCAGGTGCTGGACCTGCTCGCGGACCTGCAGTCCCGGCTGGGGCTGACCTATGTGTTCGTGTCGCACGACCTGGCCGTGGTGCGTCAGATCGCCGACCGGGTCGCCGTCATGCAAGCGGGCAAGGTCGTCGAACAGGGCCCAGCCGCCACCGTCTTCGACACCCCTTCGCACCCCTACACCCGCACCCTGCTCGATGCCGTCCCCACCCTCGACCCCCGCCACGCCCGCCGCCACCGGACCATGCAGTGAAGGCCACCTTGCCTGCGTTGAACGCAGCGAAGGTGGCCTTCGCTGCATACCGAGGGTTAGGAGTGGGAGAGGACGAGGCCGGCGCCGCCGAGCAGGGCGATGTCGTCGATCTCGGCGTCGGCGACCAGCACGGTGGGCTGTTCGGCGGTGGTCGCCCACGAGGAGTCCTGGCGCAGTCGCCGTTCGATCCGCGCCCGGAACGGCTCCCCGCCGTCCTTGGCCTCACCGTGCAGCACGAACAGCCCCGGCGCGAACAGCTGCTGCACGTTCACCAGGCCCAGCGCCAGGTTCTCCGCGTATTCGTCCACAAGCGACTTAGCGGCCGGGTCGCCGGTGGCGGCCTGCGCGGCGAGCGTGCGCACGGTGGACGCGGGGTCCAGCCCGCGCTGTTCGGCCTGGGACCGCAGCCAGGCCGGGGTCGCGACGGTCTTCCAGCAGCCGCGGGCGCCGCAGCCGCACCGGCGCCCGCTCGCCGCGACGGTCATGTGCGCGCCGCTGCGACCGCCGGGCGGGGCCAGCACCTGCCCCTCGTAAAGGATGCCAACGCCGAGCACCTCACCGGTGGACACCGAGGCGAAGGTGCTGCGGCCGCGGCCGGCACCGAACCAGCGGTCGCCGAGCACCTGCAGCCGCGCCCGGTGCTCCACGTGCACCGGCACGCCGACCAGCTCGGCCAGCACGTCGGCCACCGGGTAGCCGTGCAGCGCGGGCACCTCGTTGACCTCGATGATCACCCCGGCGGCCGCGTCCACCAGCCCGGCCGCGGCCACCCCGACCCCGGACGGCGGCTCGTCGCCGAAACAGTCCGTGACGGCCTCGGCCAGCGCCGCGGCTATCTCCGCCGGGCCGGACGCGGTGGGGGAGTACGAGGACTCGGCCCGCCGGAGCACCGTGCCGGCGCGGTCCAGCAGCGCCGCCCTGATCCGGCCGGGCAGCAGTTCGACCGCGCCAAGCGTGCTCGCCGTGCGCACCGGCGCCGGCTCGCTGACCAGGCGCAGCGCCGGACGGTCTCCGCTGCCGGATTTCATCCGCCCACCTTGCCACGCCGAACTCCGGGAGGGGAGTCACCTTGTTCGAACTGACCGGACTGACCTGGCGCGAAGTACGCGACGCCGGGCAACGGGGAATCGCGCTGCTGCCGATCGGCGCGCACGAGCAGCATGGCGCGCACCTGCCGATGGGCACCGACACCCTGCTGGTGGACGCCGTGCTGGACGCCGCCGCGGAACGCCTCGGTGACGACGGCCCGGAGCTCGTCCGGCTGCCGAGCCTGCCGTTCGGGCACAGCCCGCACCACCTGTTCGCGGCCGCCACCTCGCTGTCCGCGCGAACCCTGCTCTCGGTGCTCGGTGACCTGCTGGGTTCGCTGGTGCGCAGCGGTTTCCGCCGGGTGATGGTGGTGAACGGTCACGGTGGCAACGAAGAGGTGATGCGCCTGGCCGTGAAGGAGTTCGCCCTCGAGTTCGACGTCGCGGCGGCCGCCTGCTCGTACTGGTCGGTCAGCTGTGAGTCACCCGAGGGCGAGCGCCCGGACCTGACCCCGGGACACGCCGGCTGGTTCGAGACCTCGCTGATGCTCACCGCGCATCCGGAGCTGGTGCGCGCCAGGCCCGACTGGCCGGGCCCGCAGCCGCCGCTGTTCGACCGGCCGCCCTATCCGGGGCTGTGCGCTGAACGGCACGGCGAATGGGCGGCGGCCGGGGGCGTCACCGACAACGCGGCCGGAGCGGACGCCGAACACGGCGAACTGCTGCTCGCGCACCGGGCGGCCGGACTGGCCAAGGCGATCCGCGCCTTCGACGCCGCTACCAGGGAAAGTCACGGAGGGGAGGACTCGTGAAGATCACCGAGGTGGACGTGTGGGTGGTGAACCTGCCGTTGACGAACCCGTTCACCAGCTCGTTCGAAACGAAGACCGGGGAGACCAGGACCGTGCTGCGGATCCGCACCGACTCGGGGGTGGAAGGCTGGGGCGAGACCATGTGGGGGCGGCCGGTGGCGGCGCTGGTCCGGCGGCTGGCCGGTGAGCTGGTCGGCGCCAGCCCGTTCGCGCTGGAGGCGTTTCACCGCAGGCACCAGATGGTGCCGTTCTTCCACGGCTACCTCGGTTACGCCGCGCTCGCCGCGGTGGACGTGGCCTGCTGGGACGCGATCGGCAAGCTCACCGGCCAGTCGCTGACCGATCTGCTCGGCGGCGCGGTCCGCGACGAGGTGCCGATCACCGCGCTGATCACCAGGGCGGATGCGCCGGGCGCCAGCGGCAAGTCACTGGCCCGCGCGCTCGCCGAGCACGCCGCGCACGTGGTGGCCGAGGGCGGTTTTCAGGCCGTCAAGCTGAAGGGCACCACCGACGTGCGGGGCGACGTGGCGATCCTGCGCGAGCTGCGGCGGGCGCTGCCGGAGAGCAACCTGCGGGTGGATCCGAACGCGGCCTGGTCGGTGCCGGACTCGATCCGGGCCGGGCTGGCGCTGGAGGAGCTGGACCTGGAGTACCTGGAGGACCCGTGCGTCGGCATCGAGGGCATGCGCCAGGTCCGCGAGAAGGTGCGAATTCCGTTGTGCACCAACATGTGCGTGGTCCGGTTCGAGGAGTTCGCGCCGGCCGTGCGGCTGCGCGCGGTGGACGTGATCCACGGCGACGTCTACAAGTGGGGCGGGATCGCGGCGACCAAGGCACTGGCCGCGCACTGCGAGACCTTCGGGCTGGGCATGAACCTGCACAGCGGCGGTGAGCTCGGCATCGCCACTGCCGCCCATCTCGCCGTGGTGGCCAGCACGCCGGTGCTGTCCAGGGCCATCGACAGCATGTACTACCTGCACGAGGACGACATCGTCGAGCCGCTGTCCCTTGTGGACGGCAAGCTGCGGGTGCCCACCGGCCCCGGCCTCGGCGTGCGGGTCGACGAGGACAAGCTCGCCCACTACGCCGCCGCCAACCAACGCGACGGCGACCTCACCGGCTAGCCTGCCATTTCCGCAGGTCAGCGGTCGTGAGTGAAAAGTGTTGCCCTGGCAACACTTTTCACTCACGACCGCTGGGGGCTTAGTGGCCGGTGAAGGTGGCTTTGCCGGGGCCGTCGGTGAGGAAGGACTTGACGGCGGCGGGCAGGTCCTGGGTGCGGTAGAGGTCGGCGGCGATGGTGGTGATGTGCGCGTTGGCCTCGGCGACGCCGCCGTGTTCGTAGTGTTCGAGCACCTTCTTGGTGGCCGCGTGCGCCCGGGTGGGGCCCTGCGCCAGCCCGGCGGCGAACGCCCGCGCGGCCTCGTCGAAGCCCTCGTCCGGCAGCACCCGGTTGACCACGTTCCAGCGTTCCATGGTCGCGGCCCGGTACCGGTCGCCGGTCATGACGAACTCCTTCGCCCTGCCCACCCCGGCGCGCGCGGCCAGCCGCTGGGTGCCGCCCATGGTCGGGGTCAGCCCGACCACCTTCTCCACCAGCCCGAAGCTCGCCCGCTCCGCGGCCAGGATCAGGTCGCAGGCCACGGCCACCTCGAACGCCCAGGTCAGGCACAGCCCGTGCGCGGCGAACACGGTCGGGAACGGCAGCGTGGCGATCCGCTCCGGCAGCGCCAGCATCCGGTCGAAGAGCACCTTGGCCTCATCCGGCCCGTTCTGCGCGTCGAACAGCGATACGTCCACCCCGCCGCTGACGATCTTGCCTTCGGCCCGGATCAGCAGCGCCCTGGTGTGCTCGGCCGCCAGCTCACCGATCGCCGCGTCCAGCCGTTCGTGCAGCTCGGCGGTGTAGAGGTTGAGCGGGCCGTTGCCGAAGGTCAGCACCGCCAGCCCGGAGGGCTCGCGGTCGATGCGCACCAGCGGGGATTCTGCGGTCAAGACTAGTCCTCCTCGAACCGAGCACTGATCGAACAGCGGGAGAATCCCACATCCCGGCTCAGCGCACCGCCCGCACCGGCCGGATCAGCAGCGCGCCGAGCAGGGCCGATGCCGCGGCCAGCAGATACAGCCAGAGATAGCCGCCCGAGATACTGATCACCCCGGCCGCGACGGCGGGGGCGACGGCCTGCGGCGCGGTGTTCGCCAGGTTGACCACGCCGAGGTCGCGGGCGCGGTCCCCGGCCGAGGGCAGCACCTGGGTGATCAGCGCGTTGTCCACCGCGATGTACACCCCGTAGCCGGCGCCGAGCAGCCCGGCCGCGACCAGCGCCGAGGTCCAGCTCTCGCCGACGCCGAGCACCACCATGGCGGCCGCGACGGCCACCGACGAAACGATCACGTACGGCTTGCGCTTGCCGCTGCGGTCCGACCACCGCCCGGCCGGCACGCTGGTCAGCAGGATGCCGGCGGTGTAGAGCACGATCAGCACGAACACCGCGCCAGCCGGATCCGGATCGTGCACCACATCCCGCAGGTAGTAGAGCAGGTAGAGCGTGCCGACCGCGTTCGCCAGCTGGATGCCGAACCGGCAGCCGAACGCCCACAGCAGGTCGGGGCTGCCGAGCAAACCGGTGACCATGCCGCGCAGCTGGGTGCCCAGTGCGGGCAGCGGCTCGCCGTCCGGGATCGGCCGGTCCGAGCGGTCCAGCACCAGCGGCAGGATCAGCACCAGCAGAATCCCGGCCAGCAGCAGGTAACCGGCGGCCTGTCCCGGCACCACCTTGGTCACCAGGAACGAGCCGAGGATCAGCGAAAGCGGCAACGGTAGCCCGATGAACGCGGAGACCAGCCCGCGCTGGCGCACCGGCACCCGGTCCGGCACGCAGGCGCTGAGCGCGGCGTACATCGCGTTGGTGCCGGTCTGCACCACCACCCAGGCGATCGCGACCCCGATGATCGTCTGCTGCCCGCCGAGCGCGGCCAGCCCCGCCGCGCAGAGCAGGCCGCTGCCGAGGATCCACGGCCGCCGCCTGCCGAATCTGGACCTGGTCCGGTCCGAAAGCGCGCCGGCCACCGGACAGACCACAATGGACACCAGGGCGGCCACCGTGGTGATCCAGCCCAGGTTGGCCACCTTGGCCGCCGGGTCGATCGACTCCACCTGCAGCGGCAGCAGCACCTGGATCGGGGTCAGCACCGCGATCGACATGCCGAGGGTGGCGGCGGACAGCGCGCCGATCCACCGCGCGCGGACCGGGGTGAGCGGTTCGTCCGTGGTTACCGTCACGGGTGTTCTTCGCCGATGGTCACCGCGACCGCATGCGGCCCTTCTGCTTCCGGGCCCAGCCGCAGCTTCAGCTCCAGCCTGCCGTCGGGGTCCGCGACCGCGGTCAGCACCCGCCGGTCGTGCTCGCCGTCCAGGGCCACCCGGTAGCTCCGGCCCGGGGTGAACCAGGCCGCCGTGCGCACGTCCGCGTCACCGCCGCCGGTCAGCACGAACCCCGTTTCGTCCACTTCGGACAGTGTGCAGAAGGCGGCTTCGGACCGGCTCAGCCGAACGGTCCAGTCACCGGCGGTGTACTCGTCCTCAGCCGAAGTGTGCGAGAACGGCTTCGGCTGCGCGGGAGGGTCGGCGAACGCGCGCATCAGCACGGGCAGCGTGTTCCGCAGATCGCGCAGCCAGTACGGCCAGTTGTGCGTGCCAGGCCCGTGATGCCACTCGTGCTCGATGCCGAGCTCGTCCAGTCGCCGGTGCATGCGCAGCGACTCGTGGTAGACGATCGCCTCCACCGGGTTCGGTAGCGGATGCTCGTCCAGCGGTCCCGGCAGACCGTTCCCGGTGCGCAGGACCAGCGACATCCCGCGCAGGTTCTCCGCGAGGTCCCACGGGTTGTGCGCCCGCCACTGGGTCTCGTTGGTCAGCCTGCTGCCCCAGATGGAGTCGAAATGCCCGCCGTCGCGCCTGGCCGCGACCCCGGTCACCCAGGTGTGCCGGTTGGTGTCCAGCGCACCGGAGAAACTGGCCGCCGCGCAGAACAGGTCCGGATGCCTTGCCGCATAGGACATCGCGCCGAAACCGCCCATGGAAAGCCCGGCCAGCGCGCGGCCGCCGCGGGAGCCGGTGGTGCGGAAGGTCCGGTCGATCCACGGCAGCAGCTCACCGATGTGGTAGCTCTCCCAGCGGGTCCGGCCGTGTCGGCCAGGCTTCACCCAGTCCGAGTAGAACCCGTTGCTCGCCTCCGGCATGACCACGATCAGCGGCAGCTCGGCGGTGGCCTCGGTGGCCCCGCCCTTATCCGTCCAGGACCGGTAGTCGTCGTCCCCGCCGTGCAGCAGGTACAGCACCGGGAACCGGGCCTCGGTGTCCTTTCCGTACTCCAGCGGGAAAAGGATGCGCACCGGGGTGTGCGCGCCGAGTACGGGGGAGCGCAGCCGGTACTCGGCCAGCCGCGGCCCGAGCAGCTTCCGGCTGACCACCGCCGGGGCGGTGCCGGTAACCGGTCCGGACAGGGTGGTCATGAGGCACCGGCCAGGCGTTCGGCCCGGACCTGCGCGCGTCGGATCTTGCCGGCCTCGTCCCGCAGCGGCCGGTCCACGAACTCGATGCGGCGCGGCAGCTTGTAGCTGACCAGCCGCTCGCGCAGATGTGCCAGCAGTTCCTCCTCGGTGACCGGCGTGCTGACCTGGACGACGGCGTGCACCAGGTTGCCGTAGTCGTCGTCGGGCAGGCCGATCACGCAGCTGCTGAGCACCGCGGGATGCTCGTCGAGCGCGGCCTCCACCTCGGCCGGGAACACATTGGACCCGCCGACCAGGATCATGTCCGGCTTGCGGTCGGCCAGGTACAGGTAGCCGTCGGCGTCCATCCGGCCGAGGTCGCCCTGGGACTCCCAGCCGCCGGGCAGGGTGGTCGCGGTGTCCCCGAGATACCGGTAGGTGAGCGGGCCGCCAGGGTCCGGCCGCATCCAGATCTCGCCCACCTCGCCGGTGGGCACGTCCTGGTGCTCGTCGTCCAGGATGCGCATCTCGCCTTGGCGGACCCGGCCGACGCTGCCGGGATGCTCGAGCCACTCGGTCCCGCTGATCAGGCAGCCCGCCTGTGCCTCGGTGCTGGCGTACAGCTCGTGGACGCGCTCCGGGCCGAGCCAGTCCAGCCAGGCGCGCTTGAGCCACGGCGGACAGGGCGCGGCACCGTGCAGCACGACCCGGAGGCTCGACACGTCCGCCGCTTCGCGTTCGGGCGCGGGCAGCCGCCAGATCCGGTGCATCATGGTCGGCACCAGGAAGGTCCAGTCCACCCCGTGCTCGCCGATCAGCCGCAGCAGCTCGGCCGGATCGAACTTGGGCAGCACCACCACGTGGTTGCCGGCGAACAGCGCCGCGGCGGACATCATGAACGGGGCGTTGTGGTACAGCGGCCCGGACACCAGGTGCACCCCGTTCTCCGGCATGCCGAACAGGTTCGCGTAGAGCTCGAGCACCTCGGCGCAGGCCGGGTGGCCGGCCAGGATGACCTTGGGCCGTCCGGTGCTGCCACCCGAGGTCGGCGCCTTCCACGCGCCGGCGACGGCCGGTGGTAGCGGGTCCGTGGCGGCACCGGGCTCGAACTCGGCTGGCACCGCGGCCCGGTCGGCCGCGGCCAGTCCGACGACGAGATCGGGGTCGGCCAGCTCCAGCACCGCGGTCAGCTCCGCTTCCGGCAGCCGGAAGGACACCGGCTGCGGGGTGGCGCCGAGCTTCCAGGCGGCCAGCGCGGCCAGGATGAACTCCACCCCGTTCGGCAGCCCGATCGTCACCAGGCTGTCCTGCCCGACGCCGCGGGCCGCGTACTCGCGGGCGAGCGCGTTGCTGCGCAGGTCCAGCTCGCGCCGGCTGAGCGTCACCGCACCGCAGGTCACCGCCGCCCGGTCCGGATCGGCCTCGGCGAGTTGCGCGAGCTTCGTCCCCAGGGGCGTGGGCTGCATGGATGACCCTCCTGTACTGACACCTCGGCGTGATCCCTCATGATCGGCGCTGTCGGACCACGCCACAATCAAGGCGCGGGCAAGATGGAGTGACAACTAGTACGGCGGTGCTCTCATTGGAGGAATCCCCAATGACGTCTCCGGGGAAAGAGACGCTCCGGCCGGTATTGGACGAACTGCTCGCCGACCCGGTCCGGCTGGACGCGGTGGTGGATCGGCTGGTCCGGCGGATCCGCGCCGAGGTGCCGGAGTACCGCACGCTGCCGCCGTCGGACCTGCGGGCCGGCAACCGCAGCATCGTGTTCGCCGCGCTCGGGCAGCTGCGGGCGGGGCGGCTGCCGGACCGGCTGGAGCTGCGGGACATCACCGCGGTCGGCGCGGACAGGGCGCGGCGCGGGATGAGCCTGGCCGCGGTGCTCGCCGCCTACCGGATCGGTGCGCAGGAGTTCTGGGACGCACTGGCCAAGATGGCGCGCGACGGCGGCGCGGACGACGGCACCTTGCTGGAGACCGTGCAGCTGATCTACCGCTGGCTGGACCGGGTCACCGTGGCCGCGGCCACCGCGCACCGCGAGGTGGAACTGCGCAGCGCGCGCGAGGACGAGCAGCGGATCGGCGAGGCGCTGCGGGCGCTGCTCACCCAGCCCGGCGCGGAGGAGCCCAGCGCGCGGGCGCTGTTCCAGCTCGGCCTCGACCCGGCGGGCCGGTATGCCGCGCTGCACGGCAGGCTGAATCCCGGCGTCGGTGTCTCCGCGCTGCGCGAGACGGTGGCGGCAGGCGGGCTGCTCGCCGCTGTCGGCCACCGGGACGTGCACCAGGAGGTGCTCGGCCTGCTGAGCGTGGAGAGCACCGCGCCGGTCGAGCTGGATCCCGAGCTGGGCACCTTCGGCGTCGGGCCGTGGTGCCCGGCGGCCGAGCTGCACTCCTCCTATCTCACCGCCGGCCGGGCACTGGCCGCCGCGCTGCGACTCGGCGCCCCCGGCGCGCATTCGATGCAGACGCTGCGGCTGGCCGGGGTCGCCGCCACCGACCCGGCGATGACCAGAATCCTCGCCGAGCGCCTGCTCGTCCCGCTGGAGGCGAAGGGCGAGTACGGCGAGGACATCTGGCGCACCGTCCGCTGCTACCTGCGGCACGGGATGCGGGTGGACGACACGGCCGCGGCCCTGCACGTCCACCCGAACACCCTGCGGCACCGGCTCGGCCACTTCGCCGACCTCACCGGCGCGGACCTGCGCGACCCGGCCGACCTGGCGGAGGTGTGGTGGCTGAGCGTCGTGCCGCGCTCGTGACCGGGCCACCCGCGATCAGACCCTGCTGTACCGGGCCCGCAGCCCGTCGAGCGCGCGTTGCAGGTGCGCCGCGATCACCTCGACGTTGGGCGGGTCGAGCACGGACAGGTGGTGCCCCGGCACGGTGACCACCTCCAGGTCGCGGCAGATCGAGTCCCAGCCCCGCGCCGGGTCGGTGCGGTCGAACCGCTCGTCCCGCATCCCGCCCGGCACCTGGTCCGCCGGGCTGTAGTAGACGACGGGGCCGTCATAGCCGTCTGGCTGGTACCGCTCCAGCATGCGAACGTCCAAAAAGGACCGCTGCTGGTGGGTCAGGATCGCCTCGCCGACGCGCTCGTCCACCACCCCGGCCGCGCGGATCCGCTCGGCGAGGAACTCGGCCTGCGCCACGTCGTCCAGCCTGGCCATCTCCTCGTAGGGCAGGTTCACGCCCTTTCCGTAACTGGTTTCGAGGAACTCGGCGAACCGGGCGAACCGCCGTTCCAGCACTTCCACTTCGGACAGTCCGGGCGGATGCGGCAGCGGCAGGATGGAGTCCACCATGGCCAGCAGCTCCACCCGCTCGCCGGCCGCGGTGAGCCGCTGCGCCGCTTCGAAGGCCAGGAAGCCACCGAACGACCAGCCAGCCAGCCGGTACGGGCCGCTCGGCTGGATCCGGCGGATCTCGGGCAGCCAGGCCTCGACCCGGTCCTCCACGGTGACCGGCCCCGGCACGTGATCGAGCCCGTACGCGGGCACACCGGGTGCGAGGTGGCCGACCAGCTGCCGGAACACCGCGGTGTCCCCGCCGCCGGGATGGAAGAAGAACAACGGCCGCTGGTCACCGGACTCGCGCAGCACCCGCACCGGACCGGACCTGGCGGTGTCCGCGTTGCGGATCAGCTCGGCCATCAGCTCCGGAGTGCGGCGGGCGAACAGCTCGGCGGTGGCGAACTCGTGCCCGCCGCGTTCGCGCAGCAGTCCGGCGACTCGCTCCGCCGCCGCTTCGTCCCCGTCGAACTCGCTGGTCACTCCGACCGGTGCGCCGAGCACCTCCTGCCAGGCGGCCACCACCAGCCGTTCCGCCGCATCGCGCGGCGGCACCAGGTCACCCCGGGTGCGGCGCTGCCGGGGCAGTTCCGGCCGGTCGGCCACGCCGAGCTCGGCGAACAGCCAGTCCCGCAGCGCGGCCAGGTCCGCCCCGCGCAGCAGCAGCGACATCGGCGGCGTGGCCGCGAAGTCGTGCTGGAGCGCGTTGCCGATCCGCACCGCGAGCAGCGAGTCGACGCCGAGGCTGGTCAGCGCGACGTCGTCCGGCAGCGCCTCGGCTTCCAGCCCGGTGACGGACGCGATCCTGGCCCGCAGCTGGGTGCCGGCCAGCGCCCGGATCTCGGCCGGTTCGCGGTCCCGCACCGCCTCGATTCCCGGCCAGCCGGAACGTTGCCGGGCGGCTTCGGCGTGCTTGCCGAGCAGCTCGGTGAAGAACGGCACGTCGAGCACGTTCGGGAAGCCCTCGATCAGCTTGGGCACGTTCATCCGCAGCGCGCCGAGCGAGCCGATCCCGGTGGACAGCACGTGCTCCACCAGCTCGACCCCTTCACCGGGCCGGATCGCGTACATCCACGGGATCTCCTTGTCCGCCGCCGCACCGACCTCGGCCCAGGTGCCCCAGTTGATCGTGGTCGCGGGCAGACCCCGCGCCCGCCGCAGCGCGGCCAGCGCGTCCAGGTAGGCGTTCGCGGTGGCGTAGGCGGGCTGACCTGGGCCGCCGTGCAGCGCGGCGGCGGAGGAGAAGCCGAGCCACCAGTCCAGGTCCAGTCCGGCACTGGCCTCGTGCAGGCGCCAGGCGCCGTCCGCCTTGGGCAGCCAGGACCGCCGGAGCGAGCCCGCGTCCACCTCGGCCACCGGCTGGTCTTCGAACACGGCCGCGCCGTGCAGCAGGCCGCGGGGGACCGCGCCGTTCCCAGCGGCGGCGAACAGCGCCTCGGCCACCCCGGACTCGGCGACGTCGCCGAGCACCACCTCGATCGCGGTGCCGGCCGAGCGCAGCTCCTCGATCATCGCCTGCACCGCCGGCTTCGGCGCTGACCGTCCATTGAGGACGATCCGGCCGGCGCCCCGTTCGGCAAGCCAGGTGGCCAGCAGCAGGCCGAGCCCGCCGAGCCCACCGGTGACCACGTAGCCGCCGTCGGCTCGCACCGCGGGCACCGGCGCGCCCGCCGAGGTGGCGGTCGCGCCCAGCCTGGCGACGTACCGGCGGCCGCCGCGCCAGGCGACCTCGTCGTCGGCGGCACCGGCGGCCAGCTCCACCGCCGCTTCGGCCGCGGCACGGTCCACATCGGACGCGTCGAGATCGAGCCAGCTCGCCCGCAGCGCCGGATGCTCGAAGGTGAGCACCCGGACCAGTCCGCGCACGGACGCCGGCCCGGGACGGCCTGGCTCCTCGGGCAGTACGGCCGCGGCCGAGCCGGTAACCAGCCACAGCCGCGGCGGGGTACCACCGAGCCCGGACAGCAGCCGGGTCAGTTCGGCGGCCTTGAGCACCCCGCGCCGGCCGCTTTCCAGGCCGTCCGGATCGCCGTCTTCGAGCAGCAGCACGACCGAAGCGGGCCGCTCGGTGTCCAGTGCGTCGCGGATCGCGTCCGGTTCGGTGTCCGGCAGCACGCGCACTGGACCGCCAAGCACTTCGAGCGTGGTTCGCAGACGGCTGGCCAGCGGGTTGCCGGGAGCGGCGAGGATCAGGGACGGGCCGGCGTCCCTGGCGGCTGGTGGCTCGGCAGGGCGCCAGACCCGGTCCAGCAGCCGGTCCCGCAGCGGTGCGGCCACTTCGGCGTGCGGTACGGCGTGCAGCCGGATCCCGGTGACGGTGAGCAGCGCCTTGCCATCGCCGTCGGCCAGCCTCAGCTCGCCGAGCGAGCCGTCGGCAATGCGGACCTGGCCCGCGGTCGCGGCGGCCGGGTCGCCGGAAAGCCGCACCGAGCCGAACCCGGTGACCAGCGGGACCTCGTCGCCGCCGTGCGCGAGTGCGCCGGTCAGCGTCCGGAGGCAGTCCTGCAGCAGCACCGGGTGCAGCAGATAGCCCGGCTTCGCGCCTTCGTCCGGTGCGGGCACTTCGGTGCGCCCGCGCCGGTCGAGCGGTTCCGGGACGGCGGGTTCGGCGTGCAGGACCGCCTTCGCCTGTGCGTGCAGCACCCACGAGCCCTCGGCGGTCTTGGTGTGCACGCGAATCCGGCCACCGGTTTCGTCCGCGCTGAAGGTGGTGGTGACCGGGGTGTGCTCGGTCAGCGGCAGCAGCTTGGGCAGGCTGAGCCCGGTCAGCTCGACCCTGGCCGGCGGCACGCCGAGCGCGGTGGACGCGGCCACCAGCGCGAGTTCGGCGAAGCAGCCGGCCGGCAGTACCGGTCGGTCGTCGACCCGGTCGGCGGTGTGCTCCGCGAGCCACGGCTGGCTGAGCGTGCCGAGGTCGGCCTGCCACAGGTGGGTCCGCTCCTCCGGCAGTTCGATGTGGGTACCGAGCAGCGGGTGGGCCCCCACGGCGGCCCGCCGGGAAACCGGGCGTGCCCAGTGGTCCCGGCGCTCCCAGCGGGTGGTGGGCAGGTCGAGCAGCCTGCCGGTGGTCGCGGGCCGGTGCCCGCCGAGCGCGAGCAGCGCGCCGCGGCCGGCGTGGAACCGCCGTGCTTCGTCCTCGTCGCGGCGCAGCGTGGGCAGCACCTGCACCCCGGCGCTCTGCGCGGCCGCGGTCTCGGTCACCGCGTGGAACAGCACCGGATGCGGCGAGATCTCCACGAAGGTGCGGAACCCGTCTTCGATCGCCGCCGAGATCGCCTGGGTGAACCGGACCGGGCGGCGCACGTTGCCGACCCAGTAGCCCGCGTCCAGCGGGCCGTCGGCGCGGGCCTCGTCGGAAGCCGCGCGGTAGAAGGGAATCGACGGCCCCGTGGCGGCGAGGCCGGACAGTTCGGCGCGCAGGTCCTTGGCCGCCTCGTCCACCAGCCTGGAGTGTCCCGCGACCTCGGACTTGACCAGCCGCGCCATCAGTCCGCGCCGCTCGACCACCGCGGCCAGCTCGCGAACCTGGTCGGCCGCCCCGGACACCACGGTCTGCCGCGGTGCGTTGAACACCGCGATGTCCACGCCGGGGTAGCCGGCCAGCAGGGCCTGGGTCTCTTCCGCGCCGAGTTCCAGTGCGGCCATCGCGCCGCTGCCCGCTGTCCCGGCGAGCAGCCGGGAGCGCCGGACCGCGATCGCCGCACCGTCGGCCAGCGATACCGCGCCCGCGACCACCGCGGCGGCGACCTCGCCGAGCGAATGCCCGACGATCGCCGACGGCGCCGCACCGTAGGACTGCCACAGCCTGGCCAGCGCGAGCTGCGTGCCGAAGAGCACCGGCTGCAGTTCGGCGAAGGCCGTCGGCACGGTGCCGCTTTCCAGCGTGGCGCGCAGCGACGGCCCGGACTCGGCGGCGAGTGCCCGGTCGATCTCGTCCACGGCGGTGGCGAAGGCTGGCTCGTCGGTCAGCAGCCGACGTCCCATCCCGGCCCAGTGCGAGCCTTGGCCGGAGAACACCCAGACCACCCCGGGACCGGCCTGATCGCGAACGCCGGTGGCCACCCCGGTCGTGGCGGTGCCGGCGGCCAGCGAGCGCAGCCCGCTGGTCAGTTCGGCCCGGTCGCGGGCGGTGACCACCGCCCGGTGCCTGCCGCCGGCGCGGCGCGCCATCGAATGCTCCACATCGGACAGTTCGACGAACTCGCCGGCGTCGCCGAGCCAGTCGGCGAGCGCCCCGGCGCGACGGCGCAGCCGGTCCGCGGTGGCGTCGGCGAGCAGGAACTGGCCAGGCCCGGCGGGCGCCGGATCGACGGCCGGCGGGGCGGGTGCCTGCTCCACGACCACGTGCGCGTTGGTGCCGCCGAAGCCGAACCCGGACACCCCGGCCCTGGCCGGCCGTCCGGTGCCCGGCCACTGCTGCTGTTCGGCGGCGACCGCGAGCCGCAGCCGCTCGAACGGGATGTGCGGGTTGGGTTCGGTGAAGTTCAGGCTGGCCGGGATCCGGCGGTTGGCCAGCGCGAGCACCACCTTGATCAGGCCGGTGATGCCGGCCGCGGCCTCCAGGTGGCCGAGGTTCGTCTTCACCGAACCGAGCAGCAGCGGACGTTCCGCCGGCCGGTCCCGGCCGAGCACCGCGCCGAGCGCGCCGGCCTCGATCGGGTCACCGAGCAGGGTGCCGGTACCGTGCGCCTCCACGTAGTCGACCTCGGCGGGGTCGACCCCGGACGAGCGGTACGCGGCTCGCAGAAGTGCTTGCTGCGCCTCGGGATTCGGCGCGGTGAGGCCGTTGGAGCGGCCGTCGGAGTTGACCGCCGAGCCGCGCAGCACGGCCAGCACGCGGTCGCCGTCGCGGACCGCCTTGGACAGCGGCTTGAGCACCACGACCCCGGCGCCCTCGGCCCGCGCGATGCCGTCCGCGGCCGCGTCGAAGGCCTTGCACCTGCCGTCGGCGGAGAGCACGCCCATTTCGTCGAAGTTGACCACGATGCCGGGGGCCAGCAGCAGGTTCACCCCGGCGGCCAGCGCCACCTCGCTTTCCCCGGACCGCAGGCTCTGGATCGCCAGGTGCACCGCGGTCAGCGAGGACGAGCAGGCACTGTCCACGGCCACGCTCGGCCCGCGCAGGTCCAGCACGTAGGAGAGCCGGTTGGCCGCGATGCTCAGCGCCGCACCGGTGCCGGACCAGGCGTCGATCCGGCTGAGGTCGTTCAGGGTCAGGTGGCTGTACTCGTTCCCGCTGATCCCGACGAACACCCCGGCGGAGCTGCCGCGCAGGCTTTCCGGTGCGATACCGGCCTGCTCCAGCGCCTCCCAGGCCACTTCGAGCAGCAGCCGCTGCTGCGGGTCCATCGCGGCGGCTTCCCGCGGGGCGATGCCGAAGAACTCGGCGTCGAAGGCGGAGATCCCGTCCAGGAAACCGCCGCGGCGACTGAGCCGGGACAGCCGCTGCGCTTGTTCCGGGGAGTCGTGCCCGAACTGCGCCCAGCGTTCCTCCGGCACGTCGGAGATGGCCGAGTCGCCGTCCATGAGCAGCCGCCAGAACCGTTCCGGACCGTCCACCCCGCCGGGCAGCCGGCAGCCGATGCCGACCACCGCGATCGGTTCCGCGGCGGCCACCGGCTCGGATTCCGGGACGGACTCGGGCGCGGGTTCGCCCAGCAGCGCGCCGGCCAGCGCGTCGATCGTCGGATGCTGCCAGATCAGCGCGGTGGGCAGGTCGCGGTCGAGCAGATCCTCCAGCTCACCCGCCAGCAGCACGGCTTCCCGCGACGTCAGGCCGTACTCGCGCAGCGGCCGGGCCGGGTCCACCGCGGCCGGGTCGAGGTCGCAGGTTTCGGCGATCCGGGTGACCAGCCACTGGCGCAGTTCGGTCGGCTTCATACGGTGGCCTCTTCTCTGTCCAAGGTGCCGCTCAGGTACGCCTTCCGGGTCGCCGCGCGGGCGATCTTGCCGCTGGAGGTGCGCGCCACCGTGCCGGGTCGGACCAGCACGAAGTCGAGCAGACGCAGGTCGTGGTGCTGGGCGACGGCGGCCCGCACGACCCGGCCGACGTCTTCGAGCTGGCGGTCCCCGGCGGATACGTGCTGGGAGAACTCGGCCACCACCACGGGTCCTTCGCGGCCGTCTTTCTCGACGCTGAACACCGCGAGCCGGTCCCGGCGGATGGCCGGATGCGCCCCCTGCGCGGTCGCCTCGATGTCCTGCGGGTAGTGGTTCTTGCCGTCGATGATGATCAAGTCCTTGAGCCTGCCGGTGATGAACAGCTCGCCCTCGTGCCGTACGCCGAGATCGCCGGTGCGCAGCCAGCCGGTGGCCGGGGTGGACTCCTCCGCGTCGCTCAGCTCGCCGGCGAAGGTCTCCGCGGACCGCTCCGGCTGGCGCCAATAGCCGTCGGCAACGTTCGGACCGTGCACCCAGATCTCGCCCACCGAGCCGTCGGGCAGCACCCTGCCCTCGTCGATGCTCACGATGCGCACCAGCTGCTCCACCGGCTTACCGGCGGTGACCAGCGCCAGCGCTCGATCGTGCCCTGGCTCCACCACGACGGCTTCGCCCTCGCCCAGCTTGGCCCGGTCCAGGGTGACGATCCTGGGCGCGGCACCGGCCGGGGTGGTGCTGACGAACACGGTCGCTTCGGCAAGGCCGTAGGACGGTTTGTGCGCTTCCGGCGCGAAGCCGAGCGGGCCGCAGGCGGCCTGGAAGCCGGCGATGGTGCTCGCCCGCACCGGCTCGCTGCCGTTGATCGCGGTGCGCACCCCGCTCAGGTCGAGCTCGGCACGGTCCTGTTCGGACAGTTTCGCGGCGGCGTACTCGAAGGCGAAGTTCGGCGCCGCGGTGATGGTGTCCGGATAGCCTCCGAGCAGTCTGAGCCAGCGCACCGGTTTGCGGGTGAAGGAGAACGGGGTGGTGAACACCGAATGGCAGCCCGCGCTGACCGGCAGGCACAGCAGCTGGATCAGGCCCATGTCGTGGAAGAACGGCAGCCAGCCGACGCAGGTGCTGGACTCGGTGACCGCGAACCCGGTGCGGACCTGTGCGGCGTTCACGGCCAGCGCGCGGTGGGTGATCACCGCGCCGGCCGGGCTGCGGGTGGAACCGGAGGTGTACTGCAGGTACGCCGGACGCTCCGGGGACACCGGCACCGGCTCGAACCCGTCCGCGCGCGCCGGATCGACCGTGTCCACGGTGACCACGTGCTTCGGCCGGGGTACCGGATGGCCGTCGCGCAGCTCGTGGATGCTGGCCAGCGCGGACTCCGAGGTGAGCCACACCTCCGGGTCGCAGTCGGCCAGTGCGCCGACCAGCCGCGCGCCGTGGCTGCTCACCTCGGGGGCGAACAGCGGCACCGCGATCACGCCCGCGTACAGCGAGCCGAGGAAGGCGGCCACGTAGTCGAGGTTCTGCGGGCAGAGCACCGCGACCCGCTCGCCGGGACCGGTGATCTCGGTCAGCAGCGCGGCGATCGCACGTGCCCGGCGGTCCAGCTCGGGCCAGGTGATGGTGTGCTCGACGCCGTTGCGGTCCTCGCCGTAGTCGACGAACGTGAACGCCGGCCGATCCTGAGCGGCCAGCCGTGCGAGGGAGCCGGTTAGCGGCTCGAATTCGACGTGCAAACCCATGATGATCCCACCCGTGTGATTGGTTTCCAGTGGTGGCGGAAAGTGACCGACGCTGGCGTTCCGCTTTAGGTGTGCGCTATTTTCGAGGCGGCTTTACCGCTGTGCATAAGCGGGCTCGGCGAAGTAGCGCATGGCGCGGACGCTACGCCAGCCGTCGTTGGCGTGGCAACGGGTCCGCTCTGTGAAGCATCGCACTCGCAGCAGGTCAGCGGGTTGGAGTTACCACGATTTCACTGTTCCGAAACCGATTATTGGCGGCTTGCGACTTTAGTTGGGCGGATTGGTGCGACCCGGTGTCGGTGAATCCAGCAGGACTGCCAATGGCAGTAAGAACCGAATTCAGGACACCATTACTGGAAGGATTGGAACAATGGCCGGATCTTCGGGTGGGACGCGTCCGTGGTGGACACTGCTCGCGGTCTCGCTCGGTGGCATGATGGCCGGCCTCGACGGCACCGCGCTGACCATCGCCGGGCCGGACATCGCCCGTTCGGTGGGGGCTTCGCTTGGCGAGCTGCAGTGGATCGCGAACGCCTACCTGCTGGCGCTGGCGGTCTGCCTGCTGCCGGCGGGCAGGCTGGCCGACCGGTTCGGCCGCCGGGCCACCTTCCTGGCCGGGATCCTCGGCTTCGGGCTGGTGTCGCTGCTGCTCGCGATGGCCACCACCGGCTGGCTGCTGATCGCGCTACGGGCCGCCCAGGGCGTGTGCGGCGCGCTGCTGCAACCCGCCGCGCTGGCCCTGCTGCGGGACGCCTTTCCCCGGGAACGGCTGGAGCTGGCGCTGGGCATCTGGGGCGGGGCCTCGGCGGTGTCCATCGCGGCGGGCCCGATCGTGGCCGGGGTGCTGGTGTCCGGGCTCGGCTGGCCGTGGGTGTTCCTGATCAACGTGCCGGTGGCGCTGGGCACCGCGGCGCTCGCCCGCTGGGCGGTCACCGAGTCCAGGGCGGCGGCCGGGCGGGGCCGGTCACTCGGCCTGCTGCGGGTCCGCGCGGTGTCGCTCGGCGCCGGGCTCACCGCGATCTCCTACTTCTCCCTGTTCGGCCTGCTCTTCTTCCTGACCCTGTACCTGCAGAACCTGCGCGGGCTCGATCCGGTGCGGGCCGGGCAGTGGCTGCTGCCGGTGACCGCGGTGATCGTGCTCAGCGCCCCGCTCGGTGGCGCGCTGACCGGGCGGTTCGGCCCCCGCTGGCCGGCCACCGGCGGCCTTGTCCTGATCGCGGCCGGCATGTTCGGGTTCAGCGGGCTGACCCGAGACTCGAGCCAGGCCGGGGTGCTGCCGTTCGCGCTGGCGCTCGGTCTCGGCACCGGTATCGCGCTGATCGCCACCACGCAGGTGATCGTGGCCGGTGTGCCGGCCGAGGAGTCCGGTTCCGCGTCCGCCCTGCAGCAGGTGGCCACCCAGCTCGGCGGGGTGCTCGGCATCGCGGTGCTCGGTGCGGTGATGTCCTGGCAGGTGACCGCGCGGCTGGCCGATGCGACCCAAGTTCAGTCCACAGTGGACGGTGTCGCGCAGGGGCAGGCGCCGGCAGGGCTGGACCGGGGGCTGGCGGACACCGCGTTCATGGCCGGTTTCCACTCCAGCGTGCTGGTCGCCACCGCGGTCGTGCTCGCCGGTGCCGCCCTCGCACTCTTCCTCGCCCCGGCCCGCGCCCGTGCGCTGAACTAGGGCGTGCCGTGCCGGAGCCGACCGGGCCACCAGACCCGGCGGCCGACGTCGATGGTGAGGGCCGGCACGAGCAGCGAGCGCACGATCAGGGTGTCCAGCAGGACGCCGAAGGCCACCAGGAACGCGATCTGCGCCATGAACAGGATCGGCAGCACCGACAGCGCGGCGAAGGTGGCGGCCAGCACGACCCCGGCGGAGGTGATCACGCCGCCGGTCACGCCGAGCGCGTGCAGGGTGCCCGCGCGGGTGCCGTCACGCTGCGCTTCCTCGCGGACCCTGGTCATCAGGAAGATGTTGTAGTCGATCCCCAGCGCGACCAGGAAGACGAACGCGTAGAGCGGCACTGACGGGTCGGAACCGGGGAAGTCGAACAGGTTGTTGAAGACCAGCGCGCCGACGCCGAGGGTGGCCGCGAAGGACAGCACCACGGTGGTGATCAGCAGCAGCGGCGCCAGCAGCGAGCGCAGCAGCAGCGCGAGCACGCCGAAGATCACCACCAGCACGATCGGGATGATCAGTAGCCGGTCCCGTTCGGCCGCGTCGCGCACCTCCGCCTGGATCGCGGTCTGCCCGCCCACCTTCGCCTCCGCGCCGGGGATGGCGTGCATCGCTTCGCGCAGCCGATCCACCGTCGCGTTCGCCTCGGCGGAGTCCGCGGGCGCGTCCAGGGTCGCCTCGATCTCCACCTTGCCGTCGAGCACCTTCGGCGCGCCGTCCTGGCCGGTGGCCGTCTGCACCGCGGCCACCCCGTTCACCGCGCCGGCCGCGTCAGCGACGGCGGGTGCGGCACCTTGGTCGGCCACGATCACCGCGGGATCGCCGACACCGCCGGGAAAGTGCGCGGTGAGCGCTTCCTGCCCGGCGACCGCGTCCACCCGGTCCAGGAAGAGATCGGACTGGCCGACCCCGTCGGACTTCAGCATCGGGGAGAAGGCGGCGAGCACGGCCAGCGCCAGCGCGGTGACGATCCAGACCGGCCGGAAACGCCGGCCGACCAGCGCGGAAACCTTCTGCCACAAGCCTTTCCGGTCCGCGTGCCGGCTATTCTGGCGGACCGGCCAGAACGCAGCGCGGCCGAGCAGGGCGAGCACCGCCGGTAGGAAGGTCAGCGAAGCGAGCAGGGACGCGGCGATCCCGATCGCGGCCACCGGGCCGAGGCCCTTGTTCGAGGTGAGCTCGCTGAACAGCATGCACAGCAGGCCGAGGATGACCGTGCCGGCTGAGGCTGCAATGGACTCGAAGGAGGCCCGCAGTGCCGCGGTGATGGCGGACAAGGCGTCTGCGTGCCGGGCCAGTTCCTCCCGGTATCTGGCGACCAGCAGCAGCGCGTAGTCCGTGGAGGCGCCGAACACCAGAATGAACAGGATGCCCTGGGTCTGCCCGTTGAGCACCACCTGATCGGCCGCGGCCAGTGGCTCGATCACCGCCGATGCGATGATCAGCGCCAGCCCGGCGGAGGCGAGCACCGCCACCGGCAGCAGCGGGCTGCGGTACACCAGCACCAGGATCACGATCACCACCAGCCCGGTGACCAGCAGCAACTTGCCGTCGATGCCGCCGAACACCTCGCCGAGATCGGCGTTGAACCCGCCGGGCCCTGTCACGTTGACGACGAGCCCGTCCGGCAGCCCGGTACGCAGGGTTTCGCGGAGGTGCTGCACGGTTTTGCCGGCCTCGAACGCGTCCTCCCCGGCCACCGGCACGACCAGCTGCACCGCCTTGCCGTCCCGCGAGGGAATCAGCGGGCTCACCGGGCCGCTGAGCCCGGTCGCCTTCCCGGCCGCCTCGGCCCGGCCGGTGATCGCAGCCTGGTCCGCCGGGCCAACCCCGGCGTCCCGGCTGAACACCGCCACCGCGGGCAGGATCTTGCCGCCGGCGAACTCCTGCTGCAGCCTAGCCACCTCGGTCGCCTCCGCTTTCGCGGGCAGGAAGGAGACGCCGTCGTTCACCTGAACCTCGGACAGCTTGCCGGGCATCCCGCTGAACAGCACCCCGAGCACCACCCAGACCAGGAGCACCAGTGCGGGCAGCCGCCAGTGCCGCCGCACGCGGGCCGGTGCGCTTTCGCGAGCCGGGGGAGTATCGACCTTGTTGTTCATCAGCAAACACCTCGGGAATGGGCCGTGCGGCGGCGCCGGGCGGAATTCCGGCCGGGATCTCAAGTGTGCGCGAGCGTATCCCGGCTCTCCGCGGGCAAGGAAGAAGAGGGTGTCCGGCAATACATATGCGACTGCTTTTATAGGTCGCCTGACCGGATCTTCGCCGGGTTTATCTGTACGCCAGGTTAAGCGCCGGTCAATTCCCGTTCAGTGCGCTCGTGCGACGCTGGTGGCGGTGTTGCGGAAACCGGCACGATATGCCGTCGGAGTGACTTTTGCGAGGCGACCGAAATGATAACGTAAATTTTCCGATGGGCCGAAGCCGCAGGACGTGGCGATCTGGTCGACGGTGAGCTCGGTGGTCTCCAGCAGCTGCTGGGCACGCCGCACCCGCGCGCTGAGCAGCCACTGCTGCGGGGAGGTGCCGAGCTCCCGCTGGAAACGCCGGCTCAGCGTGCGCACGCTGGTTTCGGCGTACCGCGCGATCTCCTCGATGCTGAGCCGTCGGTGCAGGTTCGCTTCCAGCCAGCGGGTGATCTCCTGCAGCGTGTGTCCACTGAGGCGGTACGGCACGGACTCCGCGTACTGCGTCTGCGAGCCGGGCCGGTGCGGCGGGCGCAGGTTCCGCCTGGCGGTCTCGGCCGCCACCGCGGCACCGTACTGGCGCTGGATCAGGTGCAGGCAGAGGTCCACCCCGGACGCCATTCCGGCGCAGGTCAGCACCTGTCCATTGTCGACGAACAGGACGTTCGGCTCGACCTCGACCGCCGGGAACCGGGCGGCAAGCTCGTCGGCGCACCGCCAGTGCGTGGTGGCCCTGCTGCCGTCGAGCAGTCCGGAGGCGGCGAGGATGAACGCACCGGTGCAGATGGACACGATCTGGCTGCCCGCCTCGGCGGCGCCGACCAGTCCGTCCAGCACCGCGGCCGGCGCGGGAATCGATGCCGGCGAATGTCCGGGAACCACCACGATGTCCGCGCCGGACAAGGCTTCCATGCCCCAGGGCACCTCCAGTCGGCAGCTGCCGAACTGGGCCTCGGTGGTGACCCATTTCGCCGGGCCGAAGATCCGGGTCTCGTACAGCGGCCAGCCGTCGATGCCGGCCGCCGAGCCGAAGACCTGGCTCGGCACCATCAGATCGAACCCCATGACGCCGTCGAGGGCGAGTACGGCAACCGTGGTCATGCAGCGAACGTAGCCGAATTCCGCGCCACGTCCAGTGTGTCCTAGTTCTCTGGGCACGACTTTAGTTGACAGAAACTCCCGCATTTGTGCCAGAGTTGCTAATCGGCGTGTTGAACTTTCCATGAGCCTACCCCAGCGGCCCGCCGGATAGCAGGTTTCCGGGGATTCGCGTCGGATCAGTGGCCGTTCTGGTTCGCGCCGTTAGCAAACGGTGACCAATTCTTGGCAACCCTGGCGGTACGAGTCCGGTCGATCTAGTCCGGGCGAGTGATATGCCACAGGGTGGCTGTGCGGCACGATGAAAATGGCTACTATCGGCGCCGGGAGAAATGGTCGTCGCTGGGGTGGTGGACGGCCGGTTCCTGCCAGCACTGCCATAGGAAGCGGTACTCGATGCCAGCCATGACCGGCCAGCTCTATCCACCCACACTGCGGGACCTGCGCAAGCGGCGGACCTCGATGTCCATCTGGCACGCTGCACTCGAACTGTTCGCCGAGCACGGGCCGAGCCGACCCACCGTGCGCGAGATCGCCGAGCGCGCCGGGGTTTCCGAACGGACCTTCTTCCGCTACTACCCGAGCAAGGAGCAGCTCACCATCGGCGCGGTCCGCGGTTACCTGCGCACGTTCGTCCGCGCGCTGGAGACGCGGCCGGCGGAGGAGACCGTGCTGGTCTCGTCCATGCGAGCCTGGGCGGAGGTTGCGCCGAGGGTGTTCGGCGACCCCGAGGTGGAGGGGCGGGCGCACCGGTTGCTGCCGCTGCTGAAGCGGGTGCTGGAAGCCAACCCGGAGCTGTACGGCCTGTTCATGATCGACCGGACGCTGGCGGGCAGGCGGATCGCCGAACTGGCCCGCCGCCGGATGGGCATCGACTCGGCGCGGGACCGGCGCCCGGCGATGCTGGCCACCCTGGTGCTCGCCGCGGAGACCGAGGCCATCGTGCAGTGGGGCTCGGAGGCGCGGCCACCGGCGGTCGACGTGGCGAGGTCACTGCTGGCGGAGATCGCCACCCTGCACCGCCGGTGCTGAGTCCTTACTCCATGGTGAACCGGTAGACGCGCGATTCGCGGGCCTGGAAGCCGAGCTTTTCGTAGAGCCGGTTCGCGGACGCCCGCTCGGGGCGCGAGGTCAGGTCGACGGTACGGGCGCCTTCGGCCCGCGCCAGCCGCAACGCGTGCTCGGTCAGCGCGCCGCCGACGCCCTGCCCGCGTGCGCTGTCGTCCACCACCACGTCCTCGATCCGGGCGCGCAGGCCGGACGGGATCGGGAACATCACCAGGGTGAGCGTGCCGATGACCCGGCCGCCGTCCCGCGCGATCAGCACGGTGTTGCTGTCGCAGGAGAACATCCTGGTCAGCGCGGCGCGGTCGAGCGGCTTGGCGGTACGGGACAACTGGGGCAGCAGCAGGCCGAACGCTTCGAGCAGTTCGTCGGTGGCCTCGTCCGCGACTTCGATCTCCACACTCATGCCGGCCGACCTTACGGGCCGCGTTTCCATATAGTGGTCTGGTGGCTGAGGAATCGATGGGCAAGGCGCAGCAAGTGGTGATCGTCGGGGCCGGCCTCGCCGGAGTGCGGACCGCGGAAGGGCTCCGGCGGGCGGGCGCCACCGGCTCGATCACGCTGGTCAGTGCCGAGCCGCACCTGCCTTACGACCGCCCGCCGCTGTCCAAGGAGGTACTGCGCGGGGATCGCGCGGTGGACGCGATCAAACTGCGCGAAGAGGACTTCTTCACCGAGAACAAGATCGATCTGCGGCTCGGGGTCACCGCGACCGGCCTGGACACCGCGGCCCGCCAGGTGACCCTCGACGACGGCACCGCGCTCGGCTACGACCAGCTCGTGGTGGCCACCGGGCTGGCGCCGAAGCGGCTGCCGATCGGCCGCGACCTGGCCGGGGTGCACGTGCTGCGCACCGTGGACGACGTGTTGGCGGTGCGCGCCGACCTGGACGGCGCGGAGTCCGCGCTGGTTGTCGGCGCTGGGTTCATCGGCTGCGAGGCCGCGGCCGCGCTGCGGGCGCTTGATCTGCGGGTGACCCTGGTCGAACCGCAGCCCGCCCCGCTGGCCGCCGCGCTGGGCGAACAGGTCGGCAAGCTGGTCGCCCGCCTGCACGTCGAGGCCGGGGTGGACCTGCGCTGCGGGCTGTCGGTCACCGAACTGCTCGGCGAAGGCAGGGTGACCGGGGCCCGGCTGTCCGACGGCACCGAACTGCGCACCGATCTGGTGCTCAGCGGGATCGGCTCGGCCCCGCTGTGCGGCTGGCTGGCCGGTTCCGGGCTGGAGATCGGCGACGGTGTGCTGTGCGACGAGTTCGGCCGGACGAGCGACCCGCGGGTGTGGGCGGTCGGCGATGTGGCGGCTTGGCGGCAGCGGGGACTGGATACGCCGGTGCGCAACGAGCACTGGACCGGTGCCGGGGAGCAGGCGACCATCGTGGCGAACTGCCTGCTCGGCGCCGAGCCTTCGGCGCACGTGCCGGTGCCGTACTTCTGGAGCGACCAGCACGGCCTCAAGATCCAGGCGCTGGGCCACCCGAGCGCCGGGGACACCGTGCGGATGCTGCACGACGACGGCCGCAAGTTCCTCGCCGCCTACCTGAGCGACGGGATCGTCACCGGCGTGGTCGGCTGCGGCATGGCCGGCCGGGTGATGAAACTGCGCCCGCTGATCGTGCAGGGCGCGCCCGAAAGCGAACTCCCCGCCTGACGCGCCACCGCCGTACGAGCCCAATGTGACGTTTGGTGTCTTCTATTGGCCGAACGTCACGTTGGGCTGCTTCGGGACGAGCCGATGAGCCGGTGTTGACCACATCCCGGGACGTGGCGACCGGATGTTGACTCACCTGATGGGGTGACAGCAGACTCGGCGCATGAGCCTCGGCGACTACCTCGTGTGCCGCCTGCACGTCGATCTCCGACTGCAGGCGAGTGCGATCTGTCGCGCTTTCCGGTAGCCCGCCTGCAACGAATCCCTTTTACCCGGGAGAAATCCGTGTCGATTTCCACCACGGGCGTTCTCGCGCGCCCGGACGCGGCGGCCGAGCCCGCGCCGCCGGTCGCCCGAAAACGCCGTCGCCGCCTCGATCTGCGCCGCTGGATCAGCCCGATCGCGCTGCTCGTGCTGTGGCAGCTGGCCAGCGGAAGCGGACTTCTGCCGGCGGAGAAACTGAGTTCGCCGTGGACCGTGCTGCAGGCCGGCGTGGAGGTGGCGCGCACCGGTGAGCTCGGTGAGGCCTTCGCCGTGTCGATCGGCCGGGTGGCCGCCGGGTTCGCCATCGGCGGGGCGCTCGGGCTGCTGCTCGGCATCGTCGCGGGACTTTCCCGGTGGGGCAACGTGCTGGTGGACCCGCCGGTGCAGATGCTGCGCACGCTGCCGTTCCTCGGCCTGATCCCGTTGTTCATCCTGTGGTTCGGCATCGGCGAGGAACCCAAGATCGCGCTGGTCGCGCTGGGTGTGCTGTTCCCGTTGTACCTCAACGTGCATTCCGGCATCCGCAACGTGGACGGCGACCTGGTGGAGGCGACCACCGCGCTCGGCTACACCCGCGCCGAGCGGCTGTGGCACGTGGTGCTGCCGGCCGCGGTGCCGCAGACCCTGGTCGGCCTGCGGCAGTCGCTCGGGGTGGCCTGGCTGGCGCTGATCGTCGGCGAGACGGTGAACGCCGACGCCGGCCTCGGCTACCTGATCAACAACGCCAGGGAGTTCCTGCGCACCGACGTGATCGTGGTGGGCCTGCTGGTCTACGCGGTGCTCGGGCTGTGCACCGACGCGGTGGTGCGCCTGGTGGAACGGAGGGCGCTGCGATGGCGAGCACGGTGACGGTCGAGGTCCGCGGGCTGACCAAGCGGTTCGGCGACCGCGCCGTACTGTCTACTTTGGACTTGGACATCGCGGGCGGTGAGTTCGTCGCGCTGCTCGGCCGCAGCGGTTCCGGCAAGTCGACCCTGCTGCGGGTGCTGGCCGGGCTGGACGACCGGATCGAGGGCACGGCCACTGTGCGCGGCGCGGTGTCGGTCGCCTTCCAGCAGCCGAGACTGCTGCCCTGGCGCAAGGTCTGGCGCAACGTGGTGCTCGGCCTGCACCGCGAGGGCGTCGATCGCGCGCTGGCCGTCCGCGCCCTCGACGAGGTGCGGCTTGCCGGGCACGCGGACGCCTGGCCGCGCACCCTGTCCGGCGGTGAGGCGCAGCGCGTCTCACTGGCCAGGGCGCTGGTCCGCGAGCCGGACCTGCTGCTGCTCGACGAGCCCTTCGGCGCGCTGGACGCGCTCACCCGGCTGGCCATGCACCGGCTGGTGGAGGACCTGTGGCGGCGGCACCGCCCGTCGGTGCTGCTGGTCACCCACGACGTGGACGAAGCCCTGCTGCTCGCCGACCGCGTGCTGGTGCTCGGCGACGGGCACATCGTGGCCCAGCACCGGCTCGACCACGCCAGGCCACGGCGTCTCACCGACCACATCGACGTCCGCACGAGGGTGCTGGCGGACCTGGGAGTGACCGAACATGAAGCTGCGTAAGCTGTTCGCGACCGGAGCGGCCCTGCTGACCGCGGTAACCGTCGCGGGCTGCGGTGGCAAGGCGGAGACCACGGCCGCGGCGGTGCCGCCCCCGGTCAGTCCGGCGGACCTGGCCAAGGTGACCCTGAAGGTCGGCGATCAGAAGGGCAACATCCAGACCCTGCTGACCGCGGCCGGGCAACTCGGCCAGCCGTACCGGATCGAATGGGCGACCTTCACCTCCGGCCCGCCGTTGCTGGAGGCCGCGTCGGCGGGTGCGGTGGACATCGGCGGGGTGGGCAACACGCCGCCGATCTTCGCCGCCGCGGCCGGCGCGAAGATCAACGTGGTCAGCGCGGCCAGGGGCGATGTGAAAGGTGACGCGCTGCTGGTGCCGTCCGACTCGCCGGTGCGTGACGTACGGGAGCTGCGGGGCAAGACCATCGGCGTGGCCAAGGGCAGCTCCGCGCACGGCCAGCTGCTCTACAACCTGCGCGACGCCGGACTGTCCACAAAGGATGTCAAGATCTCCTTCCTGCAGCCCGCCGACGCGTACAGCGCGTTCACCCAGCACCAGCTGGACGCGTGGGCGATCTGGGACCCGTATACCGCGCAGGCCAAGCTGGAGACCTCGGCGAGGGTGCTGGTGGACGGCACCCGAACGGCCAACGGCTTCACCTTCCAGGTCGCCGGGGTGAACGCGCTGGGCGACGCCGGCAAGAACGCGGCGATCCGGGACTACGTGGTGCGGGTGGCGAAGGCGCAGCGGTGGGCGGACACGCACCGGCCGGAATGGGCGGCCGCGTGGGCGAAGGAGACCGGGCTGAAGCCCGAGGTCGCACTGGCCGCGGTGCAGAACGGCCCCGATCAGCCGGTCGCGCTGGACGACGAGGTGGTGCGTTCGGAGCAGGAACTGGCGGACGCGTTCAGCGCGGACAGGACATTGCCCGGCAAGGTGGACTTCGCCAAGTTCGTCGACCGCCGGTTCGGACCCGATCTGGAAGCGAGCAACCGATGAGCGTGAAACTGCACTGGTTCCTGCCCACCTCCGGTGACGGCCGGACCATCGTCGAGCGGTTCCACGCGAACCGTTCGCAGGGGCCGAGCGCGCAGCGTGATCCGGACATCGACTACCTGGCGCAGGTGGCCCGCGCCGCCGAGCAGATCGGTTTCGAAGGCGTGCTCACCCCGACCGGGACCTGGTGCGAGGACGCCTGGCTGAGTACCGCCGCGCTGATCCGGGAGACCAGCAGGCTGAAGTTCCTGGTCGCGTTCCGGCCCGGGGTGATCTCGCCGACGCTGGCCGCCCAGATGGCGGGCACCTACCAGCGGATCTCCGGCGGCAGGCTGCTGTTGAACATCGTGACCGGCGGGGACGCCGTAGAGCAGCGTCGGTTCGGCGACTGGCACGACCACGACCAGCGCTACGCCCGCACCGACGAGTTCCTTTCGATCGTGCGCGGCATCTGGTCCGGGCAGCCGGTGGACTTCGACGGCGAGCACCTCAAGGTGGCAGGGGCGACCAGCCTGGCGCCGCCGAACCCGTTGCCGCCCTTGTACTTCGGCGGATCCTCCCCGGCCGCGCTGCCGGTCGCGGCGAAGCACTCCGACGTCTACCTCACCTGGGGCGAGCCGCCGGCGCAGGTGGCCGAGAAGATCGGCAAGGTGCGGGAGCTGGCGCGGGCGCAGGGCCGGACCGTCCGGTTCGGGGTGCGGCTGCACACCATTTCGCGGGACAGCTCGGCCGAGGCGTGGGCGGAGGCGCAGAAGCTGCTGGACGCGCTCAACCCGGAGCAGGTCGCCAAGGCGCAGCAGCAGCTCGCCGCCAGTGAGTCGGTCGGTCAGCGGCGGATGGTCGCGCTGCACGGCGGCGCGCTGGACGCCGGGGTGCGCGGGCTGGAGATCCACCCGAACCTGTGGGCCGGGATCGGCCTCGTCCGCGGCGGTGCCGGCACCGCGCTGGTGGGCAGCCACGAGGAGGTCGCCGACCTGATCGAGGAGTACCACTCGCACGGGGTGGAGGAGTTCGTGCTGTCCGGCTATCCGCATCTGGAGGAGGCGTACTGGTTCGGCGAAGGCGTGCGTCCCGAGCTGGCGCGCCGGGGACTGCTCGACGAGGTCCCGGTACTGCGCCCGTCGTGCCACCCGGAGCGCAACGTCTCCGCCCTCTGACCGTCCTCAGCGGAGGGTCCGGGTGAGGGCCAGTGCGGCGGTGCGGACTGCGGGGGCCACGCGGTCCAAGCGCATCCGGTTGCTCCAGCCGGAAATCGAGATCGATGCCACCGCGCGGCCCTGGCCGTCCAGCAGCGGGCTCGCCGCGCAGGTGACCCCGGCTCGCGACTCCTCCCGTTCGTAGGCCACGCCGTCGGTCCGCACCTTGGCGAGCTGGCGGCGGAGCAGCCCCGGCGCGGTGATGGTGCGCGGCCCGATCCGGGGCAGCCCGGCGGCGAGCACGGTGTCCAGCACCGACGCCGGGGCGTAGGCGAGCATCGCCTTGCCGACCCCGGTGGCGTGCGCCGGAAACCGGCCGCCGATGCGCGAAGGCAGGTTGGGTGCGTCCGCGCCGCGCACCACATCCAGGTAGACGACTTCGGTGCCCTCCAGCACCGCGAGATGCACCGTGTTGCGGGTGGCCTCCCGCAGGTCGGCGAGGTACGGCCGCGCGGAATCGACCAGCCCGCGCTGCCGGATGGCCAGCTGGCCGATCTCGAACAGCTTGAGGCCGAGCCGAACCGAGGTCTGTTCGCGCTCCAGCAGCCCGGCCGCGACGAGGTGCCCGACCAGCCGGTGCACGCTGGACTTCGGCAGCGCCGTCCGCCTCGCCAGCTCCGAGACGCCCAGCGCGTCGTCACCGGGTTCGAACGCGGTCAGCAGTGCGGTCAGGCGGTTCGCGGTCAGCCCGTCGTCGTTCCGGTCAGCGGCACACATGGGTTGAGTGTGCCGCATCCCGGCGAGCACGGTGGAGCCGACCGGAAGGGACCATGCCATGGTGCAGCGGAAAACGGTGGCCGCGATCGTCGGCCCCGGCAACATCGGCACCGACCTGCTCGCCAAGCTGCGGCGCAGCGAGCAGATCGAAGTGCGGTACATGGTCGGCGTCGACCCGGCCTCGGACGGGCTGGCGCGGGCCGCGGAACTGGGGCTGGAGACCTCCGCCGAGGGGGTCGACTGGCTGCTGTCCCGGGACACGCTGCCGGACCTGGTGTTCGAGGCAACCTCGGCGAAGGCGCATCTGGCCAACGCGCCGCGCTACGCCGACGCCGGTATCCAGGCGGTGGACCTGACTCCGGCCGCGACCGGCCCGTTCACCTGCCCGGTGGTGAACCTGCCGGCCCAGCTCGACGCGCCGAACCTCAACCTGATCACCTGCGGCGGCCAGGCGACCATCCCGATCGTGCACGCGGTGGCCAGGACCACCGAGGTGCCCTACGCGGAGATCGTCGCGTCGGTGTCCTCGCGCTCGGCCGGCCCCGGCACCAGGGCGAACATCGACGAGTTCACCGAGACCACCGCGCAGGGGATCGAGAAGGTCGGCGGCGCGGCCAAGGGCAAGGCGATCATCATCATCAATCCGGTGGACCCGCCGATGATCATGCGGGACACGGTGTTCTGCGCGATCTCGCCGGACGCGGACCGGGCGGCGATCACCGACTCGATCCACCGGATGGTCGCCGACGTGCAGCGGTACGTGCCCGGCTACACGCTCAAGGCCGACCCGCAGTACGACGATCCGCGGCCGGGCTGGAACGGCAACGCCAGGGTGGCGGTGTTCCTGGAGGTCGCGGGCAACGGCGACTACCTGCCGACCTACGCCGGGAACCTGGACATCATGACCGCCGCCGCGGCCCGCGTCGGCGAGCTGATCGCACAGCGGAAGGTGGCGGCGTGACGACCTGGGACGACGTGGACCGCGAGGTGCGGATCGTCGACACCACCCTGCGCGACGGCAGCCACGCGATGGCGCACCAGTTCACCGAGCAGAACGTGCGGGACACCGTGCGCGCGTTGGACTCGGCCGGGGTCTCCCTGATCGAGGTGACGCACGGGGACGGCCTCGGCGGGTCCACTTTCAACTACGGGTTCTCCCTTGTGGACGAACGGAAGCTGATCGCCGCCGCGGTTGACGAGGCGAAGCGCGCGAAGATCGCCGTGCTGCTGCTGCCGGGGCTCGGCACGGTCACCGACCTCAAGGCGGCCGCCGCCCTCGGTGCGGGCGCGGTGCGGATCGCCACGCACTGCACCGAGGCGGACGTGTCGATCCAGCACTTCGCCGAGGCGCGCAAGCTCGGCCTGGAGACCGTCGGGTTCCTGATGCTGTCCCACATGTCCACTCCGGAGGCGCTGGCGAAGCAGGCCCGGATCATGGTGGACGCCGGCTGCCAGTGCGTCTACGTGGTCGACTCGGCGGGCGCGCTGATCCTGGAGGAGGCGGCGGACCGGATCGCGGCGCTGGTCGCGGAACTCGGCGAGCAGGCGCAGGTCGGTTATCACGGGCACCAGAACCTCAGCTTCGGGGTGGCCAACTCGGTGCTCGGATATCGCGCCGGCGCAAGGCAGATCGACGGTTCGTTGGTCGCGCTCGGCGCGGGCGCGGGCAACTCGCCGACGGAGGTGCTGGCGGCGACCTTCGAGCGGCTCGGCGTGCGGACCGGGGTGGACAAGGACGTGCTGATGGATGCGGCGGAGAACGTGGTGAAGCCCTACATCACGCGGCTGCCGGTGATGGACCGCTCGTCCATCGTGCAGGGTTTCGCCGGGGTCTACTCCAGTTTCCTGCTGCACGCCGAGCGCGCCGCCGAGCGTTATGGCGTGCCCGCGCACGAGATCCTCTACCGGGTCGGCGAACGGAAGTACGTCGGCGGCCAGGAGGACATGATCATCGACATCGCTCTCCAGCTCGCCGCCGGTCGTGAGTGAAAAGTGTTGTCCCGGCAACGTTTTTCACTCACGACCCTGGTGCAGGGCGTCGGCGCGGGTGAGGAGGTTGACGCAGTGCGCGACGAGCCGGTCCCTGGAGACGACCAGGGTGCCGTTGAGGTAGGCGATGAACAGGTTGGCCAGCGCGCCGACCAGCCCGATCGCGGTCATCTCGCGGTCGAGCTCATCGGCCTTGGCGGGAAGCTGCTCGCGGACCAGCGCGGCGAACGCGGGCAGCAGCTCGACCCCGCGTTTGCTCAGCGCGGGCTCGGTCATCGGGGCCAGCAGCAGCACCCGGCCCAGCCGCGGGTCGTCCAGGATCAGCTCGACGAACGCGCTCACCGCGGCCGCGGCACGGTCGGCGGCGGCTGGGGGAGCGTCGCGCACGGAGTCCACCAGCGCTTGGTGGGTGGCCGCGCCGACGTGCTCGTACACCCCGAGGATCAGCTCTTCACGGTCGGCGAAGCTCTCGTAGAAGTACCGTTCGGTGAGCTTGGCGTGCCGGCAGGCGGCGCGCACGCTCACCGCCGGGCCGGCTTCGTCGCCGAGCAGGTCGAGGCCGGCCTCGATGAGCTGGTCGCGGCGGGCGGCCTTGCGGTCGGTCAGCGTGGTACCGCCCCAGGTCCTGGCCGTCGTCGGCATTCGTTCCTACTCCTCAGTTGACTACAGAGGTTGTCAATCCTAACCTGACAACAGGTGTGGTCAGTTACTCTCGATGAGGAGATCCGGCGATGACCGAGTTGGAAGACCGGGCAGTCCAGCGCCAAGCCGAGCCGGAGCCACTCGGTCCGGACTCGCTCACCTGGCGGTACTTCGGCGACTGGCGCGGCCTGCTGATCGCGCTGTGGGCCGGCTCGATGCAGAACATGCACCCCGAGCTCGGCGCCGGGGTCGAGGAGCACTCGCGGTTCTTCGAGGAACGCTGGCAGCGGCTGTTCCGCTCGCTGTACCCGATCGGCGGGGTGATCTACGACGGGCCGCGCGCCCATCGGACGGCCCTGCAGGTCCGCGGCTACCACGACACGATCAAGGGTGTCGACAAGCACGGCCGGCGCTACCACGCGCTGAACCCGGACACCTTCTACTGGGCCCACTCCACCTTCTTCGTGAGCACCCTGCACATCGCGGAGAACTTCATGGGCGGCCTGACCGAAGCGCAGCGGCGGCAGCTGTTCGACGAGCACGTGCAGTGGTACCGGATGTACGACATGAGCATGCGGCCGGTGCCCGCCACCTGGGAGGACTTCCAGGAGTACTGGCGGCACATGTGCGCCGAGGTGCTCGAGGACAACAAGGCGACCAGGGACGTGCTGGACATCCGCGCGCTGCCGAAGCCGAACTTCCTGCCCTGGCTGCCGATGCCGGCGTGGAAGCTGGTACGCGGCATGGTGGCGCGTAACTTCGTCTGGCTGACAGTAGGCCTGTACGACCAGTCGATCCGGGAGAAACTCGGCTACACCTGGACCGGTAAGGACGAGCGCCGGCACCGCCGGTTGGGCAGACTGATCAACGCGGCATTCAAGCTGGTGCCGCGCGACCGTCGTTACCATCCGCGGGCCAGGGCGGGCTGGCAGCGCGTACGCGGGCAGGTTCCCGCCGGTGCACCGCTGGTCGAGACACCCCGGCGGAACCTGCCGCCGGTGCACGAACGGGACAGTCCGACGCATTATTCGCCGAAGCTGTAAGGAGATCCACCGTGAAGCTGGGCTACCACATCGGGTACTGGTCGTCGGGCCCGCCCGCGGGGGCGCTGGACGCGATCGTGCAGGCCGAGCAGCTCGGCTTCGACTCGGTGTGGACCGCCGAGGGGTACGGCTCGGACGCCTTCACCCCGCTGGCCTGGTGGGGCAGCTCCACGACGCGGATCAGGCTCGGCACCAACATCGTGCAGATGTCCGCGCGCACGCCGACGGCCACCGCGATGAGCGCGCTGACCATGGACCACCTCAGCGGCGGCCGGTTCGTGCTCGGCCTCGGCGCCTCCGGCCCGCAGGTGGTGGAGGGCTGGTACGGCCAGCCGTACCCGAAGCCGTTGGCGCGGACCAGGGAGTACGTGGAGATCGTGCGCCGGGTCATCGCCCGGGAGAAGCCGCTCTCCTTCGACGGCGACTTCTTCCAGTTGCCGCTACAGGGCGGCACCGGGCTGGGCAAGCCGTTGAAGTCCACCGTGCATCCGCTGCACAAGGACCTGCCGATCTACCTCGCCGCGGAGGGCCCGAAGAACGTGGCGCTGTCCGCCGAGATCTGCGACGGCTGGCTGCCGCTGTTCTTCTCGCCGAAGAGCAACGCCTTCTACAAGTCGGCGATCGAGGAAGGCTTCGCACGGCCCGGCGCGCGGCGTACCGCGAAGGACTTCGAGGTTGCCGCGTCGGTGCCGGTGATCGTGCACGACGACGTGGAGAAGGCCGCGGACCTGATCAGGCCGGCGCTGGCGCTCTACATCGGCGGCATGGGAGCGAAGCAGGTCAACTTCCACCGCGACGTGTTCGCCAGGATGGGGTACGAGAAGGTCGCCGACGAGGTGCAGGAGCTGTACCTGGCCGGGCGCAAGGAAGAAGCCGTGGCGGCGATCCCGACCAGCCTGGTCGAGGACACCTCGCTGATCGGCCCGGCGGCCAAGATCCGCGACGAGCTCGCCGCCTGGGAGGAAAGCGTGGTCACCACGATCCTGTTGCGCGGCGATGCCGCTACGCTGCGCACGGTGGCGGACACCCTGCGCTGATCACCCACCCTGCTTTCGTCCCTTGGCAAGGGTGAACCGGATCACGTAACCTCCTTCACCAACGCGGAACGTGAATGACGTTCACGTTCAACGAAGGTGGAGGAGGACACGCGGATGCCCGTCACCCGGAGGCACGTGCTGGCCGGTGCGGCGGCGGTGCCGCTCGCCGCGGGAATGCTCGGCAGCGCGCAGGCCGAGGCGCCCGGGGAATCCGCGGCGTACCTGGTCGGCCGCGGTATCTCCGACGTGACCGGGCCCGCCGCGGAGAACGGCATGATGGGCTACTCGATGCCGCAGCAGCAGACCGCGGGAATTCACCTGCGAACCAGGGCGCGGGCGTTCATCGTGGCCGACGCGAACCGGCGGATCGTGTTCGTCACCGCGGAGCTGGGCGCGCTCTTCCAGTCCGTGCACCAGGGCGTGCTGCGGAAGCTGAAGGCCGCCTACGGTGACCTCTACACCGAGCAGAACGTGCTGCTCAACGCGACGCACACGCACGCGGCCTGCGGTGGCGACTCGCACTACGCGGCCTACGACCTGTCCATCCTCGGGTTCCAGGAGCAGACCTACAACGCCGTGGTGGACGGCATCACCGAAGCGATCACCCGCGCCCACGAGGATCTGAAGCCGGGCACCATCGGCATCGGCCGGACCGAGCTGACCGACGCCAGCGCGAACCGTTCCCGCACCGCCTTCGAGCTGAACCCCCAGTCGGACAAGGACCATTTCCCGCTGTCCATCGATCCGGCGGTCACCGTGCTGCGGTTCGCCCAGGGCGGCCGCGACGTCGGGGCGATCACCTGGTTCGCCACCCACGGCACTTCGATGACCAACGAGAACCGGCTGATCAGCTCGGACAACAAGGGCTACGCGGCTTTCGCCTGGGAAAACGGTAACGACGAGTTCGTGGCCTGTTTCGCGCAGACCAACTCCGGCGACATGTCCCCGAACCTCAACCTCAAACCCGGTTCCGGGCCCACCGAAGACGAGTTCGAGAACACCAGGATCATCGGCGACCGCCAGTTCCGCGCGGCCAAGCGCGCCTTCGACGCGGCGGGGGAGGCGGTGACCGGCGCGGTGGACCACCGGATGTGCTTCGTGGACCTGTCGAAGGTGACCGTGCACGGCCGGTTCACCCCGGACGGCAGGCAGCACACCACCTGCACCGCGGCGATCGGCGCGTCCATGCTGGCCGGCAGCACCGAGGACGGCCCGGGCATCCCGATTCCGGAGGGCATCAAGAACCCGTTCATCGACTGGCTCGGCGGCATCGACGCGCCGATTCCGCGGGCACTGGCCGACGCGCAGGCGCCCAAAGTGGTTGCCGTGCCGTTCGGCGCGATGAAGCCGTATCCGTGGTGCCCCGAGGTGCTGCCGCTGCAACTGGTGCGGATCGGCCAGCTGTACCTGGTGGCGGGGCCGGCCGAGTACACCATCGTGGCCGGGCTGCGAATCCGCCGCGTGGTGGCCGCTGAGCTGGGCGTGCCGCTGGAGAACGTGCTGATGCAGGGCTACTCGAACGCCTACAGCCAGTACGTGACCACGCCGGAGGAATACGACTCGCAGCAGTACGAAGGCGCGTCCACCCTCTTCGGCCGGTACACGCTGCCCGCCTACCAGCAGGAGTTCGCGCGGCTGGCCGCGGCCATGAAGGCCGGCAGGCCGGTGCCGCTCGGTCCGATCCCGCGAGACCTGCGCGGCAAGCTGATCAACTTCCAGCCCGGGGTGGTGTTCGACGACAAGCCGCTGTTCAAGGACTTCGGCGAGGTGCTCACCGAGGCGAACAGCGGTTACCGGCGCGGGGAGCAGGTGTCGGTGGTGTTCGTGACCGGCCATCCGAAGAACAACCTCCGGCGCGGCGGCACTTTCGCCGAGGTGCAGCGGCTGGTGGACGGGCAGTGGGTGCGGTTCGCCGACGACGGCGACTGGGCGACGAAGTACCACTGGGCGCGCGACGGTATCGCCACCTCGAAGGCGACTATCACCTGGGACATTCCCGTGAACACCCCGATCGGCAAGTACCGGATCGTGCATCACGGCGACTGGAAGAACGGCTGGAACGGCCGGATCAGCGCGTTCACCGGCACCTCTCGTGCCTTTCTCGTTTCCTGAGCGGAGGAATGGTTGATGCGCAAGACGATCCGCTATGCGGCCCTGGTGCTCGGCGTGGCACTCGGGCTGGGCATGGTGGCGCCCGCGGAGGGAGCGGGCGCCACCACCCTCTCGGTGATGTCGTTCAACGTCTACCAGCTGCCCTGGATCGCGGCGCCCGGTACCGCGGACAAGACGGCGCGGGCCGCGGCCGCCGAGCGCACCATCCGCGCGCAGGACCCGGACGTGCTGGTGCTGAACGAGGCGTTCAGCGCGCAGGCAGAGCAGCTGCGGGCCAGGCTGGCCGACCGCTGGCCGCACCAGACCCCGCTGGTCGGGCAGCGCTGCGCCGCCTCAGGCGGCTGGACCACGGTCAACGGCAACTGCTCGAACAGCCCGGTGGTGGTCAACGGCGGGGTCACCGTGCTCAGCAGGTACCCGATCACCGAACAGCACCAGCTGGTCTTCACCGACAGCTACTTCGGCACCTCGGACTACTTTTCGAACAAGGGCGCCGCGCTGGCCAGGATCGTCGTCGACGGCCGCCCGGTCTGGGTGGCCGGCACGCACCTGCAGGCCGACGAGGGACCGAAGACGCTGCCCAAGGCGCATCAGGTGCGGATGGCGCAGCTCGGCGAAATCCGGGACCTGGTCGCGAAGTACGCGCCGGTGGTCGAACCGGTGCTGATCGGCGGCGACCTCAACATCGAGCGCTGGGCCGGCGAGGACCGCCGGGACGAGCTGGGCAGGTCGCAGCTGCGGCAGGGTGAGGCCATCGTGGACGGTTCGCTGGGCACGGCGCCGGCGGGGGAGTACACCTTCGACGCGACCACGAACCCGCTGGCCGCGAAGTCGGTGGAGGAGGGCTATCGAGACAGCCTCGACTACCTCGGTACCCTGCGCGGCAACGGACGTCCACCAGCCGAAGTCGGCCCGGTACGACTCGTGCATCACGACGATGACACGATTCCCTCCGACCACTACCCGGTGGTGACGTTGATCAAATACTAGGGGTGTCGACTCCGCGGAGGGGCGACCCCGAGGAGGATCATGGCCGCGCTGCCCGCACGTACCAGGCTCGGCTACTCCCTCGGCTCGTTCGTCACCGGCGCCTTCGGCACCGTGCCAGGGCTCCTGCTGCTGCCCTACCTGACCGACACCCTTGCCGTGCCCGGCGCGGTGGCCGGCGCGATCGTGCTGGTGCCCAAGGCGTGGGACGTGCTGTTCAACCCGTTCGCCGGCCGGCTCTCCGACGCCAGCCTGGCCAAACGCGGCAGCAGGCGGCGGTTCCTGCTGTTCGGCGGGATCGGGGTGGCGGTGCTGTTCGCGGCCATCTTCGCCGGGCCGGCGCTGGGCAGCGTGACGGTGGACGCGGCATACGTGGTGCTGGCGTTCTTCCTGTGCGCGACCGCGTTCGCGTTCTTCCAGGTGCCGTTCAACGCGCTGCCCGCGGAGATCACCGATTCCTACGACGAGCGCACCAAGCTGACCAGTTGGCGGATCGGCATCCTGGCCGTGGCCATCCTGGTCTCCGGCGCGGGGGCGCCCGCGATCACCGACGCGATCGGCGGGGCCGGCGGCTACCAGGTGATGGGCATCGCCATCGGCGTGATCATCCTGGGCGGCACGTTCGGGGTCTATTTCGGAATCCGCAACGCCCCGGTGGGCAGGCTGCGCCCGAACCCCACCGGCTGGCGCGAGCTGATCGCCACGATGCGGGCCTGGCGGCCGTTCCGCTGGCTGCTCGGGGTGTACTTCGTGCAGTCGCTCGGCATCGGCACCCTGCTCGCCGGGGTCAGCTACGCGGCTAGGTACGTGCTCGGTGATGCGTCGCTGCAGAAGTTCCTGTTCGCCGGGTTCGTTGGGCCGGCACTGCTGATGATGCCGGTGTGGCCGATCCTCGGCCGCCGGTGGGGAAAGCTGATCGGTTTCCGGGCCGCGTCGATCGCCTTCGCGGTGGCACTGCTCGGCCTGGTCGGGGCGCAGGCGCTGCCGGTCGGCGTGTCGTTCGTGTTCGTCGCGTTGGCCGGGGTCGGTTACGCCGGCATCCAGGTGTTCCCGCTGGCCATCCTGCCGGACCTGATCGACGTCGAAGAAGAGCGCACCGGACAGACCAGGGCCGGCGTCGCGGCCGGTGTCTGGACCGCGTCCGAAACCCTCGGCCTGGCACTCGGGCCTGGCCTGTTCGGCCTGGTGCTCACCCTCGGCGGCTATGTGTCCACTTCGGACGCTTCCGCGGTACAGCCGGACAGCGCGGTCACCGCCATCCTGCTCGGCTTCTCCATCCTGCCCGCGATCCTGGTCGTCCTCGGCATCCCCCTACTCCGCAAAAGCATCCTAGACCGCCCGTAACTCGGAGAATGTCCGCTGCTCAGGCGCGCCCACTTCGGAGGTGCAGCAGGCTAACGACGCGTCGTTAGCCTGTGGGCGGAGTGGCCGTAGACCTCGGCACGCCACGCTGCTTCGCTTCCGGGAGAAGGTGGCAACCCGTGCTGACGCCGATGACCGTATTATTGCCTTCAGTTCCGGTCATTACATTGAATTTCGCACCGTAGCCATCATAGAGATCCATGGTGTGGAAATCTCCCTTGTCGACCACAAGTCCTGGAGTTGTGAAACCGTGGCCTGCTACAACTCTCTTGATTGTGTCAACCGCCTTTGGCCACTGTTCTGTTGAAATCCGGGCGGGCGTTGTAGTTCCGGCAATGCTTTCCTTTATTGCGTCCCAGGAATCGACTTGGCGGAAGTCATTGCATCCCGGGTTCGTGCTGTTGTTGCCGCCGATCGACCATTGGGGTAGTCCAAGTTCAGAACTAAGTGCCTCGGTGACCTCTTTTTGCATCTTCTCGTACTTGGCCACGACCTCGTCGATGTTGGGGCGTTGCATGAGTTCGGACCATTGATGTTGCAGGCTCATGTCTTCTCGTGAGTTGTCGTTGTCAAGATAGGGATCGGCGCCGTTGCTGCATGCTGTCAGTACGACCGTGCACGCGATTGCGGTGGCGAGGAAACCGAGAGAATTGTTGTCAGATCGCGGCACTGGTTTCCATTTCGTCATTTGCTTACTGCCAGTTCTGGGTGGCCGGATACGATGGCGGCCATATTGTACTCGCTGGTGGCCATTCGGCCGTCCCCTTTGGCGTATTCACTATGGCCGTGAGAGGCGGCCATCGGCCCTTGGGGTCCAGTAGTTCCATCGGTAGAGAGTTGGTTCATGCCCGGCATACTCTCTAGGTGTGGGCCGTATCTGGTAGTGACGGGGACGGCGTCAGCGACGTCATCGCCCTCGGCGGAGAGGTTGTAAGCGTGGCCTTCAGGGATGTTGAGGTTCGAAGTATTGAAGACAGGGGTAGGTGTTTCGGAGATTCCGGGCGACCCGAAGAAAACAGCGTCGTCCACTCCGTGATTCTGAGTCAGAGCGATACCGGTTGTGGTGGACCCATAGGAGTGGCCGAGTGCGGTCAAGTGGGGGTCGTCGCGGCGTGAAGCGTTAATACCTTCTTGGAAATTGGCGAGCTTGTTGGCTCCCTCGCTGGCCGGGGCACCGGTGATGAGACCACCCACGTCTCTCATGTCGTCCGCTTGCAAAGTAGGCGGCTCGTAGCCCAGCCATGTCACCATCGCCACGGAGTTTCCTGTTGGGGAATCGCCGGCCAGACCGTTCGCATATCGCCGCACCTCGTCCATGTCCTCCACGTAGCCGGACAAGCTGCCTTGGACGTTGGAGTTCATTCCGGGGGTGAAGACGCCGACGTGTTTGGCAGTGTCGATATTGCCCGTTGCGACGGCGGCCTTCGCTCTGTCGCCGCCCATGTCGAGGGATAGGAGTTGTCTTCCCTCGAGGGGTTTCCTGGTGCGAGGGTCGAGCATCATCTTGTCGATCGAGTCGAGGCTGGAGAGCTTGTCGTTGATCTTAGCGAGCTCGGCCTGCAGGAGATTGCGCGTGTTCTGGTGGCCGGGGCCGTTGGTGAGTTTTTCGAGCTGCCCCTGGAGGTTCGCGCGAGCGTTCTGCAGGGTGGTGCGCTCCTTGCCGACGAGGGCGAGGTTGGCTTCGCTGCGTGCCCAGCCTTGGACGCCGTCCCGATTTCCGACGAGTTCGGGCAGATCGTGGATCAACCGGCGCTGCTGGTTCGGGGATAGGGTGGCCCACCACGCGGCGTTCTGCGCGACGGTGGCGCCGTCGGCGGGCGGGGACAGGATGGACAGACCGCCGACGGTGAAGCCGGCGTCGCCGTAGGCGGCGAGGCCAGTGGTGGCGTTGTCGTTGCCCTTGGTGTCCACCACCGTGCCGGACAGGATCTTGTCCAGCACCGCACAGGCGTCGGAGTCGATGTCGTTGGCTTGGCGTACGACCTGCTCGACGCGGTCCTTGAGTTCGGCCATGAAGCGTTGGCGCTCGGCCGCGACGGCCTCGGCCTGCTCCGGCGGGGTCCCCGGCGGCGGTCCTGGGTCCGTGATCGCGCCATCGGGGCCGATCGTGAAGCGCTGCGCTTGGGCGAGGCCGATGGCTTCTTCTCGTGCGTGGACGACACCGGTGATTGCGTCGCCGACGTCACCGAAAGCACGTCGCGCGGAACCCAGCTCGGCGGCTAGTTCTTCGGTGGCGTCCACGAGCTGGTTGACCCGGCCGATTGCTGCCCCGGCCGCGGGTCCGGACCAGCCTTCGACGCTGGCGGCGGTCCGTAGCTCGTCGGACGCGCCGACGAGCTTTAGGTACTCAGTGTTGATGGGACCGACCGCCTGCTGGGTCGGCGCGGGGTCCCAGCGCAGTACATCTGCCCAGGTGACCATCAGACCGGCCTCCTGCCACCGGCACTGTTGGTGGCTTCACGCAGGTCAGCTTGGGCGGCGTGCTCGTTGGTGCGGTAGAGCTGGACGGCCTGGCTGAAAGCGTCGGACACCTCGGTGAACCCCGTGGTCAGCCCACGGGTGCGATCCTGCCACGCGGCCCGGACCGCATTGATCTTGCCGACGACGCGCCCGCCTGGCATACCCGCCTCGCCGGTGGGCAAGCTATCGGCGGCATTGACCCCGCCGATCGTGTCCGACGCACCGCCCGCGGCCTGTCCGGCCTCTCGCAGCGCTTCGATGACCACCTCATACCCGGCCATAGACTGTGCTCCCTCCCCGAATCGCAGTCGTCTGTGACGGTACGACATCAGGCGAGCGCTGTCAGCGACATCCAGGCAAGCGGAGTACTCCGCGAGCACGATTGGCCAGGGTTACTCATGCTCGGGTGCGTAGTACTACTCGTCTGACCCTTCTTGCGCCTGACTGCGCATCCGGTTTGCGAGGTCCTCGAGATATGCCGCGAGCTTGACGCCTACCTGTGGAGGTGTGCGGCCTTGCGCGATGGCCGCCCGCAACCGGGACGCGGCGGCGGCCACCTGGTCGGCTGAGGTGAGCAGATGTGTGCGTACGGCCTGCTCCAGTGTTGGATCAAATGGCGATGGAATGTCTCTCATCCTGCCCCCTGAGGTGCTGTACCTGCTAGGTGAATTGGTATCGGCTTTTGCCTGGGGCAAGGGTTTATCGTTTCGGTGATTCGGCCGTGTGGTTCGCGTGCGAGGGTGGCAGGCGGTTCTACGTTGGGGCGATGGCGAGTAAGAGTGAGTCCTCGGTCCGTTCCCGTGAGCTGGGCGGCGAGTTGGTGCGTATCAGGGAAAGAGCAGGGCTGACCGGCGACGCGCTGGCGAAGATCCTGCACTGGTCCCCGAGCAAGGTGTCCAGGGTCGAGAGCGGCAAGCGCGGCACACGTGAAGTGGACATAGCCGTGTACGCGGCGAGTTGTGGCCTGAAGTACGGCGAGTTAGAGGATTTGCTCGCCCTGGCACGGGAAGCCGACACCGGCTACTGGGTCCGGCCGCATGAGGGGCGTTTGCCCGACGAGCTGCGGACACTGATCGTGCAGGAGAACTCTGCCAGCACCATCCTGAGCTACGAACCGTTGCTGGTGCCTGGGCTGCTTCAGACCGAGGACTACATGCGGGTGCTTTTCGAGTGGGATGTGCACGCGGACGAGCATGATGTAGTGCGTCGAAGCAGCACGCGGCTGGCCCGTCAATCCCTGCTGCGGCGCCGGTATCCACCGCAGTGCACGTTCTTCATCCGCGAAAATGTACTGCGAGAAGCTGTCGGCTCAGCCAAGATAATGCAAGAGCAGGTGTTGAAGCTGATCTTCTTCAGTGACCGCCCACAGTGCATAGTCCGGATCGTTCCTTCAGATGCAGGGCCGGTCGGAGTTTTGGGAGGACCGTTCCGGATCATGCACCACGACGATCATCCTTCGGTGGTGTACACCGCGGGCTACACGACGAGCTTGCTCCTGGAGAAGCCTGCCGAGATCGCAATTCACCGGACCGCGTTGACCAAGCTCGACCAGATCGCTCTGGATGGGGGACAATCACGCCACTGGCTTGCCACGCTGGCAAGCTACTACGACTGAGTGAAGGACGGCCTCGATGAGCGACCTGGTTTGGCACAAGAGCAGCTACAGCGGCAACCAGGAGCAGAGCGATTGTGTCGAGGTCGCCTTTGTCCCCTTCGCCACACTTGTCCGCGACTCGAAGCGGCCTGCGGCCGGTCACCTGGACCTGCCAGCTTTGACCTGGCGCGCCTTTCTGACAACTCTGGGCCAGGGCTAGTGGTGGGCGTGGAGTAGGTGGTGCATCAGGAGTAGCTGGGTGATGGCCATCGGTTCGCTGCGGCGGGAAAGGGTGAGGCGGCCTAGACACGGCGGCGGGTCGCCGAACTGGTTGGTGGCGGACCAGATCGCCTGCTGCACGGTGCGGCTTTCCTCGACCGGCACATAGCCGTGCACGTGCAGGGCGTCGCACGGGCGCCCATCGGGATCCCGTTCCAGTTTCAGGTGAATGGCCTTGTTCTCCGTCGGCACCAGCACCGCCTGCAGGTCCGGGTGCGGGACGGTCGGGCGCAGCATCAGCTCGGCGGACAGCGGCGTGCCCGGCGGGTCCTGGCGGGTGGCGATCGGCGCGAACCGGACCACGATGTCCGCGTGCCGCTGCTGCGGCCGGACGAACTCGGCGGAGTCCGCCGCGCACCGGTCCAGCTCGTCCAGCACCCGCTGCTCGGTGTAGCCGCGCTGCGCGATGTCGCGCCGGACCTTCCAGCCGCGCCGGATCGGCTCCGGCGGGTTGAGGTACACCGTCACCTCGAAGCACGCCCGCGCCAGCTTGGTGTACAGCGGAAGCAGACCTTCCACGATGATGAAATCGTTCGGCTCCACCAGCTGCGGCCTGGTCAGCTCGCCGGTCTCGTGGTCGTACACCGGCTTGAGGATCGGCTGCCCGGTGGCCAGCAGCTGGAGATGCTGCTCCATGATGTCCAGATGGTTGGCATCCGGGTGCAGCGCGGTGAACGGGCTGTTCGCGCGTTCCCGGCGGTCGAAGCGGTGGTAGTCGTCCACGCACACCGAGGTGCAGCGGTCCGGGCCGAGCGCCTGCACGAGCCCGGCGGTGAGTGTCGTCTTCCCGGACGCGCTGTCGCCGGCGACGGCCAGCATCACCGGGCGGCGGGGACTGCGGGCCGCCCGCGCGATCCGGAAAACCTTGTCGGGCATGTGCATCACCGTCCCGTCACGTTCGTTCGAGGCTAGGGTCGCCGGGCCGCGATGGCTCCCCCCGCAGTGGGGAGACGGCAGGGGAGGCGGGCTGACATCGGGCAACCCGCACCGTATGGTCACTTCGTGGCGGACACGCCTGTGCGGATCGTGCTGGTGGACGACCATGAGATGGTCCTCCAGGGTTTGAAGTCGATGTTGACGCCGTTTCGCGGCCGGGTACTGGTGGTCGGGGAAGCGACCGACGCGGAACAGGCCGTGGGGGTGGTGACCGGCCTCAACCCCGACATCGTGCTGTGCGACGTGCGGCTCCAGGGCGCCAGCGGCCTCGACCTGTGCCGCCGCCTGCTCGACCTCGATCCGGCGCGGCGGCTGGTGCTGCTCAGCGTGTACGACGACGAGCAGTACCTGTTCCAGGCGCTGCGCGCGGGCGCGTCCGGCTACCTGCTCAAGCAGATCACCGGCGAGGAACTGGTCCGGCAACTGGAACGGGTGCACGCCGGCGAGCGGGTGATCGACTCGGCGGTGGCGGGCAGGGCGGTGGAGACTGCGGCGCGGCTGGCCAGCGGCGAGTTCTGGCCGGGTGCGCGCCAGGGCCTCACCCACCGCGAGAGCGAGGTGCTGTCGTTCATGGTCACCGGCATGTCGAACCGGGGCATCGCCCGCCGCCTGACCGTCGGCGAAGAAACGGTGAAGAGCCATCTGCGCTCGATCTACCGCAAGCTGGAGGTCTCCGACCGGGCCGGCGCGGTGGCCGTCGCACTCCGTGAGGGCATCTTCCGGTGACGGCCGCCGAACTCGGGCGGGAGAACGCGCTGCTGCTCGCGATCATCCAGGCGACCTCGGAAGGCCCCGGGGTGGAACCGCTCGCGGCCGCGGTGGCCAAGCTGATCGTGGACGCGACGGCCACCGACGTGTGCTTCGTGCACGTACTCGACGACGAGGGCCGTTCGCTGACGCTGGCCGGCGCGACCCCGCCGTTCGACGTGGCCGGGCAGGTGCGGCTGCCGCTCGGCACCGGGGTCACCGGCTGGGTCGCCAGTCACCGGCGGCCAGCGGTGATCGTGCAGGACAAGGAGTCCGACCCGCGCTACCAGCCGATCCCGGCACTGCGCGGCTCCGAGTTCACCTCGATGGCCTCGGTGCCGATGGCCAGCGACCTGGCCGGACTGGTCGGCGTGCTGAACGTGCACACCCGGCTGCGGCGCGAGTTCACCGACCGTGACGTCCGGCTGCTCACCATGATCGGCAGGCTGGTCGCCGGTGCCGTGCACCAGGCTCGGCTGCACCGGCAGCTGGCTGGCCGCGAACGGTCCCACGAGCTGTTCGTCGCACAGGTCATCGCCGCGCAGGAGGCCGAGCGGCGGCGGCTGGCCGGGGACATCCACGACGGCATCTCCCAGCGGCTGGTCAGCCTCGGCTACCACCTGGACGCGGCGGACCGGACGGTCGCGGACGATCCCGCCTACGCCGCCGCGCAGATCGTGCGCGCCCGCGAGCTGACCGACCTCACCCTGGACGAGGCACGCGCGGCGATCGGCGGGTTGCGCCCGCCCGTGCTGGACGACCTCGGGCTCGCCGGCGGCTTGGCCAGCCTGGCCCGTTCGGTGCCGGAGCTGGCGGTGGACCTCGAACTGAGCGACGAGCGGCTGCCCGAGCACGTGGAGGTCGCGCTGTATCGGATCGCCCAGGAAGCCCTGCAGAACGTGCAGAAACACGCCGGCGCCAGCACGGCCGAACTCTGCTTCGAGGTCGATCGCGACCGGGTGCGGCTCGAGGTCCGGGACAACGGCGTCGGCTTCAACCCGGAGACGTCCACCGGCGGCTACGGGCTCAACGGCATCACCGAGCGGGCCGAGCTGATCGGCGGCACGGTGACCATCCGCTCCCATCCCGGTTCCGGCACCAGCGTGCTCGTGGTGGTCCCGCCGCCCGCTCAGTCGAGGTAGAGCCAGTCGACGTACTGGTAGTCGTCCAGTGCCCGGCCGGTGAGCAGCGCGTTGCGCAGGGAGCGGGTGAGCCCGTCGCAGTGCCAGAGCTCGCCCCAGATCCGCGCGGTCGACTGCACCCTGGCCGTCCTGGCGGAACGGGACCTGGCGAAGGCGGCGAGGATCTCCGGCCAGTCGGCCGGTTCCGCGTGCTGCCGTTTGGCCGCTTCGCCGGCGAGGCAGTGCGCGTCCTCCAGCGCCTGGCAGGCGCCCTGGGCGAGGTACTGCAACATCGGATGGGCGGCGTCACCGGTCAGCGCCAGCCTGCCGTCCACCCAGGTGTCGGTCGGGAGGCGGTCGTACATCGGCCAGCGGCGGTCCCGCCAGAGCCAGGCCAGCCCCCGCTGCACGGCCGGGCAGGTTCCGGCGAAGGCGGCATCGAGCTCTTCCGGCCCGCCCCAGTCGGCGTCGCCGCGCTGGTAGCCGGGCGAGGCGAACACGGCAACGGTGTTGAGCATTTCGCCTCGCCGCAACGGATACTGCACCAGATGACAGCCGGGTCCGAAGTGGACGACCACGTCGGTGAGCGCGTCGGCGTCCACCCCGGTTACCTCCGACACCGGGAGCGCGCCGCGGTAGGCGACATAGCCCGAGCAGATCGGGGTGTCGTCGGTGAGCCGCGACCGCAGCGACGACCACAGGCCGTCCGCGGCCAACGCGGCATCGGCTTCGTGCTCGCCGTCGGCACGGACGCCACGATCGTCGACGGTCAAGTCGCGGACCTCGTGCCCGGCCCGCAGGTCTACCCCGGCCCGGAGGCAGGCCCGGTGCAGGATGTCGAGCAGGTCGGTGCGGTGGATGACCACGTAGGGCGCGCCGTAGCGGGCGGTGAACCCTTTGTCGAATTCGAGCGAGGTCAGTTCGGTCCCGTCGACGGCGTCCTTGAGCACCAGCCGGCGCGGCTGGACCCCGGCGTCGAGCACCTCGTCGAGCAGTCCCCATTCCCGCAGCACGCGGGTGGCGTTGGGGGCGAGTTGCAGCCCGGCGCCGACCTCGGTGAACGCGGGGGAGCGTTCCAGCACGCGCACCCGGTGCCCGCCCGATGCCAGCGCGTAGGCGTTGCCGAGCCCGCCGATGCCGCCGCCGATCACGAGCACGTCGGTGTCAGCCAAGGTTTCGTTCCTCTCCGAATCTCACAACCAGGGGCCAAGGTCGGGCGGCCCGGCGCGGCCGGTGATCCAGGCGGCCAGCGCCGGCCCCTCCCCGAGGCTGAACCGGCGGTTGACCACGTCGATGGTCAGCGCTCGCAGTAGGTCGCCGGGCAGGTCGTCGAAGGTGATGCCGGTGGCGAGGTCGACGGCGTGCACGGCGACCTCGCGGGTCCGCATCCACGGGATCTCGGTCGCCGCGACAGCCCGTCCCTGCGCGGTTTCCACCTCGCGTTCCCACCGGTCTGCCGGGAGCGCGTCGAAATCGCGGGCCAGCGTCTCGGCCGAACCGCGCACCAGCGCACGCAGCTCAGCAGGCGGGCGCCGCGAGTACTCCTCGATATCCGCGTTGCGCTGGTCCTGCCCGGAGTACATCGGCGTGCGGTTTCCGGTGCGGGCCCAGGAAACGAGCCGGCTCAGTGCCTCCGCGTTCAGGTGCAGGTGCGCCACCAGATGGGCCCTGGTCCAGTCGGGCAGTGCGCAGGGCGCGGCGAATTCCTCGTCGCTCAGTGCGTCGATCGCGTCGAGCAGCCGCCGGTTGCCGTCGTCCAGCCAAGTACGCGTGTTCATGCCGCGACCTCCGCCACGACCGCGTTGTCCAGCCGCCCGATCCCGCTCAGCTCGGTCACCAGCCGCGCCCCGGCGGTCAGGTAACGGGCGGGTTGGCGGGCGTGGCCGACTCCGCCGGGAGTGCCGGTCGCGATCACGTCACCTGGCCGCAAGGTAAGCATCGTGGACGCGTAGCGCACCAGCTCGACGGGATCGAACACGAGATCGTCGGTGCCTGCCTTCTGCATCAACTCGCCGTCCACCGAGCAGCTCAGGTCCAGCCGCGGCCGGCAGCCGCCGGGCAGCTCGTCCGGGGTCACCAGCACCGGCCCGAACGGCGTGGTCCGCTCGAAGGTCTTGCCCTGCAACCATTGCGGCGACCGGTACTGCCAGTCCCGCAGGGTGACGTCGTTGAGCACGCTGAACCCGGCGATGGCCGCTTCCGCCTCCGCGAGGTCGGCCCGGCGGACGGTCGCACCGAGCACCACGGCTAGTTCGGCCTCCCAGTCGAGCGCGTCGGATTCGGGCGGCAGCATTACCGGATCGGACGCCCCGACGAGCGCTTCGGGGAACTTCGCGAACAGCGTGGGGTACTGCGGCAGCTCGCGGCCCATCTCCTTGATGTGCGTGCGGTAGTTCAGGCCGACGCAGAGGATCTTGCCCGGCCGCGGCACCAGCGGCGCGAACTCCGTGCCGCCGAGCGGTTCCCGCGCCGGCGGGGCCGCGGCGAGATCCGGCCAGTCCGGTCGTTCGAGCAGTTCGCCGACGTCCTTCGCGTCGAGCGGGGCGTAATGGTCGTCGTCGACGCGCACCGCGCGGGTGCCGTCGCCGGTGCGGATGGTGGCGAGCTTCACGAGTGGTCCTCCACGTGGACGCGGCCCTGTCCGAGCCGCTCGAAGATCGGGGTGTCGCTGAACCGGAACAGGTCCAGCCCGCCGCCGGTGGACAGGGTCAGCGGCTGCCAGGAAGGTACGACGAACAGGTCGCCGCGCTCCACCGGCCATTCGCGCTCGCCGACCCGCACGGTGCCCTGACCGGTGAACACCTGCCAGACCGCGGAACCGACCTCGCGGCGGGTCGCGGTGGCCGCGCCGGGACGCAGCCGGTGGAACTCGGCGCGGATGGTCGGCAGCACGTCGCCACCGGTGGTCGGGTTGGTGTAGCGGATCGCGGCGTGCCCGGGTTCCAGCACGCCCGGCGCGCCTTCGTCCTCCAGCGCGAGCTGGTCGGTCAGCGCGGCGTCGGTGTGCTCCCAGCGGTATGCCGCGATCGGGGAGCTCTGCGTGCTGTCCAGCGCGGACAGCGGGCGCAGCCCCGGATGCGCCCACAGCCGTTCGGACCGGGATTTCGGCGGGGTGCTGCGGTCGGTGACCTCGTCCGGGCCCAGCTCGAAGAAGGCCGAGCCGGTGTGGTGCACGAACGGGATGTCCAAACCGTCCAGCCAGGCCATCGGCCGGTCGGCGGTGTTGTGGTGGCCGTGGAAGTGCCAGCCGGGGGTGAGCAGGAAGTCCCCGCGCCGCATGGCGACCGGATCGCCGTTGACCACGGTCCACACGCCTTCGCCTTCGACGACGAACCGGAAGGCGTTCTGGCTGTGCCGGTGCTCCGGGGCGACCTCGCGCGGGCCGAGGTACTGGATCGCGGCCCAGAGCGTCGGTGTGGCGTAGGGCGCGCCGCCGAGGCCGGGATTGGCCAGCGCGATCGCGCGGCGCTCCCCACCACGGCCGACCGGCACCAGCCGTCCCGCCGATTCGGCCAGTGGCAGCAGGTTGTCCCAGCGCCAGACGTGCGGCTGCGCGGCCGGGTTCGGCTGCGTCGGCATCAGGTCGCCGATCTCTGTCCACAGTGGAACAAGCAATTCCTTCTCGAAACCGCGGTAGAGCTCGTCGAGCTGAGGGGAGGGCTCGGGCTGTCCCGCTTTTTGCTCGGTCGCTTTTTGCTCGGTCACGGTGCGGTGGCTCCTTTCGGTGTGCGGACAACGGTGCTGGGCGTGAGCCGCGCGCAGGCGGCGAGCAGTACGGCGGCGATGGCCGCGGCGAGGGCGAAGGCGAGGAAGTTCGCGTCGACCCCGAGCCCGGCGGCGAGCAGCCAGCCGCCGGCCTGCGGGGCGAGCACCGCACCGATCCGGCCGACACCGAGCGCCGAGCCGAGCGCGGAGGCTCGGAGGTAGGCGGGATAGTGGTCGGCGACCGCGGCGATGATCAGGCACTGGCTGCCGTGCGTGCCGACCCCGGCGAGCACCAGCGCGACGTAGACCACGGCGGGCCCGGGATGGGCGAGCAGCGCCAGCAGGCCGAGCGCGGCGGCAGCCGCGGCGGTGACGGCCGCGCGGGCCGGGCCGATCCGCACTCCGGCGAAGGCGGTGACCACCGAACCGCCCACCGCGCCGAGGTTGAGCGCGAGCAGGAAGGTCAGCGACGAGCCGAGGTCGAAGCCGTTCTCCCGCATCAACTGGGGCAGCCAGGTGCCCAGTCCGTACCAGGCGAACAGGGTGGCCAGCGTCGCCGCCGCGTACAGCACGGTCGCGCGCAGGTAGCGGCCGTCCACCAGCGCGCGGAAACCCTGGCGTGCGCCCGGCGCGGGCTGGGTTTCCGGGGACAGCCCGAACCGGGCTTCCAGTGCGGCGGCCTCCTCGACACGTCCGCGGGCACGCAGCCACGACGGCGACTCCGGCAGCAGCCAGGCGGCCAGCGGCAGTACCACCACCACGGCCACCAGTGCGAGCAGGAACATGGTCTCCCAGCCGTGGCCTGGCAGTACGAACAGCCCGATCAGCGCGGCCAGCGTGCCGCCGATCGGCACGCCGGACATCATCAGCGTGGAGACCAGCGAACGGTGCCGTGGCCGGACGTACTCCGCGGCCAGCGCGCTGGCCGAGGGCACCAGCCCGCCGAGGCCGAGCCCGGCGAGCAGCCGGAACGCGCCGAAGGTGGCCGGGTCGGGCGCGATCGCGCAGGCCGCGGTGAACACCGAGAACCACGCGGTGCAGGCGAGCACGGTGCGGCGGCGGCCCATGCTGTCGGCCAGCCGCCCGGCGAGCATCGCGCCGGCGAGCATGCCGGCGAAGGCGAGGCTGCCCAGCAGTCCCGCGGTGGTGCGGGTGAGTCCCCAGTCCGGTTCCTCCAGCAGCCGGGGCAGCACGGTCCCGTAGACGATCAGGTCGTAGCCGTCGAACACGACCAGCGCCCAGCACAGCGTGGTGACCAGAGGCGCCGCGCTGCGCCCCGAGGTGGATGTCATACCCCGAACCTAAGGGGTGTTCTGCTGGAGAGGATCTAGGATTCTGGTGTGAAGAACAAACCGTCCTACGCGATCGACTCCGTTGACCACGCCCTGCACCTGGCGACCGTGCTGCAGCAGGAGGGCGCGCTCGGCGTGACGGAGGCGGCCGAACGGCTGAAGGTCTCCCGGTCCACCGCGCATCGGCTGCTGGCGATGTTGGTGTACCGGGACTTCGCGGTGCAAGACCCCGACCGGCGGTACCGCGCGGGCCCGGTGCTGTGCCCGGCCGATCCGGCCTCCGGCCGGGTTCCGGTGATCCGGCGTGCCGCGTTGCCGCACCTGCACGCCCTGGTCGAGGCCACCGGGGAAACGGCGAACCTGCAGGTGCTGGTCGGCATCGAGGCCAGGTTCGTCGCTTCGGTGGAGTGCGACCAGGTGCTGCGCGTCGGCGACCGGTCCGGGCGGGTGCTGCCCGGCCATCTGGCCTCCGGCGGCAAGGCGCTGCTGGCCGCCCTGCCGCCGGCCGAGGTCACCGCGCGGTATGCCGGCGAGGGCGAAACGCCGGACCTGGCCCGGCTGCGGCGAGAGCTGGGGCTGATCCGCAAGCGCGGGTTCTCGATCAACGACCAGTTCACCGAGACCGGCCTGACCGCGATCGGGGTCGCGGTGCCCGGCGTGGACGGGCCGCCCGAAGCGGCGTTGTCGCTGGCCATGCCGTCCGCGCGGTTCGACCGGGACCGATTGTCCGGCTGGGTCGCAGCCCTCTCCGCCGCGGCGTCCGCCATCGCCCGTGAGCTGGCGGGTGCGGTGGAGGCCTGAGCCGGTGAGAGATCGGAGTAATCGATTACTTGAAACCTGGGATGGGCGGTGTTAGGTTCCCGAAACGAGCCGCTCACCCGTTAGGTGGACCCCGACATGGCGCGCAATCGGCTGCTCTTCTCCGCACCGCTCTTCGTGGCAGCCTTGGTACTGGCTCTCGTGGTCGGCCTGGTCGTCGGCAAGGCCACGTCAAGCTCCGGGCCGAGCGGAAACGCCGGGCCCGGCAAGGCATCCGGCCTCCGCGTCGACGTGATCGTGAAGGCCACCGACTCCTCGTTCTGGCAGAGCATGTTCGCCGGCGCGCAGAAGGCGGGGGAGGACCTCGGGGTGGAGGTCGGCCGGTTCGGGCCCACCTCCGAGACCGACGTGAACGAGCAGGTGCAGCTCGTGGAGAACTCGATCTCCCGTGGTGTCAACGCGATCGTGCTGGCCGCGAACTCGGAGACCGCGCTGAACAAGGCGATCGACAGGGCCCGCCATGGCGGCATCAAGGTGATCACCGTGGACGGCACGGTCACCACCGAGAACGAGGCGTTCATCGGCACCAACAACCTGCGCGCCGGTGAACAGGCGGGCCGCCGGCTTTGCGAGCTCGTCGGAGCGCAGGGCAAGACCAGTGGCCGGGTGCTGCTGGAGAACGCTGTCGCCGGGGTGCAGGCGCTCGGCGACCGGGCGAAGGGGTTCCGCCAGGGCCTCGCCGAGAGCTGCCCGCAGATCACCGTCTGGGAAGAACGCTTCAACAACAACGACATCGCCACCGCGGCCAACCAGGCCAACGACGCGATCGGCGCGGTGCCCGACCTGGTCGGCGTGTTCGCGGCCAACAACATGTCCGGCAACGGGGTGGCCAGGGCGATCAAGGACACGAACAAGGCCACCACCCTGCCGGTGGTGGCCTTCGACTCCGACCCGCAGGAGAACGCCGCGCTCGCCGACGGCTCGATCGACGCGCTGGTCGTGCAGAACCCGTACTTCTTCGGCTACCAGGGCGTTTCCGAGGCGATCGCGGTGTCCACCGGAGCGAAGGTGCCGGAAAGCCTCGACCCCGGCGCGGTGGTCGCCGACCAGGCGAACATGAACGAGCCCTCGGTCAGGGACCTGCTCAACCCGCCGACCGCACAGGCCACCAAGTGACCGCGCCGATCATCCGGCTCGCCGGCCTGCGCAAGGCATTCGGCGGCAACGTCGCACTGGACGACGTGGCGATGGAGCTGCGTCCCGGCGAGGTGCACTGCCTTGCCGGGGAGAACGGCGCCGGCAAGTCCACCCTGATCCGGATCCTCACCGGCGCGCTCAAGCGCGATGCCGGTGAGTACGAAGTGGACGGTCGGCCGATGCCGCTCACGCTGAACCCCGGCGTCACCAGGGCGGCTGGCATCGGTGCGGTGTACCAGGAACTGAGCCTGCTGCCGGATCTTTCCGTGCAGGAGAACCTGCTGATGGGACGGCTGCCCGCGCGTGGTGGGGTGGTCGATCGCCGCCGCCTCGGCGAGCAGGCGCGGGACCGGCTGGCCAGGGTCGAGCTGGACGAGCTCGACCCGGCAACCCCGGTGCACCGGCTGCCGGCGGCCACCCGGCAGCTGGTCGAGATCGCCAAGGTGCTCGGCGACGATCCGCGGGTGCTGATCTTCGACGAGCCGACCACCGCGCTCTCCGGTGCGGAGGCGGAAGCCTTGCTGCGCCGGATAACCGGCCTGCGGAACGAAGGCGTCGCCATCCTCTACGTGAGCCATCGGCTGGAGGAGATGTTCGAGATCGGCGACCGGGTCACCGTGCTCCGCGACGGCGCCGTCACCCGCGACGCGGAGCTGGCCGAGTTCACCGAGGACACGTTGATCGCCGCCATGGTCGGCCGGGACGTGCAGGATCTGTACCCGGAGACCGGGGGCAAGGCGGAGGCGGGCACGCCGCTGCTGCGGGTCCGCGGACTGCGGCCGCCGGGCACCGCGCACCCGGTGGACCTGGACGTGCGGGCCGGCGAGATCGTCGGCGTCGCGGGACTGCTCGGTGCCGGTCGCAGCGAGCTGCTGCGGGCCGTGTTCGGTGCGGACCCGCCGAAGACGGGCACCGTCGAGGTGGACGGGAAACGCGTGCCAACCGGACGTCCGCGCGATGCAGTGGTGGCCGGGATCGGCCTGCTCAGCGAGGACCGCAAGGAGCTCGGCCTGCTGCCCGAGCTGACCATCCGGGAGAACGTGTCCATCGCCAGCCTGACCGGGATGGCCAGCCGCGGCGTGCTTTCCCGGCGGCGCGAGGCCGAACGGGTGGACGAGGTGCTGGACGGCCTGCGGCTGCGGGCCGGTTCCTACGACCAGCCGGTGTCCACCCTGTCCGGTGGCAACCAGCAGAAGGTGCTGGTCGCGCGCTGGCTGGTGTCCGGGGTGCGGGTGCTGCTGTTCGACGAGCCGACCAAGGGCGTGGACGTCGGCGCGAAAGCCGAGCTGTACTCGCTGATCGGCGACCTTGCCGGCCGCGGGTTCGCGATCGTGGTGGTCTCGTCCTATCTACCCGAGCTGCTCGGGCTGGTGGACCGGATCCTGGTGCTGCGGGCCGGGCGGCTGGTCGGTGACGTGCCCGCGTCGGAAGCGACCGAAGAAGGACTGCTGCGGCTGGCGAGCACGGGAGGTGGGGAACGTGGGGCTGCCTAAGCTGATCGTCCGCGAGCGCGAACTCGCCGGGGTGGACGGGAAACCGTCGCGGATCGTTGGCTGGAGCGACGCCGTCGGCCGCGAGGGCGGCGGGCTGGTGGTGCTGGTCATCCTGTTCGGCGCGCTGTCACTGGCCAGTGAGAGCTTCCTGACCGGCGGCAACATGGCCAACCTGTCCCGGCAGTGGGCGGTGTACGGGATCATTGCGATCGGCGAGCTGCTGGTGATCCTGACCAAGGGCATCGACCTGTCGGTGGGCTCGGTGGTCGGGCTCAGCGGCGCGGCCGCCGCGCAGTTCTTGGTGATGGGCCTGCCGATCCCGATCGCGGTACTCGGCGCGGTGCTCGTCGGCGGGGCCGTCGGTGTGGTCAACGGCTTACTGGTCGCCTACGCGAAGCTGCCACCGTTCATCGTCACCCTCGGCATGATGGGCGCGGCGCGCGGGCTGGTGCTGGTGGTGACCAACGCGAACACCATCCAGCCGTTGCCGGAGGGCTTCTCCTCGATCGCGAACGATTCGCTGCTCGGCATCCCGAACCTGTTGTGGATCACCGTGATCGTGCTGCTGGTGATCGGGTTCATGCTGCGCCGCACGGTGTTCGGCCGGTACGTCTACGCGACCGGGTCGAACGCGGAGTCGGCGAGGCTGTCCGGGGTGCCGGTGCCGAGGGTGCTGGTCTCGGTGTACGCGATGTCGGGGCTGCTGGCCGGGCTCGGTGGGGTGCTGCTGGCGTCCCGGCTGGACGCCGGGGTGCCGACGATGGGGGAGACCTACGAGCTGGACGCGATCGCGGCCTGCGTGATCGGCGGTGCGAGCCTGTTCGGCGCGAAGGGCAGTGCGCTCGGCGCGGCCACCGGCGCGTTGATCACGTCCACCTTGAACAACGGCGGCAACCTGCTCGGCGTCAACTCGTTCTACCTGCGGATCGCGATCGGGGTGCTGATCCTGCTGGCGGTGACCTTCGATCAGCTGCAAGGCAGGATCTTCGCCCGCGGCGATCCTTGACCTCTACATTACTAGAGCTTGCAGGATGACGTCATGAACCCGCGGATCGGCGTGATCCTTCCCTCCTTGGCCGTCCAGCGCGACGAACGCCTGTCGCTGGCCGAAGCCGCTCGTCTTGCCGAGCGGCTCGGCCTGGACGGGGTGTGGCACGGTGACCACCTCGCCACCGGGAATCCGTCGCTGGACAGCACGGTCGCGCTGGCGACCGCGGCCGCGGTGACCGAGCGGGTGTCGGTCGGGCTGAGCGTGTTCATCCCGGCGATCCGGCCGCTGGCCTGGGCCGCCAAGCAGATAGCGAGCCTGCAGCGGCTGTCCGGCGACCGACTCCTCCTGGGGGTGGGGTCGGGCGGCGGGCCGGCGCAATGGGCCGCCGCAGGGGTGCCGTACGCGGAACGCGGCCGTCGGACCGACCTCGCCCTGCGGCTGCTGCCGGAGTTGCTGGCGGGTAAGGCGACCCGGTTCGAGCACGAGCCGGGTGCGCCGGTGGTGGAGCTGCTGCCCACGGCCACCATGCCGCCGGTGTGGGTGGGCAACGCGTCCGCGGTGGCGATCCGGCGGGCGGCGGAGCTTGGCGACGGCTGGTTCCCGTCGCTCATCCCGCCGGCCGAGCTGTCGGCCGGCCGGGCCCGGCTGGTCGAACGCGCCGCCGAGCTGGGCCGGCCGGAGCCGGTCGTGGCACTCGGCGCGACCGGCGCGCTCGGCTCGGCGCCCGGTCTGCCGACGGTCGAGGACATCGCGGCCGGTATGCACCGCGGCTACGGCATCGACCTGGAACGCGCTCGGGCCATCCCGATCACCGGCCCGGCCACCGCCGTCGCGGAGCGTTTCGCCGACTACGCCGAGGCCGGCGCGTCCCACGTGGTCATCGGCCTCACCGGCCCCGGCTGGCGCGCCCAGGCCGAAGTCCTCGCCGAAGCCCGCTCCCTGCTCCAGCCTCGTGAGTGAAAAGTGTTGCCCGGACAACACTTTTCACTCACGAGGTGGTCAGGCGGTGCATCAGGTGCAGTCCGACCGGGCCGAGCCGGGGATGTGGGAAGGCGTCGGGGACCGTGGCCAGGATGGTGAAGCCGAGTGACCGGTAGAGGTGCACCGCCGCGTGGTTGGTCTCGACCACCGCGTTGAAGACCATCGCGGCGAAACCGTCGGCGCGCGCCTGCTCCAGGGTGTGCCGCACGAGGCGGCGCCCGATGCCCTGGCCGTGCCGGTCCGGGTCGACCAGGTAAGTTGCGCTGGCGACCCGGCTCGCCGGTCCGTAGTTGGCGCCCTGGCCGGCCGAACCGACGATCACACCGTCCTGCTCGGCCACCCAGAGCCGGTTCGGCGGCCGGCTCATCCATATTTCCCGCGCCTGCTCCTCCGTGGTGTCCCGATGCCAGGCGATGGTCTCTCCGTCGGCCGCGATCCGCCGCCAGAACGGCCAGATGCCCGGCCAGTCCGCCGGTTCCGCTTCTCTGATCAGCACATCGTCACTGTGGCAGGTCCACCACCGGGCGGCAGCTGAATATCGTGCTCGTGAGTGAAAAGTGTTGCCCGGACAACACTTTTCACTCACGAGCGCCCGTACGAGCCCAACGTGACGGTTGGCTCGTTCTATTGGCCAAACGTCACATTGGGCCGCTTCAGCCGCCGAGCGAAACCGCGCTTCACTCACGAGCGTCCGTACGAGCCCAATGTGACGTTTGGTGTGTTCTAAGGACCGAACGTCACGTTGGGCTCGGCAGCTGAATATCGTGCTCGTGTAGGTGGAGTACGTCCCACGAGGGGAAAGGGTCTTCGCTGGGCGGCTCGTTGTCGGCGGCGAGGCAGTCGGAGAGGGCGGCCGTCAGCCTGCCGGAGTCCAGGCCGATCCCGATGAACACCAGCTCCTGCCGCGGTGCGCCGCCGACGCCCTGCGGCTCGAACCTGGCCACCGAACCGGCCTGCGACCAGAGCCCGGTGACTCCCGGCCGGGACGCGAGGCTGAAGAAACCCTTGGAGCGCAGCACCGCGCCGAACTCGCCCGAGTCCAGCCGGCCCGCCACGAACTGCCACAGCCGCGCCGGATCGAAGGCCCGCCCGGCGCGGAACACCACGCTGGAGATGCCGTACTCCTCGGTCTCCGGCACGTGGTCGCCGTTGAGCTCGGCGACCCAGCCCGGCGCCTGCTGAGCCCGTTCGACGTCGTACCGCCCGGTGCCGAGCAGCTTCTCGGCGGGCACCCGGCCGTGCGCCGCGCGGATCACCTCGGCGGCCGGGTTGAGCCGGCGCAGCACCGCATCCATCCGGTCCAGCTCCGCCGCGCCGACGAGGTCGGACTTGTTCAGCAGCAGCACATCCGCGAACTCCACCTGGTCCATCAGCAGATCGCAGACGGTCCGCTGGTCGCCCTCGTACTGGTCCAGCCCGCGCTCGGCGAGTCCGTCCCCGGCGGCCAGTTCGCGGCCGAAGTTCGCCGCGTCCACGACGGTGACCATGGTGTCCAGCCGCGCGCTCGGCAGCAGGGAAACGCCGTCGTCACGGGTGAAGGAGAAGGTTGCGGCCACCGGCATCGGCTCGGAGATGCCGCTCGACTCGATCAGCAGGTAGTCGAACCGGCCGTCCCGGCAGAGCCGGTCCACCTCCTCCAGCAGGTCGTCGCGCAGGGTGCAGCAGATGCAGCCGTTGGTCAGCTCCACCAGCCGCTCCTCGGTGCGGGACAGGCTGGCGCCGTCGCGCACCAGTGACGCGTCGATGTTCACCTCGCTCATGTCGTTCACGATCACCGCGACCCGCAGCCCGCCCCGGTTGGCCAGCAGCTGGTTGAGCAGCGTCGTCTTGCCGGCGCCGAGGAACCCGGACAGCACGGTGACCGGAGTGCTCACCGGTGGCCCACCGCGATCAGCGAACCGGCGTCCAGCGTGCTGATGCCCGCTTCGGCGAGGCCGTTCAGGAACCGGATGCGAACCCGTTCCAGCGCGGCAGGGCCGAGCCCTTCGACGAAACCGCGCAGGGCGGCACCGAGGAAGAAGCTCCACGCGTCGTCCGGGTGCAGCGGCTGAACGTACTGGATCTCGTGCACCTCGATGTCGTGCAGCCCGGCCGCGGACAGCCAGTCGCGCAGGGCTTCCGGGGTGCGCATCTGGCGGCTCGGGTCCGGGCCGGTGCCGTCGCCCAGGTTCGGCCGTTCGGGTGCCACCGCGGCTCTGGCGATCGGCACCAGGCCCGCCATCGCCTCGCCGGCCCAGGTGCTCACCACCAGCCTGCCGCCGGGGCGAAGCGACCCGATCAGCTTCCGGGTGCCGGCCGCGGCGTCGGGGAAGAAGAAGATCCCGTAGGCGCACTGCACCAGGTCGTACGGCTCGGCCTGCCAGCTCAGCACGTCGGCCTCGGTGAACACGAGCTGCTCCAGGCCGAGCGCGGCGGCGTCCCGCCTGCCCTGTGTCAGCAGCCCGCCCGCGACGTCCACCCCGTCGACGCGACCGTCGGTGCCCACGGCCAGTGCGGCCGGGACCGCCGAAGCGCCCGAGCCGCAACAGGCGTCCAGCACCCGCTCACCGAGTTCCGGGCGGCCCACCGCGACGACGAGCTCACCGAGCGGACGCCACAACCGGGCGTACCAGCCGGCGAACTCCTGGTGCGCGGCGCTGAACACCCCGGCGGCGTATTCCGGGTTCATCGGGCCAGTCGCTGGAAGTGCTTGATCAGCCTGCGGGGCACCAGCTTCTCCTCGCCGTCCACCTTGATCGGCACCAGATCCGGCACGGTGGCCTTCCACTGGGCGCGCCGGGATCGCGTGTTGCTCCGCGACTTCTTCCGCTTCGGCACGGCCATCAGCGAGCACCTCCGGACTTGCGCTGCCCGTAGCGGCGGTGGAACTTCTCCACCTGGCCGGCGGTGTCCATCACCCGGCGGGTGCCGGTCCAGAACGGGTGCGACCACGAGCTGATGTCCACCAGCACCAGCGGGTAGGTGTTGCCGTCGGTCCACTCGATGGTCCGCTCCGAGTTGATCGTGGAGCGGGTGAGGAACGCGTCCCCGGTGGAGTTGTCCTTGAACACCACGGGGTGGTAGTCGGGGTGGATACCGGGTTTCACTTGTTCTCTTCCTTTCCTTTGACGGTGTACGTGTCTTCGTCGACTTCGGTGTCCTCGCAGGGTTCTTCGTGCCAGGCGCCGAACGGGTCGGGATAGTTCCGCCAGGCTTCGAGCCCGGCCGCGAGCTCCTCGTCGGTGAGCAGCGCGCCGGTCAGCGCGGCCTCGATCTCCTCCGGGGTGGCCTGGTCGGTCACCACAACCAGCTCCTGCGCGCGGTCGCCGAAGACCGGGTCCCAGCGCAGCGACGCGAGGGTGCGGCGCTCGGGGGAGACCTCGGCCCAGGCCGGGCCGTCCGGCGCGTCCAGCCACGGACCCGCGTGCCCGATGCCGAGCCCGCCGCCGGCGGACTCCACCCAGAACGCGACGTCCGGCTGGCTGGCCACCCAGGCGCGGCCCCTGGTGCGGACCACGCCTTCGAGCAGCACGTCGATCGCGTCGTGCAGCCGTTCGGGATGGAAGGGCCGCTGCGCGGTGAAGGTGAGCAGCGCGATCCCGCAGTCGGTGTGCAGCGGCGGCTGGCCGCGCAGCAGTGGCCCGTGCGGATCGGTCACCTCACCGCGCCGGGAGTGCGGCGGTACCGCGGCCAGCAGCGACCCCGCACCCGCAGCGTCCATTTCGGACAGTTCGATCCGCGGCACGCCGGCCGCCACCCGGTCCAGCACGGCGCAGGTCTTCGCCGCGTTCCAGGCGTCGGTGGCGGCACCGCTGAGCAGCAGCAGGTCGGCGAACTCGACCTGGGCCAGCGCGACCTGGGCGACGGTGCGCTCGTCTTCCTGGCTGGCCAGCAGGCTGCGTTCTTCGAGGGTGTCGTCGCCGGTGACGTCGGTGAGCCAGCGCGCGCAGTCCACCACGGTGAACACCGCTTTCAGGTCCACGTCCTCGGTCACCGGGCGGTCGCCGACCAGCACGTTGCGGATCGCCCAGCTGACCGGTTCGGGCTCCATCGCTTCGTCGAGGCGGACCACGATCCGCTCCACCTGCGGCATCGAGGACAGCTTGCGCAGCAAAGGAAGCAGGTCCTCCCGCAGGGTGCACGACACGCAGCCGTGCGCCAGCTCGAGTGCGGTCAGCTGATCGCGGGGGCCGAGCTGGATCCGCCTGCGCACCACGCCCGAGGTGACGTGGCGCAGGTCGTGGTGCACGACGGCGGTGCCGGGGCGGCCGGTGCGCAGCAGGTCGGCGAGCCTGCCGGCGGCCTCCGGCGCGAGTCCGCTGATCAGGGTGAGGGGCACACGCGGGGTGTCGGTCACTTGAGCTCCAGAGCGGGCCCGGGGTCACGGGCCCGGGGTTGCGGGCAGGAACGCCTGTGTACAGTAATTGAAAACGAGTATCAATACCAACTAGGGAGGGGTGAAGCGCTGGATGGCCCGCAACGAGATCCGCCCGATCATCAAGCTGCGTTCCACCGCCGGCACCGGCTACACGTACGTGACCAGGAAGAACCGTCGCAACGACCCGGATCGGATGGTGCTGCGCAAGTTCGACCCGGTGCTCAGGCGGCACGTCGAGTTCAAGGAGGAGCGCTGATGGCGAAGCAGTCGAAGATCGCCAAGGACGCCCAGCGGCGGGTGATCGTGGCCCGGTACGCCGAGCGCCGGGCCGAGCTGAAGGAGACGGTCCGGTCGCCGCGGTCGAGTCCCGAGCAGCGGGCCGCCGCGGTGTCGGCGTTGCAGGCACTGCCCCGCGATGCCAGCCCGACCCGGCTGCGCAACCGGGACGCGGCCGACGGCAGGCCGCGCGGCTACCTGCGCAAGTTCGGCCTGTCCAGGGTCCGGATGCGGCAGCTGGCGCACAACGGCGAGCTGCCCGGCGTCTCGAAGTCGAGCTGGTGAGCGCCGTGCCCAAACCGACGCGGGACCGTCCCGGCAAGCGCAAGGCCAACCCGCTGCACGCCCAGCGGATCACCGAGGTGGACTGGAAGGACACCGACCTGTTGCGGAAGTTCATCTCCGACCGCGGCAAGATCCGGGCCCGCCGGGTGACTGGTTTGACCCCGCAGCAGCAGAAGCAGGTCGCGACCGCGATCAAGAACGCCCGCGAGATGGCCCTGCTGCCCTACCCCCACTCCGGCCGCTGACATGTCGTGAAGGGCACCTTGCCTACCTCTGAAGTAGGCAAGGTGCCCTTCACGGACTGCTGGGTAAGGTGGGGAGCATGACGGAGGAGGAGCCGGGGCCGGAGCTGCTGGAGCTGTGGAGCAGGGTGTTCGGGTTCGCCAGGACGGGGGAGACCGAGACGCTCGCGGCCTATGTGGACGCCGGGATCTCGCCGAACCTCACCAACGACAAGGGCGACACGCTGGTCATGCTCGCCGCCTACCACGGTCACGCCGCAACCGTGACTGCGTTGCTCGAGCGCGGCGCCGACCCGAACCGGCTGAACGACCGTGGCCAGAGCCCGCTGGCCGGCGCCGTGTTCAAGGCCGAGCCCGAAGTGATCAACGCGCTGCTGGCCGGAAACGCCGACCCGAACGCCGGCGAGCCCTCCGCCGTGGACACCGCCAGGATGTTCGGTAACACAGAGTTAATCGCGCGGCTGGAGCCCTGAGCGCGCCGCGCACGGACGCGCCAGGCATGCTTGGCGGCATGTCAGAAGAGCACTATCTGGTCGGCCTCGACCTGGCCGGGCGACGCGTGGTGATGGTGGGTGGCGGCACGGTCGCCCAGCGCAGGCTGCCGCGTCTGGTCGGCGCCGGCGCTCGGGTCGAAGTGATCTCGCCCAGCACCACACCCTCGGTGAGCGCGATGGCGGACGCCGGCGAGCTGGTCTGGCACCGGCGCCGGTACGCCGATGGCGATCTCGAAGGCGCGTGGTACGCGCTGGCCTGCACGGACGACCCGGAGGTCAACGCGGAGATCTGCGCGGAGGCAGAGCGCGCGCGGGTGTTCTGCGTGCGGGCGGACTCCGGGATCGACGGCAGTGCGGTGACGGCCGCGGTGGGCAGGCACGACGGGCTGCTCGTCGGGGTGCTCTCCGGTGGCCAGCCGCTGCGTTCGGCGGCGGTCCGCGACGGCATCGTGGACGCGCTGCAGACCGGGGACATCGCGGATGCCCCGCCGCCGCACGGGGACGAGCTGCCCGGGGTCGCGTTGGTCGGCGGTGGTCCCGGCGACCCGGAGCTGATCACCGTCCGTGGCAGGCGGCTGCTGGCCCGCGCCGACGTCGTGGTGGTGGACCGGCTCGGGCCGCGGGAACTGCTCGACGAGCTGCCGCCCGAGGTCGAAGTGGTGGACGCGGCGAAGATCCCGTACGGCAGGGCCGCCAACCAGGACGTGATCAACAGCACCCTGATCGAGCGGGCCAAGGCCGGCAAGTTCGTGGTGCGCCTCAAAGGCGGCGATCCGTACGTCTTCGGCCGAGGCTTCGAAGAGGTGCTCGCGTGCGTCGAGGCCGGTGTCCCGGTGACCACCGTGCCCGGGATCACCAGCGCGTTCGCGGTGCCCGCGGTGGCCGGGGTGCCGGTTACCCATCGCGGGGTCGCGCACGAGGTCGTGGTCGTTTCCGGGCACCTGCCACCGGGACACGAGCAGTCCCTTGTGGACTGGGACGCGCTCGGCCGGATGCGCGGCACGATCGTGCTGATGATGGGCGTGGAGCGGCTCGCCAGGTTCGCGGAGGTGCTGCTGGCCGCGGGGCGCCCGGCGGACACCCCGGTCGCCGTCATCGAGGACGGCACGATGCGCACCGAGCGGGTCCTCCGGTCCACATTGGACACCGTGGCGGCGGAGGCGGCCGAAGCGGGCGTGCGCCCGCCCGCGGTGATCGTGATCGGCCCGGTGGCCGGGGTCGGGCCGCATCCCGCTCAGGACTTGTAGCAGCGCTCCACGAAGGCCGTGATCGCCTCGGTCAGCCGCTTCGGGTCGAACCGGAGCTCGACCGGGCTGCGGGCCTGGATGAACTCCGCGTCCGGCAGGTCGGCGGCCAGGGTGTCCGCGTCGCCGAACGGGTGGATCGGGTCGCGCTGGTGCCCGATCACCAGTGCCGGCGCGGAGAGCAGGCACCGCGCCGATTTGGGCGGCGCGATCCGCCCGAACAGCACGCCGTGCAGCAGCGCGGCCATCGAAGCCGGTCGCTGGTCCAGGGTGTCGGTGAGCACGTCCACCCACTGGCTGCCGTGCGGCACCAGCCCGGCCACCGCGGCCACGCCCTGCACGCCGACCGGCAGGAACCTGGCGGCGAACAGCAGCGGGGTGAAGGTGAGCAGCCCGGCCACGATCGCGTTGTCCAGCACCGGCATCTCGACGATCATGCCGTGCAACCGGTCCGGCGCCAGCGACGCCACCTCGAGCGCCACGTTCGCGCCGAGCGACGTGCCGCCGACCACGACCCGCTCGAGTTCCAGATGGTCGAGCAGCGCCACGGTCTGCTCGGCGAAGGCCGGCATCGAGTAGAGCCAGGAGTCGGTGGGACGGTCCGAGTCGCCGTGCCCGAGGAGGTCGAGGGTAACCACCCGGTAGCCCGCGATGGCCAGTTTGCGGGCCAGCGGGGCGTGCATCCGGCGGGTGAACATCAGGCCGTGGGTGAGCACCACCACCCGGTCGCCGCTGCCGAACTCGGTGTAGGCCAGCCGGTGGCCGTCGTGGGTGAAGGACCCGGCGAGCTCGATCGGACGACTCCGCTTCGGTGTGGGTGTGGGGATGGTGACCGTCTCGACCTCGTCGAACGCGGTGGCACTGCTTGCCATGCTCATCGACCCCCTCCCGAACGAGTACACCTGTCCACTCCAAGGAAACCATCCGGCACCGACATCGGCACAGGGTTAACTGGCAGCCGTTCAACTAGATAGGCGAAGATGACCACCATGACTGATACCGCTGAGAACCTCCTGGACCTGGTCTCGCTGAAGGTGGAGCGCACCGGCGATGTCGCCGAGGTGACCCTGCTCGGCCCGTCCAAGGGCAACGCGATGGGACCGGACTTCTGGCGCGAGCTGCCCTTGGTGTTCCGCGCGCTGGACGCCGACCCGCAGGTCAGGGCGGTGGTGTTGACCGGCAGCGGGCAGCACTTCTCCTACGGTCTCGACCTGCCCGCGATGATGCCGGGCTGGGCCGAGTACCTCACCGGCGAGGCGCTGGCCGGTCCGCGTACCGCGTTCCTCAAGGAGGTCCGCGAGCTGCAGGACGCGGTGAGCTCGGTCGCCGCCTGCCGCAAGCCGGTGATCGCCGCGGTGTCCGGCTGGTGCATCGGCGGTGGCGTGGACGTGATCAGCGCCGCGGACATCCGGCTGGCCAGCGCGGAGGCCAAGTTCAGCGTGCGCGAGGTCAAGGTGGCGATCGTGGCCGACCTCGGCAGCCTGCAGCGGCTGTCCGGCATCATCGGCGAAGGTCACCTCCGGGAACTGGCGCTGACCGGCCGGGACATCGACGCGGCGCGGGCCGAGCGGATCGGGCTGGTCAACGACGTCTACCCGGATCAGGCCGCGGCGCTGACCGCGGCCCGCGAACTCGCCGCGGAGATTGCTGCGAACCCGCCGCTGGTGGTGCAGGGTGTCAAGGACGTGCTCTCGGTCAACACCGAGCGGCAGATCGCGGACGGCCTGCGCTACGTGTCGTCGTGGAACGCCGCGTTCCTGCCCAGCAAGGACCTGGCCGAGGCGGTGCAGGCGTTCATGGAGCGGCGGAAGCCGAACTTCAAGGGCGAATAGGACGACCACGGCGGGACAGGGCGAGGAGACACAGTGAGCAACGGCGCTTCTGAGGTTCACCAGGCGTTCCGGCAGGCGCGGGACTACCTGCTCGCGCACCGGGAGGACTACGACACCGCGTACCGGGACTTCTCGTGGCCCGAGCCGGCCGAGTTCAACTGGGCGCTGGACTGGTTCGACCGGATCGCCGAGGACCCGGCCAACGCCGAGCGGTACGCGCTCTGGATCGTCGAAGAGAACGGCACCGAGACCCGCTGGACGTACCCGGAGATGGCCCGCCGGTCCAACCAGGTGGCGAACTGGCTGCGCGGGCACGGCGTCGGCCGCGGCGACCGGCTGATCCTGATGCTGGGCAACCAGACCGAGCTCTGGGAGACGATACTGGCCGCGATCAAGCTGGGCGCGGTGATCATCCCGGCGTCCACTCTGCTCGGGCCGGCGGACCTGCGAGACCGGGTGAACCGGGGCGCGGCCGGGCACGTGGTGATCCGCTCGGTGGACACGCCGAAGTTCGCGGAGGTGGCCGGGGACTACACCAGGATCGCGGTGGGGGAGCGGACCGAGGGCTGGCTGTCGTTCGACGACGCGTACGCCGAGCCGGCCGAGTTCACCCCGGACGGCCCGACCGCGGCCGCCGACCCGATGCTGCTCTACTTCACCTCGGGCACCACCGCGAAGCCCAAGCTGGTACAGCACACCCAGGTCTCCTACCCGGTCGGCCATCTGTCCACAATGTACTGGATTGGTCTCGAACCCGGCGACGTGCACCTGAACATCTCCTCGCCGGGCTGGGCGAAGCACGCCTGGAGCAACGTGTTCGCACCGTGGAACGCCGAGGCGACGGTGTTCCTCTACAACTACGAGCGGTTCGACGCGGTCGCACTGATGGCGCAGATGGATCGCTGCGGCATCACCAGCTTCTGCGCGCCGCCGACGGTGTGGCGGATGCTGATCCAGGCCGATCTGACCGCGCTGAAGAACCCGCCGAAGAAGGTCGTCGGCGCGGGCGAGCCGCTGAACCCCGAGGTGATCGAGCAGGTGCGGCGGTCGTGGGGGATCACCATCCGGGACGGCTTCGGCCAGACCGAGAGCAGCGTGCAGATCGCCAACACCCCCGGTCAGGAGGTCAAGCCGGGCTCGATGGGCCGCGCGCTGCCCGGGTTCAAGGTGACCCTGGTCGACCCGGTCAGCGGCGAGCCGGCGCCGGAGGGCGAGATCTGCCTCGACCTGTCCCGGCGGCCGGTCGGGCTGATGGTCGGTTATGCCGACGACGAAGAGCGCACCACGGAAGCCTTCGCCGGCGGTTACTACCACACCGGTGACGTCGGCTCGATCGACGAAGACGGCTACATCACCTACGTCGGCCGCACGGACGACGTGTTCAAGGCGTCGGACTACCGGATCTCGCCGTTCGAGCTGGAGAGCGTGCTGCTGGAGCACGACGCGGTGGCCGAGGCGGCGGTGGTGCCCGCACCGGACCCGATCCGGCTGGCGGTGCCGAAGGCGTACGTGGTGCTCGCCGGTGGCCACGAGCCCACCGCTGAGACCGCGGCCGCCATCCTGGCGTTCTGCCGGGAGCACCTGGCACCGTACAAGCGGATCAGGCGGCTGGAGTTCGCCGAGCTGCCGAAGACGATCTCCGGGAAGATCCGCCGCGTCGAGCTGCGCGGCCGGGAAAGCAACGAGAGCCGCCCGGCCGGCGAGTTCCGCGAAGAGGACTTCCCCGGCCTCAAATCCTGACCGGCTCGAGCCCAACGTGACGTTCGGTGTGCTCTATTGGCCAAACGTCACGTTGGGCTGGTACGGGAGTGGCGCGTGGGGAGCTAGGGGACGGGCAGCCCGTCGACCAGGCGGCCGTCCTCGGTGGAGCAGGTGGTGGTCGGTTCGGTGACCGGCCCGCTGCCGCAGGTCCAATGGCCGAGCGCGACCGGGCCGGCACCCTCGGGATTGTCGAAGTCGGCGGGCGTGAGCTCCTGGAAGTACCGGGTGAGCAGCTCGGTCGCCTGCGCGCAGTCCACCGCGCCTTCCCGGACGACCACCTTCGCCTTGCCGCGGCCCGCCGGGACCGGCCCGCATTCGGTGCCCGGCGAGGCGGGCGCCGCGGCGGGTGCGGCAGCGGGAGCGGCGAGTCCGGCGGGTGCGGCCGGGCCCGTCTCGCCCGACTCGCTGCCGCCTTCACCGCAGGCGGTGAGGAAGAGGGCACAGAGAGCTACCTGGGTACCGATGACGATCTGGGTTCTCATGGACCTTCCTGGAGCTGACCCTGGCGTGTTCGAAGCGCAGGACGTTACTCCACCGGGATGACCGCGGCGAGCACGGTCTTGTCCTGGTTGCTGCAGGTGGTGCCGCCCTGCTGGGCAGGCGGGCCGGAGACGCACAGCCAGTCGTCCACGGTGTCGCTGATCGGCTCGTTGGAGTCGGCGGACTGCCGTCCGGCGATCTTCTCGTGGAACTGGGCGACCACGCGCTTGGCCTCGTCGCAGCCGACACTGGCGTCCTGCCCGCCGAGGATCTGCAGGGTCAGCCCGCTGGCCGCAGTCACCGTGCCGCAGGAGCCGTTGACCGGGGCGTCCGACCGGGGAGCCTCGGTGGTCGACGGCGCGCTCGAGGAGCTGGACGGGGCCGCGGAGCTGCTCGGCGCCGTACTGCTGGTGGTGGGCGTGCTGGACGCGCTCGACGAGGGGGCCGGTGGCGGCGCGGCTTGGTTGGAACAAGCGCCGAGGAGTAGCACCGAGAGGCCACCGGCGGCCAGCAGGCCGGCTCGTGCCGCGATGTTCGACGCAGTCAACGCGATCCCTTCCGTCGTCGACCCGGTGGCGTACCGCCGGGTTCGTCGGAGAGTACCGTGTAGCCGGAACGGCCCGTACGCGTGGTGACCACCACGGCCCCGGCCGCATCGTCCTTAGTGGACGGTTTGACCTGATGGACTCCTGCCCGAATGCGGCTTAACAGTTAACGCTGAGGCCTCGGCGGACGAAGATCCTGTAGAACGATCCGAAATACCCCGAATCTCGATGATGAGAGCCATGAGCACTGAAGCGAAGAGCGTCAACGCAGACGACACGGACGACACCGGCGACAACGGCAGTGCCGGCAGCGTCGGCAGCGCCATCACCCAGCCCCCGACGACTCCCTGCACCGTGGTCTGGTGCCAGGGCCACCCCTTCGTACTGGAGAGCGGCCCCGGCAAGTCCCGCTGGGTCGGCATCGGCCCGCACGGCAAGCCGCAGGCGCTGACCGGCGCCGACCTGCAGCGCCGAGGCTGGAGCTACCGGCGCGTCAGCTGATTCGCCGTCCGTGCCGCGGACCGCGTTGACTCGCGTTGACTACGGTGAGCGGGTGAACGAGTCCACCGGGTCCCCTGAGCCCGCCGAGGTCAGCACAGCCGGCGGGGTGCCGGCCGAGCAGTCACTGGCACGGCAGGCGCTGAACGTGCCGAACATGCTGTCCCTGCTGCGCCTGGCCGGGGTGCCGGTATTCCTGTGGCTGGTGCTCGGCCCGGAGGAGGACGGCTGGGCACTGGCGATCCTGATCTTCAGCGCGCTGACCGACTGGCTGGACGGCAAGCTGGCCCGCTGGCTGAACCAGATGAGCAGGCTCGGCCAGCTGCTCGACCCGGCCGCCGACCGGCTCTACATCCTGGCCACGCTGGTCGCCTTCCTGATCCGCGAGATCGTGCCCTGGTGGGTGGTGGTGCCGCTGATCGTGCGCGAGGCGGTGCTCGGGGCCTGCGTGCTGGTGCTGCGGCGCAAGGGTTTCGCGCCGCCCGAGGTCACCTACATCGGCAAGGGTGCGACCTTCGTGCTGATGTACGCGTTCCCGTTCCTGCTGGTCACCGACGGCCACTCGGCGCTGGCCGCGTTCGCCCGTCCGGTGGCCTACGCGTTCACCGCCTGGGGGGCGGTGCTGTACCTGTGGTCCGGTGCGCTGTACGTGATCCAGACCGTGCGGGCGATATCCCGGGACAGAGGTGCGGCGGCGTCCGGGTAGGTGAAAGACTGCCCGCGACGTCCGTCGGCAGTGTCTCGCCTCCAGGAAAGGGGACCGGCGTTGTCCACTCCAGAAGAACTGCGCTACACCGAGGAGCACGAGTGGGTCGCCACTCGCGAGGGCGGCTCGGTACGGGTGGGAATCACCGAGTACGCGCAGGACCAGCTCGGCGACGTGGTGTTCGTCGACCTGCCCGAGGTGGGCAGGCAGGTGACCGCCGGCGACTCGTTCGGCGAGGTGGAGTCCACCAAGAGCGTGTCCGAGCTGTTCGCGCCGCTGGCAGGGGAGGTGGTCGCGGTGAACGACGCGGTGGCAGACTCGCCGGAGTTGATCAACAGCGATCCCTACGGTGAGGGCTGGCTGATCGAGATCAAGCTGGACGACGGCGCCAGCGTGGACAGCCTGCTGGATGCGGAGGCATACCAGAAGCTGACCAGCGGCTGACGAGGTCCGGTAGGGGGGAGCCCCGAGGGGCCGCACCTGCCAGGCACGGTACGTTGGCAGCAACACGTTCTTGGGTAACTAGTTACTTCAGTGGTGAGGAGAGCTCAGGTGAGCACGAACGACGGGCCCGGCGTTCCCCCGGAGCAGTCTCCGGAGCGGACTTCGGTCTTCCGGGCCGACTTCCTGGCTGACGTCGAAGGGCAGGAGACGCAGGCGCCCGAGCCACCCGTCGCCGGTGTCGACGCCTTGCCGGCCGGATCTGCCCTGCTGGTCGTCAAGCGCGGCCCGAACGCGGGGTCGCGGTTCCTCCTCGACCGGGACACCACCAGCGCCGGACGGCATCCGGACAGCGACATCTTCCTCGACGACGTCACGGTCTCCCGCCGGCACGCGGAGTTCCGCCGCGAAGGCGGAGAGTTCGTGGTGATAGATGTGGGCAGCCTGAACGGCACCTATGTCAACCGCGAGCCGGTCGACCAGGCCGTGCTCGCCGGCGGTGACGAGGTGCAGATCGGGAAGTTCCGCCTGGTCTTCCTGACCGGCCCGGGACACGGGGGCCAGGGGGCACAGTGACGGCGGCCGGGCGGCCACAACAGCGCGATGGACTGAGCATCGGGGCCGTGCTGGCGCAGCTGCGCGGCGACTTCCCCGATGTCACCATCTCCAAGATCCGGTTCCTGGAGTCGGAGGGCCTGGTACAGCCTGGCCGGACCCCGTCCGGATATCGGCAGTTCGCCGCGGCGGACGTCGAACGGCTCAGGTTCGTGCTGTCCGCCCAGCGGGATCATTACCTGCCACTGAAAGTCATCAAGGAACAGCTGGATGCCGCCGATCGGGGGCAGGGTTCGGCAGGCCCGGCCGGTCGGGTGCCGCGCAAGCTGGTGTCGCTCGACCATTCCGGTACGGACAGTGAGCGCAGCGGGCTGCCGACCGCCGACGACTTCGCCACCGACCGCGAGATCCGGCTGACCAAAGAGGAACTGCTGGCCGAAGCGGGAGTCGATGCGGCGACCCTCACCGAACTTCAGCAGTACGGGCTGATCCGGCCTGGTGCGGCGGGGTTCTACGATCCGGACGCGGTGCTGGTGGCCAAGACTGTCAAGGCCATGACGGAGTTCGGGATCGAACCGCGTCATCTGCGCGCTTTCCGCGCTTCGGCGGACCGTGAAGTCGGCCTGCTGGAACAGATCGTTACTCCGGTGTATCGGCATCGTGACGCCGACGCGAAGGCGCGTGCGGACGAGGTGGTCAGGGAACTCGCGGCACTGTCGGTCGCCCTGCACACGCTGCTGGTGAAGGCCGGTATCCGGGGTGTGACCGGCGGTTGAGCACCACTTTTCCCGCCGCCCGTCGGAAATGCCACAATTCCACGGCTCAAACTTCTCGGGTTGATGCCGTACGGTTAGTCATGGGTTTGCCTAACGTGAGCCCGAGATTCTTCGGACAGCGAGCACAGCGCCGGCAACACGGGTAGCGTCGGACATGCAGGTACGTCGACGCGGGATCCTCGTGACAGCGCTGCAGCCCGCGCGCAGGAGAGGGAGGCGAAGCCCGATGAGCGAGATGCGCGTCGTCGGCGTGCGGGTCGAACTGCCCGCCAATCAGCCGATCTTGTTGCTGCGGGAGACGGAAGGCGAGCGATACCTCCCGATCTGGATCGGATCCGTGGAGGCCACTGCCATCGCCTTGGAGCAGCAAGGTGTCCGTCCCGCGCGACCGTTGACCCACGACCTGCTCAAAGAGGTCATCGGGGCACTGGGTAGAGAGCTCGAACAGGTCGTGATCACGGACCTGCGGGAGGGCACGTTCTTCGCCGAGCTCGTCTTCGACGGCGACATCCGGGTGTCCGCGCGGCCGAGCGACTCGGTGGCGCTGGCGTTGCGGGTGGGCGTGCCGATCCACGCCGAGGACTCGGTGCTCGAAGAGGCCGGCCTGATCATCCCGGACGAGCAGGAGGACGAGGTGGAGAAGTTCCGCGAGTTCCTCGACTCCGTGTCACCAGAAGATTTCCGCGGCGCTGATACCTAGGCCGCTTCCGCTCCAGGCAGAGGAACGGGGAACCACGGGCCGTGCCCGCTCGGTTCCCCGTTCTGCGTTCCCGGGCAGGGTCAAGGGTGTGCCGGCCGGTCGCCGAGGGCGAGCTGGACCGCCGCCGAAGCCACGATGCCCCGCCGGAACCAGTCGAGCTCCAGGTTCTCGTCCGGCGCGTGGTTGGTCTCGTCCACATTCGCGAAGGGCACGCCGTAGCAGGGCACTCCGAGTTCGTCGGTGAGTGCGGCGATCGGCAGGCTGCCGCCGAGTGCCGGGATCAGCAGCGGCGGCTCGGCGAGCCCGGCTTCGGCGCCGGCGAGCACGGTTTCCGTATAGCGCGATTCGGGGAGGGTGCGGGAAGGCGCCATCGAGGCACCCGGGATGAACTCGACGCCTGGCGCGTGCTTCTCGACGTGCCGGCGCAGGGCTTCGGCGACCTGTGCCGGTACCTGTCCGCCGACGAGCCTGGCTTCGCAGCGGGCGACCGCCAGCTCCGGGATCACCGTGCGATGGTCTCCGGAGTCGGCGCAGCCGAGGGAGTTGATGGTCAGCGTCGGCGCCATCAGCCGCTGGTGGAACCCGAGGCCGGCCGGCGGCTCCAGCTCGGTGACCCCGATCCCGGCCATGGCGGCGGCGACGTCCAGCGGCAGCGCGTCGAGCGCCCGGCGTTCACCAGCGGAGATCGGTTCGACCGAGTCGGCGAAACCCGGTACCAGCACGGTGCCCCGCGCGTCCCGCATGGTCGCCAGCAGCTGGACCAGCGCCCAGGCGGGATTGGGCGCGACCCCGCCCCAGTTGCCGGAGTGCAGCGGACGGTCGGCACCGCGCGCCCGTAGTTCGAAGGTGAGGATGCCGCGTACCCCGAGCACGACGCAGGCACGGCCGGTGTCGTGCACCGGGCCGTCGCTCCACAGCGCCAGGTCGGGTGCCTGCGGCGCGATCCGGTCGCGGATCGCGGCGGCCAGGTTCGGGCTGCCGACTTCTTCCTCGCCGTCGAGCAGCACGGTCACCCGGCAGGGCAGCCCGCCGGTCAGCTCGCGGAGCGCGCGAAGCCCGAGCAGCTGGGCCAGATGCTGGCCCTTGTTGTCCCCGGTGCCGCGGCCGAACATCCGGCCGTCGCGGATCTCGGGCTGGAACGGCGGGCTTGTCCACTGCTCCAGGGGACCCGGCGGCTGCACGTCGTAGTGCCCGTAGATCAGCACGTGCGGAGCGCCGGGCGGTCCGTCACCAGTGCCGACCAGTGCCGGCCAGCCGCCGGTCTCCACGCTCTGGGTGCGGAGACCGGCGGCCCGGAGCAGCCGCTCGCCGTGCGCGGCGGCGGCCGCCATGCCGAGTCCGGTGCTGCTCACACTCGGCTGCGCGACCCAGTCTGCCAACTCGGCGACGAGCTCCTCGTCCCGTGCCGCCACCCAGGCCCGGACCCGCTCGACCGTCTCCTGCACAGTGCTCCCCCTATCGATTGCAGATGATGAAATCGATAGCAGCCCGTTGCTGCACTGGCAAGGGTCAGGCTTTGGCGGCGTGCTCGAACAGGTCGGCCAGCTGACGCCCGTAGTGCTCGACGTCCAACTCGGGATCCTTCTTCAGCAGATCCGCCACCCCGTCCACCGCCTGTGCGATCGACATGGCCAGCACCTCCGGGGCGAACTCGCCGAACACGCCTTCGCGCTGACCCTGGACCAGCTGCCTGGTGAGCTGTCCGGTGCGCAGCTGCTCCACCACCATGGAGGCCATGGACCAGCCCTCCTCGTCCTCGCCCGCGGTGCGGAACTCGGCCAGCGCCCGCACGAACTCGGGATGGGCGCGGAGGAAGGCGACCTCGGCCTCGAGGTAGCCGCGCAGGATGGCCAGCCGGTCGGTGCGGCCTTCGGTGTGCTCGGTGCGGAACCGGTCCTTGCGGTCGGTGATGGTGGACAGCGCCGCCTGCATCAGGCCGGCCTTGTTGGTGAACTCGCCGGTGATGGCCTGCGCGCTGTCGAGCCCGGCCCGGTCCTTGACCTCGGCGAGTGAGGTCTTCGAGTAGCCCAGCTCGTTGATGGTCGTGATCGTCGCGTCGATGATCTGCGCTCGCCGCGCGTCCTGTGTTATCTGCATGAGTAAAAAATAACACGGCTGAGTAAGTCGCGCCAGTGGGACAAGAAGCCTCGATCGGACCTTGAGGTCCGCCGCGCGTCGCGTTGACCGGGTGGGCCGGCGCGCTTACCGTCAATAGAGGTAAATCGCTTCCGTGTGATTCGGCCATCTGGGGCACAGCACTTGCGGTTTCATCTCCGTGGATCCCGCCCCTGGGATCTGCGTGCTGTTCGACCGGCCGCCAGGCCGGGCGAGGGGAGGCATGCGTGGTCGACGAAAGGCCGATCCAGGTCGCGGACGGTGAGCAGGGTGAGCTGTTCCCCGACTCGTCGTTGCCGGACGAGCTGGTCGGCTACCGGGGGCCCGCGGCCTGCCAGATCGCCGGGATCACCTACCGGCAGCTCGACTACTGGGCACGGACGAAGCTGATCGCACCGAGCATCCGCACCGCGCACGGCTCCGGCTCGCAGCGGCTGTACTCGTTCAAGGACATCCTCGTCCTGAAGATCGTCAAACGGCTGCTGGACACCGGTGTCTCGCTGCAGAACATCAGGGTCGCGGTCGAGCACCTGCGGGCTCGTGGTGTACGGGATCTTGCAAAAGTGACCTTGTTCTCCGACGGCACCACGGTCTACGAGTGCACCTCGCCGGAGGAGATCGTCGACCTGCTGCAGGGCGGTCAGGGCGTGTTCGGGATCGCGGTGAGCGGCGCGATGCTGGAGATCAGCGGCACCATCCACGAGTTCCCGGCCGAACGGGCCGACGGCGGCGAGATCGAGACCGTGATCCCGGACGAGTTGACACAGCGCCGCAACGCCAGGCGAACAGGCTAGCGGGGCTCAGGGTAGGCTCACCGATGTAGTCGCCGAACCCGCGCGGGAGAGTCCGAGCCACCACAATGAGCTCGGCGCCGAAGGAGCAAGTCCTCCCCGGAACCTCTCAGGCACAAAGGACCGCGCGGGTGAGACGCCTCTGGAAAGCGGGCTGCCGGGTGACCACCCGGTGGCCCCGCCGAAGGTGCAAGCCCGGCTCAACACACGGGTGAACCTCTCAGGCGCCTCGGTCACGAGGCACGGACAGAGTGGGGAGGGCCAAGACATCCGTCTGCGGCCCGTCCCCACTCTCCGGAGGTTGCCGTTCATGGGCATCGACCCGCTTTCGCTCGCCGCACTGGAACAGGGAACACCTTTCGCGGACCGGCACATCGGCCCACGCCAGGACGAGCTGACCCGGATGCTCGAGGCGATCGGAGTCGGTTCGCTCGACGAACTGGCGCAGCGCGCCGTGCCGTCCTCGATCCGCGAGACGGACCCGGCCCGGTTGTCCATGGGATTGCCCGCGCCGGCGAGCGAGGCGCAGGCGCTGGCCGAGCTGCGTGCACTGGCCGCGCAGAACCGGCCGATGGTGCAGATGATCGGCCTCGGCTACTACGGCACCGTGACCCCGCCGGTGATCCGCCGCAACGTGCTGGAGAGCCCGGCCTGGTACACCGCGTACACCCCGTACCAGCCGGAGATCTCGCAGGGGCGGCTGGAGGCGCTGCTCAACTTCCAGACCATGGTGGCCGACCTGACCGGGCTGCCGATCGCGAACGCGTCGATGCTGGACGAGGCGACCGCGGCGGCTGAGGCGATGACGCTGGTGCGGCGGGCGAGCAAGGCGAAGTCGGTGCGGTTCGTGGTCGACGAGGACTGCCTGCCGCAAACCATCGAGGTGGTGCGCACCCGCGCCGAGCCACTCGGCATCGAGGTGGTGCTCGCGGACCTGTCGCAGGGCGTCAAGGGACTTGGCCTCGGTGGCGACTTCTTCGGCGCGCTGCTGTCGTACCCCGGCGCGTCCGGTGCTGTACGCGACCACGAGCCGGTGGTCAAGGAGATCCACGAGCTCGGCGCCGAGGTCGTGGTGGCGGCCGACCCGCTGGCGCTCACCCTGCTGCGCGCGCCGGGGGAGATCGGTGCGGACGTGGTGGTCGGCTCCACCCAGCGTTTCGGGGTGCCGATGGGCTTCGGCGGCCCGCACGCCGGGTACATGGCGGTGCGCAAGGGCCTGGAGCGGCAGTTGCCGGGCAGGCTGGTCGGGGTGTCGGTGGACGCGGACGGCGCCACCGCGTACCGGCTGGCGCTGCAGACCCGCGAGCAGCACATCCGCCGGGAGAAGGCGACCAGCAACATCTGCACCGCGCAGGTGCTGCTCGCCGTGATGGCTTCGATGTACGCGGTGTACCACGGCCCGGACGGGCTGCGCGTGATCGCGACCCGCGCGCACCGGATGGCCACGGTGCTGGCCACCGGGCTGGCCGAGGGCGGGGTGCACGTCGAGCACGGCGAGTTCTTCGACACGGTGAGCGCGGTGGTGCCCGGCCGGGCGGCCGAGGTCGTCGCGTCCGCCAGGGACCTCGGGGTCAACCTGCGGCTGACCGACCAGGACCGGGTCGGCATCGCCTGCGACGAGACCACCACCCGTGAGCACCTTTCCTTGGTGTGGAAGGCTTTCGGTGTTTCGGTGTCCGATGTGGACTCACTCGACGCGGACACCGCGGACGGTCTACCGCCGGAGCTGGTGCGCACCGGCGCCTACCTGACGCACCCGGTCTTCCACGCGCACCGGTCGGAAACCGCGCTGCTGCGCTACCTGCGCGCGCTGTCCGACAAGGACGTAGCGCTGGACCGGAGCATGATCCCGCTGGGTTCGTGCACGATGAAACTCAACGCCACGGCCGAAATGGAGCCGGTCACCTGGCCGGAGTTCGCCGAGCTGCACCCGTTCGCACCGGCCGAGGACGCGGCCGGGTTGCTGCGCGTGGTCGCGGATCTGGAGAACTGGCTGGCCGGGATCACCGGCTACGAGGCGGTTTCGCTGCAGCCGAACGCAGGCAGCCAGGGCGAGTTCGCGGGCCTGCTGGCGATCAGGGCCTACCACCGCGACCGCGGTCAAGGTGAACGGGACGTCTGCCTGATCCCGGCCAGCGCGCACGGCACGAACGCGGCCAGTGCGGTGATGGCCGGGATGCGCGTCGTGGTGGTGCGCTGCGACGAGCAGGGCAACATCGACCTCGAGCACCTGAAGTCCACTGTGGACGAGCACAGTGCGGACCTGGCCGCGATCATGATCACCTACCCGTCCACGCACGGGGTGTACGAGGACACCGTGCGCGAAGTCTGCGCGCTGGTGCACGACGCCGGTGGTCAGGTCTATGTGGACGGTGCGAACCTGAACGCGCTGATCGGCCTCGCCCAGTACGGGCGGTTCGGTTCGGACGTCTCACATCTGAACCTGCACAAGACCTTCTGCATCCCGCACGGCGGTGGCGGGCCGGGTGTCGGGCCGATCGGTGTCCGCGCGCACCTGGCGCCGTTCTTGCCGAACCACCCGCTGCAGCCGGGTGCCGGCCCGGCCACCGGAGTCGGGCCGATCAGCGCGGCGCCGTGGGGCAGCGCGTCGATCCTGCCGATCTCCTGGGCCTACGTCCGGATGATGGGCGCGGACGGGCTCCGCGACGCCACGCTGACCGCGGTCGCCGCGGCGAACTACGTTGCCGCGAAGCTGAACGCGTACTTCCCGGTGCTCTACGCCGGGGCGGACGGCCTGGTCGCGCACGAGTGCATCCTCGATCTGCGCGCCATCACCAAGCAGACCGGTGTGACCGTGGACGACGTGGCGAAACGGCTGGCGGACTACGGCCTGCACGCGCCCACCATGTCCTTCCCGGTGGCCGGGACCTTGATGGTGGAGCCGACCGAGAGCGAGGACCTCGCCGAACTGGACCGCTTCTGCGACGCGATGATCGCGATCCGCGCGGAGATCGACAGGGTCGCCGCCGGCGAATGGTCCATCGAGGACAGTCCACTCAGGAACGCCCCGCACACCGCGCGCTGCGTGACGGGGGAGTGGGACCGTCCCTACACCCGTGCCGAAGCCGTGTTCCCGGCCGGTTCCGCTCAGCCGAAGATCTGGCCGCCGGTCCGCCGAATCGACGGCGCCGCCGGCGACCGCAACCTCGTCTGCTCCTGCCCTCCCCTCGACGCCTACTCCTGACCCCGACCGCCCTCAGCCGGGGAGCTTGTCGAGGAAGCCGAGGACCTGGGAGATCCGGCCGTTCTCGACGGTCACCACGTCGAAGCCGATGGCCAGCGGCTCGGCCGCGCCCGGCGTGCCGAGGTGCCAGGTGAACCGGGCGATGTCGTGGTGCGCGTCGACTTCTCCGGCCAGGCTGAAGACCAGGCCGGAGAGCTGCTGCCGCGCGCCGGCGATGAAACCGTCCAGCCCGTCCCAGCCCGAGACGGCGCCGAGCGGGTCGGTGTAGGTCACGTCCTCGGTGTAGAGCCACTCGACCAGTTCCCGACGGCGAGCCGGGTCGGTTTCGTTCCACACGCCCAGGTACTGCTCGACGGTCTGCTTGATGTCCGACATGGTGGATCCTTTCGTGAAGCTTCGGTGTGCCACCAACCCTGACCGGCGCGCCGCGCGCCGTCGATTACGCCGGAGGTAATGGCGACGGTCCACCCGTGCCCGTAACGTGACCGGCGTGACCACGGCAATGGCGAGTAGACACCAGCAGCGACCTGTCGGCGAGCTGCTCCGGCAATGGCGTGAGCGGCGCCGGATTAGCCAGCTGGACCTGTCCATCTCGGCGGACATCTCCACCCGGCACCTGAGTTTCGTGGAGACCGGCCGGTCCACCCCGAGCCGCGACATGGTGCTGCGCCTCGGCGAGCACCTCGACGTCCCGCTGCGGGAACGCAACCAGCTGCTGCTCGCGGCCGGCTACGCGCCGGCGTACCGGCAGAGCGCGCTGGACGACCCGGACATGGCACCCGCGCTCACCGCGGTCCGCCAGCTGCTGACCGCGCACGACCCCTATCCGGCCTTGGTGCTGGACCGCTGCTGGAACATGCTGGACGCGAACGAGAGCACCCTGGTGCTGACCGCGGGGATGGCACCGGAACTGCTCACCCCGCCGGTCAACGTGCTGCGGGCGACCCTGCATCCGAACGGGATGGCGCCCAGCATCCTGAACCTGGGGGAGTGGCGCGCGCATCTGCTCGGCAGGCTGCGCCGCCAGGTCTCGGTGACCGCGGACGAGGAGCTGGCCGAGCTGTTGGAGGAACTGCGGGGCTATCCGTGCGACCAGCCGGAGCCCGAGGTGGAGGTACCGGGACCGGGGGACATCGTGATCCCGCTGCGGATGGCGCAGAACGGGGTCGAGCTCACCTTCTTCAGCACGGTCGCCACCTTCGGCACCCCGCTGGACGTGACACTGGCGGAGCTGGTCATCGAGTCCTTCTTCCCGGCCGACGAACAGACTTCCGCGGTACTGCGCGCCCGCAACTGACCGCGGCGGCCCGCCGGGTGAGAGGATGCGGCACTAGTACGACCGACTAGTCACCGACGTGAGGACTGGAGTTTCATGGCCGAGGTCGGGTCCATCGCACTGAACAACGAAGTCACCATCCCCCAGCTCGGTTTCGGTGTCTACCAGGTGGCACCCGAGGACACCGCAAAGGCGGTGCGTGGGGCGTTGGACGCCGGCTACCGGAGCATCGACACCGCGGCCGCCTACCAGAACGAGGCGGAGGTCGGCGACGCGCTTTCGTCCTCCGGGATGGCCCGGTCGGACCTGTTCATCACCACCAAGCTGTGGAACTCCGACCAGGGCTACGACTCCACGCTGCGGGCGTTCGACGAAAGCCTCGGCAAGCTCGGCCTGGACTATCTCGACCTCTACCTGATCCACTGGCCGGTGCCGAAACGCGGCATCTACGTGGACAGCTGGCGTGCGATGCAGAAGCTGTACGCCGACGGCAGGGTGCGCGCGATCGGGGTCTCCAACTTCCACCTGCCGCATCTGCGGCGGCTGCTCGACGAGACCGCCATCGTGCCGGCGGTGAACCAGATCGAGCTGCACCCGCAGCTGCCGCAGGCGGAGCTGCGCCGGTTCCACGCCGAGAACGGCATCGTGACCGAGGCGTGGAGCCCGCTGGCCCAGGGTGCGCTGCTCGGCGAGGGGATCATCACCGCGCTGGCCGCCAAGTACGGCAAGAGCCCGGCCCAGATCGTGCTGCGCTGGCACCTGGAGCTGGGCAACGTGGTGATCCCGAAGTCGGTCACCCCGTCGCGGATCGCGGAGAACATCGACGTGTTCGACTTCGAGCTCGCCGAAGACGATCTGGCCGCGATCGACGAGCTGGACAACGGGAACCGGGTCGGCCCGGACCCGGACACCTTCAACCTGGCGTGACCCGAACAGGGGTAAAAGCCGGGGAAAGAATGCCTGGTACGCAGGCAAAACACCCCTAGGTGCAGCGCATCCGGGGAACCCTGAGCCACCGTCGGGGTCGTAGGGTTCGCCTGTGTCGGAAAGTTTCCGTCGACAGGAGGTGTTCGTAGTGTTCTCGAAGCGGGTTCTGCTGGCAGCGGGTGCCGGGCTGGCGATAGTGGCGGCCGGATGCTCTGGCGGCCAGGACGAGCAGGCGGCACCGGCACCCGCGCCCCCGGCACCGGCCGTGCCGAGTCCCGCGGATTCGGTGGCGCCGGGCCAGCCGCGGGTGCTGAACGTGGACTTCCGGGGCGGGCAGGTGAATCCGCCCGCCGGGACGATCGACGTCCGCCGCGGCGAGCAGCTCAAGATCAGGGTGACCTCGGACCGGCACGACGACATCGAGATCGCCGGGTACCCGGACAAGACCGAGGATGTCGATCCCGACGAGGCCGAGGGAATCGACTTCGTACCGGACCACGCCGGTGACATCCCGATCCGGCTGCGGACGGCCGGTGTGCCGCTGCTGACGCTCCGGGTGAGCTGACCGCGGGTCGGCCTTACCTGCCGCCGAAGGCGCCCTGCTGGGCCGGCTCCTTGAGGAAGTTGCGGAAGACCTGGGACGCCCGCTTCTGCACGTCGTCCACCTGCCCGCCGGACAGGCCGAGGAACGGGTAGTCGCCACCGCGCGAGCTGGCCACCGACTCCGCGGGCGAGCCGATGATCTCGGGCTTCGCGGTGGTCACCGCGTCGACCCAGAAGGACGACTCCGGGATCCAGCCCGCCGGCATGCCGCCGATGGCGTCGATGTTGCTGCGCCCGGTGAGCGCGTTCAGCACCCGCTCGGAGGGCATCGCCTGCACCTCGATGCGGACGCAGTGCGCGTGCACCACGGTGTTGGCCTGGTTCCACTTGGCCGCGGCGGCGGCCACCGGCTGTTCCGCGCTCGGCGTGACGATCACCCTCATGTTCGCGTCGCCCTCGGCGCAGCTGGAGGCCTGCGCCTCGGCCCTGCTGTTGGCCACTCCGTCCAGCCAGCCCCAGCCGGCCCAGCCGAGTCCGGCCAGCACGACGAGCACGAGGCAGGCGATCGGCCACTTGGCCACCCGCCGCCGGGCGGCCTTGCCGACCGCGCGGTGGCTGCCGGTCTCGCCGCTGAGTGCACGCTGGTAGCCGGACTCGGTGACGTCGGTGGTCGGTGCCTGCTCAGCCGATTCGGCGACGGACGACTCCGGGTCCGCGATCGACCGTTGCACACCCGATTCGGTGACGGGCCGCTGGTAACCGGAGTCGGTGACCGGCCGGTGCTCGCCGGAGTCCCTCACCACGGCCTGGGGACCCGGGCCGGTGGCGGTCCGCTGGCGGCGGGTGTCGCCGGCCGGGCGCTGGTTGCGGGGCGTGCTGATCGAAGGCTGCGGGCCCGGACCGGCGACCGGGCGGCGGAAGTCCGTGGCCGGGTGCTGGTCGATCGGCTTGGCCATGGGGCGCTGGTAGCCGGAGTCGGTGCCGGGGCGCTGTGGCCGTGGTGCCACGGGACGCTGGTAGCCGGAGTCCGCGACGGGACGGCGCGGGTGGAACTCTTCGGCCGGAGACCGGAAGCCGGAATCGACGGCCGAACGGCGGCGGCGCGGGTCGGTGACCGGTCGCTGGTAGCCGGAGCCGGGGCCCTGTGCGTGCGGACCGGGGACCGGGCGCTGGGGGAGCGGCTCGCCGGCGGGACGCGGCGGATGACCGGGCTCGATGCCGGGATGCTGCCGGCGCGGGTCCATGGCGGGACCGCGAACCGGTGCCTGGCGACCTGGGTCGGCGGCGGCGCGCTGGTAGCCGGAGTCGTGGACCGGAGGCTGGTACCCGGAACCGTCAGCTGGATGGCGGTATCCGGAATCGTCGGGACCCTCCGGACGGTGGGGAGCGGGGTCCTCAGCCCTGCTATGACGCCCCATCGGTGTCCTCTCGCCTAGGTTGAGCACGCTCTGAGTATGCAATCAAAACGTTATCACTCTAACAGGCTACGAACGTTCCGGAAACGTGATGACCGTCAGTTGTTTTCTGCAACTCCAGATTGATTCTTTAGCGCAAGTAAGTGATTGCATTGTGCTACCAGGCGGTTACGCAAGGGTGCTGCTCGTCGGGCGAAGCTTGCCTGGGTGCGGGCGTACTCCGCGCGGCCTTCCGCTGTCTCGATCCGGACCGGCGAATGTCCAAGTTCGGCCAGGTCGTACGGGCTGGCTCGCATATCCAGCAGGCGAATCTCGGCGGCCAGCGCGAAGCAGTCACCGAGCAGTTCGGAGTGCACGAACGGGTCCAGCTTGTATGCCCACTTGAAAAGATCCATATTCGCGTGCAGGCAACCGGGCTGTTCGAGGTCCAGTTGAGTTTCCCTGGTGGGCAGCAGCTCATTGCGCGGCCGGGCGGGCGCTGTGAAGAACCGGAAGGCATCGTAATGCCCGCAGCGCACGTCGAGCGTCTCGACCACCTCATCGGTGCCGGCCGAGCCGAGCCGGAGTGGCAGCTGGTCGTGCCGGACCTGATCGGCGGGCTGCCGGTAGACCATCGCCCATTCGTGGAGCCCGAAGCAACTCAGCCGAGGTGCCCTGGACGCGGTCGCTTCGAGCAGGGAGCGCACGAACTCCGCGGTGCCGGCGTACCTCTCGGTGAAGCCTGCCGGATCCAGCGCCACCCCGCCGCGCACCTCGTGATAGCCCTGCCGGTGAAGGAACTGCGCGGCCGCGGCCCCGGCGAGCACCACGCCGGGGCCGGGCTGCCACCGCTCGAGATAGGACGGACGGTACGAGTAGTAGGTGAACAGGAAGTCCAATACTGGATGCTTCACACCGCGGGAACGTCGCTGCTGATGCGGCTCGGTCCAGGTGCGCATCCTGGCGGTATGCGCGGCTTCGCGCGCCCGCCATTCGTATTCCTGAAGTACCCGCACGTTCACAGTGTGACGTGCGTGCCGTCCTGGACGGTGCCCACGTACTCCTCGACCAGATCCTCCAGCGCCACCACGCCGATCACTTCGCCGTCGGAGTCCAGTGCCCTGGCCAGGTGCCCGCCCTCCTTGCGCATCGCGGACAGCGCCTTGTCCAGCCGCGCGTTGGCGGGCAGGTCGGTGAGCCGGCGGGTCTTGCCGGTTGGCACCGTGCTGGCGGGGTCGTCGCCGACCTGGTCCAGTACGTCCTTCACGTGGATGTAGCCGGTCAGCGCGCCGGACTCGGTGCGGATCGGGAAGCGGGAGAACCCGGTGGAGGACACCGCGCGTTCCACCTCGCCGACCGTCGGCGTGCTGGGCAGCGTGGTCAGCTGGTCCATCGGCACCAGCACGTCGGCCACCGTCTTCTGCACCGACGACAGGGTCTGGCTCAGCCGCTCGTGCTCGGACTGGTCGAGCAGGCCCTCGCGGCGCGACTCGCTGAGCAGCTCGGCGAGTTCGTCGGAGGTGTACGCGGTCTCCAGCTCGTCCTTCGGTTCCACCTTCATCAGGCGCAGCAAGGAGTTCGCCACGAAATTGAGCAGCCAGATGAACGGGTTCGCCAGCTTCACCCAGACCACGTGCACCGGCACCAGCCACAACGCCAGCCGCTCCGGCTCGGCGATGGCGAGGTTCTTCGGCACCATCTCACCGATCAGCACGTGCAGGATGGTGATGAACGCGAGAGCAATGGCGAACGAGATCGGGTGCAGCAGCACCTCAGGAATGTGCAGCAGCTTGAAGAATCCGGCGAGCTGATGCGCGATCGCGGGCTCGCCGAGCCTGCCGAGCAGCAGCGAGCAGATGGTGATGCCCAGCTGCGCGCCGGCCAGCATCAGTGAGACGTTCCGGCTCGCGTTGATCACGGTCCGCGCGCGGGTCTTGCCCTGCTCCAGCAACGCTTCCAGCCGGTCCCGCCGGGAGGAGATCAGGGTGAACTCCGCGCCGACGAAGAACGCGTTGGCGAGCAGGAGCACCACGACCAGGAAAATGTAGAACCAGTCGTTCATCGGGCCGGCTCCTGGTGCTGCGGCGGGCTGTCGACCTTGGCGGCACCGGCGTCACCGAGCCGGTGCACCCGCACTTCGGCGACCCGCAGACGGTCCATTGTGGTCACTGTGAGCCGCCAGCCGTCGACGTCGATCCGGTCGCCGGGGGAGGGGATCTTGCCGAGGCGGTCCAGGATCAGCCCGGCGATGGTCTCGTAGTCGCCCTCCGGCATCCGGAACCCGGTCACCTCCACGATCTCGTCCGCGCGCAGTTGCCCGGAGACCAGCCAGCTGTCCGCGCCGAGTTGTTGCGACGCAGGGGCTTCACGGTCGTCGTGCTCGTCGCGCACGTCGCCGATGATCTCCTCGACAACGTCCTCCAGGGTGACCAGCCCGGCCGTGCCGCCGTACTCGTCGACCACCATGGCGATCTGGAACCGGGACGCGCGCAGCCGGTTGAGCAGCGAGTCGCCGGGCAGCGACTCAGGCACCGTGGGCACCGGCCGCATGACCGAGCCGATCCGGGTGCTGTGCCGCTCGGCGGCGGCCACCGTGAACACCTGCTTGACGTGCACCGCGCCGCGGACGTCGTCCAGGTCCTCGCCGCTGACCGGGAACCGGGAGAACCCGGTGCGCCGGGACAGCTGCGCCAGATCGTGCACCGAGTCCTCCACGGACAGCGATTCGACCTGCACGCGCGGGGTCATCAGCTCGTCCGCGGTCCGCTCGCCGAAGCGCAGCGAGCGGTCCAGCAGCTGCGCGGTGGAGGTGTCCAGGGTGCCGCTTTCCGCGCTGGAGCGCACGATCGAGCCGAGCTCCTGCGGCGAGCGCGCCGACCGAAGCTCCTCCTGCGGCTCCACGCCGAACTTGCGCACCAGGAAGTTGGCGCTGTTGTTCATCAGCGTGATCAGCCAGCGGAACAGGGCGGAGAACCGGGCGTGGTAGCCGGCCACCGCCCGTGCGGTGCGCAGCGGCCTGGCGATGGCCAGGTTCTTCGGCATCATTTCGCCGAGGATCATGGACAGCGAAGTGGCCAGCAGCAGGGCGATCGCCAGCGACCCGCCCGCGGCCACCGGCTCGGACAGGCCAATGGCCCGCAGCAGCGGCCGGACCAGCGTGCCGATCAGCGGCTCGGCGACGTAACCGGTGACCAGCGTGGTGATGGTGATGGCCACCTGGGCGCCGGAGAGCTGGAAGGAGAGGGTTCGGTGCGCCTTCTGCACGGTCTTCGAGCGCTTGTCACCGACCTGGCGGACGTTCGCGTCCACGGTGCTGCGCTCGAGCGCGGTCAGCGAGAACTCCGCGGCCACCGCCAGTCCGGTGCCGATGGTGAGCAGAATGAAGAAGACAACGCCGAGGATGGAGAGCAGGACGTTCATCGGGCCGTGCCGCCCGGAGTCAGGCCGGCAGGGAGGCTGGGGAAGCCGGGTTCGCCACCCGGCTTTGTACTGTCACCAGGTGACTGCGCATCGCGCACGAAAAGAGTCACTCCTCGTCAAGAAAGAACAAGAACTGCAGGGATGGCAGTAAGCGTACCGTCAAGGCCCGGCGTTTGCGCAGGGCAGGAGTGTGGGGAAGGTCAATTTCGCCATTCGTCCTGGTCTCGGCCCAGTAACGCGAGCAGCCGTTTCGGGGCGGGCGCATCCGCCGAAACCGATACCGGCGGGGCGAAGATCCCATAGCCCTGCATGCCCTCGACCTGGGGCTCGAACTCCGCGATCAGCGCCTCGGCCAGCTCGTCGCCGATCGGCTGCGGCACGCCGATCGCGGCGGCCAGGTCCCAGCCGTGCACGGCCAGGTCCATCGTCATCTGCCAGCCGTACTCGCTCGCGTCGATCTGCCCGAAGGACACGTGCACCCTCGTCCCGGTCGCACCCGGCGCGGTCCAGGCCGCCCGAGCCTGCGCGGCGGCCGGTTCCCAGGCGCCGATCGGGTCGTCACCGAGCAGGTCGCCGTCGAAGCGGTCGCCGACCTCGGCCAGTGTCGCGCCGCCGAGCAGGTGCGGAACCCACAGCTGCTCGTTGACCAGATGGTTCACCAGGTCCCGCACCGTCCAGTCGGTGCACGGCGTCGGTGCGTCCCACTGATCCGCGCCGACGCGATGGATCGTCCGGTCGAAGACGTGCATGGCCGCACCGTGTGCGTCGAGAAGGTCCATCTGCCCACTGCACCACGAGGCACCGACATTCGCAGGGGACGGCGTGGTCAGTGCCGGCGGACGGTCTCCTCGACCAGGTCGAGCACCGGGCCGAGGTCGTCCGCGGGCAGGCCCATGGCGAGGTGCGAGACCAGGCCCTCCAGCACCAGCTCCAGGAAGGCGGTGAGCACGTCCACGCTGACGTCGTCGCGGAGCTTGCCGGCGTCGCGCTGGCGGAGCAGTCGCTGCCGGGTCGCCGTGGTCAGCTGCTGGGACCGTGCCGCCCACCTGGCCCGGAACTCCGGATCGGTGCGCAGCCTCCGGGAGACCTCCAGCCTGGTGCCCAGCCAGTCCGCCGGATGTTCGCTCTGGCCGGAGAGCAGGTCGCGCATCACCTGGACCAGGCCCTGGGCGGCGACCACGTCGGCCATCCGGATCGCGTCGTCCTCGGCCAGCGCGAGGAACAGCGACTCCTTGTCACGGAAATGATGAAAGATCGCACCTCGGGACAGCCCGGTGGCTTCCTCCAGGCGGCGCACCGTGGCACCCTCGTACCCATAACGGGCAAAACACACCCGGGATCCGTCGAGGATCTGGCGCCGGCGTGCGTCGAGATGATCCTGGGAGACCCGTGGCATCCCGTGATCCTGTCACCGCGGGTAGCGCCAACGCAATCCGTACGTACGTTTTGTGACGCGCCACCCGCGGCACGGACAGGTCAGGGGATCAGCAGGGCGGATTCCTCCTCGGGCTGGTGCTCGAGCCGCTCCACCCGGTTGGCGGCGGCCAGCTGCAGGCCGGTCCGCCGGGGCGACACCCGGTCCATCTCCCACTGCCCGAGCAGCAATGCGACCTTCGACTGCATCTCGGTGCGCAGCCGGAGGAAGGAGTCGGCCGGGTCCGCGCCGACCTCGCCGAGCAGCAGCCACCACGCCCATGCCGCGGCACCGGCGTTGGCCACGAAGTCCGGGATCACCGGCACCCCGCGTGCGGTGAGCATGGCCTCGGCCTCCGGGGTGGTGGCCGCGTTGGCGGCTTCGATGACCACCTTGGCCGCCACGTCCATCACGTTGTCCTCGGTGATCGCGTAGGAGATCGCGGCCGGCACCAGGATGTCCGCCTCGGTCCCGATGACCGCGTTCCGCGGCAGCCGCTGGACCTCGCCGGGCACCCGCTCGCGGTCGATCTCACCGTAGGCGTCCCGAAGTTCGAGCAGGGCGGGCACGTCCAGGCCCGCCGGGTCGTAGAGGGTGCCGGCCGCGTCGGCGACCGCGACCACCCGGACCCCGGCCTCGTGCAGGTACCAGGCCGCGCCACCGCCCATGGTGCCGATGCCCTGGATGGCCACCGTGGTCTCGTCGGCGGGCGAGCCCCAGGAGGCCGCCACGCCGAGGCACGCCTGCGCCACGCCGTAGCCGCCGATCACGTCCCCGAGCAGCAGGCCGCCGGGAACGGGCGCGTTCAGCCCGGCCTGCACCCGCCGCAGGGTGCGCTCCGGGTCGGCCGAGCGGCTGATCGCCGCGTGGTAGGACTGGCCGAGGCCCAGCTCGGCGAACACCTCGTCGATCAGGTGCTGCGGCACGCCGAGGTCTTCAGCGGTCACCCAATGGGCGTCCAGCCAGGGCCGCATGGCCGAGCAGAACCGCTTCAGCACGCCCATCGCGCGCGGGTCCTTCGGATCGAAGTCGATCCCGCCCTTGGCCCCGCCGACCGGCAGGTTGAAAGTTGCCGTCTTGTTCGCCATGCCCCTGGCCAGGTCCTCGACCTCGGACAGGGTGCAGCCGGCGCGCATCCGGGTGCCGCCGGTGGCCAGGCCGGAGGTGAGGGTGTGCACCACGAGATATCCGTTGGTGCCGGTCACCGGGTCCGTCCAAGTGAGCCTCAGCAAAGGTTCGTTGTGCTCGATGATCACTTCTCCCCACCTCCAAGTCGTTCCGCTCGACACGGCCAGTTTTCGCGCAGCGACCAGCGGGCCGGAAACTCCTTGGTAACTAAGGAATGTCCCGCCTGAGGCTGCTGCGTGGGTTGCCCGTCCGGTGGCGGCCGGGCCGCTGCCCCCAGAGTGCGCCGGGCCGGGCCCGCGCGTCCAGTTAAAGATCATGCACGTTTCCGTTTACCGTTGATGTATGGAGCTTTCGTTGACCCGGCTGCGAATGCTCCGGGAGCTACAGCGGCGGGGCACGGTGACCGCGGCGGCGGCCGCGCTGCACTACACCCCGTCCGCGGTGTCCCAGCAGCTCGCGCAGCTCGAACGGGACGTCGGCGCCCGGCTCTTCGAGCGGCTGGGCAGGCGGGTGCAGATGACCGAGCTCGGGCTGCTGCTGACCGAGCACGCGGAGGAGATCCTCGGTGCGGTCGAACGGGCCACCATGGCACTGGAGGAGGCGCAGGACTCGATCACCGTCCGGCTCACCGCGGGGGTCTGGGCGTCGGTGGCCTCCGGGCTGCTGCCCTCCGCGCTCACCCTGCTGGCCGAGCAGCATCCCGGCATTCAGGTGAAAACCGTGGAGCTGGCCCCCGAGGCCACCGCGGAGGCGGTGCGGGACGGCACCCTCGACTTCTCCTTCGTGATCGACTACTCGGACGCACCGATGCCGTGGGACGTCAGCCTGGAGCGCTCGGTGATCGCGGTGGAACGGCTGCACGCGGCGGTGCCACGCGGCACCGTGCCGTCCGGCTCGGTCTCGCTGCTCGAACTGGCCGAGCACCCCTGGATCCTGTCCAGCCCGAAGAGCCACCTCGGGCGCGCGGTGCGGGTCGCCTGCCACCGGCACGGCTTCGAGCCGAAGGTCAACCACGAGGTGGGGGAGCAGGCCACCGCGATGGCGATGGTCGGCGCCGGCCTCGGCATCACGCTGGTTTCCGACCTCGGCCTGATCCTGCGGCCGCCGGGGGTGGACGTGGTCGCGCTGAGCACTCCGGTGATGCGCACGGTGTCGATCGCCTGCCGGACCACGGCCTTGCGCCGTCCGGCGCTGCAGCTGGTGATCGCGGCGGTGCGCACCGCCGCGGCCGAGCTCGGCCTCGGCACCGAGTCGACGCTGCCCTGAGCGCTCGTCGGTGCTCATCTTGGGGAGTGGATGCCGGCTCCTGCCCGGCGGGATGAAACCTGCGATTGTCGTACCCCGCGTGTAGCGTCCGAAGTCAAGTCGTCCCGGCGAATGAACTGCGGCGGTGCCATGACAACTGTCCACTCGGTCCAAGACTTTCCCGGTAACACCAATGGATGCACCCAGGCGGCCGACCTCGCGGCGAAGGTGGTGTCCGACCGCGCGGAAGGTGAGTCCTATGTCGCTTCCGTCTGTTTCAAGCACGGGCCGCCGAGACTGCTCGGCGTAGAACTCGAGTACACCGTGCACTACGCGGACGACCTCCGAAGACCCGTGAACCCCGACGAACTCGCGGCCGCACTAGGCCCGCACACCCCGCGCACATTGCGCCCCGAAAGCCCCGCTCAACCGTTGCCCGGCGGCTCCCCGATCACCCTGGAGCCCGGGTGCCAGGTGGAGATCTCCGCCCTCCCGCAGTCCTCGCTGCCGGAGCTCGAGGCGACCGTCTCCGCCGACCTCAGCTATCTGACCGAACTACTGGCCACCGCTGGATTCCGGCTCGGTGAAAGTGGTATCGACGCCTTCCGCCCGCCGTCCCGGCTGCTCGGCACCGAGCGGTACGCGAGCATGGAACGGCGGTTCGCCCGGTTCGGCACCGGCGGCATCACGATGATGTGCAGTACCGCGGGCCTGCAAATCTGCGTGGACACCGGTGAGGCGGATGCACTTCCGTCCCGCTGGGCTGCCGTGCACGCGCTGGGCCCGCCGCTGCTGGCGCTGTTCGCCAACTCGGGCCGCCATGCCGGCCGGGAGACCGGACAGGCCTCCGCCCGCTGGCTGGCGGTGATGGGCACCGAGCACGCCCGCACCTTCGCCGCGCCGGCCACGCCCGAACCCGCCGAAAGCTGGGCGAGCCGGATCATGGACACCCCGCTGATGGTGCTGCGGCGGCCGGAAGGTGCGTGGGACGCGCCGGAAGGGCTCACCTTCGCGGACTGGGTGAGCAGGCGTGGCGCGGCCGGCCTGCTGGCCCCGCCCACGCTCGCCGACCTGGACTACCACCTGACCACGATGTTCACCCCGGTCCGGCCGCAGGGTTACCTCGAGGTGCGCTATCTGGACGCCCAGCCAGCCGAGCGCTGGCTGCATCCGGTCGCGCTGCTGACCGCGCTGCTGGCCGAGCGGGCCACCGTCGACAGGGTGCTGGAGATCTGCGCCCCGGTCGCGGAGCACTGGGAGCAGGCCGCCCGGTGCGGGCTCGCCGATCCGGAGATCGCGGCGGCGGCCCGTGCGGTCGCCGACCTCGGCTGCGCCGAACTGGCCGGCACCAGTCTGCCGGCGTCCACCATCGACGAGATCACCGAGGGCGTGCAGCGTCTCGCGCACGCCGGGAGGAAATGAGCCATGCCTATCCGTGAAGCTGTGAACCCGCTGCGCGAGCTGAGCCGGGAGAACCTGCGCGCCCACGCCGCGGAGGCACTGACCAGGGCACGGGCTCGCAGCACCGTGCTCACCGACGCGGTGGACGACGAGGAGTTGACCCGTCAGCACTCCAGGCTGATGTCGCCGCTGGTCTGGGACCTCGCGCACATCGGCAGCCAGGAAGAACTCTGGCTGGTCCGCGATGTTGGCGGCCGTGAGCCGCTGCGCCCGGACATCGACGAGCTGTATGACGCGTTCAAGCACGCGCGGGCGGACCGGCCGGCGCTGCCGCTGCTCGGGCCGGCGCAGGCCCGAGCCTACGTCGGCGAAGTGCGGGCGAAAGCGTTGGAGGTACTGGAAAAGGCCCCGCTGGAGGGGCGGCGGCTGACCGAGGCCGCGTTCGCCTTCGGCATGATTACCCAGCACGAGCAGCAGCACGACGAGACCATGCTGGCCACCCACCAGCTGCGCAAGGGCGACCCGGTGCTGCACGCACCCGCGCCGCCGGGCAGGCGAACCGGCCGGGTGCCTGCCGAGGTGCTGGTGCCCGGTGGCCCGTTCGTGATGGGCACCACCGCCGAGCCGTGGGCGCTGGACAACGAACGGCCGGCGCACGAGATCGACGTGACCGCGTTCGTGATCGACACCTTTCCGGTCACCAACGGCCAGTACACCGAGTTCCTCGAAGCCGGCGGTTACGGTCAGCGCCGCTGGTGGAGCGAAGCGGGCTGGGATTACCTGCGGGCGCACGAGATCACCGCGCCGCGGTTCTGGCAGCGCGAGCAGGACGGCTGGTGGCGTACCCGGTTCGGCGTCTACGAGCGGGTCCCGGCCGAGCAGCCGGTGGTGCACGTGTCGTACTACGAGGCAGAGGCATATGCGGCATGGGCGGGCAAGCGGCTGCCGACCGAGCCGGAGTGGGAGAAGGCGGCCAGGTTCGATCCCGCGACCGGGCAGTCGCGGCGTTTCCCTTGGGGCAACGAGGAACCGAGTACGGAACAGGCCAATCTCGGGCAGCGACACCTGAGCCCGGCCGAGGTCGGCGCCTACCCGGCCGGCGCGTCCCCGCTCGGCGTGCACCAGCTGATCGGGGACGTGTGGGAGTGGACCGGCACCGACTTCCACGGCTACCCGGGTTTCAGCGCCTTCCCCTATCGCGAGTACTCCGAGGTGTTCTTCGGGCCGGACTACAAGGTGCTGCGCGGTGGCTCGTTCGGCACCGACGCGGCGGCGGTCCGCGGCACCTTCCGCAACTGGGACTACCCGATCCGGCGGCAGATCTTCGCCGGGTTCCGCTGTGCCAGGAACGTCCGGCCGAGTGAGCGGAGCTGATCCGATGTGCCGCCATCTGGGGTACCTCGGTGTACCGCGCGCGCCTGCCGAACTGGTCCTGGACGCGCCGCATTCCCTGCTGCGCCAGTCCTACGCCCCGGCCGACATGCGCGCCGGTGGCACCGTGAACGCGGACGGCTTCGGCCTCGGCTGGCAGACCGAGGACGGTGCCACGGCCCGGTACCGCAAGCCGAGTCCGATCTGGACCGACCAGTCGCTGCCGGAGCTGGCCAGGTCACTGCGGCTCGGCTCGTTCGTGGCCGCGGTGCGCTCGGGCACCGAGGGCATGCCGGTCAACGAGGCCGCCTGCGCGCCGTTCGCGGACGGGCCGTGGCTGTTCAGCCACAACGGCGTGGTGCGGGGCTGGCCGGACTCGGTCGCCCCGCTCGCGGAGCGGCTGCCGGTGACCGACCTGGTGCGGCTGGAGGCGCCGACCGATTCGGCGTTGCTCTGGGCGCTGCTGCGGGACCGCCTGAGCCAGGGCGTGGACCCGGTGCGGGCGGTCACCGACCTGGTCACCGAGGTGGAAGAGGCGGCCCCCGGTTCGCGGTTGAACCTGCTGCTCACCGACGGGTCGCTGCTGGTGGCCACCGCCTGGACACACGCGTTGTCGGTGTTGCGTACCGATGAAGCGGTGGTGGTCGCTTCGGAGCCGCTGGACGCCGACCCCGGCTGGACGCCGGTGCCGGAGCGGCATGCGGTGATCGTCCAGCGCGAACCGGCCTACAAGGTCGAATTCCTTCCCCTCAACGCCGATCGGAGCCTGTGAACACGATGAGCGAACTCGATGTGCACCGCCACCCGGACGACATCACCGAGGCGCTGCGGACCGACGTGCGTGCCGGGCTGTCCGCCACGCAGAAGTGGCTGCCGTCCAAGTGGTTCTACGACGCACGGGGGAGTGAGCTGTTCGAGGAGATCACCGCGCTGCCGGAGTACTACCCGACCCGCGCGGAGCGGGAGGTGCTGGGCAGGGAAGCCGCCGAGATCGCCAGGGTGACCGGTGCGCACACGCTGGTCGAGCTGGGATCCGGGTCGAGCGAGAAGACCAGGCTGCTGCTCGACGGGCTTCGCGGGCACGGGTCGCTGGAGACCTTCGTCCCGCTGGACGTGTCCGAGTCGGCGCTGGCCGACGCCGTCGAGGCGATCTCGGCCGACTATCCCGGCCTGAGCGTGCGCGGGGCGATCGGCGACTTCACCGAGCACCTCGACCTGCTCCCGGGAGAGCAGCCGAGACTGGTCGCCTTCCTCGGTGGCACGATCGGCAACCTGACCCCGGTCGAACGGGGCAAGTTCCTGCGCTCGGTGCGTGATGTGCTGGCCGAGGGGGAATGGCTGCTGCTGGGTACCGACCTGGTGAAGAACCCGGAGACGCTGGTCCGCGCGTACGACGACGCGGCCGGGGTGACCGCGGAGTTCAACCGGAACGTGCTGCGGGTGGTCAACCAGCGGCTCGGGGCGGACTTCGACCCCGACGGGTTCGAGCACGAGTCCTACTGGGACGCCGAGGCGGAATGGATCGAGATGCGGCTCCGGGCCAGTGCGGACATGCTGGTGCGCATTCCCGGCGCGGGCATGGAAGTGCGCTTCACCGAAGGAGAGCACATCCGCACCGAGATCTCCGCCAAGTTCCGGGCCGGCGGGATCCGCGGCGAGCTCGCGGACGCCGGGTTCGACGTCGAGCGCTGGTGGACCGATTCGGGGAAACTCTTCGGGGTGTCTTTGGCAAGATCCATCCGTGCGTAACTCGCGTAATCCCCTGTCCAAGGTCGCCCGCTCCCTCGGCACCCGCCCATGGCTGATGAAACTGGCGGCCGGCATCGTCTGGGCGGACCAGCGGCTGCACCGCGCGTCCAGCGGCCGGCTGAGCCTGGTCGCGATCGCCGGTCTGCCGTCGCTGCGGCTGACCAGTACCGGCCGGCGGAGCGGGCTGCCGAGGAGCAACAACCTGCTCTACTACCCGTACGGCGACCAGTACGTGCTGACCGGCTCCAACTGGGGGAAGTCCAGCCATCCGGCGTGGACTTTCAACTTGCGCGCGCATCCGGAAGCGAGTATTGCGCTGCGCGGCAAGCAGATCGCGGTGCGAGCCAGGGAGGTCAAGGGGCCGGAGTACGACGAGCTGTGGCGCCGGCTGCTCGAGTTCTGGCCGGGATACGCGATGGAGCGGGATGCCGCAGGACGAGAGCTGCCGATCTTCATCCTGTCTCGTGAAAAATCCCCCGGAGGTTTGGACCAGCCGTTCGGACGGTGACGCCGATCACCACGCTGTGCCATCTTCGACGTGACCACTCCGCCCTGCGATCTCCGCAGGCGGCGGCTAGGGAGGGAGAGTTCGTGTCGAAGTCCACACGAAGGCCGGTGCGCACGAGGGCACTGGTGGGGGTGCTCGTGGCAGGGACCGCGTTGCTCGGGCTGCCGGTCGCCGCGCAGGCCGAACAGGTCGCGCAGGCCGACGGCCCGCAGGCGGCACAGGTCGGCGCGACACCGCCGGTCGAATGGGGGCCGTGCGCGGAAGGCACCGTGCCGCCGGACCAGACGGGCTCGTTCAGCTGCGCCACCTACCGGGTGCCGATCGACCACGACGACGCGACGCTCGGCACCATCGACCTTGGTCTGCTCCGGCGGGCGGCGACCAAACCGGACCAGAAGGTCGGGTCGCTGTTCCTGAACCCCGGCGGGCCCGGCGGGCCGGGAATGACCATGCCGGTCTCCGCCGCGTCCTTCTTCAACCCCGAGGTAATGGACCGGTTCGACCTGATCGGCTTCGACCCGCGAGGGGTCGGCACGAGCAACCCCCTGCGCTGCTTCACCACCGCGGAGGACGCGAACGACGTGTTCGGCGCCCAGGTCGGCGTGCCGGTCACCAGGCAGGAGATCTCCGGCACGCTGGCGTCCTATCGCGACTACGGCCAGTTCTGCGAGCGCAACGGGGGCGCGCTGCTGCACCACATGTCCACAAAGGACGTGGTGCGGGATCTCGACGTGCTGCGCGCGGCGGTCGGTGACCAGAAGCTGAACTTCGTCGGCTTCTCCTACGGCACGCTGATCGGATCCACCTACGCGAACATGTTCCCGAAGAACTCCAGGGCGCTGGTGATCGACGGCAATGTGGACCCGGCGCTGCGGACCAGTGACGGCCTGCAGTACGACCGGGAGCGCGCCCGCGGTTTCGAGGTCGCACTGGACGGTTTCCTGGCCAAGTGCAAGGAGGTGGCCGAGCGCTGCGCGTTCAGCCCGGGGCAGCCGCGCGAGAAGTTCGACGAACTGCGCACCGCGCTGCGCGAAAAGCCGGTCACCCTGCCGGACGGCACCGAGATCGACCTGAGCAGGTTCGTCGGTGCGGTGGGCGGCGCGCTGTACTCACCGGCGGCGTTCATCTCACTGGCCAAGGATCTGCAGTCGCTCTACGACGTGCTGAACCCGCCGGACGGGCAGGTGCAGCGGTTCACCGCCGAAGACCTGCCGACGCTGACGAAAGCGGTCCGTGGCACCAAGTTCGACTCGCTGCCGGACAGTCCGTACAACTCGGACGACTCCTATCTCGGGGTGAACTGCTCGGACAAGAAGTTCGGCGACGACCAGGAGCAGGTGCCGTCGGTCGCGGCGGCCTGGGAGAAGGAGTCGCCCACCTTCGGTCGTAGCCAGGCGTTCTCGGACCCGGCCGGGTGTCCGGTGTGGCCGGTCAAGGACGCGGACGCCTACCGCGGCCCGTGGAACCGGTCCACCGAGAACCCGGTGCTGGTGGTGGGCAACTTCTACGACCCGGCCACCCAGTACGAGTTCTCCAAGCGGATGGCCGACCAGCTCGGCTATTCCCGGCTGCTGTCGGTGGACGCCTTCGGCCACTGCATCCTCGGTGACTCCGCCGGGGTGGACAAGGCCACCGCCGACTACCTGATCGACCTCAAGGTGCCTGCGCCGGGGCAGGTGTTCCAGCCGGACGTGCAGCCGTTCACCGCACCTTCTGGCACATAACCCCAGGTCAACTGTCGTGAGTGGAAAGTGTTGCCCTGGCAACACTTTCCACTCACGACGCTCGTGACGGGTAGCATGTCGCGGGAATCGCCATTACCAAGAGGAGGTGAGCGGCACATGCCGGAGGACAGTCCCGAGACGACCGGAAGAAGCCGTCTCACCGCCGCCCGCGCAGGGTTCCGCTCGCGATAGCACTCGCCTGAACCGCCGCGCCCGGTCGCGGACGGTTTTTCCCGGTCGATTCGACCTGTCTGGCCGAAGCACTGTGTGCGCAAGCCGGAAAGGCCAGATCATGACCACTTTGGAGATGCTGCTCAGGATCGGCAGCGGAGTCGGCCTCGGTGCGGTGATCGGTTTCGAACGCCAGTACCGGGCCAGGATGGCGGGTCTGCGGACCAACGCGCTGGTCGCGATCGGTTCCACCCTGTTCGTGCTGCTTTCCGCGCACGGGTTCGGCGGGCTGTCCGGCAGCGGGGACGCGGACCCGACCAGGGTCGCCGCGCAGATCGTTTCCGGGATCGGTTTCCTCGGCGCCGGGGTGATCCTGCGGGACGGGCTGAGCGTGCGCGGCCTGAACACGGCGGCCACGCTGTGGTGCTCGGCCGCCGTCGGCGCGCTGTCCGGCGCCGGGCTGTACCAGGTCGCCGGTGCCGGCACGGTGGTCGTCGTCGGGGTGAACGTCGCGCTGCGGGCGCTCGGCCGCGCGGTGGACCGCCGCCCGGACACCGGCGACGAAACCCCGACGCACTACAACTTCCACGCGGTGACCAAGGACGACACCGAGGCGCACGTGCGGGCGCTGCTGGTGCAGTCGCTGACTCGCACCGACTTCCGGCTGCTGTCGGTGCAGAGCACGGACCTGCCGGCCGCCGGTTCGGTGGAGGTACGGGCCGAGCTGGTCGGCGACCAGCGCGACGACGCGCAGATGGAGTCGGCGGTGAGCAGGCTGAGCCTGGAGCCGTCGGTGACCAGCGTCCGCTGGCAGGTCCGCGAACCGCTGGAACTCGGCACTCCCGAATAAGCCGTGAAGGGCCCCTTGCCTACCTTCAAAGTAGGTAAGGGGCCCTTCACGGACGAAACGGGTCGGTTAGGCGGTCATCTTGCGCAGGACGTACTGCAGGATGCCACCGTTGCGGTAGTAGTCCGCCTCGCCCGGGGTGTCGATGCGCACCACGGCGTCGAACTCGACCACGGTGCCGTCCTGCTTGGTGGCGGTCACCTTGACCGTCCGCGGGGTCTCACCGTCGTTGAGCTTGGTGATACCGGCGATGTCGAAGGTCTCCGTGCCGTCCAGGCCGAGAGACTTGATCGACTCGCCCTCCGGGAACTGCAGCGGGATGACGCCCATGCCGATCAGGTTCGACCGGTGGATCCGCTCGAAGGACTCGGTGATCACCGCGCGCACACCCAGCAGCGAGGTGCCTTTGGCCGCCCAGTCGCGCGACGAGCCGGAGCCGTACTCCTTGCCGCCGAGCACGACCAGCGGGATGTCGTTGGCGGCGTAGTTCTGCGCGGCGTCGTAGATGAACGCCTGCGGAGCGCCTTCCTGGGTGAAGTCGCGGGTGTAGCCGCCCTGCACGTCGTCCAGCAACTGGTTGCGCAGCCGGATGTTGGCGAAGGTGCCGCGGATCATCACCTCGTGGTTGCCGCGCCGCGAGCCGTAGGAGTTGAAGTCCTTGCGCTCGATGCCGTGCTCCTGCAGGTACTTGCCGGCCGGGGAGTCGGCCTTGATCGCACCGGCCGGGGAGATGTGGTCGGTGGTGACCGAGTCGCCCAGCTTGGCCAGCACGCGGGCGCCGCTGATGTCCCGCACCGGAGCGGGCTCGGCCTGCATGCCGTCGAAGTACGGTGGCTTGCGCACGTAGGTGGACTGCGCGTCCCAGTCGAAGGTCTTGCCCTCCGGGGTGGGCAGCGACTTCCAGCGCTCGCCACCGTCGAACACGTCCGCGTAGTCCTTGGTGAACATCTCCTGGGTGATCGAGGAGTCGATGGTCTCCTGGATCTCCTGCGGGGTCGGCCAGATGTCCTTCAGGAACACGTCGTTGCCCTCGGTGTCCTGTCCGAGCGGCTGCTCGTCGAAGTCGAAGTCCATCGTGCCGGCCAGCGCGTAGGCGATCACCAGCGGCGGCGACGCGAGGTAGTTCATCTTCACGTCCGGGTTGATCCGGCCCTCGAAGTTCCGGTTACCGGAGAGCACCGAGACCACGGTCAGGTCGTTTTCCTGCACCGCGGCGGAGATCTCGTCGGAGAGCGGGCCGGAGTTGCCGATGCAGGTGGTGCAGCCGTAGCCGACCAGGTGGTAGCCCAGCTTCTCCAGGTACGGCCAGAGCCCGGCCTTGTTGTAGTAGTCGGTGACGACCTGGGAGCCGGGGGCCATCGAGGTCTTCACCCACGGCTTGACCGAGAGTCCCCTGTCCACCGCGTTGCGCGCGAGCAGCGCCGCGCCCAGCATCACCGACGGGTTGGAGGTGTTGGTGCACGAGGTGATCGACGCGATCACCACGGCGCCGTGATCCAGCACGAACTCGCCACGGTCCGCGGACTGCACGGTGACCGGCTTGGTCGGCCTGCCGGACGAGCCGTTGGCCGCGGACTGCACGGGTACCGCGTCTTCGTCGGCGAAGGAGAGCGCCGCGGGGTCGCTGGCCGGGAAGCTCTCCTCGACCTTCTCGTCCACCTTGGTGTGCGGGGTGGGGTACTGCTCCTCCACGTAGTCGTGCACCGACTTGCGGAACGAGGACTTGGCGTCGGTCAGCTCGATCCGGTCCTGCGGCCGCTTCGGGCCGGCGATCGAGGGGACCACAGTGGACAGATCCAGCTCGAGGTACTCGGAGTAGGTCGGCTCGTGCGAAGCGTCATGCCAGAGCCCTTGCTCTTTCGCGTAGGTCTCGACCAGTGCGACCTGCTCGGGGGAGCGGCCGGTCAGCTTGAGGTAGCGGATGGTCTCGTCGTCGATCGGGAAGATCGCCGCGGTGGAACCGAACTCCGGGCTCATGTTGCCGATGGTGGCGCGGTTGGCCAGCGGCACCGCGCCGACGCCGTCGCCGTAGAACTCGACGAACTTGCCGACCACACCGTGCTTGCGCAGCATCTCGGTGATGGTGAGCACCACGTCGGTGGCGGTGACGCCGGTGGGGATCTCGCCGGAGAGCTTGAAGCCGACCACGCGCGGGATGAGCATGGAGACCGGCTGGCCGAGCATGGCGGCCTCGGCCTCGATGCCGCCGACGCCCCAGCCGAGCACGCCGAGGCCGTTGACCATGGTGGTGTGCGAGTCGGTGCCGACGCAGGAGTCGGGGTAGGCCTGGCCGTTGCGGGACATCACGGTGCGGGCCAGGTGCTCGATGTTGACCTGGTGCACGATGCCGGTGCCCGGCGGGACCACCTTGAACTCGTCGAAGGCGCCCTGGCCCCAGCGCAGGAACTGGTAGCGCTCGCGGTTGCGCTCGTACTCGATCTCCACGTTGCGCTCGAAGGCGTCCGCGCGGCCGAACACGTCGATGATCACGGAGTGGTCGATGACCAGCTCGGCGGGGGCGAGCGGGTTGACCTTGTCGGGGTTGCCGCCGAGGTCGGTCACGGCCTCGCGCATGGTGGCCAGGTCGACCACGCAGGGCACGCCGGTGAAGTCCTGCATGATCACCCTGGCCGGGGTGAACTGGATCTCGATCGACGGGTCGGCGCTGGGGTCCCAGCCACCGAGTGCGCGGATGTGCTCGGCGGTGATGTTCGCGCCGTCCTCGGTCCGCAGCAGGTTCTCGAGCAGGATCTTGAGGCTGTAGGGAAGGCGCTGCGCGCCCTCGACCTTGTTCAGCCGGAACACCTCGTAGGAGGCGTCACCGACTTTCAGCGTGTCTCGAGCGCCGAAGCTGTCCTTGCTGGCAGGTGCAGTCACGTCTAACTCCAGGGGCGTGGGCCGGCTCTCGTGGGCTTCTCGTGTCCGGTTGACGAGCAGCCGTACCCGGTCCGTTCGGGTGGTTGGCAGTGCGTTGTTCGGGGCCTGTCGTGTTGCTCAGGAGCGAGTCTCGCGCACCCCCACCGTGTCCGCAGACGCGGGGACGGCGCCGGCTCCCTGCTGACTCAAACAGTACGCTTGTCCTTTTTTCACTTCAAGGGGGACACGCGAGGAGGCGGGCGTGTGGTGCGGCACACGGGTGGGCCGGAATTGGGCTGGCAAGCATGCGGGAAGGGGCTGGGAGCAGGGGTAACCCGCATGGGCGAATGATGCGCACGGTGCGTAAGTGTCTGCTGTTAAATCTGGTAAATCTGTGGCATCAGTGGCACAGTTTGCTCCGAAAGTCTCAAGGAAAGCTTGAGGTGCTGAGGCCGCGACAGCGGCCATGGCCGGACGGGGAGCCGGGTGGACGAGGGCTCACCCGGAGCGAGAGGTGGAGACCGTGCCGAACAGGCGAGGTGAACCGGCGCCGGCCGGCGCGCGATGGTTGGTGGCCGCGGCCTTCGGGCTCGCGGCGTTGCTCGGTACCGCGGGCACCGCGCTGGCGGTGCCACCGCCGCCACCCAACCCGAGCGACTCGGAGATCGATTCGGGCCGCGCCGAGGCGAACGCGCGGGCCGGTGAGGTCGGCCAGCTGACCAACCAGCTCGCCGAGGCCGAGGCCCGGCTTTCCGATCTGCAGGCCGATGTCGAGCTGAAGCTCGAAGAGGCCAACAAGGCCATGGTCGACCTGCAGGCCGCGGAGGACGCCGCCGGTCAGGCCAAACAGGACGCGGACAACGCGCGCACGGAATCCGACGCGGCCGCGGCGGCCATCGAAAGCGCCCGCGCCGACCTGGACCGGTTCGTCGCCGGCAGCTACCAGCAGGGCAGCACGATCGGCTCGATCTCGGCCTATCTCGACTCGGACAGCCCGAAGAACCTGCTGGCCCGCGCGCAGCTGCTGGCCGCGGTCGGCGGCAGCCGGTTCGACGCGCTCAAGGGCATGGAGCGGGCGCAGACCGAGAAGGCGAACAAGGACTCGATCGCCCGCAAGAAGCTGGAGATCGCGCAGGAGAAGCAGGCCGAAGCCGAGCAGGCGAAGGGCAACGCGGACTCCGCGCAGACCGCCGCGATGCAGGCGCAGGACAGCCAGGCCGTGCGGAACACGCAGCTCGAAGCGGACAAGTCCAAGGTCGAGCAGCGGCTCTACGAAGCGCAGTCCGCGGTCAGCGGGCTGCAGGGGCAGCGGCAGCGCTACCAGGACTGGCAGGCGCAGAAGCAGCGCGAAGAGGAAGAAGCGGCCCGTCGCGCGGCCGAGGCGGCGTCGGCGTCCGATTCCGGCGGCGGAAACGACCGGCCTTCCAGCGGGTCGAACGGGGGAGCGCCGAGTCGCTCGAAGCCTTCGTCCGGCCCGGCTGGCGCGAGCCTGGAAGCGGTGATCGCCAGGGCGATGGCCCAGCGCGGGCTGCCCTACGCCTGGGGCGGCGGCAACGCCAGCGGCCCGACCCGCGGCATCCGCGACGGCGGGGTGGCCGACCGGTTCGGCGACTACCGCAAGATCGGCTTCGACTGCTCCGGCCTGATGATCTACGCCTTCGCCGGAGTGAAGGGACTGCCGCACTACAGCGGTTACCAGTACAACGCCGGGCGCAAGGTGCCGCTGTCCCAGATGCGGCGCGGGGACATGCTGTTCTGGGGCGGCCGCGGCGGGATCCACCACGTGGCGCTCTACCTCGGCAACGGGCAGATGGTCGAGGCGCCGCAGTCCGGTTCGGTGGTGAAGGTTTCCTCGGTGCGGTACGGCGGGATCATGCCGTACGCGACTCGCCTGATCGGTTGATGTTCTGCGGGATCGTGCTCGCCGGCGGTGCGGCGGCACGGCTGTCCGGAGTGGACAAGCCGATGCTCGACGTCGGGGGCAGGTCGCTGCTCCAGCGGGCGGTGTCCGCGCTGGGCGCGGCGGATCCGGTGATCGTGGTCGGCCCGGCGCGGGCCGGTTTTCCCGGGGTGCGCTGGGTCCGGGAGGACCCACCCGGCGGTGGGCCGGTGTCCGCGCTCGCGGCCGGGCTCGCGCTGCTGCCGTCGCGACCCGGCGGACTGGTCGCGGTGCTCGCCGGCGATCTCGCCGGGGTGGAAGAATCCACTGTGGACAAACTGCTGGCCGCGGTCGGCGGTTCGGACGGCGCGGTGCTGGTGGACGAACAGGGCAGGCGGCAGTGGCTGATCGGCGCGTGGCGGGCCGAGCGCCTGCGCGCGGTGCTGCCGGCCGAGCCGTCCGGTGCGGCGCTTCGGCGGATGCTGGCGGGGCTGTCGATCGTGGAGGTGCCCGCCGAGCCGGGGGAGAGCGCCGATGTGGACACACCGGAGGATCTGGACAGGCTCCGATAACTCCTTCACAGCCGTCATACCGGTGATTCGGTTGGCTGTTACGGTCGCACGCGACACGCGATCATCAGCGAGGAGGAACCGTGACCGAGCCCGGCTACGCCGAGGGCGCGCCCGGCCAGCAACCCGGAACCCCAGCGCGGGACGCCCAGCTGCTGGAGCGCACCGTGTTCGAGGTCAAGCGGATCATCGTCGGGCAGGACAGGCTGGTCGAGCGGATGCTGGTCGGCCTGCTGGCCAAGGGCCACCTGCTGCTGGAAGGCGTGCCCGGCGTCGCGAAGACGCTCGCGGTGGAGACCTTCGCCAGGGTCGTCGGCGGCTCGTTCTCGCGCGTGCAGTTCACCCCGGACCTGGTGCCGGCGGACATCCTGGGCACCCGGATCTACCGGCAGGGCTCGGAGACCTTCGACGTCGAGCTCGGCCCGGTGGTGGCGAACTTCGTGCTCGCCGACGAGATCAACCGGGCCCCGGCCAAGGTGCAGTCCGCGATGCTCGAGGTGATGGCAGAGCGGCACGTGTCCCTCGGTGGCAAGACCTTCCCGATGCCGGACCCGTTCCTGGTGCTGGCCACCCAGAACCCGATCGAGAACGAGGGCGTCTACCCGCTGCCGGAAGCGCAGCGGGACAGGTTCCTGTTCAAGATCGTCGTCGAGTACCCGACGGCCGAGGAGGAGCGGGAGATCGTCTACCGGATGGGGGTCACCCCGCCGGAGCCGCACGAGGTGCTCAGCCCGGCCGAGCTGGTCCGGCTGCAGGGCGTCGCCTCCCAGGTCTTCGTGCACCACGCGCTGGTCGACTACGTGGTGCGGCTGGTGCTGACCACCCGGACACCGGCCGAGCACGGGCTCACCGACGTGGCCGGCTGGGTCTCCTACGGCGCGTCCCCGCGGGCGAGCCTCGGCATCGTGGCCGCCGCCCGTGCGCTGGCACTGGTCCGCGGCCGCGACTACGTGCTGCCGCAGGACGTGGTGGACGTGGTGCCGGACGTGCTGCGGCACCGGCTGGTGCTGTCCTACGACGCGCTGGCCGACGGGGTCCCGCTGGACCACATCATCACCAGGGTGCTGCAGACCGTGCCGCTGCCGCAGGTTTCCGCCCGGCCGCAGGGCGGCCCGGGGCAGCCGGTCGCGGCGGGCGCGCCGACCAGGTAACGAGCGGAGAAGATGAGGGACGCGAAGGGCGGCCGTCCGGACTGGGCGCCGCCGGTACTGCGCGGGGAACGGCTCGAAGCCGGTCTGCGCACCCTCGAGCTGGACGTGCGACGGCGGCTGGACGGGTTGCTGCAGGGCAACCATCTCGGACTGGTGCCGGGGCCCGGCTCCGAGCCCGGTGAAGCAAGGCCGTACCAGCCTGGTGACGACGTGCGCCGGATGGATTGGGCGGTCACCGCGCGCACCACCGAGCCGCACATCCGCGAGACGGTCGCCGACCGCGAGCTGGAGACCTGGGTGGCCGCGGACCTCTCGGCCAGCCTGGACTTCGGCACCGCGCTCTGCGAGAAGCGCGACCTGGTGGTCTGCGCGGTCGCCGCGATCGCCCATCTCACCGGAGGCGGCGGCAACCGGATCGGCGCGCTGATCGCCAACGGCGCCGAGACGCATCGCATTCCGGCGCGCGGCGGGCTGGCGCACGCGCGCGGGCTCGTCCGCAAGCTGGCGCTCACGCCGAGGGCCGCCGAAGGCACCAGGGGCGACCTGGCCGCCGCGATCGAACAGCTCCGCCGTCCGCCGCGACGGCGTGGGCTGGCCGTGATCGTTTCGGACTTCCTCGGTGACACCGAATGGCAGCGGCCGCTGCGCGCGCTGTCCGCCCGGCACGACCTGATAGCAGTGGAGATCGTGGACCCTCGAGACGTGGACCTGCCGGATGTCGGCACCGTGGTGCTGGCCGACCCGGAGACCGGCCGTCAGCGCGAGGTGCACGCGTCCGCCTTGTTGCGCAAGGAGTTCGCCGCCGCGGCGCAGGCGCATCGCAGTGAGGTGGCGCGGGCGCTGCGGCAAGCCGGTGCCGCGCATCTGGTGCTGCGCACCGATTCGGACTGGATCGCGGACACGGTGCGCTTCGTGGTGGCTCGTAAGCGTCGTTGGTCCGGGGGTGCAGCATGAGCTTGACGGGGTTCACGACGCCGTGGTGGTTCCTGCTGCTGCTCGGGGTGGCGGCGGTGGTGGTCGGGTATCTGCTGGTGCAGCGGGCCCGCCGCCGGCGCACCATGCGGTTCACCAACCTGGCGCTGCTGGAGAAGGTGGCACCGAAGGCACAGGGCTGGGTCCGGCACGTGCCGGCCGCGTTGATCGTGGTGTCGCTGCTGCTGCTGACCGTGTCACTGGCCGGGCCGACCGCCGAGCAGAAGGTGCCGCGCAACCGCGCGACGGTGATGCTGGTGATCGACGTTTCGCTGTCCATGGAGGCGACCGATGTGGCGCCGAGCCGGATCAAGGCCGCCCAGGACGCGGCGAGGTCGTTCGCGGCCGGGCTGACTCCCGGGGTGAACCTTGGCCTGGTCACCTTCGCCGGTACGGCCGCCGTGCAGGTCGCGCCGACCACCCAGCGGCAGGGCGTGATCAAGAACATCGACAACCTGAAGCTGGCCCAGTCCACCGCCACCGGTGAAGGCATCTTCGCGGCTCTCCAGTCGCTGGAGGGCTTCGCGTCCGTGGTGGGTGGCGCGGAAGGGCCGCCGCCGGCGCGGATCGTGCTGATGAGCGACGGCAAGCAGACCGTGCCGGAAGACCTGTACGCGCCGCGTGGTGCGTACACCGCGTCGCAAGCGGCGAAGCAGGCGCAGGTGCCGGTGTCCTCGATTTCTTTCGGCACGTCGCACGGGGTCGTGGACATCGACGGCAGGGAGATCGACGTGCGGGTCGACGACGAGTCGCTGCAGGAGGTCGCCCGGCTCTCCGGCGGGGAGTTCTACAAGGCGGCCACCGCGGACGAGCTCAAGCGCGTCTACGACAACCTCGGCGAGCAGATCGGCTACGAGCTGAAGGACGCGGACGCCAGCAAGCCCTGGCTGATCGCGGGCACCCTGCTGCTGATGGTCGCGGCGGCGGGTTCGCTCTTCCTCGGGCAGCGCCTGCCCTAGCCGGCGCCTTCAACGCGCGGCTCGTAGCAGCCGCTCGGCACGCAGCGCGATTTCGAGGTTCAGCCGTTCGTCCGGGTCGTTCAGCCGGTCGCCGAAGAGCTGCTGGAGCCGGCGCATCCGGTAGCGCACGGTCTGCGGGTGCACGTCGAGGGCGGCGGCCAGTTCGGGGGCGCTGCCCCGCAGCCGCAACCAGACCAGCAGCGTGTCGCTGAGCCGTTCCCGTTGTTTCCCGGACAGGTCGTCGAGCGGGGCGAGGCAGCGGGCGCGGAGTTCGCCGATCAGGAACTCGTCGTTGAGCAGGCACAGCGTGGCCAGGTGGTCGGTGACCAAGGTGACCGGCGAGTCGGCCAGCACGCCCCGCCGCAGCAGTTCCAGCGACCTGCGGGCGCAGCGCAGCGATCGTCCGGCGTCGGCCAGCGGTACCCGGGGGCCGACCACCGCCCGCCAGCAGGTCAGCCCGGTTTCCAGCCGGGCCGGATCGGGCGCGCTGCCGGCGATGAGCAGGCAGGGTTCGGCGGCTTCGGTGTCCACCAGCACGTGCCCGTCCAGGACGGGTGGCCGGCGCCGTTCCGCCCGTGGCTCCAGCGCCACCATCGTGACCCATTCCGGGAGCTGCCAGCCTGCCGCCCTGGCCAGTTCGGCGACTGTCTGCCGGGCGGTGGGCGGGTCGGCGAGGAGCAGTTGGAGCAGCCGCCGCCTGCGCCGGGTCGTGGTGTCCTCGGCTTCGGCCCGCGCGGCGGTGTACCCGGCGACGGACAGTGCGGAAATCTCGTCTACGTAAGCGAAAAGGGCCTCGGCGCACAGGCACAGCACGTTCGCCGGTACTCGGCTCGACTGGCCGCAGGCGGCGATGTGGCGCCAGGCGACCCGGCCGCCGACCCGGTAGGCGGACTGCAGGCTGTCGATACCGCGGCCGTGCCGGAATTCGAGTTCGCCGAAGTGCCGGAACAGTTCGGCCGAGTCGCCTCGCGGCGGGCCGGGGTCGCCGACGTGGTCGAGGGAGTACAGGATCGCCTTTTCGATTCCGCCGGCCGCGGTCCGGCCGATCGGGCCGTTCAGCGGTTCCGCGTACTCCGGGACGACCCGCTGGATTTCGGTGAGGATTGCTTTGGCCATGTCCCGCGCCCTCGGTCGGAAGTGCTGACCCAGTGTCCGCGGTATCGCCGCCCACAGCCGCCGTGAATGCGTCGCCGAGTGGTGGTCGCTCAAGGTTTCCACAGGTCTCATCGGATGCACCCTGCTTCGCGAAAATCGGGGTTGCCGTGCTCGAAACGGCCGTCATTTATCGCCAGGGCAACCTAATGCCGTCGCTCGAGGAGTGTCAACCGATCGCTTTTCGGTCATTAATGGCGGATATCTTGCCGTAGCTATTCACGGCATGGAAAAGCCTTGCTGGCGCCAGGCTTCGTAAACGGCGATTGAGGTGGTGTTCGCCAGGTTGAGGGAGCGGGAGGAGGGCACCATCGGCAGCCGAACGCGGTCGGTGACCTCCGCCGCGTGCTGCACGGCGTCGGGCAGCCCCACCGATTCGGGGCCGAAGAACAGCACATCCCCCGGTTGGTAGCGGATCTCGGTGTAGGTGGTGGTGCCGCCGGTGCTGAACGCGTAGACGTTCGCCGGCAGCAGCTCGCGCCAGGCCGCCGCCAGATCGGGGTGCACGCGGACGGTCGCCAGGTCGTGGTAGTCCAGGCCGGCGCGGCGGAGGTGCTTGGCCTCCAGCGAGAAGCCCAGCGGTTCCACCAGGTGCAGCTCGCAGCCGGTGTTCGCGGCCAGCCGGATCGCGTTCCCGGTGTTGGGCGGGATTTCCGGATGGTAGAAGAGGATTCGGAACACCGTCTGATCCTTGCCGTTCACTTGATCTTGATCTTGGCGCGGTGTAGACGTCATCTCGGCAGACCAGAGTTCGTCCGTTGCCGTCCCACCACAGGAGGACCCTATGTCGTCGCGCCCGCATGCAGTCTCCCGCCGCCGGTTCCTCGGCTTCGGCAGCGCCGGCGCGGCGGCGGTGCTGCTTGGCACCGGCGCGTGGAACGCGTCGGGTGCGCTCGCCGCGCCGGTGAAGACGGGAAACCCGTTCACGCTGGGGGTGGCGTCCGGTGATCCCGCGCCGGACGGAGTGGTGCTGTGGACCAGGCTGGCACCCGAGCCGTTCCTTGCCGACGGGTCCGGCGGCATGCCGGCCCAGCCGGTACGGGTGGAGTACGAGGTGGCCGCGGACGAGCGGTTCCGGCTGCTGGTGCGCCGGGGGAGCGTGGTGGCCACGCCCGAGCTCGGGCACTCGGTGCACCCCGAGATCCACGGGCTGTCGCCGGACCGGGAGTACTTCTACCGGTTCCGGGTGGCCGGCGAGCTGTCACCGGTGGGCCGGACCAGGACGGCGCCGTCGGTCTGGGCGGCGCCGCGCGAGCTGAACTTCGCGTTCGCGTCCTGCCAGTCCTGGGAGGACGGGCTGTACACGGCCTACGACCATATGGCCGCCGAAGACCTTGACCTGGTCGTGCACCTCGGCGACTACCTCTACGAGAGCGGGGTGACCGGGCAGAAGCGCGGCACCCCGGTCGGGGAGCAGTTCCGCGGCGAGACCTTCGACCTTGCCCGCTACCGGTTGCAGTATTCGCTCTACAAGTCCGAGAAGCCGCTGCAGGCCGCGCACGCCAACTTCGCCTGGATCCACGTGAACGACGATCACGAGGTGGAGAACAACTGGGCCGGCGACGTTTCGCAGGCCGACCAGGAACCGGACCAGGACCCGGTGGTGTTCCGGCAGCGCCGGGCGGCCGCGTACCAGGCGATGTACGAGAACCTGCCGTACCGCCACGCCCAGCTGCCGGCGGGCCCGGACGCCCGCCTGCACCGCCGGATCTCCTACGGCGACCTCGCGGATTTCACCATGCTGGACACCCGGCAGTACCGCGACGACCAAGCCTGCGGTGACGGCGCCTCGGCCACCTGCACGGACCGGCTGGACCCGGACCGCACGCTGCTCGGCGCCGCGCAGCGGGACTGGCTGGTGGACGGGTTCTCCCGGTCCAGGGCGCGCTGGCAGGTGATCGGCAACCAGGCCCCGATGGGGCAGACCGACGCGAACGCCTCGCCCGAGGTCACCCAGGTGTTCCTGGATCCGTGGGACGGCTATGTGGCCGACCGCAACCGGGTGCTCGCTGCCGCGCAGGACCGCGGGGTGCGGAACCTGGTGGTGATCACCGGCGACCGGCACCAGAACTACGCCTGGGACCTCAAGCGCGACTACGCAGACGCCGGCTCGCCGACGGTGGGCAGCGAGTTCGTCGGCACCTCGATCAGCAGTGGCGGCAACGGCGCCGACCAGACCGACGAGGGCAGGAAGTTCCTGGCCGCCAACCCGCACATGAAGTTCTTCAACGCGCAGCGGGGTTATGTCCGGGTGAACGTGAACCGGCGGCGCTGGCGCAGCGACTTCCGGGTGGTGTCGCACGTGACCACGCCCGGCGCGCCGATCAGCACGCGCGCCAGCTACGTGGTGGAGGACCGCAAGCCGGGAGTTCAGGAAGGCTGAGGCCGGGTCCCTCACGGACGTCCAGAAAGTTGTCGCAGGCACTCGGGGCAGGCATGTTCCGGGTCTGCGGGAGCGCGGCGTGCCACCACGCTGTGGGTCATGGGATTGCGGTGTGGGACGAACCGCTCACCGCACACCGCGGTTACGCCGTCGCTTCGTTGCCGTCCGTAGTGGGCGCCGCCATCGCCGACGTCGGCCACGTACCAGGCATTGTCAGTGCTCACGATGGTGCCTGGTGCGCCAGAGGGGATCGAAATCATTCATCCGGCCAGCCTCGGTCGATGACCCCGAATTCGACACGGCGGACCTCCAGGGTCGTTACGGAGAGCGGACCGACTGGGCACAATGGGTGCTTGTCGAGGGAGGACCGCGATGCGAAACGACCACCTGCGTGCGGCGCGAGAGGCCACGCCGTCCCCGCGTGTGCCTGGTACGGCCATGTCCCGATCCGAGCTCGCGGACGCGGTGAACGGCTGGCTGGTGACGCATACCGACCGGCACGGCGTGCTTGACGAGCACTACGTCGCGCGATTGGAGCGCGGCAAGATTCGGTGGCCGAACACCGACTACCGGGCCGCGTTCTCCGCTGTGCTCAGGCGGCCGGTGAGCGCACTGGGATTCCGGCCGTCCGCGGCCAATCGTCGCCCATTGCTCGATGACCGGTCCGCTGGCGAACCGGTTCTCGCAGTGCCGAATGGCGGCTGCGTGAGCGTCAGGTCGGTCGAGGTCGACTCCATCAGTGCGATGGCCCGTGCTTTCCAGACGGCGGACCGGCGGGTGGGCGGCGGTGTGTTGTACCGGCAGGTAGTGCGCTTTCTGCGGGCAGGATGACCGCGCGCGGCGGCATTTCGACCGGGCGTACCGGCTGGCGGTGACCGCTGGCAACGTGGCGATGGTGGGCAACGTGTGCGCATCGATGTCGCATCTAGCCGGGCAGCTCGGCGAGTCGGCCGACGCCGTGCGCATCGCCGAGGTGGGTCTGTCGCGTGTCGGAACGGCGTCTGGATCGGTGCATTTGGTGGCTCGCCTACACGCGATGCGTGCTCGTGGGCTGGCAATGCGCGGGGACGCGGGCGGCTGTCGTGCAGCCTTGGGCGAGGCCGAGCGTCGGGTGGATGTCGGGCAGACCGGTTTGCCTGCCGAATGGCTGGCCGGGTTCGATACCGGGTCGTTCGCGAGCGAGGCGGCACTTTGCCTGCGAGAGCTGGGCGATCTGATCGAGGCAGAGCGGCAGGCGCGGCAGGTTGTCCGGATCAGGGCCGGAGATCGGGTGCGGTCCCGCGTATTCGGACAGTTGACGTTGGCGCATGTCTTGGCGGATGCCGGGCGTATCGACGAGGCCGCCACCATCGGTCGGGAAGTGTGCCGAGTGGTGCCGTCGCTGACCTCCAGCCGGGTGCTGACTCGGCTGGAGGGTCTTGGTGCGGTGCTGACGCCGCACCGGTGCCTGCCGGAGGTGGCCGAGTTCCTGCTGGCCTTGCCGACAGCGTGCCTCGGTCGTGACGTGACCGGGGTGGAGTGGCCGGTATGACTGATCGCGAAGCAATCCGGCACGCCTACCTTGCCGAGGGCAACGCCAAACAAGCGCGAAAACGTGTCGCGGCTGATGTGGTGCTGCGAGATATGGCAGGCCAGGTGCTGCTGGTTAATCCCACGTACAAGGAATATTGGGATCTGCCAGGCGGTATGGCCGAGGCCAATGAGCCGCCTCGCCACGCCGCCGAACGTGAGCTGCGCGAGGAAATCGGTCTCGATATCACGGCAGGGCGGCTGCTTGTGGTGGATTGGGAAGGCCCGCATGGCCCATGGGATGACCAGGTGCTGTTCGTGTTCGATGCCGGAACCCTCACCGCCGTCGCGAAGGCCGAGTTACGCCTGACGGATGGCGAGCTTTCCGACTTCGGCTTCTTCTCGACGGCGGACGCGTGCCGCCGCCTGCGTCCGGACATGGCTGATCGGCTGGTCCGCGCGTTGCGGGCGCTCGAGGCCGGGACCGCCGAATACGGCGAGCGGCATCACTCATGACCTCGTGAGGCGGGCGGCGAAGATTTCGCGGACGTGGTCGGGTGGTGGGGCGGGGCGCAGGGTGTCGGTGCGGACCCAGACGTAGCGGTTCTTGACCTCGGTGACCAGTTCCTCGCCGCGGCGGATCTCGAAGTCGAAGATCATCGACGTGCGGCCGAGGTGGGTCAGGTAGCCGTTCACCATGAGCTCGTCGTCGAAATGACAGCCGGCCAGGTAGCGCACGTTCGACTCGGCCACGACCATGTCGAAACCGGTCTCCAGCAGTTTCGCGTGCGTGCCGAACAGCTCCTTCGAGAGGTCGAAGGTGGCCATGTCCACGTACGCCAGATAGTTGGCGTTGAACACGATGCCCTGTCCGTCGCACTCGTGGTAGCGGACGCGCAGCGGCATCCGCACAGCGGCGTTCTCGGTCATGATCCCAAGTTAGCCGTGCAGCCGCCGGTAGGTGCTCGCGGCTCCGGGGTGCAGGGGCACGGTGCCGGTGCCGATCAGCGTCCGCACGTCCAGGAACTGGGCGCCGACGGCCTCCGCGGGCACCAGGTCGCCGGCCCTGTTCACCAGCACCCGGACCACCGCGGCGGCCACGTCCTCGGCCAGCTCGGCCGAACCGACCAGCAGGTTCGCCACGCCGATCGTGGGCAGCTCGCCGACCATGCGGTAGCCGCCGGCCGGCACCCTGGCCAGCTCGTAGACCGGGCCGTAGGCGGATCGCAGTCCGGGCAGCACACCGTCCAGCGGCAGCAGCGCGATGGGCACCTCGCGGTCCAGCTCGGCCAGCGCGGGAGTCGGGACGCCACCGGACCACAGCAGCGCGCTGACCCGGCGCTCGCGCAGGCCCGCGATCGCGGCGGCCAGCGGGAGATGCTCGACCTCGACCGCGAGACCCGCCTTCGCGACCAGCCGCTCCCCGGAAAGCGCGGCGCCCGAACCGGTCGCACCGAGTGAAACCCGGCGCCCGGCGAGGTCGGCCAAGGCGCGGATTCCGCTGTCCGCGCGGACCACCAGCTGGAGGTAGTTCTCGTACACCCGGCCCAGTGCCCGCAGCTGGACCGGCGCCGGGAACGGCGGTTCGGCGTTGACCGCGGCCTGCGCGGCGTCGGCCAGCACCAGCGCCAGATCCGCGGTCCCGTCGCGGACCCGCTGCACGTTCGCCACGCTGGCCTGGGTCGGTACCGCGGTGCAGCGCAGCCGCGGCTCGGCCAGGTTCAGCTCCTTGGCCAGCAGTTCGGCGAAGGCGAGGTAGAAGCCGCCGGTTTCGCCACCGGCGATCACTAGCTCGCGTTCCGGGCCGCTGTAGCCGGCGGGCGAGCAACCGGCGAGTGCCGCGGCGAGCCCGCCGAGCAGCACAGCGCGCCGCGTGACACTCATCGTGCCTCCGGTGTTTTGCGGGGCACCCGCACCCGGTCGGCCCCGATGAGCCGCTGCGCGATGGTCGCTCATCGTGCCTCCGGTCCACTGGTCAGTGGCAGGCCGATCCGGACGACCAGCCCGTGCGGATCGGCTGTGCTCAGCCGCAGGCTGCCGCCCCTGGCTTCGACCTGCCGTCGCACGATGGCGAGTCCGAGCCCGGTGCCGCGCGGTGCGCCCGCCCGCTGCGCGCGCCAGAACCGTTCGGTGGCCATCGTCAGCTCCTGCCCGGTCAGCCCGGGGCCATCGTCCTCGACCTCCAGCCAGGCCACGCCATCTTCGGGCTCGGTCCACCACCGCGCGCGGATGGTCGCCCCGGCGCCGGCGTAGTTGACCGCGTTGTCCAGCAGCACATCCAGCATCTGCGCCAGTTCGGACTCCGGGCAGCCGACCAGCACCTGCTCCCGGTGCGGTTCGGTGGGCACCAGCCGGACTCCGGCCCGGTCCGCGACCGGCCGCCAGGTGTCGATCCGCTCGGCCAGCACGGCGGCCGGGTCACTCGGTTCGCCGCCCCGGCCGTCCACCACCAGCCTGGTCGCGGTGCTGTCCGCGACGGCGAGGGCGAGCAGCCCGTCCAGCAGCGCTTCGAGTCGTTCGAGTTCGGCCACGGTGGCGTCGTAGGTGCGCCTGCCCTCGGAGCCGACCCTGGTGGCGAGCGAGTCCACCCGCAGCCGCAGCGCGGCCAGCGGGTTGCGCAGCTGGTGCGAGGCGTCGGCGATCAGCCGGCGCTGCTGCTCGGCGGCTTCCAGCACCGCCTCGGACATCTGGTTGACCGAGGTCGCCAACGCCCGCAGCTCCTTGGGGCCCGCCTTGGCCGGCACCTGCGCCCGGCGGCCGGCGCCGACCGCGAGCACCCCGCCTTCCAGCTCGCGCAGCGGCCGCAGCACCCACCGGGAGACCAGTACCGCGAGCAGCACGAAGACAAGGCCGGCGAGCAGGGCACCGGCGCCGATCACCGCCCAGCGGCGGGTGACGTCCGCGGCCGCGGACGTCACCGAGGCCCGCAGCACCACCACCCCGCCCACCCTGGTGGCGGTGCCGACCGGCCTGGCGAACCAGGCAGGCCCTGCCGACCAAGGCCGCACGGTCGGCGGCGGTGGGTTCGGCTGATTCCGCATGGTGGACTCGATCAGCGCCCGCACCTCGGAGTCCGCTGTGGACAGTCCACCGGCCTGCACCAGCGGCACTCGGTGCGCGTCCACCACCACGACCCCTTCGCCGTAGACCTCGGCGTAGCGCTGCGCTTCGGCGACCAGTGCCGCGCTGTCCTCGGAGTCGGCGGCCTGCTGGGCCAGCGTTACGAACCGGTCCACGTCCGCGTTGCGGCCGATCACCAGCTGCTGGGTGCGCTGGTCGGCGGTGCTGCCGAGCAGCGGCAGCGCGAAACCGGTGACGGCGGCCAGCGCGAAGGCCACCAGCACAACCAGCAGGCGGGTGCGCACCGGACTAGCCGGGTCCGGAGCGAACGGGACGGATCATGTCTGCGGGCCTCCCAGCCGGTAGCCGAAGCCGCGGATGGTGCCGAGCAGGCCGGGCCGGTTGAGCTTGGCGCGAACCTGGGTCAGGTGCACGTCGAGCGAGCGGGACACCGCGAGGTAGGCGTCGCCCCACACCTCGTCCATCAGCTGCTGCCTACTCACCGCCGTGCCCGGCCTGGCCGCCAGCACGGCGAGCACGTCGAACTCCTTGGTGGTCAGCCCGATGTCGGTGCCGGCCACCAGCACCCGCCGCGCCGCGAGGTCGATCTCCACGTCCTCGATGCGCAGCACGTCGGCGGCCGGTTCGCCGCGGGCGCCTGCGCGCCGGAGCACGGCGTCCATCCTGGCCAGCAACTCGGCGAGGCGGACCGGCTTGGACAGGTAGTCGTCCGCGCCGAGACGCAGGCCGCGCACCACGGACCGCTCGTCGTCGCGGGCGGTCAGCACCAGCACGGCCACCGGCGAGACCTGCCGGATCTTGCGGAGTACCTCCAGCCCGTCGGTGTCCGGCAGGCCGAGGTCGAGCAGCACCAGGTCGGCGTCCCGGTGCCGGGTCAGCGCGTCGTCACCCCTGGCGACGTGCGTGACGGTGTGGCCGCGCGCCTGCAACGACTCCGCGAGCGCATCCGCGACCCCTTCGTCGTCCTCGACGAGCAGCACGCGCACGGCCACACCTTTCTACTGTGTTAACCAAAGTGAGCGTTATGCACAGCCGCAGGTGCACCTACCGTCCATGCGTCACCTGCATCCAGCCGCCGCGAGCCACCCTCCGGGCGGCCCCCGTCGACTGGATAGTGCATAACCCTCACTGCGAGGCGGCCGAAGAGCCCTTCTCCAGTTCGGAACTCTTCGAGGTCTCGCGCATTGTGCCGTACACGATCAGCGAAACCAGGATGCAACCCGCCACGTACCAGAAGAACACCGACTCGTGGCCGGACTTCCGCAATGCCTGCGCGATCAGCTCGGCCGTGCCGCCGAAGATCGCGACGGTGAGCGCGTAGGGCAGGCCGACCCCGAGCGCCCGGATTTTCGTCGGGAACAGTTCGGCCTTCACGATCGCGTTGATCGAGGTGTACCCGGTGACGATCACCAGCGCGCCGGTCATCAGCAGGAAGGCCAGCACCGGCTGCGACGTGTGCGAAAGAACGGTGAGCAGCGGCACGGTCAGCACGGTGCCCGCGATGCCGAAGAACAGCAGCAGCGGTCGCCGTCCGATCCGGTCGGACAGCCTGCCCGCGATCGGCTGCAGGATCACGAACACCAGCAGCGCGAAGAAGTTGATCCAGGTGACGGTGGACGTCTCGATGCCCGAGGTCTGCTGCATGAACTTCTGCATGTACGTGGTGTAGGTGTAGAAGGCCACCGTGCCGCCCAGGGTGAGGCCGACCACGAGGCCGACCTCCTTCGGGTGCTTGAGCAGCGCGCGAAGGGTGCCCCGGTCGCCGGCGCCGGCCTTCGTCTCGCCGGACTCGCGCTGGTAGCTCTCCGACTCGTCCATGCCGCGGCGCAGGTACATCACGGCGACCGCGGCGAGCGCGCCGACGCCGAACGCGATCCGCCAACCCCAGGAGTAGAGCTGCGCCTCGGTGAGCATCTGCTGCAGCACGATCTGCAGGCCGAGCGCGGTGAGCTGGCCGGCGGTCAGCGTCACGTACTGGAAGCTGGAGTAGAAGCCGCGCTTGCCCGGCGAGGCCACTTCGGACAGATAGGTGGCCGAGGTCGAGTACTCGCCGCCGACGGAGAGGCCCTGCAGCAGCCTGGCGAGCACCAGCAGGATCGGCGCCGCGACACCGATGGTGCTGTAGCCGGGCGTCAACATGATCAGCAGCGAGCCGAAGGCCATCATCGAAACCGAGAGCACCAGCGCGGTCCGCCTGCCGTAGCGGTCCGCGAACCGGCCGAGCATCCAGCCGCCGAGCGGCCGCATCAGGAAACCGACCGCGAAGATCGCGGCGGTGTTCAGGAACTGCGCGGTCTCGTCACCCTGCGGGAAGAAGGCCTTCGAGAAATAGATGCTGAACGCGGCGTAGGCGTACCAGTCGTACCATTCGATCAAGTTGCCGACCGAGCCGCGCAGCACGTTGCCGATCACGCGTTTCTCGCTCGCCGGTGCCGTCTCGGCGATCCTGATAGTCATCGTTGACCCTCCTGTGTCTCCGGTCACGATGAGGAGTGCGCGTCACCGATTCAAGGGAACGGCGGACTTCCTAACAGTCGCTTAGGAAACTCGCGTTACCCCTGGGTAGGGCGGCGCCGAGTCGGGTGACGATGATGCGAACCGATAACCTCAGGCGTGTCAGCAGCGGCAGGACAGCGGCAGAACGAGGAGTGCTACGTGGGACGGTCCGTACTGGTTACCGGGGGCAATCGCGGCATCGGGTTGGCGATCGCCCGCGACCTGGCAGCGCAGGGACACAAGGTGGCCGTCACGCACCGTGGCTCCGGCGCGCCGGAAGGACTGTTCGGAGTGCAGGCGGACGTCACCGACGCCGAGCAGGTCGACGCCGCGTACAAGCTGGTCGAGGAACACCAGGGCCCGGTCGAGGTGCTGGTGTCCAACGCCGGCATCACCGACGACACGCTGCTGATGCGGATGAGCGAGGACCAGTTCACCCGGGTGGTCGACGCCAACCTGTCCGGCGCCTACCGGGTGGCCAAGCGCGCCTCCAGGGGGATGCTGAAGGGCAAGTGGGGGCGGTTCATCTTCATCTCCTCGGTGGTCGGCCTGAGCGGCTCGGCCGGTCAGCTGAACTACGCGGCGAGCAAGGCCGGGCTGGTCGGTCTCGCCAGGTCGCTGGCCAGGGAGCTCGGCTCGCGCAACATCACCTCGAACGTGGTGGCGCCCGGCTTCGTGCGCACCGACATGACCGAGGAGCTCGGTGAGGAGCGCAAGAAGGAGATCCTCGCCCAGGTCCCGACGGGCCGCTACGCCGAGCCCGAGGAGATCGCCGGTGTGGTGCGCTTCCTGGCTTCGCAGGAGGCCGCGTACGTCAACGGCGCGGTGCTGCCGGTCGACGGCGGCCTCGGCATGGGCCACTGACCTTAACTTTCCCCAGAAACTTCGATACCCGTAATTGGAGGACATGTGTCCGGACTGCTCGAAGGCAAGCGGCTGCTGGTCACCGGCGTGATCACCGAGGCGTCGCTGGCGTTCCACGCCGCCAAGATCGCCCAGGAGCAGGGCGCGCAGGTGGTGCTCACCGGCTTCGGCAGGCTTTCACTGGTCGAGCGGATCGCCAAGCGGCTGCCCGAGCCAGCCCCGGTGCTCGAGCTCGACGTGCAGAACCAGGAGCAGCTCGACTCGCTGGCCGATCGCGTCCGGGAGCATGTGGACGGTCTCGACGGCGTGCTGCACTCGATCGGCTTCGCCCCGCAGACCTGCCTCGGCGCCCCGTTCCTGGACGCGCCGAGCGCGGACGTGTCCACCGCGGTGGACATCTCTGCCTTCTCGTTCAAGTCGCTGGCGGTGGCGACCCTGCCGCTGCTGAGCGAAGGTGCGTCCATTGTGGGCATGGACTTTGACGCGCGGGTCGCCTGGCCGGTCTACAACTGGATGGGCGTGGCCAAGGCCGCGCTGGAGTCGGTGAACCGCTACCTCGCCCGTGACCTCGGGCCGCGTGGGATCAGGGTGAACCTGGTGACGGCCGGTCCGATGAAGACGATGGCCGCCAAGTCCATCCCCGGCTTCAACGAGCTGGAAGAAGGCTGGGACGGCAGGGCGCCGCTGGGCTGGGACAGCTCCGACCCGACCGCGGTGGCCAAGTCCGTCTGCGCGGTGCTGTCGGACTGGCTGCCCGCCACCACCGGCTCGATGATCTGGGTCGACGGCGGCGTGCACGCCCTCGGCGTGTAACTCCGACGCAGCGAAGGCCACCTTGCCTGCGTTCAACGCAGGCAAGGTGGCCTTCGCTGCATTCCGGGTCAGCGGGCGGCTTCGGCGACGCGCCAGCTGTCCTCGAACATGAAGTAGCGGGTGATCTGTCCGTTGTGGACGGTGAGCCGGTATGCGAAGGCGGTCTCGATCACCTTGCCGGTGGCGCGGACGATGGACCGCAGGTGGCCGAGCACCACGGCTTCCTCGCCGTCCACGAGAATCCGCTCGACCTCGAAGACCTCCCGGTCGATGTAGCCGGTGAAGCCGGCGTAGAACTCGGCCGCTTCGGCGCGGGTGCGGCGGCGGCCGATCCAGGGGACGAGTTCGGTCGCGCCGGGAATGTCCCAGTCCACCTGCTCGGCGAACAGCTCGCCGACGGTGTCCAGCCGGCCGGCTTCGAGCCGGTCGAACAACTCGGTGACTACTTCGCGGGTGCTCGCAGGCATGCGTTTCTCCTTGCTGTGATGGGTTTTTCAGGCTGCGGTGAGCACCGGCTGGCCGGCCGCGCGGTCGTCACGGCGCTGCACGGCGGTGGCGAGGGTGAGCCCGGCCAGGGCGACCACGCCGAGCACGGCGCTCACCACCGCGACGCTCGGATAGCCGAGCCCGGCGCCGATGACGAGGCCGCCGAGCCACGGTCCGGTCGTGTTGCCCACGTTGAAGGCGGCGGTGTTGCTGGCGCCGCCGAGCGTGGGTGCGTTGCCGGCCAGGGTGAACACCCGGATGTTCAGCGCCGGGTTGGCCGCGAACCCGGCGACGCCGAGCACGAAGATCGCGGCGACGGTCACCGGCGCGCTCGGTGCGGCCAGCGCGAGCACCGCGAGTGCGGCCACCGCGGCCCCGGTGCTGACGTACAGCGTGCCGAGCGGATGCGCGTCGGCGAGCCGCCCACCCGCCGTGATGCCGATCAGCGCGCCGAGGCCGAACAGCGCGAGCACCGCGGGCACCGAACCGTCCGGCAGCCCGGTGACGTCGATCAGCAACGGCGCGAGGTAGCTGAAGGTGCCGAAGATCATCGCCGAGCTGCACGCGGTGATGCCCAGCGCCAGCCAGATCCGGCGGTCGCGGTACACCCCGAGCTCCACCCGCAGCCGTGGCCGCTGGTCCGCCGCCTGCCGGGTGGCCGGCACGAACAGGGTCAGCCCGACGACCGCGAGTGCGGACAGCGCCGCCACCGCCCAGAAGGCAGCGCGCCAGCCGGCGTGCTGGCCGAGAAAGGTGCCGGCCGGCACGCCGACGATGTTCGCGACGGTCAGCCCGCCGGTCACCACAGCCATCGCGCGGCCGCGCCGGTCGCGTGGCACCAGGCTGATCGCGGTCACCGCGGCCACCGCCCAGAAGCCGGCGCAGGCCAGCGCGCTGATCACCCTGGACGCGAACAGCGGGCCGTAGCCGGGGGCGAGCGCGCCGGCCACCTGGCCGAGGCCGAACGCGGTGAGCAGCGCGAGCAGGGTGGCCTTCCGGGGCAGCCGCAGGGTGGCAGCGGCGAGCAGTGGCGCGCCGATCACCATGCCGATCGCGAAGGCGGAGATCAGCAGCCCGGCGTCCGGGATGCTGACCGCCAGCTCGGTGGCGATGGACGGCAGCAGCCCGGAGATCATGAACTCCGAGGTGCCGAGCGCGAAGATGCTCAGGCCGAGCACGTACACGGCGAGGGGCATCGGGTCTCCCAGTGGTCGATTATGGATCGGTCAGTTCAAAATGAGCGCGGCAACCGGCTCGGGTGGTCACGGGCGGAGTTCTAGAGCGCGAGCAGGGCGACCTCGGCCACGTTGCTCATCGCGGTCCGGCCGGCCCCGGACTGGGACATCAGGCGCAGGCCGCCGACGGTGCCGTGCACGAACTCGGCGAGCGAGCGGGCGTCCTTGCCGCGGTCGATCTCGCCGTCGCGCTGGCCGGCTTCGATGGCCACCCTGATCGCGTCGATCAGCTGGTCGAAGTCCTGGCGCACGAACTTCCGGATCGACTCGTCGCGCCGGGCGAGCTCGGTGACGGTGTTCACCGCGAGGCAGCCGCGGCCGGGGTTCAGCGCCTCGTCCTCGATCACCTGCGCCAGCATCCGCCGGACCTTCTCCTTGGCGGGCAAGGGTTCCGCCAGCAACTCGAGCCAGCGTCCGGTGGCCGTGCGGAAGTAGTGCTTCAGCGCGCGGACGAAGAGCTCGTGCTTGCTGCTGAAGGTGTTGTAGATGCTGCTGCGGCCGAGTCCGGTGGCGGCGCACAGGTCCTCGGTGGACGTCGCCTGGTAGCCGTTCAGCCAGAAGGTGTGCATCGCCCTGTCCACGGCCTGCTGCTCGTCGAACTCCCGTGGTCTTGCCATGCGGCGACCGTAGCACGTTTTGGACTGCTCGATGCAAAATGGCCCGGCTCAGCGTGCGCACGGCCACAACGGCAAGATGACGGGGTGAGTTACGACGCGCTGCTGTGGCTGTCCTTCGGTGGCCCAGAAGGTCCGGACGAGGTCATGCCCTTCCTGGAGAACGTCACCAGGGGCCGGGGGGTGCCGCCAGAGCGGCTGGCCGAGGTAGCCGAGCACTACCAGCACTTCGGCGGGGTCTCGCCGATCAACCAGCTCAACCGCGACGCGATCGCCGCGGTGGAGAAACAGCTCACCGCGCAGGGCATCCACCTGCCGGTGTACTTCGGGAACCGCAACTGGCAGCCGATGGTCGAGCAGACCGTGGCCAAGATGACCGCGGACGGGGTGCGGCGGGCGCTGGTCTTCCCGACCAGTGCCTACGGCGGCTACTCCGCCTGCCGGCAGTACGACGAGGACATCGAGCGGGCCAGGGCCGCGGTCGGCGAGAGCGCGCCGGATCTGCTGAAGCTGCGCCAGTTCTTCGACCATCCGTTGTTCGTCGGCGCCTTCGCGGACGCGGTGCGGACCGCGCACGCCGGGCTGGAGAACGCCCGCACGGTGTTCGTCGCGCACTCGGTGCCGGAGAGCGCGGATCGCGCGTCCGGCCCGCCCGAGGAGGGCGGTCGGCGCTACTCGAAGCAGATCGCCGAGGCGGCCCGCCTGGTCGCCGCCGAGGCCGGGATCGCCGAGTACGACGTGGTGTGGCAGTCCCGGTCCGGCCCGCCGCAGGTGCCCTGGCTGGAGCCGGACATCGTGGACCACGTCGACGCGTTGTACGCGGACGGGGTGCGCGCGGTGGTGGTGTGCCCGGTGGGGTTCGTCTCCGACCACCTCGAAGTCATCTGGGACCTGGACAACGAGGCGGCGGAACGCGCCGCGGAGCTGGGCATGGGCTTTGCCCGCGCGGCCACTCCCGGCACTGACGCCAGGTTCGCCGAGCTCGTCGTGGAGCTGGTCCGGGAGCAGCTCGACGCGGCGTCGCCGCGCAAGCTGTCCGAGTTTCCCGGGGCGGGCTGCACCCTCAACGGCGATGTCTGCGCGATCGGCTGCTGCGCACCCGCGCAACGCCCGGCCTCGACGCGCTGAAGTCCGCCTTTACCGCACGGTGAAGGAGAAGCGCGCGACGAGCGGAAGCCAGTTGCGGTAGGTGTCCAGCGAATAGGGCATTTCCCGCAGCGCGGGCAGTCCGGCGAGTTCGCCGGCGAGCGCGCTGCCGTCCGCGGACAGGCGGTCCAGCAGCCCGGGCCAGTTCGCTTCCGCTGGTGCGTCGTCGATGGCCTGGAACAACGTCGAAGCCTCCCCGGACGGGCCGACCAGCACCGCGAGCAGCACGAGCACGGCACGGTAGGCCGCCTCCGGTGCGTTCCCGGCCAGGAACGCGTTCAGCTCCGCGCTGGAAAGCCTGGCCCGCGACAGCCGGTACAGGTTGACCAGCCGCTTGGCCGCGCGGGGCGAGGGGACCAGGGAGGCAAGGCCGGCCAGGAAGTCCAGCTCGTGCTGGGTGATGGCGAGTTGCCTTGGCCGCAGGTCCACCGTCGGCCGGGGCTTGGCGGCCGGCTGGGCGGGCTCAGCGGTGGTGGGCGCCGAGGTGGTGGCCGCCGGTGCGGGCGGGGGTTTCGACGCGAGAGTCTCGGTGATCGACCGTCCGCCCGGTGGTACCGGAGCTTCGTCGGTGTCCTCGGCCCGCCCGAGATCGGCGATCAGCTGGGCGAAGCCCGTCTCGTTCATCGGGGACAGCATGAACGGGATCTGGAAGATCTTTTCGAGATACTGCAGAGCACCATCGGGGGAGCCGGGGCCGCCGTCGAGCATGGTCGAGTAGTGCTCGCGGATGGCCCGGAGCAGCCATCTGGCGTCGACCCCGACCACGATGGTGAACACCGGCAGCGCGAGCAGCAGGTGCACGGCCTCCAGCACCTTGATCACCACGTCCGGCGGGCACCGGTCCAGATCATCGATGTAGAGCACGATCCGTTCCGGGCCGCGCTCGCCCTTGGTGGCTTTCCGGTCCGCGTCCAGCATCGCCGCGAACGTCTCCAGGTCGCGGCGGATCAGCGACACCACGCCGAGGTGCTGCTGGTAGTCCTGGGTAGCGCCGCGCGACGCGGCGAAGGTGGCCAGGTCGTCCATCGGGGTGAGCTCGGCGACCGCCCGTTCCAGTTTTTCCTGCTCCACCGCGAGTTCGGTCAGCCTGGACTCGATGGGTTCGCGCCGCTGGGCCTCCTTGCCTTCGAGCACACCGCGGATCGCTGCCACCGACTCCCGCACCTTGTACGCCACCCTGCCCAGCGGGCCGAGCAGGGTCAGCGCGGCCAGCACCAAAGGCCAGAGCGGTGTCCGTGAGACCACGAAGAGGGTTACGGTCGCCAGCAGTCCGACACCGGCCATGATCTTCGCGGGCAGGTCGTCCTTCAGCAGCCGCCAGGCGTTCCTTGCCTCCGCGCGCAGCCCGGTGACCTCGGCGACGAACTCCTCGGCGTCGGCGGCGGCCGGATCCTGCCGGTCGGTCAGCCAGCCCTGTTCGACCACCGTGCGCAGCACCGCGGCGGCGATTTTGGCCTGGTCGCCGGGTTTCCCGGTCGACGGCCGGTTCAGCTGCGCGGTCAGCATCGTCCGCTCCACCCGGACCGAGCTGAGCCGTTGCTGCAGTGAGTCCTGCTCGGTGCGCTGCTCGGCCAGCTTCCTCGCGCGTCGCTCGAGGTCGTCCTCCGAGCTGCCGGCGGCCAGGTGGTCGAACAGCTGGGTGGCCAGACTGGCCCAGAGGTTGGCCTCGGTGTAGTGCCAGGCGTTGAACGTGATCTGGTGGACCGAGGCGCAGTAGGCGGACACCGAGGGTCCCCGCCGCTCGGTGTCCTGCTCGGCTTCGGCCGCCGCTTTGACCAGTTGCTCCACGCGCTCGTTCATCTGCCGCATGAAGAAGCTCTTCCCGGAGCCCCAGTTGCCGAAGATGCCGATGGACAGCGGCGGCCGGATCTGCCGGGACGCGACGAGATCGGCGAGCATGCGCACGTCCGCCGCGAGGCCAAGCCGGTCGTTCCCGGTGTCGGTGTCCGCCCGGTAGCCGGCGGAGTGGCCGCCGGACGGGGCGAACTCGGCGGGGTCGCGGCCGTCCACGGCGTTGAAGAACTGCTCGACCGTCTGCGCTTCGAGACCGCGATCCGCCAGCTCGGCCTGCTCGTGAGTGGTGAGTTCACGGCGAACCCAGACCAGGTGCGGATTCAGGTCGGCCAGGCTTTGCCGGTCCACCAGGTCGCGGAGGTTCTCGTCGTTGGTGAGCGCGAGCAGCAGATGCGGGCCGCCGCGCCATTGCTTCATCAGCTCGAGGTCCGCCTGGAGCGCGCCGCGGCCGGCACCGTGGTAGTCGAGCCACAGCACCGTTTCCTCGGTGGAGGCGGACACCCCCGGCAGGTCGCTCAGGTTGAACTGGAGGACCGCGTCCGGGCGGTTCCTCAGCAGGGCTTCGTAGGCGCTGCGCCGTGCACCGGCGAAGTGTTCCGACCCGATCATCACCACCGCGCCGGGAGTGCTCAGCGACCGGTCCAGCTCGGCGTCGACGTCACGGGGAAGGTACGGCCGCAACACACCGTCGCCACTGGGCAGCAGCAACAGGCGTTCCGGGTCGATTTCCCTGACCGTAGGCGCGGGGGCCGGGCTGCTCATCTTTACGGCCTCCTGGTCAGGGTGTCCGGTCCGCCTGGTCCGCGAACACCCGGACGGCCTCGTTCACCGCCGCGCGGCGGGCCGCGCGGATGGCGTCGGCCAGCGGGCGCAGCGCGTCCGCGCGCTGCAGAGCGGCGGAGGCGGACAGCGCGCCGCCGGGATCGTCGGCGTTCGCCAGCGCCAGGATCGCGCCGATCTCTTCGGCCCGCTGAAGCACCCGCAGGGAACGGCCGGGGGTGCCGCCTGGCCAGTCGAGCCGGGGGGAGGAACGCAGCCGGGCGGACAGTTCGGCGCGCACGCCCGGCCGCTCCCTGGCCACGTCCAGGGTCTGCAGCGCGCCCGCGCTGTCCCTGATCGCGTCGGTCAGCGCGTGCTCGGCTTCGGCGAGCCCGGTGTACTCCGGCGGTGCCGGGGTGGCGAGCCGGTAGACGGTCCAGCGCCATAGGCCTTCCGCGATCGGCAGCGGGGTGACCCCGTACCCGAGCTCGGGGAACAGCACCGCCTCACCGGTGCGCAGCGCGGCCTCGGTGAACGGGCCGCCACCGCCGAGGCCGCGGACGTCGCCGGGCACCGGCAGCACCAGCTGCGCGGTGGTCGCCCCGTTGGCCCGCAGCGCGGCGAGCAGCTGCACCGGGGTCGCCGGGCGGCGGCCGGACGGCGGCAGGTCGAACCGCTCCGCCGCGGCGTCGTCACCGGCCACCACCTCATGGGCTTCGCCCCAGGCCAGCAGGGCGTCAAGGGCGTCATCGGACGCGGCGGCACCGTGCAGCCAGGCTGAGGACCACACGGCGAGAGTCGCACTCGGACAGCACACGACGCTCCAGGGTACGGGGAGACGGCCTCGCGTGGGGCGGGGCGTCGGACTGGGCACGTTTCATTGACAGCGCCGCCGGTGCTGGAGTTGCTCCACGTCGACGATCGGCAGGACGGTAAGTAGCGTGACAAGGGTGAACTCCGCACCAGCGAACCTTCCCCGCACGGCGGGGGAGCTGCGCGCAGCCGGCTACACCGCGCGTGGCGTGAAAACCGAGATCCACGACAACCTGCTCGCCGCACTGCGGGCCGGCAAGGACCCGTGGCCCGGCATCGTCGGGTTCTCCAGGACCGTGCTGCCGCAGTTCGAGCGCGCGCTGCTGGCCGGGCACGACGTGGTGCTGCTCGGCGAGCGCGGCCAGGGCAAGACCCGGCTGCTGCGCACCTTGACCGGGCTGCTCGACGAGTGGACGCCGGTGCTCGAAGGCTCCGAGCTGGCCGAGCACCCGCTGGGCCCGATCACCCCGGCGTCCCGCCGCCGCGCCGCCGAACTCGGTGACGAACTGCCGGTGAGCTGGCTGCACCGCAGCGAGCGCTACACCGAAAAACTGGCCACCCCGGACACTTCGGTCGGCGACCTGATCGGCGACGTCGATCCGGTGAAGGTGGCCGAGGGCCGCAGCCTCGGCGACCCGGAGACCATCCACTTCGGACTGGTCCCGCGGGCGCACCGGGGCATCGTGGCGATCAACGAACTGCCCGACCTCGCCGAGCGGATCCAGGTGGCGCTGCTCAACGTGATGGAGGAGCGCGACATCCAGGTCCGCGGGTACACCCTGCGGTTGCCGTTGGACGTGCTGATGGTGGCCACCGCGAACCCGGAGGACTACACCAACCGCGGGCGGATCATCACCCCGCTCAAGGACCGGTTCGGCGCCGAGATCCGCACGCACTACCCGCTGGACGTGTCCGCCGAGGTCGATGTGGTGCGCCAGGAGGCGAGCCTGGTCGCCGAGGTCGGCGACCCGCTGCTGGAGGTGCTGGCCAGGTTCGTGCGCAACCTGCGCACCGCGAACGTGGTGGACCAGCGGTCCGGGGTTTCCGCGCGGTTCGCCGTGGCGGCCGCGGAAACCGTTGCCGCGGCGGCACTGCGCCGCTCGGCGCTGACCGGCGAGGAGCCCGCGGTGGCGCGGCCGGTCGACCTGGACGCGGTGCCGGCCGTGCTGCGCGGCAAGATCGAGTTCGAGCCCGGCGAGGAGGGCAGGGAGACCGAGCACCTGGTGCACCTGCTGCGCCGGGCGATCGCGGAGACCGCGCGCGACCGGTTCGCTGGACTGGACCTCGGCCCGCTCAGCGACGCGGTGGCGGACGGGCATCTGGTCGCCACCGGGGAGCGGGTGCCGGGCAAGGACGTGCTGTCCGCGTTGCCGGAGCTGCCGGTGCTGCACGAGGTCGCGCAGCGGGCCGGGGTGTCCGCCACCGATTCGCCGGGCCGGATCGCGGCCGCGGTCGAGCTGGCACTGGAGTCGCTGTACCTGGCAAGGCGGCTGGCCAAGGATTCGGACGAGAACTCCACGGTGTACGGGCCGTGACCTCGTTACCGGAGGGATACTCCTACGGCCCGTGGCACGAGGGGCCGGATCCGCTGGCGCCGCCGGCCGACCTGCGGGACGCGCTGGACGAGATCGGCAAGGACGTGCTGGGCGGCTCGTCCCCGCGTTCGGCACTGGAGGAGCTGCTTCGCCGGGGTACCCGCAACACCGCCGGCCTGGACGAGCTGACCAGGCGGGTCTGGCAGCGGCGCGCGGAGATCCAGCGGCAGCACCGGCTGGATGGCACGCTGCAGGAGGTCCGGCAGCTGCTCGACGAAGCGCTGGAAGCCGAGCGGGCGGCCCTGTTCCCGGATCCGTCGGACGACGCGCGGTTCTCCGAAGCCATGCTGGACGCGCTGCCGGCAGGTACGGCGGCTTCGGTACGCGAGCTGGCCGAGTACGAGTGGCGTTCGGAACAGGGCAGAGAGAACTACCAGAAGATCCAGGAGCTGCTGGGGCAGGAGCTGCTCGACGCCCGGTTCGAAGGCATGAAGGACGCGCTCCGCAACGCCGGTCCCGAGGACGTGGAGCGGATCAACCAGATGCTGGCCGATCTCAACGCGCTGCTCAACGCGCACGCGCAGGGGTTCTCCGACATCGACGAGCGCTTCGCCGAGTTCATGCGCCGGCACGGCGAGTACTTCCCGGAGAACCCGAGGACCGTGGACGAGCTGATCGATGTGCTCGCGGCCAGGGCGGCTGCCGCGCAGCGGATGCTCAACTCGATGTCGCCGGAGCAGCGCGCCGAGCTGGCCGAACTGTCCCAGCAGGCGTTCGGCGACCCGAGGCTGGCCCAGCAGCTGTCTACTTTGGACGAACAGCTGCGCGGGCTGCGGCCTGGCGAGGACTGGTCCTCGTCGGGGAGGTTCCGCGGCGACGATCCGCTCGGCCTCGGCGCCGGCGCGCGGGCGATGTCCGACCTGGCCGAGCTGGACGCACTCGCCGAGCAGTTGGCCCAGTCCTACCCTGGTGCCCGGCTGGAGGACATCGACCTGGAGTCGCTGGAACGGCAGCTCGGCGCGGACGCCGGGGTGGACGCCAAGCGGCTGGCCGAGCTGGACCGCGAGTTGCGCGCGCAGGGGCTGTTCGAGCGGGCGCCGGACGGCTCGTTGCGGTTGTCCCCCAAGGCTTTGCGTCGGCTCGGCGAGACCGCGCTGGCGGACGTGATCAACTCGCTGCGCGGCAAGACCGGGCAGCGGGCCACCGAGTCGGCCGGCTCGGCGGGTGAGCCGACCGGCGCGACCAGGCCGTGGCTGTTCGGGGACACCCAGCCGTGGGAGGTGTCCAGGACCGTGCGCAACGCCGTGCTGCGCACCGCTTCCGGCGGATCCGGCGGCAGGGTGCGGCTGGACGTGTCCGATGTGGAGGTTGTGGAGACCGAGCACCGGTCCCGGGCCGCGGTGGCGCTGTGCGTGGACACCTCCTGGTCGATGGTGCAGGAGGGCAGGTGGCTGCCGATGAAGCGCACCGCGCTCGCCCTGCATCAGCTCATCTCGACCAGGTTCCGGAACGACGCCCTGCAGCTGATCACCTTCGGCAGGCACGCGATGCCGGTGGAGCTGGACGAACTGGTCGGCCTGGAGGGCACCTGGGAACAGGGCACCAACGCGCACCACGCGCTGCTGCTGGCGGGACGGCACCTGCGGCGGCATCCGGACGCGCAGCCGGTGGTGCTGCTGGTGACCGACGGCGAGCCCACCGCGCATCTGGAGTCGGACGGCTCGGCGGAGTTCAGCTACCCGCCGCAGCCGAGGACCATCCAGCGGACGTTGGCCGAGGTGGACCGGCTGGCCAAGCTCGGCGCGGCGGTCACCGTGTTCCGGCTCGGCGACGAGGAGCGGTTGACCGCCTTCGTCGACCTCATCGCCCGCCGGTCCGGCGGCCGGGTGGTCGCCCCGGATCTGGACGGGCTCGGCGCCGCCGTGGTCGGCGACTACCTGCGCCGCCGCAAGTAGCTACTGCGGCTGGTCCTCTGGCGGCAGCTGGTAGCCGTGCTGCCGCTCGACGGCCACCACCCCCGGCACCGACTCCAGCGCGGAGACGGTGCCCGAACCCAGCGACCCGGTCACCGTGCCGAGGGGTTCGAGCACCTCGTCCACCTTCATCCCGGCGGCCCGGAGTGCGACGACCACCTCGGGCAGCGTGTCGAGCCGGTCTTCGGCGACCGAGACGATCACCTTCTGCTCCGGTTCCACCGGGATCTCCCTCCGCTCTGCCTACGGCGCCTGCACCAGGCCCGCGCCGACATCGGTGGACGACAGCGGCAGCCGGCGCCCGTGCTGGCTCATTCTGGCCCAGAGTTCCCAGGCCCGTGCGTTGTACTGCTGCGCGGTGAGCGCGGCGATCCCGGCCACGTGCGGGGTGGCCATGCTGGTGCCGCTGATCCGCCGGTACCTGGTCGGCATCGGCCAGCTCGAGTGGACGTCCACGCCGGGGCCGACCACGTCCACCGCGCCGACGTTGTCCACCGTGCCGCAGGAGAAGTCCGCGATCGCGGCGGCGGAGTCGATCGCGCCGACGGCCATGATCGACGGGCAGTTCGCCGGGTGCCCGACCGGTGCGATGCGGCCCTGCGCGCGCTCGCTCTCGTTTCCGGCCGCGGCCACGATCAGCGTGCCCTGTGCGAGCGCCCGGCTGGCGACTCGTTCGAAGGTGGGCGAGAACGGCTGGCCGGGCTGGGCGGCCGCGCCGAGGGACATCGAGATCACCGCGCAGCCGGAGCTGATCGCCCAGGAGATGCCGGCCAGGATGCCGCCGTCGGTGCCGGAACCGGCGTTGCTGAGCACCTTTCCGGCGTAGATCTCGGCCTGGTAGGCGAGCCCGTAGCCGGGTTTGGTTTCCGGGTCGCGCGGCCCGCAGGAGGTGCCGATGCAGTGGGTGCCGTGGCCGTGCCCGTCCTCGACGTCCTCGCCGTTGATGAACGAGCTGGTCACCACGGTGCGCCCGGCGAAGTCCGGGTGCGCCACGTGGAAGCCGGTGTCCAGCACGGCGACCCGGATGCCGGCGCCGGTGGCCTTGGAGTCCGGCGCGCCGACCGCCTGCAGCCCCCAGGTGAACACGCTCTCGTCCACCGGGTTCGCCTGCGGGGCGGCTTCGGCCGTCTCGATGGCGAAGACGTTGCGCTCCAGCTCGACAAAGGAGATCGGGCCGTCTTCGCCGGCGGCCCTGGTCAGTGCGTCGGCCTGGTCGGAGTCGGCGTTCATCACGGCGACGCCGAGATCGTGCAGCAGCAGGCCGTCCGAATCGCCGAACAGATCGGCCGCCGAGGCATCGGTGAAGTCCGCGGTGCTCGCCGCCCGCAGTCCGGCGACCCTGGCCATGGTCGCCGCGCCCTGCGCGGCCGAATCGTCTTCGAGCAGGACCAGGTACCTGCCGGTGGTTCCTCCGCTGTCGGCTTGCGTCATTACAGCCACCCTCTTTCATCGCCGGAAAAAGCGGCCCTTGAGGAATATCCGGCCTGAGGGAGGATTTGTAACCCGGATCACATCTCTGTTCGGTTACGAATGGTTGCGCCGGGTAACCAAGATCTTCGCGCCCCGGCCGGGAACCATCGTGATGTTGCGGTTGCGCGCGGGCTCTGGCCGCGCGCTGTCCGGCGACAGGTGGAACCGCGACAGCACGACCTGAAGCACGATCGTGGCCTCCAGCAAGGAGAATCCCGCACCGAGGCAGCGGCGCACGCCGCCGCCGAAGGGTAGCCAGGTGCCGGTGTCGGGCCCGCCGTCGAGGAAGCGCTCTGGCCGGAACGAGGCCGGGTCCGGGTGATGCGCCGGATCGCCCTGCACCAGCATGATCGACGGCAGCACCGTGGTGCCCGCCGGAATGGTGTAGCCGCCGAGTTCGATGTCCTCGGTCAGCTTCCTGGCCACCTCGGTGATCACCGGATGCAGCCGCAGCGACTCCTTGGCGGTCGCTTCCAGGTACTTCTCGTCTTCGCCGTCCGCAGCTTCGGTCGCGGTGGCGAGGACGGCCGGGTTCCTGGCCAGCTCGTGGAACGCCCACGCCAGTGCGGTCGCGGTGGTCTCGTGCCCGGCCAGCAGCAGGGTGATCAGCTGGTCGCGCAGTTCGGCGTCGGTGAGCTGGTCGTCCTCGCCGGGGACGGTGAGCAGCCGGGAGAGCACGTCGCCGCGTGCCTCCAGGTCCGGCGCCCGCCGCCGTTCGGCGATCTCGGCGTAGATCAGCTCGTCCACCCGGCGCTGGTTGCGCAGGTTGCGGCGCCACGGGTCGAACCGCTGCAGCCTCGGGGCGTGCCAGCCGAGGATGTCGATCGGGTTGATGTCCACCACCTCGGCCAGCCGCCCGCGCAGTTCGTCCAGCCTGCTGCCGTCGGACACGCCGAAGACCACCCGCAGGATGATCTCCAGGGTGAGTGCGTGCATCCGGTCGTGCGAGCGGAACGGGACGCCCGGCGTCCACCGCTGCACCTCCTCGGTGGCGAGCTCGGTGATCATGTCCCGGTAGCCGCGCAGCGCCGCGCCGTGGAAGGCGGGCATCAGCAGCTTGCGGGCGCGCAGGTGCACGTCCTCGTCGGTGAGCAGCACCGAGTGGTCGCCCATCAGCGGCTTGAGGATGATGTTGCCCTCGCCGGCGTGGAAGGTGGTCGACGGCCCGCTGAACACGGCCTTGATCTGGTCCAGCTCGGAGATCGACACGACCGTGCGCTCCGGGTAGATGCGGAGCTGGAAGACCGAGCCGTACCGGCGTTGCAGCAGGGGCATCAGCCGGTGGCGGTAGAGGCCGAAGAGCAGGCTCTGCACGACGACCGGCAGGCGCGGGCCCGGCGGCCGGGCGGTGGTCGGGCGACCGGTGCGGGAGTGGGGAGCTCGGACGGTCATCGGCGTGACTCCTAGCGGCTCGTGGGCACGTTCCGATTTATACGAGTGTGTAATGCGGCTGTCAACCCGCGCTCTATGCTGACCGGGTGGGTCACCGGGAAGATCTCCTCGCCGCGGCACGACGGCTGCTGGAGGAAAAGGGCTACGCGCACATCACCGCGCGCGATCTGGTCAAGGCGTCCGATACCAACCTGCACTCGATCGGCTACCACTTCGGCTCCAAGGCCGGCCTGCTGAACACCGCGATCGGCGAGGCTTTCGAAGAATGGCTCGAATACCTGGCCGAGATCGCGATGGCCGACCCGACCGCGTCACCGATCGAGCGCGGCCACCTCACCTGGACCACCACGCTGAGAACGTTGTCCGTCCGGCGCGACCTGCTGCTGTCCTATATGGAGGCGCTGGCGCAGGCCGAGCGCTCGGTGCCGCTGCGGGAGCAGTTCGCCGAGCAGTACCGCAGGTGCCGGGCGAAGGTCGCGACACTGGTCGCGCAGTCGCTCGGGGACGGCTCGTCGTCGGAGGACCCGCGGTGCCGTGCGGTGGCGAGCTTCGTGATCGCGGTCTGCGACGGCCTGTCCGTGCAGTGGCTGCTCGACCCCGACGGCGCGCCGACCCCGGAGGAGCTCAGCGAGGGACTCGCCGCGATGTGGGCGGCGTCGTTTCCGGTGACCGTGCCGGAAGGGACTTGACCCTCACGTCACGTGAGGCGGCACGGTGGCCCGGGTAAGGAAAGGGAGAACGTGAACTCTTCGGGCTATTCGGTGGGTGCGGTCGCGGGACTGGCCGGGATCACCGTGCGCACGCTGCACCACTACGACGAGATCGGGCTGCTCTCGCCGAGCGAGCGCACGGCGGCGGGATACCGGTGCTACACGGAGTCCGATTTGGACCGGCTGCGGCACATCCTGTGCTACCGGGAGCTCGGGTTCTCCCTCGACGCGATCGCGGCCATTGTGCACGATCCGGGAGCGGATGCGCTGGCACACCTGAAGAAACAGCGCGCGATGCTGGTGGAGCGGATCGAACGACTGCAGCGGATGGTCGTGTCCGTCGATCACGTGACGGAGGCGAAGGAGCTGGGCATGTCCTTGACACCCGAGGAGAAACTGGAAGTCTTCGGTGGCTACACCGAGCCGGCGGGCTATGCGGAATGGGCCGCGCGGCAGTGGGGTGACACCCCGGAATGGCAGGCGGGGCAAGAGATCACGAAATCGTTCGGCAAGCGGGAATGGGCCGAGGCGGAGCGGGTCCGGGAGGAATGGTCCGGTCAGCTTTTGTCCATTATGGACTCCGGTGCTCGGCCGGATAGCGTCGAGGCGATGGACCTGCTGGAGCGGCATCGGTTGCTGCTGGGGCAGTTCATGGGGGAGTGCCGCTACGAGATGCACCTGAACCTGACCGCGCTGTACGTCACCGAGCCTGGCCAGCTGGGTTTCCTGGTCCGGGAACCCGACCAGCGTCCCGGAATGGCGGAGTTCATCAGGGACGCGGCGAAGGCCAACGCGGAACGAGCCGGTAGCTGATCAGCCGCGCTCGTCGGGGCGGGGGTAGACGGCGATCGCGATGCGGAACGGGTCGCGGTCGCCGTCCACCGGGCCGCCGTAGCGGGTGAACAGCTCCTCGAGGGTGCCGCGAAGTTCGGTGAGGAAGGCGGCCCGGTCGGCGGCGGAGAGCTGCACCTCGCCGGAGACGGCCAGCGACGGCAGGTCCACCGCGTCGGCGCCGAGGTCGGCGAGTTCGGTCTGTACCTGCTCGACCAGGTTCAGCAGGTACCCGAAGCCGAGTTCGCCGGTGGGCTGCCGCGGCGCGAGGGTGCCGATCAGGCGCGGCGACAGCCAGTAGGCGCGGGCGCTGGCCTGGTAGATGCCCTCGGTGATGCCGCGGACCTGCCGGGAGCTGACCTGGTCGACCAGTCCGGCGTCGGCCAGCTTCCGGACGTGGTAGTAGATCTTCTGCGGGCTGTGCCCCAGTACGCCGCTGAGCTCGGTGCAGGTGCGCGGCTCGGCGAGCCGGCGCAGCACGTCCACGCGCATCGGCTTGAGCAGCGCCTCGGCCTGGTCCAGCGTCTCCAGGTACAACACATCTTTCATGACAAAATCAGCTTGTACGTCGGCTGGAGCGCTGTCAACAGCGCCATCGGGCAGCCCGTCCCACCGGGCGGGAACCCGGCCGGAGGTAATGCTTAGGGTTGAGGCATGCAGACTTGGTCATCGGTCACCGTGCCCCGGGTGCCAGGGACGCCGCGTCCGCTGCGGTTGTTCGACACCGCGAGCGGTCAGGTGCGGCCGACTTCCCCCGGGGACACCGCGCGGATCTACGTATGCGGGATCACCCCGTACGACGCCACGCATCTCGGGCACGCCGCCACCTATCTTGCCTTCGACCTGGTCAACCGGATCTGGCTGGACGGCGGGCACGACGTGCACTACGTGCAGAACGTGACCGACATCGACGAGCCACTGCTGGAGCGCGCCGCGCGGGACCAGGACGACTGGATCGTGCTCGGCATGCGGGAGACCGCGCTGTTCCGCGAGGACATGGTGGCGTTGCGGGTGCTGCCGCCGCGGGAGTTCGTCGGTGCGGTGGAGAGCATCCCGGAGATCGTCGAGGTGATCGCCAAGCTGGTCGGCGACGGCGCCGCCTACCGGGCCGACGACCCCGAATACCCGGACATCTACTTCGATCACACCGCCACCGGCCGGTTCGGCTACGAGTCGAACTACGACCTGGCGACCATGTCGAAGCTGTTCGCCGAGCGCGGCGGCGACCCGGACCGCACCGGCAAGCGGCACGAACTGGACGCGCTGCTGTGGCGGGTGGCCCGGCCTGGCGAACCGTCCTGGGAGTCCGAACTCGGCGCCGGACGTCCCGGCTGGCACATCGAGTGCAGCGCGATCGCGGTGAACCGGCTCGGCTTCGGCTTCGACGTGCAGGGCGGCGGCTCGGACCTGGTCTTCCCGCACCACGAGTACAGCGCCGCGCACGCCGAGGCGCTGGCCGGCGAGCACCCGTTCGCCCGGCACTACGTGCACGCCGGCATGATCGGTCTGGACGGCGAGAAGATGTCGAAGTCGCGCGGGAACCTGGTGTTCGTCTCCCGGCTGCGCGCGGACGGGGTGGATCCGTCCGCCGTCCGGCTGGCCCTGTTCGCCGGGCACTACCGCAGCGACCGGCCGTGGACCGCGGCGTTGCTCACCGAGGCCGAGGCGAGGCTGGCCAGGTGGCGTTCGGCGGCGGCCCTGCCGTCCGGCCCGGCGGCCGAGGACACCGTGGCCAGGCTGCGCGACCACCTGTCCAACGACCTGGACACCCCGCAGGCGCTGACGGCCGTGGACGCCTGGGTGGATGAGGCGCTGCGCACCGGTGGTGCCGACAGTGCCGCACCTGCGCTGGTTCGCGACGCCGTCGACTCCCTTCTCGGTATCGCGCTCTGACCCGGGTGCCGCCTGGACGCGTCCAGGCGGCACCCGGCTGAGTCAGGCCGATTGCCGCGCCAGCCGCACGTCGGTCATTTCGCGCAGCACCGGGCAGTTGTCCGCCGGATGCTCGTCCGGGCAGGTCAAGAAGTGCTCCAGATGCTCCTTGGCCGCGGCCAGGCGTCGCTGCTGCTCTTCGATCATCTCGAGCCGGCCCAGCACGACGCTGCGCCAGGTGCGGTCCCGCACGGTGCCGGCCAGCACGGCGGCGATCTCGTCCAGGCTCATCAGCCCGGTGTCCCGCCACAGCTGGATCAGGCCGATCCGATGTAGCTCGCGGGGCCCGTAACGACGCCATCGTCCCCGCCGCTCGGCGGGACTGATCAGCCCGCGTTCCTCCCAGTACCGCAGGGTCGAGCCGGCCAGGCCGAACCGGGCCGCGGTCTCCCCGATTCCGATCAGCTCGTCACCCGTGGGCCCATGAGAACTCATGCCGGTCTGCACCTGCCTTGACTTCAAGTCGGCTTCAAATGCTTAGGTTAGGCGAACCTAAGCAGAGCGGGCAGGGTTGGGTCAACCGTCGACGGGCCATCTCCTCCCGCGCGACGAGAGAAGATCATGACGACCACGGAAAAACCCTTGGCGGACAGTCCCGCCGCGCCGGAAGGGCCGCGGCAGGCCGAAGGTGCGCCGCGGCTGATCGGCACCGGTGCTGCCGCCCGGATGCTGCGCCCGGTCTGGTTCAACCTGATCACCTGTGCGCTGTTCTCCGCGGCCGGTGCCGCGGCGGGGCTCGCCCCCTACGTGGCCATCGCGGAGATCGCCCGCGCCGTGCTCGACAGCCAGGACACCACAGACACCCCAGACACCACAGTGGCCACGGTGTGGACGTGGGTCGGCGTCGGCGCGGCCGGCGCGCTGCTGCGCTTGGTGCTGGTCGGGCTGTCCTCGCACGTGGGCCACCTCGCCGACGCGAAGATGCTGCACCACCTCCGGGTCCGCATCGTGCGGCGGCTGGGCGTGCTGCCGCTGGGCTGGTTCCGCTCGTCGGGCTCCGGCCAGGTCAAGAAGGCGATGACGGACGACCTGGAGGACATGCACAACCTGTTCGCGCACTCGCTGGGGGAGATGACGGGTGCGGGCAGCGCGCTGCTGGTCGGGTTCGGCTACCTGGTGTTCGTGGACTGGCGGATGGCGCTGGTCACCGCGGCGGTGCCGGTGCTGGGGCTGGTCTGCTACCGGGTCGCGATGCGCTCGATGCCGGACCACATGGCTCGCCTGATCGCCGCCGAGAAGCGGATCAGCGTCGCGAGCATGGAGTACGCGGACGGGATCACGGTGGCCAAGACCTTCGGCACCGGGGGTCGGATTCTGGACCGCTTCACCGAAGCGGTGCGCGAGCAGGCGGACGCGTTCCGGGTCTGGGTGGCCGAAGTCCGGTTCAGCTCCGCCGTGAACCGGATCCTGATCTCCGAGATGACGGTGCTGGCCGTGGTGCTGGCCGCCGGGCTGTGGTTCGTGGGCGCGGGCCTGATCACCGCGGCCGGCCTGCTGCCGTTCCTGATCATCGGCGTCGGGATGCCGACCTCGGTGGTGCCGATGGTGCAGGGGGCCATCGGCCTGCGCACGGCCAGGATGGCGGCGGGTCACATCGAGGGCCTGCTGTCCCGCGAACCCCTGCCGGAACCCGCGCGACCGCGGCAGCCCAGCGGACACCGCGTCGAGTTCGACCGGGTGACGTTCTCCTACGACGGGGTCACCAACGCCGTCGAGGACCTCAGCGCGACCTGCGAGCCCGGTACCGTCACGGCGCTGGTCGGACCTTCCGGCGCGGGCAAGACCACGCTGGCCGCCCTGCTGCCGAGGTTCTACGACGTGACCGGCGGCGCGATCCGGATCGGTGACGCCGACGTGCGCGACATCTCGTCGGAGGCGCTGCTGTCGTCGATGTCGCTGGTGTTCCAGGATGTCGTGCTGCTGCGCGACACCGTGCGGGAGAACATCCGCATCGGCCGCCCCGGCGCGAGTGCGGACGAGGTCCGCCGGGCCGCCACCGCCGCCCAGATCCACGAGGTGATCGAGCGGCTGCCCAAGGGCTACGACACGGTGCTCGAATCGGGCGGCGGCGGGCTGTCCGGTGGTGAACGGCAGCGCCTGACCATCGCCCGCGCGATCCTGTCCGGCGCGCCGATCGTCGTACTCGACGAGGCCACCGCGGCGCTCGATCCCGACAGCGAGGCGGCGGTGCAGGACGCGCTGTCCGAGCTCGCCGCCGGCAAGACCGTGCTCGTGATCGCGCACCGGCTGCACACCATCGAGAGCGCCGACCAGATCCTCGTCCTCGACGAGGGCCGGCTCGCCGAAACCGGTACGCACCAAGACCTTCTCGCCCGCGGTGGACTCTACGCCCGGATGTGGCGCGCGCAGCAGAACGGGGACCTCGCATGATCCGCCAAATCCACCGGCTGTACCCGCATCCCGGCCTGCTGGTCCGGATGGGCCTGTTCCAGGCCGTGCTCGCGGTCCTGCAGGGGCTGCTGCTCGGACTGCTGGTGCCCGTGCTGCGGGCGTTGCTGCGTCCGGAACCCGACTTCGCCGCCGCGACGCCCTGGCTGATCACCGGGGCGATCGGCTTCGGGTTGTACCTGGTGCTCAGCGTGATCACCACGCCGGTGGGGTTCGCGGCCAGCTCGGAGCTGACCGCTCAGCTCCGCCACCGCCTGATGGGGCATCTGACCACCCTCCCGCTGGGCTGGTTCTCCGCCGACCGCAAGGCGCAGTTCGTCCGCACCGTCACCGGCGTCACCGCCGCCATCGCGCGCATCTGCGTGGTGGTCGGCGGGCCGGTGATCAACTGCGTCCTGGTGCCCGCGACGGTCGTGGTGGTCACCTTCACGGTGGACTGGCGGCTGGCGTCGCTGCTGCTGGTCGCCATGCCGATCGCGGTACTGGTCCTGCGGGCGTCGCGGCGGATCACGGTGGATGTGGTGCGGGACATGGAGGTGGCCGCGAACGAGGTCACCGGCCGCGCCATCGAGTTCGGCCAGGCCCAGTCCGTGCTGCGCGCCGCCGGCCAGGCAGGCACCGGGACCGTGCTGATGCGCGACGCGCTCGCCGAGCACCGCCGTCGTTATCGCCGCGGTCTGAACCGACTGCTGGTGCCCAGCCTCTCCTACACCGGGGTGGTGATGGCCGGGTTCGTCGTGGTGCTGGTGTTCGGCGCGCGGTTCCTGCTCGACGGGAGCCTGCCGGTCGCGGATGCCGTCGCACTGCTCGTACTGGCGGTCCGCTTCCTCGAGCCGATCGGCGCACTGGCGGACTTCGTGCCGGGACTGGGCGCCGCCCACTACTGCGTCGAGCGCGTCGAGGAAGTGCTGGAGACTCCGTCGCTGCGGGTCAGCGCGGATCCGGTGCGGCGGCTGGAGCACACCGGGATCGAGTTCTCGGACGTGACCTTCTCCTACGGCGGCCCGCCCGTGCTGACAGACGTGTCCTTCCACTGCCGTCCCGGTACCACCACCGCGCTGGTCGGGCCGTCCGGTTCCGGCAAGACCACCGTTACCCGGCTGATCGCACGCTTCTTCGACATCGACTCCGATGTGGACACTGCTTCCGGTTCGGGCAGCGTGCGCGTCGGCGGGGTGGACGTCCGCGAGCTGGACCATGCCACGCTGCTGAACGAGATCGCCATCGTCTTCCAGGACGTCTACCTCTTCGACACCACCATCGAAGACAACCTCCGGCTCGCCCGCCCGGACGCCACGCGGGCGGAACTGGTCGAGGCGGCCCGTGCCGCGCGCCTCGACGAGGTCATCGCCCGGCTGCCCGAAGGGTGGCACACCCGGGTCGGTGAGGCCGGGGCGCAGCTCTCCGGCGGCGAACGCCAGCGCGTGTCCATCGCCAGGGCGTTCCTCAAGCAGGCGCCGATCGTGCTGATCGACGAAGCCGGCTCCGCGCTCGACCCGGAGAACGAACGCGCGATCAGCCACGCCATCGCGGACCTGGCCAAGGAGCCGGGCCGCACGGTGATCGTGATCGCGCACCGGCCGGCCACGCTGGCCACCGCCGACCACGTCGTCGCTTTGGACGCGGGCCGGGTCACCGAAACCGGCACCCCGGCCGAGCTCCACCGGGCCGGCGGCACCTTCGCCCGCCTCTACAACCAGTACGAGCACGCCCGCAGCTGGCACATCAGCACGGCCCGATGACGGCCCCCGACGTCACCGCAGCCACCGAAACCGGCGCGCCGGTCCGGCTCGGCAAGCCGCGCCGGGCACTGCTGCTGGTCATCGGTTCGCTGTACCTGGTGTCCTCGGTCGGTTTTTCGTTCTTCTTCCTCACCCTGGGCACGATTCTGCTCGGTCGTGGCGTCCCGCTGGGCACGGTCGCTCTGCTCAACCTGTTCGGGATGATCTACTTCGGCCGCTTCCTGCTCGGGCCGGTGGTGGACCGGTTCGGCTCCGCCCGGTTCGGGCACTACCGCGGCTGGTTGATCCTGACCCAGCTCGCGCTGGTGCTGACCCTGGTCGGACTTGCCGGGGTGGACCCGGTCGCCGACCTGCCCGTGCTGATGGTGCTGGTGGCACTGGTGCTGGCGCTGTCGGTGTTCCACGACCTCGCCCTGAACGGGCTGGCGGTGCGGCTGCTGCGCTCGTCCGAACGCGGGGTCGCCAACGGCATCCAGGTGGCTTCGGGCAGCGCCTCCATGCTGATCGGATCCGGGGGCGCGCTGCTGGTGTACGCCCACGCCGGCTGGGCGGCGACCGTGCTGGCACTGGCGGCGGTGTTCGTGCTCCCGTTAGCGGTGCTGGCCCGCCTCACCGAGCCGGCGGCGGCCCGGCCGGAGCATCGGCCCGCACCGTGGCGGGAACTGGCCGGCTACTTCCGGCGGCCGCGAATGGCCGTCTGGGCGCTGCTGGTCATCCCGGTGTTCTCCATCGGGGAGTGGCTGGCGACCGCGCCCCAGTCCGCCATGTTGCTGGCCGCGGACTGGCCGATGGACCGGATCGCGCTCGTCCAGTTGCTGGCGGCCGCGGTCCAGATGGTGGCCGCGCTCGGCACCGGTGCGGCCATCACGCGCTACGGCCGATGGCGGCCCGCACTCGGGATCGGCGCGCTGGGCGTGCTGACGGTCGCGGCACTGTTCCCGCTGGCCGCCGGGTCCGGCCAGGCGGTGCCGACCGCGCTGGTGCTGGTCGGTGTGTCCATTGTGTACGGCGCGAAGCTCACTGTGGTCTCCACGGTCTCCATGGATCTCGCCCGGGAGTCCTCGGCGGCCACCGATTTCACCGTGCCGATGTCGATCGAGGGCATCTGCGTGACCGCGGTCAGCTCGGCGGGCCTCGGCCTGGCCGGGGCGGCCGGCTTCTCCTGGCTGATCGGGGCCGCGGTCGCGCTCTCCTTCCTCGGCGCCGTCGTCGGTCCACTTTGGATCCGCCGGCACGGCACCCTGCCCGCTGTCCCCTGACGAACAGACCGACAACCGGAGGAAAGAAATGACGGAATCGAGCACCGCGAGCGGCACGCTGATGCGGTGGCTGTCCGGTTCGGTGGCCACCCGGGTGATGGGTGTGGTGAGCCGGATGAATCTCGCCGACGCGATCGGGGACGGGGTCGACCTGGACGACCTCGCCGCGGCGTACGAAATCCCACCGGAGCGGATGATCCGGCTGCTGCGGGCACTGGTGGACCTGGACCTGTGCGTGCCGAGCGGCCAGGACAGGTTCGCCCTGACCGAGCTGGGCTCCTTGCTGCGCAAGGAAAGTCCCGGTTCCATGGCCGATCTTGTGCGGCTGTACACCGACCAGGCCACGCACGAGGTCTGGATGAATCTGGAGGCCGGCCTGCGTTCCAGCCGGGCCGCCTTCGACGAGGTCTTCGGCATGCGGTTCTTCGAATACCTGCGGAAGGAGCCCGAGCTGTCCGAGGTGTACAACGCGGCCATGGGACAGCTCACCAGGGGAGTCGCCGCGGCACTGCCGGAGCACTACGACTTCGGCGGGGCCGGCACGGTGACCGACATCGGGGGCGGGGACGGCACGCTGCTCGCGGCGGTCCTCGAACGCCATCCTGGCCTGTCGGGCACGGTGTTCGACCGCGCCGAGGTCGCCGCGCAGGCCGCCGACACCCTGCGCGCCGCCGGGGTGCTGGACCGGTGCACCATCGCCACCGGCGACTTCTTCCAGGCCGTGCCGGCGGGCGCCGAGCTGTACTTGATCAAGAGCATCCTGCACGACTGGGACGACGACAGCGCGGCCACCATCCTCCGCCGGTGTCGCGAGGCGATGTCCGCCCGCAGCCGCCTGCTGATCATCGAACAGGTGCTGCCCGAGATCGGGAACCCTGGTGCGCCAGGGGATCCCGATCTGGCCGACCTCACCATGCTGGTGATCTACGGCGGTAAGGAGCGCACCCGCGCCGAGTTCGACCAGCTGTGCCTGCGGGCGGGGCTGATCGTCACCGACGTCGTCCCGCTGACGGGCCAGCGCGGTGTCTGCGTGATCGAGACCGCGCCGGCCTGAGCCGGCCCCGGGATCAGGCCGCCTCCTTTCCGTGCGCCAGGCCGAGTCGCGTGCCCGGCCAGGTCCGCCGCAGCCAGCGGTCGTGCGAGGCGACCACCACCGCGCCGGGCGCGGTGTCCAGCGCGTCGAACAGTTCCTCGGCCAGCGACAGCGAGATGTGGTTGGTCGGCTCGTCCAGCAACAGCACCTGCGGCGGCTCGGCGAGCAGTACGGCCAGCGCCAGCCTGCGCCGCTGGCCGACGGACAGCGCCCGCACCGGCCGGTCGAGGTCCCGAGGTGCGAGCAGGCCGAGCTGGGCCAGCGGCGGCGCGTGCTCGCCAACGGCCGCGGTGTAGAGCTGCCGCGCGGTCCGGCCGGGTTCGGCGAAGCTGACGTCCTGCTCCAGCAGGCCGACCCGGACGCCCCTGGCCCGGTGCACCGAGCCGGACTCCGGCGGCAGCGACCCGGCCAGCACCGAAAGCAGGGTGGACTTGCCGGCGCCGTTGCCCCCGGTGACCAGCAGCCTGGCCGACCCGGCGATGTCAAGGTGTCCGATCTGGAGCCTGCCGGGCACGTGCAGGTCGCGGACGGACAGCGCGAGCTCGTCTTCGCCGCCATGCCCGGCAGGCAGGCCGGCGAACCGCAGCGGAGCGGGCGGCTTGCGGACCTGGTCGCGTTCCAGCTCGTCGAGCCGCTGCTGGGCGTTGCGCACCCGCCGGGAGATCTGCTTCTGCACCCGGCCCGTCTTGAAGTCGTAGAGCGTTTTCGCGTTGTCCCGCTGGGGACGGTCGTGCGCGACCGCCCGTGCGGTGACCGCGACCGCGCCGCGCAGCTCCTTCAGCTCTGCCTGTTCCTCGGCGAAACGTTGCTCCCAACGCGCGCGCTCGGCCCGTTTCTGGACCAGGTACTCGGTGTACGCGCCGCCGTAGCGGGTGGCGCCGTCCAGCGCCGGGTCCAGGTCGACGATGTCGGTGCACACCGCGTCCAGGAAGACGCGGTCGTGCGAGGACAGCACCACCACGCCGGTCAGCGTGGCGAGGTGCTTCTCCAGGAACTCCATACCGTCGTCGTCGAGATGGTTGGTCGGCTCGTCCAGCAGCAGGGTCTGCGGGCGCCGGATCAGCAGCGCGGCCAGGCCGAGCCGAGAGCGTTCCCCGCCGGAGAGCGTGTCGATCCTGCGCTCGGTACCGATGCCGCCGAGCCCCAGCCCGACGCAGACCAGCTCGGCCCGCCGGTCGGCGTCCCACAGCTCGTGCGCCTGTGCCCATTCGAGCACCTGCCCGTACTCCTCGAGCGCGGTTTCGTCCTCCGGATGGCCGGCCAGCCGCTCGGTCAGCCGGTCCAGAAGAGCGGCCTGTACCCGGGTTTCGGCGAGCGCGTCGTCGATCACATCGGAGAACCGCGTGTGCCCGGGAAAAGGCAGCTCCTGCAAGAGGAAGCCGAGATCGGGGCCGCGCTGCACCGAACCGGCGAACGGCTCTTCGACGCCGGCGAGCAGGCGCAGCAGGGTGGACTTGCCCACGCCGTTCTCGCCGACGAGGCCGACGCGCTGGCCGGCACTGGCGGTCAGCGACAGGCCGTCGAAGACGATCCGGTCGCCGTAGCCGAAGGCGAGGTCCTGCGCACGCAGGAAAAGGGAAGTTGACATCGAGCATCACCGGGCCCTGAGCGAGAAAAAGGAAACCCGCCGGGCGTTCGCGCGGGAGCCGATGCTCGACCGTCACTGCCTCGGACGCGGGTGGGGCGCGGTTCAGTTCCTCATAGTGCGGCCAGTCTAACGCAACCAGAGTCGTGTTAGTCAATCCCTTTTCTTGACGGCCGGAGAACTTGGTGCAACTCTGAAAGGACCCTTTCGAAAGAACTCCTTCAGAAATGAGGTCGGATGGACGAGCTGCCCCCGCGGAGACGGGTGCGGGACGCCGAGCTGATGCGCGCGCTGGCCCATCCGCTGCGTGCCGGCCTGCTGAGCTACCTGACCTCGGTGGGCCCGAGAACGGCAAGTGAATGCGCGGAGGCAGTGGAGTCCTCGGCGTCGAACTGCAGCTGGCACCTCCGGCAGCTCGCGCAGTACGGACTGGTGGAACGGGTGGAGGGGACGGACGGCCGGGAACGGCCGTGGCGCGCCGGTCAGGTCGGGCTGGACCTCGGCGTCTCCGACCCGGATCCGGCGGTGCAGGCGGCCCAGCTCGCGGTGGCCGGCACCCTCTTCGCCGAAGAACAGCTGCTCGCCCAGCGGTACCTGGACACGGCGGCGGAGCTGGCCCCGGAGTGGCGCGATGCCGCCGGCTTCAACTCGTACGCGCTGCAGGTCACCGCGAGCGAGCTGGCCGAGCTGGTGGCGAAGGTGGACGCCCTGATGCGTCCGTACGTGCGGATGATCCGCACCGACACGCCGCCGGACGCGCGCCCCGCCCATGTCGGTTTCCGCGCCTTCCGGCGGGTTGAGGCCGACGGCAAGCCGAGTTCCTGATGGGACTGCTGCGCCGGGCGGCGTTCGCCAGGTTGTGGGCGGCGGCGTTCTTTTCGGAGAGCGCGGAATGGATGCTTCAGGTCGCGCTGCCGGTGTACCTCTACCAGCTCACCGGCTCGGCCGCGTCCACCGCGACGGGGATGGTGCTGGGGCTGGTGCCGGCGGTGCTGCTCAGCCCGGTCGCCGGAGTGCTCGCCGACCGCTGGAACCGCCGGGTCGTGCTGGCCGTGGTCTGCGCCGGGCAGGCCGTGGTGGCCCTGCCGCTGCTGCTGGCGGGCGGGTCGGGCGAGATCGTGCTGGTCTACTCGGTGCAGGCCGCGCAGGCGGGGCTGGCTTCGCTGTTCGAGCCGGCGCGCAACGCACTGGTGCCCGAACTCGTCGACCACCACGAGCTGACCGCGGCGAATGGCCTGTTGAGCGTGACCAACAGCCTGGCAAGGCTGGCCGGCAGCTCGGCGGGCGGACTGCTGCTCGGACTGGCCGGCCTCGGCGGGGTGGTGGCCGCCTACCTTGGCGTGCTGCTGGTGTCGGCGGCGTTGCTGCTGCGTCGGTTCAGGACGGCGACAGTTGTTCGGCCAGTGGTTCGATCGGTGGCCGTGCCGGTGCGGCGGTCGATGCTGCGGGAATGGTTGGCCGGTGTGGCCGAGGTCCGGCACAACCGGACCCTGCGGGTGACCGCGTTCGCGGTGGCGCTGATGTCGGTGGCGCAGGGCATGTTCCTGGTCCTGTTCGTGCTCTTCGTACTGAAAACCCTCGGCGGCGGGGAGCCGGAAATCGGGCTGCTGCGGGGGATTCAGGCGATCGGTGGTCTGGTCGCGGGGTTCGCGCTGGCGATGGTGGCGCGCCGGGTGCCGCCGGCCGTGCTGCTCGGCTGGGGTGCGGTGGCGCTGGGCCTGCTGAGCGCGTTGACGTGGAACACCGCCCACGTCACCACCGCGATCGGGGTCTTCGCGGTCTTCTTCGCGGTGAACGGTGCGCCGGGCACCGTGGTCGGCGCGGGGCAGCTCGCCGTGATGCAGGCCGCGACCGGGCCGGACCTGCTCGGCCGGGTGCTCAGTACCGCCTTCGCCGGGATGGCTGGTTTCCAGGCGCTCGGCATGCAGCTGGCCGGGCTGCTGGTGGGCTGGACCGGGTTGTGGCCGTTGCTCGATGCACAGGCCGTGCTGCACGTGCTGGCCGGCGTGCTGGTGCTCGGCATGCTGAAACCCGTCCGTGCCGGCGATGGTTACGGTGGAGGGCGTGCCTCACCTCTATGCGACCAGCGACCTGCACGTCACCCATGACGGCAACCTCCCGATCGTGGAGACGATCGAACCGGACTCCCCGGAGGACTGGCTGCTGGTCGTCGGGGACGTGGCGGAACGGGTGTCCGCGGTGGTGGCCACCCTGACCCTGCTGCGCGAGCGGTTCGCCGAGGTGTTCTGGGTGCCGGGCAACCACGAGCTGTGGACCACGCCGAAGGACGAGGTCCAGCTGCACGGCGAGGCCCGCTACCAGCACCTGGTCGCCCGCTGCCGTGAGATCGGCGTGCACACCCCCGAGGACGAGTTCGTCGTGTGGCCGTACGCCGAGAAGCCGCTGACCATCGCGCCGCTGTTCCTGCTCTACGACTACAGCTGGCGCACGCCGCAGGCCGAGCAGGTCTCCGTGGAGCAGGCGCTGGAGCAGGCCAAGGAAGCCGGGGTGGTCTGCACCGACGAGTACTTCCTGCACCCCGACCCGTACCCCAGCAGGCAGGAGTGGTGCGCGCACCGGCTGAAGGTCACCGAGCAGCGGCTGGCCGCGATCCCGGACGACCACCGGACCATCCTGATGTCGCACTGGCCGCTGCACCGGCACCCGACCGCGCCGCTGTACTGGCCGGAGTTCGCGCTCTGGTGCGGAACCAGCGAAACCGGGGACTGGCACCTGCGCTACCGCGCGGAGATCGCGGTCTACGGGCACCTGCACATCCCACGCACCACGTACGCGGACGACGTGCGCTTCGAAGAGGTCTCGCTCGGCTACCCCCGGGAATGGCGCAAGCGCGCCCGCGGGCCGGTGCCGATCCGACGGCTGCTCTAGGCGGGTGCCCGGCTCGGCCGGAGCAGCAGGATGGCCAGCAGGAGCAGGCCCGCGGGCAGCAGGAAGCCCAGCGCGGCGCTCTGGTGGTAGATGCCGGTGAAGGCGGCCGGTGCGGCCGCCATGCCGAGGAAGCGCAGGGCCTGCACCACCGAGATCGCGCCGCCGCGTCCGTGCGGCCCGTCCGCGAGCACGGTCGCGTTCACCCCGACGATGATCAGCTGCGCGCAGATCCCGGCCAGCGCCCAGGCCACCGCGATCAACGGGAACGAGTCGACCAGCCCGATCGCGGCCAGCACGAGCGCGCCACCCGCCAGGCCGAGCAGAGTCGACGTGGCCGCGCCGAACCGGTCCGCCAGCCCGCCGACCAGCCGGGCGGTGAGGAACCCGGCCACGCCGTAGCCGGTGAGCACCAGCCCGCGGGGACCGGAGCTGGCCGCGAAGGCGTCCTCCAGCCGGAAGGCGACCAGGAACGACAGCCCGGCGAGGCAGGCCCAGCCGGCGAGCGCGATCAGGCCGGGCCGGAGCACCGCCCACCGCCACGCCGCACGCAACCTGGCGGGCTCGGCGGACGCGGGGGACCGGTCGGGCGGCAGCGGGCAGGCCGCCAGCACGGCCGCGACCACCGCCGGGCCGACGAACGCCCAGCGCCAGTTGACCTCCGCGGCCAGGCCACCGAGCAGCGGCGCGGAGGTCTGGCCGAGCGCCTGCATCGCGCCGAACAGGCCGAGCGCGCGGCCGAGTCGAGCTTTCGGGGTGATCGTGGCCAGCCCGGCCAGTAGCAGCGGGGTGGTGAACGCGTTGGCCGCGCCCTGCAGCCCGCGGCCGAGCTGGAACAGCCAGAACCAGGGCGCGGCCGCCGACAGCAGCGACGCGGCCAGGAACAGCAGGTAGGCCAGCCGGATGCAGCGGTTCGCGCCCCACCTTTCGCCGATCGTCCCGGAGACCAGCATGAGCAGGGCGAACGGGAGCAGGTAGGCGGTCAGCGAGGAGGACGCGGCGGCCGGGGACACGCCGAAGCCCGTGCCCAGCTCGGTCAGGATGGCCGCGACCACGCCACCGCCGAACGGGCCGAGCATGGCGCCTACGTGGAGCGCCGCGGCCGGCAGTCGCCCGGTCAACGGCGCCGGCTCACCGGGGTCCGTCCTGCCCGGGGCGCCGCCGTCGCAGATATCGCTCGAACTCGGCGGCGATCTTGTCGCCGCTGGCCTCGTCCAGGGTGATCTCGGTTTCCGCGTCGCCGCGCTCCTCGAGCGAGCGCACGTAGTCGCTGATCTCCTCGTCCTCGTCGGCCATCTCGGAGACGGTCTGCTGCCATTCCTCGGACTGCTCGGGCAGCGCGCCGAGCGGGATCTCCACGTCCAGCACGTCCTCGAGCTTGTGCAGCAGCGCCAGGGTGGCCTTCGGCGACGGCGGGTGCGACACGTAGTGCGGCACCGCGGCCCAGATGGACACCGCCGGGATGCCGGCCTGCACGCAGAAGTCCTGCAGCACGCCGACGATGCCGGTGGGGCCCTGGTAGCGGTTTCGCTCCAGGCCGAACCGGTTGGCGGCTTCGGCGTCGTAGGCGGTGCCGGTCACCGGGACGGGCCGGGTGTGCGGAGTGTCCGCCAGCAGCGCGCCGAGGGTGACCACGGTGGACACCCCGAGGTCTTCGATGTGCTCCAGCAGCTCCGCGCAGAAGGCACGCCAGCGCATGTTGGGCTCGGGGCCCTGGACCAGCACGACGTCGCGCGTATAGCCGTCGGGGCGGCAGACGGCAAGTCTGGTGGTCGGCCATTCCACTCTGCGGGTTACCCCGTCCACCATGCGGACGCTCGGGCGACTCACCTGAAAGTCGTAGTAGTCGTCGGGGCCGAGCTCCGCGAGCGGTTTCGCGTCCCAGCTCAGCTGGAGGTGCTCGATGGCCGTACTGGCCGCGTCACCTGCGTCGTTCCACCCTTCGAAGGCCACCACCATGACCGGTTGCGGCGACTCCGCCTCGTCCTGCTGCGGTGTGTCGGGTTGCTGCTTGTCGTCGGCGGGCTCACTCACCTGACCAGCCTACGACCCGTTCCCCTAGCCGGAGACCGTAGCCTGGGAGACATGCCACAGCATCTTTCATCGCCGCTGCTCGACGCCCTTGGTTCGCGTGTTGTGGTCGCCGATGGGGCGATGGGTACAGCGTTACAGGCACACGACCTGACCTTGGACGACTTCTCCGGCCTCGAGGGCTGCAACGAGATTCTCAACGTAACCAGGCCGGACGTGGTGCGCGGGGTGCACCGTGGCTACCTGGCGGCCGGCGCGGACGCGGTGGAGACCAACACCTTTGGCTGCAACTTCGCGAACTTCGCCGAATATGACATAGAAGACCGGATTTTCGAACTTTCTGAGATCGGCGCCAGGCTCGCCCGCGAGGTCGCGGACGAGTTCTCCACTTCGGACCGGCCGAGGTTCGTGCTGGGCTCGGTCGGCCCCGGCACCAAGTTGCCCACCCTGGGCCACGCGCCCTACTCCCAGCTTCGCGACGCGTACGTGGAAGAGGTCCGCGGCCTGCTCGTGGGCGGTGTGGACGCGGTGCTGGTGGAGACCACTCAGGACATTCTGCAGACCAAGGCCTCGATCGTCGCCGCGCACCGCGCCATGGCCGCCGAGGGCCGCCGGGTGCCGGTGATCGCGTCGATCACCGTGGAGACCACCGGCACCATGCTGCTCGGCACCGAGGTTGCCGCCGCGCTGGCCGCGCTGGAGCCGCTGGGAATCGATCTGATCGGGATGAACTGCGCGACCGGGCCCGCCGAGATGAGCGAGCACCTGCGCCAGCTGTCCAAGCACGCCAGGGTGCCGTTGTCGGTGATGCCCAACGCCGGGCTGCCCGAGCTCGGGCCGAACGGCGCGGTGTACCCGCTCGGCCCGGAAGGGCTGGCCGAAGCGCTGTCCGGTTTCGTCCGGGACTTCGGTGTCGGGCTGGTCGGCGGCTGTTGCGGGACCACCGACGAGCACATCCGGCTGCTCGCCGAGACGGTGGCGGACCTGCAGCCGGGGGCGCGCAGGCCGCGTCCGGAGCCAGGGGTCTCGTCGCTGTACCAGGCGGTGCCGTTCAAACAGGACGCCACCGTGCTGATGATCGGCGAGCGGACCAACGCCAACGGCTCGAAAGCCTTCCGCGAGGCGATGCTGGAGGGCAGGCTCGACGACTGCGTCGAGATCGCCCGCGACCAGACCCGCGACGGCGCGCACATGCTCGACGTCTGCGTGGACTACGTGGGCCGGGACGGTGCGGCCGACATGGCCGAGGTGGCCGGACGGCTGGCCACCGCGTCCACCCTGCCGATCATGCTCGACTCCACCGAGGTGGCGGTGCTCCAGGCCGGCCTGGAGCGGCTCGGTGGCCGGTGCGCGGTGAACTCGGTGAACTACGAGGACGGCGACGGCCCGGAGTCCCGGTTCCAGAAGGTCATGGCCATGGTGCAGGAGTTCGGCGCCGCGGTGGTGGCGCTGACCATCGACGAGGAAGGCCAGGCGCGCACCGCCGAGCACAAGGTGGCGATCGCGTCCAGGCTGATCGAGGACATCACCGGCAACTGGGGCCTGCGCACCTCGGACATCATCATCGACACCCTGACCTTCACGGTCGCCACCGGTCAGGAGGAGTCGCGCCGGGACGCGCTGGAGACGGTCGAGGCGATCCGGGAGCTGAAGAAGCGCTACCCGGAGGTGCAGACCACGCTCGGCCTGTCCAACGTCTCCTTCGGGTTGAACCCGGCCGCGCGGCAGGTGCTGAACTCGGTCTTCCTGCACGAGTGCGTGCAGGCCGGGCTGGACACCGCGATCGTGCACGCCTCGAAGATCCTGCCGATGGCCCGTATCCCGGACGAGCAGCGCTCGGTCGCGCTGGACCTGATCTACGACCGCAGGCGCGAGGGCTACGACCCGCTGCAGGAGCTGATGGCCCTGTTCGAAGGGGTCAGCACGGCGTCCAGCAAGGAGTCGCGGGCCGAGGAGCTGGCCGCGCTGCCGCTGTTCGAGCGGCTGGAGCGGCGGATCGTGGACGGCGCCCGCAACGGGCTGGACGTCGACCTGGACGAAGCGCTGAAGGACCGGCCGGCGCTGGCGATCATCAACGACACGCTGCTCTCCGGCATGAAGACGGTGGGTGAGCTGTTCGGCTCCGGGCAGATGCAGCTGCCGTTCGTGCTGCAGTCCGCGGAGGTGATGAAGGCGGCCGTCGCGCACCTGGAACCGCACATGGAGAAGGACGACTCCGGCGGCAAGGGCAGGATCGTGCTGGCCACCGTCCGCGGCGACGTGCACGACATCGGCAAGAACCTGGTGGACATCATCCTGTCCAACAACGGCTACGAGGTGGTCAACCTCGGCATCAAGCAGCCGATCACCACCATCCTGGACGCCGCCGAGGAGAACAACGCGGACGCCATCGGGATGTCCGGGCTGCTGGTCAAGTCGACGGTGATCATGAAGGAGAACCTCGAGGAGATGAACTCCCGCGGGGTCTCCACCCGCTGGCCGGTGCTGCTCGGCGGCGCCGCGCTGACCCGGTCCTATGTGGAGAACGACCTGACCGAGGTCTATCTCGGCGATGTCCGCTACGCCAGGGACGCGTTCGAGGGCCTGCGGCTGATGGACGCGATCATGGGCGCGAAGCGGGGCGAGTCGCCGATCATCGACCAGGAGGCGGAGGCCAAGCGCGCCGAGCGCAAGGAACGCCGGGAGCGTTCGCTGCGCATCGCGGAGGCCCGCAAGGCCAAGCAGCAGGCCGCCGAGGAAGCGCAGGCGCCGCCACCGGCCCGGTCCGATGTGGCCACCGACGTGCCGCTGCCGACCCCGCCGTTCTGGGGCAACCGGGTGGTCAAGGGCGTGCCGGTGGCGGACTACGCGGCCATGCTGGACGAGCGGGCCACGTTCATGGGTCAGTGGGGCCTGCGCGGCGCCAAGGGCGGCAAGGGCCCGACCTACGAGGAGCTGGTGGAGACCGAGGGCCGCCCCCGGCTGCGGTATTGGCTGGACCGGCTGGCCACCGACGGGCTGCTCCAGCACGCCGCGGTGGTCTACGGCTACTTCCCCTGCGTGGCAGATGGCGAAGATCTGGTCGTGCTCACCGAAGCGCGGCCTGACGCGCCGGAGCGGACCAGGTTCACCTTCCCGCGCCAGCGCCGGGACCGGCGGATGTGCCTGGCCGACTTCTACCGCCCGCGCGAACTCGCTCTCGAAGCGGGCGAGGTGGACGTGCTGCCGCTCACCCTGGTCACCATGGGCCAGCCGATCGCCGACTACGCGAACGACCTGTTCGCCGCCGACGCCTACCGCGACTACCTGGAGGTGCACGGCCTCGGCGTGCAGCTGACCGAGGCGCTCGCCGAGTACTGGCACCGGCGGCTGCGCGAGGAGCTGCACTTCGCCAGCGGCGCGGCGATGGCGGACGAGGACCCGGAGGACGTGGAGCAGTTCTTCAAGCTCGGCTACCGTGGTGCTCGGTTCTCGCTCGGCTATGGTGCCTGCCCGAACCTGGAAGACCGGGCGAAGATCGTGGACCTGCTGGAGCCGGAGCGGATCGGGGTGAAGCTTTCGGAGGAGTTCCAGCTGCATCCGGAGCAGTCCACCGACGCCATCGTCTGCCACCATCCCGAAGCCAAGTACTTCAACACCTAGGAGCTTCCGTGACTGAACCGTCCGCTTTGGACGGACCTGTGGCCGTGCTGTGGGACATGGACGGCACGCTGGTCGATTCGGAGAAGCTCTGGGACGTGGCGCTCTACGAAGCGGCCGAGTCGCTGGGCGGCAGCCTGAACGAACAGCAGCGCGCCACCCTGGTCGGGTCCAATATGGACAGTACGGCCAGGTACCTGCTCGAGGTGACCGGCCGCGCGGCCACCGCGGAGGCGATCGCCGAGATGGGGGCCTGGATCCGGCAGCGGACCTCGTCCCTGTTCGACGACGAGCTGCCGTGGCGGCCGGGCGCCGCCGAGGCGCTGGCCGCGGTGCGCGCGGCCGGTATCCCGTCCGCGCTGGTGACCTCGACCGAACGATCGCTGACCGAGCTGGCGCTGAACACCATCGGCCGGGACTTCTTCGCCGTCACGGTGTGCGGGGACGAGGTGGACGGGCTGAACAAGCCGCACCCCCGGCCCTATCTCAAGGCCGCCGAGCTGCTGGGCGCGGACCCGGCGCGCACCGTTGCGGTGGAGGACTCGCCGCCGGGCGCCGAGTCCGCCGCCGCGGCGGGCTGTGCGGTGCTGGTGGTGCCCAACGACGTGCCGGTGGCACCGGGGCCGCGGCGGATCTTCCGCGGCTCGCTGGTGGGCGTGGACCCGGCCGTGCTCGGGGAGGTGCTCGCCGCGGCCCAGCGGTAGCGGTTTCGCGACACCATCGGCGACCGCGAGGATGATGTCGTTTTTTCGCTAGACCACCAGGTCGGTGCGGGCAAGACTGAGCGCATGTACGAAGACGTGGAGCGCTGTGTGCGGGCCGTGCGATCCAAGGACGCCCGGTTCGACGGGTGGTTCTTCACCGCGGTGCTGACCACCGGGATCTACTGCCGACCGAGCTGCCCGGTGGTCCCGCCGAAGGTGCGGAACATGGTCTTCTACCCGAGCGCCGCGGCGGCGCAGCAGGCCGGTTTCCGGGCCTGCAAGCGGTGTCGGCCGGACGCGAGCCCGGGGTCGCCGCTGTGGAACGAGCGCGCGGATCTGGTCGCCAGGGCGATGCGGCTGATCGCGGACGGCGTGGTGGACACCGACGGCGTGCCGGGATTGGCCGCGCGGCTGGGTTACAGCGTGCGCCAGATCGAGCGCCAGCTGCGCGCCGAGCTCGGCGCCGGTCCGCTCGCACTGGCCAGGGCACAGCGGGCGCAGACCGCGCGGCTGCTGATCGAGACGACCACGTTGCCGATGGCCGAGCTCGCGCTGGCCGCCGGGTTCGCCAGCATCAGGGCCTTCAACGACACCGTGCAGGCCGTGTTCGCGCTGTCCCCGACCGAGCTTCGGCGCCGGGCCGCGCACCGGAAGCCGACCTCGGCGCCGGGTGTGCTGTCGCTTCGGCTGCCGTTCCGGGCGCCGCTGTGCCCGGACAACCTGTTCGGGCACCTGGCCGCGACCGCGGTGCCCGGGGTGGAGGAGTGGCGCGACGGGGCGTACCGGCGGACCCTGCGGCTGCCGCACGGTCCCGGGCTGGTCGAGCTGCGGCCGGTCCCGGAGTACATCGACTGCCGGCTCACCCTGAGCGACCTGCGGGACCTGGCGATGGCGATCAGCCGCTGCCGGTGGCTGCTCGACCTGGACGCCGACCCGGTGGCGGTGGACGAGCAGCTGGCCGGCGACCCGGTGCTCGCCCCGTACATCGCGAAGAACCCCGGACGCCGGGTGCCGCGGACCGTGGACGCCGAGGAGTTCGCGGTCCGCGCGGTACTCGGGCAGCAGGTGTCCACCGCCGCGGCGCGCACCCACGCCGCCCGGCTGGTGACCTCGCACGGCGAGCCGGTCGAGGACCCGCACGGCGGGCTGACCCACCTGTTCCCCGGCCCCGATGCGCTCGCCGAAGTGGACCCGGCGACCCTGGCGATGCCGGCCAGTCGCCGGCGGACTTTCGCCGTGCTGGCCGAGGCGCTGGCCTCCGGCGAGCTCGACCTCGGCGCGGGCAGTGACTGGGCGAAAGCCCGCGCCCAGCTGGACGCCTTGCCCGGCTTCGGGCCGTGGACGGTGGAGACCATCGCGATGCGCGCGTTGGGCGACCCGGACGCTTTCATCCCTTCCGACCTCGGTATCCGTGCCGCCGCCGGTGCGCTCGGTCTGCCGGCCGGAGCCGCCGCGCTGACCGCGCACGCCGAGCGGTGGCGGCCTTGGCGCGCCTACGCGGTCCAGTACCTGTGGGCCACCGGCGAGCACCCGATCAACCACCTCCCGGCCGCTTGAACTTGCTTGAACCTGCTTGACCTGAAGGGAAAACGATGATCCGCACCGACAACCGGGCGCACCACGTGGTGGACAGTCCGGTCGGCAAACTGACCCTGGTCGCGGCGGACGGCACGCTGACCGGTCTGTACATGGACCAGCAGCGGTACCGTCCGCCGGAGGAGACCTTCGGCGTGCCGGACGCCGACCTGTTCGCCGACGCCGAGGCCCAGCTCGCCGAGTACTTCGCCGGCGGGCGGACCGTGTTCGAGCTTCCGCTCGCACTGGTGGGCACCCCGTTCCAGCGCCGGGTGTGGACCGAGCTGTGCGCGATCCCGTTCGGCGAGACGATCTCCTACGGCCAGCTCGCCGACCGGCTCGGGCAGCCGACCGCCGCGCGGGCGGTCGGCCTCGCCAACGGCAAGAACCCGATCAGCATCGTGGTGCCCTGTCACCGGGTGGTGGGCGCCACGGGCAGCCTCACCGGCTATGGCGGCGGGATCGAACGCAAGCGCCACCTGCTCGAGTTCGAGCGAGGCGGGCTCTGGTGATCCGGCATCACCGTCCTGGCAGGAACTCTTCCGGGATGTCACCGTGCTTGGTGCCGACCAGCGCCACGTAGTGCAGCGGCTCGCCGTTCACGTTGCGCCGGTGCTCGTACCGCTCGGAGGCGAGCAGTTCGAGGACCTTCTCTTCGCGCAGTCGCCGGACCAGCGTCGCGAATCCCGAGGTGTCGTCGTCGGCGAGGAACCGGTCCTTGATGTTGAACGCGATCCAGCCGTTGTCGCTGACCAGGTTGAACGCCGCGCGGAACGCGGCCGGCGGAATGTCCGCATAGCCGAGCGCGGCCACGCAGCACATGGTGTTGAACTTCGCCGCTTTCAGCTCCGCGTGCACTGCCGGCGGCAGGTCGGTCATGTCGGCGACGTGATAGGCGTCATAGATCGTGGGCCGGTCGCGCAGTGCGGCCTCCCTGGCCTCCGGGATGATGTCCACCCCGATCAGCTTGCCGACGTCCATGTTGTGCAGCTGCTCGCCGACGAGGCCGTTGCCGGCACCGAGGTCGAGCACGCGCAGGTCGCTGCCCGCGAATCCGTCCTGCTGGAGTTCCTCTTTCAGCAATTTCGCAATCACGTCGGGTGAACGGCAGTCAAGAATGCCGTGGAAGAGCTGCTCGTACAGCCCGGGAATTCGGTAAATCTGGTCATAATCGTGAAAACGGAGATCACGCCACTCCCCGTCGACGAGGACCGAACAGTGTTCGGCATCCTGATCGAGCCGATCTGCCGGTAGCGGGAGTTTGATCTGCAGCGGCCCTCCTGAGGCCAAGGTTTCCGAAAAGTTTCGAGCGCGTGACTCCTGGCTGGCCATATCACTTCTTCCCGTTCTCTCAGCGAACTTCGGAGCGGTCGGAGTTTTTAAGCCAAGTGCAATTCTTCGAGTACGTCAACTTTCTTTGCGCCATTTGGAGTATCGCCGGGCGTGTCGCGGGCTCGGCCGCACGGTCGCAGTGTGACCGAGCCGTCACCGTGGGAACCCGGATACTCCCAGCTCAACGCGGGGTGGAAGGATCTGCAGACCGTGAAGACCTTCGATGAGCTGTTCGCCGAGCTTGCCGAACGCGCCAGGACCCGCCCGCAGGGTTCGGGCACGGTCGCGGCACTGGACGACGGCGTGCACGCGCAGGGCAAGAAGGTGCTCGAAGAAGCAGGCGAGGTGTGGATCGCCGCCGAGCACGAGTCCGACGACCGGCTGGCCGAGGAGATCTCGCAGCTGCTCTACCGGGTGCAGGTGCTGATGCTCGGCCGCGGGATCTCCACCGAGGACGTCTACCGCTACCTGTGACCGGTCCGGGCACAGGAATTACAGGGAGTGATCGAATGCTGCGGGTTGCCGTGCCGAACAAGGGAGCGCTGGCCGGGCCGGCGTCGGAGATGCTCGGTGAGGCCGGTTACCGCCAGCGGCATGAGCAGCGCGACCTGACGGTGCTCGATCCGGCCAACGAGGTCGAGTTCTTCTTCCTCCGGCCCAAGGACATCCCGATCTACGTCGGCTCCGGCGAGCTGGACCTCGGCATCACCGGCCGCGATCTCGCGCTCGACTCCGGCGCACCGGTGGAAGAGACCCTGTCGCTGGGCTTCGGCGGATCGACGTTCCGCTACGCCGGCCCCGCGGGGCGCGACTGGCAGCCGGGTGACCTGGCCGGCAAGCGGCTGGCCACCTCCTACCCGCGGCTGGTCCGGGACGACCTGGCCCGCCAGGGCATCACCGCCGAGGTGATCCGGCTGGACGGTGCGGTGGAGATCTCCATCCAGCTCGGCGTGGCGGACGCGGTGGCGGACGTGGTCGGCTCCGGCCGCACCCTGCGCCAGCACAACCTGGTGGCCTTCGGCGACCCGATCTGCGTGTCCGAAGCGGTGCTGGTGCACCGGTCGGGCACCGAGCTGTCGAAGGCGAAGGCCCAGCTCACCGCCCGGTTGCAGGGTGTGGTCTTCGCCCAGCACTACATGATGCTGGACTACGACTGCCCGCGTTCGCTGCTGGACGCGGCGATCGCGATCACTCCCGGCTTGGAGTCGCCGACGGTGGCCCCGCTGGCCGACCCGGACTGGGTGGCGGTGCGGGCGATGGTGCCGCGCAAGGACGTCAACCGGATCATGGACGAGCTGGCGGAAACCGGGGCGAAGGCGGTACTGGCCTCCGATATCCGGTCCTGCCGTCTTTGACCTCAGCGCTGTCCGCGTTCGCGCCCATCTGGGTGCTGACCGGACTGGGCTACCTGCTGCAGCGGTTTTCGGTACTCGGTGAGCCCGCCGGCGCGGTGCTCACCAAGCTGGCGTTCAACGTGGCGATGCCGGCGGTGCTGTTCAGCACCCTGATCGACACCCCGTTCTCCGCGCTGGTGAACGAGGGGCTGATCGCGTTCGGCGTCGGCACGGTCGTGGTCGGCGTGCTCGGCTGCCTGGTCTCCTGGCTGGTGTTCGGCCGCCGTCCTGCCGAGCGCACGTTGACCGGGATGGCGTCCTGCTACGTCAACGCGGCGAACCTTGGCATCCCGGTGGCGTTGCAGGTGCTGGGCAGTTCGTCGTTCATCGTCGCGGTGCTGCTCGTGCAGTCGCTGGTGATGATGCCGTCGATGCTCGCCCTGATCGAGCTGGATGTGCGGCGCGACAACGGTTCCCGCTGGCGTTCGATGCTGCTGCTGCCGGTGCGCAACCCGGTGATCGCGGCTTCCATGCTGGGCGTGCTGGTCGGTACCACCGGGCTGCGCCCGCCGGAGCTGCTGCTGGGGCCGATCCACACCCTTGGCAACGCCGGGGTGGCCACCGCGCTGCTCGTGCTCGGCATGTCGCTCTGGACCGGACGTCGCGGGCAGCCGCGGCCGGGGCCGGAACCCGGCCGCCGCTGGGAGCTGGTGATGGCGGTGCTGCTCAAGGTCGCGGTGCAGCCCGCGGTGGCACTGGGCGCCGGGTTGCTGTTCGGCCTGCCAGGTCCGGTGCTGTTCGCGGCGGTGCTGTGCTCCGCGTTGCCGACCGCGCAGAACGTGTTCATCGCATCCAGCCAGTACTCGATCGATGCCCGGTTCGCGCGCGACTGCGTGCTGGTCACCACGCTGGTGTCGATGGGCTCGCTGTCCCTGATCGCCTGGCTGGCCGGTGCCGCACTGCTCGGCTGAGTTTACGCTATTACGTAATTCTGTACTATGACCGGGTGGACGGTACGGACTTGCCGGCGCGGCTGGCCGAACTGGAGGAGCGGGTCGCCCGGCTCGAACAGCGGGACGTGCAGCAGACCTCGAGAACGGGCGCCGATCCAGAGGTTTTCTGGGCGCTGAACGGCCTGCGCGAACGGCTCGAGCCGGACGCGGGCGCGGTGCTGTTCGCCGGGGCAGCCCCGCTGCCGACCGGGGAGTACTACGAGTGGCAGCAGGCGGCCACCGTCGGCGGCCTGCTCGACCTCGACTGGGCGGAGTGCAGCGCGGCCTTCAACGCACTGGGGCACCCGGTCCGCCTGCTGCTGTTGCGCGAAGTGCTCGGCGGGGCGCGTACCGGGGCGGAGCTGAAGGAGCACGAGGCACTCGGCACCACCGGCCAGCTCTACCACCACATCCGCCAGCTCGTCGCGGCCGGCTGGCTGCAGGCCGCCGGGCGCGGACGTTACGTGGTGCCCGGTGCGCGGGTGGTGCCGCTGCTCGTGCTGCTCGCCGCGGTCAACCCGCCGGCGACCTGACCAGAACCGATCAGAGGGGTAAACGATGACCGGATTCACCAGACGCGGCTTCCTGACCGTGGCCACCGCCGGGGCCGGTGCGGCCCTGCTCGGGGCCACGCCCGCCGTCGCCGGGCCAGACCGCCTGAAGTCCTTAGTGGACGATCATCTGGCGAAAGCCTTGCGGGAGAAAGGATATCCCGGGCTGGTGCTCGGGGCCTTCGACCGGAGACAGAGTTATTCCGCCGGTGCGGGCCGGACCGGCGCGCCCGGTTCACCGGCACCGAAACCCGACACCATCTTCCAGATCGGCTCGATCACCAAGACGTTCACCGGCCTCGCCGTGGCGCTCGGCCAGTGCCGGGGACGGCTGCGGTTGACCGACCCGATGGCCGAGCACTTGCCCGCCTGGCTGCCGATGCCGGTCCGCGGTCCTCGCCCGGTGACCGTCACCGACGTCGCCACGCACACCTCCGGCCTGCCGCCGCTGCCGCCGGGCCTGGCGGAGGACCCCGAGCTGGACCCGGAGGACCCGTACGCCGCGTTCAGCCTGGCCGATCTGGCCAAGGCGTTGCCGCGGACCGAACTCGTCACCGACCCCGGCAGCACTTTCGCTTACTCCAACTACGGGTTCGGCCTGCTCGGCCAGGCGCTCGGCGCGCGTGACGACCGGGGATACGACGCTCTGGCCCGCCGGATCACCGTGCCGCTGGGGTTGTCCGACACCACGGTCGCACTGAGCGCCGCCCAGCGCCGCCGCAAGGCGCAGGGACACGCGCAGGGCGTGCCCACCAAGGACTGGCGGATTCCCACCCTGGCCGGGGCCGGCGCGCTCTACGGCACGGTGGCGGACCTGCTGCGCTACTTGCGCGCCCATCTCGGTGGTGCGCCGGGAGAACTCGCGCCCGCGCTGGCACTGGCCACCCAGCCTCAGTTCACTGTGGACGGAAACACCCGGATCGGGCTGGCCTGGGTGCGACAGCGGCTGGAGTCCACCGGGCACGAGGTGGTCTGGCACAACGGCGGCACCGGCGGCTTCCGCAGTTTTGCCGGCTACAGCCCGGAAACCGGGATCGGGGTGGCGGCTTTGACCAACAGCGACACCGAAGTGGACTCGGTCGCCTTCGCCCTGCTCGAAACGTTGCTGAAGGGCTGAGCGTCAGCGCGGCGGCCGCGGTCGCTTCGGCATCAGGTCGTAGAGCTTCTTCCTGGCCCCGTTGTCGTTGTGGTTGCGGGCGTCGGAGACGTCGGTGATGAAGTCTTCGAAGACGAAGTCCTGCTCGGCCGGCACCACGGCCGGCGCCGGGCCGTTCGCGTGGTAGGTGTCCACCGCGTGCGCGATCTGCCGGAACGCCTCCGCCTGAATGGTCTCCGGCGCGAACGTGGTCACCGGCACCCCGTTCGCGGCCGCTTCGTTCATCACCACGCCGAGCGGGATGTGCGGCAGCACCGGCAAACCGAAGGTGTGCAGCTCGTTCAGCGCAGCCATCGCGTAGTGCGAGATCGGGCGGCGGTACAGCCCCGGCACCAGGCCGTAGTGAATGATCGGCGGACGGCCCACGGTCTGCTCGACATAGGCGAGCTGGTCGTAGAGCAGGCGCAGCGCGCGGATGCTCGTGCGGTCCGGCTGCACCGGTACCAGGATGCCGTGCGTCGCGGCGAGCGCGTTGTTGGTGAGCACATCCAGCGCGGGCGGGCAGTCGATGATCAGATGGTCGTAGTTGGCGAACTGCACCACCCTGGCCAGCTGCCAGCCGGGCACCCGGAACTGGTCGAGCCTGCGGATCAGGTCGAACATGCCGGGCGAGGTCGGGATCACGTCGAAGGCGCCGCCGCGGCCGATGTTGCTGCGGGGATGGCTGACGACCAGCTCCTCGACCGGGCCCTTCCACATCTTGGTGAGCGCCTTGGCCAGGCTGGGCGCCTGCGGGGGCACCTCGGGCAGGCCGAGCATCTCGGTGGTGGCGTGGCCCTGCGGGTCGAGGTCGATCAGCAGCACCCGCCGACCTCTTTCGGCCAGCGCGGCCGCGGTACCGACGCTGAGCGAGGTCTTGCCGACCCCGCCTTTCTGGTTGACCACCGAGGTGATCTGCATGCCTGCTTGCTCCAGATGTTTGTCGTAGCGAGCGTCCTTCAAGCTATCGGATCGCCAACCCTGAATGGGGGACCTTGGCGGTGCTTTTTTCCAGCAGGTCCGCCCCGCTCCTTCACCGCGGCCGGACGAGCAGAGCCTGGCTGCCGAAGCCGAGATGGCCACCGGTGTCGTGCAGCCGGCTGGTGGCCGTGCCGACCCCGTTCGGCCCCGCGACGGTGGCCGCGTCCAGTCCGATCCACTCGCCGACGGGTTCGCGGAAGACGTGCACGGACAGCTCGGAGTTGATGAACCACCAGTGGTCCGGGTCGAGGAAATTGGAGACGCCGTTGCCCGAATCGGCGACGGTGAGCAGCCGTTGCAGCGGACTGGGTTTCTCACCGTCCACAAGGGCGACCCGCTGCCGCACCCAGACCGCCGCCGCGCCGGGGGACTTCATCGCGCCGGCGACCGCCCGCCACTCCATCGCGGTCAGGTACCCGCCGCTCCAGCTCGTCGGCCACGAAGCCTCGGTGAAGCCATCCGGTGCGGGCAGCGGCTCCACCGTGCTTGTGGCGATCTCGGTGGTGTCCGAGCCGGCCAGCCGCCATGCGGACGCGCGGGCGACCGTGCGCTCGCCCGCCACGAGTTCGGCGATGAGCAGTTCCACCGATCGGCCAGGCCGTTCGATCCTGGCCCGCACGGTCAGTTCGGTCAGCGGAGCCGGGCCGAGGATGTCCACCGTGATCCTGGCGAGCATGCCGTCGGTCCGGGATGGCAGTTCCTCCAACGCCCGCACCAGCAAGGCCGACGGCGGCCCGAAGTGCTGTGCGTCGGGTGTCCACGGCCCCGAAGTGTGCTCGGTGGGCTGGAACCGCCCGCCGCCGAGGGGCAGGTAGAACGCATCGGGCAAGTCTTCGCTCCTGTGTCTGGCGGCGGTTCAGTCTGCGCGGTCGAGCGGCGTTTCTTCGCCGGGGTCGGGCTCCGGCCAGCCGGGGTACTCCGGCGGGGTTCCGCCGAATGAAGGGCAGTGTGCCTGGTGGTCGCACCAGCCGCACAACTTACTCGGATTGGGCCGGAAGTCGCCGGTCTTGCCGGCCCGCAGGATGGCCTGCCAGATGGCCTCCAGGGTGCGTTCGAAACGCCGCAGCTCGGCCTCGTCCGGGGTGTAGGCCAGCGACTGCCCGTCGGTCAGGTACATCAGCTTGAGCTGGCGCGGAACCACTCCGCGCAGCCGCCACAGCACCACGGCGTAGAACTTCATCTGGAACATCGCCTTGGCCTCACCGATCTCCCTCGGCGCGGCCCCGGTCTTGTAGTCGACCACCCGGATCTCGCCGGTGGGCGCCACGTCCACCCGGTCGACGTAGCCGCGGAGCCGGACCCCGGAGTCCAGCTCGATCTCCACGTGCAGCTCGCAGGCCTCCGGTTCCAGCCGGGTCGGGTCCTCCAGGCCGAAGTAGCCATCCACCAGTTTCGCCGCGGACGCGAGCCAGTCGTCCACTTCGGCCCGGTCGTCGTCGGCGAACAGCTCGGTCCACTCCGGACGTTCCGCGGACAGTTCCGACCAGGCCGGGGCGAGCAGTTCCTTGGCCCGCTCGGGCAGCCGCTCCGCCGACGGCAGGCCGAACAGCTTCTCCAGCACCGAATGCACCAGGGTGCCGCGCAGCTGCGCCTTGGTCGGCGCCTCGGGCAGCTTGTCCACCGCACGGAACCGGTAGAGCAGCGGGCACTGCTTGAAGTCGCTGGCTCTGGACGGCGACAGCGCGGGGCGGCGGGCGCCGGCAGGGCGGCCGGATGTCGCTGCGGTGGTCGCTGTCTCGGTGCTCACGGTGCTCACGACTCCTCCGCGGGAAAGAGTGCGTCGTCGGTGCTGCTCATTGCCCGAGCGTAGGGCAGCCCACCGACAGCCTCGCGACGGCGCGCGGACGGGTGACGTAGGCCAACCGGGCCGCCCAGATCACCCATGTCCCACACGCGGCGTTTTATCCTTTCTGCATGGCCGCGACCAGCGAACAGAGGCCGAGCCGCTCCACCAGGCCAACTGCGGTGGAGGGCGGGCTGCTGCTGTTCCGGGTCGACGGCGTGCCGGTGCTGCTGGCGCCGTCGTGGTGGATCGGGTCGCTGGTCGTGGTGGTGCTCTACGCGCCACTGGTGGAAAGGCTGCTGCCCGGTGCGGGGATGGCCACCTCCTGGCTGCTGGCCGGGGCTTTCGCCGTCCTGCTCGGCCTTTCCGTGCTGGCGCACGAGCTCGGTCACTGCGTGGTTGCGCTCCGGCTCGGCATCCCGGTGCGCAGGTTGCGGCTGTTCCTGCTCGGCGGGCTGTCGGAGGTGGCCCGTACGCCCCGGAAACCGGGACAGGAGGGCATGGTCGCGGCGGCCGGCCCGGTGGTGTCCATGGCGCTGGCCGGGTTCTGCGGGCTGCTGCTGCTCGCCGTGCCGCCGGGGGGCGCGGCCTGGTTGCTGGTCATCGAGTGCGCGGTGGCGAACCTCGCGGTCGGCCTGTTCAACCTGCTGCCGGGGCTGCCCCTGGACGGCGGCAGGCTGCTTCGCGCCGGGGTGTGGGCGGTCACCGGAACCCGCGCGAAAGGGACAAGGGCCGCGGTGTTCGGCGGTGGCGCGGTCGCGGTCGGCCTGCTCGTCTGGGCGTTGATCGGGCTCGCCGTCGGCAGTGAAGACCGCTGGCTGCGGCTCGGTGTCTGCGTGGTGACCGCCTGGTTCGTGGCGGTCGGTGCCAGCAGCGAACTCGCCGCGGAGAGCAGGCGAAGCTGGCCGGAGGGCCTGACCGTCACCGAACTGATCCGCCCGGTGCTGCAATTGCCGGCGGAAAGCCCGGTGTCCGACGCGCTGGCCGCGTCCGCGGGCAGGGGAGTGGTGCTGGTCCGCGCGGACGGGGTTGCCGCGGGCCTGCTGGACGAGGTGGCCGCGGAACGGCTCGCGATGGCGTCGCCAGGATCGCCGGCGGAACTCGCCGCGGAGCCGATCAGGGCGGAGACCGTGCTGCTGGCCTCGGATCCGGCGGCCGAGATCGCCGAGCGGGTACGCGAAACCCCGGCCTGGCAGTTCCTGGTGGTGGACGAGGAAGGCCGCCCGGCCGGTGTGCTGCGGCGCGAGGATCTGCGGGCCGCGATCTCCTCGCGGCGACAAAGCTAGCGGGCGCTTCCCGGGGCGCGTTGCTGGTCTGCGAAGATCGGACGCCGTATTTGCACCGAAGATGGAGGATGGGTGTCCGCTAGCGGGCCGTTCGTGGCCGGAGACCGGGTACAGCTGACCGATCCGAAAGGACGGCACTACACGCTCGTGCTGGCGGAAGGGGAGCAGTACCACACCCACCGGGGCGCGCTGGCGCACGACGACTTGATCGGCAAGCCGGAGGGTTCGGTGGTGAAGTCCGCCGGCGGCGGCACCTCGTACCTGGCGCTGCGCCCGTTGCTGGCGGACTACGTGCTGTCCATGCCGCGCGGGGCGCAGGTGATCTACCCCAAGGACGCCGCGCAGATCCTGATGTGGGGCGACATCTTCCCGGGCGCGCGGGTGCTCGAAGCCGGTGCCGGTTCCGGGGCGCTGACCTGCTCGCTGCTGCGGGCGGTCGGCCCGGCCGGCAGCGTGACCTCCTACGAGATCCGCGAGGACCACGCGCAGCACGCGGTGCAGAACGTGGAGCGCTTCTTCCACGGCAGGCCGGACAACTGGAGCCTCACCGTCGGCGACCTCGCCACGCACACCGGTGAGGTGGACCGGGTGGTGCTGGACATGCTCGCCCCGTGGGACCAGCTGGAGACCGTCGGCGCGAACCTGGTGCCGGGCGGCGTGCTGGTGGTCTACGTGGCCACCGTGACCCAGCTGTCCACCATCACCGAGGCGCTGCGGGCGCAGAACTGCTGGACCGAACCGGAGTCATGGGAGACCCTGCTCCGGCCGTGGCACGTGGTGGGCCTCGCGGTCCGGCCGGACCATCGGATGGTCGCGCACACCGCGTTCCTGCTCACCACCCGCAAACTGGCCGACGGGGTGCAGCCGCCGCGGCCGCAGCGCCGGCCGAGCCGCGGCTGAGCCCGCCGGTCAGCCGACCTGCGCCCACTGGTAGTTCGCGCACCAGCCGTTGTCCCGCTTGACCAGGCTCACGTCGAGTTCGACCTGGCGCCGTCCGTCGTCGGACACGAACTTGACCCGTGCCGAATCGCCGTCCAGCTCGGGTGTGCCGCGCACCTCGAACTTGGTGTGCTGCTGGGCGGCCGCGGTGTCGAACTTCCTGGCCTGCGCCAGACTCGGCTGGGTGCAGGCGATCCTGGCCAGGTCCTTACTCTGCCCCATGCTCAGCACTCGCGCGTACTCCCTGGCCATGGCGTCCGCGGCGGGCACGTCCTCGTCACGGCTGCCGGACGGCAGCAGGAAGACCACGCCGGCACCGGCCAGCAGCAGGACGGCCAGCACCACCAGCAGCGCGGTCCGATGCCGTGCCGGCCAGGGTCCAGTTCTCATTTCCCCCACGGTTCCCGGCAGCGGCTCGGTTTTCGAAGCCGTTGCCGGGAACCGTTAGGTCACTGCAATGCTTTTGTGGCCCTTGATCACGGGTCCTGGGCGTTGGCGAAGCACCAGCCGGAGCTCTCCTTGGAGAAGGAGAGCTTCACCGCGTACTCCTTGCCCTGGTAGTTGATCTTGGCGAGCCCTTCCGCGCTGTCCCCGGTCTCGGTCACCGGGGCGTTCAGGGTCAGGCTGCCGCCCTCCCCGGTCTTCAGCCGGATCGTGGACGTGGCGCAGGTCAGCGACTTCAGCTGGGTGTCGTCCGCCGCACCGTAAGCAGCGGCGAGCGCTTCCGCGGCCTCTTGGGCGGTCGGCTTGCCCGCGACGCCGGGTGCCTGGGTACCGCCGGGCGCCGAGCTGCTCGCGGACGGCTGCTTGCTGCCGCTGGACTTCTTGCTGCTCGGCGCGCTCGCCGAAGGCTGGCTGCTTGGCGCTGGTGGCGCCGCGGCGGGGGTGTCCTCGTCCTTGTTGGCGAGCACGATGATCAGCGCGGTGACACCGCCGACCACCAGCACCGCCAGGATGGACAGCCCGACGATCAGGCCGGTCTTCTTCTTGGGCGGTTCGCCGCCGGGCCCGCCGGGGTAGCCCGCGTAGCCGCCGTAGGGGTCCGGCTGCTGCTGTCCGTAGGGATCGGGCTGACCGTACTGGCCGAACTGCTGAGGGCCACCGGGCTGCCCCTGCTGCGGCATCGGGCCGCTCTGCGGGTAGGCACCGCCGGGCGGCTGTCCGTAGGGTGCGGGCTGACCGTACGGGCCAGGCTGGCCGTAGGGACCGGGCTGCCCGGGCTGACCAGGCTGACCCTGGGGCGGCCCCTGCTGGCCGTAGGGGTCCGGCTGGCCGTACGGGCCGGGTTGCTGCGGTGGGTAGGTCATCTGTCGCCTTTACTCGTCGATCTCTTGCGTGTCAGCGGCCCTGGTCAGCCGGTTCGCGGTGGGACCACCGACGTGGCCCCGGAGTTCCGGCCTCGGTGACCTCGCCCTACGTCTTGACGCGGATTATTCAGCAGCGGGTGCCGTGATCGCAGGTCCGGTACCGGAACGGGGTGTCGCCCCCGTGCCGTCGGTGTCCTTCGGCCAGTCACCACCCGCCTTCTTCCTGGCTCGTCGAGCCCCTGGTCGATGGACTCGCCGGAGGTCGCCGCGGTTCCACGGAAAGTAGCGCTGTTCGGCCCGGCCCGCATGATCTTGGGCCAGACGCGCGACGTGCGGATACTTTGCCCGATATGCGCATTAGGTCCGCCTGTCGCCACCGAGATCAACTGACGGTAGTTGCCGGGCGCGTTCTCCGTGCACCGTGTTGGACTCTTGCGCGGCGGACTCGGGCGTGCTTTCGTCGCGACGCGCCGATCCTGTGATGCGGATAGGCCTTTTCATGTCGGTGATCGCCGGTACCGTGGAATGAAAAGCACTCCGAGGAGGTGCCGACATGCAATACGACCTTCCCGGAGGTCGGCCAGAGGACGCCGACCCATCAGATACGAGTGGAGCTGGAACGACGCCGGATGACCAGGCACGGCAGGTGCGATTCCTTGAGGAGGAAGTCGCGCTCCTGCGAAGGAAACTGACCGACTCACCACGCCAGAACCGAGTGCTGGAACAGCGCCTCGCCGAGGCCTCGGAGCGGGTGAGTCAGCTCACTGAGCGAAACAGTAAGCTAGTTGAGACCTTGCGCGAGGCTCGTGGCCAGTTACTAGCTCTGCGTGAGGAGGTGGACCGGCTAGCCCAGCCGCCGAGCGGCTACGGCGTGTTCGTGGGCTCCTACGAGGACGGCACGGTCGACGTCTACACCGCAGGCAGGAAGATGCGGGTTTCGGTCTCGCCGGCGGTGGAGCTCGAGTCTCTGCAGCGCGGCCAGGCGTTGCGCCTCAACGAAGCGCTGACCGTGGTGGAAGGCGGCGACTTCGAGCGCACCGGCGAGGTGTGCGCACTGCGTGAGGTGCTGCTGCCGGAGAGCGAGGGCGGCAGCGCCAGGGCGCTTGTGGTCGGGCACGCGGACGAAGAGCGGGTGGTCTGGCTTTCCGAGCCGCTCGCCGGCCAGACGCTCAAGCCCGGTGACTCGTTGCTGGTGGACTCGAAGGCGGGCTACGCCTACGAGCGGGTGCCGAAGGCCGAGGTCGAGGACCTCGTGCTGGAGGAGGTGCCGGACGTCCGGTACGAGGACATCGGTGGGCTCGGCAGGCAGATCGAGCAGATCCGCGACGCGGTGGAGCTGCCCTTCCTGCACTCCGACCTGTACTTGGAGTACCAGCTGCGGCCGCCGAAGGGCGTGCTGCTGTACGGCCCGCCCGGCTGCGGGAAGACGCTCATCGCCAAGGCGGTGGCGAACTCCCTTGCCAAGAAGGTCGCGCTGGCCCGCGGGGACGACGGCAACGCCAACGAGGCGAAGTCCTACTTCCTCAACATCAAGGGCCCGGAGCTGCTGAACAAGTTCGTCGGTGAGACCGAGCGGCACATCCGCCTGATCTTCCAGCGGGCTCGGGAGAAGGCTTCGGAAGGCACTCCGGTCATCGTGTTCTTCGACGAGATGGACTCGATCTTCCGCACCAGGGGCAGCGGGGTGTCCTCCGACGTGGAGACCACCATCGTTCCGCAGCTGCTGTCCGAGATCGACGGTGTCGAAGGGCTGGAGAACGTCATCGTGATCGGCGCCTCCAACCGCGAGGACATGATCGACCCGGCCATCCTGCGTCCCGGCAGGCTGGACGTGAAGATCAAGATCGAGCGGCCGGACGCCGAGGGCGCCAAGGACATCTTCTCGAAGTACCTGCTGGACGGGCTGCCGATCCACGCCGACGACCTCGCCGAGTTCGGCGGGGACACCAAGGCCACGATCGACGCGATGATCCAGCACACCGTGGAGCGGATGTACGAGGAGAGCGACGACAACCGGTTCCTGGAGGTGACCTACGCCAACGGGGACAAGGAGGTGCTCTACTTCCGCGACTTCAACTCGGGCGCGATGATCCAGAACATCGTGGACCGGTCGAAGAAGGCGGCGATCAAGTCGGTGCTGGAGACCAAGCAGCCCGGCCTGCGCGTGCAGCACCTGCTGGACGCGATCGTCGACGAGTTCGCGGAGAACGAGGACCTGCCGAACACCACCAACCCGGACGACTGGGCCAGGATCTCCGGCAAGAAGGGCGAGCGGATCGTCTACATCCGCACGCTCGTCACCGGGAAGAACCAGGATTCCGGGCGGGCGATCGACACCGCGACCAACACCGGTCAGTACTTGTAACGACGAGCGCGAAGCGGGGCGGGGCCGTGCCAGTTCACGGCTCCGCCCCGCTTCGCGCCGGTGTCCGGGCGGCCGGCCGGAGCCTGCCGTGTGCGACCAGAATGCCGGCGATGACCAGCAGCGCGCCCGCCGGCTGGTGCCAGCTGAGCGGCTCGCCGAGCAGCAGCACCCCGAGCAGCACGCCGACCACCGGGGTCAGGTAGGTGACCGCGGCTGCGTTGGCGGCGCCCCAAGCGGCCACGATGTTGTTGTTCCACACGTAGGCGAGGCCGGTGCTCAGCACGCCGAGCGCGACCATGCTCCAGACCACCGGGCCGGTCAGGTGCACGGGCGCACCGGCCAGCGTTGGCGTCAGTGCGACCAGTACGGCGGCGCCGATCAGCACCTGGACGAACGCGTGGGCCGGCGCGTCGAACCCGTGCGGAGACACGAAACGGCGTAGATAGCCGAAGGCGACGCCGTAGCTCGTGGTCGCGCCGAGGCAGGCCAGCTGCGCGGTCAGGTCACCGCCGGCCCCGAGCCCGCGCCAGACGCCGACGATGGTCAGCACGCCCGCGAAGCCCAGCAGCAGTCCGAGGACTTTCGCGCGGGTGAGCCGTTCCCCGCGCAGCGCCACCGCACCGGCGATCATGGTGAGCAGGGGAGTGGTGGCGTTGAAGATGCTGGCCAGCCCAGAGGAGATGTGCTGTTCGGCCCAGGCGAACAGCAGGAACGGCACGACGCAGAGCAGCAACGCGACGACCGCGAGATGGCCCCAGATCACCCGGCCGCGCGGCAGCGGGCGACGGCGGACGACCACCACCACGGCGAGGGTGAGCGCGCCGAGCACCATGCGCGCCCAGACCACCTGCGCGGGGGAGAGGCCGGTCAGGCCGACCTTGATGAACAGGAAGCTGGAGCCCCAGGCGAGCGAGAGCAGGGCGAACTGGGCGGGAATGCCGAAGCCGGCCGCCTTGATGATCAGCACGAGCGCCAGTGAACAGGCAGGAATGCCGGGACGCTGGCGGTTTTCCGCCCTCGCGCTGGCGCATTGACGTACCGCGGTGCTGCCGTTAACGTATAGCGACAGTAAAGGTTCTTTACAAACTACGGAAGCTCCCTTCCGCCGCCGCCAGCGAGTCGAACCGCGTCAGCCAGGATGCGGTTCTCTTCCCTGCACAAGGAGACGCTGATGAAGTGGCATGGATTCGGCCGGATGACGGGGATTCTGGCTTCGGCCATAGCGCTGACCGCCGGCGTGGTGCCGGCCGCGGCGGCCCCGGTGGCGGTCACCCCTGTCGAGGCGAACGGCAAGGTCGCGGTCTGCGGGGTCAAGCTTTGCAACAGCGCCGGCAAGCCGATTCAGCTGCGCGGGATGAGCACGCACGGCCTCCAGTGGTACAGCCAGTGCGTCACCGGCGGGTCGCTGGACGCGCTGGCCGGTGACTGGAATGCCGACGTGGTAAGGCTTTCCATGTACATCCAGGAGGGCGGCTACGAGACCGACCCGGCGCGGTTCACCGCGATGGTGGACAAGTACATCGAGGACGCGACCGCGCGCGGCATGTACGCCATTGTGGACTGGCACATGCTCGACCCCGGCGACCCCAACTACAACCTGGGGCGGGCGAAGACCTTCTTCACCGAGATCGCGAAGAAGCACAAGGACAAGACCAATGTGCTCTACGAGATCGCGAACGAGCCCAGCGGGGTGAGCTGGTCGAAGGTGCAGAGCTATGCCGAGCAGATCATCCCGGTGATCCGTGCCCAGGACCCGGATTCTGTGGTGCTGGTCGGCACCCGAGCCTGGTCTTCGCTTGGCGTGTCGGAGGGCGCCGACGAAAAGGAGATCGTGAACAACCCCGTGCGGGCGGAGAACATCATGTACACCTTCCACTTCTACGCCGCGTCGCACGGCAGCGAGTACCTGGACACCCTTTCCCGGGCTGCGGACAAGCTGCCGATGTTCGTCACCGAGTTCGGCACGCAGACCAGTTCCGGCGACGGCGGCAACAATTTCTCCCGCTCGCAGCAGTACCTCGACCTGATGGCGGACAAGCAGATCAGCTGGAGCAATTGGAACTTCTCGGACGACGACCGGTCCGGGGCGGTGTTCAAGCCGGGCAGCTGCGAGGCGGGCTCCTGGACCGGCACCGCGCCGCTGAAGGAGGCCGGCATCTGGATCCGCGATCGGGTGCGGAGTGCGGACTCGTGGTGAGTCGGTCACCACGAGTTGTGTATAACGTCCTATACTGCACGGCGTGAGTGAACTCGAAGAGGAGAGTCGGCCGCGGGCGCCCATCACCGCGGCCGACGTGCTCGCCTGGCTGGAAGAAACGTCGCTTTCGGTTCGCGCCGGCCAGCTGAGCGCGGATGAGCTGATCGGTCTGCTGGGGGAGTTGCGCGAGGCGTCGACGGCCTGTGCGAACGCGTCGGATTGGACGTTGCTGGCGGCCAGGGAGCAGGGGGCTAGCCTGCGTCAGATCGCCCCGGTGTTCGGCAAGGGATACGTCCGGGCGCCCGCGGCAAGGCTGGAAAAGCTGCACCGACAGGCGCTGAACTCCGAGCAATGGCTGGAAATCCTGCGTCGCAAGGACGAGCGACGCTAAGAGTGTATAACGACCTATACGGCACGGCGTTGTTGCTGACGCTCCCTTTTGGACACTAACGACGCACGTGCAGCTCTCACAAACCGCACTGACATCCCAGAAGCTTCGCTGCGGCGCGGTACCGTGCGGAGCATGGCGCGTACGCGGATCGGGCTCGGCTTGGCAGCACTGGGCAGGCCGGCCTACATCAACCTGGGCAGGGCCGAGCAGTTACCGGCGGGCCGTGCGGTGGCGGCGATGCGCCAGGCCACGCACGCGGTGCTGGACGATGCCTACCGGGCAGGTGTGCGCTGGGTCGACGTAGCGAGGTCCTACGGGTACGCGGAGGAGTTCCTGGCCGCCTGGTTGGCCGATCGCGGACATCGCGACCTGACGGTCTCCAGCAAGTGGGGGTACTCCTACGTCGGCGACTGGCGGCTGGACGCGGAGGTGCACGAGGTCAAGGAGCACTCGCTGGCCAGGTTCGAGCAGCAGTGGGCGGAAAGCAGCGAACTGCTCGGCCCGAAGATCAACTTCTACCAGGTGCACTCGCTGACCCTGGACAGCCCGCTGTTCGGCGACGAGCGGCTGATCGAGGCACTGGCCGCACTCGGCGACCGCGGGGTGCGCGTGGGTTTCTCCACTTCCGGGCCAGCGCAACGGGACGTGGTGCGGCGCGCCTTCGAGCTGAGCTCCGGTGGCAGGCCGGTGTTCACCGCGGTCCAGTCCACTTGGAACCTGCTGGAGCCCTCGGTGGGACCGGCGCTGGCGGAGGCCCACGACGCGGGCGCACATGTCCTGGTCAAGGAAACACTGGCGAACGGGCGGCTGGCGGTAGAGCCGCCGCCGGTGGTCGCCGAGCTGGCGGCCCGACTCCGGACCGGGCCGGACGCGGTGGCGGTGGCCGCGGTACTCGACCAGCCGTGGGCGGACACCGTCCTGGTCGGACCGGCCAGTGCGGACCAGTTGGACCGGAACCTGGCCGCGGACGAGCTGGTTTTCGGCGAGGAGGATCGGAAAGCGCTGGCCGGGCTCGCGGAACCGGCATCTTCCTACTGGGCACGGCGATCCTCGCTACGCTGGCAGTGACGGCCTGCGTTAGGGTCGGCCCCTGCTCGGCCGCCGTGCCGGGTGTGGCACGCGAGCGGACACCGGAGGGGATGAGACGGTGCGTCATGGGCGGGTATGGGTCGGGGGCTTGGCCGCGGTCGCACTGGCCGGTCTGACCGGTTGCGCTGATCGGCCAAACGATCTGGACACCTACTACGACGATCCGACCACGTCGGCACCGGCCGGCGTCGCGGTTTCGTCCAGCCAGCCACCGCCGTCACCGGCTCCCACTCCGGCCGAGGTCAGGCTCGCACAGCAACTGTCGAGCGCGGTACTGATCAACGCCGACGTCGCCGGCGAAGGCGTGCACCCGGCTCCGCCGCAGACCGGCCCGACCGGCTGCCTGGCCACCATGCCGAAGGCCGACGATCCGGCGCTGCGGCGGTCCGCGCACTGGGAGTACCCCAGCGGATCGGCGCTCGGCCAGGCCGTGATCGGGTACCCGGAGGAGTCCGCGAGCGGGCAGCTGGACAAGATCAGGTGTACCGGCGGCAAGCCGATGAACCTGCCACCCGCACCCGGGGTCGACGCTCAGGCCGCGTCCTGCGTGCCCGGTGCGCCGGCCACCTGCACGGTGCTGCTGGCGAAAGGCCCGCTTCTTTCCGCTGTACAGGTGACAGCTAGCACCGAAAGCCGGGCCATGGACGCCGCGAAGCGGCTGGCTCCGATCGCCGCCGCCAAACTGAGCTAGCGGCGCGCAGCGCCTCCTTGGGGGGCGGTGGTCGGGCGACGGGTGGGCTAACCGAACCGGCGGAACCATTCCAGGATGCCCAGCCTGCCATCCGGTATCAGTGGACTGTCCGGGTCGTCCGCCCAGCGGCGCAGCTCGGCCATCGGCATCCACGCCCCGGACACGATCTCTTCGGGCTGATGCACGATCGGGCCGTCCCAGCGCACCTCGAAGGCGAAGTTGTGGCAACGCACCGGCGGCTGGTCGAACACGTGGATGAACAGCGGCCGCAGGACGGCTCCCTCGATGCCCAGCTCTTCGGCAAGTTCCCTGGCGGCGCATTCGGCCGGGGTCTCCCCGGCGGCCACCACGCCGCCGGCCCAGCAGTCGTGGGCGCTGGGGTAGATGTCCTTGTCCGGCGACCGCAGATGCACGTAGGCGCGTTCGCCGTCACCCGATCGGACCAGCACCACCCCGGCCGCGTGCCACAGGCCCTCGGCCCTGACCTCGGCACGGGTGGCCTTGCCGACCACCGCGCCTGCCGCGTCGTAACGGGCGACGAGCTCGTCTCCGGCTGACATGAGGGCATCGTCGCATGCCCGGATGTCACGTTGGGTACCTAACGAAGTGAGCGACGCCGGGTAACCGCCCGGATGCCTTGAGACCTCGACACTCACGCCCCGTAGGGTGGGAGACATGCGGCGGATCATGGGAACCGAGGTCGAGTACGGCATCGCGGTGCCGGGCGACGCGACCGCGAACCCGGTGCTCACCTCGACACAGGTAGTACTGGCGTACGCGGCGGCGGCCGACATCCCGAGGGCGCGCCGGGCGCGCTGGGACTACGAAGTGGAGTCCCCGCTGCGCGACGCGCGCGGGTTCGACCTGGCCGGCCCCGGCGGGCCGGGACACGATCCGGACGTGGAGGACCTCGGCGCGGCGAACGTCATCCTGACCAACGGCGCGCGGCTGTACGTGGACCACGCGCACCCGGAGTACTCGGCGCCGGAGGTTACCAACGCGCGGGACGCGGTGATCTGGGACAAAGCGGGGGAGCGGGTGATGGAGGAGGCCGCGCTCAAGGCCGCCACCGTGCCCGGCCAGCCGGCCCTGCAGCTGTACAAGAACAATGTGGACGGCAAGGGCGCCAGCTACGGCACCCACGAGAACTATCTGATGGCCAGGTCCACCCCGTTCACCGCGGTGATCGCCGGGCTCACCCCGTTCTTCGTGTCCCGCCAGGTGATGACCGGCTCCGGGCGGGTCGGCCTCGGGCCGCAGGGCGAGGACGCCGGTTTCCAGCTGTCCCAGCGCTCGGACTACATCGAGGTCGAGGTCGGCCTGGAGACCACGCTCAAGCGCGGCATCATCAACACCCGCGACGAGCCGCACGCGGACGCGGACAAGTACCGCCGGCTGCACGTGATCATCGGTGACGCGAACCTCGCCGAGTACTCCACCTACCTCAAGCTCGGCAGTACCGCGCTGGTGCTCGACATGATCGAGGCCGGGATGCGGTTCGACGACCTGAAGCTGGACGAGCCGGTGCGCGCGGTGCACCAGATCAGCCACGACCCGACGCTGAAGGTCAAGGTGGCGCTGGCGAACGGGCGCAAGTACACCGGCCTTGACCTTCAGTTCGCCTACCACGAGCTGGCCGCGGAGCACCTGGAGCGGGTCGGCGCGGACGAGTCCTCCAAGGAGGTGCTGCGGGTCTGGGGCGAGATCCTGGATGCGCTGGCGCGTGACCCCGCGGAGTGCGCGGACCGGCTGGACTGGCCGGCGAAACTGCGGCTGCTCGAGGGCTACCGGGCCAGGGACCAGCTCGGCTGGGCGGCCCCGCGGCTGCACCTGGTGGACCTGCAGTACTCGGACGTGCGGCTGGATAAGGGCCTGTACAACCGGCTGGTGACCAGGGGCTCGATGAAGCGGCTGGTCACCGAGGACGAGGTGCGCGCGGCGATCACCACCCCGCCGTCGGACACCAGGGCCTACTTCCGCGGCCGCACGCTGGAGAAGTACGCGGCGTCGATCGCGGCCGCGTCCTGGGACTCGGTGATCTTCGATGTGGGCCGGGAGTCCCTGGTCCGGATCCCCACCTTGGAGCCGCTGCGGGGTACCAAGGCGCATGTGGGCAAGTTGCTGGACGACTCGGCGACGGCTGAGGAACTGGTAGAGGCGTTGACCGGTTCGGACTAGCGCCACGTCGTGTGGTGGCACCGATTGTCGGATCGGCTGGGTAGGCTAGGGATCAACGGCCACACCGGGAGGCGATGATGGCTCAGGAAAAGATCGAGAAGCATGGCGGCGGCGACTCCGAGGACGAGTTCGAGGAAGGCGGCGCCGCCGGTCAGGAACGCCGCGAGAAGCTCGGCGAGGACGTGGATACGATCTTGGACGAGATCGACGACGTGCTCGAAGAGAACGCGGAGGACTTCGTCCGTGCCTACGTGCAGAAGGGCGGCCAGTAGCGGCGCGGCCGCTTGCACCCTGGTTCAGTCCGTCGGAGCTTGATGGGGAACACGAACACGTATGGAAAACACCACGGGCCGGCTGGGTCCCGCGCTGCCCGCCGCCTACCTGGCGGCTGGGACGTCCTCATTCTCGGAGTTCGTTCGTGCGCAGGCACCGGAACTGCTCCCTTCACGCCGTGATCCCGCCGCACCGCAGGCGGGGTCGCGAGCGGTGCCGGAAGTGCCGCACGGCACCACGATCGTCGCGATGACCTTCAACGGCGGTGTGCTCCTCGCGGGCGACCGCCGGGGCACCGCCGGGAACATGATCGCGATCCGCGACATGGTGAAGGTGTACGTCACCGACGAATACTCGGCGGTGGGCATCGCCGGCAGTGTCGGGCCGGCGCTGGAGATGGTGCGTCTCTACGCCGTCGAGCTGGCGCACTACGAGAAGCTCGAGGGCGTTTCGCTCTCCCTGGACGGTAAGACGAACAAGCTTTCCGCCATGGTGAAGGGCAATCTGGACGCGGCGATGGCAGGGCTCGCCGCGTTGCCGCTGTTCGTCGGGTACGACGTGCACGCCGCGGACCCGCGCGAGGCGGGCCGGATCGTGTCCTTCGACGTGGTCGGGGGGCGGTTCGAGGAGAAGGACTACCACTCCATCGGCTCCGGTTCGCTGTTCGCCAAGTCCGCGCTGAAGAAGCTGTACGACCCCGATGCGGACGCGGACGGGGCGATTCGCTGCGCGGTGGAGGCCCTGTACGACGCGGCCGACGACGACACCGCCACCGGTGGTCCCGATCTGGTCCGGCGGATCTTCCCCACCGTGGTGACCATCACCGCGGAGCACGGGGCGCAGGAGCTGCCCGACGAGCGGGCGGCTGAGGTCGCCGAAGCCGTCGTGCGCGACCGCTCCGAGCAGGCGCATCGGCGAGGTTGATCTCGTGCGCCCCCGTTCCTACCCTGTGACTTCTTTGACCGTGCGATCGACGAACCGAGCGGAGCCAATCCTGTGACGATGCCGCTGTATGCCTCTCCCGAACAGTTGATGCGGGAGCGTTCCGAGCTCGCCCGCAAGGGCATCGCGCGGGGTCGCAGCGTGGTCGCGCTGAAGTACCGCGGCGGGGTGCTGTTCGTGGCCGAGAACCCGTCCACCACGCTGCACAAGGTCTCCGAGATCTATGACCGGATCGGCTTCGCCGCGGTCGGCAGGTACAGCGAGTTCGAGACGCTCCGGGTCGCCGGTATCCGGCACGCGGACATGAAGGGCTACCAGTACGACCGCCGGGATGTCAGCGCCCGCGCGCTGGCCAACGCGTACGCGTCGACGCTGGGCAGCATCTTCACCGAGCAGCTCAAGCCGTACGAGGTGGAGATCTGCGTCGCCGAGGTCGGTACCAGCGCGGAAGAGGACCAGCTGTACCGGCTGACCTATGACGGGTCGATCGGGGACGAGCCGCGGTTCGTGGTGATGGGTGGCCAGGCGGACACCATCAACACCAAGCTCAAGGAGACCTACGAAGCCGATCTCGAGCTGGGCGCGGGGGTGGCGATCGCGGTGGGTGCGCTGCGCGCGACCTCGACCGGTGGCGCGGCGAACGGCAGCAACGGCGGCGAGCCGATCAAGCTCGAGGTCGCGGTGCTGGAGCGGGACCGGCCTCGCCGGGCGTTCCGGCGGATCACCGGTGCGGCACTGGAGGCTTTGCTGCCCGCTCCCGAGCCCGCGGCCGAAGACGACAAGAAGGACGACAAGGGCGACGAGTCCAAGGACTGACTCCCGCGGTCAGGCGATGCTGGATCTGGTCAGGTCCAGCACGCCGTCGAGGACGCGTTGCCTGGTCATTCCCCGGTTGTGCACGAGGTACTCGATGATGTCCGCGCGCAGGCCGGTGAGCAGCGCGTGCGCGAGGTATTCGGCGTCCCGGCCGGGGGCGGCCGCCGCCACGCATGCGGTCAGGTGGTCGATCCAGATCCGGCTGACGTCGTTGGTGTAGTAGGCGTCCGGGCGCAGGTTCTCCAGTGCCCTGATCAGTGGCCGGTTCTGCCAGACGAAGTCGAAGAGCGCCTCGACGAAGCTTTCCAGGCGTTCGGCCGGGGTGCCGCCGGGTCCCAGCGGCGGCGGTCCGGTCCGTATCGCGTCGCGTAGCTCGGTGCCGCGGGGTTCGAGCAGTGCCTGCACCAGTCCGGTGCGGTCGGTGAACCGGCGGAACAGGGTGGCCTTGCCGACGCCGGCGGCCGTGGCGATGTCGTTCATGGACACGTGGTGCACGCCGTGCCGGCTGAAGAGCTCGTCGGCGGCGGCCAGGATCGCGCGGCGGTTGCGCGCGGCGTCCGCGCGTTCGGATGGTGACACGGAACCCCTCTCGACTAAGTGGACCATCGGTTCGTATAGTACCTCGAGTCAACCGGACTTCCGGTCCGAATAGCTTGGGGAGATTGTCGTGGACGACCAGCGTGCGATGAACGCGAAGATGATCGAGCAGATCCGGCAGGACCCGGTGCTGCCTGCCGAGGAAGGGCGGCCCGCGGTCCGCGTGGCTTCGGTGCCGGGCCGGCGCAGCGGGCTGCCCCGGCCGTTCCCGGTGGCGGTCACCCGCTTCGACGGGCTGCTGCACCTGTGTTCGCACAGCCGCCGGGCGGACTGGGTGCGGAACCTGCTCGCGGCCGGGCGGTGCGTGCTGGAGCGGGACGGCGAGTACCGGGTGGAGCTACTCGGTGACGACGAAGCCGCGGTCGTGGTTGCCAGATACCTGCCGGTGGCCGGTTTCGAGCCGGCGGACCTGGCGTTCACGATCGGCGCCGCCGCCGCGGAGATCCGCCCGCACGTGACCAGGTTCGCCGTCTTCCGTCTGCACCCCGACGCGCGGTCTCGTCAGGCGTCGAGCTGGTCGCGGTTGCGGTAGATGGTGAGGGCGCTGGGGCGGGAGCGGAAGCGGAAGGTGTTGCCGAGCGGGCCGACTTCGCCGTCGGTGGCCACCCGCCGGTTTCCGTCCAGCAGCCGCACCTCGAGCTCGGCGGTGTCGTACTGCCGGTAGACGTGGCTGGTCTCCAGTGTGTTGGTGAGCATCGCCAGCACGAACCTGGCCCTGGAGTACGGCAGGTCCGCGCGGAGGTACCGCACGTCGAGCATGCCGGTGTCCATGGCCGGGCGCCGCGACGGGCCGAACCCCTTGGAGGCGTAGGCGCCGTTGCCGAGGAAGATCAGCCAGACCGAGGCGCGATGCCCGTTGAGCATCACCTCGAGCGGGCGCGCCCGGCGCAGCGAGCGGGCCAGCGCGATCGCCATCGCTGGCCATTTGGGCAGCCGCTGCTGCAGCTTCTCGCGCAGCCGCACCATCTCCGGATAGCCGCCGAGGCTGGCCGTGTTCACGAACCAGCGGCGCACGGTGTCCGCTCCCTCGCCGATCTCGACCTCGCCGAGGTCGATGCCGACGGCGCTGCCGTTCTCGGTGGCCTCGTCGGCGTCCGCCATGGACCGGACGCCGACGTCGCGGGCGAAGTGGTTCAGGGTGCCGGCCGGGATTAGCGCCAGCGGCAGGCCCTGCTCGGCGGCCACCGAAGCCACCGCGGCGACCGTGCCGTCGCCGCCGGCCACCCCGAGCGCCCGGACCGACCCGCTCCGGGCCTTGATCTCCTGCTCCAGCTGGGTGCGGATGTCCATGCTGGGATCCGGGTAGATCAGGGTCGCCTTCGGCCAGGCGTAGCGCACGTCCTCGGTCGGGTCCGCGCTCTCCACGCCCGAGCCGGGGTTGACCAGCGCGAGCATGTCCTCGCCGTCGCGCATCACCGGCGCCTCGGCCTCGTGCCGGGTGTAGGCGGGCACGTCCGGATGCAGCGGCCACCAGTGCTGGGTGAGCGCGGCCGCGCCGACGCCGATCGCCACACCGGCGCCCACGTCGCTCGGCCAGTGCACGCCGGTGTGCACCCGCGAGTAGGCGACCGCGGCGGCCAGCGGGGCCACCGCGAGGCCGACCAGCGGGGACTCCATGGCCACCGCCGTGACGAAGGCGGCGGCGGAGGCCGAATGCCCGGACGGGAAGGACGAGGAGGTGGGGCGCTTGGACAACCTCCGGTGCTCGGGCACCTCCTCGGCGGCCGGCCGGCGGCGCGGGAACAGCGGCTTGCCGACCAGGTTCGAGCTGGTACTGGCGCCGGCGATGGCCGCGACCCCGCGCAGCGCGCCACGCCGGGTCGGCCCCTTCTTGCTCGCCAGCAGCGCGGCCACCACCCACCAGAGCCTGCCCTTGTTGGCCGACCTGCTCAGCGTCATCAGCACCTGGTCGGCGCGGGTACGCGGCAGCGCCGCACTGCGCCGGACCAGCGTGCGGTCGGTCTGCCCGACCTGGTGCAGGGGGCGGGTGAGCCGGGAAATCACAGTGGTTACTCCAAACGCGCGATTGAGAGCACCTGGTGGATCGTCACCAGGGGCGTCTTCGCAGGCGGATCACTGGCAGCAACGTAGCTCACCGCGTGTCGATCCCCGAACGGCGCATCATGCACGGGGGTGTAGCGCCTAGTCTTGAGTAATGCAGCGGCGGATCTTTGGCATCGAGACCGAGTTCGGGGTCACGTGCACGTTTCATGGTCAGCGGAGGCTTTCTCCGGACGAGGTTGCCAGGTACTTGTTTCGGCGCGTGGTGTCCTGGGGACGCTCGTCCAACGTGTTCCTGAGCAACGGGTCACGGCTCTACCTGGACGTGGGCTCGCACCCGGAGTACGCGACGGCGGAATGTGACGACCTCACCCAGCTGGTCACGCATGACAAGGCGGGTGAGCGGATCCTGGAGGATCTGCTGGTCGACGCCGAGCGCAGGCTGGCCGACGAGGGCATCGGCGGGGACATCTTCCTGTTCAAGAACAACACCGACTCGGCGGGCAACTCCTACGGCTGCCACGAGAACTACCTGGTCACCAGGGCGGGTGAGTTCTCCAGGATCGCGGATGTGCTGCTGCCCTTCCTGGTCACCCGGCAGCTGATCTGCGGGGCGGGCAAGGTGCTGCAGACTCCGCGTGGCGCGGTGTACTGCCTTTCCCAGCGGGCGGAACACATCTGGGAGGGTGTGTCGAGCGCCACAACCCGCTCGCGGCCGATCATCAACACCAGGGACGAGCCGCATGCGGACGCCGAGCGGTACCGGCGGCTGCACGTGATCGTCGGCGACTCGAACATGGCCGAGCCGACCACCCTGCTCAAGGTGGGTGCGGCGAACCTGGTCCTGGAGATGATCGAGCAGGGCGTGCAGTTCCGGGACTTCACCCTGGACAACCCGATCCGGGCGATCCGGGAGATCAGCCACGACCTGACCGGCCGCCGTCAGGTGCGGCTGGCCGGCGGCCGGGAGGCGTCGGCGCTGGAAATCCAGCGCGAGTACTACGCCCGCGCCGTGCAGCACGTGAAGACGAACGAGTCGGGGCCGACCGCGCAGCGGGTGCTGGAGCTGTGGGGCCGCGCGCTGGACGCGGTGGAGCAGCAGGACTTCAGCAAGATCGACACCGAGATCGACTGGGCGATCAAGCACCGGCTGGTGGAGCGCTACCGCAGCAAGCACAACCTGGACCTGTCCAGCCCGCGGATCGCGCAGCTGGACCTCGCCTATCACGACATCCGGCGCGGCCGGGGCATCTTCGACCTGCTGCAGCGCAAGGGCCTGGTCCGCCGGGTGACCGACGACGGCGAGATCGAGCTGGCGAAGGACACCCCGCCGCAGACCACCAGGGCCAAGCTGCGCGGTGACTTCATCGCCGCCGCGCAGGCCGCCGGGCGGGACTTCACCGTGGACTGGGTGCACCTCAAGCTGAACGACCAGGCGCAGCGCACCGTGCTGTGCAAGGACCCGTTCCGGTCGGTGGACGAACGGGTGGAGCGCCTGATCGGCTCTCTGTAACCGCCTGTTCGCGCTGGTGCGAAAGAAGCCGACGCGCGTGCACCGGTCACGATCGGGTTCGCCGGTCCGAGTTACTGTGGACTCGTGTCCACCGCCCGCGCCGAACGCTTGGTCAACCTGGTGCTCGCGCTGCTGTCCACCCGGCAGTATCTGACCGCCGAGCGGATTCGCGGCATCGTGCCCGGGTATGCCGACGCGGTCAGCGACGAGGCGTTCTTCCGGATGTTCGAGCGGGACAAGACCGAGCTGCGCGAGCTGGGCATTCCGCTGGAGACGGGCCGAAACTCGAGTTTCGACTCGGTGGAGGGCTACCGGATCGCCCGTCGCGACTACGAGCTCGGCGAGATCGAGCTGGCGCCGGACGAGGCGACCGCGGTCGGACTGGCCGTCCGGCTGTGGGACTCGCCGGAGCTGACCGGGCAGGCGCAGGGCGCGCTGGTGAAGCTGCGCGCGGCCGGGGTCGAGGTGGAGAACGGCGCGCCGACCGTGGTCGAGTCCAGGGTGCGGGCCGAGTCCGCGTTCTCCCCGTTGCTGGCCGCGGTGCAGAACCGGCAGGCGGTCAGCTTCCAGTACCGCCGGTCGGGCTCGCCGGACCGGCTGATGCGCACCCTCGAGCCGTGGGGCGTGGTGTCCTGGAAGGCGCGCTGGTACGTGATCGGCCACGACCGGGACCGGCAGGCGCCGCGCTGCTTCCGGCTGTCCAGGGTCAGCGGTGACGTGCGCACGGTCGGCAAGCCGGGCGAGGTGCGCCGTCCGGAGGACGTGAACCTGCTGGAGTTCGTGGCCGTGACCGGAGACCAGGACCCGACGCCGGTGGCGACCGCGACGGTGTGGATCGCCGACCGGCGGGCGGCCGGGGTCCGGCGGCACGCGAAGCTGGTCGGCAGGCTTGCCGTGGACGGGGTGGACGGCGACCTGGCCGAGATCGAGCTGTTCGCGCCGGAGAGCGCGGCGGACTGGATCGCCGGGCACGGCCCCGACGTGCTGGTGCTCGAACCCGACGTGCTGGCGAAGTCGGTGCGCGATCGGCTGGAGGCCATCGTGCACCACGGAGGCAGGCCGTGAGCGGTTCCTCCGAGCGGATGCCGAGGCTGCTCGCTCTGGTGCCGTACCTGCTGGCCAGGCCGGGGATCGAGATCGACGAGGCGGCACGGGACTTCGACGTCTCCCCGCGGCAGCTGCGCAAGGACCTCGAGCTGCTGTGGATGTGCGGCCTGCCCGGCTACGGTCCCGGTGACCTGATCGACCTGTCCTTCGAGGGCGACACCGTCACGGTCACCTACGACGCAGGGATGAGCAGGCCGCTGCGGCTTACCGGCGGTGAGGCGACGGCGTTGCTGGTCGCCCTGCGCGCGCTGGCCGAGACACCGGGCGTGGTGGACGCGGACGCCGTGCACCGCACGATCGCGAAGATCGAAACCGCCGCCGGCCAGGCGCAGCCTTCCGGCGTGGTGGTCGGAAAGGCGGTTCGTGAAGCGGCGAGCACCGCCAGGACGAGGCAGGCCGTGCAGGACGCGATGAAGGCGCGGCGTGCGCTCCGGATCCGCTACTACACCGCGTCGAAGGATCAGATCACCGAGCGGACCGTGGACCCGATGCGGCTGCTGATCGTGCAGGCCGTCGGCTATCTGGAGGCTTGGTGCCGCCGGGCGGAGGGGGTCCGGCTGTTCCGCCTGGATCGGATCGACGACCTGCGGGTGCTGGACGAGCCGGCGGTGCCGCCGGCGCACGCGGAGCCGACCGATATCTCGGACGGGGTGTTCTCTGCGCGGCCCGAGCAGCCGGTGGCCGAACTGGTCCTGGATCCGGACGCGAGGTGGGTGGCCGAGTATTACCCCTCGGAGGAGCTGGCCGAGCTGGACGGTGGGAGGCTGCGGGTGCGGATGCGCTACGGCGACGAGTCCTGGATGGTCCGGCTGGTGCTCAGCCTTGGCGGTGAGGTCCAGGTGGAGCGTCCGGCCGAGCTGGCGGAGGCTGTTCGTCGGCGCGCGTCCGACGCCTTGGCCCGGGGACTTCACGTTCCGTCAACATGGAAGCAGTAAGGTGTCCGACGTGTCCTATTTGCCGAGCATCGCGCTCGCCGTTCTGGGGATTCTTCTACTCGGAGTGTTGCTCACCCGCATCTTTCGGCTCTTGCGCCGGTTCCGCCACACCATGAGCATGGTTGCTACGGACACCCAGGACAAGGCCGGACTGCTGCGGGCCCGCTCGGCCGCAATACGCGTGGCGATCCAGCAGCGCCGCGACGCGTCAGCAACGTAAGATCTGTACAGACGAAGATGGGAGGCCACCGATGCTGAACGGGCTGCAGCCGTGGCACTTGATTATTCTGGTCCTTGTTGTGGTGCTGCTGTTCGGTGCGAAGCGGCTGCCGGACGCGGCGAGGTCCATCGGCAAGTCCATGAAGATCTTCAAGGCCGAGACCAAGGACATGAAGGGCGAGGCCGCCGAAGACAAGGACAAGCCTGCTGAAGACGCCGAGACAAAGGCGTTGCCGGCCTCCACTCCGCAGGCCGCAGGCACCGACCAGCAGGTCGCTGACCTCCAGCGCCAGCTGGACGAGCTGAAGAAGCAGCAGGCCGCGGATCCGGCGCAGAAGAACGCCAGCTGACGGGAACGGATCCTTCAGTGGTGGATCCAGGAACCTCGTCCCCGCGCCGAGGTAAGCGGCGCAAGCGCAGCCGTCGGCACAACCCCGACGGCACGATGACCCTCATCGAGCACATTTACGAGTTCCGCAGGCGGCTCGCCTTCGCGATCATGTTCGTGCTCGCCGGCGGAATTCTGGGCTTCATCTGGTTCGGCACGAACGTGGGGCCGATCCCTTCGCTCGGCCACATCATGACCGGCCCGTACTGCGCCCTGCCGCCGACGTCCAGGGCGGTCTTTCCCGGCCAGGAGTGCACGCTGCTGCAGACCGAGCCGTTCGAGGTCTTCCTGATCCGGCTGAAGGTCGGTATCGCGGCGGGCATGGTGCTGGTCGGGCCGGGCTGGCTGTACCAGATCTGGGCGTTCATCGCGCCGGGCCTGTACGCCAAGGAACGCAAGTACGCGATGACCTTCGTCGGTTTCGCGACCGTGCTCTTCGGCGCCGGCGCTGTGCTGGCGTACCTGCTGGTGCCGAACGCCCTGCAGTTCCTGGTCGGCTTCGGCGCGGACAACTTCACCACGGCGCTGTCCGGTAGCAAGTACATCTCGTTCATCCTGGCGTTGCTGCTGATCTTCGGGGTCAGCTTCGAGCTGCCGCTGCTGGTGGTGATGCTGAACCGGGTCGGGGCGGTGAAGTACCAGCAGCTCAAGAAGTGGCGCCGCGGCCTGATCATGGGGCTGTTCGTCTTCGCGGCCTTCGCCACGCCCGGTAACGACCCGTTCTCCATGCTGGCGCTGGCCGGTGCGTTGTGCGTGTTGAACGAGTTCGCCATTCAGCTCGCCAGGCTGCACGACCGGAAGAAGGACCGGCTGCGCAAGGAGGAGGGCTGGGACCAGCTCGCCGACGACGAGGCGGCGCCCTTCGACTACACGCCCAGCACGGTCGAAGACAGCACGGACACCGACACCGCCGACACCACGGCACCCGCGGCCACCAAGCCCGGCGGCAAGCCGAGCACCGACGACGTGACCTGATCCGCGAGTGGGTATTCACGCGGCTCTCGCCGTGCACCCTGCTTCGGGACACGGCGCGGCGGCCAGGATCGCGGGCACGGTGGCGCAGCGGCTCCGCGCCGAGGTTGACCGGCTGGACCTGCTGGTGGCGAACACGGTTGAGGAGTCCAGGGCACTGATGGCCCGTTCGCATTCGGACGGGCTGGACGTGCTGGTGGTGCTCGGCGGGGACGGTGCCGCGCATCAGGGGGTGCAGTTCTGCGCCGGGACCGACGTGGCGCTCGCGCTGGTGCCCTCCGGCACCGGCAACGACCTGGCCAGGGCGCTCGGGGTGCCGCCGGACCCGCTGGCCGCGGTGGCCGAGCTGGTGGCGGCGTTGCGGTCCGGGCGCAGGCGGCGGATCGACCTCGGCCGGGTGGCCGGCACCTGGTTCGCCACGGTGCTGTGCTCCGGCTTCGACGCCGCGGTGAACGCCCGCGCCAACCGGATGCGCTGGCCGTCCGGGCCCCGGCGGTACGACCTGGCGATCCTGGCCGAGCTGGCCTCCTTTCGCGCGGGCCCGGTGACCGTCGAGACCGAAACCGAGCTGCTGGAGCTGGACGCGATGCTGGTCGCGGTCGGCAACACCGCCTGGTACGGCGGCGGTATCCCGATCTGTCCCGGCGCCGAGCCGGACGACGGCCTGTTCGACGTCACCGTGGTCGGCAAGGCCGGCCGTGGCGAGCTGCTGCGCATCCTGCCGAGCCTGCGCACCGGGCGGCATGTGGAACGGCCCGGCGTGCGGACGCTGCGCGCGCGGGAGATCAGCGTGGCCGGTGCGAGCTGGCCCGCCTACGCGGACGGGGAACCGCTCGGTACCTTGCCGGTGTCGCTGCGCTGCGTGCCGGATGCGCTGACCGTCGTCGGGTGATCCGGGTCACCAGCGATTGACCTCCAGTTCGCTTCAGGTCCGAGGCTTTCCACGAACGGCGGTCAGGGACGGGGGAATGGACAGCATGCGAGTAGTAGAGGCGACAGCGTTCGGTGCGCCGGAGGTGCTGGTGGCCACGGAGGCGCCGGACCCGGTGGCCGGTCCGGGCCAGGTCGTGGTCGGCGCGTCCGTGGTGTCGGTGGTTTTCGTGCACACCCAGCTGCGGCGCGGGTTTTCGCCGGGGCCCGAGCTGCCGGTGCCGCCGTTCGTGCCGACCGGGGCGGTCGCCGGGCTGGTGTATTCGGTCGGCGAGGGGGTCGATTCCGGGTGGATCGGGCGGCGGGTCGTCACCGGCGACGGCCGCTATGCCGAGCGTGCCGTGGTGGCCGTCGAGGATCTGATCCTGGTGCCGGAGGGGCTGGGGCTGCCCGAGGCGGCAGCGCTGATGCACGACGGCAGCACCGCGCTGGGCCTGGTCGATGCCGCCGATGTCCGTCCCGGCGAGTGGGTTCTCGTCGAGGCCGCCGGTGGTGGCCTCGGCAGCCTGCTGGTGCAACTGGCGCGGGCGGCCGGCGCCAGGGTGATCGGTGCCGGCCGCGGGGCCCGCAAGCTCGAGCTGGTCCGCGAGCTGGGGGCGGAGGCGGTGGTCGACTACACCGAACCGGACTGGACCGAGCAGGTGATGGCGCTGACCGGGGGAGCCGGGGCGGACGTGGTGTTCGACGGGGTCGGCGGGGAGATCGGCCGTGCCGGGTTCGGGGTGACCGCGCGAGGTGGCCGATTCTCCGTGCACGGCGCGGCGGCCGGGTCGCTCACCGAAATCCACCCGGAGACCGCGGCCAGGCACGGGGTGACGGTGCTCAGAGTCGGGCAGCTCGCGAACATCGGCGCGAGCGTGAACTTCCTGGCCACCCGGGCGCTGGCCGAAGCCGCCGCGGGCCGGTTCCACCCGCTGCTCGGGCAGAGCTTCCCGCTGGAGATGGCCGCGGACGCGCACGCCGCGATAGAAGCCCGCGCGGTCACCGGCAAGACCCTGCTGCTCACCTGACCCGCCCCGTGGGCAAAAAGCCGGCTATTTGGCTGTGAGGTAGTCGGGGAGGGTGAGGTTGGTGGCGGCTTTGGTGGTCAACCGGTTGAAGAAGCTCTGCAGCGGCTTGGCGGAGAGCAGCCGGTAGGCCCGGTTGCGTCGCCGGATCTTCGCCTCGGTCGGCGGTGCGAGGAACGGTCCCGCGTTGCCGGAGATCTTCTGACAGCCCTTGGCGTAGTCCCGGATCCGCCGCTCGTAGGCGGCGAACGCGACCCGGTGGTCACCGGCGGCGGTGGCGAGTTCACCGGCCAGCACGTAGGCGCAGACCACGGCCAGCCCGGTGCCCATACCGCCCATGGTGGCGCCGTAACCGGCGTCCCCGAGCAGCGCCACCCGGCCCTTCGAGAAGCGGTCGAGGTGGATCTGGCTGATCGAGTCGAAGTAGAAGTCCGGCGAGGCCCACATGTCCTCCAGCAGCCGGGGAGTCAGCCAGCCGACGCCCTGGAAGCGGTCGGCGACGATCTTCTTCTGCTGCTCCACGTCGTGCCGGTCGTAGTCGAGCTGCTCGGAGGCGAACACGAAACCCGGGCCCGCCTCGTCGCGGTCGCGGTTGCTGCCGATCATGACCCCGAGGCCGGGCTCGTTGTAGAGCAGCGAGGTGTGGTCGAGGTCGAGGTGGTTGGGCCCGGAGGCGCCCGCGGTGTAGTAGCCGAGGAACTTGGTGAACCGCGACTCCGGGCCGAAGGTGAGGGCGCGGACGCCGGAGTGCATGCCGTCCGCGCCGACCACCAGATCGAAGGTGCGCGGCGCGCCCCGGTCGAAGGTCACGTCCACACCGCCGGCGGTTTCGGTCAGTGACGTGAGGTAGTCGCCGAAGACGTACTCGGCTTGGTGCTTGGTCCGGTCGTACAGGATGGTGGCCAGGTCGCCGCGACCGATCTCGACGGCGCCACTCATGAACTCCGACGGCAGCGCGGCCAGCTGCCGCCCGGCGCCGTCCACGACCACGAGCTTTCCGCCGTGGGTCTGCATCTGGCGAACGTCGGTGAGGATGCCCATCCGCTCCAGCACGTTCAGGTGCACGTCGCCGCGGAAGTCCACGTTGTGCCCGCCCGGCCGCAGCTCCGGCGCCCGTTCCACCACGGTGACGTCGAAGCCGTACCGGGGGAGCCAGTGGGCGAGCGCGGGTCCGGCGATGCTCGCGCCGGAGATCAGCACGTTCTTGTTCTTGGTCATGGGGGAGACCATCGCCGGACCCGCTTACCGCGCCCGCACCGCGCGCTGACCGCCGCTTACCCGGGCCCGAGAAGGCCCAGGAGCAGCTCGAACGCCCACCGCGTGCGGGCGCCGGTGACGGTGTGAAACCCTGATCAGGTGGCCAATCGCCCTTCACGTTCCCCGGCCGAGGCCTATGCGGCCGCCATGCACCGCGGGAAGTACTCCCAGCTGACCCGGTTCGCAGCCGAGTCCCCGTTCGGTTTCGACGATTTCCAGACGCGCGGCTGTGAGGCGCTGGAGGACGGCCACGGGGTGCTGGTCTGCGCCCCCACCGGAGCCGGCAAGACCGTGGTCGGCGAGTTCGCGGTGCACCTGGCGCTGGCCGAGGGCCGCAAATGCTTCTACACCACGCCGATCAAGGCGCTGTCGAACCAGAAGTACACCGACCTGGTCGGCCGCTACGGCGCGGACGCGGTCGGCCTGCTCACCGGCGACACCTCGATCAACGGCAACGCGCAGATCGTGGTGATGACCACCGAGGTGCTGCGCAACATGCTCTACGCCGGATCGTCCACGGTGGACGAACTGGCGTACGTGGTGATGGACGAGGTGCACTACCTCGCCGACCGGTTCCGCGGCGCGGTATGGGAAGAGGTCATCCTGCACCTGCCCGAGCACGTGCGGGTGGTCGGGCTGTCCGCGACGGTCAGCAACGCCGAGGAGTTCGGCGAATGGCTGCAGACCGTCCGCGGCGACACCACTGTGGTGGTCGACGAGCACCGGCCGGTTCCGCTCTGGCAGCACATGCTGGTCGGCAACCGGATGCTGGACCTGTTCGCTGGGGAGAAGGTCGGTTCGCCGGGAGACGAGCTGCGCATCAACCCGAACCTGCTGCGGCGGGCCGAGGAGACCGGCCGGATGTACGGCCCCGCGGCGTTCCGCGGCCGCAACCGCGGGCGCGGCCAGGACCGCGGCCCCCGGTTCCGGCCACCGTCCAGGGTGGACGTCACCGAGCGGCTGGACGCAGCCGGGTTGTTGCCGGCCATCGTGTTCATCTTCTCCCGCGCCGGTTGTGACGCGGCGGTGTCGCAGTGCACCAGGTCCGGTCTGCGGCTGAACTCGCCGGAGGAGGTCGAGGAGGTGCGGCGGATCGTTCGCGAGCGGACCGCGGACCTGCCCGAAGGCGATCTCGGCGTGCTCGGCTACTGGGAGTGGCGGGAGGCGCTGGAACGCGGGATCGCCGCGCACCACGCCGGGTTGCTGCCGCGGTTCAAGGAGACCGTCGAAGAGCTCTTCGTCCGCGGCCTGGTCAAGGTCGTGTTCGCCACCGAGACGCTGGCGCTGGGCATCAACATGCCGGCCAGGACCGTGGTGCTGGAACGGCTGGTCAAGTACAACGGCGAGGCGCACGTCGACCTCACGCCCGGGGAGTACACCCAGCTCACCGGCCGTGCCGGACGTCGCGGGATCGACGTCGAAGGGCACGCGGTGGTGCTCTGGCAGCCCGGCGTGGACCCCAAGCAGGTCGCCGGCCTGGCTTCCACCCGTACCTACCCGCTGCGCTCCTCGTTCCGGCCCGGCTACAACATGGCCATCAACCTGGTCGCCCAGCTCGGCCCTGACCAGGCCCGCGACCTGCTGGAGCAGTCCTTCGCGCAGTTCCAGGCGGACCGTTCGGTGGTCGGTACCGCGCGCCGGATCGAACGCAACAAGGAAGCACTGCACGGCTACACCGAGGCCATCAGCGGCGACTTCGAGCAGATGCTGGAGTACGCCGAGCTGCGCAAGAAGATCTCCGAGCGGGAAAAGGCGCTGGCCAGGCAGAACACCGCGTCGCGCCGGGCGAGCACCGCGGACTCGCTGACCAGGCTGCGCAAGGGCGACGTGATCGCGGTGCCGGCCGGCCGGCGGGCCGGGCTGGCCGTGGTGGTGGACCCGGGGGTGGACCCGATCCGGGAGCCGAGGCCGGTGGTGGTCACCGAGGACCGCTGGTCCGGACCATTGTCGCTGGCCGACTTTCCCGCCCCGGTCGAGCCGCTCGGCCACATCCGGCTGCCCAAGCACGTCGAACTGCGCTCGCCGAAGACTCGCCGCGATATCGCGTCGTCACTGCGCAACGCCGGAATCTCCTTGCCGAGCAGGGAGAAACGGCGTTCCGGGGCGAACGAGGACGGCGAACTGGCGGCACTGCGCCGTGCGCTGCGCTCGCACCCCTGCCACGGGATCGCCGAGCGGGAGGCGAACCTGCGTTGGCTGGAGCGCTACCAGCGGCTGGCCGCGGAGACCGAGCAGCTGGAGCGCAAGGTCGCCGCCACCACGCACTCGCTGGCCCGCGCCTTCGACCGGATCCGGGATCTGCTCGGGGAGCGCGGCTATCTCGGCGATGCCGCCGAGCAGGACCCCAGCGCCAGGGTCACCGAGCACGGCAGGCGGCTGGCCCGGCTGTACAGCGAGTCCGACCTGCTGGCCGCCGAATGCATCCGGCATGGCACCTGGCGCGGGCTCGCGCCGGCGGAGCTGGCCGCGGTGGTGTCCACGCTGGTCTTCGAGGCGCGCCGGGACTCCGCCGGCGAGCCGCGGCTGCCGGCCGGGCAGGTACCGCAGGCATGGCAGGAGACCGTGCGGCTGTGGACCGACCTGGCCGAGGACGAACGACGGCACCGGCTGGAGCGGACCAGGGAGCCCGACGCCGGGTTCGCCTGGCCGGTCTACCGCTGGGCGCGCGGCGAGTCGCTGGAGAAGGTGCTCACCGCTGCCGAAGCCAACGGCCAGGAGCTTTCGGCCGGCGACTTCGTGCGCTGGTCGCGTCAGGTGATCGACCTGCTGGACCAGATCCGCGACGTGCTCGGCAAGGGCGACCCTGTTGGCGCGGCCGCGTCCGACGCGGTGCGGGCGCTGCGGCGGGGCGTGGTGGCGGCCGGCGCGGCCTGACCGGTACCCGATCCGTTGGTAATTCTGCGCGGTATGCGGCCTGCTTACGTGTGCGGAACACCGACACTGTGGTTTGATCGCGCACGGCATAATGAGTCGGGACGACCGGCTCCACAGCGGGCACCGACGGACGCTGACGGACACTGACGGCTAATTCTGGCGGAGGCGAAACGATGAGCACGCCGTACGGCGGCAACGACCCGCAGCAATGGGGGCAGCAGCCCTATGGGTCGCCTCCGAATCCCCAGCCCGGCTATCCGCAGCAGCAGCCGGGCTACGGGCAACAGCCGCAGTACGGCCAGCAGCCCGGGTATCCGCAGCAACCTCCTCAGCAGCCGCAGTACGGGCAGCAGCCGGGCTACGGCCAGCCGCAGCAGCCCCAGTACGGGCAGCAACCAGGCGGCGCGTACCCGCCGAGCGGGCCGCAGCAGCAGCCTGGCTACGGCCAGCAGCCCGGCCAGTTCGGGCCGCCCGGCTACCCGCAGCAGCCGCAGCCGGGCGGAGAGAAGAAGTCCGGCAAGGGCCTGCTGATCGGGGTGGTGGCGCTGGTCGTGGTGCTCGCGGCACTGGGCGTCACCGGGTTCTGGCAGCCGGGTTTCTTCGTCAGCAAGGTGTTCGACACGACCGCGCAGCAGGACGCGATCAAGGGCATCCTCACCGACACCTACAAGATCCAGGGCGTGCAGAGCGTGACCTGCCCGGACAAGCAGGAAGTCAAGGCGGACACCACCTTCGACTGCACGGCGATGATCGGCGGCCAGGAGCAGAAGGTCACCATCAAGGTGAAGGACTCCGACGGCAACTACGAGGTCGGCACCCCGAAGTAAGGATTCGCGGGTCCGCCACCGGACCGGCATCATCCTCGCATGACCGAGCACACCGTTCGGATTCTCAGTCCCGACGAGCATCCATCGGCCAGCGCCCTGTTCTGGGACTCGCTGCACCTGCCGCCGCCCAGCGACGAGGACTGGGCGCGCGCGGCGGCCATGCAACAGCCGGGACGCACGCTGGGCGTGTTCGACCCGGCGCTGATCGGGACGGCCCGGTCCTTCGACGGCGAACTGACCGTGCCTGGCGGACGCCGGGTGCCACTGGCCGCGGTCACCGGGGTCGGAGTGCGCGCGGACCGCACCCGGCGCGGCGCGCTCACCGCGATGATGCGGTTCCAGCTGACGGACCTGGCCGGCCGCGGCGTGCAGATCGCCGGGCTGTACGCCAGCGAAGGCGGGATCTACGGCCGGTTCGGCTACGGGGTGGGCACGGTGTCGAAGTCCTGTGCGGTGGACCGTCATCGGGCGAGGTTGCGTCCCGAGGTGCCCTCCGGCGGCGACGTCGAGCTGTTGCCGGTGCAGCGGGCTCGTGACCAGCTGGCCGAAGCCTACGCCTCGTTGCCGCACACCAGGCCGGGCATGATGACCCGGCCGCCCTACTGGTGGGCCGGTTTTCCGGGCTCCATGCACAGGCACGCCGGCCCGATGACCGCCGCCCTGCACCACGGTGAACACGGTGTCGACGGGTTCGCCGTCTACTTCGTCGATCACGAGTCCGGCGGGGACGCGGTGCTGCACGTGACCTCGCTGCACGCCGCCCATGGCCGCGCGTTCGCCGGGCTGTGGCGGTTCCTGCTCACGGTCGATCTGGTGGACCGGATCAAGGCCGGCATGCGCCCGTACGACGAGCCGGTGGAGCTGCTGTTCGAGGATCCGCGGTGCTGCCGGATCACCGGGGTGGAGGACGGGCTCTGGCTGCGGCTGGTGGACGTGCCGGCGGCGCTGGCCGCCCGGCGGTACTACGGCGGCCCGGCGGAGTCCGTGGTGATCGAGGTGACGGATCCCTTGCTGGACAACAACTCCGGCCGGTACCGGGTGTCGGCCGACGGGGCGGAGCCGACCGGCGAACCGGCGCAGCTCCGGTTGGACGTGGCGACGCTGAGCATGCTCTACCTCGGCACCTGGCGGGCGTCGCGGCTGGCCGGCGTCGGCCGGATCGAGGTGCTGGATCCCGGCACGCCCACGACGGCGGATCGGCTGTTCGGCACGCGGCTGGCCGCCTGGTGCGGTACCTTCTTCTGACTTTCTGCCGAAGTCGATCAAGCTGCGGGGGTGCGTTCGTGCGCGTCGCGACGGTGCTGGCCGTTTCGTGTCTCGGCATCCTGGCCGTGGCCGGTTGCGAAAGTGCCGGGGAGAAGCCGCCGGCGACCAGTTCACCGGCCGCGCCGCCACCGCCGGCAGGCAGCCCGGTATCGAGCCCGGTCAGTCTCACCCCGGTACCCAAGATCCTGGACCAGTCCGCGGTGCAGGACGGGGTACGGCAGGTGCTGGTGCAGAGCTTCCAGCTCGAAGAGGTGGAAACGGTCGGCTGCCCGGCGGGCCAGGCCGTCGAGGTCGGTCATGTTTTCGACTGCACCGCCTCGATCGCCGGTGAGGAGAAGACGGTGACCGTCACCGTGAAGACCGCGCAGGGCGAGTACGAGGTCGGCGCACCGCGGTAGCGGCCAGGAAATCCGGTGCGCGTTCGCCGGGCACCTTGGCATGATCGCGCGTATGAGCGATTTCGCGATCCGGAACCTTGCCGATGGAGAGCAGCGATCGGCCTTCGCCCTGCTGTACCAGGCGCTGCATCGCGGCGCGCTGACCGACGAGCACTGGGGGAGGCGCAGTCCGGGCTTTCTGGCGGACCGCCGGTACGGCGCCTTCGCCGAGGACGAGCTGATCGGTACCGCGGGGTCGTTCGGGACCGAGCTCGCGGTACCCGGCGGCGCACTGCTCCCGACGGGCGCGGTGGACGGGGTCGGGGTACGGGCCGACCACACCCGGCGCGGTGTGCTGTCCGCGCTGATGGGGGAGCAGTTGCGGGACCTCGTGCGGCGCGGTGAGGTGCTGGCCTGCCTGCACGCGAGTGAGACGGCCATCTACGGCCGGTTCGGCTACGGGGTGGCGTCCCTGGACCAGCGCGTCCGGATTACCCGGCGCGCGGCCCGGCTTCACCAGGACGCGCCGGCGGGAGGGCGGGTCCGGCTACTCGCTCCGGAGGCCGCGGTCGAGCTGATTCCCGCGCTGTACCGGCGGATCGCGCCGTCGCGGCCGGGCATGCTCAGCCGCCCCGAAGTGTGGTGGCCGATGCGCTTCGAGCGGTTCCGCGGACACGATGGCGGTCATATCGCCGCGGTGCACACCGGCGCCGACGGTGACGACGGTTTCGTGGTGTACCAGGTGAACGAGCGGCACGGCGCGCAGCCGCACACGGCGGACCTCACGGTGCACGATCTGCACGCCGCCGGCCCGGAGGCACTGGCCGGGCTGTGGCGTTTCCTGCTCGGCATGGACCTGGTCGACGAGCTGCACGCGTACCGGCCGGTCGACGAGCCGGTGGCGGCCATGCTCACCGACCTCCGGGCCTGGCAGGTGACCGGAGTCGAAGACGAATCGTGGCTCCGGATCCTGGACGTCCCCGCCGCACTGGCCGCCCGCACCTATCAGCGGGCGGAGCCGGTGGTGCTCGAAGTGTCCGACGCGCTGCTGCCCGAGAACTCCGGCCGCTACCGGATCACCGCGGATGGCGCCGAGCGTCTCGGCGACGACACCGAAGCCGAGGTCCGGCTCGGGGTGGATGTGCTTGCGATGATCTACCTCGGCGCCTGGGCACCGAGTGCGCTCGCCGCGACCGGCCGGCTCCAGGCACGCACCCCGGAGGCTGCCCGCCGAGCCGACGAGCTGTTCGGCACGCCGGTGAAACCTTGGTGCGGCACGGGTTTCTAGCGGGTCGCGAACCTGCGCAGCGAGCTGTTCGCCACCGCCAGCCCGGCGATCCCGAGCACGCAGAGCGCGCCGCCGGAGATGATGGCGAAGGACGCCGAAGTAGCGCCGGCGACCAGTCCGCCGCGGAAGTTGCCGAGGTCGGGGCCGGAGACCCCGACGATGTGCTCGACGGCGCTGACCCGGCCGCGATGCGAGTCGGGGGTCGCCAGCTGCACGATCGCTCCCCGGGAGATCACCGAGACGGTGTCGGCGGCTCCGGCGACGGCGAGGCAGCCGAGTACCAGCCAAAGCGACTGCGCCATGCCGAAGGCGGCGAGGCCGAGACCCCACATCCCGGCCGCCGCCAGCATGACGGCACCGGGCCGGCGTGCCCTGGTGACCATGCCCGAGGCCGCGCCGGCGGTGATGCCGCCCACCGCGATCGCGGAGAGGAACAGGCCCAGCGACTCCGGGCTGCCGCCGAAGCGCTCGTCGTTGATCGCCGGGAAAAGGGCGATCGGCATGGCCATCACCGTGGCCAGCACGTCGGTCAGGAACGCGCCGCTCACCACGGGCCGCCGGCCGATGAAGCGCCAGCCCTCCCAGATTGCGCGCAGCCCTGGCCGGCTGGCGTCCGCGCCGGGACGCATCGACGGCAGCCTCAGCACGCCGTACAACCCGGCACCGAAGGTCAGCACGTCCAGGAGATAGCAAGTGCCGCCCCCCCACTTCGCGGTGACCAGGCCGGCGACCGCGGGCCCGACCAGCATGGCCGCCTGGAAACTGAGGTGGCTCAACGCGATGCCGGCGCCGACCAGCTCCTCGGGCAGCAGACGCGCGACGAACGTCTTGCGGGCGGGCGCGCCCAGCCCGCCGCACGCGGCCTGCAGAGCCACCAGTCCCAGCACCACCGGCAGCGAAGCGAGACCGGTGAGCGCTTGGCCGGCGAGCAGGACGGCCGAAACGATCTGGCCCAGGGTGGTGCACAGCACCAGTCGCCGACGGTCGACCGCGTCGGCGAGGGTGCCGCCGATCAGTCCGAAGACCACCATCGGCACGGCCTGGGCGAGGCCGATGGCGCCCACCGCGACCGGGCTGCCGGTCAGCTCCCACACCTGGGAGAGCACCGCGACCACGGTCAGCTGGCCGCCGAAGGTGGACGCGCTGCTGCCCAGCCAGAGCCGGCGGAACGCGGGGCTCGAACGCAGCGGGCGGAGGTCGATCAGCCCGTCGAGCAGGCTCACGAAGAGGCTGCCGAGGTGTCGTCGGCTCTCGCGAGTTGCCGGACGATCCGGTCGTGGAAGGAGCGCCGCGTCAGCGCCGCCTCGATGTCCCGGACCACCTGGCTCAGCGCGTACGGGATCTCGTCCTCCAGCTCCGCGACGGCCTGTTCGGTGGCCCGCCATTCCGCTTCGAGGAAGGGCACGAGCGCTTCGGCCCGTTCGGTCAGTACCACCTCACGGGTCCGCGCGTCGGTGCCGGGAGTGCTGCTTACCAGCCCCTCCCGCCGCATCGCGCTCACCGTCTGGCTCATCGCCGAATGGGTCACGTCCAGCGACTCGGCGAGCTGGCGGATGGTCATCGCGCCCCGGCGGCCGAGCCGGATCAGCGGCATGGCGAACCGCGGCCGGACACCGACCACGCCGCGCTCGTCGTAGAGCTTGGCGATGTCGTCGTCCATCGCGTCCTGCAGGACGCGCAGCGGCCGCCAATGGCTCTGTTCGGTGGGGTCCGGGTTTTCGTCGGAAGGACTCACCTGCCAAGAGTAACAGCGCTTATGTAAGCACTGTCAGAGTATTCCGCGAACCCGGGTGCAACACTTCGCCGGATGCCGGCCCCTTCCCGGTATGACTGTCCCCGCGCAACCGAGATGGGCGGCTCGCATGCCGGATCCCGCCGCGGAATCCTCCGTCGACGCGGACGCCGAACTCTGGCGTCGCGCGGTGCTGGGGGACCGGGCCGCCTTCGGGGAGTTGTTCGAACGCCATGTGCAGGCGGTGTGGAACCACGCCTACCGGCTGACCGGCTCCTGGGCGCAGGCCGAGGACCTCACCTCGACGACCTTCCTGACCGCGTGGCGCAAGCGGTCGGAGGTAACCCTGGTCCGGGCCAGCGCGCTGCCCTGGCTGTTCACCGTGGCAGGCAACCTCGCTCGCACCGAGCGTCGCGGTGCCGGGCGCCGGCTGCGGCTGTTGTCGCGGGTCCCGGCACCGTCGGCGGTCGGTGACCACGCCGAGTCGGTCGCCGAACGGCTGGACGGCGAGGTGCGGTTGCGGAAGCTGGGTGCTGCCCTCCGGAAGCTGCCGAAGGCACAGCGCCAGGCCGTCGAACTGTGCCTGCTCGGCGAACTGCCCATCGCCGACGCCGCCCAGCTGCTCGGGGTCGAAGAAGTCACCGTGCGCTCCCGGATCTCCCGGGCCCGCGCACGGCTGCGCGTCATCTTGGAGGAAACATCATGAACGACGACGAGTTCGGACTGCCCGTCCGGCGTGAACTGCCGCCGGAGGTGCGCGGAAAGTTGCGGGCAGCGCTGGAGGAAGGCATGAATCCGGCCGTGGGCAAGGGTTTCTCGGCGGTCCGCAGGCCGCTCGCGGTGGCCGCCGGGGTGACCCTGCTCTTCGGTGCGGCGGTGGTCACCGCCCAGTACTTGCGGCCGACCGAAGGCCCCGGCCCTGCCATCGGCCAGACCCCTGGCCCGCTGCAGGGGGTGCGACTGGACGCGTCGAAGGCGGCCGCCGAGCTCGACCGTTGCTGGGCGGCCGTCCAGGCGGAAGGCAAGGCCGGCCTGTTCCCGGACCGCTCGGAGTGGGTACCGGTGTTCACCACCGGGCCTGAAGCGGGCCTGCCGGGGAACGACGTCAACATCGTGGCCGCGAGGGCCGGCGGCAAGCCGTTGTTCTGCGAGACCACGCGGACTACCGTCACCGTGTCCGACCCGAACGCGGCCCCGGCCTACATCGGGGGAACCAAGACCGGTGCGGTCATGTTCAGCCCCAACGGCGTGATCTCCGCCGTACTGGACCCGTCTTGGCAGGTTGTCGGCTACCGGGTGGAGACCGCGGCCGGCAGCAGCAGCGGTACGCCGGTGCCCTTCGGTGATCATCTGCTGGTCCAGCGGACGGGCTACCGGCTGGCCACGGCGAAGATCACGCTCGGCAAGGACCTCAGCCCGGGCGGCCAGCTCGCGCTGCCCCCGGCGCCGCCACCCGCGGTGTCCGTCACCGACCGGCCGGTCACCCCACCGCCGGACCGAAGCTCGGCGGCGGGGCGCTTCCTCGGCGAATGCCTGGCGAAGGCGCAGAACCTGGTCGCCGATCCGGATCGCTTCCAACCCGGCCCGCTGCTCACCGTCGGCGGCAGCGAGCTGGTCACGTCGAACGACGGCGACATCGCGCTGGTGTGCAGTTCGCCCCCGGCCGGTGACCGCGGTCCGACGCTGGACGTCAGATCGCTCCCGCGCGACGCCGCACCCGTGCGGGCGACCTTGTTCAACCCGGTCGGTGCGGTGGGCGGTTCGGGCAACATCATCGGTGGTGCCACTCCACCGGAAGCCACCCGGATGACGGTCAGGTTCGGGCAAGGCGCGATGCTGGAAGTGCCCATCTCCCACGGCGCCTTCGGGCTGGAGATGCCAGAGCACACCGGTTTCGACCTGCCCGAGCTGACCGCCAAGGTGTACGACGCCACCGATCGGGTGCTCTACGACGGCGTGGTGACGATCCGCTGACCGCGACTTCAGCTCTGCGCGAATCCGCCGTCACGGCCGGGCCGGCAGGGCAGAGTGACGTTCATGGAACTGTTGCTGCTGGGCGGAACGGGGTTCGTCGGACGCGCCATAGTGGACGACGCGCTGGCGCGGGGCTGGCAGGTGAGCATGTTCAACCGGGGTCGGCGGCGGCCACCGGAGGGCGTCACCTTCCTGCGAGGCGATCGCACGGCGCCGTGCGGTTTGGCTTCGCTCGAACGAGGGCGTTGGGACGTTGTGGTGGACACCTGGACCGACGCGCCGCTCGTGGTCCGGGATGCGGCGCGAGCGCTGGCGGGCCGGGTAGGTCGGTATGTGTACGTCTCCAGCAGGTCGGTGTACGTGATGCCCACTCCGCCGGGCGCTACTGAGCAGGTCCCGCTGGTGGAAGCCGCCCCCGACGATGGCGAGGTCGAGTACGCGCGAGCCAAGGCGGGCGGGGAACTGGCCGTCACCGCGGCCTTCGGCGACCGCGCGCTGTTCCCGCGGGCCGGGCTGATCCTCGGGCCGTATGAGGACGTCGGGCGGCTGACCTGGTGGCTGAGCCGGATCGCGCGAGGCGGCCGGGTGCTGGCCCCCGGTCCGCCCGGACTGGAGCTGCAGTACATCGACGTCCGCGACCTCGCGGCGTGGACCCTGGACGCGGCGGAACGCGGGCTCGGCGGCGCCTACAACCTGGTCAGCCCGCCGGGACACACCACCATGCGAGAGCTGCTTGAGTCCTGTGTGGACACCACCGGGGCGGATGCCGAGCTGTGCTGGACCGAACCGGAGCCGATCCTCGCCGCCGGGGTGGAGCCGTGGACCGACCTGCCGGTCTGGCTGCCACCCGGCGAGACCTACCAGGCGATGCACCGATCGAACGTGTCGAAGGCGGTCGCCGCCGGGCTGAACTGCCGTCCGGTCACCGAAACGGTCGCCGGCACCTGGTCCTGGATGCGCGGTCTCGGCGGCGCGCCGCCGCAGCGGGCCGACCGGCCGACGCTCGGCCTAGACCCGGGGCTGGAGGCCAAGCTCGTCGGCGGCGGGAAGGGCTGAACTCACCGGCGGGGCGGCGGTTCCTCGATCGGGAAGAAGATCGGGCTCAGCAGGTACGGCCTGCGTCCGGACACGGGCTCGTTGGTCCGGTTGGCTATGAAGATGCCGCGCAGGGTGTCGATCATCTTGGCGAGCTCGTCGGGGTTGAGCCAGAGGATGCCCTGCCGGTAGCCAACGGAGTCGGCGACCGGATCGGCCCCGTCCTGGTCGAGGTAGGTGTTGAACTCGGCGAGCAGGGCGGCCACCGCGCCGGCGAACCCGTGGCGGTGGTCGTCCAGCGACATCGATGCGCCCGCGCGTTCGTCGATCGCCGCCCGATCCTGGCGCAGCCGGTAGTGGCGTTCGACGGCGCCGTGCACGCGCTGTTCATCGACGACTTCCAGCACTCCTCCCTCGAGCAGCAGGCCGACGTGCCGGTACACGGTGGTCTTGGGCACGTCGGGCAGGTGGGCGCACAGGTCGGAGGTGGTGCGCGTACGGCTGCCGGACATGAAGTGCACGATGCGCAGCCGGACGGGGTGCAGGAGCAGGTCAAGAGTGTCCACCGGCCTACGATCTCATATCTGGTACCGTTCCCAAAGTTGGGAACACACGAAGGGGGCTTGGCATGTCCACGAACACGACGGCTTCGGTCCGGCTGAGTGACGAGGCGGTGCTCCCGCTGCGCACGCTGGATCCGGCGGCGCCGCTGGACGACCTGGAGTGGCTGGACGAGTCGATCGGTGACGCTCGGGTGGTGGCGATCGGCGAGAGCGCGCACTACAACCGCGAGACCTACCTGATCCGGCACCGCCTGCTGCGCTACCTGGTCGAACGGCACGGGTTCAGCACCTACGCGATGGAGTCGGGATTCACCGAAGGGTGGCGCACCGACGACTGGGTCCGCGGCGGCGAAGACCAGCTCGGCCAGGTGCTGGCGAACGGCGTGACCTCGCTGATGGGGTTGTGGACCGAGATGCGCGCCCAGCTGGAATGGATGCGACAGCACAATCGCACCGCCGCGCGGCCGGTCGGCTTCTCGGGCATCGACCTCGGCGGCGCGAACGCGTCCCTGCTGCCCGGCCTGGACGCCGTGACGGCCTACCTCGCGGAGGCGGATCCCGAGTTCGAGGTGGACCCGGCGATCCGGGAAGCGGCTTCTGCCTTCGCGCCACCGTCCGCCTTCTCCGCGCCCGCGGCCTTCGCCACCTACAGCGAGCTCGCCCCCGCGACCAAGGACGCGCTCACCGCGGGCCTGGCCGAACTCGCCGCGCGGGTGACCGGACGGCGCCTCGACTACCTCCGGCGGACCACCGCCGACGCCTACCACCGCGCGCTGCGCGCACTGCGCCTCACCAGCACGCTGGACACGGTGATCCGCGCGATGACCCGCGGCGACCAGCGAACCGCGATGTCCAACCGCGACGCCGCGATCGCGGACACAGTCGAGTGGCTCCTGGACAAGGAAGGCCGGATCGTCGTCGCCGCGCACAACGGGCACATCCAGCGCTGGCCCGTCACCCTGCCCGGTATGGCTCCGGCGACGACGATGGGCCTGCACCTGGCCGACCGGCTTGGCAAGGACTACTTGGTCCTCGGCACGACCTCGGGGACCGGCCAGACCCTCAACACGGCGCCCGGCTTCTACACCGGCGAACTCTTCACGGACCTGGAAGCGGCACCTCAGCCCGGCAGCCTCGACGCGCTGATGGCCGCCAGCCACGACGGCTCGTTCGCGACCGACCTGCGGCGACTGTCCCCTGCCGACACCCGAACCGTGCAGGCCGTGACCCAGCAGCGTTTCGGCACCTTCTACGGCGAGTCGAACCCCTTGGCCGCCTACGACATCGTCGTCCACCTGGCGCAGGTCACTCCGGCCGGACCCGACGCCGACGCGCTGGCCAGTTCACCGCCCGACGTCCAGGAACCGTTCTCCCACTGGAAACCGGAGTGACGGGCGCACTACTTCGAGCGGTTCTCCCGCCAGGCCCGCACGGTTTCTTCCACGTCCACCGGCATCGCCCGCAACGGCGGACCTGCCTGCGGTAGCCGGTGGGCCTGGCGGATTCGTTCGTTCAGGTCCTGCACGATCTTCCGCACGGTGGCCTCGGACCGTTCCCGGGACAACCGTTCCGGCAGGTCTTCGAGTTCCTTCGGCAGCGCGAGCGAAGGTGGCAGCAGCACCGAGGTGTCCACCTTCTCGCGCTTGACCAGATCGGCCACCCAGTCCGACGCCGTGCCGGGGCGGCGGCCCGCACCCGGCAGCGGTTTGCCGGCGCCGGGCAGATTGTCGAACACCCCGCGTTCTTCGGCGCTGCGGATCTGCCGCTCGATCCAGTCGTCGAACGAGACCTCGGGCGGCTTTCGGTCCGTCACGACTACCCCCTCCGTACGCACTGACTTCCATAGTACGAACGGGGCTACCGCGCTTCGATGCCGCCGGCCGCGCGTCCCTGCTCCGGAATGGCGATCATCTGCTCGTCCGCCAGCACGAACCGGTTCCGCCCCGCCGCCTTGGCCCGGTAAGCGGCCGCGTCGGCGGCGCACAGCAGCGGGGTGAGGTCGGTGGCGGACTCGGGGTAGACGGCGCCACCGATGGACGCGGTCAGCCCGGTGATGGTCGTGGTGCCGATGGCCCCCGCCGTCCCGGCGACCGGCACCTCGACGGCGAGCTGGCCGATACCGGTCTTGACCCGGTTGGCGATGACGGTGAGCTCGGCTTCGGTGACGCCGGGCAGCAGCACCACGAACTCGTCACCGCCGTAGCGCCCGACGAAGTCGGAGGCGCGGACGTGCTCCCGGATGGCCTTGGCGACCGCGCGCAGTACCTCGTCGCCAGCCGGATGACCGTAACCGTCGTCGACACCCTTGAAGTGGTCGAGGTCGATCATCAGCACGCCGACGGTGGAGCCGAGACGTCGCGCCCTGGCGAGCTCCCGGCCGGCCAGCTCGGCCCAGAAAGAAGGGTCGAGCAGTGCGGTCTTGGCGTCGGTGCGGGCCGCGTTCTGGAACTGCGGCAGCAGCAGCCCGAGCTGAAGGGCGAGCGGGGTGACCATCAGCACCGGGAGCAGCCACGGCCGCTCGGTCACCACCAGCGCGATTCCGCAGCCGACGCCGACCGCGGCCAGCACGATCAGCACGTCCGACGGGTTGCCCAGCGCCGCCCGTCCCGGCTTGTCCGGGTTGGTCACGATGATCATCGCGACCACCAGCGCGTAGTTGATCGCGAAGTAGACGCCGCCCGCCAGTACCAGCACTCCGAGCCCGGCCGCGCCGTCGAGTCGCTCGATGTAGGGCGTGAACTGGTTGGACGTGCCCACGTACAGCAGCAGACCCGCGCCGGTGCAGGCCAGGATCACGGTCGCCGCGGAGAACACCTTGCGGTGCAGGATCGAGCGGCGGCGGTAGACCCGGAGCCACGAATGCGCGTAACTGATCGTGATCAGGACCGCCAGCAGCGGCGGCGGCAGGAGCAGCAGACCGGCGAAGATCCAGATGGATTGCAGGTGCATATGCGGCCTGCCCTCGGCGCCCAGTTCCCGGATCCGCTCGATGCCCCTGGCCGTTTCCAGGTGTGCGATTTCCGCGCCGACCAGCAGGGCGCACCAGATCAGCGACTGGGTCGTGATGGGTACCAGCGCGGCCGTCGCGGCGACGCAGACCAGTGCCGCGGCCACGACGGCGAGGAGATAGCACAGCACGGGCCGTGAAAGATTCCATAACGGCCAGTGACGCGGACCGATACCCGACTGTGGGTTGACAGTGCTGTTCAGCCGGGCAGGCCGCTTGGACAATCGCATTACGGACCCCCTGCCACCTGCATGGGATTCGTCACTGTAATCGGACACGCGCCGTGTGTCACTAGGCCACCTGGTCTACTGTGCGCTCACACAGCGTGTTGACGCCTGATGTCGAGGAGGCACTCCCATGTCGAAGAAGTCGTGCTCGCCGCGTACCGGCCGCCCCACCGATTGGGCACGTAGCAGCCAGCGCCCCACCGACTGGGCGCGCTCCTAACCGGCCTCCGCCGGGTCACCGCGGTACTGCGGTGACCCGGCGACCGGCGACTCGGACCGGCGCCAGGACCAGCCGGCCGCGGCCGCGGCGGCGGTGCCCAGCACGCCGGCCAGTGCCACCACCTGATGCGGCGGGATCCGTTCGGCCGCGACTCCGGCCAGCACCACGCCCAGGCCCTGGGAGACCCGCAACGCGGTGACCGCCAGCCCGAATGCCTGGCCGCGGCGGGCGTCCGGCACCGCCTGCACGAACAGGGTGGAGGCGGTCAGGTTGTAGGCGCTCGCGGCGCCGGAGCACACCCACACCACCATCGTCCAGGCCAGTCCTGGCCCGGTCGCGCACAGGATCAGCGCCGCGCAGGCCAGTATCGCCAGCGGCACCAGCAGCCTGGTCCGCCACCGAGCCGGCAGCCGCGCCAGCACCGCCATCCCGAGCACATTGCCCACCGCGTAGGCGGCCAGCAGTGCGCCCACCGCCATCGACCCGCCGCCGATCGCCGCCGCGTAGGGCGCGGCCACCGCCTCGCCCGCGATGTAGAACCCGGACACGCAGGCCAGCGCCACCAGTGCGCGCAACCGGCGGTCCGCCCAGACCAGCACCAGGCCGGACCGCACCTGCGCGCACCACGTGCCGGGAGTGGCCGTGTTCCCGCCGGGGCATCCCGGCGGCGGGCGGTGGCCGATCCCGTACCGCACCAGCAACGCGGACACCGCGAAACTGACCGCGTTGACCCCGAGCGCGCCCTGCGGGCCGAGCCCGGCCACGATCGCCCCGCCGGTGGCGAACCCGAGCACCTGCGCGAGCTGGGTGGTCATGGTGAACACTGCGGTCCCGACGACGAACCGTTCACCGGGCAACACCTGCGGCAGCAGCGCGGCCCGCGCCGCGCCCCAGGGGGCCGCGAGCAGCTGCACACCGACCAGCAGCACGCCGAGCAGCGGAAGCGGGGTCCCGGGCAACGCCATCACGGCCATCAGCAGCAGCCGGGCGCCGTCCGCGGCCACCATCACCGTGCGGCGGGGATGGCGATCGGCCAGCCCGGCCAGCAGCGGCCCGCCGAGCAGATCCGGCAGGAAGGTCAGCGCGTAGGTCAGCGCGGCCCAGCCCGGCGAACCGGTCCGGTCGAACACCAGGATCGACAGCGCGACCCTGGCCAGCTGATCACCGGCCACCGACACCAGCTGGGCGGCGAACAGCGCGCGGAACTCACCGACCGCGAAGACGTCGCGAAAGGTGACCGTGCCCGGCGAAGGGATCTCGGCCATGGCTGCCCCGCTCGTGCCGCTCTGTACTCGCGCGTACCCCGACTGTGACCACAAGTGTCATGGTCAATACTGATCGACATCAAGAGCTTGCAGTCGGTGACAGCGGGGGACGTGGGTCAGGCGCGTGAGCGGACCAGGGTCTCGATCCCGTCCAGGACCCTGGCCAGGCCGAACTCGAAGGCCTGATCTGGGGCGTATGCGGCGTTGTATGCCTCGCCGGCCGCGTTGCCGACTCGCGTGGAAAGCGGGTACGCGGCCTCGTCGATGACCTGCTCCAGGATCGGCAGGTGCGCCTCCCACCACTGGAGGTCGGTCATCCCGGTGCGCTGTTCGGCCTGCGCGGCCTCGATCGCGCCGCGGACCGCGCCGTTCACATAGCCGGTGATCAGGGTGAGTACGGCGTCCATCTCGAGGTCGGTGAGCCCGATGCCGTCCACCGCGCCGAGTTCGTACTCGTACTTCTTGACCTGGTTCGGGCCGAGGTTGGGCCTGCTGATCGCCACCTGGAGCAGCCAGGGGTGCCGGTGGTAGAGCGTGGCGTTCTCCCTGGCGATCTGCTCCAGCCTGCCGCGCCAGCCGCCCGGCACCTCTTCCGGTTCCGGGCGCGCGGTTTCCCCGTAGACCGCGTCGACCATCAGGTCGAGCAGCTCGGCCTTGCTCGGCACGTAGGTGTAGAGCGACATCGTGCTGACGCCGAGCTGCTCGGCCATCCGGCGCATGGACAGGGCGGCGAAGCCGTCCGCGTCCGCGAGCTTCACCGCGGTCGCGGTGATCTCGGGCACGGTCAGGCGGGCCTTGGGACCGCGGCTTGGCCGTTCCTGCAGGCCCCAGAGCAGTTCGAGGGTGCGTTTGGGGTCGCCGCTCCCGCTGTATTCGGTCATCGCGCCTCATTGTGCCGGTAACGAACTCTGTACGCCGTACGATACTGTGCTAGCGTACTCCCCGTACAGCGTACAAAGTTGGAAGGTGGGTTTGAACTTGACCAATGCGGTCGTGGCCGAAGGGCTGCGGAAGCGGTACGGCGACAAGGAAGCGGTCGCCGGGTTCGATCTGGTGGTGCCGGCCGGCACGGTCTGCGGACTGCTCGGCCCGAATGGTGCGGGCAAGACCACGGCGGTGCGGATCCTGTCCACCCTGCTCCGGTTCGACGGCGGGCGGGCCGAGGTCGCCGGGTTCGATGTGGCAGTCGAGGCCGCACAGGTGCGGCGGCGGATCGGGCTGGTCGGCCAGCACGCGGCGCTGGACGAGGTGCTCGGCGGGCGGCAGAACCTGATCATGTTCGGCAGGCTGTACCACCTGGGTGCGGCGGCCGCCGCCCGCCGGGCGGACGAGCTGCTCGAGCGGTTCGACCTCGCCGGCACCGGCAGGCTGCCGGTCAAGAGGTACTCGGGCGGGATGCGGCGACGGCTGGACCTGGCCGCGAGCATGATCCTCGCGCCGCGGGTGCTGTTCCTGGACGAACCGACCACCGGGCTCGATCCGCGCAGCCGCAACGAGGTCTGGCGGGCCGTTCGCTCCCTTGTGGACAGTGGCACCACGGTGCTGCTGACCACCCAGTACCTGGACGAGGCGGATCAGCTTGCCGGGCGGATCTCGGTAATCGACCACGGCAGGGTGATCGCCGAGGGGAGCCCGGACCAGCTCAAGTCCGAGCTCGGTGGGGACCGGCTGGACGTGGTCGCGGTGGACGCGTCCCGGCTCGCGGACGTGGCCGGCCTGCTCGCCGCGGTGACCGGCACCGAGCCGGCGATCCGCACCGATCTCCGGCTGGTCAGCGCGCCCGTCCGGGACAGGGTGCGCGCGCTGACCGAGGCGGTGCGGGCGCTGGACGACGCCGGTCTCGCGGTCGAGGACATCGCTCTACGCCGTCCCACCCTGGACGAGGTGTTCCTCCGGCTGACCGGGCACCGCACCGAGGAGACCGAGGAGGTAGCCGCTTGATGACCACCCTGACCGTGCCGGAGCACCGGCTCCGCTGGGCATTCGCCGACGGCTGGACGATCGCCAGGCGCGGCATCGCGCACTGGGCGCGCCAGCCGGCGCAGGTCGCGTTCGGCGTGATCTTCCCGATCGTGATGGTCCTGATGTTCGCCTACCTGTTCGGCGGCGCGATGACCGTGCCCGGCGGCGGGAGCTACCGCGAGTTCCTGCTGCCCGGCATGTTCGCGATGATCATGGTGTTCGGGGTGGGGGAGACGGTCACCGCGGTGACCGCCGACCTGGCCAAGGGCGTCACCGACCGGTTCCGGTCGATGCCGATGGCGGAGTCCGCGATGCTCACCGGTCGCTGCCTCGCCGACCTGCTGTACTCGGCGTTCGTGCTCGTCGTGGTGCTGCTGTTCGGATTGCTGGTCGGCTGGCAGCCGCACGGCGGTGCCGGCCGCACGCTGCTGGCGCTCGGGCTGCTGATGCTGCTGCGGTTCGCGCTGGTCTGGGTCGGGATCTACCTTGGCCTGGTGCTGAGCGGGCCGGAGGCGCTGCCGGTGGTGCAGACCGTCGAGTTCCCGCTGGGGTTCCTGGCGAACCTGTTCGTGGCACCGGCCACCATGCCGGCCGTGCTCGGCGTCGTCGCGGACTGGAACCCGCTGTCTTCCACCGTCTCCGCCGCCAGGGAGCTGTTCGGTAACCCCGGCTGGGGTGGAGAGTCCTGGATCGCCCAGCACGCGGTGCTGATGGCCGTGGTGTGGCCGTTGGCGCTGGTCGCGATCTTCCTGCCGCTGTCCCTGCGCCGCTACCGCCGGCTCGACCGATGACCAGGAGGAATTCCATGCCGCAAACCCAGGAACCCGTACCGCCGCGCTGGCTGAAGCCGATGAACAAGGTACTGCTCGGCCTGCAGCGCAGCGGGCTGGCGATGAAGGAACTGCACGTGCTCACCGTGGTCGGGCGCAAGAGCGGGAAACCGCGCAACACCCCGGTCTCGGTGTTCGAAGTGGACGACGGCCGCTATGTGGTCGGCGGCTTTCCCAACGCGGACTGGATCCGGAACGTCCGGGCGGCAGGCGAGGGAACGCTGACCTACGACCGCAAGAAGGAGCGGGTGCGGCTGGTCGAGCTGAGTGCCGATGAGGCTCGCCCGATCCTGCACGTCTTTCCCGCCGAGGTGCCGTCCGGTGTGGACATGATGAAGCAGGCCGGGCTGGTCGAAGAGGGCACCCCGGCGGAGTTCGAGGCACTGGCCGGTCGCTGCCCGGTGTTCCGCTTCGAGTCGCTGAACTGACGTCGTGAGTGGAAAGTGTTGCTCCGACAACACTTTCCACTCACGACCCCTACGGGCGGGTCCAGGCGGCTACGTAGTCGACCACCATCGGGCGGCCGGAAACCGTTGCGGCGACCGGGGTCGCCATCCCGGACTGGTTGTTCGGGAAGGCCCCGCCGATGGCCACGTTCAGGATGATGAAGTAGCCGGCGTGTGAGGTCATGTTGTTCCAGGTCTCCGCGTCCACCTGGTTCTGGCTGACCTGGTGGAACTGCTGGCCGTCCACGTACCAGCGGAACTGGTTCGGGCTGACCGAGCGGTCCCATTCAAACCCGTAGGTGTGGAACGCGGACTGGCAGGACTCGCCGGGGCAGGCCCGGTTCGCGGGGAGGCCGGTGGTCTCGTTGCACGGGCCGCCGGGGTTGACCCCGCAGTGCAGCACGCCCCACACTGAGTTGATCCCGTTGACGTTCTCCATGATGTCGAACTCGCCGATGGACGGCCAGTTCCACCAGTTGCCGCGGTAGGGCGAGCCGAGCATCCAGAACGCGGGCCAGTAGCCGAGCGCCTCCTGGCCGGTGACGTTCGGCATCTGGAGTCGCGACTCCACGCGCAGCACGCCGTTCTCCGGTGCCTTGAAGTCCTGCTTGTTCGTTTCGATCCTGGCCGAGGTCCAGGAGTCGCCGTTCTTGATCGGCGTGATCCGCAGGTTCCCGCCGCCGTCCACGCTGACGTTGGCCGGGTCGTCGGTGTGCGCGGCGATCTCGCCGGTGCCCCAGTTGTCCGGGCCGCCCGGGTAGCCGTGGCCGAGGCTGAACCGCCAGTTGTCACGGCTGGGCAAGGAGTTCGCGGCGCCGGCGAAGTCGTCCGCGAAGACCTGCGTCCACCCTGACGGTGGGGGAGGGACGTCGGCGCCGGCCGGACTGGTCAGTGGCACGAGCACGAGCACGGCGCCGGCCAAGCTGCCGAGCAGCCTGCGCCGGAACCGGGATTTGCGTGCGCTGGCAGGTAAAAGGGCAGGGTGGGACACGGGAAGGACCTCCTCGTTGAGGCCGGGTGCGAGCACCCGCCGGGTGGCGGCTGAAATTTGTTGTTCGCCACAACGAATAGCGGCCCTAGTAATTGGAAACTTCCCCACAGCCGATGTCAACGGCCGAACGGGCGTAGCGTCAGAATCAAGCCCTGCCGGGCGTCAGTTGGCGGGCAGCGCGGCGAGCAGTCGTTCCACCGAACGGCCCAGGTTCCACCGCTCGGCCAGTTCGGCCACCCGGTCCGGGTCAACGGGAGCGCTCGGCACCCGGTCGTCGCCGGACATCTTCACCGGGGCGTCCACCGCCACCCGCACGACCGTCGGCGCGACCGCGAGGTAGTCCGCGGCCTCGGCCAGCCTGGCCCTGGTCTTCACCGGCACCGAGGGTGACTCCGCACGCGCGGCGGTGAGCAGGCCGTCCAGCGAACCGAACTGGGTGATCAGCTTCGCGGCGGTCTTCTCACCGATCCCGGCCACCCCGGGCAGCCCGTCGGACGGGTCGCCGCGCAGGGCAGCCATGTCCGCGTAGGCGGAGCCCGCGCCCTCGACCGGCACCCCGTACTTCGCGGCGATCTCGGCCGGACCGAGCACCTCGGCCTTCGCCCAGCCCTTGCCCACGTAGATCACCGAGGCCGGGCTCGGCTCGGTGCGGACCAGCTGGAACAGGTCGCGGTCGCCGGTGATCACCTCCACCGGGTCGGTCTGCTCCCGCACGGCGAGCGCCCCGATCACGTCGTCGGCCTCGTAGCCGTCCGCCTCGGCGGTGGCGAGGCCGACCGCAGCCAGCAGGTCGAGGATGATCGGCACCTGCGGGGTGAGCGTGTCCGGCACCTCTTCGCCGTTGGACTCCTCATCCGCCACCCGGTGCGCCTTGTAGCTGGGCAGCAGGTCCACCCGGAACTTCGGCCGCCAGTCCGCATCCAGGCAGGCGACCAGCCGCGACGGCCGCCGATCGGTGAGGATCCTGGCGACCGTGTCGGCGAACCCGCGCACCGCGTTCACCGGGGTGCCGTCGGGCGCGGTCATCGACTCGGGCAGCGCGTGGAACGAGCGGAAGTAGAGGCTCGCGGAGTCAAGGAGGGCCAGCGGTGCGGTGGTCACCAGGACAGCCTGCCATGCGGAGCCCGGAAACGCGCCGAGGATCGGCGCGTGTAGCCGAGACTCCCTCCGGCTACGCTCGGGCACATGTCGCGCCGTTCCCTGCACACCCCAGCACCTGACGCCGCCAGCCTTCGTGCCCGCCTCGACCGCGCCCGCAAGGCGGCGGCCGACGCCGGCACCGACGCGCTGCTCATCGCACCCGGCTCGGACCTTCGCTATCTGATCGGGCAGGCCGGCGGCTCCTTCGAGCGGCTCACCACGCTGGTGGTGCCGGCCGGGGACGGGCCACCGGCGCTGGTCGTGCCCAAGCTCGAAGCGCCGGGCTACGCGGACGTGCCCGCCGACGACCTCGGCATCGACGTGCTCACCTGGGTGGACGGGGACGACCCGTACCGCTTGGTCGCCGACCGGCTCGGCAAGCCAGGCCGGGTGGCGGTCAGCGACTTCACCCCGGCCCTGCACGTGCTGGCGATGCGGACCGCGCTCGGTGCCGCCGAGCAGACCCTCGCCGGTCCGATCGTGCGGGAGCTGCGGATGCGCAAGGACGCCGCCGAGATCGAGGAGCTGCGCCAGGCCGGTGCCGCGATCGACCGGGTGCACGCCAGGATCGGCGAGTGGCTCCGCGCCGGGCGCACCGAGGCCGAGGTCGGCGCGGACGTCACCGCGGCGATCGAGGAAGAGGGCCACACGCACGCCGACTTCGTGATCATCGGCTCCGGGCCGAACGGCGCCAGCCCGCACCACGACGTGTCGGACCGGGTGATCGAGGCCGGTGACGTCGTGGTGGTGGACATCGGCGGCCCCCTGCCCGCTGGCTACAACTCCGACTCCACCCGCACCTACGCGGTCGGCGAGCCACGGGACGAGGACGTGGCCGAGACCTACGCGGTGCTGCAGCGCGCACAGGCGGCCGCGGTGCGGGCCGTGCGGCCCGGCGCGACCGCGGAGCGGATCGACGCGGCCGCCCGCGAGATCATCACCGAGGCGGGGTTCGGCGAGTACTTCATCCACCGCACCGGGCACGGCATCGGGCTGGACGTGCACGAGGAGCCCTACATCATCGCGGGCAACGAGCTGCCGCTGGAGGAGGGCATGGCGTTCAGCGTGGAGCCCGGCATCTACCAGTCCGGTCGGTGGGGCGCGCGGATCGAGGACATCGTGGTGGTCACCGCGGACGGTGTGGAACCGCTCAACAACCGGCCGCATGAGCTGATCGTGCTGGCCCCGTGAGCGCCGCCGCGCCACTGGAACCGCTCGACCAGGCCATCGCCAGGGAGCTCGCGGCCGACGGCAGGCGCAGCTTCACCGACCTCGCCGAGCGGGTCGGCCTTTCGGTGTCCGCGGTGCACCAGCGGGTCCGCCGGCTGGAGCAGCGCGGCGTGATCCGCGGCTACACCGCGCGGCTGGACACCGAGCAGATCGGCCTGCCGCTGACCGCCCTGATCTCGCTGACGCCGAACGACCCCGGCGCGCCGGACGACTACCCGCACCGGCTGGAGCACATCACCGAGATCGAGTCCTGCTACTCGGTGGCCGGGGACGAGTCGTACATCCTGCTGGTCCGGGTCGCGTCGCCGCTCGGCCTGGAGGATCTGCTGCGGCGGATCAGGGAGGCCGCGAAGGTGTCCACCCGGACGACCGTGGTGCTGTCCACGCCGTTCGAGGGCCGGTCGCCGACGCTCTAGTGCTGTGCGCTGGCACGGCGAGTAGTACGATAAAAGGTATGGCAACGCGTAAGGTGACACTTTCGCTGGATACGGCGGCACTGGACTACGCCGAACGGGCGGCCAAGGCACACGGAATCTCGGTGTCTTCGTGGCTGTCCAAGGCGGCTCGCCGGGAAGCGGTGCGCACCGGGTACCACCCGGCCCCGGCGAAGGCCGGGGCGTCAATCGAAGCACTGGCGGAGTCGGACGAGGCGGAGTTGGCGGCCGCGGAAGAGGACCTGCGTGCGCAGGGGTGAAGTCTGGACTTACCAGCCACCGACGCAGACCGCCAGGGAACGAACCGTACTGCTGCTGTCCTCGGACGGGGTGAACGACTCCGAACGGCCGTGGCTGCTGGGCACCGAGCTGCTCGACGTCGACCCGCAGGACATTCTCGGTGTCGCGGTGGACAGCCGGTACTGGGTGTCCACTTTGAACCTGACCAGGCTCTACCGCTCGTGGCTCAACGAGCGGGTCGCCGAGGTCGACCACGAGGTGCAGGAGCGCGTGGACATCGCACTGCGCGCCGCCCTCGATCTCTGACGCGGTCTCGCTAGCCGGCCGCGGCGGCTTCCTGCTCGCTGTCGTAGACGGCCCGCGCCTCGGTGATCGTGGTGCGATGCCGTTCGGCCCAGGACGTGAGCATGACCAGCGACTCGTGCAGTTCCTCGGCCATCGGGGTGAGCGAGTACTCCACCTTCGGCGGCACGGTCGGATAGACCTTGCGGTTGAGCAGGCCGTCGCGCTCCAGGTTGCGCAGGGTGAGGGTGAGCATGCGCCGGCTGATCGTCGGGATGGCGCGCTCCAGCTCGGTGAACCGGATCGGGCCGTGTGCGGCGGCGACCAGGATGCCGATGCTCCACTTCCCGCTGACCCGGTCGATCACTTCGGTGAGCGGGCAGGCGTCCTGGACTGCCTTCGCGGGTACACCGATGTTCCTCTGGGACATCAAAGTGCCTTCTTCCGTCCAAGCCAAGGGTCACCAAGAATGGCGTCTGTAACAAGTCGTGCACTTAGGAGACCATCGGTGACAACGAAAAGCAACGCCAAGCCCGGTTCCGGCCCCGGACCGAAGGCCCTCTCGGGAGACGACCTCGACGGGATCCTCGCCGCGCACCAGTTCGGTGTGCTGGCGTCGAACAAGCGCAACGGCCGTCCGCACCTGACCACCATGGCCTATGTCTGGGACCCGGCGGAGCGCGTGCTGCGGATCTCCACCACGGCAGACCGGGCGAAGGTCCGTCAGCTGCGCCGGGACCCGCGTGCCGCCCTACACGTCTCCGGCGGGGACTTCTGGTCGTTCGTGGTGGCGGAGGGCGAGGTGGAGCTGTCCGAGATCAGCACGACGCCCGGTGACGCCGCCGGCCGCGAGTTGCTGAAGCTGCGCCCGCCGTTCGACGACCCGGCGGAGGAGAACGCCTTTCTCGAGCAGATGGTCGCGGACCGGCGGCTGGTGATCCGGCTGCGGGTGGAGCGGACGTACGGCACGGCCCTCGACCTCGCCGGCTAGCGGCGGCCGGCGCTCATGGTGGCCGCGGGGTGCAGGTTTCCGTCCGCGCCGGAAAGGCAGGCCGAAGCGACGTCCACCGTGCCGAGGAACTCGGTCAGGCAGCGGCCGAACTGGACGTGCCCGGCGGCGTTGGGGTGAAAGGACTCCTGCAGTGCGTGGCTGGCGCGGTCCACCTTGGCCAGGTCGCTCAGCTGCAACCGCAGCCTGCTGAACCATTCGGTGCCCGGGTTCGCCCCGCCGCTGCAGGCCTCGTGCCCGTAGCCGGCCTTCGACAGGTCGAGGAACCGGGCGCCGGCCTGGGTCGCCGCGGCGCTCAGGCCCGTGGTGAGCTTCGGTACCGCGGAGTCCCGAACCCAGCGCAGGTCCTCGACGCGGAACGGGCAGGCGCTCAGGTTGCGCAGGTTCTCCGGTATGCCCGGGCCGATCGGCGCGGCGTAGGACTGCAGCACCAGTTGGTAGTCGCCGGGCTGGTAGCCGGCGTCCGCGAGCACCTTCTTCACGTCGCCCAGCGCGCTGACCACCTTCGGCACCATGGCGTCCACCTTGGCCTGCCAGTCGGCTTCGATCGCCGTGCTGCACGGCGGGCCGTTGCTGGAGAAGGACGCCTGGACGCAGCCGCCCACCAGGCCGGAGAAGTGCGGATCGTCGTTCGCGCCGACGGCGACCACCACGGCCGCGACCCGGTGATCACGGGTGAGCGCGCCCAGCCGCGCGGCCTGCGAAAGTTCGGTCCACTGCGCGGTTTCGCCGAGCGCCACCTGCCCCGACGGTGCCCCGGAACAGGCCAGGTTGATCTTCTGCTCGATGCCGGGCACGGCGGTCCGGAACACCGTCGCGTTCGGCGAGCGATGGCACCAATTTCCGTTGAGACCGTTGGTGTCCGGCGTGTAGTCGCCCGCACCTTCGCCGGAGAGCGTGCTGTCGCCGATCGAGACGATGGTCAGCGGGCCGGTGCCCGGTGGACCCGTCCGTCGGGGCGGTGGGCTGACGTCCGGGCCGGAGAAGACGAAGACCCCCACCAGGGCCACGACGAACAGCAGGGCGAACCCCCCGAGCCACCACCGATACCTTCGCATCAGTACCGAAGTCTACGGATCTCCGGCGGCGGACGGTCGATCGAGCAGCGCGGTGAGCACCCCGTCCAGCAGCCGGACCCGGCGATCGGCGATCCGGTGCACGTCAGCGTCGTGTGTCGCGATGATCACGGCCGCGCCTTCCTCCGCGCAGCGGCGCAGCAACCGCAGCACAGCCGGGCGGCTGCCGGCGTCGAGGTGCGCGGTCGGCTCGTCGGTCAGCAGCACCCTTGGCCGCCCGCTGACCGCCCTGGCCAGGGCCACCCGTTGCTGCTGGCCGAAGGAGACTTCGAGCGGGTAGCGATCCGCGAGCGCGGCCACGCCGAGATCGTCGAGCAGCTCGCTCACTCTGGCCAGGACCTCGGCTTCGGCCGGCCGCGGCCGGTCCGCCCGCAACCGCAATGGCAGCGCCACGTTCTCGGCCACGGTGAGCTCGTTGGCGAGCCCGAGGGACTGGGGGAGCACCGCGCAGGTGTGCCACGGCGGGATGGCCGCGAGCGGTTCGCCGTCGAGCCGCACGGTGCCGGCGTCCGGCGAGTCGAAGCCGCAGAGCAGCGCCAGCAACGCGCTCTTGCCGGAGCCGGACCGGCCGGAGACGGTGACCAGCTCCCCGCTGTGCACGCTGAGTTCCAAGCCGCGCAACACTTCCACGTCACCGCTCGGGTGCGCGAACCGGCGGCGCAACCCGGTCGCCTGCAGCGCGGGCTCGCTCATCAGAAGACTCCCCGGTGCACTGGGTTGTCCTCGATACCTGCCAGCCTGCCGCTGCGCAGCCTGGCCACCCTGGCGCCGAGGTCGATCAGCCGATCGTCGTGCGAGGCCACCAGCACGGCGAAGTCCTGGCCGACCAGGAAGCGCAGGGTGTCCAGCACCAGGTCGGCGGAGCGCTCGTCCAGCTGGGAGGTCGGCTCGTCGGCCAGTATCACCGAAGAACCGCGGGCCAGCGCGCAGCCGAACGCGAGCCGTTGCTGCTGCCCGCCGGACAACGCCGAGATCCGCCAGTCCCCGGTACCGCCGAGACCGAGCTGGTCCAGGATCTCCTCCGGCCGGCACTCGCGGCGGGCGGACTGCGCTGCCGCGCGCAGGTTCTGGCCGACGGTCAGGTAGTCGAGCAGGTTGTCCACCGGGTTCTGGAAGACCAGGCCGAGATGGTCCCGGCGCAGCGCGCGGCGTTCGGCGTGCCGCAGCGTGCCGGTGTCCCGGCCGCCGAACCGGATCTCGCCCCTGGCCGGCTGCTCGAACAGGGCGAGCACGCGCAGCAGGGTGGACTTCCCGGAACCGGACGGACCGGCCAGCACGGTCATCCCGCCGGCGGGCACGTCGAGCGTGATGTCGTGCACCGCGGTCACCGAACCGGCCGGCGTCTCGTAGTCCACGCCGACCCCTCGCAACTGGAAAACGCTAGCCACGCAACAACTCCGCGGTCCGGGCGGTGCGCACCGAGCGCACCGCGAGCCAACCGGCCAGCCCGACCACCACGATCCCGGTGAGCACCACCGAGAGCACGAACACGGCCGGGTTCGGCAGGTCCGAACGCGGCGCGAGCCAGGTCGCCGGGTCGAACCGGGGCACCGAGATACCGGCCGTCACCACCCCGCAGCCGACCCCGGCGAGCACCGCGAGCCCGGCCAGCGCGCCGAGTTCGATCAGGTGGCTGCCGAGCAGGGCCCGCGGTCGCATGCCCATCCGCAGCACCAGCGCGCCGGCCAGCGCGTTCTGCCGCCGGCGGACCTCGACCGCGACCAGCAGCGCGAGCACCGCCACCACACCGAGTACCGCACCGAGCACGATCACGAAGGAGAACGTCCACTCGACCACGAAGAACGGCAGCGCGTCCAACGCCGAGGCTTTGCTGACCTTGTTGGGCTGCACCAGTCCCGCCTTGCCCAGCGCGTCGGCCACCTGCTCCACCGACGAGCCGGACAGCACGCTCCACCTCGGCACCGCGGTCAGCTGCTCGGGGGTCAGCGCGTTGCGGGAGATGACGTAACCGGGTTTGGTGCCGATCATCGGGAACAGCGGCAGGTCCGCCACCGGGGACGCGTCCGGCAGCCTGGGCAACGCGGGGCTCTGCGCAGCGGTGTGGCCGATCCGCAGCGCCGGAATGGCGCCAGGGACCGGAGTGTCGAGCCGGTGCACGAGTTCGGCGGCCCGTTCGCGTGGCAGGTCGCCGAGCCAGGCGACGTCGGTGAAGGTCGCGGGGTCCACCACCAGCACCACGCTGCCGGTGCCGGTCAGCTCGCCGACCACGGTGCTGCTGTCGCGGATTTCGGCCGGCATGCCGATCGTGCCGGTGCCCAGGCTGTTCTCGGTGTCCACCCTGGTGTTCGCGCCGACGAAGATGCCGGACTTGCCGTCCAGCGCGGCGCGTTGCCCACCGGCGATGCCGCTGCCGGCGGCGAGCGTGCCGATGGCCAGCACGCCGATCACCAGCACCCCGGTGACCGGGGCCCGCGAACCGGCCAGCCGCCGGATGGCCAGTTGCAACGGCGGCCGCGACCAGAACTGGACGCGATGCGACGCGTGCAGCAGCAGCCACACCAGCCGGGCGGTGAGCAGCCCGGCGGTCAGCACCACGAAAACCGGGTAGGTCAGCGCGACCGGATCGACCTGGGGCAACGGGCTGCCCAGCCGGGCCGAGCCGCCGCCGGTGGCCAGCCTGCTCCAGCCGAACGCCGCGATCCCGGCGGTGACCAGCTCCCAGGGGAAGGCGCCGACCAGCCGCCAACCCTTGCGCCGTCGCCGTCCCCGGCCGAGCTGGAACTCCCGATGCGCCCGCACCGCGACCACGGAACCGAGCAGTACCAAGGAAAGCAGCAGCACGCCGCCGCCGGCCATGGTCCCGAGCAGTGGTGCGCCGTCGTCCACGACTCCGCCGGGGCCGTAGACGCCCAGCAGCATCCTGGCCAGCGCCATCCCGGCCACTCCGCCGAGCAGTACCGGCAGGCCGAGTTCGAGCACGGCCAGCCAGCCAAGCCCGGCCGGCCCGGTGCCGCGCGCGGAAAGCAGCCGGACCTGGGCGTACCGGCGCTGGTACCACTGCAGTGCCACGGTGCCGATCCCGGCGCAGCCGACCAGCACGCTGATCGCGGCCAGCGGCAGGATGGAGAACAGCACATTGCCCTGCGCCTGCTGGGCGATCTCCACCGAGCGCTGGAACGGGATGGCGCCGGTGACCGAGTCGGGCAGGCCCTGCGCGGCGAGGTCGGCCTGTACGTCGGCGATCAGCGCAGCGGACCGCTGCGCGCGGTCCTTGGCTTCGGCCAGCGAGCCCGGCGGCGGTTCGTAGAAGGTGATGCTGAGCCGGTCCAGCGCCGGCCTGCCGGACTGCCCCGGCGGCACTTCGATGGTGTTCACCGCACGGTCGAAGGTCTCCCGGTCGGTGGCGAAGAGCACCGACCCGGTCTCGGTGTCGATCAGCCGGTTCTGCACCGCCATGTCCTGCTGCGAGCACCACCACCGCGCCGGCGGGTCGTAGAGGTCCCGGTAGACACCGGTCACCGGCAGCGGCGCGCCGTTCACGCTGCCCTGCGAACCGACCTCGAACCGCTTGATGGACGCGAGGTCGTTGCCCATCCAGACACCCGGCTGCCGTGCGCCGCGCACCAGTTCGAGATGGTCGAGCCCGGGGTCACCGCGGTAGGCGAGCCGGATCCGGAAGATGTCGGTGCCGTCGAACTGGCTGCCGTACATCACCCGCGAGTAGAGGCCCAGCACGGCCTGGCCGAACCCGTGCTGGGCCGCGTGCCGCTGCACCGTGGAGCTCAGCGCCGGTGCCAGCTCGGCCGGTAGCTGCGACCGGCTGAACACCGGCCCGTAGCTGTCCGGGCAGACGGTGTCCGCCTGGTGGTCCAGCGCGGCCCCGCCGGCGGCGGAGGAGTGCAGCACCGCCGCGGTCGCCAGGAAACACGACAGCAGCGCGGTGATCGCCGCGACCACCATGGTCAGCGGGCTGGACAACGCGGCCCTCGGAGCTGCCCGCCACGGCAGTTGTCGCATGGCAGCGCACGCTACCGCCTGGCCGAGGCGAACGTGACTGCCTTTTCACATTCGTTCCCGTGCCGCCCCGGGAGGGGCCGCGGTGGCTAACGCCGCTCGGCCCACCACTTCTGCCCGGCTTCGGGCAGGGTCTGGATCGGGTCGTAGTACGGGTACTGGCGCAGCAGCGCCTCGGGATCGTTGTGCTCGATACCGGTTCGGTAGTTTTTGGTCCAGTAGGAGATGCCTTTTTCGCGGTTGTAGTCGGTGAGTTGGTGGACCCAGCGTTTGCCGACGTAGGGGACGTCGCAGACGATGCGGGGGGTGGCGTAGCCGGGGAGGTAGCCCATGATGGCGTGTTGGAGTTCTTGGGCTTCGTGGACGGCGACGCGCCAGTGTTCGGCGTTGGGGATCATGTCGCACATGTAGAAGTAGTAGGGCAGGATGCCTGCTTCGCCTTGGAGTGCGAAGCAGAGGTCGAGTAGTTGTGCGGGGGTGGCGTTGACGCCGCGCATGAGCACGCCTTGGTTGCGGACGTCACGGACACCGACGTCGAGCGCGGTGCGGGCGGCCTCGGCCACGAGCGGGGTGACGGACTGGGCGTGGTTGACGTGGGTGTGGATGGCCAGGTTCACCCCGCGCCGCTGTGCGGTGACGGCGACCCGTTCCAGACCTTCGACGATCTTGGGTTGCAGCCAGTGCTGAGGTAGCCCGGCGAGTGCCTTGGTGGCCAGCCGGACGTCGCGCACGGTTTCGATGTCCATCAGCCGCATCAGGAACGATTCGAGCTGGTGCCACGGCACGTTCGCGACGTCGCCACCGGAGACGACTACGTCGCGTACCCCGGGGGTGCGCTTGAGGTAGTCGATCATCGCGTCCTGGCGGTCCACCGGCTTGAGGGTCAGCTTGTGCTTGTCGATCTGGTCGGTGGAGTTGCCGACGAGGTCCATCCGGGTGCAGTGCCCGCAGTACTGGGGGCAGGTGGACAGCAGCTCGGCCAGCACCTTGGTCGGATACCGGTGAGTCAGCCCTTCGGCGACCCACATCTCGGCCTCGTGCAGCGAATCCCGCTCGGAATGCGGATGACTCGGCCACACCGGGTCGCGGTCGCTGCGCACCGGAAGCATGTACCGGCGGATGGGATCGGCGTAGAACGCCTCGGTCACCTTCTGCGGATCCGACCCCGCATCCGGCGCCATCGTGTTCACCATCTGCGGCGGCAACAACATCGACATCGTCGCCATCTCACGCTGATCCGCCACCAGATCCTCGTAGAACCGCTCCTCCAGCAAATCCCCCATCAACGCCCGCAACTGCTTGACGTTCCGCACACAGTGCACCCGCTGCCACTGCGCATCACGCCACTCCGCCTCGGTCACCTCCGACCAGCCGGGATAACGGCGCCAGTCGGGTTCCACCAGCTCGGTCCGGGTGTAGACGTAGGGCTGTTCGAAGGCGTCGGCGGTAGTGGCGGCAGGGGAAACAGCGTCCTGGGTCGCAGTCATCTGTGCTCCTCGTCGTCAGGAAGGCGTTAAAATATCCTGTCATATCGATGCTACGGCGTAAATCTTGTCGTCGCAGTGCTTTCCTGACACACTGCGCGCCCGCCCGTCGAGCCCGCCGGAGGCCAAGGCAGACTCGACGCCGTGAAGGAACGACCCACCACCACGCTCCTGCTGGGCGGCCGCATCCACACCCCGGCCTCGACCGACGCGACCGCGATGGCGGTCACCGACGGCACCGTGGTCTGGGTCGGCCAGGACGGCCCCGGCCGCGCGCTGCACGGGGACGCCGAGGTCGTCGAACTGGACGGTGCCTTCGTCGCGCCGGGGTTCGTGGACGCCCACGTGCACGCCACCGCCACCGGGTTGCACCTGACCGGCCTCGACCTCACCCGTACCGGCGACGCGGGCGAGCTGCTGGCCGAGGTCCGCGCCGCCGCCCGGCCCGGCGAGGTGCTCATCGCGCACGGTTGGGACGAGACGAACTGGTCCAGCCCGCGGCTGCCCAGCAGGGCCGAGCTGGACGAAGCCGCCGGGGGAGCGGCGGTCTACCTGAGCCGGGTCGACGTGCACTCGGCACTGGTCTCCAGCGCGCTGGTCGAACTCGCCCCGGCCGCCCGCGATGAGCCCGGCTGGTCCGCCGACGGGCCGTTGACCCGGGGCGCCCACCACCAGGTGCGCACCGCGGTCCGCCAGGCCGTCACCGCGGAACAGCGCCGACGCGCCCAGCGAGCCTTCCTGCGCACCGCCGCCGAGCGCGGCATCGTCAGCCTGCACGAGTGCGCCGGACCGGACATCTCCGGTGAGCAGGACCTGGCCGAGCTGCTCGCGCTGGCCGCCGAACTGGGCAATCCCGAGGTGATCGGCTACTGGGGTGAGCTGGGAGCGATCGACACCGCGCACCGGCTCGGCCTGCGCGGCCTGGCCGGTGACCTGTTCGTCGACGGCGCGCTCGGCTCCCACACCGCGGCGCTGCGCACGCCCTACGCGGACCGGCCCGACACCAGCGGCAGCCGCTACCTGGACGCCGACGCCATCGCTGAGCACCTCATCGCCTGCACCGAAGCCGGCCTGCAGGCGGGCTTCCACGTCATCGGCGACGCCGCGGCCGACGAGGTGGTCCAGGGCTTCAAGCTCGCCGAGAAGACGGTCGGCCAGCGCGCGCTCGCCGGCCGGGGGCACCGGCTGGAGCACCTCGAGATGGTGGACGCGGGCCAGGCGGCGGCACTGGCGAACTGGGCGGTCACAGCCTCGGTGCAACCCCAGTTCGACGCGGCATGGGGTGGCGAGCACGGAATGTACGCCGAACGCCTCAGCGCCGATCGCGCGGCTGGGCTCAACCCGTTCGCCGCACTGGCCGCGGCCGGGGTGCTGCTCGCCTTCGGCTCGGACAGCCCGGTCACTCCACTGGACCCGTGGGCCGGTGTCCGCGCCGCCGTGGGGCATCGCACCCCCGGCTCGGGACTGTCCGCACGAGCGGCCTTCAACGCGCACACCAGGGGCGGCCATCGCGCTGCCGGTATCGCGGACGGGATCACCGGCAGCCTGGTCCCCGGCGCTCCGGCGCACTACGCGATCTGGGCGGCCGACGAGCTGGTGCTGCCCCGATCGGACTCCCGCGTGCAGCGCTGGTCCACCGATCCGCGCTCCGGCGTGCCCTCGCTGCCGCCGCTGGACCCCGGCACCGAACTGCCGCGCTGCCTGCGCACCGTCCGGGCCGGACAGGTGATCTACGACCAGTTCACACCGTCCGCCTAAGGTAGGCCGCGTGACCACGACGGCTGCCGAGCCGGAATCGGCGGCGGCAGGACAATCCCGCGCCTGGCGCCCCTGGCTACTGAGGCTGCTGCTCGCCGCGATCTCCGGCTTCGTGCTCTTCCTGAGCTTCGCGCCGCGTCCGCTGTGGTGGCTGGCGCCGTTCGCGTTCGCCGGGCTCGGCCTCGCGTTGTACCGCCGCCGGTTCTGGGGTGGCTTCGGCTACGGGTTCGCTTTCGGCCTCGCGTTCTTCCTGCCGCTGCTGACCTGGCTGCGGGACTTCCTCGGCGCCGGCTTCGGACCGTGGCCCTGGCTCGGCCTCTCCGCCACCCTCGCGCTCTACCACGCGCTGGCGGGCGGCCTGATCACCTGGGTGGCCCGGCTGCCGGCCGCGCCGATCTGGATGGCGCTGCTGGTGATCGCGGCCGAAACCCCGCGCGCCTGGTTCCCGCTGGGCGGCTTCCCGTGGGGACGGGTCGGCTTCAGCCAGCCGGACGGCGCGTACCTGTCACTCGCCTCGATCGGCGGCGCCCCGCTCGTCGGTTTCGCCGTCGCACTGAGCGGGTTCGGGCTCGCTGCGCTGATCCTGCGGGCCCGCGAGCACGACCGGCGCGCGCTGCTCACTCCCGCCGCGGCCGCGCTGGTCCCGCTGCTGGCCGGGCTCGCGCTGTGGCCGTCCATCGGCACCGGCGCTCAGGACGGCAGTCGCACCGTGGCCGCAGTCCAGGGCAACTCACCGGACAGCGGGCTCAGCATGTTCGTCGAGGGCGCCGACCTGCGACGCACCCACCTGGCCGAGAGCCAGCGGCTGATCGGCGACATCCGGGCGGGCAAGGTGGCGAAACCGGACCTGGTCGTCTGGCCGGAGACGGCCACCGACGTGGACGGCGACGATCCCGCGATCGACCGGCTGGTCGCCGAGTTCGGCGTGTCGGCGCTGATCGGCGCGGTCTACGAACTGCCCGACGGCCGGGCGGAGAACGCGCTGGTCGCCTGGGACCCGAAGACCGGCCAGGGGCAGCGCTACACCAAACAGCAGCTGGTGCCCTTCGGCGAGTACGTGCCCAGCCGCGAGCTGGCGGAGCTGGTGACCCCGTTCGTCCGCAACATCGACGAACGCGTACAAGGCACCGGCGACCCGATCGCGTTGAACGTCGCGGGGACCAAGGTCGGCGCGATGATCTGCTACGAAGCCGCCTACGACTACCCCGCGCGGGACGCGGTGCTCGGTGGCGCCGAACTGCTCACCGCACCAACCAACAACGCCTGGTACGGCCGCAGCGAGATGAGCTACCAGCAGCTCTCGATGGCCAGGCTGCGCGCGGTCGAGCACAGCCGCGCGGTGGTCGTCTCGGCCACCAGCGGGGTCAGCGCGATCGTCCAGCCGGACGGCTCGGTGACGGCCTCGACCAGCCTGTTCACCGCTGCGTCGCTGGTCGGGCAAGTGCCGCTGCGCACGACGACTACGCTGTCGGATCAACTCGGTGCGTGGACCGAGTACGGCTTGGACGGTGCGGCACTGGCAGCGGTGCTGGCCGGACTCGTGTCGAGGGCACGGATCCGGCGCCGCGCCGAGCAGGAAATGGCAGTGGGGGAGAACCGCGCAGGCGGTTGAAAAGGGACACGGAGGAGACAGGGAATGGCGCAGGCGCCGCGGGGGGCACAGCCGATCGAGCCGGTGCTGGTGGTGATCCCGACCTACAACGAGCGCGAAAACCTGGGGCCGATCCTGCGCAGACTGCACGAGACGTTGCCGGAGGTGCACGCGCTGGTCGTCGACGACGGCAGCCCGGACGGCACCGGCGAGCTGGCGGACGAGCTGGCCGCGGCGGACGAGCGCGTGCACGTCATGCACCGGACCGAGAAGGCGGGCCTCGGTGCCGCCTACATCGCCGGCTTCCGCTGGGCGCTCGCCAAGGGCTACGCGACGCTGGTCGAAATGGACGCGGACGGCTCACATGCCCCGGAGGACCTGCCCCGGCTGCTGGACGCGCTGGGCGACGCCGACCTGGTCGTCGGCTCCCGCTACGTGCCGGGCGGCAGCGTGGTCAACTGGCCGAAGCGCCGGGAGATCCTGTCCAGGGGCGGCAACCTGTACTCCAGGATCGCCCTCGGCGTGCGGGTCAACGACATCACCGCGGGTTTCCGCGCGTATCGCCGTGAAGTGCTGGAGAAGCTGGCCTTGGACGAGGTGGCCTCGCACGGCTACTGCTTCCAGATCGACCTCACCTGGCGCACGGTGGACGCCGGGTTCAGCGTGGTCGAGGTGCCCATCACCTTCACCGAGCGCGAGATCGGCGAGTCCAAGATGAGCGGCTCGATCGTGCGGGAAGCGGTGATCCGGGTCGGCCACTGGGGCCTGCGCCGCCGCTGGGAACAGCTGCGCGGTCTGCTCGGCCGCTGATTTTCCTGGCGGATCCGGCTCTGGCTGTCGATCCGGCCGCGGGCCGTTCGTGTGGGGGATGAGAACCCGGCACGACGCCGGTGGAGACGCCAAGGAGGAGATTCCGATGAAGCAGTACTTGCTCAGCATCTACCAGCCGGATGGCGAAGCGCCCCCGCCCGAGATCCTGGACCCGATCATGCGGGACCTCGAAGCGGTGAACGACGAGCTTCGGGCGGCGGGCGCGTGGGTGTTCGCCGGCGGACTGCATCCGCCGAGCACGGCCACCGTGCTGCGCGCCAAGGACGATGACGTGCTCGTCACCGACGGCCCGTACGTCGAAGGCAAGGAGCACATCGGCGGGTTCACCGTCATCGCGGCACCCGATCTCGACGCCGCGCTCGAATGGGGCCGCAAGGTGGCGAAGGCGATCACCCTGCCGATCGAGGTGCGGCCGCTGCAGGATGGAAGCTGCGCTTGACCTCCTCCGGCACGCCGGAGATAGCGCGCGTGTTCCGTCAGGAGTACGGGCGCGCGGTGGCCGTCCTGGCCCGCGTCTTCGGTGACCTTGATGTCGCCGAGGAAGCGGTCCAGGAGGCCTTCACCACGGCCATGGCACGGTGGCCCGACGCGGGCCTGCCGCCCAGTCCAGCGGGCTGGATCATCACCACCGCCCGCAACCGGGCGCTCGACCGGCTCCGCCGGGAAGCCTCCCGCGAAGACCGGCACGCGCAAGCGGCCCTGCTGCACGCCCGCGAAGAACCAGCCGAGGAGGGTGCCGTGCGCGACGACCGGCTGCGGCTCATCTTCACCTGCTGCCACCCGGCGCTCGGTACCGGCGTCCGGGTGGCGCTCACGCTGCGGCTGCTCGGCGGGCTCGCCACCACCGAGATCGCACGGGCTTTCCTGGTGCCGGAGCCGACCATGGCCCAGCGCCTGGTGCGCGCCAAGGCCAAGATCCGCGACGCCGGGATTCCCTACCGGATCCCCGGCGACGCCGACCTCCCGGACCGGCTCCGGGCCGTGCTGGCCGTGCTCTACCTGATCTTCAACGAGGGCTACACGGCCAGCTCGGGCGACCGGCTCGTCCGCGAAGACCTGTGCGCGGAAGCGATCCGCCTCGGCCGGCTGCTCGCCGAGCTGATGCCCGACGAGCCCGAGGTCATCGGCCTGCTCGCGCTCATGCTGCTGATCGAGTCGCGCCGTCCGGCCCGCACCACCCCGGACGGCGCGCTGGTGCTGCTGGCCGACCAGGACCGGAACCGGTGGGATCGCGAGCTCATCACCGAAGGCCAGGCCCTCGTCCGGCGATGTCTCCGCCGCGATCAGCCCGGCCCTTACCAGATCCAGGCGGCGATCAACGCCGTGCACAGCGACGCACCGGACGCGGCCGCCACCGACTGGGCGCAGATCCGCCGGCTGTACGACCACCTCCAGGCCTTCACGGCGAGCCCGGTGGTGGCCCTCAACCGGGCGGTCGCGGTGGCCGAGGTCGAGGGGCCCGAGACCGCGCTCGCCCTCGTCGACGAACTTGGCCTGGAGAACTACCACCTGTTCCACGCGATCCGCGCGGACCTGCTCCGGCGCCTCGGTCGAACCGAAGAGGCCGCACAGGCTTATCAGGCGGCGTTGAACCGCACCGAAAACGCGGCCGAACGCGATCTGCTGCGGCAGCACCGCCAGGCGCTCAGTTGAGCATTCGCGATCGGTGAAAAGGGCATGAGAAAGGCCCCGTGGGGGGAGGACACGGGGCCTTTCTCAGTGGTGGGAGCGCGGGCTACCTAGGCCGAGCGGGTCCGTCGACCCTTGAGCTCGGCGAGACGTTCGTTCAGCAGATCCTCGAGCTCCGGAATGGAGCGCCGCTCCAGCAGCATGTCCCAATGCGTCCTCGGGGGCTTGACCTTCTTCTGCTCGGGCTGCCCGCCGTCGACGATCTCGGATTCGCTGCCGTGCAGACGGCACTCCCACACCGAAGGGATCTCGGCGTCGTCGGAGAAGGGGACCTCGAACTCGTGGTCCTTGGGACACGCGTACCGCACCGTGCGGCGCGGTGCGAGGTCGTGATTGCGGTCGGTCTCGTAGCTGACCGCTCCCAACCGGCTTCCACGGAGAACACGGTCGGCCATGATGGAGTCCTTTCAGTCGGCTCCGGGTAGAGCCTGGGCGATGCTCACCCTATGCAACGACAGCCGGGGATCAGGGATTCCCGGACCAGCATGTCGTCGCTCACGATGAGCTGCGTCACCGTCGTTGACAGCTTCCACCAATAGGAGACGATCTACGCCTCGACGTGACGCGGTTATGGGGTTCTTTCTGGGGATATCCCCCAGGTGGGCGATCGGGTGTCCGGTTCAGGTCAGCCGTAACTGACCGTGTCTGGGCGTAGACGGACCCAGATCTCCAAGCCGGAAGTGTCGGCGACACAATACTTGGTAACGCATAGTAGTCGTCTCGGCCTCCTTAGGTAATGAAGCTGAACTTTCAACGGTACCCGGTTCGGTGTCCGCCACCACGACCGTGTCACCGGCCCGTAACACCTCGCCGTCAAGCACCCTGGCGTTGAACCGGCCGGGCAGGCCGCACCAGCACAACACCTCGACCTGCACCGGCTGCAGCTCGTCCGCGAGCTCGAACAGCCGCTGCGCGCCGGGGAACAGCCGGCTGCGGAAGTCCGTGGCGATCCCGAAGCAGTAGACGTCGATCTGGACGTCGTCGGCCAGTTCGGCCAGTTGGTCCACCTGCCACGGCAGGAGGAACTGCGCCTCGTCCACGATCAGGTAGTCCACGTGCCGCCCACTGGCCCACCGGTTCCGGACCAGCAGCCGCAGGTCGGTGTCATGGCCGACCTCGATGGCCTGCCTGGTGATGCCGATCCGGCTGCTGATCTGCGCGGTGCCGGACCGGTCGTGCCGGACCAGCAGCAGGCCCTGCCTGCCCTGACGGGCGTGGTTGTGGTCGATCTGCAACGCCAGCGTCGACTTCCCGCAGTCCATCGGGCCGTAGCAGAACTTGAGCTTGCCGACGACCGGAGTGCCACGTCTCGAACCGGCCGCGGGGACCGAAGAAAGGGCGTCGGTCGGGTCGAGTTGGCTGTCGCCGAGCAAGGTCACGACAGACGACCCTATCTGGCATGCCGCCTACAACATTGGGCCGGTTCCGCAAATGGCCGGCCCGCGCGACCGCTCACCCGGATAGGGGAGGGTAAGCAAAACTTTCTCTTAAATGCCCGAATTGAGCCACGCCACAAAAATTAGTCACCGACCTCGGGCGTGTCGTAAACCAACGCGAGAGTTGTTTCATGTGATGCTGGAGTTTGCGCTGTGACTCTTGTGGTTAATGGGGCGGTTATTTACTGTGCACTCATGCGGAAGGACCGGCTCGGCGCCACCACCAGGGCATTCGTCAGAGTTTTGCTCATCGGTATCGCTGCCATGGGAGTGCAGATCGTGCTGAGCGGAACGGCGGCCGCAGACCCGCCGTCCAGCGCATGGGCGAAGCTGCGGATGTGCGAGTCGAGCGGCCGGTACAACATCAACACCGGCAACGGCTACTACGGCGCCTACCAGTTCAACCTGGCGACCTGGCAGAGCGTCGGCGGCGCCGGCAGGCCGGACCAGGCGAGCCCGCACGAGCAGGACTACCGCGCGCTCTACCTGTACCGGATGCGGGGCTGGCAGCCGTGGGAGTGCGCCGGCAAGCTGCGGCTGACCGACGACAGCGACGCACGCAGCAAGCGCAAGCCGACCTACCAGGAGGCGGCCTACATCGGCGGCGGAGGCACCCCCGCACCCACGCCGCCCCCGAAGCCGGCCCCGGTCCCGCCGCCGGGCGCGAAGCCAGCGTGGCCCGGTGTGGTCTACGCCTACGGCGACTGCGCTCCCGCGCTCAAGGCCTTCCAGCTGCGAATGAACGCGTTCGGCTACGGCTTCAGCGGCACCGGCTGCTACTACGAGAAGACCAAGCAGGCGGTACTCGACCTGCAACGGGCGAACGGCATCAACGACTCCGGCAGGCTCGGACCGAAGACCTGGACCGCGGCTTGGGAGGGCAAGCCGCCGCGCTGAGGCGTCAGCCGACGTGCCAGGCGCTGCGTTCGATGAGCACGTCCCGCAACAGGTCCGGCCGGTCCGTGACGATGCCGCGCACCCCGAGGTCGAGCAACCTGCGCATCTCGGCGGCCTCGTTGATGGTCCAGGTGTGCACCTCGATCCCGGCCCGCGCGGCCGAGCGCAGGAACGAGGAGTCCACCACGGTCAGCAGACCTTGCTTCACCGGCACCTGGGCCATCGCGCCACGGCTGAGGAAGCCCAGCCGCAACCAGGGCATCCAGCCGTTGGCCCAGAGCACCGCGGCTGAGCGCGGGCCGAGCGACGTGAGCAGCTTCGGCCCGGCCAGCCGGCGGAGGCGGGCCAGCCTGCTGTCCGAGAAGGCGGCCGCGGCGACCCGCTGGTAGGACTTGGTGCGCTCCAGCACCCGCAGGAACGGCACCACCGCGGCGTCGGACTTCACGTCCACGTTGAACCGACCCTCCGGCACTTCCTCCAACAGATCTTCGAGCCGGCAGAGCGGTTCGACCCCACCGACCTTGGCCCGGCGCACCTGCGCCCACGGACGCCGGGCGATCGGGCCACTGCCGTCGGTGGTCCGATCGAGCAGTGCGTCGTGATGCACCACCACGACCCCGTCCGACGTGGCGTGCACGTCGGTCTCCAGATAGCGGTAACCCTCCGCGCTCGCGCGACGGAAGGCGGACAGCGAGTTCTCCATCCCGTCGAGCTCGTCCAGATGCCACCCGCGGTGGGCGAAAGCGCGGGGGAGCGGGTCGTCGAGGTAAGGATGGCTGGTCAGCACCTCACCAGTGTGCCTTCCCGGCGTGGCCCCGGCATGATCCTCCGGTAGCCGGTTAGGGTCGTGTCCGTGAGCGAAGCGGCCCAGCAGACCAAAGTGTCACGTGACGAATTGGTCGCCCTGCGCACCGACATCGCGCCCACGCACTGCGGCTGGTGTGGCCGACGCCTGCCGGAGAGCGGGAATGTGGGGCGACGGCGACGCTATTGCGGGCAGTCCTGCCGGCAGCGCGCGTACGAACGGCGAACCGCGGTACAACGCAGCGGGCTGCCCGAAGATTCCGTTGTGTTGTCCAACACTGAGATCGCCGCGCTGCAGGATCGGCTGTTCCAGCTGCGCTGTGCGGCGGAGGACGTGGTCACCGCGGCCGACGACGGCGCGGAAGTGGAAGAGCTGCGCAAGCTCGCCGGCGAAGTGGCCGCGACGGCGAGAGAACTCGAGCGGCTCCGCTGAACCAGTGACAGGCAAGGTCACCCCGAAACGTCACGGTGACGAATTACTGCCGTGTTCGGGGAATCCTCAACCGGGGGAGAGTCCCCGGCCATCCTGCTCCACCCACCGTCTGATGTGGCACGATCTCGCATGTGACCAGCAGACCCGACCCGGCGCAGCAGCTGAGCGACCTCGCTCGGCTGCGCCGCGTTCGCGACCGGATCGACCGGGAGTACGCGCAGCCGCTGGACGTCGAGGCGCTTGCCCGCAGCGCGCACATGTCGGCCGGGCACCTCAGCCGCGAGTTCCGGCGTGCCTACGGTGAGTCGCCCTACGCCTATCTGATGACGCGGCGCATCGAGCGCGCGATGGCGCTGCTGCGCCGTGGCGATCTGAGCGTCACCGAGGTCTGCTTCGCGGTCGGCTGTTCGTCACTGGGCACCTTCAGCACCCGGTTCACCGAGCTGGTCGGAATGCCGCCCAGCACCTACCGGCAGCAGGAGGCGCAGGCGACCGAGGGGATGCCGCCGTGCGTCGCGAAACAGGTGACCAGACCGATCAGGAATCGAGAAGCGCGGGCCGCGAGCCGGACATAATGTCGTCGCCATGGACATCAACATTCACGCGAGCTACCTCCCGCAGGACGACCCGGACGCCGCGATCGCGTTCTACCGCGACACCCTCGGCTTCGAGGTCCGCAACGACGTCGGCTACAACGGGATGCACTGGATCACGGTCGGCCCCAAGGACCAGCCCGACACGTCCATCGTGCTGTACCCGCCGGAAGCGACCCCCGGGCTCAACGACGACGAACGCAAGGTCGTCACCGAGATGATGGCCAAGGGCACCTTCAGCAGCATCAACCTGGCCACCAAGGACGTCGACGCCACCTTCGACCGACTGCAGGCCAGCGGCGCCGAGGTCGTCCAGGAACCGACCGATCAGCCGTACGGCATTCGCGACTGCGCCTTCCGCGATCCCGCCGGAAACCTGATCCGCCTCGGGGCGTACTGACCCCTGCCGACGGCCCGCCCGAGTAGACAGCAGATGGAGACACGATGAGCACGGCCACGAGGAAGAACACGCGGTCGCCCGCACCGCATGCCGCGGACAGCCATGACCTGATCCGCGTGTACGGCGCCCGCGAGAACAACCTCAAGGACGTCCACGTCGAGATCCCGAAGCGCCGGCTGACGGTGTTCACCGGTGTTTCGGGCTCGGGCAAGAGCTCGCTGGTGTTCAGCACGATCGCCGCCGAGTCGCAGCGGATGATCAACGAGACCTACAGCGCCTTCCTGCAGGGCTTCATGCCGACGCTGGCACGGCCCGAAGTCGACGTGCTGGACGGGCTGACCACCGCGATCATCGTCGATCAGCAGCGGATCGGTGCCGACCCCCGCTCCACGGTCGGCACCGCCACCGACGCCAACGCGATGCTGCGCATCCTGTTCAGCCGGCTCGGGAAGCCGCACATCGGCTCACCGCAGGCGTTCTCCTTCAACGTCGCCTCGATCAGCGGCGCGGGCGCGGTCAAGCTCGAACGGGCCGGCAAGACCGTCAAGGAACGGCGCAGCTTCAGCATCACCGGCGGCATGTGCCCGCGCTGCGAGGGCCGGGGCTCGATCAACGACATCGACCTGACCCAGCTCTACGACGACAGCAAGTCGCTCAACGAGGGCGCGCTGACGATCCCCGGCTACAGCATGGAGGGCTGGTACGGCCGCATCTTCCGAGGCTGCGGCTTCTTCGACCCGGACAAGCCGATCCGCAAGTTCACCAAGAAGGAACTGCACGACCTGCTCCACAAGGAGGCGACCAAGCTCAAGATCGAGGGCGTCAACCTGACCTACCTGGGGTTGATCCCGCAGATCCAGAAATCGTTCCTGGCCAAGGACGTCGACGCGATGCAGCCGCATATCCGCGCCTTCGTGGAACGAGTGGTCACCTTCACCACCTGCCCCGACTGCGACGGCACCCGGCTCAACGAGGGGGCCAGGTCGTCGAAGATCAAGGGGAAGAACATCGCCGAGGCCTGCGCGATGCAGATCAGCGATCTGGCCGCGTGGGTCAGCGGCCTCAAGGACTCTTCGGTGGCGCCGCTGCTCGGTTCGCTGCGGCACACCCTCGACTCGTTCGTGGAGATCGGGCTGGGCTATCTGTCGCTGGACCGGCCGGCGGGCACGCTGTCCGGCGGCGAGGCGCAGCGCGTCAAGATGATCCGCCATCTCGGCTCGTCGCTCACCGACGTCACCTACGTCTTCGACGAGCCCACCATCGGCCTGCACCCGCACGACATCCAGCGGATGAACAACCTGCTGCTTCGCCTGCGGGACAAGGGGAACACCGTGCTCGTGGTGGAGCACAAGCCGGAGACGATCGCGATCGCCGACCACGTGGTCGACCTCGGTCCCGGCGCCGGCACGGCGGGCGGCACCGTCTGCTTCGAGGGCACCGTCGAGGGGCTGCGGGCCAGCGAGACCGTCACCGGCCGCCATTTCGACGACCGGGCGAGCCTCAAGGACGAGGTGCGCAAGCCGACCGGGACCCTGGAGATCAGGGGAGCGAACGCGCACAACCTGCAGGACGTCGACGTGGACATCCCGCTCGGCGTGCTCTGCGTCGTAACCGGCGTCGCCGGGTCGGGCAAGAGCTCGCTGATCCACGGTTCCATCCCCGCCCCGACGGGCGTGGTGTCGGTGGACCAGACGCCCATCCGCGGCTCCCGGCGCAGCAACCCGGCGACCTACACCGGACTGCTCGACCCGATCCGCAAGGCGTTCGCCAAGGTCAACGGCGTGAAACCGGCGCTGTTCAGCGCCAACTCCGAGGGCGCTTGTCCCACCTGCAACGGTGCCGGGGTCATCTACACCGACCTGGGGATGATGGCCGGCGTCGCTACCACCTGCGAAGAGTGCGAGGGGAAGCGGTTCCAGGCGGACGTGCTCGACTACACCTTCGGCGGCAAGGACATCAGCGAGGTGCTCGCGATGTCGGTGGCCGAGGCCGAGGAGTTCTTCGGCGCCGGCGAAGCGGCCACTCCGGCCGCGCACCGGATCGTCGAGCGGATGGATCAGGTGGGACTGGGCTACCTCCGGCTCGGGCAGCCGCTCACCACTCTTTCCGGTGGCGAGCGCCAGCGGCTCAAGCTGGCGACGCACATGGGGGACAAGGGTGGGGTCTTCGTGCTCGACGAGCCGACCACGGGTCTGCACCTTGCCGACGTGGAGCACCTGCTGGGCCTGCTGGACCGGCTCGTCGAAGCCGGCAAGTCGGTCGTCGTCATCGAGCACCACCAGGCGGTCATGGCGCATGCCGACTGGATCATCGACCTCGGTCCCGGCGCCGGCCACGACGGCGGCCGGATCGTCTTCGAGGGCACGCCCGCCGAGCTCGTCACCGCCCGTTCCACCCTCACCGGCGAGCACCTCGCGACCTACGTCGGTGCCTGAGTTCACGCGTCCAAGGCGAGTTCCTCGAGGTGGCTCAGCGCTGATGAGCCCCACCCCGTTGGGTCGTCGCCAGGCGGCACGAATGCCAGGGTGTACCAGAGCACGAGGATGTCCCACCAGCCCTTCTCGACCGGCGTCAGCTGCAGTACCGACTCGTAGCCGGACAGGAATGTTGCGCGGACCTCTGCAGACACGGGCCCCCAGTTGCGAAACCGGGTCCCGAGCAGGACGGCCGATCGAGCGACCTCGTCGATGCGGTGGTCGACCCTGACCTCCTCGAAGTCGATCACCGCGGCGATCTCGGCGCCGGTGCACAGGACGTTCGACGAGCGGAAGTCACCGTGGAGGAGCTGCGTGGGCAGCCTGTCAGCCGGCGCGCCAGCGACGAGCCGCTCCAGGGCGTCGCGAGCCGCCTTCGGGACATGATCGCCGGCGGAGTCGATCCAGTCGGTGACACGGGCCGCCAACGGCTGCGCCTGGTGCGGGACTACCTGATCGGCGTCCGGATATCCCTCGAGCGCTTGATGAAGCTGGGCCAGCGTCGCGCCGGCGGCTCGTACTTGATCGTCGTCGTCAACGTCGAGGAGATCGCCATGGACAACACGCTGGAGGCACATCGAAGCCTTGCCAACCTCCACCTGAGGTTGGCCGGTGGCTGACTGAACGGGCGAGGACACCGGCAGCTTTTTCCCGTCGAGCCACTGCGTGAGTCGAGCGATCTGCGACAGGCGTGCGAACCGCTCTGGGACGACTGACCACTTCGCGAGCAGTTGGCTGGAAGAGGCCGTGACCCAGGCCAACGCGTTGCGGCCACTGAGCACGATCCGCTCGCAGGAGTCGATGTGGATGCCCCAGTGCTCGTGAACGGTCGTCGTGACCCAGCGACCGGCCGATACGGCGTCCCGGAAGCCGAACCTTTCGGCGAGCGCGACCTGCGGGTCGTGCGCTTCCCACAGCATCTCCAACTTGGGCACGTGCGTCTCCTCCACCCCCCTTTGTTCTGCGCCGATAATGTACATTATGTTAAGTAGTGCTTCTCGACCACCCGATCGGGGCTCCCCTCGCTATACGGCTTCCAGGACGAAGAACAGAAAGCACAGGAAGGCCGGCTTGTCCGCGAGCTCGTCGGGGAACCGCTCGTGCGCGCCGGGTGCTGGAGGCGGTTCGCTGATGACGGCCGTCCGGAAGCCGGCTGCGGTGAAGGCGTCGGTCATCGCGTGCAACGGCCGATGCCAGTACGTGAGCACGGCGTTCTGGCCGCTGAAGGTGTGCTTCGCGGACCACTTGCAGGTCGCGAAATAGTCAGCTTCGGGATTGACCAGCTTGAAGACGGTGGGGTGGTTGACGGACATGATCAGCCGGCCGCCGGGCCTCAGCACGCGCCGCAACTCGGCCAGCGGTGCGGTCCAGTCCTCCAGGTAGTGCAGCACCAGTGCGGCGATGACGTCGTCGAACGCGCCGCCTCGAAACGGCAGCGGGCTGCCCACATCGGCGACCTGCAGGGCCGCGTCACCGAGCCGCCGCCGCGCCAGCTCCACCATCTTGGCGCTGGAGTCGAAGCCGGCCACAACGGCGCCCCGATCGCGTAGTTCCGCGAACAAAGCTCCGGAGCCACAGCCGGCATCGAGAATCCGCCGACCGGCCACCTCCCCCGCCAGGTCCAAGATCGCGGGCCGCGCGTAGTAGCCGTTGATGAGGCCAGCTTCGTTTTCAGCTGTATACGCTTCGGCGAAGGTGTCGTAGTCGACGGGAGACATGCTCCCATCCTGGCATCAGCTAGAGGCTGTCGGTGACCAGAGGCCAGCCGCGGTCCCCTCGTTCACGTGCTTCTCGTAGATGGCGACCTTGTCCTGGATGACGGCCAGGTTCGCGTTCAGCTCGGCGATCCTGGCCCGGACGACGCGCTCGTGTTCTTGAAGCAGGGCAAGGCGTTCCGGCTCGTTGCCGGGACCAGAGCGGACGAGTTCCGCGAACCGCCGCATGGTGGCGATGGACATGCCCGATTCACGGAACCGGTTGCACAGGACCAGCCAGTCCACGTCCGCCGTCTGGTAGATCCGCTGCCCGCCGCTGGAGCGGGGTATCGGGCGCAGGAACAGGCCTTCGCGTTCGAAGAACCGCAGCGCGTGCACGCTGAGGCCGGTCGCTTCCGCGACGTTCCCGATGGACAGGTCGCCCTTGCTCATGTCTTCGACCGTACAAGCTTGACCTAGCTTGCACTCTAGGTCCTAGCGTCGCGGGCATGACAGCTGAGCAACACAAGATCGGTAGCGGGTTCGGCGCGCAGAGCACGGCGGGTGACGTGCTCGCCGGGGTCGATCTCTCCGCGTGCACCGCGCTGGTCACCGGCGGCTACTCCGGTCTCGGCCTGGAGACCACCCGCGCACTCGCCCTTGCCGGAGCGCGCGTGATCGTGCCCGCGCGCAGGCCCGCCGCGGCTGAAGATGCCCTGCGCGGCATGCCGGGGACGGAGGTGGGCGAACTCGACCTGGCGGACCTGGAGAGCGTCCGGGTGTTCGCCGACCGCTTCCTGGACACCGGCCGCACGCTCGACATCGTCATCAATGGCGCGGGGATCATGGCCTGTCCGGAAACCCGGGTCGGGCCGGGCTGGGAGGCGCACTTCGCGACCAACCACCTCGGCCACTTCGCACTGGTCAACCGGTTGCGTCCGGCGTTGGACGGGGCGCGAGTGGTGTCGGTGGCCTCGTCCGGGCATTTCCTCGCCGGCATCCGCTGGGACGATCTCCAGTTCCGGCGCGGCTACGACCGCTGGCTGGCCTACGCCCAGTCGAAGACCGCCAACGCCCTGTTCGCCGTGCACCTCGACGCACTCGGCGCGGACGCCGGGCTGCACGCGTTCGCCGTGCATCCAGGCAGCATCCTCACTCCCCTGCAACGGCATATCCCCCACCACGAGCAGGTCGCCCAGGGCTGGATCGGCCAGGACGGCGAGCCGGCGGCCGGGTTCAAAACGCCGGCGCAGGGCGCGGCGACCGCCGTTTGGGCGGCCACTTCCCCACTGCTCGAAAACCATGGCGGCGCATATTGCCAGGACTGCGACCTCGCCGAGCCCGCCTCGACCGACGACATGCTCGTCGGCGGAGTCAAGCCATGGGCCACTGATGCTGCTGAGGCGGCCCGGCTCTGGGCGCTGTCCAGCGAGCTCACCGGACTGGACGCGTTCTCCTAGCGAGTTTCGACGGCGCCGATGACGACGGTCGCGTCCAGTTCGGCGGAACTGGCCACCCGTGCGGTGAGTCCGTTGCGGGTGAACGCTTCGGCGGTGAGCGGGGCCTGCCGTTCGCTGGTCTCGATCAGCAGGTGGCCGCCCGGCGCCAGCCATCGCGTTGCCGCGGCGGCCACCCGCCGCTGGATGTCGAGCCCGTCGGTGCCACCGTCGAGCGCCACCTGTGGTTCGTGCAGCCGCGCCTCCGGCGGCATCAGCCCGATCGCGTCGGTGGGCACGTATGGGGCGTTGACAGCCAGGACGTCGACGCGTCCGTGCAGCTCGGCCGGCAACGGGGCGTAGAGGTCGCCTTCGTACACCTGTCCCCCGGCGGCGGTCAGGTTGCGGCGGGCGCACGCCACCGCGGCGGGTTCGAGATCGGCGGCGTGCAGCTCGGCGCCTGTCACGATCGCACCTAGCGCGGTGGCCACGGCACCCGTGCCGCAGCACAGGTCGAGTATCACGGCCCCACGTCCGGCGAGGGCGGCGGCCTGGTGGACGAGGAACTCGGTGCGGCGGCGTGGCACGAACACCCCGGGTTCGACGGCTATCCGCAGACCGCAGAACTCCGCCCAGCCGAGGACCTGTTCGAGCGGCAGGCCGACGACTCGCTGCTCCACCATGGCCGCGAGATCGGCCTGCGTGCTTGCCGCGTCGATGAGCAACCGCGCTTCGTCCTCGGCGAAAACACAACCGGCGGCACGAAGCCGGCTGACGATGCGGGACTGCGAGGAAACTGACATGAGTGCGCCTTTCGGGATACCGATGGGCGCTCCCCGATCACCTACTCCGAAACGACGTGACTGCGGGAGGAGAGCACCCGACCTGAGCTAGCGGTAATGGGTCTCACCTCCTCGGTAGGTTCCTTGCCGGCGGCGACTTTACCCCAGGCTGTCGCGGTCATCCCCGGCCGGTCGAGCTCAAGATGTCCAGGTAGTGCGGGTTGTACATGACGCCGAGGATGTTCCCGAAGGGGTCGACGACCGAAGCGGTGACGAAGCCCGCTTCGCGCTCGGTGCGCGGGTCGTGCTCTTTCGCGCCCATCGAGAGCAGCTTTTCGAGTGCCGCCGTCACATCGTCCACGTGCCAGAACACGACCGCGCCCGCCGGACCTTCCGTGCCGCCGTGCGGGGCGTAGCGCCGGTCGATCAGGCCCAGTTCGTGCTGGTAGTCACCGAAGCGGAACTCGATGTACGCCGGCTCGCCGACGGTGGGGCGGACGAAATAGGGCTCGATGCCCAGCAGTTCGGCGTACCAGTCCTTCGCCGCTGCCAGGTCGTCCGCGAACAGGCTGATGGTGGCGAATCCTCGCAACATCTCCGGGTCCTTTCGTCGTGGAGTGGATGACCAGCATCATTCGCCGCAAAGTGCTCACCAACTGAGCACTTTATTGCCGGGCTGCTTGAATGAAACATGATCACCATCGACAAGCTCGCTCCGGCAGACCGCGCCGACTGGGAAGTTCTGTTCACCGGCTACAACACGTTCTACGAGCGCACGCTCGCGCCGGAGCTGTTCGAGCGGGCCTGGACCGCGTTCCAGGACGACAGCCGGATGCACGCTTTCGGTGCGAAGCTCGACGGGAAGCTGGTCGGCATCACGCATTTCCTCGTGCACGCCAGCACCACCGCGCCGGACGTGTGCTACCTGCAGGATCTGTTCACCGCACCGGAAGCCCGCGGCCATGGCGTGGCGAGGGCGCTGATCGCCGCGGTCACCGAATGGGCGCGCGCCAGGGAGTGCAGCCGCGTTTACTGGTCGACCCACGAGACCAACGCGACCGCGCGCCGGCTCTACGACAAGGTGGCGGTGAACCGGGGGTTCATCCTGTACCAGATCACCCTGTGAGCCGCTGAGCTGTCTGTCCACACCGGACAAAAACAAGGGCAAGGAGTCGTGCACTCCCCGCCACTCTCAACGTATAGCGCACCAGGGGTCTTGCCGCAAGACCCCGGGCATGCCGCAGAATCTCCCGCCGAAGCGAAGTTGAACGAGGGGGTTTCATGATCGATGTGATCGTGGCGGGCGGCGGGCCGACCGGGATGATGCTGGCCGGTGAATTGCGGCTGCACGGCGTGCACGTGCTCGTGCTGGAGAAGGAAACGGAGCCGACTCCGGTCGTCCGCTCGCGCGGCCTGCACGCGCGCAGCGTGGAGGTGATGGATCAGCGCGGCCTGCTCGACCGGTTCCTCGCGCTCGGCCGGCCGCACCCGCTGGGCGGTTACTTCGCCGGCATCAGCAAGCCCGTGCCGGAGGGGCTGGACACTTCCTACCCGTATGTCCTCAGCATCGAGCAGCCCGCCACCGACCGCCTGCTGACCGAGCACGCCACCGAGCTCGGTGCCGAGATCCGGCGCGGCTGCGAAGTGGTCGGGCTGAGTCAGGACGAGGAGGGGGTGGACGTCGAACTGGCCAGCGGGGGCGGGGAGCGGCTGCGCTCGCGTTACTTCGTCGGCTGCGACGGCGGCCGCAGCGCGGTGCGCAAGCTGCTCGGCATCGGCTTCCCCGGCGAGCCCAGCAGGGCCGAGACGCTGCTGGGTGAGATGGAGCTGACCGCGTCACAGGAGACGATGAACGCGGCGATGGCCGAAGTCCGCAAGACCCAGAAACGGTTCGGCCTTATGCCCCTTGGCGACGGCGGTGTGTACCGGGTCCTCGTCCCCGCAGCAGGGGTGGCCGAGGACCGCTCGGTTCCGCCGACCCTCGAAGAGGTCAAGCAACAACTGCGGGAGTTCGCCGGCACCGATTTCGGCGTGCACTCCCCGCGCTGGCTCTCCCGCTTCGGCGACGCCACCCGGCAGGCCGAGCGCTACCGGGTCGGCCGGGTGCTGCTGGCCGGCGACGCGGCGCACATCCACCCGCCGGTCGGCGGGCAGGGCCTCAACCTCGGTGTCCAGGACGCGTTCAACCTCGGCTGGAAACTGGCCGCCGAGATCGGCGGGTGGGCACCGGAAGAGCTGCTGGACAGCTACCACACCGAACGCCACCCGGTGGCCGCCGACGTACTGAACAACACCCGCGCGCAGATGGAGCTGATGTCCACCGAGCCGGGCCCACAGGCAGTGCGCCGGCTGATCTCGGAGCTGATGGACTTCGAGGACGTGAACCGGTACCTGACCGAGAAGATCACCGCGACCGGGATCCGTTACGACTTCGGCGAGGGACACGAGCTGCTTGGCCGCCGACTGCGGGACGTGCGGCTGAAGCGGGGGCGGCTCTACGAGCTGATGCACGGCGGCCACGGGCTGCTGCTCGACCAGACCGGCCGGCTCTCGGTGGCGGGCTGGGCGGACCGGGTGGACCACGTCGTCGACGTCAGCGAGGAACTGGACGCGCCCGCGGTGCTGCTGCGGCCGGACGGCCACGTGGCGTGGGTCGGTGAAGATCAGCAGGATCTGCTCGACCGGTTGCCCAGGTGGTTCGGCGCCGCCGGCTGATCACGGGGTGCGAGGAGGTCGCGCGGCAGTACCCGTCTGAGCCACCGGTTGAAGGAAGTCCGTCCTTCAACCGGTGGCGTGCGGTGGCTCGGTGTCACGCCCACCGACACGTCCGGTTTGACCTGCTCCCGTCCTCTGCCCGGTGCTGGTTCCGCTGGCTAGTTTCGTACCGCGGAACACCCGGAAACCCAAGGAGGACAAGGAAATGTCGACCTTCAGTGACAGCTCGGCCGGTGGCGTGGGGCGCCGGAGATTCCTCACCGGCGTGGCCGCCACGGGCGGCGCGGCGGCGCTGGGCCTGCTCGGCACCTCGACGGCACGGGCCACCCACCAGTCGGGCCTGCCCCCGATCGGCGCCGAGATCCCCTGCAGCATGCTGGCGATCAACGTGCCGCTGAAGATCCGGACCGCGCTGATGAGCGTCGACTTCAAGGGCGGCATCAAGCACCGAGTCGACGTGAACCCCGATGATCCGGAGAACTCCGTCCGGCTGAGGACGGTCGGTTTCCGGATGACTGCGGAAATGCCCGACATCGGCGACGGTGCCCGCCAGGACGGCGGCACGATCACCCTCGAGCAGGACGACGTCGACGTCGACCCGCAAAGCCTGCTGAGGCTGACGCAGCGATTCCCGCTCCGCTACGAGCACGTCAGCGTGCTCACCTTCACCATGACGATCGACCAGCCGGACACCTACGCCCGGATCTACGAGCCGCTCGTACTGACCACCAAGGATCCCGCGCAGCTCGTCGGCAAACTCACCCAGTTCCCTCCCAGGGGCGACCTCTACAAGCTGCAGAACCCAGTCGAGCTGGTACTCCCGGAAGACCCGGACACCACGATCGTGACGATCCAGCGGTTCCCGGTGAAGGTCGGCGGGCTCTAGCTCCGGAAATCACCGGCCCGCCGCGTTGGCGTAGCGGCGGGCTAAGCGTGCGAAGGCGTCGTTGAGCTCGGCCGGGCCGACGACCTCGATGTCGGCATCGAATCTGCCGATCGTGGCGGCCAAGCCAGGCCACGACCACGAGCCCAGGACGAGGCGGCACCGGCTCGGGCCGAGTTCTTCGACGACGCCGTCGCGGGTGTAGCGGGACACTTCGGCGGCGGGCAGGTCGAGGATCACCTCGCCGCGGCAGGGCCAGTCTCCCGAGTCTTCGGTGCCCCGGAACCTGGCCGCCACGAAGGTAGCCACATCTCCCCCGGGCAGTTCGCGCGGGGTGAAGCGGGGCCCGGTTGGGGTGCGCGGGGTGATCCGGTCGGCGCGGAAGGTGCGCCAGTCCTCGCGATCGAGGTCCCAGGCGACGAGATACCAGCGGCCTCCCCAGGTGACGAGGTGATGGGGCTGCACCCGCCGCGGGGCCTGCCCGCCGTTCTCGTAGTCGAACCGCAGCACCTCGCCGGCGTGCACGGCAGAGCTGAGCGCCATGAACACACCGCTGTCGACCTGCGGGTCCGGCCGGGTCGTCGGCCGCTCGACGGCGGTGACCCCGACGGTGTCGATCCGGTGCCGCAGCCGGGCGGGCATCACCTGCCGGACGGTGTTCAGCGCACGCGCCGCGGCTTCCCCGATGCCAGCACCAGTGGCGCTGCCGCTGGTGCTGGCGATCCGGAGTGCGACGGCCAGCGCCACGGCCTGCTCGTCGTCGAACAGCAACGGGGGCAGTTCGGTGCCGGCGTCGAGCCGGTATCCGCCGTCGGGGCCCTTGATGGCCAGGATGGGATAGCCGAGTTCGCGCAGGCGGTCGACGTCGCGGCGCACGGTGCGCGGGCTGATGTCCAGCCGCTCGGCCAGCAGGGCGCCCGGCCAGTCCCGGCGCGCCTGAAGCAGCGAGAGCAACGACAGCAGGCGCGCTGAAGTCTTCGGCATACTCCCCATATTGCCTTGAGTAGCGGCCACACCCTGGCCGCTACCCCTGCGACTGTTGTCTCGTGCCAGACGACAACAACCCGAAGGGCCCGAACTCCATGACCACCCTTGACGCCGAGCGGGGCGAACTGCTCGCCGCTCTCGCGACGGCGCGATCCGCCCTCACCAGCACTGTCCGCGGGCTCACCGACGAGCAGCTCGGCGAACGTCCGACGGTCAGCGCGCTGTGCCTGGGCGGCCTGATCAAGCACGTCGCATCCATGGAGGAACAATGGCTGCGTTTCGTGGTCGAGGGCCCGTCCGCGATGCGCTACGACCTGCCCGAAGGCGTCACCTGGGCGGATCTCGCGGACGGAACCGCACGCGAGTACCCGCAGTGGGCCATCGACCACCAGACCGACTTCCAGCTGCTGCCCGGCGAGACCGCGGCCGGGATCCTCGCGCGTTACGAGCAGGTCGCCGCCCGGAGCGAGGAGATCATCGCGTCCGTCCCCGATCTGTCGGCGACGCACCCGTTGCCGGAGGCGCCCTGGAACGAGCCGGGAGCGGTGCGCAGCGTGCGCCGGGTGCTGACGCACGTCATCGCCGAGACCGCGCAGCACGCCGGGCACGCCGACATCCTGCGCGAGACGATCGACGGGCAGAAATCCAGCTGACCGGCCAGCCAGGACCGAAGGGAAGGGCTTGACCCCGATGACCGTGCTCGGCGCCAGTGCGCTCAACCGCGCGACGCTCGCCCGGCAGTTGCTGCTCGATCGCGCCGACGTGCCGGTGCTCGACGCCGTCGCGCACCTGTGCGGCCTGCAGGCGCAGGAACCGCAGGAGCCGTTCATCGGGCTCTGGTCCCGGCTGCGCGCGTTCGACCCGGCGGTGCTGGACGATCTGCTGGTCCGGCGGAGCGTGGTGCGGACCCACCTGATGCGCCGCACCGTGCACCTGCTCGCCGCCGACGACCTCCTGGCCTGGCGGGCTCGTCACGACGCCATGCTGCGCCAGCGGGTGCTCGGCGTCTACCGCGGCGACCTCGACGGAGTGGATCTCGACGAGCTCGCCGCGGCGGGCCGGGCGGTGCTGGCCGACGGCGAACCGCGCTCGATGACCGAGCTGGCGCGGGCGGTGGCCGAGCGCTGGCCGGAGCCGGGGCCACGGCCGCTGGGCGAAATGCTGATCGCCGCCCTCATCCCGGTGGTGCAGCTGCCGCCGCGCGGGTTGTGGCGCACGAAGGCGGGAGTGCGCTACCTGCCGGTCTCCTCCTGGCTGGGGCGCGAGATCGACCCGCCGGTCCCGGAGAGCGCCGATCCGGTCGGCGAACAGCTGGTCCGGCGTTATCTGGCCGCGTTCGGTCCCGCCGCCACAGCCGATCTGCGTGCCTGGAGCGGCCTCGCCGGGCTGCCGGCGGCGGTGTCCGCGGTCCGACAGGAACTGGTCGCCTTTCGCGACGAGCGCGGCCGGGAACTGCTGGACCTTCCTGACGCGCCGCGGCCCGACCCGGACACCCCAGCGCCGGTGCGGTTCCTGCCGGCGTTCGACAACGCGATCCTCGGCTACCACGACCGCGGCCGGATCATCGATGACGCGCATCGGGGCCTTTCGGTCGCCGGCGAGCGCGTGGTCCTGGTCGACGGCCGGGTCGCCGCGAGTTGGACCGTCGACGCGGGCACCGTGACCGTGCACCCGCTGCGCCGCTTCTCCCGGGCCGATCGCGCCGCCGTCGCCGAGGAGGGGCGGGAAGTGGCGTTGTTCCTTTCCGCCAAGGAAAGCGACCGCGTCCGGATCGCCGCGTCCGCTCGGTCCGGCTAGTGGCTCAGGCCGGTTCCAGCAGTGCGGCGAAGCCGTCGAGCAGCCGGGTGAGGCCGAACTCGAAGAGCCGGTCCAGGTCGAGGTCGAACTCGCCGCCGGCGGCGATCTCCTGGAAGACCGGGAAGGAGCCAGGCCCGACCAGCGCGGCCAGTGCCGGCTCCCCCTCGGCGCTCATCCACTCGTCGTAGGTCATGCCGGTGTCCTGCTCGGCTTCCGCCTCGGGAGCCAGGTTCACCGCGATCCCCCGCACGTAGCTGAACGCGGTGATGTGCGCGTACAGCATGGTGCCTTGATCCAGACCATGCCCGTGCAGCACCCGCAGCGTCCATTCGGTGTGCGCGAGCAGCGCGGGCAGCACCTGCGGCCTGGTGACGGACAGGACCTGCGCCAGCCACGGGTGACTGCGGTAGGTCGCCCACTGCGCGCGCAAGGTGATCTCCAGCCCGGCCCGCCACTGCGGCGGCGGTTCGGCGGGGAGCGCGTTCTCGCGCAGCACGGCGTCGGCCATCAGGAGCACCAGCTCGTCCTTGTTCCGCACGTGGCGGTACAGGGACATGGTGGCGACGTCGAGTTCGGTGGCGACCCGGCGCATGGACAACGCCGGCAACCCCTCGGTGTCGGCGACCGCCACCGCGGCCAGCACGACGCGTTCGCGGTTCAGCTCCAGGTCTCCGGCCCGAGGTTCCCGCGCCGGAACCGGGCGTTCCGAGGGGTCGGCCACCACCGTGCCGACTCCTCGGACGGCGCGGACCAGCCCCTCCTGGCGCAGGGTGCTGAGCGCCTTGGTCGCGGTGGCCATGGCCACGCCCCAGTCCTGGATGAGCTGCCGGGTGGACGGCACCCGGTCCCCCGCGCGCAACTCGCCGGTCGCGATGCGGTGCCGGATCTCGGTGACGATCCTGGCGTACGGCGGTGTGTCCACAGTGCACTCCTGCTTGTTCGTTCAGCCGGCCGCAACGGCGCCGGCGCGGTGCTGCTGCGGGCTGATGCCGCGTTCGCGTTTGAAGGCGGTGCTGAGCGCGAACGCGCTGCCGTAACCGACTTTCCTGGCCACCGCGCCGACCGTGGCGCCCGGCTGCCGCAGCAGATCGGCGGCCAGCGCGAGGCGCCACGAGGTGAGGTAGCCCATCGGCGGCTCACCGACCAGTCCGGTGAACCGGCGGGCCAGCGCTGCCCTGGAAACCCCGGCGTCCGAAGCGAGTGCGGCCACGGTCCACGGGCGTTCCGGGTTGTTGTGCAGCATGCGCAATGCCCGGCCCACCACCGGGTCGCTGTGCGCCCGGTACCAGGCCGGGGCCCGCACGTCCGGGCGGGCGAACCACGCGCGCAGCACGGCGATCAGCAGCAGGTCGAGCAGCCGGTCCAGGACGGCCTCCTGGCCGGGCTCGTCCTTGACGATCTCGTCGCCGAGCAACGGGATGAGCGGGCAGTCCCATGCGGACTCCGGCAGCACCAGCAGCGTGGGCAGGGCGGCGAGCAGCCGCCGGCTGATCTCGCCCTCCAGCTGGTAGGTGCCGGTGAGCAGCACCGTCGAACCGCCGGGGCGGCCCCAGGTGCGCACGCCGAGATCGGTCAGCCCGGCCAGCGGCTCGCCGTCCGGGGCACTGCAACGCCCGCCGGGGTGGATCACCGCCTGCGGCGGCGTTTCCGGGGCGTCGGCGACGGTGTACGGATCCGGTCCACGCACGATCGCGACGTCGCCGGGGCACATCCGCACCGGATCCCCGTTGTCGGGCAATACCCAGGCTTCGCCGCGCACGGCCGCCACCAGTGTCAGCGGGGCGTGGTCCTCGATCCGCAGCGACCACGGAGGGCTCAGCAGCGACCGGAGCAGGAACGCTCCCCTGGCCCGCGGCCCGTCCAGCAGTCCGGCGAGTGCGTCCATGGCGGCCAGCGTAGACGCTGAAACATGGCTCAGAGCCACTCAGCCATGGCGCGTCTCAGCGGCGGCGGCTTGACTTAGCGCATCGCACCAAGACCTAGGAGAACGAGATGGAGCTGCTGCGCACCGTCGTACTGCTCGCCGCGACGATCACCACCGGGCTGATAGCCGGCCTCTTCTACGCCTACGCCTGCTCGGTGATGCCGGCGCTGCGGCGGGTGGACGACCGGACCTTCGTCACCGTGATGCAGCGGATCAACGTGGCGATCCTGAACGGCTGGTTCGCCATCGGCTTCGGTGGTGCTCCGCTGTTCGCCGCACTGGCCGTGGCGCTGTACCTCCCCGCCGACGACCGGGCCGCGCTGCCCTGGCTGGTCGCCGCGTTCGTGCTGTCCGCGTCGATGCTGGTCACCACCGGCGCGGTGAACGTGCCGCTGAACAACCTGCTGGCCGAGGCGGACGCGGCCAGCGGTGCCGCCGAGTTGGCGCAGGTGCGCACGCGGTTCGAGGCGCGCTGGGTCCGCTGGAACCTCGTCCGCGCGGTCACCCCGACCGCCGCGCTCGGCTGCCTCGGCCTGGCGCTGCTGCTGCACGGCCAAACCGGCTAGGCCGGGCGTTGTTACCGTGGGCTATGACCAGCGACTCGGCCGCGGTGACGCTGCATCGCCGTGAGCAACTCCGCGACTTCCTGCGCACCCGCCGGGCACGGCTCACCCCCGGTGACGTCGGGATGGCGGCGGGAGGCAGGCGCCGGACGCCGGGCCTGCGACGTGAAGAGGTCGCGGTGCTGGCCGGTGTCGGGGTGGACTGGTACACCTGGCTCGAGCAGGGCCGCGACATCAACGTCTCAGGCGAGGTGCTCGACGCGATCGCCCGCGCACTGCACCTGACCGAGCCCGAGCGGGCGCACCTCTACCTGCTGGCCGGTCTCAACCCGCCACGAGCCGGTGGGTCGCGCGGTACCGAGGTCTCCCCCGAACTCCGGCAGCTGCTCGCCGCCTGGTCGCCGCGGCCCGCGGTGCTGCGGGACCGCTACTGGAACCTGCTCGCGGTCAACGACGCGGCGCGCGAGGTGTTCGGCTACCGCGACACCGACCACAACTGCCTGATCACGTTCTTCACCAATGCCCGGTACCGCGAAGCGCACGTCCACTGGGAATCGATCGCGCCCGCGGTGGTCGCCGCCTTCCGGGCCGATGCGGCGCATTCCCCCGACGACCCGGAGTTCGCCAGGGTCGTCGGCGACCTCAGCGCGGTGAGCCCGGAGTTCGCCGAACTGTGGACACGCCACGACGTGGGCGTTCCCGCCCAGGCGGTGAAGGCGGTGCACCACCCCGAGACCGGTGACCTGTTCTTCGACACCACGACCCTGGCGGTGGTCGACCACCCGAACTGGTACCTGGAGCTGTACAACCCGAGGTCCGGCACGGCCTGAAGGTGGTGCTGCCACTCCCCGGATACGCGCGCCCTGTTCGTGCCTCCCGCCGGTTGAAACGCTGAGCGCATGACACGAAACATGATCCGCTTCGAAGACAAGATCGCACTCGTCACCGGCGGCACGAGCGGAATGGGACTGGCCACCGCGCGCAGGCTGCTGGCCGAGGGCGCGCAGGTGGTCATCACCGGGCGGGACAAGACCCGGCTGGACGCCGCGGTCGAAGAGCTGGGCGGCGATGATCGCGTCCTCGCGATCCGCGGCGACGTCGCGAACCTGGACGATCTCGACGCGCTGACGGCCGCGATCCGGAACCGGCACGGGCGGCTGGACGTGGTCTTCGCCAACGCTGGCGTCGCCGCGTTCCAGCCCCATGCAGACATCGCCGAGGCCGAGTTCGACCGCATCGTGGACATCAACTTCAAGGGCGTGTTCTTCACCATCCAGAAGACCGTCCCGCTGCTGTCCGAGCACGCGGCGATCGTGCTCAACGCGTCGTGGACCCTGCACCGCGGCCTGCCCGGTGCTTCCCTGTACGCCGCGACCAAGGCGGCGGTGCACAACCTGGCGCACACCCTCGCAGCCGAACTGGGACCGAGGGGAATCCGGGTCAACTCGGTGAGTCCCGGCTACATCGAGACCCCGATGTTCCACGACAACATCTCCGCCGAGGCACAGACCGCCGTCGTCGCCGAAGTGGCCGCCGGTCGCGTCGGCGTCCCCGAGGAGGTCGCCGACGCGGTCGCCTTCCTGGCTTCCAGCGAAGCGTCCTACATCAATGGCCAGGACCTGATCATCGACGGCGGCCTTGTCGCCGCGGTTGCTGCCTGAACCCGTTGGCACGGCGGAGTTTCCGGTCAGGTGGCGAGATCCAGCCATGCTCCGACGGCCAGTACGTGTGCCCGCCGTCCGGCGTACGTGCGGAACTCTTTCTCCGGGTCGGAGACCTCGACGTAGCCCGCGATCTTGTCCGGCTGCTCCGCCTCGTAGTGCATCGGCACGGCGTATCGGGCGTCGAGGATCTCCGCGGCCGCGGCGGCCTGCCTCGGGTCCATCGCGGCGGGTAGCGGGCTCGGCGGCTGGAGGTGCGGCGCGTCGACCACCGCGCCGTTGGCGGGCAGGAACACCGCGTCGAACGGGCCGAACCGGCGCGCGATGAGCCACCAGTAGCCGTGGAACATCGTGTCGCCGCCGTGGAAGACCCGCTGGCCGTCGGCCTGCACCACCCAGTTCAGCTGCGGGTCGCCCAGCCCGTCGACGGAGGGAACCGCGGTGACCCGGAACGGCCCGACCTCCCGGGTGGACCAGGTGTCCACGACCTCGGCGGCCAGCCGGTGCAGGGCCAGTTCGCGCTCGGCCGGCAGTGTCGTCACGTTGTCCACGTCGTCGCCGTGGCCGGGCGCTGGTCGGAGCACCGGTGCCCCCGGCGTCAGCACGTCGGCGAGCGCGGCCGCGTCGGTGTGGTCCCGGTGCAGGTGGGTGACCAGTGCGGCGGTGACCGTCCCGCTCGGCGCCGCCAGCCTCTCTCCGGGTTTCCACCCCGTGAACAGCGGTGAGAGGTCCCGCACGTAGTCGATCACCAGTCGCGTGCCGCCCGCCTCGATCTCCAGTCCTGCCCAGCCCAGTCTTCGCACCCGCATCTCGCACTCCTTCGCCTCGGTGGTTGCCGCGAAATTAGCGTACGACCGTTCGTTAAAGCAATAGAGAACGGCCGTACGCTATCCTCGTCACATGTCACCACGACGCTCAGCGGCCGAAGCGCAGGCCACCAGGGGCCGGATCCTCGACCGTGCCGCCGAGATCGCCTCCGAGGAAGGGCTGGACGGCATCACCATCGGCCGGCTCGCCGAGGAGCTGGAGATGAGCAAGTCCGGGGTGCACAAGCACTTCGGCACCAAGGAGACGTTGCAGATCTCCACGCTGGACAAGGCGTTCGTGGACTTCTGGCACCGGGTGGTCGGGCCCGCGCTGGCTGAGCCGCCTGGTCTGCGGCGGCTGCGCGCGGTGTGCGCCAACTCCGTGGGCTACCTGGAAACGCCACTGCTGCCCGGCGGCTGCCTGATGACCGCGGCGCTCACCGAGTACGACGGCCGCCCCGGCCGGGTCCGCGACGCGGTGGCCGAGGTGTGGTCGCGCTGGCGGGAACGGCTGCGGGCAGACCTGGCCGCGGCGGTGGAGAACGGCGAGCTGCCCGCCGGGTTCGACATCGACCAGGCGCTGTTCGAGATCGTCGCCGCTGGGCTGGCGCTGAACGCGGCCATGCAACTCCAACACGACCACACGGCCGCGGGCCGGGCCCGCCGCGCGATCGAACGGGCACTGGACCAGTCCTGACCGCACACCAGAGCCCCTACTGGCCGGTGTGGCTGAAGATCGTGAGCACCGACCCGTCGGGGTCGCGCATCCACGCCACCTGCAGCCCCGAGGTGTCCGACGAAATGCCATCGTCATCGAGTGTGAACGGCAACTCGTCACGACCGAGGAACTCGACTCCGCGCGACCGAAGGGACCGTACCGAGGTCCGGACATCCGTGACCCGGAAGCTGGCCACCGGCCAACTCGCCGATCCCGCGTCCGCGACTCCCGCGAGCAGGTAGATCACCGTGCCATCGCTACCGCGGACGAGCCAGCCGCCCGGCGTTTCCGCACCGGTCAGACCGAGCTTGCCTTCGTAGAACTCGCGTGCCCGGTCAAGGTCGGTCACGGCAACAACAGGTCCAATGTGCATCAGTGCTATTCCCTTCAGAAGTCGTGCTTACTCGGGCCGCGGGGCGAAGATCCGGAACGTGTTGCCCTCCGGATCACGGAACACCACCCACCTGATGCCGCCCTGTTCGTTGTCGCTGACTCGCTGCGCACCCAGCGCCTCGACGCGATCCGCCTGCTCGGACCAGTCGGCCTCACCACCGAGGTCGAGCATCAGGCGGTTCTGCCCGGCCGGAAGCTCGCCTTCGGGCTGGTGGAACATCCAGGTCGGACCGTCCCCATCGAAGCCGACTGTCCTTACCAGTCACGCTGCTCATTCCTTTCACATCGGGGTCTCGAAGGTAAGACTGCTTCGAGCGGCAGAACTCATCGAGCTGGTTTCTGTCGGTGGCAGGTGGTGTGCTGGGGCCATGAGCCGATGGAACGAGATCGAGCGGGATGCACCAGAACTGGCACAGCGAATCCAGCGCTGTTTCGAAACCGGCATCAACAAGACCATCGCGACGCTACGTCAGGACGGGGCGCCCCGGATCAGCGCGATCGAGCTCAACTTCACCACCGGCAACGTGACCTTCGGGATGATGGGCGGATCGCTGAAGCTGCGCGACGTTCGGCGTGATCCGCGCGTCGCGATCCACTCGCCGACGATCAAGCCGTCCGAATCCACCGAGTTGCTGGGTGACGCCAAACTCGCCGGGCAGGCCGTCGAAGTCGAGCCGCCCGGCGAAGACGCTGAACCCGGATCCGGTTACTTCGTCCTGGACATCACCGAGGCCGCGGTCACCTACCTCGGCGACCCCGCCGACCATCTCGTCGTCGAGTCCTGGGCCACCGGGCGAGGAGCACGACGAGTCCAGCGCTACTGAAGGATTGGTGACGCGCCGAATCGCGGGCGTAGCGTCGTTCGCATGAACGACCCGGTACCCGCGTGGGCGCACGAGGAGGTGGCCATCGTTCGGTACGACCCCGGCTGGCGAGAGTTGGGGCGGGCCGAGTGTGCACGGCTGACCGAGTTGCTGGGGTCCTGGCTGGTGGCCGATGTCGAGCACGTCGGCTCGACATCGGTTCCGGGACTTGCAGCGAAACCGGTGATCGACCTGATGGGGTTGGTGACCGAACTGGACGCCGCCGTGGCCGGGGCCGCTGAGATCCTCGCTTGCGAGGGCTGGCACTACCTGTCGCCAAAGCTGGATCTGCGGCCGTGGCGGCGTTTCTTCGTCAAACCGGATCCCACCGGCCACCGCCGCGTCGGGCACCTGCACCTGATCACCGACGGCCATCCGCGCTGGGCCCGGCAACTCGCCTTTCGGGACGCGTTGCGCCGCGACCCGGCTACGGCACGGCGATACGAACGGCTCAAACGGCAGCTGGCCGAACAGCACGCACAGGACCGCGAGGCCTACACGGAGGCCAAGGCGACCTTCATCGCCGAGGTGCTCGGGACCAGGTAGTCGTCAGAGCAGCGCGCGCACGTCCTCGGGCAGGTCCTTGACGTCCAGCGAGCCACGAACCGCCTCGACCAGCCGAGTGCGCTCGTTGTCGGCCGCTTTCGCTTGTGCCGCAGCCTGTTCCCGGGAATGCTGTGCGGCGCCGAGCTCGCGGTTGAGGGTGTTGATCGTGGTGTGCAGGCCGGCCAGCGACTCCTCCTGACTCCGGCGGCCGGCCGCCAGGTCGGCTTCCAGCCGGTCCCGGACCCGCTCGAAGTCCGCTCGAGCACGGTCCAGCTCCTTGGCATGCCGAGTTTCGAGCTGCTCGACCTGCGCGCGCTGCGTCTCGGCCTGTGCGGCCAGATCGGTGGCCAGTTTGTCTTCGGCGGCCTGCGCTCGCTGCACGGCGGCGGTGGTCCGGGTCTGCTCTTCGCCGAGTGTGCTGTGCAAGGCGGCGAGTTCAGCGGTCGTGGCAGCCAGCGAGCGGTCCAGCTCGGCGACCCTGGTGAGCACGGCCTCGGCCTGGCCTCGAGCCCGATCGCGTTCGTCCTGCATCGCGGCCGCGCGGCCATCGGCGCGTTGCTGGGCCTGCTCGGCTTCGATTCGCGCCCGATGCTCGGTATCGCGTTGGCGTTCCGCGGCCGACCGGTCGCGGACGGCCGACTCCGCGACCTTCGCGGCTTCGGCGGCTTCATCCGCCGCATCGGCGGCGCGGGCTTCGGCGACGCCTCGGAGCCGCTGCTGATCGGCGGCCTCAGCACGCGCGGCCTCCCGGTCCGCGAGTGCGTCCGCCACGGTGGCATCGAGCTGACCCCGGGCCTCGGTCAACGCCTGGAGCAACGCCTCGGCCGGCGCTAGCGCTCGATCGACCTGTTCGCCGAGCGCGGCCACCGCAGTGCCGTCCAGCGCGGTGGAGTCGTCGCGCAAGGAGTCCACGTCGACCATCGCGGCCTCCGCCTCCCGGCAGGACAGGTTGCGCGTCCCCCAGGTTTTGCCGTCCTGGCAGAACCTGGCCCGGTTGCCACGGCCCGTGACCAGCGGCAGCACGGCGGCGCAGCGGCGGTATCCGCACACCCGCCGAGTTTCGTCACCCGTTTCGTCAGGTCGATTTTCCGCCTGGGGTGATCCCTTGGCCGACTCACGTTCCTGAAGGTCCTCAGATCCACTTCCAGCGCGGGTTTCCATAGTCACCAGCCTAGCATCACCAATTATTTAGAAAAATATCCAGATCTAATTCGCGATGTGATGAAGAGTAGACCGGGTTAAGTTGTGATAATGTGCCATATCCATAGCGAGAAAGGGTGCGAATCGGACATGCATCAGCAGTGGCCGGAACGCCGCACCGGCGAGCTACCGGACCTCGACGGGCTGACGCCGGAGGACCGGCTGGCCCACCTCGACCGCGCCGCCGCGCAGTACGTGTCCACGCAGCGCCCGGCGAACACGCTCAAGGCCTACGCCCAGGACTGGAAGGTCTGGCAGGACTACACCGCCGATCTCGGCATTCCCCTGCTCTCCGGCACCGCCGGTGCCCTCACCGGATTCGTGGTCTGGCTGGAACGCGGCCGGGTGCTCCGCCAAGGGGAACGTGTCGACCCAGCGGTGCCGGAGCGGGCAGGCCCCGCCGCGCCGGCGACCATCGAACGTCGTCTCACCGGTGCCATCGCCGGACTTCGGCAGCACCAGGTGCACGTGGACCCGGACACCAGCCGCGCCGCCTGGCAGGCGCTCAACGGCTATCGGGCGCGCCTGGCCCAAGCCGGCACCACCCGCGGCCGGGGCAAGGCCACCATGGTCACGCTCGCCGACCTGCGCGCCATGTCACGAGCCTGCCCGGACACCCTTGCCGGGCTGCGCGATCGTGCCATGCTGCTGATCGGCTTTCCCATCGCGGCAAGGTGTTCCGACCTGGCGAACCTGCTGGTCACCGACGTCACCCGGACCGATCAGCGCGGCCTGGAGGTCTCCGTGCGGCACGGGAAGAGCGCCGGCGACATGGCGGTCCCCCGCCGAAGCAGCCCGGACACCGACCCCGTCCGTGCCTGGCAGGCGTGGATCGAGACCGCCGGCATCGGTTCCGGGCCCGCGTTCCGCCGGATCGACCGGCACGGCAACCTGTCCGAACAGGGCCTGACCACCACCGGCGTGAACCAGATCCTGACCCGCTGCGGCACCCGCGCGAACCTGGACTACCCGGTGACCGGGCACTCGCTCCGCTCCGGCTTCGCCACCGAAGCCCGCCGCGCCGGCGCCGACGACGTCGCCATCGCCGACCAGGGGCGCTGGGTCCGGGGCAGCCGCGCCCTCTACGAGTACATCCGCCGGGTCGACCGCTGGGACGACAACGCCGCCGACGCGCTGGACCTGTAGCCGCCGAATGGTCCGGTAGCGGACAGGACCTGACCGTTATGGTCGGCAGAATCGTCTCCACACCACCACGCAGCCTGGAGGTCGAACATGTACGCACCCGCCCAGCACGACGAGGTCACCGGCCTGGTCAACTACATCGACGAGCAGCTCACGGCCATCCGTGCCGCCGCGTTCGGGCTGACCGAGGAGCAGGCGCGCGAGACGCCGTGCCGGAGTGCACTGTCGGTCGGGGGCATCATCAAACACGCGGCCTACGTGCTGCGAGGAGCGCTGGAGCGGTTGAGAACCGAAGTCACCGAGCAGCCGGTCGATGGGGCGGCGTACACCGCGTTCACCGACAGCTTCGTCGTGCGCGATGACGAGACGGTGGCCGGGACCATCGAGGACTTCGACCAGGTGCGGGCTCAGCTGCTGACCGCGGTCGCTGCGACCGATCCGGCCGGCGACACCATGGCGCCTCCCGCGCCGTGGCACGGGATCTTCGACGCCCGGCCGATTCACGCTCGCTACTTCCTGGTGCACCTGATCGAGGAGTGCGCCCGGCACGCGGGGCACGCCGACATCATCCGCGAGCAAATCGACGGTGTGGCGGTGCCGACGTTGGTGCTCACCCTGGCCGGGGCGAGCACCAACGACTTCTTTCAGCCGTATCAGCCGACCCCGGGCACCCTCCTGGCGTGAGGTACGACGCCGGCATAGGTGTGCTGTAGACTATGTGATATGTCCCTCAGGTATGCCATCCTCGGGCTTCTCGACCTGAAGCCGATGACCGGATACGACCTCAAGAAGACCTTCGACAACACGGCCCGGCATTTCTGGGCGGCTGATCGGTCGCAGATCTACCGCACCCTCGGCAGCCTGCAGGCCGAGGGCCTGCTGGACGAGCACATCATTGCCCAACGGTCGCGCCCGGACCGGCATGAGTACCGGCTGACCGAGGCGGGCTCTGCCGAACTGGACTCGTGGCTGCGCTCCCCAGCACCCGTCGAGTTGCCGCGCGAGGCGTTCTTGGCGCGTATCTACTTCGCCGGCCGGGCAGAGGATCCGCGGGTCGTACAAAGGCTCGTCGAGGAGCGCCGGGCGTTGATCGGGAAACGGCTCGACGAGCTCCGAGAGCTTGAAGCGCCTAGGACGACGTATCCCGAGCGACTGCGGGCGATGACGTTGCGCAACGGCATCGTGCACCTCGAGGTCGAGCTCAGCTGGCTCGACGAACTCGAGGAGGCGCTGTGATGTACGTGCACGAGGAACATCCGGACGCCGACGAGACCGTCCTCTTCCTGCACGGCGGCAATGTCGCGGGGTGGATGTGGCACGACCTGGCCGCATCGCTGCCCGATCAGCACAGCCTGATCCCCGACCTTCCCGGTTACGGCACATCTAACGCCGAACCCTGGACCACCATCGCCGAAGTGGCGGACTCGGTGGCGGCGGTCATCCGTGCACGCGCACATGGGGGACGTGCGCACCTCGTCGGCCTTTCCCTCGGCGCCGTGGTCGGCACAGTTCTCGTGGCACGCCATCCCGATCTCGCCAGGAGCGCGATGCTCACCGGCGCGCCGCTCCAAGGCGTGGGCACGACGACGAGAGTACTGGGGCTCGCGCAGATCCGGTTGTGGGGTTCACCGTCGTACTGGCGGGTGATGGCGCGCGTGTTCCGGTTGCCCGAAGACTCGGTCGATACGTTCGTCGAGACCGGCATGGGGATCGACCGCGTGTCGGTGCGACGAGCGATACTGCCCCAGGTGTACGGCGGCGTGCCGGCCGTGGACCTTGAGGGCCTGCGGCGTACCCAGACGCCGATGCTGATGCTGGCGGGCGAGCGAGAGTCCAAGACGGTGCACCGGGCGCTGACCGAGGTGACCTCCCGGGCACCGAAGGCGGTCGCGCGGTCAGTCCCCAGGATGCATCACGAATGGAGCGCGGAAGATCCGGAACTGTTCCGTCGCGTGCTTCAGCATTGGCTGGCTGAGCGCGAGCCAGCGCCCGAACTGACGAGCCCCTGAGGTCACATCTGTGCGGGGACCGGGCTCATGTAGCTGCGAGGCATTCGCAACCACATGAGGAGGACAACGATGCAGTACGTGCTGATCATCCACCACGGCTCCTTCCCGCTGCCGGGTACGCCGGCGGCCGAATCGCTCACCCTGGAGGAAAAGAAGGCGGTCTACGCCGACTGGGCCGGACTCAACGCAACGGAGAACTTCACGGGTGCGCCGCCCATGGGCTTGCCGGAGAACGCCACGACCGTTCGCGTGGAGAACGGCGCGGCGGTGACCGCCGACGGCCCCTTCCTCGACGCCACGAGTGCGGTCGGTGGGTTCGCGGTGGTAGAGGCCGAGAACCTGGACGCCGCGATCGCACTCGCCGCCCGCGTGCCGCAGGCGCGCCTTGGCGGCGCGGTCGAGGTACGGCCGAGCGTCAAGTACTGGTGACGCCGTGGGCCGGCCCCGGTGCGCGACGCGCCATCGGGGCCGGCCCGGTCACTGACCGAGCACACTCGACGCGAGGCGGCGGACGCGGTCAGGGTCCTGGACCACGTCGATCCGGACGATTCGCTGGCCTGCAACGGTGAAGGCCATAACGGAGAACGGCCGCCCGTCGCGGGTGATCACCGCACCGACGGTGCCGTTGACCAGAGCGGACCGCAGGGCACCGCCACGCGGCGCGCGGGCCTGTTCGGCGACCGCCCGTGCGCCGTGCACGACGACAGCAGGCCGGGCGGTGCCGAAGTCGGTGCGCAGAACCACGTCGGGGTCGAGAACCCCGACCAGTGCGTCGATGTCGCCGGTCCGCGCAGCCGCGTAGAAGGCGTTGACCACCTTCCGCTGGCGCGCCACGTCCGGATCGGGAGAGGGGAGGTCGGCGCCGTTCACCCGGCGCCGGGCCCGGCTGGCGAGCTGCCGTGCCGCGATCGGTGTGCGACCCACGATGCCGGCGATCTCGGCGAAGGGCAGCTCGAACATGTCGTGCAGCACGAACGCCAACCGCTCGGCCGGCGCGAGCCGGTCGAGCACGATCAGCAGGGCCAGACCCACCGAGTCGGCCAGCAACGCCTCCTGCTCCGGGTCGAGATCCCCGTCCGGCACCACGACCGGGTCCGGCGGATGCGTGGCGAACGGTTCCTCCCGGCGGCGCCGGCGGGAGCGCAACAGGTGCAGGCATTCCCTGGCGACGACGGTGGTCAACCATCCGCCGAGGTTGTCGATCTGCTCCGGATCGGACCGGCTCAGCCGCAGCCACGCATCCTGCACGGCGTCGTCCGCCTCGGTCAGCGAACCGAGCATCCGGTAGGCCACTGCTCGCAGCCGGGGGCGGTGCCGCTCGAAACGTTCGGCCAGCCAGTCGTTCTCGTCCATTGCCTCACACCAATCGCCAGGGTCATCGGAATGAACCCTCAGCGATTGCGAACGTGACAGCGGCGTGGACACGCACCGTCGCAGAAGGGGAAGTTCATACCGCCTGGTGAGCTTGAGAACCCAAGGGCCACAACGGAATATGCGCGGTGAGGCAGAAGGGGTGGCCGGCGGGGTCCAGCAGGACTCGCCAGCGATCCGGGCCAGGTTGCTCGTCCGCTCGGCGGGCGCCGAGCCGCAATGCCTCCGCCTCCCCCACGTCCAGATCGTCCACGACCAGATCGAGATGCTGGTGCTTGGGCGTGGGGCCGTCCGGCCAGGACGGCGGCTGGTAGCCGGGCACCCGCGCGGCGGCCAGCACCCCTCGTGCGGTCCTCACGATGGCCACCTCGTCCGTGCGGTACACGATCTCGCCACCGAGCAGCTCGGCCCAGAACGTCGCCAGCACGGGCGGATCGGCACAGTCGAGCGAGATCAATCCCAGTTGGGCCACGGCCATGCGCGCCACATTACGGTCCGACGCTCTCGGTGGTGCGGTGCGCCTGCTGCCTGCGGCGGCTGGTCGTGCGGGCGGTGAGCGCCCAGGTGGCGAGCGCGCAGAGTGCGAGTGCCGCGCCGAGGATGCTGGGGCCCGTCCAGCCCGCGGCGTCGAACAGCGCGGTGGTCGCGGTGGCTCCGAGCGCGGAGCCGAGGGAGTAGAAGACCATGTACCCGCCGATCGTGCTGCTGGTGCGCTCGGCGTAGGCGGTGGTGAGGATGTGCTGGTTGCTGACGTGCACGGCCTGGACGGCGAAGTCGAGCACGATCACGCCGAGGATCAGCAGCGGCAGCGACCAGCCGAGTTGTCCGATCGCGAGCCAGGAGCCGAGCAGGAGGGCGAGCGCGATGCCGGTGACCCGGCCGGCGTGCCCGGCGTCGCCCCAGCGACCGGATCGGGCGGCGCCCAGAGCGCCGGCGAGCCCGGCGATGCCGAACAACCCGATCTGCGCTTCGTTCAGGTGCCACGGCTCGCCGGCCAGGGGCAGCGCCATGCCGCTCCAGAGGGTGCCGAAGGAGGCGAAGAGGAAGAAGGCGATCAGCCCGCGGCTCAGGAACGTCGGCTGGGTGAACAGCCCGCCCAGGGACCGAATGACCTGCCCGTACCGTTCGGTGCCGGCACGGACTTCCGCCGGCAGCGCGACGAGGCTGAGCACGCAGAGGACGGCGGCGAGGACCGCCAGTGCGAGGTAGCTGCTGCGCCAGCCCCACAGATCCGCCAGGCTTCCGGTGACGATCCGGGCGCCGAGGATGCCGACCACCACACCGGAGGTGACGACGCCGAGGTTGCGTCCGCGCTCATCCGGTGGGGAGATCGAGGCCGCGTAGGCGACCGCGGTCTGCACCACCACCGCGAACACGCCCGCGACGGCGAGGCCGCTGAACGCCACCCAGGCGACCGGTGCGGCCGCGGTGACCGCCAGCCCGACCGCCACCAGCCCCAGGTGCGCGGCGATCAGCCGTCTGCGGTCGAGCATGTCGCCCAGCGGCACCAGCAGCACCAGCCCGGCGAGGTAGCCGAGCTGGCCGACGGCCACGAACCAGCCGACCGAATCGCGGGGAACGCCGAGGTCGTGCCCCATCGGTCCCAGTACCGGCTGCCCGGCGTAGACGCTGGCGACCGCCACTCCGCACACCACGGCCAGCAGCAGCCTCGTTCCTCGACCCACCACAGCTCCTCAAGTTGGTTTCAAATTGCAACTCTTTGGAGAGTAGGTCAGAATGGTTTCATTACGCAACTCATTGGAGGTGTGATGGCAGGCGACGACGTGGCGGGGCAGGGCCTCGCGTGGACGGACCCGAACTGCCCGGTCGCGCGGGCGGTGGACGTGATCGGGGACCGCTGGAGCCTGCTGATCATTCGGGACGCGATGGACGGCGCCCGCTCGTTCACCGACTTCCAGCAGCGCACGGGCATCGCCCGCAACATCCTCGCCGACCGGCTCCGCAAACTCGCCGCTTACGGCCTGATCGCCCAGGTCGACGCGTCGTCGGGCAAACGCCGGGTGTACGCGCTCACCGCGGCGGGCAAGGACCTGTTCCCGGTGATCGTCACCCTTCGCCAATGGGGTGAGCGCCACGCCTTCGCGGCGGGTGAGCCGCATTCGGTGCTGGTCGACGAACACGGAGCGGTCGTTCCGCAGGTCGTCCCGGTGGCCGCGGAGGGACGGCCGTTGACCAGTGACACGACCTCCGTGCGCCGTTCCTGATGCCTCGTCACCAGTCGATCGGCACCGCGACCGGGCCTTGGAGTGTCACGAACATCCGCCGCCATTCGAGTTCGTCGAACGGCACCGCGAGGCGCAGCCGCGGAGCGGCCGCCAGCAGCGCGGTGACCCCGGTCCGGAGTTGCAGCCGGGCCAGCGTCGCGCCCAGGCAGTGGTGCGGTCCGTGGCCGAAGGTGAGATGTCTGGGATGTCCTTGCCCGCGAGCGAGATCGACCAGCGCCGGCTCGGGGAACCGCCGGGCGTCGTGATTGCCCGCTCGCAGGGGCGCGAGGACGAACTCGCCCGCGCGGATCGGCACCCCGCCGACGTCGGCGTCCTCGATCGCCACCCGCCCCTGGTCGGCGGCCGAGCCGTGGTCCTGGCGCAGGAGTTCCTCGACCAGCGCGGGCACCGAAGCGGGATCGCGCGGCAGTTCCGGGTCGGCCGCCAGCCGCAGCACGGCCAGTGCGAGTGCGTTCGCGGGCGGGACGTATCCGGCCATCAGGAACGCGAAGGCGAGCTGGGTGACCTCTTCCGGATTCAGTGCGTCGCCGGAGTCGTCACGCGCCTGGAGCAACCCGGTCAGCAGGTCGTTCCCTGGCGCGTGCCGCTTCGTCTCGACCAGTTCCGCGAGATAGCCACCCAGTTTCTGGGCGGCCTCGGCCATTTCGTCGTAGCTCGGCGCGGTGAACACGGCGAGGACGCCGTCGATCCAGGTCTGCAGGTCGTCGAGAGCCGTCGACGGGACGCCGAGGAGCTCGACCAGCACCGAGAGCGCCAACGGGATCGCGTACCCGGCCAGCACGTCCACCGGCGGGCCCTGCGCTATCAGCTTCGCGGCCAGTTCCTCCGCGAGTTCTTCCACCCGCGGGCGCAGCAGCTCCACCCGGCGAGGGGTGAGCGCCTTGGCGGCGATGCGCCGGAGCCGCGCGTGCTCGGGGCCGCTCATGGTGAAGAGCAGGCCACCGGAGCCGTCCGTGGGCATACCGGGAATCCACGGCCGGAACCGCGAGTCGGCCAGCAGCGTGCGGATGTCGGCATAGCGGGTGACGAGCCAGGCGTCCTCGCCGGTCGCGAGGTGCACGCGGCCGACGGGTTCCTCCTCCTGCCGCCGGGCGAATTCGGCCGGGCACCGCATCGGCGCCTCCTCCGCGAACGGATAGTCCACGACCCCAGTCATCTGTTTTCTCCCTTCCTTGGCTTACCAGTCGTCTTCTCGGCCAGTGAGTGCAGCGGCATCAGCCCGGGACCCCCGCTCGCCCCGAGTGCTCGGGCGGTGAGCAGGCGGTAGAGCTCCTCCGCGGCTCGGCTCAGCCGTGCGGCGCGGTCCGCGATCGGCTCCGCGTCCAGGTCGAGCTCGGTGAGCGCCGCGGCGAGAACCTGTTCGGCGTCGCGCTGCTGGCGCTGGGCGACCGCCTCGACCAGCCCGTCGACCGCGGTCACCAGGGTGCGCCGGCGGTCGGCCGGGTCCGGCTCGGTGCGCACGGCACCGTGCTCGCGCAGCTTCGCGACGGACGCCGACACGTGGCTCTGCGCGAAACCGCTGCGCGCGGTGAGCTCGCTGATCGACATGCCCGGTCCTTCGACGAGCACCGAGATGAGCACCAGGTCGACTTCCGGCACCTCCGGATCCGAGTCGTCGCGCATGCCCTGGGAGGCGAGTTCCATCAGGTGCTTGCCGAGCAGATACAGCTCACTGACCTTCACATCGGAAACGATACATCAAAAACGATGAGTATGGGTTTGTTGGCGGACAAGGAAGCGGACCCGTGTGCGTACAGTCCTGGAACTACAACCTCTAGTTTCAGGCGGTGATCCGATGGAGTACGGCGAGTACCGGCGGTTCGACGCGGTCGCACTGGCCGAGCTGGTGTCCCGGGGTGAGGTTTCCCCCGCGGAGCTGCTCGACGTGGCGATCGAGCGGGCCGAGCAGGTCAACGGACGGCTGAACGCGATCGTCCGCCCGATGTACGACATCGCCAGAAAACGGGCCACCACCGAGCTTTCCGGACCGTTCGCGGGGGTGCCGTTCCTGCTCAAGGACCTGATGCAGGATTACGCGGGCCTGCCGACCGGCAGTGGTTCCCGGTCGATGCGCGGCCACGTCGCCGCCCGGCACAGCGTGGTCGTTCAGCGCTGGCTCGACGCCGGCCTCGTGGTGTTCGGCAAGACCGCCACCCCGGAGTTCGGCACGAAGGCCATCACCGAGTCCGCGGCGACCGGGCCGACCCGCAACCCGTGGAACCCCGACCACACCCCCGGCGGGTCATCCGGCGGCTCGGCCGCGGCGGTGGCCGCGGGGATCGTTCCGGTGGCGGGCGCCAGCGACGGCGGCGGGTCGATCCGGATCCCGGCGGCCTGCTGCGGGTTGTTCGGGCTCAAGCCAGGCCGCGGCGTGGTGCCCTGCGGTCCGGACCACGCCGAGTATCTGCACGGCGCCGCCACCGAGGGCGTGGTTTCCCGGACCGTCCGCGACACCGCGGCGATGCTCGACGTGCTGGCCGGAAACCCCGATCCCGGCGGCCCGTTCCTGCCCGGCCTCCCGGACACGTCCTACGCGGAGCTGGCCCGCCGGGAGCCCGGAAAGCTGCGAATCGGGTTCACCACCCACTCCCCGATCGGCACCGCCGTCGACCAGGAGGCGGTGGTCGCGGTCGAAGACGCCGCCGCGCTGCTCGGCAAACTCGGGCACGACGTGGAACTCGCCGACCCCGGCACCGACGGAGCCCAGATCGCCAAGGACTTCATGACCATGTGGTCCGCCACGGCCGCCGCCACCATCGCGGACATCCAGCGCGTCACCGGCGCCTCCGCGAAGGAGTTCGAGCTGGACAACCGGCTGCTCGCCGCGTCCGCACACGGTGTCCGCGCCGCGGACTACGTCGCCGCGCACGAACGCTGGAACACCCACACCCGGGCGCTGGCGGCGTTCCACGCGAAATACGACCTGCTGCTCACCCCGACCCTCGCCGGGCCCCCGGTGCGCATCGGCGAACTGGAGACTCCTCGCCTGCTGCGGTACGCGGGCGAGGTGCTTCTGCGACTCGGGCTGACCGGACTGTTCACCGACACCAAGCAGTGGCACAACCAGATCCTGGCGAATCTCGCACCGGTCCCGTTCACCCAGCTCGCCAACATCACCGGCCGACCGGCGATGTCCGTGCCGCTGCACCGCACCGCAGGCGGCCTGCCACTGGGTGTCCAGTTCGTCGGCGCACTCGGCGCCGAACCGACCCTGCTCGCACTCGCCGCCCAGCTGGAAGCCGAAAAACCATGGGCGGACGCCGAACCCGCGTTGTAGGCCTGTCCACAACGGACAGTTAAGCGCTGGCCGTCATGATCGGCACCCCGATACGATGCGGCCTATGCGTGCCAGCCTGCGTGACGGCCTGAAAGCGGCTCTCAAAACCCGCGACCGCGTCGCCATCACCGCACACCGCTCCGCCTTGGCTGCGATCGACAACGCCGAAGCCGTACCCGTCGACCAGTCGCTGGACACCACCACCGGGAACGAACACGTCGCGGGGGCGGCGGTCGGCCTTGGCTCGGCGGAAGCGGAACGTCGTCACCTCACCGAGGCCGATCTGCGTTCGATCGTCGAAAACGAGGTGCGGGAACGCTCGGTGGCCGCCGAGGAGTACGCACAACTCGGCCGCGACGACGTCGCCGAGCGGCTTCGCGCGGAGGCCGCGGTGCTGAGCCGGTACCTCGACCCCACGCCCTGACCAGCCGCCGGTTCGCCCCCGCTTTTCGTCAGGGCGCGCGAGGCGGCCGTCTCTACGCCAAACGGCAGAGCTGTCATTGACCGTCCCCGCTTTGGTCAGTAGCTTCCCGGTTGGGGTCAATTTGGACTAGACCATTTCCAGGATTGCTCGGTTCGTTCTGCGGCGCGTCAACCCGTGCGCTGCTCGACCAGAGAGGGGGATGCCGTGCCCAACCGGCATAGCAGCATCCGTTCCAGAAGGATCAAGGCACTCACCGTGTCGTGCGCGGGCCTGCTCGCCTTCACCGGAGTCGCAGCCGCCGGCCCGGCGGGCGCGGTGAGCGCCATGGCGCCGAGCGTCGAGGCGCAGGCCAGCGCGTTCGGCGCGCAGACGCTGCGCGGCATGACCTTGGAACAGAAGATCGGGCAGCTCTTCGTCGCCACGGTCTTCGGCAAGTCGGCGAACGAGGTCAACGCGGACAACCGGAAGATGTACGGGGTCGACACGCCGGCCCAGGTCGTCCAGCGGTACCAGGTCGGCGGTGTCATCTACTTCAACAACTCCGAAGCCGACAACGTGGAGGACCCCGCCCAGCTGGCCCGGTTCTCCAACGGCCTGCAGCGCGCGGCGTTGTCCTCCGGCACGCACATCCCGCTGATCGTCTCCATCGACCAGGAAGGTGGCCAGACCACCAGGATCAGCGCGCCGGCCACCGAGTATCCGAGCAGCATGGCGGTAGGCGCCGGCCGCAGCACCGAGGACGCCAGGCAGCTCGCCGCGATCAACAGCCGCGAACTGCGCGCGATGGGCATCAACCAGGACTACGCGCCGGTGGCGGACGTCAACTCCAACCCGCTCAACCCGGTGATCGGTTCCCGGTCGTTCTCCGCCGACCCGGCACTGGCGAGCAGCCTGGTCACCGCCGAGGTGGACGGCTACCAGAACGCCGGACGACGGACCGAGACGGTTTCCGCCGCCGCCAAGCACTTCCCGGGTCACGGGGACGCGGCCGAGGACAGCCACACCGGGCTGCCGGTGATCAACCGGACGGCGGACGAGTGGCGGCAGATCGATCTGCCCCCGTTCAAGGCCGCGATGGCCGCCGGGGTGGACTCGATCATGACCGCGCACATCTCGGTGCCCAGCCTCGACCCCTCCGGTAACCCGGCGACCCTGTCCAAGCCGATCATGACCGGCCTGCTGCGCGACGAACTGGCCTACGACGGGGTGATCGTGACCGACGCGCTGCGCATGGACGCGATCCGCAAGCTGTTCCCCGACGCCGAGGTCCCGGTGCTCGCGCTGGAGGCGGGCGTGGACCAGATGCTGCTGCCGCCGGACTTCGGCGCGGCGGTCAAGGGCGTGCAGGACGCGGTGCGCAGCGGAAGGCTTTCCGAGCAGCGCATCGACGAGAGCGTGCTGCGCATCCTGAAGCTGAAGTTCAAGCGCGGCATCCTGACCAGGCCGCTGGTCGACGAGCGGGCGGTGGGCAAGATCGTCGGCACCCGCGAGCACCGCGACGCGATCGCCCAGATCTCCGGCAAGACCGTCACCGCGCTGCGCAACGACGCAGGTCTGCTGCCGCTGAAGAAGCCGGGCAAGGTGCTGGTCGCCGGCTGGAACTACCCGGAGTTCCCCGGTTACCCGGCCGACCCGGTGACCTCGCTGGCCAAGAAGATGTCCGGTACCGCGCTGCCCACCGGCGCCAATCCGACCGCGGCGAAGGTCGGCGAGGCGGTCGCCGCCGCGAAGAACGCGGACACCGTGGTCGTGCTGACCAACGGCCTGCGCACCAGCGCTGGACAGACCAGCCTGGTGAACAGCCTGCTGGCGACCGGGAAACCGGTGGTCGCGGTGTCCATCCAGGAACCGTACGATCCCGGTTTCGCGGACGTGCCGAGCTGGGTGGCCACCTACGACTGGCGGGACGTGAGCATGTCGTCGCTGGCCAAGGTGCTGACCGGCAAGCTCTCGCCGCTCGGCAAGCTCCCGGTGGACGTCCCGACCGGTGCCGACCCCACCAAGGTGCTGTTCCCGTTCGGTCACGGCCTGCGCTGGTGACCTCGCCGCAGTAACGAGAAACCCGAGGACATCGCCCGGTTCCGGCCCCGTCAAGGGCCGGAACCGGGCGATTTACGTTCCAGCCCTCTCGGCAACATTCCTCAAACTACCTCGATAATATGCACGATAGGGTAGTTTGAAGTATGTTACGGTATCCGACATGAGTGAGATCTATCGATCCGTGGCCGGGGCCCAGCTACTGCGGGAGCACTACCTGAAGGCGCTGGAGCACTGGCCCGTCGACAACGAGCGGCTACGCGTGCCGACGCCCGAGGGCGAGACCTTCGTCATCGCCAGCGGCCCCGTCACGGCTCCCCCACTGGTGGTGTTCCACGGCTCCGGGTCGAACTCGACGCAGTGGATGGGCAGAATCGCCGAGCTCGCGGCGCATTTCCGGGTGTACGCCGTGGACATCATCGGCGAGCCCGGTCTCAGCGCGCAGTCCCGGCCGCCGATGGCGTCCAACAGGTACGCGGTATGGCTGGACGCCGTGCTGGACTTCCTCGAGCTGGACCGGGTGGCGATCATGGGAATCTCGCTCGGCGGCTGGCTGGCCCTTGACTACGCCACCCGGCGGCCGGACCGGGTGGCGCGCCTGGCGCTGGCCTGCCCGACCGGGGTCGGCAGGCAGAAGAAGGGGTTCCTGCTCAAATCGATCCTGCTGAGCCCGCTCGGCAAGTGGGGCAGGCGCAAGACGATCACCGGGATGCTCGGCCCCGCGGTGTCCACGATGGCACCGGCCGAGGTGGACATGGTCATGGCGGAGGTACTGCTCGTTTCGAAGAACTACCGGTACCGCACCGCCGAGCTTCCGGTGTTCGACGACGACAAGCTGCGCCGGCTGACCATGCCGATGCAGGTGTTCGTCGGGCAGTGGGACATCATGGTCGACTCCTTGGAGACCAAGCGGCGGCTCGAAGCCGTCGTACCGCACGCCACGGTGCGTTTGCTGCCCGACATCGGGCATTACATTCCGGCGCAGGCGGCCGAACTCGAGTTCCTGACCAGTGCCGCCTAGCAGGGCTCACGACGTGGCTGGGACGCCCTTCGCTTCGATCCCGTCGAGCAGGTAGTTCAGGCTCTGGGTGAAGGTGCCGTCCCAGTCGTCGTCGAGCATGTAGCCCTGCGCGGCCAGCGTCGGGTAGCGCTCGCTTTGGGCGTTCAGGTGCTCCTGCGCGACGGCCCGCTCCTCCGGCTGCATGTGCCAGCCGGCCCGCGCCACCGCGGAGCCCATCACGTGGTTGTACAGACCCCAGGTCACCGCGGCCAGGTGCTCTTTGCCGAACCCGGCGCGAACCAGGGTCGCCTGCAGGAACTCCATCCGCGCCAAGATGTTCGGGCCGATCATCGGGCGCCCGACCAGGGTCGTCGACCACGGGTGACGCAGCATCGTGGCACGCCAGCCGGTGAGCACGAGGCTGACGTCGGCCCGCCAGTGTTCGCCGTGCTCCGGCGGCAGCGGCACCTCGCCGAAGATGGCGTCGAGACAGAGGTCCAGCACATCGTCCTTGGTGTTGACGTGCCAGTACAGGGTGGTGGAGCCGTGCCCGAGGCGTTCCGCGAGACGGCGCATGGTCAACCGCTCGATGCCTTCGCTGTCCAGCAGTGCGACCGCCTCTTCGACGATGCGGGCCCGTGTCAGGGGTGACTCGTCACGCGGGGTCCGCGGCTGCCTGAGCCAGACACTGCCTCGGGTGACCTTCGTCTCAGATCGGGCCTCACTCATGCCTGGAACCCTAGTACATTGATCGCATACTAGACCAACGTTCTAGAGCTAGATCAATGTTCGAGAGGGTGACCGTCGAGTCATGGAACGACAGAAGAACGGCAGCCGATGGTGGGCGATGGCCGTCATCGGTATGGCGCAGCTGATGGTGGTGCTGGACGCGACCATCGTGAACATCGCGTTGCCGTCGATACAGGCCGAACTCGGCCTGTCCGATGGGAACCGGCAGTGGGTGATCACCGCCTACGCGCTGGCGTTCGGCGGGTTGCTGCTGCCGGGCGGTCGGGTCAGCAGCCTGCTCGGCCACCGGCGCAGCTTCCTGGTCGGCCTGGCCGGTTTCGCGGCGGCTTCGGTGTTGGGCGGCGCGGCGGACGGCGCCGGAATGCTGTTCACCGCGCGGGCGCTGCAAGGCGTCTTCGCCGCGATTCTCGCCCCGGCCGCGCTGTCCTTGCTGACCATGACGTTCACCGAACCGCGCGAGCGCGGTAAGGCGTTCGGCGTGTTCGCCGCGGTCGGTGCCGGGGGATCCGCGCTGGGCATGGTCGCCGGCGGGCTGCTCACCGAACACGTGGACTGGCGGTGGTGCCTGTACGTGAACGTGCCCATCGCTGCGCTCGCGCTGCTCGGCGGTCCGCTGTTGATGCGCGACGACGCCCATCGCGGGCCGAAGGGCCTGGACCTGCCCGGGGTGCTGCTCAGCGCCGGCGGGTTGGTGGCGCTGGTCTACGGGTTCAACGAAGCCGAGAGCCGCGGCTGGGGTGACCCGCTGGTACTGGGCATGCTGATCGGCGGCCTGCTCCTGCTGGGGTTGTTCGTCCTGCTGGAGTCCAGGGTGCGCCACCCGCTGCTGCCGCTGCGCGTGCTCGCCCACCGCACCAGGGGCGGGGCGTTGCTCTCGATCGGGTTGTCGCAGGTCGCGATGTTCGGCTTCTACCTGTTCATGACCTACTACCTGCAGGCCGTCCTGGGGTACTCGCCGGTGCGGGCCGGCGCCGCGTTCCTGCTGACCGCCGCCGGGGTCGTCGTCGGATCCACCCTGATCGCGGGCACCCTCCTGCCGCGGATGGCGCCCCGCACGCTGCTGGTGCCGGGGCTGCTCGCCGCGGCGGCCGGAATGCTGATCCTGACCAGGCTGACGGCGGAGAGCCCGAACGTCTTCCTGCTCTACCTGCTCCCCGCGCAGATTCTGATCGGGGTCGGACTCGGTTGCGTGATGACGCCCGCGACCAGCCTGGCGACCGCGGAGGTCGACCCTTCCGACGCCGGCATCGCCTCGGCCGCCTTCAACGCCTCCCAGCAACTCGGCGGCGCACTCGGCACCGCGCTGCTGAACACCGTCGCGGCCTCGGTCGCCGCCACGTACCTGGCCGGGCACGAACGCACCCCGCGGGCGGTCGCCGAGGGCACCGTGCACGGCTTCTCGGTGGCGCTGACCATCGCGGTGCTCGTGCTGATCTGCACCGCGGTCGTCACCGGCCTGCTCATCAACGTGCGCAAGCCCGAACCTCGGAATCCCGTTCCGGCGGAAGAGGAACCGCCTTTGCCCAGCATTTCCCGCTAGGTGTCATCCACTCGTCAACTTGTTTCGTGCCAAGGAGGCCACGATGAACAACGAATCGGAAAAGCAGCGTCCCGTCACCGTCCTGGACGGATACGTTCCGGTCATCGACCTGTCCACGGCGAACACCGAACCGGGCCGCGCCGCCGTCGCGGCGGCCATCGGCCACGCCTGCGAGAACTCCGGGTTCTTCGCCGTCGTCGGACACGGCGTGGCGCAGGAACTGATCGACCGCATGTACGCGGTCACCAAAGAGTTCTTCGAGCTTCCCGAAGAAGAGAAGAGCAAGGTCGTCGGCGGGCCGGGCACCGGCGGGTTGCGCTATTCCGCTGGCAGCGCTGCCAAGAGCATCGGCCTGGACGCACCACCCGATCTCTGCGAGATCTTCACCTCCAACGTGCTCGGCGACCACAGCGCGGAACACCGGGCGAAGTTCGGCGACGACTCCGCGCCGTGGACGCGGGCAAACGTCTGGCCCGACCAGCCGGAGGAGTTCACCGGAACCTGGCTCGAATACCTGCGCGCGATGGAAGATCTCGGGAAAGAACTGATGCGACTGTTCGCCTTGGCGCTGGCGCTCGATGAGCACTTCTTCGACGACAAGGTGGACGAGCACATCTCGACGATCGTCGCCAACTTCTACTACCCGCAGCTCAAGCCGCCGCTGCCGGGCCAGCTGCGCAAGGGCCCGCACAGCGACTGGGGCAACCTGACCATTCTCTACCAGGACGACATCGGCGGACTCCAGGTTCGCCAGAAAGGCCACGGCTGGCGTGACGTTCCCTTCGTGCCCGGCAGTTTCGTCATCAACATCGGGGACATGATGGCGTTCTGGACGGGCGGCCGCTGGGTCTCGACCGTGCACCAGGTGCTGAACCCGGTGGAGGGGCACACCAACTCGCGCCTTTCCATCCCGTTCTTCTACCTGCCCAACCAGGACGCGCTGATCGAGCCGCTCCCCCAGAATCTTGCGGGACACCCGCACCCGATCGATGGGGGCATGCGCAAAAAGCCTCGCATGCCCCCATCTCAGTTCAGCGGCACCGAAACCGCGGCCGAGTTCACCGCGGCGACCACCCCGGGACGGTGGTACCAGGAGAAAATGGCCGCCACCTACTCCTGAGCGGTGTGGGAGCCGGGCACCACAACCGGCTCCCACACCGAAGATCCGCTATTCCTCGATGGCCCCGCCGATGCGGCGAAGATGCCGCCGGAAACTGTAGGTCGGGTCGGCGGCCCGGCGCGCCAGGTAGTCGTCGAAGGCCGTCTGCCGGCGCAGGGTCTCGCCTTCCCGGATCAGCCGGGCCTGCTCGCGTTCGGTCCGCCAGATCTGGTCCGCGGTGGCCAGCACCTCGTCGGCGTGCTCGGCGGCCACGAACAGCACGCCGTCGTCGTCGCCGAAGACGAGGTCGTCCCGGCTGACCAGCTGCGGGCCGAACCGGGCGGTGGTCAGCGCTTCGGGCTCCCGCTCGTCCAGCCGCACCGGGCCGGGCGGGTAGCTGCCGTAGCTGAACACCGGCAGCCCGATCTCCACCAGCTCCGGGGTGTCCCGGTGCAGCCCCCAGATCACCAGCCCGGTCAGCCCGGCCGCCTCCGCCTCCAGCACAGCCAGATCGCCGACACAGGCTTCGTCCACCCGTCCGCCGTTGTCGATCACCAGCACGTCGCCCGGGCCGGCCTGGCCGAACGCCTCCAGGAACACGTCCACGCTGCCGTAGTGCCGGACCGGCAGCGCGCGTCCCGCGATCCGGTGCCCGGGGACGACCGCGCCGATACCGGGCGGCGCGGCGCGCAAGGGCACACCGTTGCGAACACAGGCGTCGGCCACCAGTGGCGTGGACAGTTCGGCGAAGGCCTTCAGCATGGGGATCTCCCTGGCACGGTTCGGCTACCCGGATTGCGGGTGCCGCGATCGTACGGCGATCGCCGCGCCCGGTTGTGGGAACCTGTGCCCCGGGGCGTCCATGGGGGGCGCACCGGCGAAACTCGTGAGGAGGGTGCGGGGATGGCCGGCACCAGAGACGACTTCCTGTCCACCGCCCGCTCGGCCGCGAACCTGCTGCGCGAACCCGCCGTCGCCGGAGCCTGGCGCGAGCCGAGCGCGCTACCGGAGTTCAGCGTCGCCGGTCTCGCCGGTCATCTGGCCTACCAGATCCTGGCCATCCCGCAGATCCTGGCCGAGCCGGTCCCGCGCGAGCCGACCATCTCGCTGCTCGAGCACTACGGCCGGGTGGCCTGGATCGACGGCGCCCTCGACGACGAGATCAACGTCCGGATCCGGGACGGCGGCGAGCAGGTCGCGGCCGAGGGACCCGAGGCGCTGGCGGCACGGGTCGACGCGGTGGTCGGGGAACTGGCCGTCAGCCTGGCTTCGGTCGAGGACCGGTCGGTGCGGATCGCGTTCTGGGGCCCGTGGTCGCTGCCGCTCGACGACATGCTGATCACCAGGATGATGGAGCTCGCGGTGCACTCGGACGACCTCGCGGTCAGCGTGGGCGTCGCGACCCCGGAACTGCCGCAGGGCGCCGTCGACACGGTGATCGACCTGCTCTCCCGGCTCGCCGTGCGCCGACACGGCCCGACCGGAGTACTCCGCGCCCTCAGCCGCGCGGAACGAGCACCCGCTACGATCGCCGCCTTCTGAAGCACGCGGGTCTCAGTTGACGCACGGCACGTCGGCAGGAGGCTCGCCAGATCCGGTAGTGGGCGGAGTGCCGGTGGCGGGGCCGGATGCGAGGTTCTCCTGGACGAACGAACGCACCTGCGCAGGGTCGAGTCCCTCCATCCATTCACCGGCAGTCCCCACCGGTGAGCCGCTGACCGGCACCGTGAGCAAGCGCATCGTGTCGACGCGAAGCTTGAGCAACTGGCCTGCGAGGCCGAGCAGGTTCCACCCGGGATCGGTGCGCACGGAGTCGCGCGCTGTGCTCAGCAGGTTGGTCAGGGCCTGCTCGCGGGCCGGTTCGGGTGCGGTGAGCACCGTGGTCGCCAGCGACTTCAGGAACGCCTGCAGCCGGACGATGCGGTCGAAGTCACCACGCACCATGCCCGCACCATGTCGTTGGCGCAGGAACTCCAGCGCGGTGGAGCCGGACACGGTCTGTCGCCCAGCGGGGAATGACACCCCGGTCACCGGGTCGCGGGTGGCCTGCTTCAGACAGACCGGCACGCCACCGACGGCGGTGCTGAGGTCGGTGAAACCCGCCATATCGATGATGGCGTAGTGGTCGACCGGGACGCCGGTGAGGTTGCTTACGGTGGCGGTCATGGCGCGAGCGGCTGCCTCGTCGGCGTCGGCGGGACTCCGCCCCTTGGCCAGTGCGTCCTGACGGACCCGCTGGTAGGCGGTGCTCAGCTTGTTCGTGCCGTAGCCGGGGACGTCCACTCCGGAATCGCGGGGGATCGACATGACCGCCCCGGTCCCGTCCTGGCCGAGGTGGGCCAGCACGATCGAATCGGCGCGCGCACCGTCGTCGGGTTCCGCGCCTTGGCGGGAGTCCATTCCGAGGAGCAGTACGTTCACGCCCGTCTCGGCCGCGGGTGCGGCAGGTGCGGCGGCGGTGTCGCCGGGTCGGTCCAGCAACTGGGGTACGACGACCGCCCCCGCGACCGCCACGACGACCGCGGCTGCCGCGGCCAGTACCGGAACCCGGTAACGGCGACTCGGGGATCCACCGCTGTACAACCGGGCACGGACGGTGTCGGAGTCGACGGCCTGATCGGCTTCCTCGGTCAATGCCTCGCGGATGAGGGCTTCGGTCGGATCGAGTTTCACGCCCATGCCTCCTTGGCCGATGATTCTGAGTACCCGCCGGCGATCCCGGCGGCCCGCAGCGTGCGCAACGCGCGGGAAAGATGACTGCGCACGGTGCCGGTGCCACAGCCGAGGACCTCGGCGATCTCGCTGTCGGTGCGGTCCTCGTAGTAGCGCAGCAGGATCGCGGCCCGCTGCTTGCGCGGCAGCTTCGCGATCAGGGCCCGCATCGCGGCCCGCTCGGCGTGCTGGACCGCCACATCACTGGTCGGGGTGCCGAGAGCGTTGAGCGTGTGGTGCTCGGACGAGATCTCCTTGGCCGCCCGTCGTCGGCGCCAGGACAGATACTCGTTGGTGACCATCCGCCGCACATACAGATCCGGTGACTGCAGCGACTCGATCCGTGACCACCGCGGCTGCGCCCGCAGCAACACCTCCTGCACGATGTCCTCCGCCAGATGCGAATCGCAGGTCAACGCGGTGGCATAACGCAGCAGCCGATCGAGTCGTTCGGCGACGAACAGGTCGAAACCTTCGCGCACCAGCACTCCTTCCCATGCCCTCGGTGACGGTTACTACAGAGAAACGCGATGGCACACGTCAAATGTTGAGTCCCGCCCCAAGAAAGATCGAAATTTCATGATCCGGCCTGGTCAGCGCGGTCACGGTGTTCCGTGAGAGTGTTCCGAGCACTCGGTGAGCCTGTCGACGAGGAAGGCGCGTTCGGCGTCGTTGCCGGCCACCGCGATCGCTCGTTCGTAGGCGATCGCGGCCTCGGCTCGCCTGCCGAGCCGGCGCAGCAGGTCGGCCTTGATCGAGGGCAGATACCGGTAGCCGGCCAGCCGCTCGTTCCGTTCGAGCGTCTCCACTTCGGCCAGCGCGGTCGCCGGTCCGCTGACCATCGCGACCGCCACCGCCCGGTTCAGCGCGACCACCGGCGACGGCCAGGTTTTCCGCAGCTCGTCGTAGAGCACCAGGATCTGCGCCCAGTCGGTGTCGGCGTAGGTCGGCGCGGTCGCGTGCAGCGCCGCGATGGCGGCCTGCAGGGCGAACCGGCCGGGACTGCCGCCGCGGAGTGCGCCAAGCACCAGCTCGTGCGCCTCGGCGATGGCACCGGAGTCCCAGGCCGAACGGTCCTGCTCGGCCAACGTCAGCAGGCGCCCGTCCGCGGTGGTCCGGGTGGCGCGGCGGGCGTGCCCGGCCAGCAGCAGTGCGAGCAGCCCCCGGACCTCACGCTCGTCCGGCATCAGGTCACGCAGCAGGCGTGCCAGGTCGAGCGCGCGCTCGGCGAGGTCGTCCTCGGTCAGCGCCGGTCCCGCCGGTGCGGTGTGGCCGGTGGTGAAGAGCAGGTGGATCACCGTGAGGGCCGCGTCCAGCCGGCCGGGCAGCTCACCGTCGGCGGGCATCCGGAACGGGATCCGCGCCGCCGTGATCTTCTTCTTCGCCCGGGTGAGCCTGGCCGCCATGGTCGTCTCGGAGACCAGCAGCGCCTTCGCGATGTCCGGGGTCGGCACCCCGCAGACCAGCCGCAGAGTGAGCGCGACCTGCGCTTCGGCGGCCAGTGCCGGGTGACAGCACAGGAAGACCAGCCGCAGCCGGTCGTCGTACACGGCCGGCTCGGCGGCGACATCGGGCTCCACCAGCAGGTGCAGCTTCGACCTCAAGGTTTTGGCTCTGCGCAAGGCATCCAGCGCGTTGTGCTGGGCGGCCGTGGTCAGCCAGGCACCCGGCCTGGCCGGTACGCCGTCACGTGCCCAGGCGTCGAGCGCGGCGGCGTACGCGTCCTGAACGCATTCCTCGGCCAGGTCGAGATCGCGGGTGACGCGCACCGTCGCGGCGAGCACGGTGGCCCACTCGCGACGGTGCGCGTCGGCGACCGTCTGTCCGACCGTGCTCACACGGCGAGCAGCGGCCGCACTTCGACGGCACCATCCATGATCGGAAGCAGTTTGCCGACGGCGATCGCCACGTCGAGGTCGGCGGCCTCCACCACGAAGAACCCGGCGATCACTTCCTTGCTCTCGAGGAAGGGTCCGTCGGTGACCAGGCCGCTCTTGCGGATCGTCCGCGTCGCCGCGCTGGGCTCCAGCGCCTGCTCGTGCACGACTTTCGCGCCCAACGCGGCGATCTTCTCCCCCGCGTTCAGATTGGCTTCCATCACCTCGGGCGGAATGTCGGCCACGCCGCCGGGGGTTTCCTTCTCATAGATCAGAATCGCGTACTGCGGCATAACTCGTCCTGTCCGGTCGATCACCAGTTTCCGGTCTCCGGGCCCATCGAACCGTACTCGACCTTGCCGTTCCGCGCGTACGTGCTGACCACGACTCCGGTGTTCAACGTCCTCGACTCGATCAGCTCGAGGCCGACCGGGATGGTGCCCTCCGCGAAGAGCCGTTTGCCGACGCCGAGCAGCACCGGCAGCACCACCAGATGGAACTCGTCGACGAGGTCGTGCTGGATGAGTGTCTGGACCAGATCGCCGCTGCCGTGCACCTGGATCTCGCCGCCCTCGCCCTGCTTGAGCTTGCCGACCGCCTCGGCCACGTCACCGGTGAGCAGTGCGGAGTTCTGCCAGGACACGGTGTCCAGCGTCCGCGACGCGACGTACTTGGGCATGTTGTTCAGCTTCGAGCCGATCGGGTCGTCGGCATCGGCCAGCGGCCAGGTGGCGGCGAAGATGTCGTAGGTCTTGCGCCCGAGCAGCAGCGCACCGGCCCGTTTGGTCCACTCCGCCGCCGACTGGATGAAGCGCTCGTCCAGGTGCGACACGGCCCAGCCGCCGTGCTCGAACCCGGCGTCGACGTCCTCGTCCTGGCCACCCGGCGCCTGCATGACCCCGTCCAGGCTGACGAACGTGATCACCATCAGTTTTCGCATGTTGCTTCCTTCGTTACCGGGGCGCCGGTGGTGACGCCCTCACCCACAACGGCGAACGAGCCCGTCCCCAATCGACAACCCGGTGAAAATCCGTTCAACCCGACACGGCGCGGTAGCCCGACGGCCGGGACAGGAAGACACCTTCGCCGCGGGTGAGGGCCGGCAGCCGCCGCTCGAACTCGGCTACCTGGCGGACCGGGATGGCGCCCTCCAGGTAGCAGACGTCGGACAGCACCCTGGTCTCCGCCGGGGTGGCGCCCAGTTCGGCCAGCTTTGCCAGCACCGCGCTGATCGTGTCCGGTGGCACCTCGGCTTCGAACCGGTTGATCGGCTCGTACAGCCGGGTGCCCGCCCGCCGCAGCGCGGTCTCCAGCACCAGCAGGGTCAGCTTGCGGAAGTCGCCCGCGGTGCTGATCGGGCTGGCGAACCCGGAATGCGTCAGGGTGACCTGGCAGTCGGTCACCGCCCAGCCCTGCGGCCCGTGTCGCAGACCTTCGTACACCGAGTCCTCGATCGCGGTGTGGAACGCGAGCGGCAGCGAGCCAAGCTCCACGCCGAGCCGGTAAGCGACCCCGCTGCCCGGCCCGGCGGGCGCCACCTCGAGCCCGATGGTCGCGTAGAACTCGTTGCGTTCCCGTTTGGCGATCTCGGTCAGCGCCGAGCCGACGCCGACCGGTTTCTCCAGGTACACGGTCTGGGTCTCGGCGAACCGCACCGCCACCCCGAAGTCGCCGTCGAGCTGCGCGGCCAGCACCTCCTTCTGCACCTCGCCGTAGAGCCGGACGGTGATCTCGTGCTTGGCCTCGTCGCGCCGGACCCCGATCAGCGGGTCCTGTTCGGACAGCTGCCGCAGCGCGTCGTAGAGCGCCGGGCGGCGCGCGGGGTCCACCGGCTCGGCCACCGCCTCCAGCGCCGGCGGCGAGAACGCCGCGTCGCCGGGGGACTCGCCGGGAGTGCCGAGCCGGTCACCGATCCTGATCTCCCGCAGGCCCCAGACCTGCACGATGGATCCCGCGCCGGCCCGCTCCACGGCGGTCGGCTCGGCCCCGCGGAACACCCGCATGGCCGTCACTTTTTCGCGGTGCTCCCGCACTCCGGCCGCCGTCCAGCGGTAGTACGGGACTTGCGTGCGCACGGCGAGCTCACCCGCGTGAAGCCGGACATAGGCGACCTTCTCCCCCGCCGCGCCCCGTTCGATCTTGAACACCGAACCGGCCAGGTCCGCTCCGGCTCCGTTCGCCCCGGTGACCGGGAACAGCTCCCGCAGCTCGCGAATGAGGTGGTCCACGCCCTCCCCGGTGATCGCGGAGCCGAACAGGATCGGCTGGACCACCGCCTCGGCGGTCTGCGCCACGAGCTCCGCCCGGCAGGCAGCCGGGTCGATGCTCCGGTCGTCGGCCAGATAGCGGTCCAAGAAGGACTCACTGCGCTCGGCCAGTCGCTCGGTGAGCCGATCGGCGAACCCGGGGTCGGCGAAGGAGAACGGGTGCACCTTCGCGGCACGGGTGCCGATCGCGCTGACCGAGCTCAGCGCGATCCCGCCACCGGTCAGCTTCCGAGCCACGGCGTCGAGCAGCTCGTCGTAGCGGGCGCCGGCCCGGTCGATCTTGTTGACGAACAGCACCGTCGGGATGCGCAGCCTGCTCAGCGTGCGCATCAGGATCCTGGTCTGCGCCTGTACGCCCTCGACCGCCGAGACGACCAGCACGGCCGCGTCGAGCACCCCGAGGGCACGCTCCACCTCGGCGATGAAGTCGGAGTGCCCCGGGGTGTCGATCAGGTTGACCGGTTGCCCGTCGATCTCGAACGAGACCACCGCCGAGCGGATGGTGATGCCGCGCCGGCGCTCCAGCTCCATCGAGTCGGTGCGGGTGCTGCCCCGGTCCACGCTGCCCGGTTCGTCGATCACGCCCGCTTCGAAGAGCAGGCGTTCGGTCAGGCTGGTCTTGCCGGCGTCAACATGGGCGAGAATGCCGATGTTCAGTGCTTCCATGGAATGTCGTCCTCGGGAATGCGTCCAAGCGGTCTTCGGTCGTGGTGACTTCGGACCTTTGGCGCATCGGTGATCTCCCTCGGATCGGCGGGTGCGGTCGGCACAGAACGGGGTGACGCTAGCAGCAGGCCGGCTCCTGGTTCAGCTGCTTTTCCGGTCAGCCCTGCCGGGTCGGCACCACCACGAGCTCGGCGAGGTTCACCCGTGGCGGCGCAGCCACCGCGTACGCGATCGCGTCGGCGATGTCTTCGGCCTGCAACGGGGTCAGCTCGGCCCGCATCGCGGCCACCACCTGCCTGGTCCGCCCGTCCACCATGTCGTCGCCGAGCTCGGTGACCGTCACGCCGGGCTCGACGTTCTTCACCCGGACGTTGCGTCCGCCCAGTTCGGCCCGCAGGTTCCGGGTGAGGTGCGCGACGGCGGCCTTGGTCGCGCAGTAGACCCCGAAGTTCGGGTACAGCTGGTGCCCACCCACCGATCCGACGTGCACCAGATCGGCCCGGTCACCGGCTTCGGCGGCGGAGAGCAGATCGTCGGCGAACGCGCGGCCGGTGTGCAGCAGCCCTCGGAGGTTGACGTCGAGCATGCGGTCCCACTCGACGGTGTCCGCGGACTCGAAGGGCGCACCGAGCATGGCGCCCGCGTTGGCCACCACCAGGTCCACCCGGCCGAGCTCGGCCCTGATCCGCTCGGCGGCCCCGGCCAGCGCGCCATGGTCGGTGATGTCCACCGGGACGGCCAGCGCGTCGAGCTCGGCCAGCCGGTCCTCGCGTCGGCCGAGCACCGCCACCCTGGCACCTTCGGCGACCAGCCGCCGTGCGGTGGCGGCACCGATCCCGCTGGTGGCCCCGGTGAGCACCGCGACCCGGCCGGACAGTGACCTGCTCGTCTGCTGGATTTCGTTGCTGTTCATGACTTTCACGATGCTCCAGCGGCCGAGGGCCAACCAGTGCGCGGACTACCTAGGAACGCCAATACCACCCACCCTGGCAGCTCGCCATTCCGGTGCGAGCACCGACCAGATCTCGACGTCGTAGCGTGTCCCCCGGTGCGGGTGGCTCTCCCGCAGCACGCCGTCCTTCGTCATGCCGAGCCGCCGGGCCACCGCGATGCTGGCCTCGTTCGCCGCGGCAACCCGCCACTCCACGCGGTGGATGCCCCGTTCGTCGATGGCCCAGTCGATGATCACCCGCGCGGCTCTGGTGACCAGCCCCTTGCCCACCGCCGAAGGCTCCAGCCAGCAGCCTGCCTCGGCGTTTCCGGCCGGCACGTCCATCGTCCTGAACAGGACACCGCCGACCAGCTTGCCATCGGAATCTTGCGGGACACCCGCACCCGATCGATGGGGGCATGCACAAAAAGCCTCGCATGCCCCCATCTCAGACCAGATGCCGTGGATCCGCCCGGCGTCGGCCGCGGTCTTCTCCGCGTAGGACTGGAGGAAGGCGCGGCTCGACTCCAGGTCCGTGACGGCATCCGCCAGCCCGATGTACCGCCCGATGAGCTCACGACCCCGGTCGACATGGGCTAGGAACTCCTCGGCCCGCCAAGGCTCGAGCGGGCGCAGCTCCGCGCCGTCGCCCCCAAGGGAAATCGCGTACATCTGCACCCTCCAGTATCGGAACCGGTCTGCCCGGTAGAGCAAAAGGCTATACCTGACTGGACAAACCGGTCTTGGACACCGCCGCCGAATGCGTGTGAGACTGACCGCGACGGCCGAACTCAAGGCCGAAATCGACACCTCCCCTCGGTTATCGCATTGCATTGAAAGGTGTCCACGTGAGTTTCCCGCATCGACGACTGATGCTATTTCTGTTGTGCACCACACAGTTCGTCGCTATTTTGGACTTCTCCATCACCACGGTGCCGTTGCCGGAAATTCAGCGGGAGCTGGGTTTCACCGCGGGCGGACTGCAATGGGTGGTCAACGCTTACGGTGTGGCCATAGCGGGCTTTCTGCTGCTAGGTGGCCGGGCCGCGGATCTGGTCGGCCGGAGACGGGTTTTCGTCATCGGCCTCGCCGTTTTCTCGATCGCTTCCCTGGTCGGCGGATTCGCTTCCGACCCGGCGATGCTGATTGCCACCAGGGCCTTGCAGGGGCTCGGTGCCGCCCTTTTCTCACCGGCCGCCTTTTCGCTGCTGACCACCATCTACCCGCCGGGGCAGGAACGAAACCGAGCACTCGGGGCATGGGCCGCGGTCGCGGCGAGCGGGCTGGCCGCCGGGGTCATCCTGGGCGGCTTCATCACCGACGTGCTGGGCTGGCGATGGGTGTTGTGGCTCAACGTGCCCATCGGGCTGCTCGTGGTGGCCTTCGCCAGGACGCTGCCGCACGGCCGGCCTTCGGCACGGTCGCGGGCGGCGCGGTTGGACGTGGCCGGGGCCCTGTTGGTGGCCGGCGGCCTCGTGGTGCTGATCTACGCCTTCGCGAACAGTGAGCACGTCGGGCTCGGGCATCCGCTCACCTTCGGGTTGATCGGGGCGGCACTGGTCCTGCTGGCCGCTTTCGCGTGGGTGGAGACGAGGGCGGTCGACCCGTTGATGCCGTTGCGGTTGTTCCGGCGTCGTTCGGCGGGTGGCGCCAACATCGTTTCGCTACTCGCCAACACCGGGCTGGGGCCGACCTTCATCATCGTCGCGCTGCATCTGCAGGCGGTGCTCGGTTTCACCTCCATCCAGACCGGCCTCGGCCTGCTTCCGATGGCGGCGGCGTTCATGGTGTCCAGCGCCTGGGTCGGCCCGGCGCTGGTCGCCCGGTTCGGCACCAAACCGGTGATCATCGCGGGCATGATCTTGTTCGCCGCCTCCTTGGCGCTGCTCGGGCTGTCCTTGCCCGCCGAAGGTTCGTGGGCGACGTCGGTGCTGCCGGGGGCACTGCTGGCGGGGATCGGGTACGGGATCGCCTTCCCGGCGTGGACGGTCGCGGGAGTCGAAGACGTCGAGCCGGAGCATCACGGACTGGCCGGCGGGATGCTGACCACCACCCAGGAGGTCGGGTCCGCGGTCGGCCTGGCGATCGGTGTCGCCGTCGCCGCGGCCGCGGTGGCCACCGGCCATGGCGTGGCCGACGGTTACGGCCGTGCCGTTCTGGTGGCCGCCGTCCTGGTCGCCGCCGGAGCCGTGGTGGCCATCGTCGTCCTGCCGAGCCGTCGCGGGGAGAAAGCATCCGCGGCCGACGGCCTCGTGGAGAACTTCCGGTGAACGTCGAGTACCTGCGAGTGGCCGATACCTACGCCGATGTCCTGTTCCGCCTCTCCGCCGGCAACCTGGAGGCGCCGGTACCCGCCTGTCCCGGATGGCGGCTCCGGCACCTGGTGCACCACCTCGGCAACGTGGCGTTCTTCGTCAGCGCGGCGATCGATGCCGCCGGCCCGGAACCGGAGTTCACCGACGCCGCGCTACCCGCGGACTCCGAACTGCGCTCCTGGGCGGCGGCGGAGCTGGGCTCCCTGCTCGACCGGCTGCGGACGCTGGATCGGGACCTCGAGGTGTGGAACTGGTCCCAGGAACCGCAACGCCTCGGTTTCTGGCCGCGATGTCTCGCGCACGAGGTACTGGTGCACGCCTGGGACGCGCACGACGCGCTGGGCCGACGGCTGGAGCTTCCCGTCGACGCGTGCCTGGACGGGATCGACGAGGTTCTGGCGATCCACCTGCCCCTGCGCACCGGCGACGTCATGGCGTCGAGCTGGACGGCGGTGGTACGCGCGGCCGAAGACACCGCATGGTTCGTCGAGGTCGAGCGCGGGAAGGTCACCACCACCCGGACCACCGGCCCACTGCCCGTGCCGGACGTCCTGCTCAGCGGGACGGCGGAGCAGCTCTACCTCGGCCTGTGGGGCCGGACTCCGCTACCGCGGGTGCACGGCACTCTCGACCGGGCGAGGGCGCTGTGCACCGGCTAGTGCCCCGACGGCCTCATTGGCGACGGTCAGGAAGTGCCGCAGCGCGGGGGCGGTGTTTCCCGCGCGCCAGGCCAGCGCGATGGCGGACACCGGAGCGTCGCTGATGTCGACGAACGCCAGGTCCGGGCGGTTGTAGAAGCGGCGCGCGCCTTCGGTGGTGACGCTCACGCCGCGGCCGGCCGCGGCTGCCTGCAGCTCGCTTTCGAACGTGCTGGCCTCGGCGCCCACCAGCGCCGGGGCGCCGTCCCGCCGGTCGGTGAACAACCAGAAATCCCGCCACGATCCGCGGACGGGCGAGGCGATGAGCGGTTCGGTGAGCAGTTCTTCGACGCTGACCTCGCGCTGCCCGGCCAGCCGGTGATCGGTCGGCACCGCGGCGACCAGCCCTTCCTCGGCCAGCACCAGATGGTCCAGCTCGACGGTGCCGTCGTGGGGCAGCCGGATGAAGGCGGCGTCCGTGACCTCGTCCGTGAGGCCGGCGGAGGTGTCGGTGAAGTCGAATTCCCGGACGTCGACCTTGATGTCGGGAAAACGCCGGCGGAATTTCTGCAGGATGAGCGGCGCGTATTCGAGTGCGGCGGCAACCAGGAAACCGACCGTTAGGTGCCCGCTTTCGCCTTTCGCGGCGAGCTTGGCGGCGTTGACCGCGTCGTCGAAAGCTGCCACCGCGGCCCGCGCGCCGGCCAGGAAATCGGCGCCTGCCCGGCTCGGCGTGACGCCGTGCGGATGCCGGATCAGCAGTCGCACGCCGAGTTCTCGTTCCAGCAGCTGGACCTGCCGGGAAAGGGACGGCTGGGCGACCCTGAGCCGGCTCGCCGCACGGGTGAAGTTGCCTTCCTCGGCGACCGCGATGAAATAGCGGAACTGCCGCAGGCCGATCGTCACGATCAGTGACTATACAGGTGGCGGGCGCTCTGCGGGCTCGTCGTGAGCCGTGGCGGCGATCGGCTCGTCGTCGAACCGCAGCACCCAGGCCCCGCACACGCAGCGGCGGTAGCTCACGTGCCCGGTCGAGACCGGGTGCGCCGACCCCTCGGCCCAGACCAGCTTCCTCAGCGGCCAGCCGCAGCGCGGACAGGTGTTCTCTTCCATCATCTCAGCGTGATGTAATGGTTCAGTGCACTTCAACCCTTACGGTGGCGCGGCGGCCAAGGCCGCGGCTGCCCTGGTCAACACGGGTACCGCCCCGGCGGCCAAGCTCGTCGAGGTGATGCGGGCCGCGGGCATGTCCCTGACCAGGCTCTCCGCCGATGACGCCACCGAGGTCATCGCCTGGGGCGGCCGGCTGCGCCAGGTCTTCGAGGAAACCGAGCCGGACGCCAGGATCGACCTGATCAACGCCCTGCTCGCGGACTCCGCCTGCGAGCCGTACATCTCCCGGCACGACGGGCTGCCGCCGCACCTGCACTACGCGAGCGAGCGCACCGGCCGGGCCCGGCGGGTGCGGGCCTACACCGCGGGCGGACTGGCGCATCTGCACTGCGAGGCCCCGGACCGGATGGGCCAGTGCGCCAGGGAAGGCTGCGACACGGTGTACGTGGACACCTCGCGCAACGGCAAGCGCCGCTTCTGCTCCACCCGCTGCGCGACCAGGGTGCACGTGGCCGACCACCGCGACCGGCACCGGGTGTGAGCCGCCGCCGGAAAGGCCGCCGAATAGAGTGCCTGACATGAGCAAGCGCTTAGTGGCCCTCGGCGACTCCTTCACCGAGGGCGTCGGCGACGACGACGCCGGCTACCCGAACGGGGTGCGCGGCTGGGCCGATCGCACCGCCGAACAGCTCGCCGGCCACGAACCGGACCTGCGCTACGCCAACCTGGCCATCCGCGGCAGGCTGCTGCACCAGGTGCTGGCCGAACAGCTCGAACCGGCGCTGGCGATGGCACCGGACCTGGTGACCCTGTACGCCGGCGGCAACGACCTGATGCGACCCAAGGTGGACGTGGACGCCCTCGCCGAGGCCTACGACAACGCCGTCGGCCGGCTGGCCGGCACCGGCGCGCGGGTGGTGCTGTTCACCGGGGTGGACGGGATCGAGGACCCGCTCTTCCGCAAGATGCGCGGGCGCACCGCGATCTACAACGAGCACATCCGGGTGATCGCCGGCCGGCACGGCGCACAGGTGGTGGACATGTGGGCGATGCGGCAGCTCCGGGACCGCCGGATGTGGTCGGCCGACCGGCTGCACCTCAACTCGCTCGGGCACACCGAGGTCGCCATCGCCGTACTGGACGTGCTCGGCGTGCCGCACGGCCTCCGCCGGGCGGAGCTCGGCCCGCGGGCGATGGTCAGCCCGGCGCAGCGCCGCGCGGAGAACCTGCGCTGGGGCAGGGAGCACGCCCTGCCGTGGATCCAGCGACGGCTGCGAGGGGAGTCTTCCGGGGACACCGTCTCCCCGAAACGACCGGTGCTGGCCCCGGTCTGAGCGCCCTTCGCGGTCCGCTGGACGTCAGCGGACCGCGAAACCGTCAGCCGGACAGTTCGGCCAGCACCTTCTCCAGCGCACGGGGCACACCCGAACGCCAGCCCTTGCCCATGAACTTGCGCGACATTTGCTGGAAGTGATCGTCAGGGTCGAAACCCTCGTGGCTCAGGAACAACCGCGTTCCGCTGCCTTCCGGCTCCAGCCGCCAGGTGAGCGTCCAATCCGGACCGAACTCGATTCTGAGCAGCCGCTGCTCCTGCACTTCGAGCACCTCGCACTGCACCGGCCCGCCGGCGAACCCGGCCGCCGGTTTCGCCTCGGCCTGGAAGTGGAACCGGTGCCCGACAACGGGTTTGATGTCGTTGGGCATCAGCCATCTGCCGAGCAGCTCCGGTTCGGTCAGCGCCCGCCACACCTTGCGCGGCGGATGGGCCATGAACTGGTCGACGTGGATCGCGGTGAGATCCTCGGTCTCGCTCAAAAATCCTCCTCGTCCAGCAGGTCGCGCAGCCCGGCGAGCTTCTCGCGCCAGAACCGCTCGAAGGGAGTCAGCCACTCGGAGACCTCCCGCAGCGGCTCTGCCTCCAGCGAGTAGTACCGGTGCCGCCCGCTCTTCCGCTCGCTGACCAGTCCGGCCTCGCGAAGCACCTTGAGATGTTCGGAAAGGCTCGGCCGGCGCATCTCGAAATGCTCCGCCAGCTCGTTGACGGCCATCGGACCGTCGCACAGCAGGCGCAGCACCGCACGGCGGGCCGGGCTGGCCAGCGCCGCGAAAGCCTCATCGGTGGCGGGCATCCGCGGCTCAGACCGTGAGCTGGGCGAGCCCGACCGAGTTGCCGTCGGGATCGGTGAACTTGGTCGTCCGACCCCACGGCATCTCCTGCGCGTCCGCCACCTCCACTCCGGACGCCCGCAGCGCCGCCACATCCGCGTCGACGTCGTCGGTGCTCAGCTGGAAGCTCAGCGGGCCGCCGAAATCCACCCCTGGCACCGGGAAGTCCACCAGGACGAGGCCGGTCTGCCCGGACGACGGGCCGACCATGAGAAAGGTGCCGTGCGGGCCTTCCTGTTCGAAGCGCACCTCGAAGCCGAGGGTGCCGACGTAGAAGTCCTTCGCCTTGCGGTGGTCGGCGACGGGCACGGACAGGAACTGCACTTGGTTGATGTTCATGCCCCCACTATAGGTAGGAGATCTCCTACCTATCAACCCTGGGGTCAGAGTTCCGGGTCCCCGCGCAGGTAGCGGGTCAGCATGGCGACCAGTTCCTTCTCGAACTTCTCGACGGGAATGGCCTGCGGAGCGGCCATGAACTTGTGCGTGTTCATCTCCACGGTGAACAGGATGATCTCCGCGGCGACGTCGGGGTCGCCCACGCGGACGTCGGGGTGCCGGACGAGGACGTCGCGGACCTGAGCCGTGCGCAGTTTCCCGTGCCGGTCGATCGTGTCGCGCAGCTCCTGGGAGACCGGTGCCTCCTCGATCATCACCCGGAGCAGCTGGGGATCGTCGCTGTGGTTGTCGATCGCGTCGCGGATGATCGCCCGTACCGTCGCCTCCAGCGTCCCTGGTGAGAGGTCGAGTTCGTCGGCACCGGTCCAGGTGCCGCGGTCGATGTGCTGGATCAGCAGCGCGGCGAGGATGGCGTCCTTGTTCGGGTAGTACTGGTACAGCGAGCCGATGGAGATGCGGGCGCGCTCGGCGATGCGGTTGGTGGTGCCGGCGGCGTAGCCGTGCTCGGCGAAAACCTGCGCGGCCGCGGTGAGGATGCGCTCGCGCGTGAGCTCGGCGCGCACCTGGCGGGGCTTGCGACGTGGCTCCAAGCGGCGGTCTGTCGACGGCATCCTGGTCCTCCTCGATGGCGGCGAAAGGGGGTGGAAAATACCTGAGCTAATACTCATAATAGTACTATGAGCTGCGAAGACACCTGGGACCTTGCCTCCAGCGTCGGCGCGACGGCCACCATGGCCGCTGCGGCAAGGGCGATAGCGACCCGTGCGGATGGTGGGCTGATCGACGATCCGTTCGCCGAACCGCTCGTCCGGGCGGTCGGCATCGACCTCCTCACCCGGCTGGCGACCGGCGAACTGCCCCCTGGCGACCTGGTCGAGCAGGTATGGATCGACGTGGCCAAGGTACGTACCAAGTTCTACGACGAGTTCTTCCTCGATGCGACCAACGCGGGCATCACGCAGGCCGTGATCCTGGCCTCGGGGCTGGATTCCCGCGCGTACCGGCTGCCCTGGCCGGCCGGGACCGTGGTGTACGAGCTCGACCAGCCGGAGGTCGTCGAATTCAAGACCCGTGCACTGGCCGAGTTGGGTGCCGCGCCCACCGCCGACCGGAGAGTGGCCGCGGCCGATCTGCGCGACGATTGGCCTGCCGCGCTGCGCACCGCCGGCTTCGACCCGGCCCGACCGACCGCGTGGAGTGCCGAAGGCCTGCTGGGCTACCTGCCGCCCGAGTCGCAGGACCGCCTGCTGGACACCATCACCGAACTCAGCGCGCCGGGAAGCCGGGTGGCCACCGAAAACAGGCCCAACCCGCGCCCTGGCGACGAGGACAAGACGAAGGAACGCCTGAACCGCATCTCCGATAGCTGGCGTGCGCACAGTTTCGATACCGACATGGCGAAGCTGCGATATTTCGGTGAGCGCAACGAAGCGGCTCCCTACCTGACCGACCGCGGCTGGGCGATCAACGGCATCAGCATCCGGGATCTGTTCGCCGCCAACGACCTTCCGCCCCTCAAGGGCGACGACCTGCGCATGGGTGACATGCGCTACGTCAGCGGCGCCCTAGCGCGGAACGGCGGTGGGCGGGATTCAGCAGCGCGGGAGGCTGCCAGCCGGCGTCTTCGGGATTGACGTCGGTGCCTGGTGCGACGATCTTGTCGATGCGGTCGAGTACGGCGGGGTCCAGCCGGATCTCCGGTGCCGACAACTGTGGCTCGAGCTGGTCCATGGTGCGCGGCCCGATGATGGTGGCGCTCACCGCCGGGTGCTCGAGCACGAACGCCAGCGCCAGTTCCACCAGCGTCAGCCCGGCTTCGGCGGCCAGCGCGGCCAGTTCGGTGACGATCTCCAGCTTCCGCTGGTTGACCGGGACGGTGAGGTCGAACCGACCCCCGGCGCCCGGCCGCGCGGGTAGGCGCTTGTCCCGCTCGCTGGTGTTCTCCTTGCCGACCCCGAACCGCCCGGACAGCCAGCCACCGGCCAACGGGCTCCACGACACGACCCCGATCCCGTACTCCTCGGCGACCGGCAGCACGTGGCCTTCGATGCCGCGGACCAGGATCGAGTACGGCGGCTGCTCGGTCCGGAACCGCTCTCGCCCGCGCTGCCGCGCGACCCACTGCGCCGCCACGATCTGCTCCGCGGGGAAGGTCGAGCTGCCGAAAGACCGGATCTTGCCCGCGCGGACCAGATCGGTCAGCGCGCCGAGCGTCTCGTCCACATCGACCGTCTCATCGGGACGATGGATCTGGTACAGGTCGAGGTGATCGGTCCCGAGGCGACGCAGGCTGTGCTCGCACGCGGCCATGATCCAGCGCCGCGAGCCGCCGCGGGCGTTGAGGTCGTCCCCCATCGGTGAGCTGACCTTGGTGGCCAGCACGACCCTGGAACGGTCCACCGAGGCGAGTGCCTTGCCGACGATGATCTCGGATTCGCCCGCCGAGTACACGTCCGCGGTGTCGATGAAGTTGATTCCCGCATCGAGCGCGCGGTGGATGATCGCCGCCGCGTCGGCGTGGTCGGGATTGCCCCAAGCGCCGAACATCATGGCGCCGAGACACAGTGGACTGACCTTGATCCCGGTCCTGCCCAGCGAGCGGTACTCCATCGTTTCCCCATCATTCGCCGTGGTGCGGTGACCAGACCAGAGCACCACATCCGGCCCGCGCACCGTGAGGCCAATACCGGCACCGAATGGCCCGATCCCGTCAACCTCGGGCTGATCGGGCAGTGCCGCGTCCCCGTGTGCTTGACTCGCGATGTGGATCCCCTCAACGAACTCGGCGCGCTGGTGCTGGCCGCGGTCGGTGCGGGTGGTCTGCGCAAAACGCGGGTACTCGACGGCATCACCCTGACCACAGTCGACGAGCCGACCCCACCGGAGAGCGCGATGACGGAACCCTCGTTCGCCATCGTCGCCCAAGGTGTCAAACGCACCACGCTGAACGGAAAAGCGTACGACTACCACGCCGGTCAGTACCTGATCGTGTCGCTCGACCTGCCGGTCACCGGGCAGGCAGTGGTGGCCGAGCCGGACGCGCCGCTGGTCGTCTTCAGCATGACGCTGAGCCCGCGCGCGATCGCGCCGCTGCTGCTGGAAAGCGCCGCGCCCCCGAGGAAGCCCAGTCCCATTGGGCTCACCACCAGCGACGCGACCCCCGAACTGCTCGATCCGATCATCCGGCTCCTGCGCCTGCTCCCCCACCCGGACGACCTCCGCGTGCTCGCACCCGGTTACCAGCGCGAGATCCTGTGGCGCCTGCTCACCGGCGAGCAGGGGGCGCTCGTCCGCCAGATCGGCACCGCCGACGGGCACCTCACGCACATCGCCAGTACCGTGCGGTGGATCCGCGAGAACTACGCCAGTCCCCTTTCCGTCGCGGATCTCGCGGACCTGGCCGGAATGAGCGAGTCCACCTTCCACCGCCACTTCCGCGCGGCCACGTCGATGACGCCGATCGAGTTCCGGCAGCAGATCCGGCTCCAGGAAGCACGCGTCCTGCTCGCCGCCGGCACGACGACCGTCGCGGAGGCCGGGTACCTCGTCGGCTACGAAAGCCCGTCCCAGTTCAACCGCGAATACCGCCGCGCGTTCGGCACCACACCGGGCTCGGCGAGGGTGTCCGCGATCAGCGCGACTCCGTCCACAATGGATCTCTCGGACAGCGAGGAGTAGCCGAAGATCAGGCCGCCGGGGCCGGAGGAGGACAGCCGGTACGGGCTGACACCGTGCACGGCCACGCCGCGTTCGGCCGCCGCAGCGACGACCGCGGATTCGTCCACATCGGACGGTAGCCAGGCGACAAGGTGCAGGCCGGCGGCGATCCCGGCCGGGCGCAGGGCGGGTGCCTTTTCGCTCAACGCGGTCAAAAGCACGTCCCGGCGGCGGCGGTAGACCGGGCGCATGCGGCGCAGGTGGCGGTCGAAGTCGCCGCGCGCCAAGAAGTCGGCGAACACCAGTTGGTCCAGCGCCGGCGAGCCGCGATCGGCGGTGATCTTCGCTGCGGCCACCGCCTCGACGAGCGTACGCGGCACGACCAGCCAGCCAAGGCGCAGCCCGGGCGCGAGGGTCTTGCTGGCGGAACCGGCGTAGATCACCTGGTCCGGCGCGAGGCCCTGGATCGCCCCGATCGGGGCCCGGTCGTAACGGTACTCGGCGTCGTAGTCGTCTTTGATGACCACGGCGCCCCGCCGCGACGCCCAGCGCAGCACCGCCGCCCGGGACTCGGCGGAGAGCACCCCGCCGGTCGGCCACTGGTGCGACGGGGTCAGCACGATGGCGTCGGCATCGGTGTCGGTGAGAGCGTCGACCAGAATGCCGTCCTCGCCCACCGGCACCCCGACCACTTCGAGCCCGGCGGCCGACGCCATCGGCCGCGCGTCGTCGTTGGACGACGGATCCTCGATGGCCAGCCGGCGCGCCCCGGCCGCGGCGAGCACCGAGATGATCAACGCGATCCCCTGCGCGTACCCGTTCACGATCACCACCTGATCCGGGTCGACCGAGGCGCCGCGCACCCGGTTGAGGTAATCGGCGAGCGCCTGACGCAGCTCCGGCATGCCGCGGCCGCTCAGGTAGAGGAACTGCTCGTTGGGCGCCTCGGTCAGCACCTTGCGGATCGACCGCAGCCACCCGGCTCTGGGGAAGTGGGTCACGTCCGATCGGCCGTAGCCGAAGTCGATCAACGGCGCCCGCACCGGCTCGGCCGGTGCCGCGGGCACGACCGGCTCCGGGCCGATCGCCACCTCGGTGTACCCACCGGCCCGGCTGGTCAGGTAGCCCTCGGCGACCAGCTGCTGATACGCCTCGACGACCACGCCGCGGGACACCCCGAGATCGGCGGCGAGCGCGCGGCTCGGCGGCAGCGGAGTCCCCACGCGCAGCCGCCCGGCCCGGATCCCGCCCCGGACCGAGGCCTCGATCTGCCGGTGCAGCGCCTCGCCACCGTTCCGCCGCAGATCGATCAGCAGGCCGGTCACCCGCGAATTGGACCCAGGTTCTGCCATGAAATCGGACCTTATCGCGGGTACCGATTCGCTGTCAGGCTCACTGCCATGACAACAGCGATCACATCCGGCATCGAGAGCAGGCTGGACGGCCAGTTGCTCCGCCCCGGCGACGACGGCTACGACGAGTCCCGCACCGTGTGGAACGGCATGATCGACCGGCGGCCGCGCATGATCATCCGTGCGGCGAGCGTCGATGACGTGGTGACCGCGGTGCGCACCGCCCGCGAGCTCGACCTCGAGATCGGCGTGCGGTGCGGTGGGCACAGCGGCATGGGCTTCGCCGTCCCCCAGGACGGCCTCATGATCGATCTGACCCCGCTCACCGGTGTGCGGGTCGACCCGGCCGGGCGGCGTGCCCGGATCCAGGGCGGCGCCCTGCTCGGCGTACTCGACCGGGCCACCCAGCGGTACGGTCTGGCCACCACTGCCGGGAACGTCTCGCACACCGGCGTCGGCGGGCTCACCCTCGGTGGCGGCATGGGCTGGCTTGCCCGCCAGTACGGTCTGGCCTGTGACAACGTGCTGTCCTACACGATGGTCACCGCCGACGGGGAGGTCGTCCGGGCCAGCCGGACCGAACGACCCGACCTGTTCTGGGGCCTGCGCGGCGGCGGCGGCAACTTCGGCATCGTCACCGAGTTCGAGTTCCGGCTGCACCCGATCGGCACCCGGACGCTGGTCGCCGAGTACACCTTTTCCTTGGACAAGGCCATTCCTGCGCTCAAAGCGTGGCGCGACCTGAACGCCGAGGCGCCGCGTGAGGCCACCTTCACCGCCGACATCGGCCGGGACGACCAGGCCACCCTCGGCTTCGTCTTGGCCGGTGACCCCGAACGCGCCGGCCGGCTGCTGCACGACTTCCAGTCGCTCGGCCGGCCGACGGCCACGAACATCACCGAAATGTCCTATACGGACCTTCAGCGCCGGGAGGACACCGTGGAACGGCACTCGCTTCGCCGGTACTCCAAGGGCCACTACCTCCGTCAGTTCCCGGACGCCGCTATCGAGGCCTTCGTGCACCGGGGTGCGTCAGACGGTGACTTCCGGCCCAGCGTGGGCCTGCAGGCCTACGGCGGGGCGATCGCCGACGTGCCCGATGAGGACTCGGCTTTCTCCCACCGTGCCACCCTGTTCGAGTTCGGCACCGGCACCACCTGGATCGACCCTGCCGACGACGAAATCCGGACCGCGGCCGCCCGCCGCAGCGCCGCTGCCATGGCCCCGTTCGCGCAAGGCGTCTATGTCAACGCCCTGTCCGATGAGGACACTGCGGGCGCCGACGGTGTCCGTCGAGCCTACTCACCGGAGAACCTCGCTCGGCTGGTCGTCCTCAAGGACTCCTACGACCCGCACAACGTGTTCCACCTCAACCAGAACATCCAACCGAGCACACGCTGAGGAGACAGCAAATGAGCGACACCAAGCCGCAGACCGCGGCGGGAAAGGTGCTCTGGCACTTCACGATGTCCTTGGACGGTTTCGTGGCGGGGCCCGACCACGAGATGGGCTGGATGGCCGGCACGAACCGTCCCGAGCTGATCGACGAGTACGTCAAGACCACCGGCGCCGTGCTGGGGGGTCGAACCGGTTGGGACATCGGCAAGGGTGAGGCTCGCCCCTACGGCGGTGACTGGGACGGCCCGATCTTCGTGCTCACCCACCACCCCGAGGACGCGACGCCCGCCGACGATGTCACCTTCCTCAACTGCGACCCCGCGGAGGCGGTCCGAATCGGACTGGAGGCGGCCGGCGGCAAGAACCTCGAGGTGTTGTCCCCGACCATCGGCCGTCAGCTGCTCGAACTGGGACTGATCGACGAGATCGACCTCCACATCGCACCGGTCCTGCTTGGCGAGGGCATCCGACTCTACGACAACCCTGGCGGTGAGCCGATCCACCTCGACCGGCTCGGCGAGGCCGACCGCACCCTGCAGGTCAACGTGCGATACCGACCCACCACAACCGCGGTGGTCGCCGACTGAGGCACTTCCTGGACCGCTCCGGTTGACCATGAGAGGCTCCACGTTCGGGTGATGCTGATCACAGGAGCTGCTCATGGTTCTCGGAGACGAAGAAGCCGCGAAAGCCCTAAACGCGCAGGACACCGAAAGGCCGGCACAGGTTCGGCGGGCGGCTTTGGCCAGCGCCATCGGCACGACCATCGAATGGTACGACTTCTTCCTGTACAACACCGCCGCGGCGCTGATCTTCCCGCAGCTGTTCTTTCCCGCGTCCAGCAGCTACGCCGGCGCGATGCAGTCCTTCGCCACCTACGCGGTGGGCTTCGCGGCCCGGCCGATGGGCGCGGCGATCTTCGGTTACTGGGGCGATCGGATCGGCCGGAAGACCACGCTGATCGTCACCCTGCTGCTGATGGGCATCGCGTCCGGAGTGGTGGGCATGCTGCCCGGCACCGAAACCATCGGGGTGGCTGCGCCGATCATCCTGGTCACCCTGAGGCTGATCCAGGGCATCGCCATCGGCGGCGAGTGGAGTGGCTCGGTGCTGCTCGCGATGGAATGGGGTGACCAGAGCAAACGCGGACTGCTCGGCAGTTTTGCGCAGATCGGGGTGCCGGTCGGGCTGGTGCTCGGCACCGGTGGGATGACCCTGCTTTCGGCCACCCTGTCCGATGAGGCCTTCGATTCGTGGGGCTGGCGGGTGCCGTTCCTGGCCAGCCTGATCCTGGTCGGCGTCGGGCTGATGATCCGGCTGCGCATCCTGGAGACCCCGATGTTCGCCGCCGTGGTCGCGGAAAAGCGAACCTCGCGCAGCCCGGTGGTCGACGTGGCGAAGCAGCACTGGCGGGAGATTCTGCTCTCCGCCGGGCTGCGTTTCAGCGAGCAGATGCCGTTCTACCTGTTCACCAGCTACGTGCTGGTTTACGTGGTGGAAGAACGGGAGTTCAGCAAGACGTTCGTGCTCAACGCGGTGCTCGTCGCGGCCGCGCTCGAACTGGTCACCATCCCGTGGTTCGCGCAACTGTCCGACCGTTTCGGGCGTAAGCGGGTGTACCTGACCGGGGCCGTGCTCACCGGGCTCATCGCGTTCCCGTACTTCGCCGTGCTGGAGAACGGCGGGCACCTGATCCTGTTCGTCGCGGTGGTGCTGTCGATGATCCCGCACGCCATGCAGTACGGCCCGCAGGCCGCCCTGATCGGCGAGAGCTTCCCGACCCACCTGCGTTACGGCGGCGCCGGTCTCGGTTACCAACTGGCTTCGGTGTTCGCCGGCGGCCCGGCGCCGCTGCTGGCGACCTGGCTGCTGCACCAGACCGGCACCCCGTACTCGATCTCGGTCTACATCGTGCTGGCCGCGACCGTCACCGTGCTGTGCTGCTGGTTCCTGCCGGACCGTTCCCGCTCCGACATCGCCGACCCTGCCACCTACTCCCCCCGCCCCACGCGCTGAAGACGGTGCCGACGCAGGGGCCTAGCGGTTGTCGTACGCCGCCCGGGCGGCGTCGATGTGCGGCAGGTGCGCGATGCTCCAGTCGAGCAGCGGCGCGGTGGCCTCGCGCAGGGTCCGGCCCATTGTGGTCAGCTCGTAGCTGACGTGCGGCGGCATGACGTTGCGGACCGTGCGCGTCAGGATCCCGTCGCGTTCGAGGTCGCGCAGCGTCACGGTGAGCATGCGCTGGCTGATGCCGTCGATGGCCCGCTTGAGCTCGGTGAAGCGTCGCGGCCCGTCCTTGAGCATGCGCACGATCAGCAGTGCCCACTTGTCCCCGACGATCCCGAGGACTTCGCGGGCTTGGCACGGGTCCTGCATGGTTACCTCCTGAGAACCGGGGCACCAAAAAGTGCCGTATTGCCCGGTGTGCGTCGTGGGGATCACGATGTACTCGGTTACCAAAGGGTACCGAGGCACGAGGAGGAACCACCCGACCATGGCCACATTTCTGCTGGTACACGGCGCCTGGCACAGCGGGCGGAGCTGGGACCGGGTGGTCCCGCTGCTGGAGTCGGCCGGGCACCGGGTGCTCGCGCCATCGCTGACCGGCTACGGCGACAAGGCACACCTGCTGAGCCCCGAGGTCGGGCTCGGCACTCACCTTGACGACATCGCGGGTCTGATCGAAGACGAGCGCCTCGAGGACGTAGTGCTCGTCGGGCACAGCTACGCCGGGATGGTCATTTCGGGGGTCGCCAACCGGGTCCCGGCGCGGATCGCGCACCTGGTGTTCCTCGACGCGATGGTTCCCGAAGACGGCGAAACCGCGGTCGATGTCCTGCCGGTCACCAAGCGGCTCATCGACGTCGCTGTGGACGGCTGGCGGGTTCCGCCGATGCCGGAGCAGCCGCCGCCGCTCGGCTTGTTCGGGGTCACCGATCCCGGTGACGTTGCCTGGTTGCGCTCGATGCTGTCGGACCAGCCGGTGCGATGCCTTCAGGAGCCGGTCCGACTCGACGATCCAGTCGCGCGCGCGATCCCGCGCACGCACATCCACTGCGTCGGAGGTCGGCCGGCGGGCATCACCCGGCGTCCCGTCCCGGCAGGCGAGCGGGTGCGGGAACTGCCGACCGGCCACGACTGCATGATCACCATGCCCGTCGAACTCGCCGGGTTGCTGCTCGAAGCAGCCTAGTCGTCCTCCGGCGCCTGGAAGCCGCCGATCTGCTGCTCGAGCAGTTCGGCCAGCCGCAGCGGGGTGCGGTCTTCGAACATCGGGCCGATGAGCTGCACTCCCACCGGCAGCCCCTCGGGGGACCTGCCCGCTGGTATGGCGGTGGCGGGCAGGCCCGGCATGGTGGCCAGGCCGGCCCAGACGAACTGGTCGAAGTAGGGGTACTCGACGCCGTCGATGTCGATCCGGCGTTCCAGCGGATTGGGGTTGTGGTCGTGCGGGAACGCGGGCGTCGGCGTGATCGGGCACACCACGGCGTCGAACTCGGCGGAGAGTTGCCGCCAGCCGTGGCGGTGGAGCTCGCGATGGTTGTTCGCCTCGATCCAGTCGCGGTGGCTGAACACCATGGCGCGCAGCCGCACGGCATCAAGACTCTGGTCGTTCGCGCTCAGTCCGGCGGCGCGGGTCCGCAGCTGCTCGTACGATTCGATGGGAAAACGCGCAACGGAGCCCGAAATCAGCAACTGCATGTAGAGCGTCGCGGCTTCGGTCAGATCGGGCAGCAGCGGACTGCGCCGTTCGACGCGGGCACCGCTGTCGGCAAGCGCGTCGGCCACCCGGTTCACGCCCGCCCGTACAGCGGACCCGGTCGGAATGAGCGGATGCTCGTCGAGGACCAAGACCCGGAAGTCGCCGAGCCGCTCGTGGCGGGCGGGCGGCAGCGCCAAGTGGTGCGCCTTGCCGAGCGTCAGCGGGTCCGGTCCGGCCATGACGTCGAGCAGGAGCGCGAGGTCGCGGGCGGTGCGCGCCATCGGACCGACGACGGCGAGGTCGAGGTCGACCGGCAATGCCGGCCCTGGCGGCGGGACCATGCCGCGGGTTGCCGCCAGTCCAAGCGTCGGCTTGTGCGCGTAGATGCCGCAGAAATGCGCGGGGGTGCGCAGCGAACCGGCGAGGTCGGAGCCGATGGACAGCGCGCCGAATCCGGACGCCAGTGCCGCCGCTGATCCGCCGGAGGATCCGCCCGGCGTGCGATCGCGATCCCACGGGTTGTTGGTGGTGCCGTAGAGCTCGTTGAAGCTCTGGATATCTTGCAGCCCCAAGGGCACATTGGTCTTACCCAGCAGCACCGCGCCCGCGGCCTTGAGCCGCGACACCTGTACCGCGTCCTCGGCCGGCAGATAGTCCCGGTGTTGCGACATGCCCCAGGTCGTGGGCAGCCCAGCCAGGTTGTAGGACTCCTTGACCGTCACCGGAATACCGAGCAGCGGCCGGTCCTCGCCGCGGGCGCGCGCCTGATCGGCGCCGCGCGCGGTGGCCCGCGCGCGGTCGAAGTCCGGCACGCAGATCGCGTTGATCACCTTATCGTCGCGTTCGATACGGGCGATCGCCTCGTCGGTCAGTTCCGCCGAGGTCACTTCACCGGCGCGCAACGCGGCCGCCAACTCTTCGACCGTCTGAAAACTCCACTCCATGAATCCGACCCTATCGGCCTCCGAAGCAGGCCATAAAATGCCATTTCGCGCAACGGGCCAGCGGTGGAATGTGGCGACCACTCCGCCGGGTGGGGATCATGCGGGACCGTGACTAGCTCTCTCGGCCAGCGGTCGGCTGTGGTAGTCAAGTAACCATGAAACTACGCAAAGTGTCTGGAGCTGACTGTGAAAAGGACACCTGCCCAGCCGTCTACGTCTCCGATCGGGGAACCTCGTGACCCTGTTGAAAGGACAAGCATTCTCGGCCCGTTTCAGCGACTACAAACGGTCCGCTTGGAGGTTCGAGACCCAACCGGTCTACACCATGCCGGGCGAACAGCCGGGCCTCGCTCGCTTCCTGGCAGGAGAACCCCAGCCGGCAGGACACAACGACGACTGGCACGAGAAGGTTCGCAGCTGGGTATCGGCCGGCAAGTCCATCGGTCGGGCGAGGACGGTTCGTCAGCCGCTCACCGACTACCAGCGGTACCAACTCGCATGGGGCATCCCTGGCAACGTGGAAGCCGGGGAGGATATTCGTATCCTCGACCTGACCGAGGACGATCTGGGGCTACCTGATCAGGACTTCTGGCTGTTCGATGACTCGACTGTCGTTCATCTGAACTTCAACCCCGACGGAACGCTGGTTCAGCCAGTATGACCGGACCTGATGATGAGCAACGGCACGGCGACACAGAGCTAGCCGAGGCACTGAGAAGACTGCGCAAGGCGGCCAACCTTTCCGGTGAGCGGCTGGCCGTCCGCTGCGCCATGTCTCAATCCAAGATCAGCCGTATCGAACGCGGCCGAATCCTGCCGACTGTTGTCGATGTTGAGCGGATTCTCAAGGCTCTTGAGGTACCGTCCGAAGTAGGACGGGAACTCGTGGTCCTCGCACGTCGGGCGAACGTCCAACACACGTCATGGCGCGCTGCCGCCGAGATGGGGCTGTGGCGCAAGCAGACTGAATTGAAGGCGCTAGCCGAGTCGTCGACAGTTGTTCGACAGTTCCTTCCGGCAACGGCTAGCGGACTCATTCAGACCGAGGAGTATGCGCGATACTCGCTCACACCCTTAATTGAGGGTAACCCTACCCGAAACGTTGAACGGGCGGTGCAAGCCCGGATCGATAGCCAGAAGGCGCTGCAGGACGAAGCCTGTGCATTTCATTTCCTGCTAACCGAGCAGGCTGTACGTTGGGGACGCGCTAGCCCCGCTGTCATGGCGCGACAGTGTGCCCATATGGCGGAAGTATCGGAGCGGCCGAATATTCAGCTCGCCATAATACCGTGGACAGCATCAATCCTGCCCTCGCCGCTGAACGTGTTCGTCGTTTACGATGAGCGACTAGTGCTTGTCGAACTGTTCTCCGGTGAGGTTGCCCTACGTGATCCACTTGACGTTTCCTATCACCTGAACCTGTTCGACTTCTTCCTTAGTCATGCGCTTACCGGAAACGACGCTACCGCATTTCTGCGCTCTGTGAGCGATGAGTTCATGTGAGACCGTGAATTATTCGAGACTGTGACTTTAACTCGCGCCGGTGTTTCTGTCGCGCCTAACGTTTATGGCGTGTTCAGCGCAGATGTCATAGGGCAACTTTCCGGCGAGCGCGTGAAGCTCTGGCGAGACGGTCGTTACCAGTCGGGAACCGTGATGCCCTATCAGCATTACGGCGAGCGGGGCCACTACACGCTTCCGGTACGGCTGGACTTCTCCGGCATCTGGACGCACATGAGCGCCGAGGAATGGAAAGACTTCCGAGGATGCCGGGAATAGCGGAAGGCCGGTTCGCCAGCGTTGAACGCGGGCGAACCGGCCTTCCGGCACTGAGGACTAGCGCTGCGGGCCACCATAAGGGGGCTGCTGCGGGAAGGGACCGCTCGGTGGGCCCTGCTGCGGGAACGGGCCGCTGCCGGGGTTTCCGTACTGGCCGCCGTAGGGCGGTTGCGGCGGCTGCTGCGGTCCCGGCGGGGGCTGGTGCGGCGGTGCCGGGGGCAGCGACGGGTTCGGCGGGGTCTGCGCGGACGGCTGGCGCTTCGGCAGTTCCGACTTCGGCGGCGCGGGCGGCTCCTCGGGCTCCGGCTCGGCCGGCGGCTCCTCCTCTTCCAGAGCGGCGGTCGCACCCCGCGAAGACAGCGCTGGCCGGGACGCGGTCAGCGGACCGTCGACCTCCTTGCGCGCGACGGCTTCGGCGGCGCGGACAGCTTCGGCGACCCGCGGGTCGGTGGAGGTGTCGAACCAGCTGGCGACCTCGTCGTCCTCCAGCGAAGGCTTCTCGACCTGCTCTTCCTTCGGCGGCTCGTAGCGGAAGACGCCGTCGTCGCCGGGCGCGCCGAGGGTGCGGGCGAAACCTTCCAGTGCCTTGCCGTAGTCGCTGGGCACCAGCCAGACCTTGTTCGCGTCGCCCTGCGCCATCTGCGGCAGGGTCTGCAGGTACTGGTAAGCGAGCACCTCGGGGGTCGGGCGGCCCGCCTTGATCGCGGCGAACACCTTCTCGATCGCCTTGGCCTGCCCCTGCGCCTGGAGGTAGCGGGCGGCACGTTCACCCTGTGCCCGCAGGATTCGGGACTGCCGCTCCGCCTCGGCCGCCATGATGGTGGCCTGCTTGGAACCCTCGGCCGCCAGGATCTGGCTCTGCTTCTGACCTTCCGCGGTCTTGATGGCCGCTTCACGCTGACCTTCCGCGGTCAGGATCATCGCCCGCTTCTCCCGGTCCGCACGCATCTGCTTCTCCATCGAGTCCTGGATGGAGGGCGGCGGGTCGATCGCCTTCAGCTCGACCCGCGCCACGCGGATGCCCCAGCGGCCGGTCGCGTCGTCCAACACCCCGCGCAGCTGGCTGTTGATCGAGTCACGGGAGGTCAGCGTCTGTTCGAGGCTCATGCCACCGACCACGTTTCGCAGGGTGGTGGTGGTCAGCTGCTCGACACCGACGATGTAGTTGGAGATCTCGTAGACCGCGGCCCGTGAATCGGTCACCTGGAAGTAGACCACCGTGTCGATGGAGACCGTCAGGTTGTCCTCGGTGATCACCGGCTGCGGCGGGAAGGAGACGACCTGCTCACGGAGGTCGATCCGGGCACGCACCTTGTCGAAGAACGGCACCAGGAAGTTCAGCCCTGGCGAAGCGACGGTGCGGAACCGGCCGAGTCTTTCGATCACCGCCGACTGGGCCTGCGGAACCACCATGATCGCTTTCGCCACCGTGACGATCACGAACAGGGCGATTAGCGCGACGATAATTATCGCTGCGGTCGACAAGACTTCTTCCCCTTACGAAGGTTGTGTGCTTACGGCTCCGCGGACACGACCGCGGTGGCACCCGATATCTCCACCACGGTCACCGTCGTCCCCGGCTCGATTCGCTGGTCATGGATGAAACTACGAGCCGACCAGGTGTCCCCGGCCAGTTTGACCTGGCCCGACTCGCTGTCCACAGGGGACAGTACTAAGGCCCGTGCGCCGATCAGCGCGTCGGTGTTCGTCTTGACGTCCGGTCCGGCCATGAAGCGCCGCTTGAGCGTCGGCCGCACCAGCACCAGCAGGCCGATCGAGGCGACACCGAACACCGCGACGTCGATGAACGCGTTCCCGGTGAGGGCGGCCGAGCCTGCGCCAACCAGTGCCCCGACGCCGAGCATGATCAGCACGAGATCGCCGGAAAGCACCTCGGCCACCATGAAGACGATTCCGACGATCAGCCAGATGAGTGCCGGTGTCATGGGCACATCGTCTCAGAAAGTGACAGCTCGTACCGACCGTACGACTTGACGTGATCTACGCGTAACCTTCGCCGTGTCACCCGTTCAGCCCTGGTCTGCCGAGGTCACGAAGTCGATCAGCCGTTCCACCGCGCCGATCAGCGGCGTTTCCAGATCACGGAAACTGCCTACCCCGGCGAGCACTCGCTGCCAGCCCTGGTACGGCTCGCCCCAGCCGAGCTCGGCGCAGATGCCTTCCTTCCACTCGAGGTTCCGCGGCACCGTGGGCCAGGCGTCGATGCCCACCGAGGAAGGTTTCACCGCCTGCCAGATGTCCACGTACGGATGCCCGGTGACCAGCACGTTCTCGTCCGAGATGGCGTCGACCAGCCGGGACTCCTTGCTGCCGCGCACCAGGTGGTCCACCAGCACCCCGAGCCGCCGCTGCGGGCCGGTGCCGAACTCGGCGATCCGCCCGGCCAGCTCGTCCACCCCGTCGAGGGGTTCCACCACCACGCCTTCGACCCGCAGGTCGTGTCCCCACACGCGCTCGACCAGCTCCGCGTCGTGCTTGCCCTCGACCCAGATCCGCGAATCGCGGGCGACGCGGGCCTTCAGCCCGGCGACGTGCACCGAACCGGACGCGGACCTGACCTTGGCCGGCGGCGCGGCTGCCTTGGCCGGCACCAGGGTGACCGGCTTGCCCTCGAACAGGAAACCCGCCGGGTTCAGCGGGAACACCCGGTGCTTGCCGTGCCGGTCTTCGAGTACCACGTTCCCGTATTCGAGCCGGACCACCGCACCGCAGAACCCGCTGCCGGGTTCCTCCACCACCAGGCCGCGTTCGGCCTCGACCTCCGGGATCCGACGCTTCCGCGGGCCGGAGAGGATGTCGTCGTAGGAATGGGAGCGCACGGCCAGCGACGCTAGCGGGAGTCGCCGCGTCCCGTCGCCCCGCCACGCCGCTGCGGTCTCATCGGACGGGTCCGAGCGGGAGAGTCCGGCTCTCCCCCACCGCCAGCGCCCACAGGTCGGCGGGATCGCGGCCCTCCGCCGCCCACGCCTTGCGCACCAGCTCCAGTGGTTCGTCCACCGGCTCCCTGGTCAGCACGAAGGTGCCCCAGTGCATCGCGGCCAGCCGCCGGGCACCGAGGTCGCCAAGCGCGCGCACCGCCTCGGCCGGGTCGAGGTGCACCGGCCGCATGAACCAGCGCGGGTCGTAGGCACCGATCGGCATCATCGCGACGTCGATGCCGGGATAGCGCTCGCCGACCGCGGCGAACCGCGGGCCGTAGCCGGAGTCGCCGGCGTGGTAGGTCCTGGTGCCGTCCGGAGCGGTGATCACCCAGCCGCCCCACAGCGAGCGGCAGGTGTCGAACAGGCCGCGGCGGCTCCAGTGGTGCGCCGGCACGAAATCGAACCGGAGCCCGGCCACCTCGGCCGACTCCCACCAGTCCAGCTCCCGGACCGAGGAGAAGCCCCGGTTGCGGAACCACCGCCCCAGCCCGGCGCCGACCAGGATCGGGGTGTCCTTCGGCAGCCGGCGCACGGTCGGCGTGTCCAGGTGGTCGTAGTGGTTGTGGCTGATCACCACGGCATCCAGCCGCGGCAGCTCCTGCCAGGCCACCCCGGGCGGGGTGATCCGCCGTGGCACCCCCGGGATCTTCGCCGACCACACCGGATCGGTCAGCACCGTGACGCCGCCGATTCGCACCACATAGGTGGAATGCCCGACCCAGGTCCAGCTGATCCGGTCCGCGGCTGCGGCGGGCAGGCCGTCCCGCTGGACCGGGATCCGGTGCGCGTTGGCGGTGGAGCCGCGGAAACCGCCCTCGCGCATGATTCTGGCCAGGTCGCGTGGCGTCGGCAGCGGCTCGGTGAGTCTGTCGCGAAAGGACACAGCTCCATTGTGCCCGGTAAGGGGACCAGTTTCGCCGAGGTGGACCGCGACCTGGCCGGTCCGGCGTGCCTAGGCTCGGAAACCGTGCATCCACGACTGTCCGAAGACCTGACCGCCCTGCCCGATTTGCTGGAGACGACCCGGAGTTTCGCGCAGGACGCGCTCGCCCGGCTGTCCGCCCGCGCGGTGACCGTCCCGCCTCGGCCGACCGCCGCGGAGCCGCTGCCGATCGACGGCGCGGGTGCAGCCGGCGCGCTCAGCCGGTTCGCCGAACGCTGGGAGCCGGGGTTCTCGGCCGGTGCGGGACCGCGCTACCTCGGCTTCGTCACCGGCGGCACCACCCCGTCCGCACTGGTCGGCGACTGGCTGACCGGCGTGTTCGACCAGAACGCGGCGACCGCCACCGACTCCTCGGCGGCGTGGCTGGAACAGGAGACGGTCGGCTGGCTCGCCGAGTTGTTCGGCCTCGGCGGCGAGCACAGCGGCGCGTTCGTCTCCGGTGCGACCATGTCCAACTTCGTCGGGCTGGCGATCGCCAGGGAATGGCTCGGCGAACAGCTCGGCGTCTCGGTGGCCGAAGCCGGGGTCGGCGCACTCGGCGAGGTCACCGTGCTGTCCGGGGCCGCGCATTCGAGCATCGGCAAGGCACTCAGCATGCTCGGCATCGGCCGGGACCGACTGCGGCCGGTGCCCACCCTGCCCGACCGTGAGGCGGTGGACGTCCGCCGGCTCACCGAACAACTCGACCGCCTCGACGGGCGGCCCGCCATCGTGGTGGCGAACGCGGGAACGGTGAACACCGTCGACTTCGACGATCTCGTCGCCGTCGCGGAGTTGAAGGGCCGGTATCCGTTCTGGTTGCACATCGATGCCGCGTTCGGGGCGTTCGCGGCACTTTCCGGCGCGGACGCCGACCTGGTCCGCGGTCTGGACGCGGCCGACTCGGTCTGCGCGGATCTGCACAAGTGGCTCAACGTGCCCTACGACTCGGCGGTCCAGTTCACCCGCCGCCGCGACCTGCAGGTGCGGGTGTTCCAGAGCGCCGCCGCCTACCTCGGACATCCCGGCGAGCACCCGGACTTCGTGCACCTGACCCCGGAGAGCTCACGCCGGCTGCGCGCACTGGCAAGCTGGTTCTCGCTGGTCGCCTACGGGCGCACCGGTCACCAGGACATCGTCGAGCGCAATGTCGCCTGCGCGCGACGGCTCGGCGAGTTGCTGGCCGCGGCCCCCGGTTTGCGGCTGCTGGCTCCGGTGCGGCTCAACGTGGTGTGCTTCACGCTCGAAGGCGAACCGAGTGAGCGGCGAGTCGCGGAATACGTACGTTCGGTGGCCGAGTCGGGCGAAACCTTTCTCAGCCCGACCGTCTACCAGGGCGTGCCCGCTGTTCGCGCGGCCTTCAGCAACTGGCGAACCACGCCGGCCGACGTGGAACGGGTGGCTGCGGCGCTCGCGAGCGCCGCAGCGCGGCCCTGAGCCAGGAGTTCAGAACAGCGGCCAGGGAATGGCGCGCCAGTCGTCACCCGGCTCCGGGAAGGTACCGGCCGCCAGCAACTGCTCCGCCCGTTCGGCCACGGCGCGGATCTCCGCCGTGGTCAGGTGCGGTTCCAGTGCGCTGCCGAGGTCACCGTCCAGCTTGCCGGGCAGCGCCGCCAGCTTGGCGGTGATCTCCTCGGGCAGCGGCTCCCCGATCCAGCCCCACAGCACGGTGCGCAGCTTCGGTTCGGTGTGCAGGCAGATGCCGTGGTCCACACCGTAGATCCGGCCGTCCACCGCGCCGAGCACGTGACCGCCCTTGCGGTCGGTGTTGTTCACCACGATGTCGAGCGCGGCGAGTTCCCGCATTCCGGGATGGTCGGCATGGGCCAGCACGGCGGGTTCGCCGGACCGGTCGTGCGCGTGCAGCACGACCCGCCAGTCCGGCGGCACGTCCTCCGGAGCGCGGACGTCGACCAGATCGTCCTCGGTGGTGTCGATCCAGAGCTGCACCATGCCGACGCCGAACGGCCCGTCGCGCAGCACCGTGGGCGGCACCGCGCCGAGCCCGGACGTGGCCGAGATCAGCGCCGTCGCCACCTCGCGGCCGGCCAGCGTGCCGTCCGGGAAGTCCCATAACGGTCGTTCGCCGCGAACCGGCTTGTACACCGCTTTCGCCTGCACACCATCGAGTTCGATGCCGCAGAACAGGGTCACGTTCGACGCGTCCACCAGCCGGCCCTCGACCTCGAGCTTGCCGTGCTCGACCAGCTCGAGTCCCCCGGTACCGGCCTGCTCGCCGGAAGGCTGCGCCACCGCGTCGCTCAGTCCTCTGCCACTTCGGCGTCTCGCCGGTACCCGTTCTGGCGCGGGCAGATGTGCCCGGCGGGGTCCAGCGGCTCGCCGCACAGCGGGCAGGGCTTGCGGCCGGCGTTGATCACCCGGTCGGCCCGTTCGGCGAAGGCCCTCGCGGCCGCCGGGCTGAGGAACACCCGCACCGCGTCCGGGCCTTCCTCGGTGTCGTCGAGCACGACGGTTTCGTCCACTTCGCCTTCGGTGATGGCGAGCAGCTCGATCACCACCGCGCTGCTCTCCGCGTCCCAGCCGAGTCCCATGGTGCCCACCCGGAACTCCTCCTCGACCGGCACGTCGAGCGGGTCGACGTCCACCAGGTCGTCCGGCACCTCAGCGGGCACCTCCGCGCCGAACCGGTTGGCGACCTCTTCGAGCAGCGAGCCGAGACGCTCGGCGAGCACGGCCACCTGTTGCTTCTCGATGGTCACGCTGATCGTGCGGACGTCCTCGGACGCCTGCAGGTAGAACGTGCGGTCGCCGGGTTCACCGACCGTGCCGGCGACGAACCGGTCGGGTTGACGGAAGACATGAATTACGCGAGCCATGGCACCACAGACCCTAAGCCACGTCTCCATGATCGGCATCCGCCGCCCCGCATCTGCCCGGCGCCGCTGGTTTGGTCCCGCGCGATGCACCCTTCGTAAGCCCTGTTCACTAAGCTGCGAATGTGTCGACAACCATGCCTTACGGAACCTGGACCTCACCGATCAGCGCGGCCGACGTGGCCGCGGCCGGTGGCGGCGCGCAATGGCTGGACGTGGTGGACGGCGAGGTGTGGTGGGCCGAGGCGAGACCTGCCGAAGGCGGCCGCCTCGCGCTGGTACGGGCCGGCACGGACGGCACCCTCGAAGAGCTGCTGCCGGCACCGTGGAACGCCCGCAACCGGGTGCACGAATACGGCGGCCGGCCGTGGACGGTGACCGGCCGCGCACTGGTCTTCACGCACTGGGACGACCAGCGCGTCTACCGGCGTGACCTGGACACCGGAGAGGTCACCCCGATCACACCGGAACCCGAGTCGCCGCAGGCCATCCGCTACGGCGACCTGCACCCGGGCCCCGACGGTGAGGTGTGGGCGGTGCGCGAGCGGAGCGCGGGTCCCCGCCGCGCGGACGTGGCCAGGGACCTGGTCGCGATCCAGTTGGACGGACGGCCGCCGCGGCCGCTGGCGGCGAGCCACCACTTCCTCACCGGGCCGCAGCTCTCGCCGGACGGCGGCCACGCGGCCTGGCTCGGCTGGGCGCACCCGGCGATGCCGTGGGACGAGACCGAACTCTGCGTCGCCGAGGTCGCCGCCGACGGGAGCTTCGGCCCGCATCGGGTACTGGCCGGCGGGCCAGGCATATCGGTGTGCCAACTCGAATGGGAACCCGGCGGCACCCTGTTGGCTCTGCTGGACCCGGACGGCTGGTGGAACCTGCACCGGATCGGACTGGACGGGAAGGTGACGAACCTCGCGCCGGTGACCGAGGAACTCGGCGGCCCGCTGTGGAAGCTGGGCTCGCGCTGGTTCACGCAGCTCGACTCCGGCCGGCACGCGGTGCTCAGCTCCGGCCGGCTCGCCGTGCTGGACGAAGCGACCGGCACGGTGACCGAGGTGCCGGCCGCGCGCGAGCTGCCGGTGTGGGCGTCCGCGTTCGCCGCGTACAAAGGCGGCGTCGTCGGGATCGCCGGGGGCCCGACGCGGGAAGCGGCGGTGGTGCACGTGGACCTGACCGCCGGCACGGTGACCGAGGTGTCCCCGCGGGCGGACGCGGAACCGGCGCCACCCGCGGAGTACCTGCCGGTGCCAGAGGAACGGATGTTCACCACCGCGGACGGCGAGCCGATCCCGGCCTACCTGTACCCGCCGGCGAACCCCGACCACGTCGCGCCGGACGGCGAGCTGCCGCCGTACCTGGTCCACGTGCACGGCGGTCCGACCGGGCGCAACTTCCCGACGCTCGACCTCGACTTCGCGTTCTTCACCAGCCGCGGCATCGGCGTGGTGGCGGTCAACTACGGAGGCTCCACCGGTTACGGCAGGCGCTACCGCGAACGGCTGCGCGAACAGTGGGGCGTTGTCGACGTCTCCGACTGCGTCGCGGTCGCCGACGCGCTCGTCGCGGAGGGCATCGCCGACGGTGACCGGCTGGCCATCCGCGGTGGCAGCGCGGGCGGTTTCACCTCGGCCATGTCGATGACCACCCAGCGGCGGTACCGGGCGGGCACGGTGAAGTACCCGATCCTGGACCTGTACGGCTGGACCGGTGAGGGCGGCGAGACCCACGACTTCGAGTCCCGCTACCTTGACGGGCTGGTCGGGCCGCTGCCGGAGACCGCCGAGCGGTACCGCGAGCGCTCGCCCATCTCGCACGCCGGCACGCTGGCCGGGCCGGTGCTGTTCCTGCAGGGACTGGAGGACGAGATCTGCCCGCCGGAGCAGGCCGACCGGTTCGTGGAGTCGCTGCGGGGCAGCGAGGTGCCGCATGCCTATCTGACCTTCGAAGGCGAGCAGCACGGTTTCCGCAAGGCGGAGACGATGATCGCCGCGATGGAGGCCGAGCTGTCCTTCTACGGGCAGGTGTTCGGCTTCGACACTCCAGGCGTGGCGCACCTCGAGCTGCGGCGGTGAGGCCGCCGAGGCTACGGCGCGGTGACACGGTCGCGGTGGTGGCCCCGGCGGGCCCGGTGCCGATCGGGCTGCTGGACGCGGCCGTGCCGGTGCTGGAGTCGTGGGGCCTGCGCGTCCGCGAGGCCGCGGGTGTCCGCAGTGGACAGTCCGCTGTGGACTACCTCGCGGCGCCGGACGCGCAGCGGGCCGAGGAGTTCAGCGCCGCCTGGCTGGATCCGGAGGTGAGCGCGGTGCTGGCGGCCCGCGGCGGGTACGGCTGCATGCGGATGCTGGACCTGGTGGACTGGCCGGCGCTGCGGGCCGCCGGGCCGAAGCTGCTCGCCGGGTCCAGCGACGTCACCGCGCTGCACGAGGCGGTGGGCGTGCACCTGGACCTGGCCACGCTGTTCTCCCCGATGCCGGCCAGCGTGCATTTCGACGCCGAGGCCACCGCGGGGCTGCACCGGATGCTGTTCGAACCGGAGAAAGCGTTGGTACTGCGCAAACCGGGCGGGAGCGCGCTGGTGCCGGGCACCGCCCGCGGTCCGCTGGTCGGCGGGAACCTGAGCCTGCTGGCCGCGAGCACGGGCGCGGTCGAGCACCGGCCCGCCAAAGGTGCCATCGCGGTGCTCGAAGACGTCACCGAAAGCGTCTACCGGCTCGACCGCATGCTGACCCAGCTGCTGCGCACCGGCTGGTTCGACGGCGTGGCCGGTATCGCGCTCGGCTCGTGGACCCGCTGCGGACCGCTCGACCAGGTGCGGGCGCTGATGCTCGACCGGCTCGGCCCACTCGGCGTGCCGATAGGCTGGGAGCTGGGCTTCGGCCATCTGCCTGGGTCGCTGACCATCCCGCTCGGCGTGCCGGCCGAGCTGGACGCCGACGCCGCCACCCTCACCCTGCTCGAACCCGCGCTCAGCTAACGCTCCTAGGGTGGGTGCATGCGACTGCCGGAGGATCAGGTCAGGGAGCGGTTCGCGACGGCCAGGGTCGCCAGGCTGGCCACCGCCGCTGCGGACGGCGTGCCGCATCTGGTCCCGGTGACCTTCGCGGTGGACGGAGACCGGATCGTGTTCGCGGTCGATCACAAGCCCAAGAGCAGCACGGATCTCCGCCGGCTGCGCAACATCAGGGCGAACCCCGCGGTGGCCTTCCTGGTGGACCACTACGAGGACGACTGGTCGCTGCTCTGGTGGGCGCGGGCGGACGGCGTGGCCGAGGTTCGCACCGCGTCCGCCGACCGGGCCGCGCCGGTCGAGCTGCTGCGCGCCAAGTACCCGCAGTACCGCACCCACCCGCCCGAGGGCGACGTCGTGACCACCCACGTCCACACCTGGCGCGGCTGGACCTCCACCTAACGGGCAAATAGCCGACTTCTTGCCCCACCGGAAAAGGGCAAATAGTCGGCTATTTGCCCGTCAGGGGCCGAGGACGGCGGCGCGGCCTTTTTCGCCGGCGGCCCAGCAGGCGCCGGAGTGGGTGCAGTCCACGGTGTCGAAGCTGCCGGTGTCGACCGGCCGCCAGTGGCCGCCGCCGTCGTGGCTGATGTCGCTGCCGGTCGGGCCCACCGCGAGCACGGTCCGGCCGTCGCGCCAGGCCAGGCCCGAGCGGTAACCGGTCGGTGCCCGCTCGGCGGCGTGCCAGCTCCGGCCGCCGTCCCGGCTGGTGGCCAGCGCCGGTGCCGGGTTGGTGGGGTCCGCGTAGTCACCGCCGATGGCGAGGCCGTGCCGCGGGTCGCGGAAACCGGTGGCGAACACCCCGGCCGACGGACCGCTCGCGATCGGCGTGGTCACCGCTTTCCAGGTCCGGCCGCCGTCGCCGGAACGCAGTACCCGCGACTGGGCGCCGCCGCCGGTGCCGATCCACGCGTCGAACGGGCCGGCGGTGCTCAGGCACTGGCCGCTGGCGGCGAACCCGGCCTCTCCCGGCAGCGCGTCCGGCAGGTTCCGCTCCGGTATCGGCCGCCAGTGCCTGCCACCGTCCCATGTGGACAGGATCTGGATCTTGCCGTCGACCGGGTCGCCCATGGCCAGCCCGCGCAGCGGGTCGAAGAAGGCGATGCAGTCGTAGAACGCGGCCGGCACGGTGTTGCGGAAGGACTCGGTCCAGCTCCGGCCGCCGTCGCCGGTGCGGTAGATCCGCGACTTCTCCCCTTCCCCGATGGAGAGCGCGACCGCGTGCTCGGCGTCGAAGGCCTCGATGTCCCGGAAGTCGAGTTCGGCGGTCTCCGGTGGCGACACCGACTGCCAGCTCCGCCCGCCGTCCACGGTGCGCAGGACGGTGCCCTGGCTGCCGGATGCCCAGGCCACCGTGCCGGACACCGCGGACAGGCCGCGCAGCTGCGCGGTGGAGCCGGTCGGGGTGAGCCGCCAGCCGGGTCCGGCCGCGGCCGCCGTGCCCGGCACGGCCAGCACGGTGATGATCAGCAGCCCTGCCAGGGACAACGCGAGCTTTCCGGTGCGCATCAAGCCATTCAACACCGCCGGGGAACCGACGAAGGAAGGGTCAGGCCGACGGCAGCCGCTCGTCGAGCGGGCGCGGCGGTTTGCGCCAGGCCGCGACCAGCCCCAGCGGGTCCGGGCGCAGCAGCGACGCGGCGGCGTACAGGCTCACCGCGACCACGACACCCATGAACCACCAGTCGTAGAGCGCCTGCTCACCGGTCGGGTAGTAGACCATGACCAGGAACACCGAAACCGCGACCACCACCGCGAGATGCCGGCGCCGCCACGGGAAGGCGGAGGCGATGACGAAGCCCCAGGTCAGGTACCAGGGCAGGGTCGGCGCGATCAGGATGGCGTTGGCCAGCAGCGCCACCGCCATCCGGAAGATCGCCTCGTTGCCGCCGTTCCTGGCCAGCCACCACTGCCGGACGACGAGCACCGCGAACGCGGCCCAGGCGATCGCCCTTGCCACCGTGACGAACGGCGAGGACGGCACGTCCACGATCAGGTGCACCAGGTTGTAGAACATCTCGCCGATACCGGTCGGGAAGTTCAGCCAGTTCGTGATCAGGCCCGGCGCCTTCAGGCCGTCCAGCCAGCCGAGGTTGAACGTGCCCAGCGAGATCCAGGTACCGGCGACGAACACCACACCGAAGATGCCGACCGACGGGATCACCGCCTTGAAGAAGCGGCGGGTAAGGCTTTCCTCGGCGGGCAGGTGGTTCGCCCACACCCACACCAGGAACGGCAGCGCCACCGCGGCGGTGGGCTTGATCAGCATGCCGACGGTGACCAGCACGATCGCCAGCACGTGCTTGCGCTCCAGCATGGCCAGCACGCCGGTGGTCAGGAAACCCAGCATCATCAGGTCGTTGTGCGGGCCGCCGACCAGATGGATGATCATCATCGGGCTGGCCACCGCGAGCCACAGCGTCACCGGCAGCTTTCCGCCGAGGTGGCGGACCAGCCTCGGCAGCGCCCAGACCGTCCCGGCCAGGCCCACCAGCAGCAGCACCCTGGTCAGGATCACCCCGGCGATCATGTTGTCGCCGGTGATCCCCACCACCGTCTTCGCGACCAGCAGGAACAGCGGGCCGTAGGGCGCGGGTGTGGTCTGCCACAGCTCGTGCACGTTGGCCACCACGTTCGGCAGCACGTCCAGCTCGGCGGGGCCGTTGCCGTACGGGTTGAGCCCGTGCAGCAACTGGGCGCCCTGGCCGAGGTAGGAGAACACGTCCCTGGTGAACAGCGGCGGGGAGAACAGCAGCGGCGTGATCCAGCACGCCGCGGCGACCAGGATCGGCCTGCTGCCGACCCGGCCCGCCAGCACGTACCGGCCGAGCCGCACCCAGGCCCAGACGACCAGCGCGAAACCGAGGTAGAGCACCGCATTGGCCAGCGCGCGGCCGTGGCCGTACCGGATCCAGGAGAGCGGGCCGTGGCCGAGGATCGGATCGCTGATCAGGATCCCGCCGGCACCGAGCGCGCCGAGCAGCAACAAGGTGCTGCCGACGGTGCCCATCGCGATCGTGCGATAGGGAAAGCGCGAAGGCATCAGTACGCGGTCGGCCGGCGAATGATTAGCGGCCGATTGCGCATCCGGTGCGGGATCAGTAGTAGTGGCCATGTCGTTGAAGAAGATTACACACCGCGCTCGCACGCACTCGCGGCAATGGCCGAAAATGCGGGCACGCGATTCCTTTCGTGGTCGATTACGGCGTCTCGGCGCGCACGCTGGTGCCGCCTGGCAGCGCCGCGAGCAGTGACTTCGTGTACTGGTGCTGCGGGTCCAGCAGGACCTGTTCCACGGTACCCACCTCGACCAGCTCGCCGCGGTACATCACCGCGACCCGGTCCGCGATGTTCCAGGCCAGCCCGAGGTCGTGGGTGATCACCAGGCCGGCAAGTCCCAGCTCGCGGCGCAACCGGAGCAGCAGCCCGAGGATCTCCCCGCGGACCGAGGCGTCCAGCGAAGCCACCGGCTCGTCGGCGACCAGCACGCTCGGCCGCAGCGCGAGCGCGCCGGCGATCACCACCCGCTGACGCTGCCCGCCGGAGAGCTCGTGCGGCAGGCGTTGCAGATAGGTTTCCGCGGGCCGCAGCTCGGCGGCTTCCAGCGCGGCGGTCACAATGTCCCGTTCGTTCCCTTCCAGGGCATGGATCCTCGGGCCCTCGGCGACCGCTTCGTACACGCTGTGGCGGGGGTTGAGCGCACTGGTCGGGTCCTGCAGGACCAGCTGGACCTGACGTCGGTACGCCTTCAGCCCGGCACCGGACCTCGGCACCGGCGAACCGTCGTACAGCACCGCGCCCGAAGTCGGCTTCTGCAGGCCGAGCAACGTACGGGCCAGTGTGGTCTTGCCCGAGCCGGACTGGCCGACCAGCGCGACGATCTCGTTGCGCCAGACCTGCAGGTCCACCCCGGCGACGGCGTTGATCTTCGCCCCGGTGCGGTCCCGGAACGTGACCCGCAGATCCTCGGCGGCGAGCAGCGCGTGCCCCTGCGCACCGGTGCGCTCGGGTTCCGGCGGGATCGGGCTGGTGGTGGCGGGCGCGAACCGCGACACCGGGTCGCCGACGGTGGGGAACGCGGCGGCCAGCGCCTTGCTGTGCTCGTGCCGCGGCGCACCCATCAGCTCCGCGCTCGGCCGCTCCTCCACCAGCTCACCGCGGTACATCACGGCGATCCTCGCGCAGGTGGCGGCCAGCACGGACAGATCGTGGCTGATCATCACCAGCCCGATGTCGTGCTCGGCGACCAGCTGGCTCATCAGTTCCAGCACCTGCGCCTGGACGATCACGTCCAGCGCGGTGGTCGGCTCGTCCGCGATGATCAGCCGGGGACGGCAGGCCAGCGCCATCGCGATCATCACCCGCTGCTTCTGCCCGCCGGAGAGCTCGTGCGGGTATGCCCCGGCCCGGCTGGTCGGCAGGTCCACCTGTTCGAGCAGCTCGGCCACCCGCTTGCGGACGTCGCGCTCAGCGGGTTCGCCGGGGTCCTTCCCATCCGGTGCGTGCAGCCGGATCGGCTCGGCGATCTGCTCGCCCACCTTGCGCACCGGGTTGAGCGCGTGCATCGCGCCTTGGAAGACCACCGAGGCCTCGGCCCAGCGGACCGCGCGCAGCCGTCCCCAGCGCATCGCGGTGACGTCCTCGCCGTCGAGCAGGATCTCGCCGGTCACCTTGGCCGAGCCGGGCAGCAGCCGCAGCACGCTCATCGCGACGGTGGACTTGCCGGAGCCCGACTCGCCGGCGACCCCGAGGGTGTCCCCCGGAGCCAGCGTCAGGTTCACGTCCCGCACCGCGGGCAGCTCGCCGCTTCCGGTGCGGTAGCTGACGTTGAGGTTCTTCAGTTCGAGCAACGGCCCGCCGGGCTCGGTCACGAGCGCTCCCCCTTAAGCCGCGGGTTCAGCACGGTCTCCAGCGCACGGCCGACCAGCGTGAAGGACAACACGATGAGCACGATCGCGACACCGGGCGGCAGCAGGTACCACCAGGCGCCGCCGCTCACCGCGCCCGAGCTGAGCGCGGTCTGCAGCATCGAGCCCCAGGACACCACGGACGGGTCGCCGAGACCGAGGAAGGACAGGGTGGCCTCGGCGATGATCGAGTTGCCGACCACCAGCGTGGTGTTGGCCAGCACCAACGGCATCACCCCGGGCAGCACGTGCTTGCCGACGATGTGCGCGTGCCCGCCGCCGAGTGCCTTGGCCCGCTCGATGTACGGCCTGCTCTCGATGGTGAGGGTCTGCGCGCGCACCAGTCTCGCGGTGGTGGGCCAGGAGGTGATCCCCACCGCCAGGATGATGGTGGCCACGCCCTGCGGCAGCACGGTGGACAGCGCGATGGCCAGCACCAGCGACGGCAGCACCAGGAAGAAGTCGGTGAACCGGAGCAGCAGCACCGACACCCAGCCGCCGAAGTGCGCCGCGATGATGCCGACCAGGGTGCCGATCAGCACCGAGAGTAGGGTCGCCGCGAAACCGACCAGCAGCGAAACCCTGGCGCCCCAGAAGGTCATCAGCAGTACCGAACGACCGTCCACGTCGGTGCCGAGCAGGTACTCCCCGCTCGGCGACTGCAACGGCTTGCCGGTCACCCTGGTGACGTCCAGCCCGGCCTCATCGGTGATCAACGGCGCGAGCAGGGCCAGCACCACGATCAGCGCCAGCACGGCGAGGCCGACCAGCCCGCCCCGGTTCGCCGCGAACTCACGCCAGGTCCGGCCCACCGCAGCCCGGCGGCGCTGCCAGGCGATGGTCCGCGCGCTCTCGTTCGACGCCGTCACTGCGCACGCACCCTCGGGTCGAGCACGCGGTAGAGCAACTCCGCGAGCAGGTTCATCACGACCACCGCGCCGGCCAGCACCACGAAAACACCCTGCAGGGTCGGCAGGTCCGGACCGCGCAGGGCCTGGAAGGTGAGCAGCCCGAGACCCGGCCAGGAGAACACCGTCTCCACCGTCACCGTGCCGGACACCACCATGCCGAACTGCAGGAACACCAGCGTCATGGTGGGCAGCAACGCGTTCGGCACCGCGTGCCGGCGCCGGACCAGGTCGTCGCGCAGGCCCTTGGCGCGCGCGGTGACCAGGTACTCCGCGTTCATCTCACCGAGCAGCGACGACCGCATGACCAGCATGTACTGGGCATAGATCACCGCGAGCAGGGTCAGGCACGGCAGCGCCAGGTGATGCAGCACGTCGAGCGTCTGCGGGAAGAACCCGTCCGGGATGTCCGCGGACCGCATGCCCCGGCTCGGAAACAGGCCCTGGGTCGCGATCAGCAGCAGCATGCCGAGCCAGAACTGCGGCATCGACCACAGGGTCAGCGCGATACCGGTGTTCGCCTTGTCGAAGGCGCTGCCGCGCCGCCACGCCGAGCGCACCCCGAGCCAGACGCCGAGCAGCACCGCGAGCACGGTCGCGGTGCCGACCAGCAGGATCGTCGGCCACAACCGCTCCCCGATCAGGTCGGCGACCGGCCGCTGGTAGACGTAGGACAGGCCGAGGTCGCCCCGCAGCAGCCCGCCGAAGTAGTCGACGAACTGCTGCAGGATCGGCTTGTCCACGCCGAACCGCTCGCGGAGCTCGGCCAGCTGCTCCGGGCTGGTCGGCCGGTCCCTGGTCATGGTCGCGACCGGGTCACCGGGAATCATCCGGAACAACAGGAAACCCAGCACCACGACCAGGACCAGGCTGCCAACCGCCTCCGCCAGCTTGGTGAGCACGAACCTGGTGGTGCCGGTACCGCCTCGCCGCTCGTCCGGATCGGGTAACGACTCCGGTTCGATGGCGCTTGCCATGTCGGTCAAACTCGCTGCCCTACTCGCGATCTTCCGCGGCCTTGCCGCGCTTGGCCAGGAACACTCCGCCGCCACCGAGCACGATCAGGACCGCGACACCGATGCCGATCCACATGCCGGTGTTGCTCCCGCCGCCCGCGGAGCCGCCTTCGGACGCGGGGGTGGCACCGTAGTAGCTCCAGTAGCCGACCTGCTCCATGATCGGCCCCCCGGAGGAGGGCTGCGTTGGGAAGCCGGCGAACTTGTCCGACCGGTAGGCCTCCAGCACGTTGTCGTACTCCAGCACCACCGAAGGCACCTGGTCGTTGTACCGGCGCTGCGCCTGCTTGGCCAGCTCCGCCCGCTTTGGCACGTCGATTTCGGCGAGCTGCGCGCCGTAGAGCCGGTCGAACTCCTCGTCGCAGAACAGCGACGCGCTGGAACCGCTGCCGGAGGCGAGCGGGAGCTTGGCGCAGGTCTGCTTGGACAGCGTGTAGTCCGGGTCCGGGTTGGTGGCGTAGCCGGAGAACGCCAGGTCGTACAGCCCGGCCGAGGTCACCTCGTCCACCTCGTTGTCCGACACCAGCTGCTTGTTCACCTTGATGCCGGCCTCACCGAGCCAGCCGACTACGTAGTCCGCGGCGCGCTGGGCGAAGTTCTCGCTGGCCCGGCCGGTCAGCCGGAACTCAAGGCGCTTGCCGTCCGGCGCGACCCGGATGCCGTCCTGGCCCTTCAGGTAGCCGGCCGCGTCCAGCTCGCGGTTCGCCGCGGCCAAGTCGAACGGCGGCTTCTGCGAGTCGGCCGCGTCCAGGTGGTACTCCGGGAACACCGGCGGGATCAGGCCGGTCGCCGGCTGCCCGTAACCGCCGACCACCTTGTCCACAATGGTCTGCGAGTCGACGGCCTTGCCGATCGCCTTGCGCACCCGCACGTCCTTGAGGATCGGGTTGCCGTCACCGATCGGCTGGCGGTCCACGTTCTGCGCGCCGGGGTTGACCAGCATCTCGCGGTAGCGGCGGCCCGGCGCCTTGTTGGTGGCGATGCCGTCCTTGCCCTGCAGCGCCTCGAACTGGGTCGGGGTGAGCCGGTTGACCAGGTCGATCTCGTTGTTCTGCAGCGCGTTCACCGCGGCTTCGGCGTTCTCGTACTTGATGAACTGGATCTCGTCGACCTTGGCCTTGCCGCGCCAGTAGTCCGGGTTCGCCTTGAGCTTGACCACTTCGTTCTTGCGGTACTCGGTGACCAGGAACGGTCCGTCCCCGACGCCGACCACCTCGGGCGTGTCGGACCGCTCGTCCGCCATGTCCGAAATGCCGGACCAGATGTGCTCCGGCACGATCGGCACGTCCAGCGAGCTCATGCTCGCCTGCGGCTCCTTCGTCTTGATCACCAGGGTCCGGTCGTCCGGCGCGGTGACCGTCTCGAAGTTGGCGACGAAGTTGCCGTTGGCCTCGGCGGCCTTCTCGTCGGTCATGATCCGGTTGAACGTGTAGGCCGCGTCCTTGGCCGTCACCGGCTTGCCATCGGACCATTTCACGCCCTGGCGGAGGGTGTAGGTCCAGGTCAGCTTGTCCGGCGAGGGATCCCATTTCTCGGCCAGCCCTGCGGACGGAGTGGCGTCCTCTGCCGAGGGCAGGGTCAGGAACTCATATGCCAGACGTCCGATCATCGTGCTGGAGGCGAAGCCCGCGGTGAACGGGTTGAGGTGGTCGATCTCCTGAACCAGTGCGACCCGGAGCACCTTGGCCGCCTGGGCATCCTGGGCCTGGGCGGGCACGGCGAACGGCCCGACCGCGACCATCGCCGCGGCGGCGACCACCGCCCCCGCCCGAGCACGCCGACTACTGGTGAAACGCACCATGACCCACCTCAATCTTTTCCACGGACCTCGCCCCAAGGCGAAAAAGAAACCATCTGTCCAACCCCAAAGTCAACGATTACCCCCCGTCATTGCCAAGCCGTGACTTAGCTGGCGCTACGGTCTAGACCATGCGGATCATGATCTCTGCGGACATGGAGGGTGCCACCGGGGTCACCTGGACCGACGACGTCGTCCCGGGGACCGAGCAGTGGCAGCGCTTCCGCCGGTTGTTCACCAGCGACGTGAACGCCACGATCGCCGGCCTGTGCGACGCCGGAGCCACCGAAGTGCTGGTCAACGAGGCGCATTCCGCCCAGCGCAACCTGCTGCTGGAGGACCTCGACCCGCGGGCGCGGATGCTCACCGGCCGGCACAAGCCGCTGTCCATGATGCAGGGCATCGACTCCGGCGTGGACGGCGTCGTGTTCCTCGGGTATCACGCCGGCGCCGGCTTCGACGGGGTGCTCTCCCACACCTACCTGGAGAACCAGATCACCGGCGTGTGGCTGGACGGCGTGCCGGCCAGCGAGGGCAGGCTCAACGCCGGGCTCGCCGCCGAGTACGGGGTACCGGTGCTCGTGGTCACCGGCGACGACAAGACCTGCGAGGACGCGCGCGGCTACGCGGCCGGCGCGGAGCTGGTCGCGGTCAAGGAGTGCGTCAGCCGGTACGCGGCGATCTGCCTCCCGCCCGCCCGTACCGCCGAGCTGCTCACCGCGGCCGCCGGCGCCGGCATGCGGCTGGCAGGCCGGGTGGCCGGTTCGCGCTCGGCGCACCGGATCGAGGTGGAGTTCGACGCCAGCCACCTGGCGCAGGCCACCGCCGTGATTCCGACCGTCGAGCAGCTCGACGTCCGCCGGGTCGGTTTCGACGCACCCGACATGACCGAAGCGATGAAGGCTTTCAAAGTGGTCACCGCGATCGCGGCCGGAGCGGTACAGGGGAAATATGGATAGGGATGTCGTAGAGCTCTGCCGGTCGCTGCTGCGGTTCGACACCACGAACCGGGGCGGCGGCGACTCGGAGGGCGAGCGCGACGCGGCCGAATACGTCGCCTCGGTGCTCTCCGACGCGGGGGTGGGCGCGAAGATCATCGAGTCCGCGCCGGGCAGGGCGAACGTGATCGCCAGGGTCCCCGGCAGCGACCCGTCGCTCCCGGCGCTGCTCGTGCAGGGCCACCTGGACGTGGTGCCCGCCGAAGCGGCCGACTGGACCGTCCCGCCGTTCGCCGGTGAGATCCGCGATGGTTTCCTCTGGGGCCGCGGAGCGACGGACATGAAGGACTTCTGCGCGATGGTTCTGTCCGTTGTGGACTCTTTCGCGCGCACCGGCGTCCGGCCGCGCCGCGACCTCGTGCTCGCCTTCGTCGCGGACGAGGAAGACAAGGGCGACTACGGCGCGCACTGGCTGGTGGCCGAGCATCCGCACCTGTTCGAAGGCTGCGCGGCCGCGATCAGCGAGTCCGGCGGCTACACCTACCACGTGCCCGCCGCCGACGGCCGGACCGTGCGGCTGTACCCGGTGGCGACCGCCGAGCGGGGCACCTCGCACCTGCGGCTCACCGCACGCGGCCGGGCCGGGCACGGCTCCCGACCCAACGACGAGAACGCGGTGACCAGGCTGGTCGGCGCGCTCGGCCGGATCACCGCGCAGCGCTGGCCGGTGCACCTGACCCCCACCGTGCTGGCCTTCCTGGAACGGACCGGTGCGGCACTCGGCGTCGAGGTCGACCTCGAGGACGTGGACGGCACGGTGGCCAGGCTCGGCCCGGCCGGAGCGCTGGTGCTGCCGACCATCCGCAACAGCACCACCCCGACCATGCTCGACGCGGGCTACAAGGTGAACGTGATCCCGAGCCTCGCGCAGGCGCAGGTGGACACCAGGGTGCTGCCCGGCACCGAGGACGCCCTGCTCGCCACCATCGACGAACTGCTCGGCCAGGACGTCGAGCGGGAGTTCGTGGCCAGGCAGCCCGCGGTGCAGGCCCCGGTGGACTCGCCGTGGTTCGCCGCGATGGCCGACGCGCTGCGGGCCGAGGACCCGGAGGCCGTCGTGGTGCCCTACTGCATGGGCGGCGGCACCGACGCGAAGGCGTTCAGCAAGCTGGGCATCGACTGCTACGGCTTCGCGCCGCTCTGGCTGCCACCCGGCTTCCCCTACCGGGCCATGGCGCACGGGGTCGACGAGCGCGTCCCTGTCGAGGGCCTCCACTTCGGCACCCGCGTCCTGCACCACTTCCTGACCACCTGCTGACCCCGGCCAGGACCAACGCGCACCGGAGCCAAACGGAGCAGAGGTTTGTCCGATTCAGGCCAGGTTTGCGGCCGAGTCTTGACATCGATGTCACACGGCGGCTTTTCTTCCTTGACGTCGCTGGAAGTCCCCGTCCGGTCGCGGCGTGCTACTTCGTCAGAAAGCTGGGTGCGATGATGCCCCGAGGCACTAGACCGTCGGTCGCGATGCTGCTGTCCGCCGTTGTCACCGCTGCCACCGTCGCGGCGCTGCCGGCGGGCCAAGCCGCCGCGGCACCGGCACCGGCGTTCTACTCCTCGTTCGAGACCGGGGACCCGCAACCGTCCTGGGTGGACACCGTCGACACCGACCCGAACGGCAAACCGAAGGCGTCCGGGGTGAACGGCGCCAACGGGACCGCGATCCCCGGCGACATCCGCGGCAAGATCACCGAGTCGGCGGCCAGCCACGAGAACACCGAAGCCGGTGAGGTGGTGGCCAACCTCGCCGACGGCTCGGCCGACACGAAGTGGCTGGCGAAGGCCCCGACCGGCTGGGCGCGATTCACCCTCTCCGAGCCCACCTCGATCACGCACTACGCGCTGACCTCGGCCAACGACGCCGCGGAACGCGACCCCAAGGACTGGACGCTACGCGGGTCCAACGACGGCACCAACTGGACCGAGCTGGACAAGCAGGCCGGCCAGTCCTTCGGCGCGCGCTTCGAGCGCAAGGAGTACCAGCTCCAGCCGACCGCCGCGTTCAAGCACTTCCAGCTCGACATCACCGCCAACAACGGCGGGCCGCTGCTCCAGCTCGCCGAGCTGCTGCTGGCCAACGACGAGCCGGCCCCGCCGCCGCTGCCGAACATGCGCAGCTACCCGGACAACGGCCCGAACTCGGGCTACACCAACAAGCCGAGGGCCGGCTACAGCGGCCTGCGCGCCTTCCACTACTCCGGCTCGCACGTCGCAGAAGGGCACGGCTACTCGTACAACAAGATCTTCGACGTGGACCTCCCGGTGGCCGCGGACACCGAGCTGTCGTACAAGATCCTGCCGGAGTTCATCAAGGACGACCTCAAGTACCCGAGCACGCACGCGGCCATCGACCTCGCCTTCACCGACGGCAGCTACCTGAGTGGGCTCGGCGCGACCGACCAGTACGGCTTCGGGCTCTCACCGCAGGGCCAAGGCGCCTCGAAGGCGCTGTACACCAACCAGTGGAACCAGATCCGGTCCACCATCGGCACGGTGGCCGCGGGCAAGACCGTCGACCGGATCCTGATCGGCTACGACAATCCCGCCGGCCCCGGTTTCCTGCAGGGCTGGGTGGACGACATCGCCATCGGCGCGGCGACCCCGGTGACCGCGGGCCGCCCGTCCGACTACGTGCTGACCACCCGCGGCACCCACGCGAACAGCACCTTCTCCCGCGGCAACAACTTCCCGGCCACCGCGGTGCCGCAGGGCTTCAACTTCTGGACCCCGGTCACCGACGCAGGCTCGGGCAGCTGGTTGTACAACTACCACTCGCAGAACAACGAGCAGAACTCGCCGACCCTGCAGGCGTTCAGCGCCAGCCACGAGCCGAGCCCCTGGATGGGCGACCGGCACAGCTTCCAGGTGATGCCCTCGCTGGCCGCCGGGGTGCCGGACGCCAACCGGGACGCCAGGGAACTGCCGTTCAAACACCAGAACGAGACCGCGAAGGCGCACTACTACGGCGTCCAGTTCGACAACGGGATCAAGACCGAGCTGGCCCCGGCCGACCACGCCGCGCTGTTCCGGTTCAGCTTCCCCGGCGACGACGCCAGCCTGATCTTCGACAATGTGAACAACAACGGCGGGCTCACCCTGGACCAGGCCACCGGCACGGTCAGCGGCTACACCGACGTGAAGAGCGACCTTTCCGCGGGCGCCGGGCGCATGTTCGTCTACGCGACCTTCGACAAACCGGCCGTGGCCGGCAACAAGTTGCCCGGCGAGGGCCGGGACAACGTCCGCGGCTACCTGCGCTTCGACACCGGCGACAGCAAGACGGTGCAGATGCGCATCGCCACCTCGCTGATCAGCGTGGACCAGGCGAAGAAGAACCTCGACCAGGAAATCACGCCGGACGCCACCTTCGACTCCGTGCGCGACGCCGCGCAGGACCGCTGGGACGACACGCTGAGGGTGATCGAGGTGGAAGGTGCCAGCGCCGACCAGCTGACCACGCTCTACTCGAACCTCTACCGGCTCTACCTCTACCCGAATTCCGGTTCGGAGAACGTCGGTAGCACCCAGCAGCCGGTCTACCGCTACGCCAGCCCGGTCTCACCGCGAACAGGACCGGACACCCCGACGCAGACCGGCGCGAAACTCGTGGACGGCCAGATCTACGTGAACAACGGGTTCTGGGACACCTACCGCACCACCTGGCCGGCCTACTCGCTGCTCACCCCGAGCCTGGCGGGCAAGATGGTGGACGGCTTCGTCCAGCAGTACCGCGACGGCGGCTGGGTCGCCAGATGGTCCTCCCCCGGCTACGCCAACCTGATGACCGGCACCAGCTCCGACGTGGCCTTCGCGGACGCGTACCTCAAGGGCGTGCGGAACTTCGACATCGAGTGCGCTTACGACGCGGCGTTGAAGAACGCCACGGTGACCCCGCCGAACCAGAACATCGGGCGCAAGGGCATCGACAGCTCGATCTTCCTCGGCTACACCCCGACCAGCACCGGCGAAGGCATGTCGTGGGCGCTGGAGGGCTACGTCAACGACTACGGCATTGCGAACATGTCCAAGAAGCTCTACGACGAAGCCGCCGCCGACCACCCGCGCAAGCAGGAGTACCTGGAGAACTACGAGTACTTCAGCAACCGCGCGCAGAACTACGTGCACATGTTCGACAAGGACGTGGACTTCTTCCAGGGCAAGAGCGCAGACGGCAAGTTCCGCCTCCCGCCCGATAAGTACGACCCGCGGGTGTGGGGCGGCGACTACACCGAGACCGATGGCTGGAACATGGCCTTCACCGTGCCGCAGGACGGCCAGGGCCTGGCGAACCTGTACGGCGGCAAGGAGGAGCTCGCGAAGAAGCTGGACGAGTTCTTCGCCACCCCGGAAACCGCGAACTTCCCCGGCTCCTACGGCGGCGTCATCCACGAGATGCGCGAAGCCAGGGACGTGCGGATGGGCCAGTACGGGCACTCCAACCAGCCCTCGCACCACATTCCCTACATGTACGACTACGCGGGTCAGCCGTCGAAGACCCAGGCGAAGGTGCGCGAGGCGTTGTCCCGGCTCTACGTCGGCAGCGAGCTCGGCCAGGGCTACCCCGGTGACGAGGACAACGGCGAAATGTCCGCCTGGTACCTCTTCAGCGCCTTGGGCTTCTACCCGCTTCAGATGGGCAACGCGGCCTACGCGGTCGGCTCGCCGCTGTTCACCAAGGCGACCGTGCGCCTCGAGAACGGCAAGAAGCTGGTGATCAACGCGCCGAAGAACAACGCGAAGAACGTGTACGTCCAGGGGCTGAAGGTCAACGGCAAGACGCACTCGTCCACGTCGCTGCCGCACGATCTGCTGGCCGCCGGCGGCACGCTGGACTTCGACATGGGCCCGCAGCCGTCGAGCTGGGGCACCGGCCAGAGCGACGCACCGGAATCGATCACCGAGGGCGACACCGTGCCGGAGCCGCTGCACGACCTGACCGGTCCCGGCAAGGGCACCGCGACCGGCAGCGACGGCACGGACGTGACCGCGGTCTTCGACAACACCTCCGCCACCGAGACCGGATTCGCCGGCGCCGCACCGTGGGTGCAGTACCAGCTCGGATCTTCCGCCGAGGCCGCCACGCATTACACGCTGACGTCACCGAAGGGCACCGGCGAACCGGCGAGCTGGGTGCTGAAGGGTTCCTACGACGGGCAGAACTGGACGGTCGCCGACGAGCGGACCGAGCAGGACTTCGCCTGGCGGCAGCAGACCAGGTCGTTCAAGGTGAGCAACCCAGCGCACTACACGCACTACCGGCTGGAGCTGACCAGCGGGCCGGGCACGCTTGCCGAGCTGGAGCTGCTCGGCAAGCCGGACGCGACCTGCACGAGCACCGTCACCGGGCAGCGCAACGGCCCGCTCGCGGTGTCGAAGGGGGTGACCTGCCTGCGTGACGCCACCGTGCGCGGCCCGGTCACCGTGGCGGCCGGCGCCTCGCTGGTGGCCACCGGCGGCACCATCTCCGGTCCGGTGTCCGCGGTCGACGCCGGGTCGGTGCTGCTCAACCGGACCGAGGTGACCGGTCCGGTGTCGATCACCGGGACCAGCGGCGCACTGGCCATCGAGGCGGCCAGGGTCTCCGGTCCGGTGGCACTGACCGGGAACAACGCGCCACTGCTGACCGGCTCGACCATCCAAGGGCCGCTGAGCTGCACCGGCAACACGCCGGCTCCGTCGGACAACGACCTCGCCAACACCGTCCGCGGTCCGTCGTCCGGCCAGTGCGCAGGTCTCTGACTCCCCTTGTCTGCGCTGTCTTTTCGAGAAGTGACCAGAGGGGAGCGGCCGCTACAACGTCGTGCCGTATAGGGCGTTATACACTCAGCTGATTGAGCCCTCTGAGCGGAACGCGATCACGGCAATTACGGTAAGTGCGTGACCGGGAACCAGTTCTTCTCCTCCTTCGAAGAGGGTGATCCCCAGCCACGGCCGTCGGACGGGGCCAAGGTCGGTCCCGGTCCGGACCGGTCGCCCACCGCGAAGACCGGCGCCGGCTTCACAGGTCTTCGAGCACTGCGGTTCGCGGCCGACGGCTACAGCCGCACCGTGCTGTTCGACGTGCACCTGCCGATCACCGAGCGGACCGAGCTGAGCTACGCCGTACTGCCCTCCTCGGACGACACCCCCAGCTACCGCAGCACCTATGTGGCGGTGGACATCGAGTTCGACGACGGCAGCACGCTCAGCGGCCTCGGCGGCACCGACCAGCACGGGTTCGCACTGACCGCGCTGGCGCAGGGCAAGGCGAAGAAGCTCTACCTCGACCAGTGGAACCTGGTGCGCGCCGACCTCGGCGCGATCGCGGCCGGCCGCACCGCGCGGACCATCGTGCTCAGCACGGACCCGCCGGAGGGCCAGGGGCAGGCCACCGGCTGGCTGGACGACGTGCGGATCGCGGTACGGCCGCCGCGGCCGTCCACCGATCCGGTCGACTGGGTGCGCACCACCAGGGGAACCCATTCCAGCAAGGACTTCTCCCGCGGCAACACCATCCCGGCGACCGCGGTACCGCACGGCTTCAACTTCTGGACGCCGGTCACCGACGCGGCCAGCACCACCTGGCTCTACGAGTACCACCGCCGCAACGACGCGGCGAACCGGCCGGCGCTGGAGGCGTTCGCGGTCAGCCACCAGCCCAGTCCGTGGATGGGCGACCGGCATCCGTTCCAACTGCTGCCCGGCATCGGCCCGGTGGCCACCGGCAGGCGGCAGCGCGCGCTGCCGTTCGCGCACGAGGACGAGACCGACCGACCGCACCACTACGGTGTCCGGTTCGCCAACGGGATCAGCACCGACATCGCACCGTCGGACCATGCCGCGATCTTCCGGTTCCGGTTCCCGAGCGCGCCGGGCTGGGTGCTCTTCGACAACGCCGGCAACCGCGGTGGGCTGCGGCTGGACCGGGTCACCGGAACCGTGCACGGGCACACCTGGGTGCGCAGCCGGCTGTCCACCGGCGCTCGCCGGATGTTCGTCTACGGCGAATTCGACCGGCCCGCGATCGACGGCGGCCGGCTGCGCAGACCGCCGTGGCGCAGGGTCACCGGCCATCTGGTCTTCGACGCCCCCGAGGTCACCCTGCGGATCGCAACCTCACTGATCAGCCTGGCGCAGGCCAGGCGCAACCTGACCCTCGAGATCCCGCGCGGCACCTCGTTCGACGAGGTCCGCGAGCGCGCTAGGCGGGACTGGCAGGACGTGCTCGGTCGGATCGAGCTCGAAGGGGCCAGCGACGACCAGCGGACCACCTTCTACTCGAACCTCTACCGGCTGTTCCTCTACCCCAACTCGGGCCACGAGAACACCGGCACCGTCGAGCAGCCGCGGTACCGGCACGCCAGCCCGGTCATCCGCCGCCGGTGGCCGAGCACCCGCCGCCGGACCGGCGCCAAGGTGGTCGACGGCAGGATCTCGGTGAACAACGGCTTCTGGGACACCTACCGCACCACCTGGCCGGCCTACGCGCTGCTCACCCCGGCGCGCTGCGGCGAGCTGATCGACGGGTTCGTGCAGCAGTACCGCGAAGGCGGCTGGATCTCCCGCTGGTCCTCCCCCGGCTACGCGAACCTGATGACCGGCACCAGTTCGGACGTGGCGTTCGCGGACGCGTACCTCAAGGGCGTCCGCGGTTTCGACCTGGAATCGTGCTACCAGGCCGCGCTGCGCAACGCGACGGTCAGCCCTCCTGGACGCAGCGTCGGCAGGCGCGGGCTGCACGAGTCGATCTTCCTCGGCTACACGCCGTCGTCCGTCCCGGAGGGCCTGTCCTGGGCGCTGGAAGGCTGTATCAACGACTTCGGCATCGCGAACCTGTGCCAGGCTCTTTTCCAGCAGGCCGCGGCCGACGACCCGCGGCGCGTCGAGTACCTGGACAACGCGCGCTACTTCCGCCAGCGCGCCCTGCATTACGTACACCACTTCGACCATCGCGTCGGCTTCTTCCAGGGCCGCGACAGCGCGGGCAACTGGCGCTGGTCCCCCGAGGAGTACGACCCGACGCTCTGGGGCTACGACTACACCGAGACCAACGGCTGGAACACGGCCTTCTCCGTGCCGCACGACGGCCACGGGCTGGCCGGGCTGTTCGGCGGGCAGGCCAAGCTGGAATCCACTTTGGACACGTTCTTCGCCACCGGGGAGACCGGCACCAAGCCGGGCTCCTACGGCGGGGTGATCCACGAGATGACCGAAGCGCGCGACGTCCGGCTCGGCCAGTACGGGCACTCCAACCAGCCCTCGCACCACATCCCGTACATGTACAACCACGCCGGCGCGCCCTCCAAGACCCAGGCGATCGTGCGCGAGGTGCTCAGCCGCTGCTACCTGGGCAGCGAAATCGGCCAGGGGTATCCGGGCGACGAGGACAACGGTGAGATGTCCGCCTGGTACATCTTCAGCGCACTCGGCATCTACCCGCTCGGCGTGGGCAGCCCGCACTACGCGATCGGCTCTCCGCTGTTCAGCAAGGCGACCATCCACCTGGAGAACGGCAAGGACCTCGTGATCAACGCGCCAGGCAACACCGCGGAGACGGTGTACGTCCGCGGCGTCGCCTGGAACGGCGTACCGCATCCGGACACGTCGATCCCGCACGAGCTGTTGGTCACCGGCGGGGTGCTGGACTTCGACATGGCGGTCACCCCGTCCGCGTGGGGGCGCGGTTCGGTGCCGCCGGCACTGACCAGCGGGGACGAGCCGCCGTGCCCGCTGCGCGACCTCACCGGCCACGCCCGCGCCGACGACGGCACCGACGTGAGCGCGTTGTTCGACGACACCACGCGGACCGAAGTGCGGTTCCGATCCGGCACGCCGGTGCTCGAGTGCACGGTTTCCGATCCGGCGCCGGTCCAGCTGTACACGCTCACCTCCGGTAGCCGATCCGGCGATCCGCGGTCCTGGGTGCTGGAGGGCTCCGACGACGCGGTCCGGTGGACCATGCTCGACCAGCGGTCCGAGCAGGTGTTCCGCTGGCGGCGTCAGACCCGCCCCTTCGGCCTCGCCGAACCCGCCGCTTACCGGCACTACCGGCTGCGCGTCACCGCCTGCACCGGCCGCCGCCTCCGCCTCGCCCAATGGGAGCTCCTCGCCAAGGTCGTGAGTGAAAAGTGTTCCCCTGACAACACTTTCCACTCACGAGCGGAGGGCGGCAGGTGAGGCGGTTGTGGCGGGTCGCCCGTGATCGGATGATCGCGTCGGACCCCGGTTTCGTGCGGCTGCGGCTCGGCCTGTCCGCGGTGCTCGGCATCGCCATCGCGGTGGCCGCGCTCGCCCCGCTCGGCCAGCCGCTGACGGTCATCCTGGTCGGCGCGATCGCCGCGATGATGTCCGCGTTCACCATCTCCGACCCGACCCCGGGCCAGCAGGCGGTGACATTGGGGCTGGTGCTGCTCGCCGGCGCCGCGTCGCTCACCCTGGCCAGTGTCGGCAGCGCCGCTCCCCCGCTGGACAGCGTGATCTTCGTGCTGCTGATCTTCGTCGCGGTCTACGCCCAGCGCTTCGGCTCCCGTGGCATCGCGCTCGGCTCGGCGAGCTTCTTCCTCTTCTTCTTCGCCATGTTCCTGCAAACCCATCTGCGCCAGGTGCCGGCGCTGCTGCTCGCCCTGCTGATCGGTGTCGCCGCCAACGCGCTGGTCCGGTTCGTGCTGCTGCCCCGCCGCGCGGACGCCGAGCTGCTGCGGATCCGCCGTGCCTTCCGCGCCCGGCTCGGCGCGGTGATCCGCGCCGCCGAGGGCTATCTCGGCAACGGCGGCGGTGACCGGGCTCGGGCCCAGCTGCGCCGCGCCAACGACCGGCTGCACGAGTGCGTGCTGCTGGTCGAGGACACCGCGGCGGACGTGGTGGACAACCGGGCCGCAGACCTGCTCCGCCGGCGCGCGATCGAGGTGGAGCTGGCCGTCCAGTGGCTCACGATCACCACCCAGCGCACCGCCGCGGAGCCGCTGACCCCGGAGGTCACCGCCGAGCTGATCGGTGCGCTGCAACGGTTCCACTCACTGATCGAGCGCGACCCCCGCGACCTGCCGCTGATCAGCGAGACCGGCGAGTTCAGCAGGATGCTGGTCGAGGGCAGCAAACTGGCCGAACGGCCCGAGCAGGGCGACGAGCTGCGGCGGGCGATCGCCGATCTGGCGCTGGCCGACGTGAACGCCCAGCGCATCGCCGAGCGCGATTACTCGGCCGAGGCCGAGACCCCCGACGAGACCGAGGACGACAAGACCGCCGTCTTCGCCTACGACAACCAGACCCGGAGCGCGATCCAGGCGGTGCTCGGCGGCGGGCTGGCCGTGCTCGGCGGTGAGCTGGTCTCCCACCAGCGCTGGTACTGGGCCGTGCTGACCGTGTTCGTGGTGTTCATCGGCACGTCCACCGCCGGCGCCACCTTCGTCAAGGGCGCGCGCCGGCTGGCCGGCACGCTGATCGGCATCGTCGGCGGGGTGCTACTCGCGCTGCTGGTCGGTGGCAGCGTGCCGGCCACCATCGCGCTGATCCTGGTCTGCGTCTTCGGCATGGTCTACATGTCCCGGGTGTCGCAGTTGATCATGGCGTTCTTCATCACCAGCATGCTCGGCCTGCTCTACAGCCTGCTCGGCACGTTCAGCTTCGAGGTGCTCTGGATCCGGGTGGCGGAGACCGCGGTCGGCGCGGCGGCCGGCATCCTGGCCGCGGTGGTGATCGTGCCGGTGCGCACCAGGTCGGTGATGCTCGACGACATCGGCGAGTTGCTCGACCGGCTGCGAGAGTTCCTGGAGCGGGCCGCAGACCTGTTGTCGGGTAAGGAGAATCTCAATCTCATCGAGCTGTCCCGGCAGCTCGACCGCGACGTGGAACGGGTACGCGCCACCATCGAGCCGCTGATCCATCCGATCAACGTGAGCAGTCGCCGCGACTACGGCTGGTACGTGCTGACCAGTCTGGAAACGATCGTGTTCCGGGCCAGGCACGTGGCGGCGCGCGCCCAGCCCGGGCTGCTCTCCGCCGACGGCGGGCTGTCCGCCTTGGTGCGCCGGACCACCGCGAACGTGGACGTGCTGCTGGAGGTGGTGCGCTCCGGCGGCACGCACCGGCAGCTCGGCCGGGACGAGGGCGGCCCGGTCTGCGACGACGTGCCCGACGCCAGGGCGCGCACCGTGCTGTCCAGCCTCGGCCAGCTCGACGAGGCGGTGATCGCGCTCGGTCGCGCCTTCGACCTGGAGCCGGCCGAATCGGTCAAGAAATGAGGCGCCGCACTTTGCCGCTGCGCAGTGACGCGACGCACCCGAACGGTGCGAACGCAGCCGGATAGCATCCCGAGTACAAGCACCGACCCCTAAGCAGGAGAACGCAATGACCCAAGCCCCTGTCAACGTCACCGTCACCGGCGCTGCCGGCCAGATCGGCTACGCGCTTTTGTTCCGCATCGCGTCCGGTCAGCTGCTCGGCCAGGACACGCCGGTGAAGCTGCGGCTCCTGGAGATCCCGCAGGCGGTCAAGGCGGCCGAGGGCACCGCGTTGGAGCTGGAGGACGGTGCGTTCGAGCTGCTGGCCGGGATCGACATCTTCGACGACGCCAAGAAGGCCTTCGAGGGCACGAACGTGGCCCTGCTGGTCGGCGCCCGCCCGCGCACCAAGGGCATGGAGCGCGGTGACCTGCTCGAGGCCAACGGCGGCATCTTCAAACCGCAGGGCGAGGCGATCAACGCCGGTGCCGCCGAGGACATCAAGGTGCTGGTGGTGGGCAACCCGGCCAACACCAACTCGCTGATCGCCCGCTCGCACGCGCCGGACGTGCCTGCCGAGCGGTTCACCGCGATGACCCGCCTCGACCACAACCGGGCGCTGGCGCAGCTGGCCAAGAAGACCGGCGTGCCGGTATCGGAGATCAAGAAGCTGGCGATCTGGGGCAACCACTCGGCCACCCAGTACCCGGACATCTTCCACGCCGAGGTGGCCGGCAAGAACGCGGCCGAGACGGTCAACGACGAGCAGTGGCTGGCCGACGAGTTCATCCCGACCGTCGCCAAGCGCGGCGCGGCGATCATCGAGGCCCGTGGCGCCTCCTCCGCGGCCTCCGCGGCCAGTGCCGCGATCGACCACGTGCACACCTGGGTCAACGGCACCCCGGCCGGCGACTGGACCTCGGCCGCGATCGTGTCCGACGGTTCCTACGGGGTGCCGGAGGGGCTGATCTCGTCCTTCCCGGTGACCGCGAAGGACGGCAAGTACGAGATCGTGCAGGGCCTGGAGATCAACGAGTTCTCCCGGCAGCGCATCGACGCCTCGGTCCAGGAGCTGGTCGAAGAGCGCGACGCCGTCACCAAGCTCGGCCTGATCTGAGACGGGGGCATGCGAGGCTTTTTGCGCATGCCCCCATCGATCGGGCGCGGGTGTCCCGCAAGATTCTGAGTGGCGCGGGGTGCGGGCCGCCGGATCGGCGGCCCGCACCGCCTTCCCGAAATGTGACCATGCCCGAGAACCGCTGGCACGATTACCCGATCGGCGACATCGCCGGTAGCCGGTACGCGCCGTTGCCGGACAACGGCTGGGGCATGCTGATCGCATGGGCGGCGGGTCCCGCACGGGTCCAGCGCGTCGTCGACCGGCTCGAGGACCACACCGTGCGCGTCATCCGCCGCGCCCGTCGAACCAGCGAAGCCACCGTCACCACCGAACCGCGGACCGAAGCCGACCAGGCCGGTATCGAAGCGGACGTCAACTCGTATCTGGCCGAAGCGGCCGTGCCACCCCGGCCCCGCGGCTACACCTGGCACCTCGAACTGCCGGACGGGGTCGAGCCCCGCCGACTCTGGGCCGCCGTCAACGCCAGGGTCGAGCCGGGAGTCCCCACTCCCCCGCACATCCTCGTCGCCGCAACCCGCGCCCTCACCGACTTCGGTCTCCATCCCTGACGGGTCAAGGCAGCTCGGCCTCGATCGCCCGCAGCGCGTACCGCGCCACCTGGTGCAACGGCTCGGTCGACTGCCGGGCGCGGCAGAGCAGCATCGCCCCTTCCAAGCCGGTGAGCATCACCACGGCCAGGTCGGCCGCCGCCTCGTCGGCCACGCCGTAGCCGGTGAGCCCGTCCGCGAGCGCGGATAGCCAGCGGTCGTAGGCGCTCCGGCAGGCCGCGGTCAGCGCCGGAGACCCGGGCGCCGAGTCCAGCGTGACCGTGGAGACCGGGCAGCCCTGGGTGAAACCCGAGTCACGCAATGAGCCGGCGAAGTACTCGGTCATCGTCTGCACCCACGCCGCGGCGGTGGGGCTGGACTCACGGGCAGCGCGGATCATCGCGTCGAACTCCACCCCGGAGGCGGCCAGCGCCTCGGTCGCGATCTCCTCCTTGCCGCCGGGGAACAGGAAGTACGTCGAGCCGCGCGGACTGCCGCTCTCCTCGATGATCTGCGCCAGCCCGGTACCCCGGTAACCCTGACGGCACAACAGATCCTGGGCCCCCCGGATGATCTTCTGCCGGGAGTCGGATCGGGCCTTGCGCATCAACGGCTCCAGGGGTCGGTGTTGTGGCGGGTTGCTCCTCCAGCTTACTATGTTGACCATCATACTTAAAACTGAGGAGGAACGATGGATGCTCTGGTGACCGGCGGCTCCGGGTTCGTGGGCCTGCGGCTGATCCGGCGACTGGTCGAAGACGGCCACGTGGTGCGCGCACTGGCCCGCTCCGACGCGGCCGCGGACAAGGTCACCGAGGCGGGCGCGAAGCCTGTTCCCGGGGATCTGTCGGACTTCGCGATACTGGCCGAGGCGATGAGCGGGAGCGACGTCGTCTTCCACTCGGCGGCCCGCACCAGCCGCGGTGGCGGGCGGGACGCGTTCGAACGGGACAACGTCACCGGCACCCGCAATGTGGTCGCCGGCGCCCGTCGTGCCGGCGTGCGCCGGCTCGTCCACGTGGGCACCGAGGCCGCGCTGATGACCGGTCAGGCGCTGGTCGACGTCGACGAGGCCGCGCCGCTGCGACCGGATTCGCCCGCGCCCTATGCCGCTTCGAAAGCCAAGGCGGAGCAGGTGGTACTGGCCGCGAACGGCGAGGACCTGGAGACCGTGGTGCTGCGGCCACGCCTGGTCTGGGGTACCGGGGACAGCACTGTGCTGCCCGAACTGGTCGCCGCCGTCCAGACCGGGCGGTTCGCCTGGATCGGCGGCGGGCGGCACCTGACGGCCACCACGCACGTGGACAACGTGGTGCTGGGCGTGCTGCTGGCCGCCGAGCGCGGGCGCCCCGGCGAGGCGTACTTCGTCACCGACGGCGAGCCGATCGTCTTCCGCGACTTCGTCACCGAGCTACTGGCCACCCAAGGGGTCACCGCGCCCGGCCGCAGCATGCCCGAGCTGCCCGCCCGCATCGCGACCAGCGCCGGCGAAACCCTCTGGCGACGGCTCGGGCTCTCCGGCGCACCGCCACTGGACTACATGTCCCTTTGGCTGTCCAGCAAGGAATGCACGATCGACATCGGCAAGGCACGCACCGAACTGGGCTACCAGCCGATCCGCACCCGCGCCGAGGGCTTCGCCGAACTGCGGGCCTGAATCAGGCCCCGGCGAGGCCGCGGCGCTTGAGCAGCGGGGCGATCTCGGGGTCGCGGCCGCGGAAGGCGCGGAACGCCGCCATCGAGTCCACGCTGCCGCCCCTGGACAGCAGCTCGCGCCGGAAGTGGTCGCCGTTCGCCCTGCTCAGGCCGCCGTTCTCGCGGAACCATTCCACCGTGTCCGCGTCCAGCACCTCGCTCCAGATGTAGGAGTAGTACCCGGCCGCGTACCCACCGCTGAAGACGTGCGCGAAGTACGTGCTGCGGTAGCGAGGGGCCACAGTGGACAGTGCCACCCCGGCCTTCTCCAGCGCCTCGGCCTCGAACCGCGCCACATCGCTCACCTGGTCGTCCACGCCGAGCCGGTGCCATGCCTGGTCCAGCAGGGACGCGGCGAGATACTCGGTGGTGGAGAAGCCCTCGCCGTACTGCTGCGACTCGGCCAGCCGGTCCACCAGCCGCTGCGGCAACGGCTCCCCCGTCTCGTGGTGCTTGGCGTAGTTGGCCAGCACCTCGGGCCAGAGCAGCCACATCTCGTTCACCTGCGACGGGTACTCGACGAAGTCACGCGGCACGTTGGTACCGGAGAAGGTCGGGTAGCGGACGTCCGAGAACAGCCCGTGCAGCGCGTGCCCGAACTCGTGGAAGGCGGTGATCACCTCGTCGAAGGTGAGCAGGGTCGGCTCCCCCGCGGGCGGACGGGCGATGTTCAGGTTGTTCACCACCACCGGACGGTCGCCGAGCAGACCTGACTGGTCCACGAAGTTGTTCATCCAGGCGCCGCCCCGCTTGGAGTCGCGGGTGAAGTAGTCGCCGAGGAAGAGCCCGATCGGGTCGCCGTCCGGGCCGAAGACCTCGAAGATCCGCACCTCGGGGTGGTACTTCGGCAGGTCGTGGCGCTCGGTGAAGGTGAGCCCGTACAACCGTTCGGCCGCGTAGAACACCCCGTCCCGCAGCACCCGGTCCAGCTCGAAGTACGGCCGCAGCACCGACTCGTCGATGTCGAACCGGGCCTTGCGGACCCGCTCGGCGTAGTACGCCCAGTCCCACGGCTCGAGGGTCGCGCCCGGCTCGTCCTGCTCCAGGTACCGCTGCAGTTCCTCGGCCTCGGCCTTCGCGTTGGCCACCGCCACCGGCGCCAGCCGGTCCAGCAGCTCGGCCGCGGCCTCCTCGGTGCGCGCGGTCTGGTCCGAGATCGCGTACGCAGCGTGATGCGGATAGCCGAGCAGCGCGGCACGTTCGGCCCGCAGCATCGCAATCCTGGCCAGCGCCGCCTTGTTGTCGTGCTCGTTGCCGCGGTTGCCGCGGTTGATCGACGCGGTGTACAGCCGCTGCCGCAGCGCACGATCGGCCAGCGACGCGAGCGCTGACTGCACGGTCGGCAGCTGCAGGTTGAGCACGTACTTGCCCGGCTCCCCCTTCGCGTTGGCGGCCTCCGCCGCGGCCGCCAACGCATCCGCGGAAAGGCCGGCCAGCGCATCGGCGTCCTCGACCACCACGGCCAGTTCGTTGGTGTCGCCGAGCAGGTTCTCCTGGAACCGCGTGCTCAGCGTGGACAGCTCCTCGTTCAGCCCGCGCAGCCTCGCCTGGTCGGCTTCCGGCAGCCCGGCCCCGGCGCGCTGGAAGTCGGTGTGCAGCCGCTCCAGCAGCCAGTCCGACTCGGCATCGAGGCCGAGCGAGCCGCGGCGGCCGAACAGGTCCGCGATCCGCGCGAACAGCCGCTGGTTCAGGTAGATCGCGTCGTGGTGCGCGGCCAGCTTCGGCGCGACGGCCGCCTGGATGCGCTGGCGCTCCGGGCTGGTGTCCGACGAGGCCAGGTTGCCGAAGACCGAAGAGACCCGGCCGAGCAGCGCGCCGGAACGTTCGAGTGCGACAACGGTGTTCTCGAAGGTGGCCGGTTCCGGGTCGTCGGCGATGGCGGCCACCTCGGCGGCCTGCTCGGCGATCCCGGCCTCGAAAGCGGGCAGGAAGTGCTCGTCGGTGATCCGGTCGAACGGCGGCAGGCCGTACGGAAGCTCGCTCGCGGTGGCGAACGGGTTGTCCGGCGAGATCATCGGCAGTACTCCTCAGTGTCGGGCGCGCTGGGCACGAACCTCCACCCTACTGCGCCCTGACCGGGGAAAAGGTCCGAGGTATCGCCGTCTCCGGAACACTGCCGAAACCAGCAGAGCACGCCGAAAGCGGCATCCGGGCGTTGTCCGCCACGCGCACCTTTCGCGATCAGCGGCCGGTGGTGCCGCCGGGAACCGCATCGCTCTCTCCCGGCCCACCGGACTTCTTCTTGCGGCCCTTCTTCTTCTTTTGCGGTGGCGGCGGCACGACGCCCTTGAAGTCCGAGCCGTGGTCGTTGACCCGCAGCACGAACGGCCTCGTCTCGGTGTAGCGGACCACCGAGATCGAGGCCGGGTCCACCACGATCCGCTGGAAGGCGTCCAGGTGCTGGCCAAGCGCGTCGGCCAGCAGCGCCTTGAGCACGTCGCCGTGGCTGCACAGCGCCCAGACCGCGTGCTCACCGTGCTCGGCGGTGATCCGCGCGTCGTGCTCGCGGACCGCGGCCACCGCCCTGGCCTGCATACCGGCCAGGCCCTCGCCGCCGGGGAAGACCGCCGCCGACGGGTGCGCCTGCACCACCCGCCACAACGGCTCGGCGAACAGGGTTTTCAGCTCGCGCCCTGTCCAGTCCCCGTAGTCCACTTCGGACAGCCGCGGCTCCACCGTCTTGGCCAGCCCGTTCGCCGAGGCGAGCGGGGCCACCGTCTGCTTGCACCGCAGCATCGGCGAGACCACCAACTCGGCCAGCGGGACCCCGGCCAGCCGCTCCACCAGCGCCTCCGCCTGCGCCTTGCCGGTGTCGTCCAGGCCGACCTTCGGCATGCGCCCGGCGAGTACCCCGGACCCGTTGGCCGTGGACCGGCCGTGTCGCAGCAGGATGACGGTGCTCACCAGGCCACCATACGTGTCAGCAAGTGATCGCCTAACCGACCGGACCCTCGTTCGGGTCCAGCACCCCGGTGAACACCAGCACGAACAGCAGGATGCCGAGGGCGAACCGGTAGATCACGAAGGGCACGAAGCTGCGCTTCTTGATGTAGGACATCAGCCAGGCGATCACCACGTAACCGACCCCGAAGGCGACCAGGGTGGCCAGGATGGTCGGCCCCCACTGCGCGGTGTGCCCGTCCTCGCCGATGTCGGTCAGCTTGTACACCCCGGAGCCGAACACCGCGGGCAGCGCGAGCAGGAAGGAGTACTCCGCCGCCTCCGCGCGGGTGTAACCCATCAGCAGGCCGGCGCTGGTCGTGCCGCCCGACCGCGAAACGCCCGGGATCAACGCCAGTGCCTGTGCGAAGCCGAACCCGAGGCCGTGTTTGACGGTGAGGTGGTCCAGATCCCGTTCCTGACGGCCGATCCGGTCCGCGATCAGCAGGATCAGGCCGAACACGATCAGCATCGTCGCGGTGATCCGCAGGTCGCGGAAGGTGTGGTCGATCTCGTCCTGGAGCAGCACACCGAGCACCACGATCGGCAGCGAGCCGACGATGATCAGCCAGCCGAGCCGCGCGTCCGGATGCCCGCGCCAGTCCTTTTTGTACAACGAGAAGAACCAGGCCACCAGTATCCGGCCGATCTTCTTCGCGAAGTACAGGATCACCGCGAGCTCGGTACCGATCTGGGTGACCGCGGTGAACGCCGCGCCGGGGTCGTCCCAGCCGGCCAGCGCCGCGGTGATCCGCAGATGCGCGCTGGAGGAGATCGGCAGGAACTCGGTCAGGCCCTGCACAAGGCCGAGTACCAAAGCTTCGAACCAGCCCATGCTCAGGCCACCTCCGCCGGTACGAAAGTGGCCTCGACGGCCGCCTGGTCTGGTTCGTCCGGGTAGTCGAAATTCAGTCCGAGTCGCACGGCGGCGACACTAACGGGGCCCCCGAGCGCGACATGAGTCGCCTTGGTCAACACCGCGCGAGGTCGGAGGATAGGCTCGCGCGTCATGGAGAAGCGACAGCTCGGCAGGTCGGGACTCCGCGTCTCCAGAATGGCTCTTGGCACCATGACCTGGGGTAGCGACACCGATGCCGACGAGGCCGCCAGCCAGCTGGTCGCGTTCGTGGACGCCGGCGGCACGCTGGTGGACACCGCCGACGTCTACGGCGACGGCGAGGGTGAGCGCATCCTCGGCTCCCTGCTGGCGGACGTGGTGCCGCGTGACGACGTGGTGCTGGCCACCAAGGCGGTCGCCCGCCGGAGCGACGGCCCGTTCGGCGGCGGCGCCTCCCGCGGCGCGCTGCTGTCCGCCTTGGACGGATCGCTGCGGCGGCTCGGGGTGGACCACGTCGACCTCTGGCAGCTGCACGCCTGGGACGGCAACGTCCCGCTCGAAGAGACCCTCTCCGCACTGGACTTCGCGGTCAACGCGGGCAAGGTGCGCTACGTCGGGGTGTCCAACTACTCGGGCTGGCAGCTGGCCACCGTCGCGGGCGGCCGCGGCACCAACCCGATCGTCTCCGCGGAGATGGAGTACTCGCTGGTGCAGCGCGGAGTGGAACGCGAGGTGCTGCCGGCCGCCCGCTACCACGGGATCGGGCTGCTGCCCTGGGCCCCGCTCGGCCGCGGGGTGCTGACCGGCAAGTACCGCAACGGCACCCCGGCGGACTCGCGCGGCGCGTCCCCGGCCTACGCCGGGTATGTCGAGAAGCACCGCACCGACCGCGCGGCGCGCATCGTGCAGGCCGTGCTGACCGCGGCCGACGGGCTGGGCACGTCGCCGCTGTGCGTCGCGCTGGCCTGGGTCCGCGACCGGCCGGGGGTGGTCGCGCCGGTGGTCGGCGCCAGGGACACCGGCCAGCTGACCGGCTCGCTGGCCACCGAGGAGATCTCCCTCCCGCCGGCCATCAAGTCGGCGCTGGACGACGTCAGCGCGGTCGAGCTGGGTTATCCCGAAAGATGGCCGGGGTGACTTTTGGATGACATCCACGTGACGGCGACTGCCGCTTGCGGGATGCTGAACGGACTGAACCGTCCACCGACGAGAACGACAAGAACGACACCGCCCGGAGGCCTTACTGTGCGTCGGCTCGCCGCCGCTGAACTGGTAGCGATTCCCCTCGCCTGCGCGCTGCTGGCCGCCGGCTGCTCCGCCGGGGAACAGACCGACGAGCTGCAGGTCGTGTCGAACCCGGTCGCCGCCACCGCCGCCGTCTCGCCAGCCCCGGTCGCCGCCCCGGCCGGCACGGTGCTGACCGACTCAGGGCCGGGCACCGTGGTCACCGCTGCCGTCACCACCGCCCGCACGCTCGCCGTGGCGGTCCAGGACCCGCCTTCGGTGCGGCTCTACAACCTCGACGACCTGACCGTGCCGGCCAGGTCCATCCCGCTGCCGGGGCAGGTCGAACGGATCACCGGCAGCGGGAACGAGCTGCTGGCCAGCCTCCCGGCGCAGCACCGGCTGGCCAGGATCAACCTGCCCGGCGGCCAGGTCACCGAGGTGCCGGTGGCCGGGCAACCGGCCTCGGCGCGGGACGTGCAGGGGCAGACCCTGGTCGCACTGCGGGACCGGAAGGCGGTCGAAGTACTCGCCGCCGACGGCCCGCCCAAGGACATCTCCGGCCAGCTCTACAGCGCGGACGATGTGTTCGACACCGGCAACGGCACGCTGGTGCTGGACCGGCTGCGCACCGCGTTGTTCGCCGTCGACCTGGCGGGCGGCAAGGTGGGCGAGGGCCTGCGGGCCGGTGACGGCGCGGCCAACGCCACCACCGACTCGTACGGGCGGGTGCTGGTCACCGACGCCAGGGGCGGTTCGCTGCTGGCGTTCTCCGCCGACCCCTTGCTGCTGCGGCAGCGCTACCCGGTCCCCGGCGGGATCTACGGCATCGCCTACGACGCCAAGCGCTCGCTGGCCTGGGTGACGTTGACCGAGCGTAACGAGGTCGTCGGCTACGACATCCGTGGTGGTGAACCGGTCGAGAAGCATCGCTTCCCTACCATCCGCCAGCCCAACACGGTTACCGTCGACGAACAGACCGCCCGCGTGGTCGTCGGCTCCGCGGCTGGGGAAGGGATTCAGGTGATCCAGCCGTGACGGTGAGCGAGGCGGTGGTCGAAGGGGATTGGGAGTATCGCCGGTTGCAGCTGCCACCCGGCGTGTCAAGGCGAGCGGCAGCGACCCAGTTGTCGATCCACGCCGAGTTCGCCGGCTGGGAGCTGTCCAACGTCCGGCTCTACTCGGACGGGACCAGGTGGGTCTGGCTGCGGCGCAAGCGCAGCGCGCGGGCGCTACCGGGCCTGATCATCTAGTTCGCGATAAACCGAGTGCACGATCGAAACGATCCTCGGCAGCACTTCGGCGGCGCCCTCCAGCGGCAGCACGTGCCCACGGCCGGGCAGCACCACAGCGGTGCCGAGCGGCACCGGAGCGGTCATCCGCCGCACGTCCTCGGCCGGCACGAGCCGGTCCCGCTCCCCCACGATCGCCGTCACCGGCACCCCGGCGGCCACTGAGAGCGCGGCGTCCCTGGCGTAGGCGTCCATCGACGGCCGGAACAGCGCCACGGTGTCCGGCCAGTTGCCGCGGATCATCTGCACGGTGAGCTCGACCTGCGCCGGGTCCGGGTCGTCGCCGAACAGCCACCAGCGCAACCCGGCCGCGACCGCCTTGCTGGTGTGCTCGCGGACCAGGCCGACCAACGTCGAGCCGAACACCGCTTCCAGGTCGCGGGCCAGCCTCCCCATCGCGTTCGGCCACGCGGCCGAGGCCTCGGTGCTCAGCCCGCCGGCGGAGGTGGCCAGCAGCACCAGCCCGGCCACCCGCTCGGTGAACAGGCCGTGGTGCCGCTGTGCCAGCGCCATCGCAGCCAGCCCGCCCATGTCGTGCCCGGCCAGCACCACCGGGCCGGTCGGCGCGATCCGGCCGATCAGCTCGGCCAGGTCGTCACCGAGCCGGTCCATGGTGGCCGACGCGCTGCACGCGGGACCGGACCTGCCGTGCCCGCGATGGTCGTAGGCGACCACCCGCACCGGGTGCTCGATCGCGGCCGGCAGGTCCTCCGCGACCGGCACCCAGCTCCGCAGGTCCAGCGCGTAGCCGTGGCAGAGCAGCACGGTCACCGGGGCATCGGGCTCGCCCCACCGCCGCAGATGCAGCGGTGTGCCGTCGGCGAGCTCGACGAAGTCCGCCATCAGCTGGCGCGCAGGAACCTGTCCAGCACCCGGGTGCCGAACTTCAGCGCGTCCACCGGGACCCGCTCGTCGACCCCGTGGAAGAGCGCGGAGAAGTCCAGGTCGGCCGGGAGCTTGAGCGGAGCGAAACCGAAGTTGCGGATACCGAGGGACTGGAACGACTTCGCGTCGGTGCCGCCGGAGAGCATGTACGGCAGGGTCTTGGCGCCGGGGTCTTCGGCCAGCACCGACGCGGTCATCGCGTCCACCAGCGCCCCGTCGAAGGTGGTCTCCACCGGCGGCAGCTCCATCCACTCCTTCTCGATGTCGGGCCCGAGCAGCTCGTCGAGCTCGCGGTCGAAGGCTGCCAGCCTGCCGGGCAGGATCCGGCAGTCCACCGCGGCTTCGGCCGTGGACGGGATCACGTTGGACTTGTAGCCCGCGGTGAGCATCGTCGGGTTCGCGGTGTCCCGCAGGGTGGCGCCGATCATCCGGGAGATGTTGCCCAGCTTGGCGACCGCGCCTTCGAGGTCGTCCTCGGGGAAGTCCCAGCCGGTGATCTCGGTGACCCCGGCCAGGAACTCGCGCACCGAGTCGGTCAGCACCAGCGGGAACCGGTGGTTGCCCAGCTTGGCCACGGCCTCGGACAGCTTGGTGACCGCGTTGTCCCGGTGGATCATCGAGCCGTGGCCGGCCGTGCCGCGCACCCGCAGCTTCATCCAGCGGATGCCCTTCTCCGCCGTCTCGATCAGGTAGGCGCGGACGTCGTCCTTGAGCGTGACGGAGAAGCCGCCCACCTCGCTGATCGCCTCGGTGACGCCCTCGAACAGGTCCGGCCGGTGCTCCACCAGCCACTGCGCGCCGAACTTGCCGCCCGCCTCCTCGTCCGCCAGGAAGGCGAAGACCAGGTCACGCGGCGGCACGATGCCGTGCCGCTTGTAGTGCCTGGCGATGGCCAGCGTCATGGCCACCATGTCCTTCATGTCCACCGCGCCCCGGCCCCAGACGTAACCGTCCTGGATCGCCCCGGAGAACGGGTGCACGGACCATTCGGACGGGTCCGCGGGCACCACGTCGAGATGACCGTGGATCAGCAACGCACCCCGGCTCGGGTCGGCGCCGGGCAGCCTGGCGATCACGTTGTGCCGGTTCGGCCCGCCCGACTCCACATAGGTGATCTCGTACCCGACCTCGGTGAGCTTCTCCGCGACGTACTCCGCCGCGGCGCGCTCACCGACCAGGGTGTCCGGGTCGCCGGTGTTGGTGGTGTCGATCCGGAGCAGCTCGCTGGTCAGCGTGACGGCTTCCTCGGCGGCTTGCTCGATCTGGTGTCGTTCGGTCACCCGGCATTCTTATCATTGCCCACCGGCGAAACCTCAGGTCACCGACCTCGACGGGTGACCCGCCAAGATCACGCCCGGTCGGGCGCCCTTGTCGAACCGGCGGCTGAGCCAGCATCCTTGAGCGGCTCGTGAAGACCACCTTCGGCGGGAAGGCACGGCTCATGACCGCCAGCGTCACCGGAAACGCCTTGTACGCCAAGACTTCGTTCAGCTATGACGCCACGTTCGCGCGCGTCCCGGTTCTCCCGGACCCCACCTTCGCGCCTGCCCCGCTCAGCGGAGACGCCACCTTCGAAGGAATCACCTTCAACGCTCGTCCGACTCCGGACCAGCCCACCAGGCTGTACTTGTCGGTGGATCTGGGGCGCCGGCCCAGCATGGACCGTTACGGCCGCAATGTCGCCGCCCTGCTGACGCTGGCCCGTTATGCCACGTTCTCGGTGCTGCCGGCTCCACTCCCGTGGTCGGCACAAGCACCGTTACCCGAGGCGGAACTGAAGATCGAGCGCACCTCCCTGGCGAGCCCCTGGGTCAGTGTGCTGGCCGACCTCGCACGGAACTCCGCTCCACTCGGCTACGGCGCAGCCGCGCTGTACTCGCTCCACCGGCTGCTCCACCTGGTCATGACCTGGCAGAAACACCGGCAGAGCATCGCCGCCGGCGCCCTGCACCTGGAACGGCTCCGCAGCGGTATGCACGAGGAAAGCCAACAGCAGAACCTCACCGAAAGCCCGCCACCTCACCTGGACACCGCGATACAGGCCGCGCAAGCCCTGGGGCCGATCCTGGAAAACGAGCTGCGCTCACCGGACGATCCACGAGCCGCCTGACCTGCGAGGGCCGGCTACGCCACGAAGATGCAGAACGGATGCCCGGCCGGGTCGGCGTAGACGCGCAGCGGCTCTTCCGGGTCGTCGAAGCGGTCGTAGAGAAGTCGTGCGCCGAGGGCCAGCGCCCGATCATGCTGAGCGTTCAGCTCTGCGGCCGACGGCACGGTCAGATCCAGGTGCAGTTGCTGCGGGTGCTCGCCTTCCGGCCAGGTGGCCGGCGGCAGTTCCGGCACCTGCTGGAACGCGACCTTGCCGCCGCCGTCGGCGTCCCGCAACACCAGCCAGTCCTGCCCTCGTTCGTCCGGCTCGCCTTCGGGCGGAGGCTCATCCCCCGGCCGGTACCGCAGGCCGAGCAGCCGGCGGTAGAACTCCGCCAGCACGCGCGCGTCCGGGCAGTCCAGCACCACCTGCCGGAGTACCGGGAACCCTGTCTCCACAAGACCACCTCCTGGGCAACAGCCTGGCACCGCGAGGGCACCCGCGTCACGGCTCGGTCACAGCGAATTACCAAGGGCAACACCGGATCCGGCCCCGACGATATAAGTAGCCGGGTCGGGGGGAAACGGGGAACTGATGGGAACCAGGACCAGGCCGCGCGCCGGTGTGCTCATCGCCGCGGCCATCACCACGACTATCGGCGTCCTGCCGGCCGCGACGGCGGCCGGGGTACCGGACCCGGGCTGGCGGGCGAGCCTGCTGCCACTGCCGGACGGCTACCCGGACGCGAAGGGCTATGTCACCGGAACCGACGGACAGGGCGGCTATTCCGGCTTCCTCCCGCTCGGCGAAACCACTCAGGTGGTGAGCTGGAAGGACGACAAGGTCACCGTGCACGGCCTGCCCGATGGCACCGAGTTCGCCGCGCCCAACGACCAGAACCGGGCCGGCGTCATCGTCGGCAGCGCGCTCGACTACGACACCGGGGAGAGCCAGGGGTTCATCCTGGACGGCACCGGCTTCCACGCCACGCCGCCGCCGGACGGCTACGCCAGCTTCGAGCCCGTCGCGATCAACGACCGGGGCGACGTGGTCGGAACCGCCTACCACCCGGCCCACCAAGCCAAGGACGCGACGGTGCTCTGGCCCGTCCTGGGCAGTGGGCCGATCGTCATCCCGAACACCGACCACTACTGGCAGTACCCGGCCGACCTCGACGAGGACGGCACCATCCTGCTCAACACCGACGCCGGCCCGTATCTCTGGCAGAACGGGGTGACCCGAGCGCTGGAAGTTCCGCCGGATCTCACCTACCCGCAGGCGAACGGGCTCCGGAACGGGCTCGCCGTCGGCACCGCGAGTTCCACCCAGCCGGGAAGCAGCGCACTCCTGTGGGACGCCACCGGGTCGGTACAACGGCTGCCGGGTGGCGACATCGCGTCGGGGATCAACGCGTCGGGACTGATCGTCGGGCGTGAGTCGAGCCCAGAACCCTATGGGCCACTCACCACCTGGCAAGGCACGAACCCCGCAGGCCGGCTGCCGATACCGGACGGCTACCAAAAGGGCTCGGCGCGCGTAGTCGGTGACGACGGCACGATCGCGGGCTGGGTGTCGAACGGTCCGCTCGACGAAGGTGGGCATCCCGCGGTCTGGCACTACTCGCAGTACTGACCGGTGGCGTCCGGGCGGGCGGGGCCGCCCGGACTAGCGGTGGCGGTACGCGAGCGCGGCACCGACCCTGGCGGTGGTCAGCAGCACCACGAGATTGATCAGGGAGAACACCAGCAGGCCCACCGGAACCGGCCCGCCCGGGGTCGCCGTGCGCATCAGATAGTTCACCCCGTAGAGCAGCACGGCCACCAGCGCCAGCGAGAGGTGGATCATCGCCTGCCGGTAGGCGGCGGTACGCGGCGGGATGGGCAGCGCGTCCGCCAGGCCAACCACTCCGGCGAGCACGGCGGTGAGCAGTCCGATGCCGAGCAGCCAGGTGGACGCCGTGGTGAACTCGCCGGGGCTGTTCTTCGCCATGCCGACGATGTCCAGCACCGGGCTCATCACCCAGCAGCCGATCGGCACGGTGACGAGCGTGGGATGCAGCGGAACCTTCCGGCGCCTGGTCCGCGTGCCCGCTTCACCAGGTTCGTCCATCAGCCCCATCCCTCCGCGCCACCCGAAGATCCTCGCACCCCGGCCGGCTCACCCCGGCGGCAGGTTCGCGGTGATCATCGGGATGACCGGCCGGACCTGCGCGCACGCCTGAGCGGGATCTTCCCGGTGACCACCGATGATCTTGACTGCCGAGGTCTCGGTGAACGGCAGGATCGCTTCGCAGGACTTCCCGTCCAGGTAGAGGTTCCAGCCGCGACCATTGGCCTGGACCTGTTCGGTGGAGGTCCGGTCGTAGGCGACGTCCTCCGCCGACTCGTCCGCAGCCACCATGACGTACAGCGCCTGCGAGTTGTTGCCCGCCGCCGGCTCCCACTGACAACCCGGCGGCAGGTCGGTGTTCGAGCGGCCCTTACCGGTGGGCCTGCCGTTGGGATCCATGCCGAGCCCGCCGAGTTGCTCGGCGCCGAGCAGCACGCAGGGTTCCACCGAGGACAACGGGCTCGGCGGAGCGACCTTGGGCGTCAGCGGCGGCGCGGGCGCACCGCCAGGCAGCCGTGCCGAGACATACGGCGCGGCCGCCTTGGCCAGATCGCAGGTCTTGCTCCTGTCCTCGTAGTTGCTGCTGGAGAGCATGACGAACGAGTTGGCGGACAGCTCCACCGCAAGGTCGCAGTCGTCGTCGCCGAAGAACGCCGGCCACCGGGCCCAGTCCAGCCCACCGATCGGCAGCCGCTCCATCGGCTGCACGCCACTGTTTCCCTCGTACTGCAGCAGAGACTGGTCGGTCGAGTAGACGAGGTGGAGCGAGCCGGGCACCTCGGCCTCCTCGCCGGCGGGCCAGGAGCAACCGGGCGGGATCTCCTTGTCCGGTTCGGCCGGCACGAACTCGCCCTGCTCCTCGAGCCCGAGGTAGGCCGCCTCGGCGGCGCCGAGCAGCGCGCACGGATCGTTCGGATCGGCGGGCGGGCGGACCTCTCCCGGCACCGGCAGCGCGGTGCCGTCCAGCGCGCTGGTGCAGCCGCCCAGGAAGGTCGCGGCGGCCACCACCGCGATCGTCAGAACGCCACGCGGATACCTTCTACGCCAAAAGCTCACCAAACGAGTTTCCCTGCCGGCCCACGATCTTGCTTACAGGGGGCGAAATTCTCCGCTCACCTGCACATTCGTCCGGTGTGTCCGGTCACAGTGGAGCGCTCGGGCACCCGTCATCACTCGCCGAGAAAGCCCGCGATCGTCAGCCCGAGCTCCGCTTGGGCGACCGCGCTGAGGTGGTTGCCGGGCACCATCGCGTACCGGCCGCCAGGCAGCAGCTCGGCCAATTCCTGCGCCGAGCCGTTGCAGTCGTCCTCATCGCCGGCCAGCACGAGCACCGGTGTCTCGATCTGGGCGAGCGCCTCTCGCGGGGTGTCCACGAAGCTGCCGAGAACGTGCAGCAGCGCCGCCGGGTCGCCGCCGACCGTCTTCAGGAAGGCCGCGGCCCGCCCTTCCGCCGAGCCGCGCTCGAACCCGCCGGGATCGACGAGCACCCGGCGGAAGTGCGCGCTGCGGCCGGCGGTGTGCAGAATCCCGTCGAGCCCGGTGCCCGCCACCACCGCCCGGCCCGGAGTCGCGCCGCGCACCAGCATCCGCACCGTGGTCCGCCCGCCCAGCGAGTAGCCGCCCAGGTCGTAGTCGGTGAGGCCGAGCTGCTCGATCAACGCGAAGGCGTCGTCCGCCAGCACGTCGGGCGGATACGCCGCGGCATCGTGCGATCTCGCACTGTCACCGTGCCCGCGCAGGTCCGGCATGATCACCCGATGGCCGCGCTCCGCGAGCTTCGCGGCGTGCCCGTAGTTCAGCCAGTTGACCGTCGCGGTGGAGAAGTAGCCGTGGATCAGCACCAACGGCCTGCCCTCCCCCAGCTCCCGGTAGGCGAGTTCGGCACCGTCGCGGCCGCGGAAGGTCCGCACTGGAAGATCGCTCACGGCCAGCGACCCTACTCCCCAGTCGGTACCTGTGGATCACCGCGAGGTTGCAGTGGATACTCCAACCGGCACGGCGTTGAGCCGCTCTTCTTACCGTCGGTGAAATACGAGATAGGTTTACCCACGTAGCTGCCAGAACGCCAACCACGGTGGCCTGGCTCGATCCCCGGCGGGCTTGCATGTCGATCTCAACGACAGCCGGATCAACGAGCTGGCCGGGCGGGGTTAGGAGCCGCCTCTGGTCAGGCGGCGCAGGTCGCCGACGCCCCTGGGGCCGACGGTGGGTTTGAGCAGTCCGGCGCGGACCGCGATACCGGCCGCTTCGCCGCGGGACGCGCAGTCGAGCTTGCCGAGCAGACGTTCGACGTAGGTCTCCACGGTGCGGCGGCTGACGACTAGCTCGTCCGCGATCGCCTGGTTGCTCAGCCCCGCCACGATCCCGGTCGCCACGTCCACCTCGCGCGCGGTCAGGCCGAACTCGTTGGCGAACGGGGCGCTCGCCACCACCACCCCGGTCCGGTTGGTGTCCACCACGTGCAGCAGCACCGCGCGGTACCAGCCGGCATCGCCGGGCCACAGGAAGTTCAGCGCGCCGACCGACAACCGGGCGAAGGCGTGTGCGAGTTCGACGATCCGCCGGTCGCGGGCCAGCGGCGTCGCCTGACGGCCGGTCAATGCCAGCGGTTCGCCACCGGGGACGAGCCTGCTGGCCGCCCATTCCGGGCCGAACCGCGCGGCCAGCGGTGGGCACCACAGCGGGTCCACGCGACGGGCCAGCGCCGGCGCGACCTGCGCGACGAACTCCCGTGCCCGTTCGCCGAACGCACGGCGCACCGGGGCGTTCAGGTGCAGCATGCCGATCCGCCTACCGGTCTCCGAGCGCAGCGCCGCGGACAGCCCGTCCTCGAACCCGGCAGGCTGGAGTTTCTCCTGGTAGTGCGGGGAAGCCCGGAAATGCTGCGGCATGTCGTCCATCAGCAACGGCATCTTGGACGCGAACAGCTGCACGCCCCAGCGGGTGCGCGGCAGCCCGTGGGCCAGGTCGTGGGAAATGGACTTCCGGTAACCGCGTTCGGCCACCACCACGAACCTCCTGGCCACCGGATCCCAGCCGGTGACCTGAACCGCGCAGATCTCCGGAATGGCGCCGGCGAGCAGTCCGAACAATTCCTCCCATTCGACGTCGGCGTTGGTGCCCATGGCGTAGCCGATCTGCACCGCGGCGGCGACGCTCGAAGAATCCATGCCTCTCCTAGGGATGGGAGAAGCGAACATACTCCTGGCCAAACAGATGGTCAAGATTTCAAGTACATACCATTCTATCGGCGCCCGGTGGGATCCACCGCCTCCCGGTCCAGCCACAATCCCTCCACCGCGGCACGGATCTCCGCACCGCAGTGCTCCGCCAGTTCCAGTGCTCCGATGTTCTCCACCAGTTGCGCCTGTTTACTGGCGCCGAACAGAACCGTGGTGGCCGCCGGATGGGTCAGGCAGAACGCCACCGCCAGCTGCGCCGGAGTGGCGTCGAAGGACTTCGCGATCTCGGCGAGCCTGGCCACCGGGCCGGCGATCCGCGCACGGATCCCGCCGGGGTCCTTGCCGATCATCCGCTCCGGCTGGAGGTTGCCGGCGAGCACCCCGCCCTCCAAGACATCCGAGGCCTGCAGGCTCAGCCCGATCTCCTCGGTGAGCAGCCGGAACGGCTTCCCGTCCGCGATCGACCGGCGGACCACGCTGTACTTCAGCTGCGCCATCTGCGGACCCGGCACCCCCGCCTCGGTGGCCGCCTCGTGCGCGGCGCGGATGTCGCCGCACGACCAGTTGTTCACCCCCCAGCCGCCGAGCCTGCCCTGATCCACCAGTTCGCCGAGATCGCGGACCAGCCGCGGCAGATCCGGTCGCAAACCCGCGATATCGCCGAGAATGGCGAAATCTGCGCGCTCGGTGCCCACGCGCAACAACAGCTCGTCCAGCTGTTCACCAAAAGACCGGTCCGGGTAGTTGTTCACCCACAACTTCACCGAAAGAACGTAGTCCTCTCTGGACAGTCCGGCCGCCTGTACGATTCTGCCGAAAAGCACATCGGTGAAGGAATCCGGGACCGGCTTGCCGTCCAAACTGAAACCGCCGTAGTAGCCGACGTCGAAGAGATTGATTCCGTGCTCGACCGCGTACCGGATCATGGCCACCGCGTCGGAGAACCGCATTCGGTCGTAGGTGTGCCAGGAGCCAAGGGAGAGCGCGGACACCTCCGGCCCGTGCGTGCCGATTCTGCGGTGTGGAACCTTCATGACTTTCCTTTCTCGGCGGTGAACGCGCGGCGCAGCGCGGCGGCCGCGCGAGCGTGTGCGACGGAAGAAACGCTGAGCTGGTCGGGCAGCAAGGCGAAGAAACCGTGGATCTGCCCCGGATAGCGCACCAGCTCGCAGGGCACCCCGGCGGCGAGCAGGCGATGGGCGTACTGCTCGCCCTCGTCGCGCAACGGGTCGTACTCGGCGGTCAGCACCAGCGCGGGCGGCAGCCCGGCAAGGTCATCGGCGGACAACGGTGCCAGATAAGGGTTTCGCAGGTCTTCCGGGTCCCGGGGATACTGCTCGAAGAACCAGTCCATACTGGCCTTGCTGAGGAAGTAGCCCTCGCCGAAGTCCCGGTAGGACGGACGGTCGTCGCTCGGCGGCGCGGTTACCGGCGACGCCAGCAGTTGCAGCACCGCCGCCGGGCCGTGCCGATCCCGCGCCATCATGGTCGCGACCGTGGCGAGGTTGCCGCCCGCGCTCTCGCCACCGACCGCGATCCGCGCCGGGTCGACCGCGATCTCCGCCCCGTCACCGGCCACCCAGCAGAGCGCGGCGTAGGCGTCCTCGATGGCCGCGGGGAACGGGTGTTCCGGCGCCAGCCGGTAGTCGACCGACACCACCACCGCCCCGGCCTGGTGGCAGATCGCCCGGCAGGTGACCTCGTTCTCGTCCAGCGAACCGATCACCCAGCCGCCACCGTGGAACCACACCAGCGCCGGGAACGGCCCGGTGCCCTCCGGCTGATACACCCGGAGGCGCAGGTCGCCGCCGGGACCGGAGATCCCCCGTTCGAACCGGGCGCCCACCGGGTCACCCCGTTCGCCCGGCTGCCAGGCGGCGGCGAACCGCGCGCGCATCTCGGCCGCCGTCAACGATCCCGGTGTCAGGTCCTGGCCGGCGGCCGCGCTGGCGTCGATCACCGCGCGGGCCTCGGGATGCAAAGGCTCAGATGGCATGGGTGGCTCGGAAGACATGGAAGACACTGACAGTCCCTTCATTCGCAGAACCAGCGCAGTACGTTCGCGGTCAGCCGCGAGACGTCGTTGTCGTCGCCGTCGTGCGACAACGCCCCGCACCAGCCGATCGACCCGGTGGCGAAGACCGTGCCGCCGCCCGCGGTGTCCAGCAGGGTGAGGTCGGCCCGCCGGTGGTCCACCGGTTCGGCGTGCGGATGCGGGAACGCCGGGCCGGTGTAGGCGGACAGGTACTGCTCGCCGAGCATCGAGCGGCCCAGCAGCCGCACGTCCGGCGGCGAACCGAGCAGCACGTCGATGCCGTCGGTCTCGAACGACGCGGCGCCGTCGAGCACCGAGCCGTACCCGCCGAGCGGTGCCGAGACGTCCACGCCGGCGAAGATCCGTTCGGCCGCGGTGTCGCCAGGATCGAACTTCAGCTCGTAGGCGGACCCGGTGGTCATACCGGCCGCCGTGGAGCCGATGCCGAACAGCCGGTGCGGGGACCGGCCGCGTTCGGCCCACAGCCCGCCGGGCTCGCCGCTGCAGGCCAGGTGCTGCTCGCCCGGCTCGCCCTCCCAGGTGCGCACGCCCGAGTAGCCGCGGCGCAGTTCGGCGATGTGCCGCCGGTCGCCCGCGATCGCGGTGACCCAATAGGCGCCGTTGCCGCCCAAGTAGGCGAACTTCCCGCCCTGGTCAAGGTGCTCGCCGACGGCGTCGAGCATGGTGCCCGTCCAGTACTCCGGATGGCTGCCGGTGAGCACCGCGCGGTAACCGGCCAGCGCCGCACCGCCCTCCGCGTCCAGGTCGTGGTCGGTGAGCAGGTCGAAATCGAACCCCTGCCGGCCGAGCCAGCCGACCAGCTGCACGTCCTCGGCGTACTGGTGCGGCGCGCTGAGATAGCGGAACAGATGGTCGTCGCGCATGCCCAGCAGCGGCCGCAGGCTGGACACCGTGCACACTCCGCTGCCGTCGGCGTGCCGGTCGTAGAGGCTGTGCAGCAGGTTGTCCCTGGCGAACTTCGCGGCCACCTCCCGCGGGTCCTCCGGCCGGATCGGCTGCCGCAGGTGGTCCAGCGCGTAGGCCAGGTAGCTCAGCGTCGGCACGAGCAGCAGCAGCGGCGCCTTGGCCGCGTCCGCGCGGGGGCGGACGAAGAAGGGCACCCGGTCCACTCCGGTCTCGGTGGTCAGCTCGACCGCGTAGCAGCCGCCGGGCAGATCGTCGGGCAGATCGAGGGTGAGCGACGGCGCCCAGCCCGCGTCGTCCAGGTCGTCGGAGTGGAAGTGCACCGCGCCGTACCCCCGCGCGGCGTGCCGCCAGTCCAGTACGTCGCCGGTCCAGTCGTGCCCGGTGACCGCGCGCAGCGGCAGGTTGTGCAGCCGCCCGTGGTGCCCGGCCACGACGTCCACCATCCGGTCGCCGCCGATGTCCTTGGCCAGATCCCAGCAGGCACGTGCGCCGAGTTCGGCGAGGGTGGACCGGCCGTCGGCGAACTCGGCCAGCTCCCCGGCGGTGGGCAGCCGGTCGAAGACACCGGGCGCGTCGAGCTTGCCGTCCAGGTTGGCGGTCACCTCGCCGTCCGCGCCGCGGTGCCCGGCGAGCAGCAGCGGCGGCGTCCCCTGCACCAGCGGCCCGCCGGGGCCGGCGGTGGACCGGGAAAGGCCGCCTTCGACGGCGAGCGGCGCGCTCGGCCAGACGGTCAGCAGCGCGCCCCGCTCGGCGTCGTAGCCGCCCGCGACGAAGTACCAGCGCCGGGTGCGCAGCGCGAGTTCGCTGCGCACCGAGACCAGGCCGTCCTCGGTACTGGCCTCGAACGTGATCCTGCCGCCGGAGAGCAGCGACAACGCCGCGTACGGCCCGCTTTCCTGGTGCCCCTGGGTGATCAGGCCGGCGCGCCAGGCGGGCAGGGCGGTCGGCCAGACCCAGACCGCGAAGGCGACCGCGCCGGTCAGCGGCGGCGGATCCGGCACCAGCCCGTAGGAACCGAGGTCGAGTGTCCTATGTGGAATGTCGATCTGCGCGGGCGCGCCGAGGTGGACCGGGGTCCGGACCGGCGCCTGCCCGTCATGGCCGACCCGCAGCACCCGCACCGCGCAGCGCGGCTTGACCGAGCTCGCCGACACCGCGATCCGCTCCCCCGGCCTGGCGGAGAACCGGTCCGTGTAACCGGCCACCGGGGCGGTCCGGTGCTCGACCGGGCGGCGGGTCACGCCGCACCAGCCAGCAGCTGGCCGCCGTCCACCGGCAGCACGGTCCCGGTGATGTGCCGCGCCCGGTCCGAGGCCAGCAGCAGCACCAGCGGCACCAGATCGGCCGGATCGGCGATCCGGCCCAGCGGGATTCTCGCCAGCCAGGCTGCCCGCGCGTCCGGATCGGCCAGCGCCTGGCCGGTCATCGGCGTCTCGACCGGTCCCGGCGCGACCGCGTTCACCCGGATCCGGTGCTCGGCCAGCTCCAGCGCGGCGGACCGGGTCAGCGCGTTCACCGCGGCCTTGGTCGCCTCGTAGTGGCCGAGCCCGAAGGTGGGCTGGAACGCGCCGGCCGAACTGAGGTTCACGATCGACCCGCCCTCCCCGGCTTCGGCCATCGCGTTGCCGACCGCCTGGGTCATCAGGAACGTGCCCACCACGTTCACCTCCAGTGCCGCGGTGAGCGCGGCGAGTGGCAACGACCGCAGCGGCCCGGCACCACCCACCACGCCGGCGCTGTTCACCAGCACCCGCACCGGGCCGAGCGCGCCGGTGGCCTCGGCGACCGCGGCCGCCACCGAGGCCGGGTCGCGGACGTCCAGTGCCAGTGCCAGCCCGCCGATCCGCCCGGCCACCCGACGTGCGGCGCCCTCGTCGAGATCGGCGACCGCCACCTTCGCCCCTTCGCCGGCCAGCGCGGCCGCCACCGCCTCCCCGATCCCACTGCCCCCGCCGGTCACCAGCGCGACTAGGGCGGACACCGAGCCGCTCATCACGCCAACCCCTCCGCGAGTCCGCGCGCATCCGCGATCCTGTCGACAGGGCGCGACTCCCGCGGCCCGGTAACGGTGGCAAGGCAGGCGCCCCGCCGCCCCGATAGCGGTGCCTGCCGGCCAGTGCGCGCGCCGTGGTCATCCTGGGTGCCGCGGCTGGACACCGAGCCGCTCACGCCGCCGCCTCGGCGATAAGCACCCGCGGGCTGCCCGGCAGCGCCATCGTCTCCAGCCAGCGCCAGCCGGTCTTCTCCAACCAGCCCCGCACCTCGGACTCCGGGTACACCACGGTCCCGTCCACCACCAGGTACTCCCCGGCGAACAGCGCGTCCAGCCGCCGTCCCTCGGCCGGTTCGAGCAGGAAGTCCAGCAGCAGCAGGCGTGCGCCGTCTTCGGCCACTTCGCGTGCCCTGCCGAGGATCACCTGGTTCTGCTCGGCGTCGTAGCGGTGCACGACGTGCTCCAGCAGCACCGCGTCGTAACGGCCGGGGATCAGGTCGGCGAGCACGTCGGCGTCGTGGAACTCGATCCGGTCGCGGAACTCCGGCGGGGCCGCCGCCCTGGCCGATTCAAGCAGGTCACCGGTGGCGACGAAGGCGCCGCTCAGGCCGGAATGCCGGGAAACCGCCTCGGTCAGGAACGCCGATGACAGGCCGCCGAGGTCGAGCAGCCGCCGGTGCCTGCCGAAGTCGTAGTGCTCGGCCAGCATCAGCGCGTGCAGCGAGTTGTACGTCTGCACACCGCCGAGGAACACGCCCATCCGCTGCTCGTCCAGCTCGAACGGCGCCGGGGCCGCCGCCCATACGGCGTCCACATAGGACTGCCAGTGCGGATAGCTCAGGCCGTCCCAGAACTCCAGGAACGGCCTGAGGTCCGGCCCTTCGCCGCGACCGCTGAGGTAGGCACTGGCCGCTTCGGCGTTGCGGTAGCGGCCGTGCTCGAAGACGAGCAGCCGCAGCCCGGTCATCGCGTCCGCCAGGATGCGCGCGGACCGCTCCGGCAGCCCGGTGCGGGCGGCCAGTTCCGGCACGGTCAGCGGCTCGTCCTCGAGCGCACCGAACAGACCGCACTTGGCGGCCGCGAAAAGCTGCTTGGCCGCCATGAAACCGGTGGCCGCGTGCAGGATCGGCGCCGGGTTGGCCACCGTGGTCTTGACGGAATGGCTGGTCATACTGGGCTCCTTGCGATGGGGTTCAGCCGAGTTCGGGTGCGATCACGGCCTTGATCGCGGTCAGGTCTTCGAAGGCGGCGGTCGCTCCGGCCAGTCCCACCGGCGCGCCGAACATCGCGTCCCAGTCGAACCGGTCCCGGCCATCGGCCAGGAAGCGCAGCGATCGCGCCAGATCGGACACGTCACCGTTCAGCGAGCCGAGCACCTGCAGCTCCCTGCCCATCACCACGTCCGCGGGCATCGCCAGCGCGTCTGCACCGGCCAGTCCGACCACCACGTATCGGCCGCGCTGCGCGCACATCAGCACGCCCTCGTAGTTGGCGGTGGGCCCGCCGGCGAAGTCGAAGACCAGGTCCGCGCCCCGCGTCCCGGTCAGCGCCGCCACCCGCGCGACCCGCTCCCCCGGTTCGGGCACCTCATCCACCGAGATCACCACGTCGGCACCCCAGCGGGACGCGAGCGCCAGCCGGTGGGACGGCCCGCCGATGGTGATCACCAGCCCAGCCCCGGACGCCCTGGCCAGCGCGGTGCCGAACAGCCCGAGCGGGCCGGCGCCCTGCACCACCACGACCGCGCCGCGGGGCACCCCGCCGGCCCGGTCGAACGCGCGCACCACCGTCTTCCCCGCGCAGCCGGCGGCCGCGGCCCAGGTGTCCGGCAGATCGTCCGGGATCACCAGCCTGCCCGCGCCGGGCGGCAGATAGCAGTACTCGGCGAGCCCGCCGGTGACGAACGGCGAGCGGTCCGCCCGCTGCCGGAAGCCGTACCCGCGGTCCGCGCACAGCACCGGCTCCCGCAGCACGGTGCAGCCGTGGCAGCGCCCGCAGGTCGCCTCCGACCAGACGAGCCTGGTGCCGGTGGCCACCGGGCGGCCGAGCGCGTCGGTGTCCGCCCCCGCGCCCAGCGCGACCACCCGGCCCGCCATCTCGTGGCCGAGCACGATCGGCAACTGGACGAACGGCATTCCACCCCGCCAGAGATGCGCGTCGGTGCCGCACAGGGTGGTGCGGTCGAGCCGGACCAGTGCCGAGCCGGGGGCCAGTTCCGCGGGCAGCGGCAGTTCCTCCATCGAGAGCGGCTTGCCGTACTCCCGCAGCACGGCCGCCCTGGTCGTCTTCGGCACCGGCGGGGTCACCTCGGCATCCCGTTGCGCCGGGGAACGCTGTGCTGGGCAAGGAAGTCGAGCACCTCACGCCAGGCGTCCGCACAGGCTTCCTCGTGCGCGGCGAAACCGCCGTCGAAGAACGAGTGCGGAGCCCCCTCGTAAAGCACGAACCGATGGCCTACTCCGGCGTCGGTCAGCTCCTGGTCGAACTTCCGCGCGTCCTCGGGCGCGGTGAGCTGATCCGCGCCCGCGGCGAGCACCAGCAGCGGAGCGCGCATCCGCGGGATCAGCGCACGGCACTCGGCGGGACGGCCGTAGAAACCGATCGCGCCGGCCAACCGCTCGTCCACCGCCGACTGGCTCCATGACATCGCGCCGCCGAGGCAGAACCCGACGGTGAAGATCGCGTCCAGCTCGCCGAGCGCGCCCGAGTGCAGGTGGTCCACCGCCGCGCGGATGTCCGCCGCGGAGTGCTCCGGCCGCAGCTTCGCGACGTGGCCGAAGCCGTCGAAGTCCGGCCCGCGGGTGTCGTCCACGGCGGACCGGCCGTAGTAGTCGATCGCCAGTGCGGTGACCCCGGCCTCGGCGAACCGGCCGCTCAGCTCGCGGTAGAACCGGTGCAGGCCACGGACGTCGGGCAGCAGCACCACGCCGGCTCCGGACGGCCGCGCGGGCACGGCACGGTGGGCGAGGATGCGGTTGCCGTCCGGTGCGCGCAGCGTGAGGTCGCCGGACTCGGCCACCGCGCCCGGTTCCCCCGGTGGAGCGGGCGGACTGGATTCGTCACCATGGCACATGTCTGTCCTTTCAAGACTATCTACAGTGGACGATCAAGCCAGCTCGTCCCATCGTTCCCGGCGCCGGCTCCACACCAGCACCACCAGGATCGCCACGAACGGCAGCACGCCCCGGTACTCCCGGATCTCCGCCCAGGTACTGGCCACGCTCTGCAGGATGCCCAACGCGAGCCCGCCGGCCAGGGTGAGCGGGAAGCTGCGGAACCCGCCGACCAGCGCGGCCGCCAGCGCGGGAGTGATCAGCAGCGCCTGCGAGCCGAAGTCGCTGGCGAACTGGCCGGCGATGAGCATGATCGCCAGCGCGCTCGCCGCACCCGTGGTCGCCCACACCACCATCGCCAGCCTCGGCACCGGGATGCCGACCAGTTCCGCGGTGGTCGGCCGCTCGGCCAGCGCACGCAGCAGCAGACCGATCCTGGTGCGGCGGAGCAGCAGCACCGGTGCCACCGCGAAGAGCACCGCGAGCAGCAGGGTGAGCACCGCCGTCCAGGTCACCACCACGCTGCCGAGGGTGAACGCGGGACTGTCGAACGGAGTCGGGAACCGATGCGGGTGCTGGGCGCCGAACAACCGGAGGCCGAGCGCGAGGAACGAGGTGTACACCGCGACCGTGACCGCCGCCTTGATCCCCTCGCCCGCCTCCGAGAACCAGCGGACCATGATCGCGCCGACCAGCGCGTGCACGGCCGCGCCGACGACCAGCCCGGCGAGCACCGCCAGTACCAGCGGCACACCGCTTTCGTAGAGCAGGACCATCGCGAAGGCGCCGAACGCGCCCACCGCGGCCTGCGCGAAGTTGACCACCGCCACCAGCCGGTGGGTGAGCAGGATGGACAGCCCCATCAGCGCGTACGCGCCGCCGGTGACCAGACCCGCGATCGCCGCGGACAGTACGAGCACGGCCGCCTCCTAGCTCGCCGGGAGGGTGATGAACTCGGGCGTGGCCACGGTCCACCGGCCGTTCTCCAGCCGGACGATCTTCGAAGCCTGGTTCGGCGAGTGGGTTTCCGCGCCACCGAAGACGAACGGCGTGCCGAGCATCGGGTCGGCCACCGGGGCCATCTTCTTCAGCGCGTCGTTGACCGAATCCTTGGTGATCTCGCCCTTGATCCCCTGCAGCACGTTCACCATGAACTTCGCGGACAGGTAGCCGCCCTGCGAGAACGCGGTGGCCGGGGCGCCGGCGCGCTGGACGGTGTCCCGCCATTCGCGGTTGGCCGGGGTGTCCGCGGTGTAGGGCTCGAACTCGCTGCCCGCGTAGATCTTCAGCCCGAGGCCGCCGACGGCCTTGGCCACGCTGTCGGTGTAGGACGGCGCCAGCAGCAGGAAGTTGACGTCGTTCATGCCCTGGGTCTTCGCCGCCTGCAGCCACGGCACCACCAGCTGCTCGGTCGGGTTGAACAGCACCGCGTCGCAGCCGGCCTGCTTGGCCCGCAGCAGATACGGCGTCGGGTCGCCGCTCTGCTGCACGGTCAGGTCGTTCACCACCAGCTGCTGCCCGGTCAGCGCCGACCAGCGGCCGAGTGCCTGCTGGACGGCATCCTCGCTGCCCGGCAGCACCACGGTGAAGTTGCACACCCGCTTGGTCTGCAGCGCCTCCGACGCGTACTTCAGCACCGCCGTCATCAGGGTGAACGGGCCCACGTTGACCGGGGCGATATTGGGGCTCTGAAAGCACTTCGGGCTGGCCCCGACGGCCATCACCGAACTGATCCCGGACTGCTTGTAGAAGCCGCCGTTGACGTCGCAGTCGGTGAAGCTGGCCGAACCGGCCATCGCCACCACGTCGTCGTCCAGCAGCTCCCTTGCCACCTGCGCGGTCCGCTGCGGGTTGCCGGCGTCGTCCTTGACCACGTACTCGACCTGGCGCCCGTTCACCCCGCCACGGGCGTTGACGTCGTTGAACACCTGGGTCGCGGTCTTGACCACGTCGGTGGTCACGAAGTTGCCGGTGAGCCCGGCCACCGCACCGATCTTGATCTTGCCGTCGCCGCCGGAGTCGCAGCCGGCCACCACTACCATCACTGCGGCTAGTACGGTGCTCACCGCGAACGAGCGGCACCACCGGGTTCGTGCTCGCATCTGATTGTCTCCTATCGGGATTCGGGTGAGGTGCGGGTGCCGCCGAGATACGCCTCGATCACCGCCGGATCGCGCAGCACCTGCTCCGGCGCCCCCTGCGCGAGCACCCGGCCGAAGTCGAGCACCACGATCTGGTCGCAGACCGACCGGACCAGCTCGATGTCGTGCTCGATCAGCAGCACCGAGGTGTCCGACCGTTCCGGGATCTCGGCCAGCCGGGAGGCGAGCAGCCTGGTCTCGCCGCTGGAGTGCCCGGCCGCCGGTTCGTCCAGCAGCAGCACCCGCGGCTGTCCGGCGGCCAGCCCGGCCACTTCGAGCAGCCGCCTGGTCGCCACGTCCACCGACTCCATCGGCACGTCCGCGCCGGGGCAGGCGAACCAGGCCAGTTCCTCGTCGATCTCCAGCCGTGACAGCCGGCGCCCTGCGGCGACCTGCAGGAACATCCCGGCGGTCAGCGCGGCCGGGACCCGCAGCTGCTGGAAGCTGCGCCGGAGGCCGGCCCTGGCGCGCCGGTGCGCGGCCAGCGCGTCCACCTCGGTACCGCCGAGCAGCACCGAGCCGGTGTACGCGCCGGTGAACCCGGTGACCGCGTTGACCAACGTCGACTTCCCGGCGCCGTTCGGGCCGACCAGCCCGACGATGGAACGGGGTGGCACGTCGAGGGTGACCCCGTCCACCGCGACCAGGTTGCCGAAGCGCACCCGCAGGTCGCGGACCGCCAGCACCGGGCCGTCGCCCGGCTGCTCCTCGCCTTTCGGCTTGAGCACCGTCACCGGTCGCGAAGGCGCCGGGATCTCCTGATCGTCCGGCTGTCCCGCGGCCGCTTTCCCGGCCCGTTTCGCCCGGCGCCTGGCGCGCAGGTCGTCGGTCTGGCTCATCCCGTGCCGCAGCACCAGGATCGCCGCCACCCCGAAGAACATCGTGCTGAGGTCCTGCGGGATGCCGATCTTGTCGATCAGCACCGGGAACACCGCGCCGAGCAGCCCGCCGGCGATCGCGCCCTCGGCGTTGTGCGTGCCTGCGAACAGGGCGATCGCGAAGAAGGCCACCGAACTGGCCGAGGTGAAGTTCGTCGCGGACACCACCCCGAGCTGACCGGCCATCAGCCCGCCGCCGATCCCGGCGATGAATGCGCTCAGCGCGAACGCGGCGAGCTTGCCGCGGATCACGCTGATGCCGTGCGCGGCGGCGGCCCGTTCCGAGTGCCTGATCTCCACCAGCGCCCCGCCGACCCGGCTGCGGTCCAACTTCCACAGCACCCCGAACAGGATCGCCACGATCACCGCGCTGAACACGAAGTACTCGCTGTCCCCGGTGAAACCCGGCGGGCGGACCACGAAGACGAACTCGTCCTGGCCGGGGAAGTTGAGCGCGCCGAACACCACGTCGAGCGAGGTGGCGAAGGCGAAGGTGGCCACCGCGAGGCTCATCCCCCGCAGCCGCAGCGCGGGAATGCCGATGGCCACCCCGGCGACCACCGCGGCCAGCCCGCCGAGCAGCAGCCACACCAGGAAACCTCCCGGCACGCCGCCGACATTCGCCCAGCCGACCGTCCACGCGCCGATCGCCGCGAAGGACATCTGGCACAGCGAAATCACCCCTGCCCTGCCGGTGATCACCCCGAAGCTCTGCATGATCACCACGGACACCGCGGCCCCGGTGAGCAGAAACATCAGGTAGGAAGAGGCGGCCAGGTAGACCACGAGCACGACCACCGCGCCGGCCAGCATGGCCAGCACCAGCGGCTTCGTCTGCCCCAGCCGCTTCATGCCGGCCTCCGGACCGCATCGCCGAGGTACAGCCGGCGCAGCAGTTCCTCGTCGCCGAGCAGCTGCTCGCGGTCCCCGTCGAACACGACGGCGCCCTTGGCCAGCACGTAGGCGTGGTCCGCGACGGACAGCGCCAGCGCCGCGAACTGCTCGACCAGCAGCACCGCGACCCCGGAACGCGCCAGCCCGGCGACCGCATCCGCCAGCCGTTCCACCACGATCGGCGCCAGCCCGAGCGACATCTCGTCGATCAGCAGCACCTTCGGCGCGCCGGCCAGCGCGCGGCCGAGCACCAGCATCTGCTGTTCACCGCCGGAGAGCAGGCCGGCCGGCGCCTGCCGCTGCCGGCCCAACTCGGGGAACAGCTCGAACACCTCCTCGACGGCGGCGTCCGAGCGGCAGGCGGCCCGCAGATTGTCCTCAGTGGACATTTCGCGGAACACCGTGCGGTTCTGCTCGACGTGGGCCAGCCCGCCCCTGGCCCGGCGCCACGGCCGGACACCTTCGATCCGCCTGCCCGCCAGCCGGATCTGCCCTGCCGACACCTTGACGGCACCGGAGATGCCTTCCAGCAGCGTGGTCTTGCCGGCGCCGTTCGCGCCGAGCAGGACGGTGACCGAACCGGCTTCGGCCGCCAGCGTGGCCTCCCGGACGATCGGCAGCCCGCCGCGCTCGATCGTGACGCCGTCCACCTCCAGCACGCTCATCCCGCTCGCCCTTCGATCCCGGCGAGACCGGCGGCGGCGAGGTCGATCGCGTCGCGCTGCGCGGGCTGGAGCTCCTGCTGCGCCATCGCGGCGACCAGCGGCAGGAACGGGTCCGACACGGTCTTCTTGCCGCACAGGGTTTCCATCACCGCGAGCCCGCAGAACGGGACGTAGGCGGGGTTGTAGCCGCCTTCGTGGGACAGCACCAGCCGTCCGCCGCAGACCTCGTCGGCCACCTCCATGGTCAGCTCGGTCAGTCGGCGGAAGCCGTCCGAGGTGACCATCTGCCGCCCCATCGGGTCCATCGCGCCGGCGTCGAACCCGGACGCGACCAGCACCAGATCCGGCTGGAACCGCCGGATCGCCGGCAGGCACACGGTTTCCATCGCGTACCGGTAGCCGCCGTCGCCGGTGCCCGGCGGCAGCGGCACGTTCAGCGAATAGCCGCGCCCGGCACCCGAGCCCAGTTCCTCCACCCGGCCGGAGTTCAGCGGGAAGACGTTGTCCTGGTGCAGCGAAATGGTCAGCACGGCGGGATCGTCGTAGAACACCGCCTGCGTCCCGTTGCCGTGGTGCACGTCCCAGTCCAGCACCGCGATCCGCTCCGCGCCGAGCCGGTATCGCGCGTGCCTCGCCGCGATCGCGACGTTGTTGAACAAGCAGAACCCCATTCCGGTGCCGGGCAGCGCGTGGTGTCCCGGTGGCCGGACGAGCGCGTAGGCGTTGTCCACCCGGCCCGCGAACACCGCCTCGACGGCCTCCAGCACCGCGCCCGCGGCGAGCGAGGCGATGTCGAAACCGCCGCTGCCGAACGGGGAGATGCCGTCCCCTGCGTCCCCGCCGCCGGGCCGTTCGCTTTCCGCGCGGATTCGCGTCACGTGCTCGCGGTCGTGCACCCGGAGGATCTCGTCCTCGGTGGCCCGCCGGGGCTCGATCCGGAGCAGCTCGTCGATGAGCCCGGACACCACGATCAGCTCGTGGATCCGCCGTTTGGTGTCCGCGTGCTCGAAGTGCTGGAGCGGCTGGATCCCGAGCCGGGGGTCCGATGCGAAGAGCCCCGCCGCGGTTCCGGGGTCATGCCAGCCGAACATCTCGTGGTAGAGGTAACCGGTAGTCATACGCACCTCCGATGGCGATGACCGGAAATCATTCGCCACGGCGCGGCACTGGCCGGTCCGTGAAAATACCCAATTCGGTACCCGGAACACCCGCCGGGCATGGTTCGCGGACAGTCAACAGTCGTACCGTCACAGGCAAGACCGGAATGCGGCGGCGCACCCATACTCGATCAAGTTCGCGGCCGAACCGCTGTCGCACCGGTGCACGAAGGAGCGCACGAATGCCCCCAACGCTCTACATCGACGGTGAATGGGTGCAGCCGGAAAGCGGGGCCGGGTTCGTCACCGTGGACCCGGCCACCGAGGAACCCATCGCCGAGGTCTGCACCGCCGGCGCCGCCGAGGTCGATGCCGCGGTGGCCGCCGCGCGACGGGCACTGCGCGCGCCGGAATGGGCGCGGCTCGCGCCCACCGCTCGGGCGGGCCTGCTGTTCCGGATGGCGGAGCTGATCGAGGCGAACGCCGACGAGCTGGCCGCGCTGGAGACCAGGGACCAGGGCCAGCCGCTCTCGGTGGCGCGGGAGGTCAGCGTCGCGGGCGCCGCGGAGCACTTCCGCTACTACGCCGGCTGGGTGACCAAGCTCGAAGGCGCGGTCACGCCGATCGGCTTCCCCGGCACCCTGCACTACACCCGCCGGGAACCGGTCGGGGTGTGCGCGCTGATCACACCGTGGAACTTCCCGATGATGATCGCGGCCTGGAAGCTCGCCCCGGCGCTGGCCACCGGGAACACGGTGATCCTCAAACCGGCCGAGCAGACCCCGCTGACCGCGATCCGCCTCGCCGAGCTCAGCGCACGGGCCGGTTTCCCGCCCGGCGTGGTGAACCTGCTGACCGGGGACGGCCTGGTCGGCAAGGCGCTGGTCGACCACGACGGCGTGGACAAGGTGTCCTTCACCGGGTCGACCGAGGTTGGCAAGGCGATCGTCGCCGGCAGCGCGGGCAACCTCAAACGCGTCACGCTCGAACTCGGCGGAAAAGCCCCGAGCATCATCGCGCGCGACGCGGACATCGACGCCGCGGTGGCGGGCAACCTCGGTGGCGCGCTGCTCAACAGCGGCCAGGTGTGCGCCGCCTACTCCAGGTTCTACGTCGACCGGGCCAGGGCGGACGAGTTCGTCACGAAACTGGCCGCGGGTGGGAACGCCCTGCACATCGGCAGCGGCACCGACGAGCGGACCAGGATCGGCCCGCTGGTCTCCGCCGAGCATCTGTCCAAAGTGGAGGAACTGGTCGGCGCAGGGGTGACCGAGGGGGCCGAGCTGGTCACCGGCGGCCGTCGCGCGCCCGGGCGCGGCTACTTCTTCCAGCCGACCGTGTTCGCCGGGGTGACCGACTCGATGGCCATCGCCCGGCAGGAGATCTTCGGCCCGGTGCTGCCGGTGCTCACCTACGAAGACGAGGACGAGCTGCGGGCGCTGGTGGACCGGGCCAACGACACCGAGTACGGACTGGCCGCCGCGGTGTGGACCCGTGACCTCGGCACCGCGCACCGGCTCGCCGCCGACCTGCGGGCCGGGTCGGTCTTCGTGAACATGCCGCCGATCCCGGACCCGGCCGCGCCATGGGGCGGGTTCAAGGCCAGCGGCTGGGGCCGCGAGATGGGCAGGCACGCGCTGGACGCCTACACCGAGACCAAGGGCGTCTGGATCCACCACGGCGGAGGTGACGGATGACGCTCATCGGACCGGACGCACCGGAGCAGCAACCGGCCAGCCTCGGCCATCCGCTCGACCCGCTGACCGCCGCCGAGATCGACAGGGTGCGGACTGTGCTGGCCGAGTCGGGACGCACCGGCGACGGCACCCGGTACGCCTCGGTCCTGCCGCTGGACCCGCCCCGGACGGAGCTGCGCACCCACCGCGACGGAGACCCCTACTCCCGGCGGGCCGAGGCGGTGCTGGTGGACATCGCCACCGGAGCGGCCGCGGAAGCGGTGGTCGATCTGACCGAGGGCACCCTCGAGTCCTGGGCGGAGCTGGACGTCGCGAACGACGGCCAGCCCTCGATCCTGTTCGAGGAGTACGAGCGCAGCGCCGAGATCGTCCGCGCCGATCCTCGGTGGCGGCGGGCGATGGAAAGGCGCGGGATCACCGACCTGTCGCTCGCCTTCATCGCCCCGCTCTCCCCCGGGTTCTTCGACGACCCTGCCGAGCGCGGCAAGCGGCTGCTGCGCGCGCTGACCTTCCTGCGCGACCACGAAGACGACAGCCCCTGGGCGCATCCGGTGGAGGGCCTGCTCGCCGACGTCGATCTGATCGCCGGCCAGGTGCTCCGGCTGGAGGACCACGGCGAGGTGCCGGTGCCCGCCGAACACGGCAACTTCGACGCCGCGTCGGTGGGGCCGGCGCGGACCAGCCTCAAACCGCTGGTGATCAGCCAGCCGGACGGCCCGAGCTTCCGGGTCGCCGGCAACCAGGTGAGCTGGGAGAACTGGCGGTTCCGGGTCGGCTTCAACGCCCGCGAAGGGCTTACCCTGCACCAGATCGGCTTCACCGAGCACGGCGAGGAACGCTCGGTGCTGCACCGCGCCTCGATCGCCGAGATGGTGGTGCCCTACGGCGACCCGTCGCCGTGGCGGCGCTGGATCAGCTACTTCGACGCCGGCGAGTACCTGCTCGGCAAGAACGCCAACTCGCTGCGGCTCGGCTGCGACTGCCTCGGCGTCATCCACTACCTGGACGCCGTGGTGGCCGACGACCACGGTCGCCCGGTGCGCATTCCGCAGGCCATCTGCCTGCACGAGGAGGACGACGGGGTGCTCTGGAAGCACACCAACGTGCTCACCGGCGCGGCCGAGGTGCGGCGCTCGCGGCGGCTGGTGGTGTCCTTCTTCGCCACCGTCGGCAACTACGACTACGGGTTCTACTGGTACTTCTCCCTGGACGGCACGATCGAGCTGGAGGCGAAGGCCACCGGCGTCGTCTTCTGCACCGCCGGCGAACCGGGCGCGGAAAGCCCCTACGCCAACGAAATCGCCCCCGGACTGCTCGCCCCGGTGCACCAGCACCTGTTCTGCGCGCGGCTGGACATGGCGGTGGACGGGCCGCGCAACTCGGTCGAGGAGATCGACGTGGTCGGCGTGCCGGCTGGCCAGGACAACCCGTACGGCAACGCGTTCACCACCCGGAGCACCTCGCTCGACCGCGAGTCGCGGGCGGCCAGGCTCGCCGACCCGGCGGTGGGCCGGGTGTGGCGGGTGAGCAACCAGGGCAGCCGCAACCGACTCGGCAAGCCACGCGGCTACCTGCTGGTGCCCAAGCCCGGTCCGGCCCTGCTGGCGCAGCCGGAGGCGAGTGTGCACGCGCGGGCCGCGTTCGCCACCAAGCACCTCTGGGTCACCCGGTACGACGAGCACCAGCGGTTCCCCGCCGGCGACCGGCCGAACCAGCATTCCGGCGGGGCCGGGCTGCCGTCCTGGACCGCCGCGGACAGGGCGCTGTCCGACACCGAGCTGGTGCTCTGGCACGTGTTCGGCCCGACCCACGTGCCACGTCCGGAGGACTGGCCGGTGATGCCGGTGGACCGCGCCGGTTTCACCCTGCGGCCGTCCGGGTTCTGCGATCGCAACCCTGCTCTGGACCTGCCCTCGAATACCGAGCACTGCAAGGAGAATTAGATGAGCGCCTCGCTCGAGGACACCACGGGCTGGCTGCCGCTGGACGGCCTCGAACCCGGGTTCGACGCGAACCGCGGCCCGCACAGCACCGCACTGGCCGGCCGCGAGGTGGAAGTGGTGCTGGACGCCGGCGTCCGGATCCGGCACGTCTTCGACGCCGATCGCGTGCGCTGGGAACTGGACACCGACGCACTCGGTGCGCGCACCGGCGAAGATCCCTACCAGGCCTTCGAGGTCGATGAGGAGCTGTACTACGTGCAGTTCCAGCACGAGCACGATCCCCGCGAGGCCGTCTCGCTGGTGCTGGACCTCCGGCACGGCCGCGCGCTGGCGGTGCTCAGCCGGATCGGCCCGGCCGGGCAGCGCCCGACCGTGGTCACCCAGCGGTTCGACCCCGGGGTCATCGAAGGCATCGAGCCGACCGGTACGCCACCCGGCCCCAGCACCGACCTGCTCGGCAGGCGCGTGCTGTGGACCTACAGCCCCGAACACCGCTACGAGCACGTGTATCTGACCGAGAACTGGTACACCTTCGTCTGCCTCTCCGGCCCGGAGCAGGGCCTCGCCGACACCGACGCCTGCGCGACCTACCGGATCAGGCCGGGGATCTACGTCTTCGCCTGGCGCGAGAAGGTCGTGCCGTGTGCCGCGGTCACCGTCGCCGACCACCGGCTGTTCCGCTCGCACGGCGCGCTTTTCGGCCTCGGCGAGGACGGCACGAACATCTCGCACTTCACCTTCGGCGCGCACGGCAGGCTGCTCAGCAACACGATCCACCCGGAGCCGTCGTGAACGATCCGGTCGGCACCGAACTCGGCCTGCGCGCGGGCAAGGTCATCGCGGTACACCTCAACTACCCCAGCCGCGCCGCGCAGCGCGGCCGGACCCCGGTGCACGGCTCCTACTTCCTCAAAGCGTCTTCGTCGCTGGCCGCCGACGGGGGCACGGTCGAACGCCCGAAGGGCACCGAACTGCTCGGGTTCGAAGGCGAGATCGCGCTGGTGATCGGCAAGCGCGGTCGCCGGATCGACCCGGCGCACGCCTGGCCGCACGTCGGCTGGGTGACCGCGGCCAACGACCTCGGCCTGTACGACCTGCGCCACGCCGACCGCGGCTCGAACCTGCGCTCAAAAAGCGGCGACGGCTTCACGCCGATCGGCCCGGCGTTCCTGCCCGCCGCGGGGCTCGACCCGGCCGCGCTGCGGCTGCGCACCTGGGTCAACGGCGAGCTCGTGCAGTACGACACCACGGCCGGGCTGCTGTTCGGCTTCGCCGAGCTGATCGCCGACCTGTCCCGGATGTCCACTTTGGAACCGGGGGACGTGATCCTGACCGGCACTCCGGCCGGTGCCTCGGTGCTCGAACCGGGCGACCTGGTCGAGGTGGAGGTGGACAGCGTCGACCCGGCCAGGCCGGGGCGCACCGCGCGGCTGCGCACCACCGTGGTCGACGGGCCCGCGCTGGCGGGGTACGGCGCGCAGCCCAAACGGGACGACGCGCTGCGCGCGGACGCGTACGGCACCCCCGAGAAGTCCACAGTGGACGATCTGCCGGAACGGCTGACCCAGGTCGCGGTCGCCACCCTCTCCGCCCAGCTGCGCCGGCACGGGCTGCACAACGTGAGCGTCGACGGGGTCCATCCGGCCCGTCCCGGTTCGCGGTTCGCCGGTCGCGCCAGGACGCTGCGTTTCCTGCCGCTGCGGGAGGACCTGTTCGCCGAGCACGGCACCGGGTTCAACGCGCAGAAGCAGGCGATCGAGTCGGTCGGGCCGGGCGAGGTGCTGGTGATGGAGGCACGCGGCGAGCCGGGCACCGGCACGGTCGGCGACATCCTCGCGCTGCGCGCGCAGCTGCGCGGGGCCGCGGCGATCGTCACCGACGGCGGCCTGCGGGACTCCGCGGTGGTCGCCGGGCTGGACATCCCGGTGTTCCACGGCGGCGCGCATCCGGCGGTGCTCGGCAGGCGGCACCTGCCGTGGGAGACCGACGTGGCGATCGGCTGCGGCGGCACCACCGTGCGGCCGGGCGACCTGGTGGTCGGCGACGACGACGGGGTGCTGGTGATCCCGCCCGAGCTGGCCGAAGAGGTGCTCACCGCCGCGGTGGAACAGGAGCGCCAGGAGGAGTTCATCACCGAGCAGGTGCGGGCGGGCCACGAGATCAAGGGGCTCTACCCGCTGAGCGGGCAGTGGCTGGAGCGCTACCGCGAGCAGCGGGCGCCAGGGAAGGAGATCCGATGAAGTTCCGCGGCGACCCGAGCCGGATAACCGGTTCCATCGCGCCGGTGGTCACCCCGTTCACCGAGGACGACGCGCTGGACCTGACCAGCCTGCGCGCGCTCGTCCGCTGGCAGCTGGCCAGCGGCTCGCACGGGATCTCGCTCGGCGGTTCCACCGGCGAGCCCGGCGCGCAGACCACGGCCGAGCGCGCCGAGGCCATCCGCGCCACCGCCGAGGTGGTCGCCGACCAGGTGCCCTTCCTGCCCGGCACCGGCTCGGCCAAGCTCGACGAGACCCTGGAGCTGACCTCGATCGCCCAGGACGCCGGCGCGGACGCCGCGCTGATCATCACCCCGTATTACGCCCGCCCCACCCAGGAAGCCCTGTACCGGTGGTACGCCACGATCGCCGCTGAGTTCCCGGACCTGCCGCTGGTGATCTACAACGTGCCGTCGCGCACCGCGGTGGACATCGCGCCGGCCACCGTCGGCAGGCTGTTCCGCGAGTTCGACAACATCGTCGGGATCAAGGAGACGACGAAGGACTTCGAGCACTTCTCGCGGGTGATCCACGAGTGCGGGCCGGAGCTGCTGGTGTGGTCCGGGATCGAGCTGCTCTGCCTGCCGCTGCTGGCCCTCGGCGGCAGCGGCTTCGTCAGCGCGGTGGCCAATCTCGCGCCGGCGGCGGTGGCCGAGATGTACCGCGCCTGGACCGAAGGCGAGTTCGAACGAGCGCGCGAGCTGCACTACGGGCTGCACCCGCTGGTCGACCTGATTTTCGCGGAGACCAATCCCGCACCGGCCAAATGGGTGCTGGCCCGGCGCGGCCTGATCGCGTCACCGTACGTCCGCCCGCCGCTGATCACCCCGACCGAAGCCGGGCAGGCCACCATCGAGCGGCTGCTCGGCGAGGGCGCCGGACTGCTCTCCCCGATCGAAGGAGCCGCCTCATGACAGCGTCCGCGTCCCACCGCCCGGCCGACCTGCCGGAGCGGATCCGGCACTTCATCGGCGGCGAGCAGGTGGACAGCCTGTCCGGCGCCACCTTCGAGGTGCTGGACCCGGCGACCAACCTCAGCTACGGCACCGCCGCGGCGGGCCAGGCCGAGGACGTCGACCGGGCGGTGCTCGCCGCCCGCAACGCATTCACCGACGGCCCGTGGCCAGGGCTCGAAGCCAGGGCACGCGCACGGATCCTCTACCGCATCGGCGACGCCATCGAGGCCAGGGAGCAACGGCTGGCCGAGCTGGAGTCCTTCGACACCGGCCTGCCGATCACCCAGGCCAAGGGGCAGGCCAAGCGGGCGGCGGAGAACTTCCGGTTCTTCGGCGACCTGATCGTCTCGCTGCACGACGAGTCGTACTCGGTGCCGGGCAAACAGCTGAACTACGTGCTCCGCAAACCGACCGGGGTGGCCGGGCTGATCACGCCGTGGAACACACCGTTCATGCTGGAGAGCTGGAAACTGGCGCCGGCACTGGCTTCCGGCTGCACCGTGGTGCTCAAACCCGCCGAGTTCACCCCGCTCTCGGCCGGGCTGTGGCCGGAGATCCTGGCCGACGCCGGACTGCCGGAAGGCGTGTTCAACCTGGTCAACGGGATCGGCGAGGAAGCAGGGCAGGCGCTGGTGGACCATCCGTCCGTGCCGCTGATCTCGTTCACCGGGGAGACCAGCACCGGGCAGCTGATCATGCAGCGGTCCGCGGCGCACCTGAAGGGCCTGTCCATGGAGCTCGGCGGGAAGTCCCCGGTGGTGGTGTTCGCCGACGCCGATCTGGACGCCGCGCTGGATTCCGCGGTGTTCGGGGTGTTCTCCCTCAACGGCGAGCGCTGCACGGCGGGTTCGCGCGTGCTGGTGGAGCGCGCCAGGTACGAGGAGTTCGCCGCGCGGTTCGCCGAGCGCGCGAAGAACGTGGTGGTCGGCCCGCCGCACGACCCGGCCACCGAGGTCGGCGCACTGGTGCACCCCGAGCACTACCGGCGCGTGCTGGGGTACGTCGAACTCGGCCGCACCGAGGCCACCCTGCTGGCGGGCGGCTCGCGCCCGGATCACCTGCCCGAGGGCAACTACCTGACGCCAACGGTGTTCGCCGATGTCAAACCGGACGCCCGGATCTTCCAGGAGGAGATCTTCGGCCCGGTGGTCGCGCTGACCCCGTTCGACACCGAGGCCGAGGCGATCGCGCTGGCCAACGACGTGCGCTACGGCCTCGCCGGCTACGTGTGGACCAGCGACCTCAAGCGCGGTCACCGGGTCGCCGGGTCCATCGACGCCGGCATGGTCTGGCTGAACTCGCACAACGTCCGCGATCTGCGCACCCCCTTCGGCGGGGTGAAGAGCAGCGGCGTCGGGCACGAGGGCGGCTGGCGCAGCATCGACTTCTACGCGCCAGAGCACATCGTGCACGTGGCGCTCGGCGACGTGCCGACCCCGCGGTTCGGCTCGAAGGAGTTGCCGAAATGACCACTCCGCCGGACGTGATCAGGGCCGGTTACGCCGAACTGGTCGTCACCGACCTCGCCGCCGCCCGCTGGTTCTACGTGGACGTGCTGGGCTTGGTGGTGACCGCCGAGGAACCCGACGCCTTGTACCTGCGCGCCTTCGAGGAGTACCTGCACCACAGCCTGGTGCTGCGCCAAGGCGACGCGCCCGCGCTGAACAGGCTCGCCTACCGGGTGCGCGGCCCCGGCGAGCTGGACGCGGCCGAGCGGTACTACGCCGAGCTCGGCGTACCGGCGCACCGGGTACCGGCCGGCACGACCCGCGGGATCGGGGAGGCCGTCCGGCTGCAGGACCCGCTCGGCTTCCCGGTCGAGTACTTCCACGACGCCGAGCACACCCCGCGGTTCACCCAGCGCTACGACCTCCAGCCCGCCAACGCGCTGGCCAGGCTGGACCACTTCAACGTGGTGGTGCCCGACGTCCGCGCTGCGCACGCGTACTACGTCGGGCTCGGTTTCGGCGTCTCCGAGACCATCGAGGACGCCGACGACAACCTCTACGCGGCCTGGCTGTACCGGAAGCAGACCGTGCACGACATCGCGCTGACCTCCGGCGACGGGCCGCGGCTGCACCACATCGCCTTCGCCACCAGGGAACGCGCCCAGATCCTGCACACCTGCGACCTGCTCGGCTCGCTGCACCGGGAACAGCACATCGAACGCGGCCCCGGCCGGCACGGGGTGTCGAACGCGTTCTACCTGTACCTGCGGGACCCGGACGGGCACCGGATCGAGATCTACACCAGCGACTACTACACCGGCGACCCGGACAACCCGACCGTCCGCTGGGACGTGCTGGACAACCGGCGCCGCTCGTTCTGGGGTCATCAGGTGGTGCCGTCCTGGTACGCCGAGGCCTCCCCCGTGCTGGGCGCGGACGGGCTGCCGATGCCGACCAGCCCGCCGCCGATCCGCGAAGCCGGCACCATCATCGGCGCGGACGGTTTCGGCGTCACCGACGAGGCCAACGGGTTCAAGCTCGGCCACCAGTCCTGATGCGCACCGGGAGGACCGATGTCAGCCGCTGAGCTCACCGCCGACTACATCGTGGTCGGCGCCGGTACGGCGGGCTCGGTGCTGGCCCGGCGCCTCGTCGACGCCGGCGCGCGGGTGCTGCTGCTCGAGGCGGGCGGCCCGGCCACCAACCCGGCCATCGACGACCCGCTGCGGATGCACGAGCTGTGGCATTCCACAGAGGACTGGGACTACTTCACCGTGCCCCAGCCGTCGGCCGCGGGACGGCGGCTGCACCTGCCGCGCGGGCGGGTGATCGGCGGGTCGCACGCGCTCAACGCCACCATCCACGTGCGCGGCAACCCGGCCGACTACGACCACTGGGCCGCGCTCGGCAACACCGGCTGGGCCTGGCGGGACGTGCGGCCGGTGTTCGAGCGGATCGAAAGCGGCCCGCTGCGTTTTCACACCGGTTTCGAGCCGGATCCCGTGCAGTCCGCCATCTTGGCCGCCGCGCAGGAGACCGGGATCCCGTTCAACCCGGACTACAACTCCGGCCGACAGGAAGGCGTCAGCACGCTCGCGCTGACCCTGGCCGACGGCCGGCGGTGCACCACCGCTTCGACCTACCTCACCCCGGTGCTCGACCGGCCGAACCTGACCGTGCTCAGCGGCGCCGAGGCGCACCGGCTGCTGTTCAGCGGCGGGCGGGTGTCCGGGGTCCGGTTCGCCCGCGCCGGCGAGCTGCTGGAGGCGAGCGCCGAGGCGGAGGTCGTGCTCGCCGCCGGCGCGCTCGGTTCGCCCGCGCTGCTGCAACGCTCCGGCATCGGCCCCGCCGACACGTTGCGCGCGGCGGACGTGCCGGTGCTGCTGGACCTGCCGGGGGTGGGACGCAACCTGCAGGACCACTGGCTGGTGCCGGTGATCTTCTCGGCCGAACGCGAGATCCGGCACCGGCCGGGGCTGCCGCATGCGCAGACCCACCTGTTCTGGCACAGCGGTGAGGGCCTGCCCGCGCCCGATCTGCAGCCGCTGCACTTCAGCGTGCCGCTGTACGAGCCGTGGATGTCCGGACCGCCCAACGGTTTCTCGTTGATGGCCGGCCTGGTCCGGCCGGCCGGCACTGGCACGGTGGCGATCACCGGGCCGGACCCGGCGCACGAGCTGCACATCGACCCCGGGGTGCTGGCCGCGGAGTCCGACCTGACCCGGCTGGTGGCGGCGGTGCGGCTGTGCCAGGAGATCGGGCACGCGCCGGCGCTGTGGGAGTGGGGTGCCGACGAGCGGTATCCCGGCCGCGCAGACCTGACCGACTACGTCCGGCGCGCCGTGCTGACCTACCACCACCAGGCCGGTACCTGCCGGATGGGCGTGCACGAGGACGCCGTCGTCGGCCCGGACCTGCTGGTGCGCGGGATCGACGGGCTGCGGGTCGCGGACGCGTCGATCATGCCGGCGGTCACCACCGGCAACACCAACACCCCGGCCATCTTGATCGCCGAACAGGCCGCCGCCCTGCTCGGTTGTCCCGGTTCCGAGGCAAGCCGCATCCAGGAGGTTCGATGACCACGCTCGTGCGCACCAGCGACGTACCGGCCAAGGAACGCACCGACCTGTGGCGGGCAGCGGCCTCCGAGGCTTACGTGCCGCTGGACATGCGGCTCGACGACGCCGATGCCTTCTCCGGCCGCATCCTCGGCCAGGTCTTCGGTGAGCTGCGCATCGGCGAGGTGATCGCCGACGCGCACCAGGCGCACCGGACCGGCAAGCTGATCGGCCGTCATGAGCAGCAACCGCACTACAAGCTGAGCATGCCGGTGCGGGGCTACTGCCTGGTCCAGCAGGACGGCAGGGAGGCTTCGCTGACGCCGGGTGACCTGGCGATCTACGACACCTCGCGGCCGTACACGGTGATCTTCCAGGACACCTGCCAGATGCTGACCCTGATGTTCCCGCGCCGCAACCTGCACCTGCCGGCGGACCGGCTGGCCGACATCACCGCGAGCCGGGTCTCCGGCCGGCACAGCGTGGGCGCGCTGCTGTCCCCGCTGCTGTTCAACCTGGTGTCCAGAATGGACGAGATCGACGGGGCGCAGTCGTTGCGGCTGGCGGACAACGTGGTGGACATGGTGGCCACCTTGTTCGCCGGCGAGCTTGGCGAGGATCCGGCGAAGATCGCGGTCGGGCAGCGCTGCCTGACGTTGCGGGTGAAGGCGTTCATCGAGGCGCACCTCGACGACACCGACCTGACGCCGGGCACCATCGCGGCGGCCATGCACATCTCGACCGGCTACCTGCACAAGCTGTTCCGGCGCGAGCACACCACGGTGTCCCGCTGGATCAGGGAACGCCGCCTCGAACACTGCCGCCGCGACCTGCGCGACCCCGGCCAGGCGGAACTGGCGGTGAGCAGCGTGGCCGCGCACTGGGGGTTCATCGACGCGGCGCATTTCAGCCGCCTGTTCAAAGCCGCCTACGGCCTCCCACCCCGCGAATACCGCATCATCAGCGAAGGCGACGCCAACATCCGCCTAGACGCCACCTCGTGAGTGACAGTGTCATTGCGGGACACCCGCACCCGAGTTCGTTGCCAGGGCAACACTTTTCACTCACGACCGCTGACCTGGGGATCTTCGTCGAAGGCGATGGTGGGCAGGTCGACCGCGCCCGCCCCGCCGTCGGCCACGACCACCGAACCGGTCAGGAACGAGGCGTCCGGGGACGCCAGGAAGGCGATCACCGCGGCGATCTCCGCGGCTTCGGCCGGACGGCCCAGCGGCGTATGTCTGGTCACCAACGCGTATGCCTCGGCGCGGTCGATGCCCTTCGCCGCCGCCAGCTCGTCCATTTCCCCGTCCGCCATCGGAGTGCGCACCCAGCCGGGGCACAGCGCGTTGACCCGCACGCCGTGCCGGCCGTAATCGCGAGCCAGCGAGCGGGTCAGGCCGATCAGCGCGTGCTTCGCGGTGACGTACCCGCATGCTTCCGGACCGGCGGCCAGCCCGGCGATCGAGGACACCACGACCACGCAGCCACGCCGCCGCTTCAGCTCGGGCAGGCATTCCCGGACCGTGACGAACGTGCTGGTCAGGTTGGCGTCCAGGCTCAGCTTCCAGTCCACGTCGGCGAGATCGCCCGCCGCACCGAGCCCGTGCCCGCCCGCGTTGGCCACCACGACGTCCATGCCGCCGAACCGTTCGGCCGCCACCGCGACCACGTCGCGCACCGCGGACTGGTCGGTGACGTCGGCCGGCACGATCACGGCGTTCCCACCCAGCTCTTCCGCCACCGTCCACAAGAGACTTTCCCGGCGGCCGACGAGCACCACGTCACCGCCTTCGGCGACGAACCGCCGTGCGGTCGCCGCCCCGATTCCGGTGCCACCGCCGGTGATCACCGCGACCTTGCCGGCCAGCCGCGCCGCCGAGTCGGAAGGAAAACCAGTCACCTGCGAACTTCCTTTCGTGGCGGGAAAAACCGAACCCCGGGCACCGAAGGTAGCCGGATGCTGCGCGCGGTGCGCGTCCGCACCATCGTGCCGTGAGCTGCCCGACAAGGAGAGTGCACACACTTACAAGTCGCTCACCGCCGCGCGGCCCAGGCTGTTCGCATCCGGCGACGAGGAGGCGAAATGACCGACACCGGCGGAGCCCCGGTCACGCGCGCCGACCGGGTGCGGGTGTCCCGCAAGACACAGGAGGCGAAATGACCGATCGGCTGGAGCGCGAGGAAACCGCGCCCCCGACGACCGACGGCGCGCGGCCAGGCTCCGGCCCGTCGGCGGGCTGGCTGCGCCGGCTCCCGCAGGCCGAGTCCAGCAGCGTGCTCGCCGCACTGGTCGTGCTCGTGGTGCTGATCGGCGTGCTGCAGCCGGGGTTCTTCAACCCCGCCCAGCTGCGCGACGTGCTGCAGGGCTCGATCTACGTGGCACTCGCCGCCGCGGGCATGTGCTTTCTGCTGTCCATGCGCGAGATCGACCTTTCCGTGGGCGCCAACTTCGCGCTGTCGCTGATCGCCGCCGCGTTGCTCATGCGATCCGGACTCAACCCCTGGCTGGCGGTGGTCGCGGGGGTCGCGCTCGGCGCGCTGATGGGGCTGGTGAACGCGCTGATCGTGCAGGTGGTGGCCATCCCGGCGATCGTCGCCACGCTGGCCACCATGCAGGTCTTCCGCGGGCTCGCGCTCGCGCTGGCGGACGGCCAGCAGGTCACCGGGCTGCCGCTGGACGACTCGTTCTTCACCGTGGTCGGCGGCACCGCGCTCGGGCTGCCGGCCGGGGTGTGGGTGCTGATCGCGGTCGCCGCGGTGCTCACCGTCGTGCTCCGGCTGACCCCGTTCGGCTACCGGGTCCGCTCGATCGGGTCCAACCCCGAGGCCGCCACCTACTCCGGCATCTCCATCGCGCGGACCAGGATGGCCGTGCTGGTGCTGGTCGGCGCGCTGGCCGGCCTGGCGGGCGCGCTGGGACTCGCCTTCTTCACCTCCGGTGACCCGAACGTGGGCGCCGGGCTGGAGTTGCAGGCGATCGCGGCGGCGGTCATCGGCGGCACGCCACTGCGCGGCGGCAGCGCCACCGTGTTCGGCGCGGTGTTCGGCGCAATCCTGCTCGGCGTGGTGGCCAGCGGGCTCGTCTATTTCGACATCCCGGCCAACTGGAGCTCCTTCGCCAGCGGAACGGTCGTGCTGCTGGCGGTCGCGGTGGACAGCCTGTTGCGGAGCAGGCGACGCGCACGCCGGAACGAATTCGGTCTCTAGGAAGGAAACCAGCTCATGGTTCTGCGCTCCCGTCCCGCACGGTTCGCCCCGCTGGGCGCCGCGTGCCTGCTACTCGTCACGGCCGCCTGCGGAGCCGCTCCCAGCGGCTCGGACGGGCCCAAGAGCGGCACTCTCAAGATGGCCTTCAGCTATGCGACGACCTCCCAGAATCCCTTCCAGGAGATGGCTTTCGGCGCGAAGGCCGGGGCTGAAGATGCGGGCAACGTCGATCTCGCCGAGAACGCGCCGCCGGGGATCAACGGCCCGGCGCAGGTCTCCCAGTTCCAATCCGCGATCCGCACCGCACCGGACGGCATCGCGTTGCAGACGCTGACCCCGGACCTGTTCGTCCGGCCGCTGAAGCAGGCCGCCGACGCCGGCGTGCCGGTGGTCTCGGTGGACACCGTGCCGCCGGCGGGCAGCGCCGTCGGGCTCTACGTCGGCAACAGCAACACCGATCTCGGCAGGCGGCTCGGCACCGAGATGCTCGCGCACATTCCCCCCGGCACCACCGGTGAAGTGGTGCTCGGCAACGACATTCCCGGGCTCGCGCTGCTCGAACAGCGACTGGCCGGGATGAAGGCGGTGCTCCAGGAGCAGCGGCCGGAGCTGACCATCAGCGGGCCGTTCAACTCCGGTTCCGAGCCGGCGGCGAACTTCAACGCCTGGAACGACCTGGTCAAGGCGCATCCGAACGCCATCGCCTATCTCGGTGCCGGCGCTTCGGACGCGGTGTCGCTGGCCCTGATCCAGAAGAACTCCGGCCGCCGGTTCCTGGTCGGCTCCTGCGACCCCGACCCGCAGGCGCTGCTCGGGGTGAAGGAAGGCTATGTGGCGGCACTAGCGTCCCCGGAACACTGGCTCAAGGGTTATGTCGCGACCCGTCTGCTGGCCGAGCACGCCAAATCGGGCAAGCCGCTGGAGCAGGGCTGGTGGAACACCGGCTCGCTGATCGTCAATGCCGCCAACATCGACGAGATCATGGCCAGGCAGGTCGACGAGAGCACCCGCAAGGCATGGTTCGCAGCGGAGGCGGCCAAGCAGGTCGCCGACCCGAAGCCGCACCTGCGGCCGCTGACCGAGGCGAACTGATGAACGTGCTCGACGTCCAGGGCGCCGGCAAGACCTACGGCGGTGTCGTCGCGCTGGACGACGCGAGCCTGAGCGTGCGCGCCGGCTCGGTACACGCGCTGCTCGGTGAGAACGGCGCCGGGAAGTCCACCCTGATCAAGATCGTCTCCGGCGCGGTGCGGCCGGACCGCGGCTCGGTGTCGCTCCAGGGCCGTGCGCAGACCTTCGCCTCCACCGCCGACGCGGCCGCGCACGGGGTGGCCGTGGTCTCGCAGGAGCTGAACCTGTTCCCCGACCTGGACGTGCTGGCGAACCTCTACCCGATGCGGGAGCCGAAACGGGGCCCCTTTCTCAGCCGCACCACGATGGCCGCCCGCGCCGCACCGGTGCTCGCCCAGCTCGGTCTCGACGTGGATGTCCGGCAACCGCTCAGCGAGCTGTCGCTGGCCCAAAGGCAGCTGGTGGAGATCGCCAAGGCGCTGCTCACCGAGCCCAAGGTGCTCATCCTCGACGAGCCGACCTCGGCGCTGGAAGCCGCCAGCACGGAACGGCTGGTCGGCATCCTGCGCACGCTCCGGCAGCGCGAGGTCGCCGTGGTGTTCGTGTCGCACCTGCTGGAGGAGGTGATGGCGCTCTGCGATGAGATCACCGTGCTGCGCGAAGGCCGCACCGCGCTGGCCGGCGCGGCGCGCGACGAGGTGGACATGACCTCGGTGGTGACCGCGATGCTCGGCCACCGGCGGGAGATCCGCCCGAAGTCCGCCCCGCCAGCCGACCCGGGGGCGAAAAGCCGGCTATTTGCCCGTAGTGCGGCCAGCGAGAGCGCGCTCGAGTTCGCGGAAGTCACCGTGCCGGGACGGCTCAGCGGCGCGAGCTTCGTGGCGGAACAGGGCGAGGTACTCGGTCTGGCCGGGTTGGTGGGTGCCGGGCACAGCGCGGTGCTGGAGGTGGTCGCCGGCCTCCGCCAGGCCACGGCCGGTAAGGTCCGGCTGCTCGGGGATGCACACGCGCCGAGGAACCTGCGAGCGGCCATCAACGCCGGCGTGGCACTGGTGTCCGGGGACCGTCAGCGGCTCGGGCTGATGTCCGACAAACCGCTGTGGGAGAACGTCGCCCAGGTCAGCTCGGTGGCGCTCGGCCGGGACGGCGCGCTGGTGCACGCCGCTGCGCTGCGCCGCAGGGCCGCCGACATGGCCGAACGGCTGCGCATCCGGGCGTCGCATGTGGACGTGCCGTGCGGGCTGCTCTCCGGCGGCAACCAGCAGAAGGTGGTGCTGGCCAAATGGCTGCAGGCGCGACCGCGGGTGATGCTGCTCGACGACCCGACCCGCGGGGTGGGCATCAGCGGCAAGGACGAGATCCACGCGCTGCTGCGCACGGTCGCCGCCGAGGGCACGATCGTGCTGCTCTGCTCGACCGATCTCGACGAGCTGGCGATGGTCTGCGACCGGGTGCTCGTCTTCCACCGGCAGACGCTGTGCGGCACGCTGCACGGCACCACCCCGCACACCATCCTGCACGCGATGAACACCGGCGCGCTGCCCGAGCGGTAGCGGTCAGCGCAGCAGGCTCGCCACCGCGTCGGCGAAGGCCGCGGGTGCCTCCTGCGGCACGTTGTGCCCCACCCCGGGCAGCAGCCGGTGCTGGTAGGGCCCGGTGAAGTACGCGCGATCTTCGGTCGCGCTCGGGCCGCCCACCCCGTCGTTCCCGCTTTCCAGCACCACGGCGGGCACCGTGATCACCGGCTCCTTCGCGATCAGGTCCTCCAACCGCTGATACCGGGGGTCGCCTTCGACGAGCCCGAAACGGTGCCGGTAGGAGTGGATCACCACGTCCACGAAGTCCGGGTTGTGCAGGCTCCGCGCGCTCGCGGGGAAGGCCGCGGACGCGCCGGTCCAGCCGGGCGACCAGGTGCGCCACAGCAGTTCGCAGAGTTCTTCGCGGTTGCGGTCCAGCCCTCGCCGCCCGCGCTCGGCGTGGAAGTAGTACTGGTACCAGTAGGTGCGTTCCCACTCCGGGCGCGTGGGCTCTCCCCCGTAGGCGAGGTTCTGCACGTTGTACCCGTCGACGGTGACCAGTCCGCGCACCCGGTCCGGGTGCAGCGCGGCCACGATGCACGCGGCCCGGCCGCCCCAGTCGTAACCTGCGAGCACCGCGCTGCCGATGTCCAGCGCATCCATGAACTCGAGCAGATCCGCGGCGAGCGCGGCCTGCTGCCCGGACCGGATCGTTGCGCCGTCACGGAACCGGGTCGAGCCGAAGCCGCGCAGGTAGGGCGCGAGCACGAAGGCACCTTCGTCGGCGAGAGCCGGGGCGACCTCATCGAAGGCACGCACGTCGTACGGAAACCCGTGCAGCAGGATCACCGGTATCGCGCCGGCGTCACCCGCGTACTCGTAGGCGACGTCCAGCACGGGGGTCTCGATCCGCCCCGACGAAGAGAAGGCCATTGCCCGATCCTTTCACGACCGGGCATCGACCCGGCTCAGCCCACCGGCCGCCAGCCGGGGTCCCGACCGGTCAGCCCGATCAGCCGGTCGATGGCCGGCGCTGAGGCCGGCACCGGGACCGGTGGCCCGAACAGGCCGGGGCTGCCTTCCGGGTTCTCCTCGGCGGAGGGACGCACGAAGTCGAAGGTCGCTTCCACCAACGGCTCCGGAGCACCGAAGTCCTGGCCGGTCGCCACCGCGAGGTCCCAGCCGTGCACGATCACCTCGTCGAGCGCGACCAGGCCCGCGACGTCGCCAGGCAGCTCTACCCCGCCGGCCGCGGTCATCCCGGTCCACGCGTCCTCCACCCGCCATGCCTGCGCGAGTTCCGCCAGACGCTGGGGAATGCCAGTGCGCCAGTCCGGCCGCAGCCCAGCCGCGTCCGCGGACGGGACGCGCCCCTCCGGGCCCGGCGTTGTCTTGGCCGCCGCCTCGGCGAAGGCGAGGCTCAGCCCGTCGACGTGATCGAGCAGGGCGCCGACCGTCATCTCCGGACACGGCGTCGGCGCGTCCAGCTGCTCGTCCTTGATGTTCTCGACAAGCCGCGCCAGCACGCTGGTGGCGGGTTCCAGGTCCAGCATCTCGCACCTCGATGTCCGTGTTCGATCAACGACGAGGTAGAGAATAGGGTCTGGTTCCGTGACCACAACCGACGCACCCGGCCAGCCTCAGATCTGGCCCACGCTGCGCTCCCCCAACCTGCGCCCGCTGATCGACTTCTACGTCGCGGCCTTCGGATTCGTCGAAACGGCCGCGTTCGCCGATGCCGACGGGCAGGTGCTGCATGCCGAGTTGGTCGGGCCGCGCGGCGGCGGGCTCATCCTCGGCCTGGAGGACGGCGGCTACGTCACGCCGTTGCCACGGGCGGCCATGCGCTGCTACGTGGTCGAACCAGATCCCGACGCCCTGTTCGCGCGCGCCGTGGCCGCGGGCGCCGACGTGGTCCGCGAGCCGTACGACGCCCCGCACGGTTCCCGCGACTGCGAACTGCGCGACCCCGAAGGCAACCACTGGCTCTTCGGCACCTACGCCGGCGCTCCCCTCCCGGGCAAATAGCCGGCTTTTTGCCCTTTCGCGGCCGGGTCAGGACGGGCAGCTGGCGGCCACGTCGGGACCGACCGGCACGCTGGTGACCCGTGCCGGCCGGTCTCCCGACGCCGGCGGGAGCGGGCAAACTCGCACGACCGGCGGCACGTCCACCCGGTTGCCGCTGTTGTCGAAGGTGATCAGACCACCAGCGCCCGGCACCGACTGGCCTGCCGAGGAGAAGCCGCTGATCGCGGTGTTGACCTGGCTGCGGTGCACCTCCTTGCTCGCCGGCAGAGCGCGCAACGCCGACGAGACGGTGATCAGCGCGTCGTAGGCGTTCACCGCCCAGCCCGCGTCGGCGTGCGAGAGGTCGAAACCCGCCTCGGTGAAAGCCTGCTCGAACACGGCGAAGTTGGGATTGTCCGGTGTCGCCCGGTCCGCGCCGCCGACCAGCGCGCTCACCAGCCGTACCTTGCCGGTCGTGAAACTGGTGGAGCGCAACGCCCGCACTCGCAGATCCTCCAGCACGGGGTCGAGTTCGGCCGCGCGCAACCGTTGCCCGTCCGACGTGCTCACCACGGTGACCGAAGACGCCGCGCACTGCCCGTTCGCGAACGCCTCGTCCAGGCTGTAGATGAGCCGGCCGAGGTCGCGACCCCGTGCGATGTAGGCGACCGTCACGTCCTTCGGCGCACCACAGACCCGTCTCGCGGTCTGCGGCACCGTGCTCGCCTCCTCGGAGTCGAACTTCACCTCGGTCACGTTCCCCCCGAACTGGCGCTGCATGACCGGCAGCGCAGTGCAGGTGTAGGGGTCCGAACCGCCGGTCGGCACCATGATGAAGTCGGGCCTGCCCGGAACGGCGGCACCGAGCCTGGCGATCTGCACGGAGCTGCGGAACGCGACGCGGTAGTAGTAGTCCTTGCCGATCCCCCGCGGATAGGTGATGTCCGGGTCGCAGCTGCTGTAGATGGGCTGGTCTTCACGGGACCCGCTCTGGTCGAACCCTTCCGCGGTGATCAGGTCGGCGACCATCGGGATCTTCGCCCCGGCCAGGATGTCCGCCACTTCGGCCGAACTCTGCTGGCTGAGCCCGATCCCGGCGACCGCCACCACCTCATCGCGCTCGGCCAGACGGCGGGCGACGCCGATCGGGTCGCCGTTCTCGCCGTACTCGCCGAGCTGGCCGACCACCAGACGCAGCGGGTGCAGGCAGCCGGTGCCGTTGGCCCGGAGCTGTCCCGCCGCCATGCCTTCCAGTTCCTGCACCGCACGGCCGCCCACGAACCGGTCGGTCATCGTCATCAGCACCCCGACCGTCACCGGGGTGCCGCTCGGGTCGCACTTGTCGGCCGCGGCCTGGTTCTGCCGGTCGATCACCCGCATCACCGGCGCGAAGGCGTCCAGGTCGAAGGCGTAGGGACCGGAACTGAGCCCGACGCACTGGTTTCCGGCCCGCCAGATGTCCCCGGTGGGGAACCCGTCGTTGCAGCTGAGCCGGCGCGACAGCCACGGCCCGCCCCAGATGCCCGCCACGGTGCCCAGCAGCAACACCAGCACCAGGCCGAGTCGCAGCCAGTCCGACCGGCGCCGGTGGAACCGCTTCGGATTGGGGATGAACCACAGGAGGAAACGGGGTGGGTTCAAGGTCGGATCCTTCCGGCGCGGGAAACAGCGAGACACCGGATCACAGGAACCGGTCTCCGAGGCGCTCGTAGCCTTCGTACAGCTGTGCGCGCAGAATGAACGGCGCCGGATCCCTGGCATGGTCGGCCAGCTGCCGGTAACCGTGCGCGGCGTGGGCGCGGAGCTTCTCCAGCGCCGTCCATTCGGTGACCAGTGGGCTGCTTTCCAGCGCCGGCAGCACGCCCAGCAGCCGGACGAGATGCCCGGTGGTCGTACCGGGCTGGCCGGTGCCCCGGATCGCGTCGAGATCCCGTTCGCGCGGATCGGCCGTCGCGATCACCTCGTCGAACAGGTCGAGCCACTCGTCCGAATGCGCTTCGGGAAGCAATCTGGCCAGTTCCGCGGCGACGGCCTCCTTCTTGCCCAGCAAGCGATCGTGGTGCAGGCCGCCGGCCAGGTCGTCCGGCCCGGCCGCGGCACGCAGGCATTCGAAGACGGTGGTCCATGCCGCCGCGCCGCGGGCTGCGAGCGCCCGCAGGCCCAGGTAGCGCACCAGCGGGTGCAGCCGCCGCTGTTCGCTCGCGCCGGCCGGGGACCACAGCGTCGGCGAGATGAACAGGGCGGAGTCCACCCCGACCGGCGGCGGCAGCAGCGGGGCCAAAGCCTTGGCCTCCAGCCGGTTCCGCGCGGCCGCCAGGGTGATCAGCGCCTCCAGCAGGGTCTCGTCGGCCAGCTTGTGCGCGTTCAGGCCGCGGACGAACGGGCGCAGGAGATGGCGTTCCACCAGCACGTCCGGCTCCGGTCCCAGCCCGCGCAGCACCTTGTCCAGGTCGTTCACCAGCCGCGGCTCGGTGTTGAGCTTCTCCAGCACGAAAGCGGTCGCCTCGGCATGCCCGCGGGTGAGCCGGTAGACCGCGGACGCGATCGCGCTGGTGCCGAGGTCGTCCGGCCAGAGCTGGTTCCTGGTCAGCTGGAGGACGTGCTCGGAGTGCAGGTCCGCCAAGGACATCCGGAGCCAGAGCCCCGAGGTGTCGGCCGCTGCGACCGGCTTCGTCTCGTCCCAGTGCGCGGGCGGGGGCAGCCACCGGGCCAGCGCGCCGGTCAGCGTGCCGTTGCTGGTGGTGACCATCGTCAGCGGATCGGGCAGCTCGCTCTCCGGGTTGCCGGGAGTGGCCGCGATCGCCTGCCGGACCCGGAGCAGGGAGCTGGTGAACGACATCGCGGCCGGGGTGTCCCCGTCGTCGAGCAGCACCAACACGTTCGCCGGGCGTCCGGTGGTGCGGGCCAGGCTGTGCCGCAGGTCCGCGAGCAGGGCGGCGACCAGCAGGTCGTCCACGTCGCGGCGGACCGACGGGTCCTCGCTTCTGGACTGGGCGCTGAGCCGGAGCAGCGCGCGCTCGGGGTCGAAGTTGCGGCCCTGGCCCTGATGTCCGAACCAAGACAGCGCCGCTTCGCTCCAGGTGAACCGCACCATCCACCGCGAGCGTTGCAACCTGGCCACCACGCCCTGGGCGATCCGGTCCGCCGTCGCGGGCGCGATCGCCGCGGCACCGGGCACCTTGATGTTCTCCGCCAGCGCGCCCGCCGCCCGGACGAGGTCGGCGACGAACCCGATCAGCGCGGTCCGGTCCTGATAGGTGTTGAGCCGTTTCCGCAGGCCCTCCAACGCTTTCCCCGGGTCGACCCCGGTGGTCTTCTCGGCGAGGGCGATATGCGCGAGCACGACCCGGGGAAACGCCACCGTGTATCCGGGAGCGCCGAGGCTCAGCCCCAGCATGACCGCGGCCAGCACCGGGCGGACCGCGCTGTCGCCGTCGCCGTCGAGTTCCAGCGGGCGCACCAGTACCGCGGGGGTCTGGTCCGTCCACCTTTCGAGCGCCTGCTCCAACACCGCCGTGCGTCCCGAGCCGCCGCACCCTTCGAGCACCAGCACCGGCCGCGTTTCGCCGGGGCCGTCCTCCGCGGGCACCTTGACGACCTGATCGATCAGAGCGAGCAGGCTCGACCGCCCTACGAACACCGTCGTCCTCCCTCGGCGCCTGCGCCCCACCCGGATCGAGAAGGGTAGGACTTTAGCCGGAAGACCCCATTCCCACGAGCAGCTTCATCGATATCAGTCCGCTGGAAGAACCTTTGACAGCAGAATCACCCATTCGTCAGAGCCCCTTGCGGACGATGGATGTCGTAGCGCTAATATAACAGCACTGTTGTACCTGTGTCCGAGGGAGAGCCGGGATGTCCGAGCCGCTGTACCCGCCGATCGAGCCGTACCAGCACGGGATGCTCGACGTCGGTACCGGAAACCGGATCTACTGGGAGGTCTGCGGAAATCCCGACGGCAAGCCCGCCGTGTTCGTACACGGCGGGCCCGGCTGGGGAAGCCTGCCGGTTCGGCGACGGTGCTTCGATCCGGAGCGCTACCGGATCGTCCTGTTCGACCAGCGCGGGTGCGGCCGCAGCACACCGCACGCGAGCGACCCGACGACGGACATGAAGCACAACACCACCGAGCACCTGCTCTCCGACCTGGAACGGCTACGCGAACACCTTGGCATCGAGCGCTGGCTGCTTTACGGCGGCTCCTGGGGTTCCACCCTGCTGCTCGCCTACGCCGAGCGGAATCCGCACCGGGTATCGGAGATCGTCATCTCCGGAGTCACCACCAGCCGTCCTTCGGAGATCGACTGGCTTTACCGCGGCGCCGCTAGGTTCCGGCCCGAACAGTGGGAGCAGTTCCGGGCCGGTGCCGGTGCCGGCCCCGGTGACGACCTCCCCACCGCCTACGCACGGCTCATCGAGGACCCCGACCCCGACGTGCGCACCCGGGCCGCGAACGCCTGGTGCGCCTGGGAAGACGCGCTCAACTCCCCCGGCCCGAACGCCTTCGGCAGCCGCCCGCACGCGGACCGGCTGGCGATCGTCCGGATCTGCGCGCACTACTTCTCACACCGCGCGTGGCTGGAAGACGGCGCACTGCTGCGCGACGCCGGACGGCTGACCGGCATTCCCGGCGTACTGATCCACGGCCGGCTCGACCTGAGCAGCCCGCCGCACACCGCCTGGGAACTCGACCGCGCCTGGCCGGACGCCGAACTGGCCATCATCGACGACTCCGGCCACACCGGCAGCGACACCATGCGCCACCGGATCCGCGACGCGCTCGACGGTTTCGCCCGGCAATAGCAATCAGGCGAAGGCGTTGACGCCGGTGAGTTCGGCGGAGAGCGTCCACAAGCGAGCGGCCTGCGCCGGGTCGATCGCGTAGTCGCGAACACCCGCGCGAAGGCCGTCGGCAACGGCGAGTTCGGCGACGTCGCAGTCCTCGCAGTAGACCCCGCCCATTCCGTCGAGCCGGCTCGAAGTCGCCGCCCAGACCTGCGTCGCGGCGCCCTGTTCCGGGGTCTTCACGTGCCCCATCGGGTCACCGGACTCGTCGAGGGCGCCGAGGTCGATCAGCTCCTGCCGGTCCAGGTGCCGCCCGAGTTTGGTCAGGATGCTGCCGGGGTGCAGGGCGAACGCACGCACTCCCCTGGCCTTGGCGAGGGCGTCGAGGTGCACGGCGAACAGCACGTTGGCGGTCTTCGCCTGGCCGTACGCCTGCCATTTGTCGTAGCCGTCGCCGAACTGCAGGTCGTCCCAGCGGATATCGGAGAAATGGTGGCCCCTGGAGGACACCGAAACCACCCTGGCGCCGGGGGCGATCGCCGGCCAGAGCCGGTTGACCAGCGCGAAATGGCCGAGGTGGTTGGTCGCGAACTGCGCCTCCCAGCCGGGGCCGACCCGCGACTCGGGGCAGGCCATCACCCCGGCACTGCCGATGAACAGGTCGATGCCCCGCCCGGAAGCCAGGAAGCGCTCGGCGAAGGTGCGGACGCTGTCGAGGTCGCCGAGATCGAGCTCATCGACCTCCACTCCGTCGATGCCGGTGAGCGCCTCCTCAGCGATGCCGCGGCGCCTGGCGGGCACCACCACGTGCGCGCCGGCCAGGGTCAGCACCCTGGTCGTCTCCAGGCCGATACCGGAGTAGCCACCGGTCACGATCGCGAGTTTCCCGGTCAAATCGATGCCATCCAGGACTTCGGCCGCGGTGCTGGCGGCGCCGAAGCCGGAACCGATCTTGTGCTGAGGTGTTGTCATGGCACCGACGCTAAGCGCTGGAGCGCGCTCCAGCGCAAGTCACTTCGGCTTGCAGGTGGCGACGCATTCCATGGTCAACGTGGTGTACAGGGTGTTCCCCGGTCCGGAGACCAGCCCGGTGAGCAAGGGGTCGAGGTCTTCGGTGACGCCGCAGCCGGTGAACGGCGGGAGGTCGAACGTGGAGACGAACTCGCCCTTTTCACCCACCTTCAGCGGCAGGCTGCCGCGCAGCGTGGCGGACATCGGCTCGACGGTCCGGCAGTCGGCGCCAACGTCCAGCGGCACACCGTCGACCCGCACGTCCCGCAGCCTGATCACCTGCTTGATGGTCAGGTCTATCAGTTTGTCCTTCATCATGCCGGTGGCAGGCTCGGGTTGTTCGAGGGTAGCCAGTGCGGTCGTCGGCATGAAGCTGAAGGCGATGAAGCGGCCGTTCGCCGGCGGCAGTGCGAGGGTTCCGTTCAGCTTGCCGCGGTCGGCCGGGTCGCCGCCCGGCGGCACCGACAGCACCACCCCGCCCTCGAACCGGCCCTGCGGGAACGCCAGGTCGGAGTTCAGCTTTCGCATCGTGGCCTTGGCGTCGACGAAAACCCGTAGTGGCGAGTATTTCAGTGGCGTCGCCGCCGCGCGCACGGTATCCGGCAGGGCATTCACCGAAACGCCGCCGGGCACTTCGCCGGTGTTCCTGGCCGGGGGTCCCGTCACCGTGACGGTGAAGAGCTGGTTGTCCTGCCCAGGCTCCGGCGTGCAGGTCACATCGGTGAGGGCCAGGCCGGCCGTCACGAGTTCGAAGGTGGCCGGTCCCGGCACGGGCACCGAAACCGGCGGGACCTCGGCCCGCACCGGGATCCGCAGTTCGCCGGAGCCGGGCAGGGTGACCACCGGCAACTCCAGCGGTCCGATCGGGATGTCCTGTCCGCCACCGCCCTGACGCACCCCGAGCCTCGCCTCCACGGCACCGCGCACCTCCTGCACCCCCGCGTCCCGCAGCGCGGTGACGGTCGGTTCGGCCAGTACCACCGTCAGCACCGCCCCCGCCGGCTGGATCGGCATCCCAGGGGAAACGGTCTCGGGGAAGTTCGCGACGAACTCCACCGGCACCACGGCCGTCACCTCGCCGGGGAACCGGCAGTTGTTCGGCACCGTGCCGGCCCCGGTGCCCGCGCTCGCCGATCCGAAGCTGAGCAGGGCACCGCACAAAGCCAGCACCACTCCGGTAATGCCCACTCGAATGGTTCTTCGGACCCGGGAAGACAGCTGTCGTGTGCGCATACGAGTATCCCCAAGCATCGACGAAGACATCGCTTTTCAGTCGATGCCGGACTTCTCTCGCGCCTTATCGCCACCACAAACCAGGCCGTTACCCTTTTTCTCGGACAATGACGGATCATCAATTCTTTGTCATCGCCGGACGAGCCACCACCGCGCCGGACCGGCCGCACGGCACAAGAAAAAGGAGAAGGCGGTTCGGGCCGCGTCTGCTAGTGTCGGCACCATGAAGCGCGCTGCTGACACTACGACGCCGGAGAATGTCCCGGCGCGCTGAGAACTGTCTTGGTCCGAAGCCCCGGGGCGAGTGCCCCGGGGCTTCGTCGTGTGGTCACTCGCCTCAAGTCCCTGAGGAGACACCATGCCTGACCACCGCAAGCTCGGCCGCGAGCTGGGCCTGTTCGACACCGACCCGCTGATCGGCGCTGGACTGCCCTACTGGCTGCCCGACGGCGCGATCGTGCGGCACGCGCTGGAGGAGTACATCCGCGACGCCGAACGGCGCGCGGGCTACCGGCACGTCTACTCGCCGGTGCTTGGCAAAAGGGAATTGTACGAGATTTCCGGGCATTGGTCGCACTACCAAGAGGATATGTTCCCGCCGATGAACCTCGGGGGCGAACAGGTCGTACTGCGGCCGAGCCTGTGCCCGCACCACGCGCTGATCTATCGTTCCCGCGCGCACAGCTACCGCGAACTGCCGCTGCGGATCGCCGAGCTGGGCGGCATGTACCGGGCGGAGCCGTCCGGGGTGCTCGGCGGACTCACCCGGGTGCGCGCGATCCAGCTGAACGACGCGCATATCTTCTGCACCCCGGACCAGGTCGCCGGCGAGGCGCAGGCGGCCTTGCAGCTGATCCGCGAGGCGTATCGGGCGCTCGGTATCCACCCGGCGCGCTACCGGCTCTCCCTGCCCGGCGCCGGCGGGAAGTACGTCGCCGACCCGTCGCTGTGGCAGCGCGCCGCCGCGCTGCTGGCCGAGGTGCTCGACCGCTCCGGCCAGGAATACGAGGCCGTCGAAGGAGAAGCGGCGTTCTACGGCCCCAAGATCGACGTTCAGGTCGCCGACAGCGCCGGCCGCGAGACCACCCTGTCCACCGTCCAGATCGACTTCCACCAGCCCGAACAGTTCGACCTGCACTACGTCGGCAAGGACGCCGCGAAGCACCGGCCGGTGATGGTCCACCGCAGCATCATCGGCAGCGTGGAACGGGCCGTCGCCCACCTGATCGAGCAGCACGGCGGCGCCTTCCCCGGGTGGCTCGCGCCCACCCAGCTGGTGCTGCTCCCGATCGCGGAGGCCCAGGTACCGCAGGCCGAACAGCTGGTGCGGCAAAGCTCCGAACTCGGCCTGCGCGCGGAGATCGCCGGGCCGGAGCACGGCAGCCTAGGCGCCCGCATCCGAGCCGCCCGGCTGGTGCCCTACCAGGCGGTGATCGGCGCCAAGGAGGCCGAGCACGACCAGGTGGCCCTGCGACTGCGCGACGGGAACCGGATCGACGCCCGGCCCGCGACCGAAGTGCTGGCCCGCATCGACGCACTCGTCAAAGCACGCAGCACCGCGCTCTGGGACTAGGAATCGAACGCGACCTCCACCGACGAACAGCCGCGGATCGATGCCACGCCCTCGGCTTCGGTGTCGATCGCCTTGCGCTGGGCTGCGGTCAGCGAGTCGAACGCCGTCACCGTGAGCGTGAGCTTCTTCCCGTTCTTGCGCGGCCGCCAGGTCGCCACCAGATGCCCGTCGCACAGCACCGTGCCCGGCTCGCCCACCGTTTTCCAGATCTCGCGGTGCAACCGCTTGTCCGGCACCAGTGACTCCCGGTCTCGCAGTTGCACGAGCGGGTCCCGGGGCGGGAGCAGCCGGACGCCGTTCGCCTCGGCCGGCGAGCGCAACGCGGGAACGTCCTCGGCCAGCAGCGAGCGAACCCGGCCGTGCACGCGCACCTCGCTGATCTCGTCCTCCACCAGCTTCCACCATGGAGCCGCGTCCTTGGCCGCGACCCCGAGCCAGGCGGCGAAATCCGCGGCGGTGGACGGCCCGTAGCAGTGCAGATAACGGCGGACGAGCTCAGCACGGGCCACCTCGGCCTCGACCGCGGGCGGCCGGGCGTCGAGCCACTCGTCGACCAGTACGAAAGGCAGCTTCTTCCCGTCCCGGTGCGCGAAACAGACGATCTGCTCGAGGGTGAGGATCCGCAGGCAGAAGTGCACCACGGCTTCCCCGAGCGGCTGGCCCTTCGCGTGCGGTCCCTCCTCGTCCCAGGTCTTGCGCGCCGTCTTCGGCAGCTCACCGGCGACCGCCTGTGCCAGCTCAGCGCCGAGCTCGTTGATGGCCAGCCGCCGGCCGGCGAGCACGTCGCGGATCTTCGACTTGGTGAGGTCGGTGACCTCGGCGAGGCTCAGTTCCAGCTTTTCGAGTGACTGCTCGACACCCAGGATGAAGTGCCGTCGCGCGGATTCTCCCGGCGGGAGCACACCGGTGGTGAAGACAGCCAAATCGGCGGTCGGGAACACGAAGGGCGAACCACGCATGCTCCAGGTGTGGAACAGGCCGCGGTCTTCGACGGCGTCAGCGATCGTGTCGGGCCCGACGTCCGCGACCCTGGCGTGCAGGGCCAGTGCCGCCGACCCGGGTGGACTGTCCTGCAACGCGCAGTTCCCGGCCGCGTCCAGCGTGGAGCCGGCAGCCAGCCGCTCGTTCAGGTGCTGGGCGGCGACGCGGAACGCCAGCACGTTCTCGTTCCCGACCTCGAGCGGACCGTCCTTCGTACCGCCTTTCCCGCCTGGCACGCGTTCGCTCCTTCGCTCTCGACGTTCAGGTCAGCTCGCCCTCGAGCAGACTCATCAGGATCTCATCGTGCCACCGGCCAACGCCGCGGAACGACTCGCGGTGCCTGCCGTCCTCGCGGAAACCGACCTTCTGGTAGACGTGCACTGCCGCCTCGTTCTCCGCCACCACCCACAGCGCGATCGAGTGCAGCCGCATGACCTCGAAGCCGTACCGGCACAGCGTGCGCATCGCGTCAGTGCCGTAACCGCCGCCCCAATAGTCCTTCTCACCGAGGTAGATATCGAGTTCGGCACGCGCGTTCTCGGGACTCGCGTCCCGCAGGTCGATGGTGCCGATCAGCTTGCCCTCGGCCAGCGTCTCGATGCCGAACTCGACCTTCTGGTAGGAGTTCGGCTCGCGCTCGGCGAACCGCTTGCGGATCTGCGCGAGCGACTCGTGGTAGTCGGCGACCAGCCAGCGGCCCACTTCCGGATCGTTGTGCCAGCGCCAGAAGGCATCGGCGTCCTCGGGCTCCAGCGGTCGTAACAGGACTAGCTCCCCGGTCAGCATGCTCGTCATCATGCCCGACCGCGCGGCGGGACGCAGCCCACATTTCGGACGCACGTGCTGATGCCGTGTACAACGGCACGGGCATTCGAACTGCCGTTGAATCGGCGCCCCGAACAGTTCACCCGACCAGCGGTTCCGGGATCTACTGGACAGTTTTTATGGTCAATTCCGCACCGGGAAAGCCGTCGAGTTCACCGGATTGGGGAGTTTGGGGCAGCTGGTTCCCGGTAATCCTGCTATGGCGAAGGGAGCACCTTGTCCCGTTAACCGTGCAGAATTCACCCGTGAGGCCATCATGAACAACAATCCTGTTCATGGCGACAATACCGAATCCGATGATGGGCCGAAGGCGGCATCGTATGAGCCTTTCGGGTCAGGCCGCATCGGGATATCCGATGTGCACCGGCTGGCCGGCGCCATCGTGGAACTGCGGGCGGTGGACTACCAGCACGGCGGCGGAGCCTGCGGGCACACCCTAAGCACATTGCTGGCCGGTGCGGAACGAATGCTCGCCGCCGACGTCTCCTCCGGTACCACGGTCGACCGGCTGCGGGTGGTGACGGCCGACCTGCACAACCTGACCGGCTGGGCCGCGTTCGACACCGGCAGGCTCGGCCGGGCCTGGCGCTGTTTCGACCGGGCACTGGAGCTGGCGCGCCACACCGGTCGCCAAGACCTGGTCGCCAACATCCACTACCGCCGTGGCCGGGTGCATCTGCACCACCACGCCCCCGAGCAGGCGCTGGCCGAGTTCCAGCTCGGGCAGGCCGCGGCCGGCCCTTCCGGTTCTGCGCTGGAGATGAGCATCCTGTATGCCAACCAGGCGTGGGCATACGCCGTCCTTGGCGACGCCGGACAAGCGCTGACGCTGCTGGGCAAAGCGGGCGAGCAGTTCGCGCTGGCCGAACGCGCCGAAGCGCCCTCGTGGGCCGGTTTCTTCAACGAAACGGATTTCGCCGCGATGACCGGCATCGTGCACGCCGAACTCGCCCGCAGCGCCGACCCCGCCTACGCCACCACCGCGATCGGGCCGCTGAGCACCGCCACCGCTGCCTACGGCCAGGACATGGCCCGCAGCCGGACCTTCACCCTCACCGCACTGGCCACCGCGCACCTGATCGACGGCGACCACGACGCCGGGGTCACCACTGCGGTACAGGCACTCGAACTGGTGGGCTCCCTCACCTCCACCCGCACCCGCGACCGGATGCGCCCGCTGAAAACCGAAGCCGACAAGCATCCCGCCCACGCCCACACCCGTGAGCTGTCCGAGCAGCTCGCCACCGCGACACGTGCCCCCGGCCGATGAGGGCGGTACCGGGTCAGCGTGGAGGTACCAGGAAGCTTTCGAGCACCCGGCGGACCTTGTCCCCAGCCTCCCTGTCGCCGCACCGCAAAGCGATGTTCGCGGCGACGAGCACCGCATCGAGCTGGAAAGCCGCGAGCTCGGTGTCCAGGTCGGCGACCTCCCCGGCATCGGCCGCGTGGCGGAGTTCCGTGGCGATGAAGCCGCGCCAGTCCCGCTGCTGACGAAGGAGCGCGTCGCGAACCGGTCCCGGTTTGCTGTCAAAGTCGGCGAGGTTCGCCGCCCAGAAGCAACCGCCCGGGAACAACGGCTCCTCCGCATAACCGATCCACTGGTCGATCAACGCACGCAGCCGCGCCGCACCGCGAGGCACGGCCAGCGCGGGGCGGATGACGGCGTCGGTGAACGCGTCGCGCGCGGACCCGGCCGCGGCGACCTGCAAGCTCTCCTTGGTCCCGAAGAGAGTCTGCACTCCGCTCTTGCTGAGCCCGAGATCGGTGGCCAGGCGGCCGAAACTGAGCCCGCTGAGTCCTTCCAGCGAGGCCACGTCGACGGCATGGCGCTCGATCGCCCGTCTGGAACGCGCGCCGCGCAGCAGCCGCCCGTCCGAGACCGCCGCGTCCGTTTCACTGCCTGACCCTCGCACGAGTTCGCTCATCGGACGAGATCCTGCCACAACCCCTTGCCTAAACGTACGGTCGTACGTACGTTTAGTTTGTGCATGACCAACGAATGTTCGAGCTGGCGCAGGCGCTGGCCATCGCGAAGAGCCGACAAGACGTGCCCACCGCGATGAGGCTCTTCCATCAGGACATGGTGCTCGAAGCGCCGGCACTCGGCACCAGCGCACGGGGCCCGGCCGAGAACGAGCGGGCGCTGACCCGGTTCTTCCGGTCGTTTCCGGACTACCACGTCGTTCTGCAAGGTCACGCCGGCAACACCGACACCCTGGTCTGCTGGGGTACCGCGCGGATGACCATGACCGGCGACCGGTTCGGCGTGATCCCCAACGGCAGGCGCGCCGAACTGCCGGTGTTCATCCAGTTCGCCTTCCGGGACGAGCTGATCTCCCACGAGCGGTTTTTCTTCGACCTGTCAACGCTCTGCGCCCAATCGGGCGTCTCGACGGACGCGGTCCGACGGACCGTATTCCCGACCGTCCCACCTCACTCCTCACCGACCGAAGGCGATGATCGATGACCACGGATTCCCGGGTGAAGACCCTCGGCGAGATCAGCACCGAGCATCTGTTCGACCTGATCGTCGACCTGAACCCACGGCTGGACATCGGCAGCGGCCCGCTCGGCCGGCGGGTGCTGTTCGGTGCCGCCGGCGGAACCTTCGAAGGCCCGGAACTACGCGGCGAAGTACTGCCGGGTGGCGGCGACTGGGCTTTGTTCCGTCCGGACGGAACGATGATGCTGGACGTACGGTTGACCCTGCGCACGCACGACAACGCCCTCCTGCACCTGGCCTACGGCGGCCGTTGGACCACCCCGCCCGAACTGCGGGCCGATCTGGCCGATCCCGTCAAGAGAGTCCAGATCGACCCCGGCCGCTACTACTTCCGGACGAACCCCCTCTTCGAGACGGGGGCCGAGCGCTACGCGTGGCTGAACGACGTCGTCTGCGTGGGATCCGGGTACCTGGTCGAAGGGGGGATCGCCTACAAGGTTTCCCGGGTCGTTTGAACCGAGCCCGCTGAAGGCAGAAAGGTCCGCCTTCAAGGATAAGCTGCGCGCGGAGACGAGACGCCATCCTGATCCGGCTCCGACGGACGCAGACGGAGATCGCTGAGGACCATGCCCTACGACCGGAGTGCGAGCGGCCTGTGCCGGTACGACCCGGACGCCGATGCGGATTCGAGCGTCCTGCTGCGCGGGCAGGACGGGGGCTATCTTCGTTTCTATAACCGGCGACGCCCGGACCACCACGTCATCCGCAACTGCGTCGAAGGCGGCGCGCCAGGTATGCGCGCCGAACTGCACGACGTCACGGCATACCCGGACTGGCACGTCGCCCTCTTCCTCGACGAGCTGGCCTCGGACTTCAGGGGCTGGGACGGTACACGTTCCTGGCACAGCCCCAACCGAGACCTGCGCGTGCAAGCGATCCACCACGCGCGCGGGCATGTGCGGCTGACGTGGACACTCGAGCCGTGGCGGCATTCCGTCGCCGGATACTGGACCGCGACCACCATCACCGACTGCGAAGCCGGAGCGGAGCTGGGCAGGCTGGCCGCGACTCTGCATCGCTTCCTCGCCCCCGCAAGCCCGCCAAACGCGGAAGACGCCGATCGGTACCTCTGCAGCGACCGCTGACCAGGCAGCACACCAGCTGAGGAGGACCCGGGCCTCAGCCGTGCAGGGCGAGGTAGGGGGCCAGTGCGAACAGGGTGAAGATCAGCGCGTACTTCAGGCTACGGGTGGGCAGGGCGTGCGCGATCTTCCAGCCCAGCAGCACGCCGGCCAGTTCGGGGATACCGACCAGCGCGGCCAGCGGCCAGTCGATCGCGCCGTTGGCGAGGTAGCCCAGCGTCCCCACGGTGGCGATCACGATGGACTGGGCCTGTGCCGAGGCGAGCGACTCCAGCACCGGGACGCCGAGGGCGACCAGCAGCGGCACCGTGAGCATCGGTCCGCCGATGCCCACGATGCCCGCCGCCATCGCGACCGCGAAACCAAGCCCGGCCACCAGTGGTGCGGACGGGTGCGCTCGTGTCGCCGCGGCGTGACGACGCTCGCGGTACAGCACCAGCGCCCCCGCCACGGCCACGAAAATCCCCAGCACCAGCCCGAAAACCCGGCCGGAAACCACGGTGTTGACCAGCACTCCGGCCGGTGTGCCGAGCACCGCGGTGCCGGCAAGGATCAGCGCCGTGCGCCGGGTCTCGGGCTCGCGCAACTGGCCGGAGCGGGTGTAGGCGGCGGTGGCCAGCACGCCGGTGGCGACGTGGGTGACGATGGCGGTGCCGGCTATCTCGGCGGGCGAAAGGCCGGTCAGCGTGAACAGCCCGATCGTGGGCAGTATCCCGCCAGGCCCCAGTGCAGTGATGCCGATCCCGCCGACGAGCCCGAACAGCGCCAGCATGACCACTACCGGCACGGTCAGCCCGGCGGCCGTCACCACGGCTGCCCGCCGCGATGCAGGACGGCGTGCAGGGCCATCCGGTCCGCGCGGATGCGGATCGACTCCACGTCCACCGGGCGCCCGTCGGACAGCCGGGTAAGCCGCTCCAGGGCGAAAACCGCCGCACCGGCCGGAATCCGCAACAGCTCGGCGGTGTCCGGATCGGCGGTGACCGCGTGGATCGCCACCTCGGCGCGCCCGAGCAGGCAACCGGTGGTCTCCTCGATCAGGGTGAAGACATCCCGGCCCGCCAGGTCGCCGGCCAGCACACCGCGGCCGGCGTCCGCGGTGAGATAGCTGGAATCCAGCGACAACGGCAGGCCGTCCAGCCAGCGCAGCCGTTCCAGATGCACGCCGCCGGAGCCGGCGGGCACCGCCAGTCGCTCGGCGATCGCGGCCGGCAGCTCGGCCACGGTCTCGGCCAGCCGCACCTCGTTGGTCACGGTGCCGTACCCGGTCAGCGTCTCGGCGAGTCCGGCCAGCCGGTCCAGGCCGTGCCCGTACTTCGGCAGCACGACCGTGGTGCCCACCCCGCGTCGCCGGGTGATCAGTCCTTCCTGCCGCAGCAGGGCCAGCGCCTCGCGGACCGCGTTGCGAGAGGCGCCGAACCGGCTGCCAAGACCGCGCTCGTCGGGCAGCACGCCGTCGGCGAACCGGCCGGTGATGATCTGGTGCCGCAGCGCATCGGCCAGTTGCCGCGCCCGCTCCGCCCGCGGTCGCGACGAGACCCAGCCGGCGGGGATCTTCCTGCTACTGGAGGCGTCAACGGGGTCGTCCACGACGGCCACGCTATCCGCCAACTGTTACGCCGGAGTTACGCCACCAAAGCTGACCTGCACAAACTCCTGACCAGCCGAGTTGTCGCCACTTCGCGACGCTCCGCCACCCCTCGCGCTTTCGCCGGTGGCGTAACCAGCTCCCGGCACGTGGCCGCGGACCTACTATCGCCGCATGCACTCACCGATTGCGGGCACGGCGGCCGGCGTGCCGTTCACCGCACTGCCGCCGTCCGGCGACGGCCCCGCGCCACTGATCGTCACCTGGCACATGCTGGACGCGCCGAGGTCGGACGCCGCGTTCGCCGCCGCGTTGCCGCTGAACGAGCTGCCCGCGTGGCGGGTGCACCTCGGCATGCCGATGTGCGGGGCGCGGATGGTCGACGGCAGCATGGACGCCGGCTTGGCCCTGCTCCAGCAGGACCCCCTGATGTCGGTGCTGTATCCGTTCGTCCGACAGGCGACCGAGGAGTTCCCGGCCGCGCTGGCGTCGATCCGCGCGCAACTGCCGGTCGATGACGGTCCGATCGGCGTGCTGGGCGGCTCGCTGGGCGGGGCGGTCGCGTTGCGGGTCCTCGCCGACACCGACATCCCGGTCTTCGCCGGCGCCATCGTGAACGGCGCCATCCGGCTGCGGTCCGTCGTCGACCTGTTCCCTGGCGACTACCCGTATGACGCCGAGTCCGAAAAAGCCGTCGACAGCCTGGACTTCGTCGCCAAGGCGGACGCCATCGCCGGCCGCGCGCCACTGCTGGTCGTCAGCGGCGAGCTGGATCACCCTGCCCTGCGCACCGACGCGTTCGACCTCGTCGACGCGTTGGGGGAACGGGCCGAACTGCTGTCGATCCCCGGACTGGCGCACCCGCTCGCCGACGAGCCTGGCATCGAACCGGCGCCGCAACTGCCACTGGCACGCGAGGTGGACGCCGGGCTGACCACGTGGTTCCGGCGCCGACTTGGCTAGCGCGTGCCGCCCAGCCGCTCGGCGAGCCGTTCCCCGAGGTTGCGCTGGCCGAGTGCGTTCGGATGGAAGGGCGTGGTCGGCGCGGCTGGTACAACCGGCTCCACCCAGCGGGTGCCGGGCGCCTGGCACATGTCGTGGCCGGTGATCGGCATCGGATCGAACGCGCTCACGTTGCCGCCCGCGTTGCCGGCCAGCACGTCGACCAGCGCCTGCTGCAGGCTGGTCGCGTACGGCACGTCCCCCTGCGCGAGCGGGACGGCCGGCCAGCAGCCCGTCGCCTCCGGCAGCCAGCGCAGGTAACCGACCAGCAGGACCCGCGCGTCCGGCGAGCGCTCCTTGATACCCCGCACCACGGCGGCCACCCGGGGCGCGACCTCTTGTTCGATCTTCCGGCGGACCTTGTCACTGCCATCGGGATTGCGGTTGGCCCGTTCGCACGGGTTGCCGAGCGGGTCGGTGACGCTGAGCAGCCCGCACTGGCCGATAACGCTCTCGAAACCGAGGTCGTTGCCCCCGATGGTGAGCGTGACCAGGTCGGTTTCCGGTCGCAGGGCGTCGAACTGGGCCGGATTGGTGCCCAGGGTGGGAGTCCGCTGCGGCTCGGTCATATGCGCCGTGGTGGCGCTGCCGCAGCTGACGTCGGTAAGCCGCTCCACCCCGAGCTTCGCGGCGAGTACGTGCGGGTAGTTGTCGGCGGAGCGGAAGCAGCCGACCTTGTCCTCCACGGTCAGCAGGGAGGCGATCGAGGCGTAGGAGTCACCCAGTGCCACGTAGTCGCGATAGCGGGGCGCCGCCGACGCCGAGCCGGCCACAGCGGGCAAGCAGCCGACGGCCGAGCACAGCGCGAGGGCGGAGACGATCGTCTTACGTCGCATTTGGACCTCGATTTCCTTTGCAGGGCAAGGGATGTCCGGTTATGCCGGAGCTTCGCCGACCGCCTTGATCACCGGCGCGAACAGCAGGTACAGCGGCGGGCCCGATGAACGCCAGGTGTGCTGCGCCATCACCCGCAGCTTGTCGTGGATCGCGTCGGCGAGCTGCCGCTCGGTCTTGGTGCTCTCGTCGCACCAGAGCTTCAGTTTCGAGCCCAGGTTGGACCGGTCCTCCATCTCGGACAGCCGGGAGCCGTCCACGAAAATGGTGGGATCCCAGGTGTCGTACATGATCGGCGCGGGCACGTTGAACGGCGACGCCCAGCCGCCCGCCGTGTGGTGCGTCGGCGTGAAGGAACCGTTCTGCACCCGGTAGCCCATGGCGATCAGCTGCTTTCCGCTGTACGCCGGGCCGAACCACGGCGGCGGCCCGCTCATCGACCAGTGTTCGATGATGATGTCGGTGGCCACCGGCACGGTTGCCCCACCCGGCTTGAGCCCGTCGTTGTGCGCGCGGGCCGTCTTGCCAGAAGCCTTGACCAGTTCGTTGGCCCAGTTGAAATACCCGTGGTAGGCGTCCTTGCCGGTGGCCGTCGCTCCGAACCGCTGCTTCGCGTAGGTCTCCAGTTGCGGATAGTCGGCGTAGTCGGTGACGTACTCGTCGGCGCCGATGTGCCAGAACCGGCTGGGGAACAGCGGCAGGAACTCGGTGATCAGGTCTTCCATCAACCGCCATGCGCCGGGTTGGGACAGGTCGATGTTGCTGTCGCTGACCGCCCCGGTCCGGCTGACCAGCTTCAGGTCCGGGTGCGCGGCGAGAATCGGGTCCAGGTGCCCGGGAAAGTCCAGTTCCGGAATCACGTCCACCTGGTATGCGGCCGCGTAGTCGATCAGGTCGCGGATCTCCTGCTTGGTGTAGTGCTGCGCCGAGGTGACCTCGGGATGGGTGTCGCTGCGCAACCGGAACCCGTTGACGTCGTTCAGATGCAGGTACAGCTGGTTCATCTTCAGGTAGGACAGCTCGCGGACGCGCTGCCGCAGCCAGTCGAGCGAGAAGTACTGCCGACCTGCGTCCACCATCAGCCCGCGTTCGGGATAGCGCGGCCAGTCGCGCGCGATACCGCCGGGCACGGCGAGGTTCTGCCGGAGCAGTTGCAGCACCGACCTGGTACCGAGGAACACGCCGCTGTTCGTGTTGCCCAGCACCGAAATCGCCGGTGCGACGGTCAGCAGGTAGCCCTCGGGGCCGCCGTCGGCGGTGCCGAGCCGCAGCTCGATGTCGCCGGGTTCCGCCTTGGCCCCGAACACGACGTCCACCGGAACGCCGGTCAGCGAGCGGAGGTCCTCGGCGAAGGTGCGCGCCGTGCCCGCCAGTTCGGTACTGGCCACCACCCGGGAGCCGGAGCCGAACAGGTACCCGTCGCCGCCCGCGGTCCACTCGCGCAGCGCGGGGATGGTCTGCGGAGTGGACGACGACGCATATCCCGGAACGGCGGCGAGTCCGGCGGCGATCGAAAGACCGACCGTGGCCAGTGTGGTGATGAGCCTTCGCATGCCGCGCTCCCGCCTGTGTAGCGATGCGTTTTCCTGCTCAATCGGTGCACTCAGTGTGCAAGAAGATTCACTGCGACGCAAGAGTCCTCTTGCAGTATCTCCCGTTCCACAACCCGTCGTTGTGGCTCGCCGCGAGTCGGTTGTTTGACCGGCCGTCCGCTGCCCGCTTTGATCTCGCTGGTCGGCGTGAGGGGGCTGGGCGTGGCGGGCAGGCGGTCGCTCGGGCGGCAGTTCGGCTGGTTGTGGGCGGGGTATGCGGTCAGCACGTTCGGCACCCGGCTCGCGTTCGACGCGTTCCCGCTGGTCGCGATCCTCGTGCTGCACGCCGGGCCGACCGAGGTGTCGGCACTGGCGGCCACCGGCCTTGCCGTCGGGGCCGTGGTCGCGGTGCCGCTCGGTCCGTGGCTGGAGTTCCGCCGGAAACGACCGGTGATGATCACGATGGACCTGATCCGGTTCGCTGCGCTGCTGACCGTCCCCGCCGCGTTCGCACTCGGCCTGCTCGGCTTCGGGCAGCTCCTGATCGTGTCGGTGCTCGTGGCGGCGGCCGACATCACCTTCCAGGCGGCCAGCGGCGCCTGCCTGAAAGCGCTGGTGCGACCGGAAGACCTGCTCATCGCGAACGGACGGTTCGAGTCGACGGCGTGGACCGCCACCGCACTCGGCCCGCCGCTCGGCGGGGCCGCGATCGGCCTGTTCGGCCCGGCGGCGACCGTGGTAGCCGACGCGATCAGCTATCTGCTCTCGGCAGTGGGCATCCGCGCGATCGGCAAGAAGGAGCCACGCCCCGCGCGGACCGGCGCACCGCGGCTGCGGGCACGCGACCTGCTCGAAGGCTGGCGGTACATCCTGACCCACGCCACGCTGCGCCCGCTGTTCCTCAACACGATCCTGGTCAGCAGCCTGATCATGGCGACCTCGCCGGTGCTCGCCGTGCTCATGCTCGGCCCCCTCGGTTTCGCGCCGTGGCAGTACGGCCTCGCGTTCGCCGCGCCCTGCGTCGGCGGCCTCATCGGCGCACGACTGTCCCGCCGGCTGGTCACGCGGTTCGGACGGCATCAGGTCATGCTCACCGCCGGGGCGCTGCGCGCGTGCTGGCTGCTCGGGCTGGCCTTCGTCCACCCCGGCACCAGCGGGCTGATCCTCGTCATGGTCGTCGAGCTGGGACTGATCACCTGCATGGGCGTGTTCAACCCGGTGTTCGCCAGCTATCGGCTCGAGCAGCTCCCGCCGGACCGCGTGGTGCGCACCCTGTCCGCCTGGTCGATCACCAGCAAGCTCACCGTGGCCGCGATGACCGCCTTGTGGGGACCGTTGGCCGCACTCACCAGCACCCGCACCGCGATCGCGATCGCCGGGCTGCTCAGCCTGGCAACCCCGCTGCTGCTCCCCCGGCGCGCTAGGACCGGCGGCGAGGTTTCCCCCGTTTGCCACCTCTAGGGGCGCCGGAACCCCGCTGCCTGCCCCGGCCGGCCGCGGGTTTCCGTCCCTCGGCCTCGGGACGTTTGCGCTTCGCCGGGGCCGGTGCTGGTGCCTGACGCCCGCGCGTGCTGTTGACGGTCCGCCCGCGAACGATCCCGATGAACTGCTCCATCAGGTCGGTGGTCTCGTCCTCCGGCCACGACAACGCCACCCGCGACTCCGGGCCGCCCGAGAGCGGCCGGTAGGTGAGGTCCTTGCGGTGGTGCAACCGCGCGAGCGACTGCGGCACGACGAGCAGACCGACGCCCGCCGCGACCAGTTCGATGGCGTCGGCCGTGGTGGCCGGGCGCTCGATCGCCGGGCGTCCCGGCAGTCGGTCCCAGCCAAGGGTGTCGTCCAGGGGATGCAGCACCACGTCGTCGGCAAGGTCCTCGGCGGACACCTCTTCGGACATCTCTTTGGACATCTCCTTGGACACAGCCACGAGGTGGTCCTTCGGCACCACGACCACGGTCGTCTCGGTGTACAGGGGTATCGCGTGCAGGCCCGTCCGGTCGGTCGGCAACCGCAGGAAGACCGCGTCGGCGCCTCCGTCCCGTACCAGGCCGGCCGCTTCGGCGGCGGGCACCTGGTGCAGGGTCAGCGGAACTTCAGGCATCCGCTCGTGCCAGATCCGCACCCACTTCGCGGGCGTCACCCCCGGGACGTACGCGAGCCTGAACGAAGGAGGTACGTCCGAGCCTGTCACGAGGCCAGATTACCGGGTGTGATCGGCGGTAGCGCACACGCCCGATACCCTTGACCGCATGACGTCGCACAAGACCACCCAGACGATGAAGCCCGCGACGGCGGCCAAGAAGCTGGGTGTGTACCTCGAAGCCACCCCCGCGGAGTTCCAAGAGGGTGTCGTCTCGCGCGACGAGCTGAACGCCCTGCAGGCCGACCCGCCCGAGTGGCTGCGGGAGCTGCGCCGCGACGGCCCGCATCCTCGACCGGTCGTCGCGGCGAAACTGGGCGTCTCCATGGGCGGCCTCGCGCGGGGTGGCATCACCGACCCGCTCACCACCGAACAGATCGACACCTTGAAAGCCGAGGGCCCCGACTGGCTGCAGCGGGAACGCGCCACCCAAGCCGAAGTCCGCAAGGAAGCAGCGCGCCTCAAGGAGAAGAGCACGGAGCCCCACCGCCCGCGTTCCTGACCTGCTTCGCGCCCTCATCGGAGTCGAGATCACCGGCAGGCCGGCCGAAGTCGTGCTGCACGAGTCGACTGGCGATCAGGTGGCGGAGAATCGTCACTTCGGTGAGCTGGACACCATCGCCAAGGTCAAGGTCCGTACCGAGCAGGCGAAATTGCGGAAGCTGCTGGCCGGCGGCGCGGAAGTCGCCGAGTGCGCGCTCTGCGGCGACCGGTACCCGTTGAGGTTCCTGGTCGCCGCGCATATCAAGAAACGTGCGGTTTGCACGGACGAGGAACGACGGCAGCTGCATCACATCGCCATGCTCGCGTGCAGCTTCGGCTGCGACGCGCTGTACGAGTCGGGCTGGATCACGGTTGACCAGCACGGCAACTTACAGGTGCCGGCCAGGGACAGCCTCCCGGAAGGCAACCTGCGAGATCGGCTGTCGCACCTGCGAGGCCGCGGCTGCACTGCGCACAGCGCTGCCTCCGAGCCCTATTTCGCCTGGCACCGAACGACCATGTTTCAAGGGCGATCGACAACCTGACGTCGCGGTGGTCTAGGCGGGGCGCAAGGCGGCGGCGACGGCTTCGAGTTCCGCCACCGGGAGCGGTGTCTCGTGGATGTTGCCCTGCACCGTGTAGACCGCGATCCGCAGGCCGCCCAGCACCCAGGTCAGCGCCTGCGCGCCGCCCTCGGTCAGGTGCAGCTGCCCGTCCGCACCGCCGACCCGCACCGTCGCCGTCACCGGCCACCCGAGTAGCTCCGGCCCGCCCGGTGCCGCCTGGGTGATCCGCAGCTCCGGCCGGTCCGGCGGGCCGGTGAACACCCGCGTCCACACCAGCGGCGCCTGCGGGCTCCGCGGCGGGACATCGGACTCGGTTTCGAAACTGTCCCGGGCGAAGACATAACCGGCCGGCAGATACCCCACCGCGGCCAACGTGCGGCCGTCGATGCTCGGCAGCTCACGACCGGTCGCGGTATCCACCAAGGCTCGGCCCGCCACCGGTGTCCCGACCCGCACCGTCGCCGTGCCCATCGCCGCCAGCTGGGTGCAGGGCACCAGCCGCGGCGTCTCCGCACCGGCGCCACGGGTGGCCGAGGGCGCTGCCACCAGGTGCACGGACACCGCACGCTCGCCCTCGTCCGCGGTCAGCCGGAACTCCCCGCACCCGGACCGGTCGAACTCCACGGTCACCTGCAACCCGTCCGCGCTGACCAGCGCCCGGAGCAACGGCACATCACGAGGGCGCCGCGCGGACTCCCGCGACTCCGCCGCGCACCCCGCCAAGACGGCGGCCAGCAGCAGAAGCACCGCCAGCCGAGAACCCCGCATGCCCGCCACCGAGGAGTATCAGCCCCGCCCGGCTTTCGTTACGCGCAGAAGCCACGGCGCGACCGGAAAATCCGGTGAGGTGTCGGGACGTCGCTGCTAATGTCGTGGGCATGTGTTCGTCAGCTCTGGTGATGATGCCCCGCACGCGGGGCCGCCAACGCTGAACAGATTCCGAGGCCCTGATTCGGGGCCTCGGTGCGTACGTGGCGCGGAGCCCCGGTTTCTCCGAGGAGGTTCCGATGCCAGCACGGTTCTACGTGACGACCACGATTCCCTACGTCAACGCGCGCCCTCATCTGGGATTCGCGCTGGAGCTGGTGCAGGCCGACGTGCTCGCGCGCCACCACCGCCGGCGTGGTGACCAGGTGCGGTTCCTGACCGGCACCGATGACAATTCGCTGAAGAATGTACTTGCCGCCGAAGCCGAAGGGCTGCCGACCCAGCAGCTGGTGGACCGCAACGCCGCCGCGTTCGCGGCCTTGCGCGAGCCGCTCGGCCTCTCCTTCGACGACTTCATCCGCACCAGCCGCGACCCAAGGCACCGGCCAGGGGTGGAACGTTTCTGGCGGGCGTGCGCGGCGGCCGGGGACCTCTACCGAAAACACTACGAGGGGCTGTACTGCGTGGAGTGCGAGCAGTTCTACGCACCCGCGGAACTCACCGACGGCTACTGCGCCGAACACCGCCTGCCGCCACAGCTCGTGGCCGAGGAGAACTGGTTCTTCCGGTTGTCCCGCTACACCGGGCGACTTCACGACCTGATCACCAGTGGCCGGCTCCGGATCGAACCCGCCGCACGCCGCAACGAAGTACTCGGCTTCATCGCCGGTGGGTTGCAGGACTTCAGCATCTCGCGCTCCCGCACCCGCGCCCGCGGCTGGGGCATCCCGGTGCCTGGCGACGCCGACCAGGTCATCTACGTGTGGTGGGACGCGCTGGGCAACTACCTCACCAGCCTCGACTACGGTACCGGTGGCCAGAACTACCGGTACTGGTGGGTGCACAACGAGCGCCGCGTCCACCTGGCGGGCAAAGGAGTGCTGCGTTTCCACGCCGTCTACTGGCCGGCGATGCTGCTGTCCGCCGGTGCGCCACTGCCCACCGACATCCTCGTGCACGACTACCTCACCATCGGCGGCCGCAAGATCAGCAAATCCACCGGCAACGTCATCGACCCGGCATCGGTCGTCCGCCAGTACGGCACCGACGCGGTGCGATGGTGGCTGCTGCGCGAGGTTCCCCGCACCGGTGACGCCGATTTCACCTTCGACCGGCTCACCGCGCGCGCCAACGAAGACCTCGCCAACGGTCTCGGCAACCTGGTCCACCGGATCGTCAGCATGATCCACCGCTACCGCGACGGCCGCCCGCCCGCCACCGGTGCACCTCCTGTCGGCGCCGATCGGCTCATCGCGGCATGCCGGAACGCGCCCGAACTCGTGCACGACGCGCTGGCCGGCTTCGACTTCCGCCGCGCCACCGCCGCGGTCTGGCGCATCGTCGAAGAGGCCAACCGCTACATCGAGCAAGCCCGTCCCTGGCAGCTCGCTGGTGCCGAACTCGACGCCGTTCTCGGCGTCCTTCTCCGGGCCTGCCGCGTCCTCGCCGGAGAACTCACCCCGTTCCTTCCGGACACGGCCGCCCGAATAGCCGGCCAATGCGCCTGTCCAACCGGCGCCCTGCCGCCACCGCGACCACTTTTCTCCCGACTCTGAACGCCTTTCCGTGGAAGTGAGTTGAGCTGATGTCCTTTGTGTCCAGTGACCACCCCTTCGGCCCCGAACCGCACGAGCTGGGCTGGATCCACACCGCCACCGAACTCGCAGCCCAGTTCGCCCGTACCGCCGCCGAATTCGACGACACCGCCGAACTGCCCTTGACGAACCTGCGACGACTGCACGCGGCCGGACTGGACACCGCCACCCTGCCCACCGAACTCGGCGGCTCCTCGCTGAGCTACCGCGCCTTCGGCACCATCGTCCGGCTGCTCAGCGCCGCCTGCCCCTCGACCGCCTGCATCTGGCTCATGCACATCGGCGCCGCGGTCGGACTCGCCCAAATGTCCACACCGGACACCGCCCGCTACTACGCCGACGAACTCACCGCCGGGAAGCGGTTCGCCAACGCACTGTCCGAACCAGGCTCCGGAAACCTGTTCCTGATGCCGCAACAAACCGCCGAACCCGCCGACGGCGGCTACCGGCTCACCGGCGCCAAACGCTTCTGCTCAGGCTGCGAAATCGCCGACCACTTCCTCGTCAACGCCCTCGTCGACGGCAAACCCGCCTTCTTCGGGGTCGAACCCGACCACACCGTCACCTACGTCCCGATCTGGGACACCATGGGACTGCGCGCCAGCCGCAGCCAGCTCATCGAATTCACCGGCACCCTCCTGCGCGCCGACCGCCAAGGCATCCCAGCCACCGAACCCCGCCCCAACCACATCGCCGCCGGTCTGCCCTACCTCTCCCTCGGCATCGCCGACGCCGCACTCGCCGCACTCACCACCCACGCCCAGACCAGGACCATCCCCACCACCGGGCAAACCCTCACCGACCTGCAATGGGTCCAGTTCGGCGCCGCCGAAGCCCACCTCCAACTCGAAGCCGCCGCGGCATACACCGGCCAGATGGCCTGGCTCGCCGACCAGAACTCCCCCGAATTCCTGCCCGCCAGCATGCGCGCCAAACCACTGGCCAACGAAGCCGCCCGCGACATCGCCCAGCTCGGCGTCCGGATCGGCGGCGGCAGCGGCTACCTCCGCACCTCACCCATCCAACGCATCTTCCGCGACGCACAAGCCCCCGGCCTGATGGCCTACTCCGTCGAAGTCTGCAAGAGCCACATCGGCCGGGAAGTACTCGCCAAGGGCGGTTAGCACCGTGCCGGGTCGGCGGACGCGACAGCGGTTCTGGAAAGCGGAACCGGTCATTGAGCCGATGAGCTTTCCCTCCTTACCGTGTCGGCATGGCAACTACGAGTTCGGACGCACACCCGGAGGATGACGCCGCACGTCGCATCCTGCTGGCCGGTCCGCGGTCCTTCTGCGCGGGAGTCGAGCGAGCCATCGAGATCGTCGAACGAGCCCTGCGAGCCCGCAGCACACCGGTCTACGTCCGCAAGCAGATCGTGCACAACGCCTATGTGGTCGACGACCTCTCGCGCCGGGGCGCGATCTTCGTCGAAGAGCTGGACGAGGTACCCGACGGCGCGACGGTGGTGTTCTCCGCGCACGGGGTCTCCCCTGCCGTACGCGCGGAGGCGACCCGCCGCGGCCTCGACGTCATCGACGGAACCTGCCCGCTGGTCACCAAGGTCCATGCCAAAGCCCGTCGCTTCGCCGCCCGTGGCGACACGGTCGTGCTGATCGGCCACGCCGGGCACGAGGAGGTCGAAGGCACCCTCGGCGAGGCGCCGGATTCCATCGTCCTGGTCGAAACGCCCAAAGATGTCCAAGAGCTGTCCCTGCCCGACCCGCGGCGGGTCTCCTACCTCACCCAGACCACCCTCGCGGTCGACGAGACCGCCGAGTTCGTCGACGCGCTGCGGGTGCAGTTCCCGATGCTGCACGAATCACCGTCCGACGACATCTGCTACGCCACCACCAACCGGCAGCACGCGCTCAACGCGATCATCGAAGAGTCCGATCTCGTACTGGTGGTCGGCTCCACGAACTCCTCGAACTCGGTCCGCCTGGTCGAACTCTCCCGCCGGCAGGGCACGCCGGCCGAGCTCATCGACCGCGCGAGCGACATCCGGCCGAGCTGGCTCGACGGAGTGCGCACGATCGGCCTGACCGCCGGCGCTTCGGCCCCGCCCGCACTGGTCAACGAGGTGGTGGCCGCCCTGGGTGAACTGGGGCCGGTGTCCGTCGAGGAGCGCGAGGTCACCCGCGAGACCACCCACTTCGAGCTTCCCCCGGCCGTCCGCGGTGCCGCGGCACCACCGAGCGACCCTCCGGCCTGAACGGGATGAGGATATGACCTCCACTTTGCTCAGTCGCACCACCAGCCCGCAGCGGCTCAAGGAGTTGCACCAGGACCAGCTGCCCGCACTCGCGGCCGAGATCAGGGAGTTCCTGGTCGACACGGTCTGCCGCGCCGGCGGGCACCTCGGCCCGAACCTCGGTGTGGTCGAGCTGACCATCGCACTGCACCGGGTGTTCGACTCGCCGGCCGACCGGATCGTGTTCGACACCGGCCATCAGTCCTATGTGCACAAGATCCTCACCGGCAGGCAGGCCGCCTTCGACACGTTGCGCGCGGCGGGCGGGCTGGCCGGCTATCCGCAGCGGCGGGAGTCCCCGCACGACCACGTGGAGAACTCGCACGCTTCCACCGCACTGTCCTATGCGGACGGTCTGGCGAAGGCACAGCGGCTGCTCGGACAGGAGCACCGCCGGGTGGTCGCGGTGATCGGCGACGGCGCGCTGACCGGCGGCATGGCCTGGGAGGCGATGAACAACCTCGGCCGCGGTGACGGCAAGGTAGTGATCGCTCTCAACGACAACGGCCGCTCGTATGCCCCCACCATCGGCGGTGTGGCCGCGCATCTTTCGGCGCTGCGAGACGGTCGCCACCCCGGCTCGAACCTGTTCGAGGACCTGGGTTTCGGCTATATCGGCCCGGTGGACGGGCATGACGTCGCCGCCGTCGAGCAGGCGTGCCGCCGGGCGGCCGGGCTGAACCGGCCGGTGGTCGTGCACTGCGTCACCGAGAAGGGGCGCGGCTACCCCCACGCCGAGACCGACGAAGCCGACCGCATGCACGGCATCGGGGTCATCGATCCCGACACCGGCAAGCCGGGCACCGCCGGCTCCCCCAGCTGGACCAGCTCGTTCGGCGACGAGCTGACGAAGATCGGCGCCAGCAACCCGGAGGTGGTCGCGCTGACCGCCGCGATGTTGCGCCCGGTCGGTCTGCACCCGTTCGCCAAGCGATATCCGGACCGCGTTTTCGACGTTGGCATCGCCGAGCAGCACGCGGTCACCAGCGCGGCCGGGCTGGCCATGGGCGGCCTGCACCCGGTGGTCTGCCTGTACGCCACCTTCCTCAACCGCGCCGTGGACCAGGTCATGATGGACGTGGCGCTGCACCACCTGCCGGTCACCTTCGTGCTGGACCGGGCGGGAATCACCGGTCCCGACGGGCCAAGCCACCACGGCATGTGGGACCTCGCCCTGCTCGGCACGGTGCCGGGCATGCGCGTCGCGTCCCCACGCGACACCAAGCAGCTGGCCGCCCTGCTCGGCGAGGCGGTGTGCACAACGGACGGTCCCACCGCGCTGCGGTTCCCGAAGGCCGGCGCCGGTCCGGAGATCACCGCACTCAGCCGCATGGACGGGCTGGACATCCTCTACCGCAGCCGGTCCCTTCCGCTCGACGTGCTGATCGTCAGCACCGGCGTGCTCGCCGGCACCGCGATCCGGGCCGCCGAACTGCTTTCCGATGAAGGTGTGGGAGTGACGGTGGTCGATCCGCGCTGGCTGCTGCCCGTCAACCCGACCCTGGTCCATCTCGCCTCCCGGCATCGCCTGGTGCTCACCGTCGAGGACGGGGTGCGCACCGGCGGCGTGGGCGCGGCGCTGGCACAGGCCTGCACGGATGCCCGCGTTCCGGCGCCGGTGCACAACCTCGGGCTGCCCGGTGGCTTCCTCGACCACGGCAGCCGATCGGCGATCCTCGCCGAGCACGGCCTCACCGCGGAGTCCATCGCCGAAACCGCGCTGGCGCTCCACGACAGCTCCACGGCACCGAGCCCAGTCACCCCGGAAGGGATCACACGATGACCCAGGTCGCTCTCGGCCTCCCCACCATGCCCCCGCCCGTGCTTGCGGAGCGGCGTAAGACCCGTCAGCTGCAGGTTGGTGCGGTGGGGGTGGGTAGTGAGAGTCCGGTGTCGGTGCAGTCGATGACGACGACGTTGACGTCGGATGTGAATGCGACGTTGCAGCAGATTGCGGAGTTGACGGCGTCGGGTTGTGACATCGTGCGGGTGGCGTGTCCGAGTGCGGATGATGCGGAGGCGTTGCCGGCGATCGCGCGGAAGTCGCAGATCCCGGTGATCGCGGATATTCATTTTCAGCCGAAGTACGTGTTCGCCGCGATCGAGGCGGGGTGTGCGGCGGTGCGGGTGAACCCGGGCAACATCCGTAAGTTCGATGACCAGGTCAAGGAGATCGCGCAGGCGGCGAAGGATCATGGGACGCCGATCCGGATCGGGGTGAACGCGGGGTCGCTGGACAAGCGGTTGCTGGCCAAGCACGGTAAGGCGACCCCGGAGGCGTTGGCGGAGTCGGCGTTGTGGGAGGCGTCGCTGTTCGCCGAGCACGATTTTCATGATTTGAAGATTTCGGTGAAGCACAACGACCCGGTGGTGATGGTGCGGGCGTATGAGTTGTTGGCTGAGCAGTGTGACTATCCGCTGCATCTGGGGGTGACCGAGGCGGGTCCGGCGTTTCAGGGCACGATCAAGTCGGCGGTGGCGTTCGGTGCGTTGTTGCGGCAGGGGATCGGGGACACCATTCGGGTGTCGTTGTCCGCGCCGCCGGTGGAAGAGGTCAAGGTCGGGATCCAGATCCTGCAGTCGCTCAACCTCAAGCAGCGCAAGCTGGAGATCGTGTCCTGCCCCTCGTGTGGGCGGGCGCAGGTGGATGTGTACAAGCTGGCTGATGAGGTCACCGCCGGTTTGCAGGGCATGGAAGTGCCGCTGCGGGTCGCGGTGATGGGCTGCGTGGTCAACGGGCCCGGTGAAGCCCGCGAAGCCGACCTGGGTGTGGCCTCCGGCAACGGCAAAGGCCAGATCTTCGTCAAGGGCGAGGTCATCAAAACCGTCCCCGAACACCAGATCGTGGAAACCCTCATCGAAGAAGCCATGCGCATCGCCGAAGAAGCAGGCGACACCGCGCTCGTCGGCAGCGCCGAAGTAAGCGTGCACGGTTTCGGGGAAAGCTACCAGGGCTAGGAGACTGCGGTGGACGTGCTAAGAGTGCTCATCCGTGCGGTGGATCCGTTGACCCGCGAGGCGATCAGCAGCCGCCTCGACGCCCTGCCGGACATCGAGGTCCTGCCGGACGAGCATCACCCGCCGGTGGACGTGGTGGTGCTCGTCGCCGAGCGGATCACCGTGGAGGTGGCGTCCGCGCTGCGGAAGGTGAAGGCGACCCTGGGCGCGCCGGTGGTGCTGATCGCCTGCGAGGTCAGCCGCACCGAGCTGCTCACCGCCGTCGAGTGCAACGTGGTCGCGGTACTGCCGCGGGCCGGGGTCACCGGCGACCGGATCGAGAGCGCGGTGCGGACCGCCGCCGGCGGCGGCGCCGTGTTGCCATCGAAGATGCTCGGCGAACTGCTCAAGCAGGTCGAACGGATCCAGCGCGAAATACTGTCACCGAACGGCCTGCACACCTCCGGCATGACCGCGCGGGAGATCGACATCCTGCGGCTGATGTCGGACGGCCTGGACACCGCCGAGATCGCGGTCAAACTCGGCTTCTCGGAGCGGGTCGTGAAGCGGACCATTTTCGGGGTCACCAGCCGCTTCAAGCTCCGCAACCGGCCGCACGCGGTGGCGTACGCGTTGCGCACCGGCGTCATCTGACTGTGCCCTTTCATAACGCGCCCTTTCAGGACTTGTCCGCGGCCATCGCGAACGTCGCGGGCGCCCGGAACGCCCACGGCGAGCGCCCCTCGGCACGCATCTTCCGGTGCAGCAGCACCAGGTAGACCAGGTCCAGCACGACCATGGTGGGCACCAGCACCAGGAAGAGCACCCTGGCCGGGTACACCAGGAACCCGGTGAGCCCGGCGAAGAAGGATCCGACGAACTTCGCGGTGGCGATGTACATGGACTGCCCCACCGAGGATCCGCGCCGCTTGAGCATCAGGATGAACGCCGCGCTGAGCGGCAGGTTGATGATCATGCCGATGTACATCCCGTCGCGGTCGTGGAACTCGTTGGCGCCCGCCATCACGATCAGCGAGGCCCACACCAGCACCCCGACGATGGACCACCTGAAGGTCCGCGGCGACAGCGCGGGATAGTCGTTCCGCCCGTACCGGAACACCTGGTACAGCAGGAAGACGTTGATGATCACCCAGACGAAGTTGATCCCCCGTTGGGTCGGCGTCTGCTCCAGGACGAAGGTGAGGCTGAACTCCCAGGCGAAGTTCACCGCCACCATGTAGGCGGGCACGCCCACGCGTCCGTCCACGATGGCCTGCCGGATGGCCAGCAGGTAGGTCACCATCCAGCCGAGGACGGTCGGCCCGGCAACCATCCAGAACAGCACGCGCGGCACGTCAGCCGGCCCCACCGTCACCGGTGCGACCTCGGACATCGGGATGAGGAACGGTGGCAGCCAATCCATGGGAAGTCCTTACCGTGCTGGGGTGGAGGTCAGAGGCTGGGCACGATCTGGTCGAGGCCGAAGAACGCCCCGCCGTAGAGCTCGCGGCCGACATGCACGTTGAGCATCGCGTGCCGGGCGGCGGTGTTGGCGTCCCGCCAGAACTGCTGCAGCGGGTTCGACTCGGCGAAGGCGGCCGCCCCGTGCGCCCACATCAACTCGTCGAGCGCGATGGTCACCAGGTTCACCGCCTGCCCGACGTCCCCGCGGATCCGGCGGAGCTCGGCGTCCGGGAGCGCGACGGCGTCCTCGGCAGCCGCGTCGATCACGTCCGCGGACCGGCTCGCGTGCATCTCGGCGGCGTCGATGGACAGCGCGGTCTTGCCCAGTGCGGACACGAAGGTCTGCGAGTTCGGCTGGCTGGTGTAGACCGTCGGCGCGATCCCCCGCCCCGGCGCCCGGTCCACGACGAAGGCGCGTGCGGCCTGGCCGATGCCGATCACCACGGAGGCGCAGATCACCGCCATCGCCGCCACCGCGGGCGACCGGAACAACGGCGCCAGCGTGACATCGGTGGCGTTCTGCCGCCCCAGTTGCAGCTCGACCGGCAGCACGCGGTGCTCGGGCACGAACACCCCCTCGGCTACCGCGGTGCGGCTTCCGGTGGCGCGCATGCCCACGGTGAACCAGGTGTCCTCCACCGTCAGCTCGGCGACGGGCACCAGCACCGAGATCGCGCGAACGGCCTCACCGTCGGCATCGACCTCTTTCGCGCTCAGGATCGCCCAATCGTCGTGCAGGATTCCCGAGGCGTACGGCCATTTCCCGGTCAGCAGGTAACCGCCGCCGGTGCGGACCGCCTTACCGGCCGCCACGAAGATCGAGGCGAGCTTGGCGCCGGGGTTCTCCCCGAACACCTCGTCCCGCGCGGCCTGCGGGAACCGCGCGGCGAGCAGGTTCGACCCGTTGATGTTGTTCACCACCCAGGAGGTGGACGGGCAGTAGTGGGAAAGGGTCTTGGTGACCTCGCTCAAGGTCCGCACACCGGTCTCGAACCCGCCGTACTCGCGCGCCGTCCAGAGCCGGCTCACCTGCGACTCGTCGATGGCCCGCACCGTCTTGTCCGGCAACCGGCGTTCGCGGTCGCCCTGCGCGACCCCGTCCGCCAGGATCGGGCCGATCGAATGGACCCGCTCCACCAGCTCGACCCGCAGGTCCGTGCGCACGTTCGTCATCTGACTGCCTTCCTGCTCAAGAGGCGAGGCGGTGGAAACCGCTCGCGTGGAACACCAGCGGGCCGATCCCGGCGTAGGTCTCGGCGTGCCGGATCCGCAGCAGGGCCAGAATGTGGTCGCCGGCCGGGATCTCCTGTTCGATCGAGCACTCCAGCCACGCCGGCGCGCCGACGACCCGGATCGCCCCGTGCCGCCCGATGCGCCATTCCACCGTGGTGAACCGGTCCTCGGTGGCCGCCGCGAGACGCCTCGCCAGTTCGGCGTGGCCGGAGCCGAGCACGCTCACCCCGATCCGGTGTGCGGTGCGCAGCCGCCGCCAGGTCCTGGAGTGCTCCATCACGCAGATCGAGACGAGCGGCGGCTCCAGCGAAACGGGGGCGAAGGAACTAACCGCGATACCGAGTGCGGCACCGTCCACCAGCGCGGCGACCGCGGTCACCCCGGACGGGAACTGCCCGAAGGCGTGCCGTAGCACGTGCTCCTCCGTGGACTCAGTGGGCTCGGGGAACTCCGTCAGCTGCCGGGGTCGGCTCATCGCGCTCACCATTCCCCGGGATCGGAGATGAGCTTCGTGATGTCGAAGTAGTCCCGCCAGGCGCAGATCCGGCCGCCACGCAGTTCGAAGGCGGCCATCACCTTCAGGTTCAGCGCGATCGGGGTTCCGTCCGTGCGGAGCATGCTCTCCACCCGCTCGGCCAGTACGGTGTCGCCCACGGTCGCGAGGTGGCGGAATCGGACCTCCAGTCGCGCGAAGTCGGCCGGCATCAGCTTGAAGATCTCCGGCTTGCCCCGGCACACCGGCGAACCGGGGTTCTCCCACACGCAGTCGTCGGTCAGGTAGCGGTCCACAGCGGACCTGATGTCGACGGGCGTCGGCCCCATCGCGGCGAGGAACTCGCGCACGACCTGCTCGTGTTCGACAGCGGACATGGGTCAGCTCCCAGTTGTCTTGACGCCGAGGATGTGCTGAAAGGCCGCGTTAAGCTCGCCGGCCTGTGCGCCGCCGGTGAAGCTGCGCCAGGCGACGTGGTTGTCCGGGCGCACCAGGACCGCGCCGCCGTCGCCGACCTCCTTCACCGCCGACCAGCCGCCCTCGGCGTCCTGGTATCCGGCGGGATCCGTGCCGATGGGCACGACGGTCAGCGCCACGCCGAAGGTGTCCACGACCTGCTTCGCCGCGACCGCCCAGCTGTCCTCCACCGCCCCGGTGATCAGCACGAAACCGCCGTGCCTGCCGACGAGGTCGTGGGAGGAAAGGCGTTCTCCGTCCCGCGTCAGCCATACGTGCGGCAGCCGGTGTCCCGGCCTGGTCACCGGGTGGTACAGGTAGCCCATCGGGTCCCGCGGCGGCGGTTCCGATCCGTCCGGCAGCACGGCACCGTCCTGGTAGGAGAAGCCGATCTCGATGTCGTGCGCCTGGTATTCAACCCGCTGGGTCGCGAACACCTCCTTCGCCCTGACCCGACGGGTCTCCCCCATCGGCGTGTCGGAGAACAGGGCGCGGAAGTTGGCCCGGGTGGCCTCCGGCGGCTGGCCCGGAAAGAGCCCGAGGCCGGCGTGCGCCACCGCGTGGTTGCGGAAGGTGTACATCGACCAGCTGACGTTCCGGTGCGCGATCGGCAGCCGTTCGGCCTGGTAGGACTCCAGCAGCGGATCGCCGGCCTGCCCGCCGAGCACGGCCGCGAGCTTCCACGCCAGGTTGTGCGCGTCCTGGATCGCCGAGTTCAGACCGAGGCCGGTGGCGGGTGGCTGGCGGTGCGCGGCGTCCCCGGCGAGGAAGACCCGGCCGTCCCGGAAGGTGTCCGCGATGACGGCCTCCGGCCAGTAGTGACTCACCTGGTGCAGTTCGAGCTCCAGGTTCGGCAGCTTCAGCAGTTCCCGGACCCTGGCCATCATCGCGTCGTCGCCGAGGTCCAGCTCGGTTCCCGGCGGCAGATGGAAGTGCAGTGCCCATTCGGTGCAGGACAGCCCCCAGGTCGGCCCCAGCGCGACCATCCCGTACCGGGAGATCAGGCCGCCGTCCGGGCTGACGAAGTTCGTGATCAGCACCGAATCGCCGGGCCACCACCGGGACAGGTCCGCGCTGAAGTGCACGGAGATCACGTGGAAGGCGCCACCCTCTTCCCCCGCCATCGTCACGCCGAGCGCCTTCCCGATGCTCCGTCCCCCGTCGGCGCCGACGAGGTACCGGGCGCGCACGGTGCTGGTCTCTCCGGTCGACCGGTTGGTCACCAGCGCGGTCACCCCGGTCTCGTCCTGGGTGAACTCCTCGAGCACGTGGTGGAACAGCACGCGACCGGGCGCCCGTTCCTCCGCGTGCCGGCGCAGCAGCGGTTCGAGCCGGTGCTGCGGGAAGTTCGTCGACGGGCACGGGCTGTCGGCCGCGTAGGGCGCGGCCGTGCCGCCGCCACCGAACGCGTCCATCCGGTGCAGGTCCCGCCCGTCCAGGAAACCGTCGCCGGCCAGCGAAGTACGCCAGACCACCTCCCCCATGTTCGCCAGCGGAGCGCTGCCCCGGTACACCTCGTCGGCGATCCCGTGCTGCCGGAAGATCTCCATGGTGCGCTGGTTCAGGTAGTGCGCCCTCGGCAGCACGGAGGTCGATTCGCGCCGCTCGACGAGCAGGTGGTCCACCCCCAGATCGGACAGGAAGACCGAGGTGGCGAGCCCGCAGCCACCACCGCCGACGACCAGCACCGGCACGTCCAGGTCAGGCATGGGTCCGGTCGCCTTCCCGGAGGATGATCGCGGCGGCCGGGCAGAGCAGGGCGGCCTCACGGACGCGCTCGTGCTCGTGCTCCGGCGGAGTCCCGTCGAGCAGGATCACCACTCCGTCGTCGTCGCGCTGGTCGAAGACCTCCGGCGCGGCAGCGACGCAGTGCCCCGCGGCGATGCACTTGGGTTCCTCGATTTCGATGTTCAAACTCATCGTCGCTTCCTCCTCCAGAGTCACCAGGTGACCGGCAACCGGTGCACGCCGAAGACGAGCGCGGTGGTCCGGTAGTCGACTTCTTCCTGCGGGACGCCCAGCTTCAGCGTGGGGAACCTGTTGAACAGCGCCGGCAGCGCGACGCGCAACTCCATCCGCGCCAGCTGCTGGCCGAGACACTGGTGGGCACCGAAGCCGAAGGTCACATGCGCCTGCGGCGGCCGTCGCACGTCCAGCGTGTCCAGGTCCTGGTCGGTCGCCCCGAGATCGCGGTTGGCGGCCAGGATGGACACCACCACCCGCTCGCCCTCCTTGATCTCCTGGTCCCGCACGCACAGATCGGTGGCCGCCTGTCGCGGCATGATGGTGGCCGGGGCGCAGTAGCGCAGCAGCTCCTCGATCGCGCCGTCGGTCGCCGAGGGATCGTCGCGCACCAGCGCGAGCTGGTCCGGATGCTGGAGCAGCAGCGCGGTACCGACCGACAGCATGCTGGCGGTCGTCTCGTGCCCGGCGATCAGCAGCATGTTGCCGATGCCCACCAGCTCGTCGTCGGTCAGCTCGGCGCCGAAGTCGCGCACCACGCCACCCAGCAGATTGTCGCCGGGGCTCTGCCGGTGGGCCGCCACCAGCTTGGACATGTAGGCGTCCATATCGGCCAGGTTCTGGATCTGCACCTCACGGGTCGTGTTGACGTCCAGCCCGACCTTGGCGCGGCGCTGGAAGTCCGCCCGGTCGGCATAGGGCACGCCCAGCAGCTCGCAGATCACGTGGGTCGGGATCGGGGTGCTGAACACCTGCACCAGGTCCGCACCGGGACCCTCCTCCTCCAACGCGTCCAGCTGGGCCGCCACGATGCCCTCGATCATCGGCCGCAACGAACGGACCCGCTTGACCGTGAAGGACGCGGTGAGCATCCGCCGCAGCCGGGAATGGTCGGCGCCGTTGTAGTTCAGCAGGTTGCCCGGCTGGTTCAGCATGGTCCGCGGCGCGTCGGGATCGAAGACGAAGCCCATCTGCAGCCGGGGGTCGCCCAGCACGTTCTTGGCGTCCTCGTAGCGCGTGACGGTCACCGCGTCGAACTCGCCGAGCAGCGGGCTGGGGATCTTGACCCGGGGCAGCTCCTCCTGCTTCTGCATGTCGTAGAGCTCGGTGGCGGGGGTGAAGGGACACCCCACGGACCGCGCGGCGATGGGAAGTGCCTTGGGTTCGGGCATCGAACTACCTTTCTGTCCTGGGAGCAACGGGACTGTCCTGCGCCTCGACGACGGGTGCGCGCAACACGCGTTTCACCGGAAAATCGTCCACAGTGGATCGTTTGCGGACCGGGATCAGGCCGCTCACCACCAGCGCGACGAGCGAGCTGACCATGCCGGCCACCGCTGCGAGCACGAAAGCACCCCGCAGCGGAACGGTCGTCACGCCCATCGGCGCGCTCAGTTCGGCGAAGATGACACCGATCACCGCGCCGGCCATCGAGGACCCGATGGACCTCATCAGGGTGTTGAACCCGTTGGCGGCCCCGGTTTCCGATGGCGCCACGGCACCCATGATCAGCGCCGGCAGCGCGCCGTAGGCGAAGCCGACACCCGCGTTGGTCACCACCGTGCCGAAGACGAGTCCCCCGGTGGAATCCATCCAGACCAGGCAGGCCACATAGCCGAGCCCGATCAACACCGTGCCCAGCATCAGCGACACCTTGGGGCCACGGGCCGCCGAAAGCCGGGCACCCACCGGTGACGCGCTCATCATCGCCACCCCGGCGGGCACCATCCACAACCCCGCCTGCAACATCGTTTGGCCGAGGCCGTGCCCGGTCGCGACCGGAAGCTGAAGCAGCTGCGGCACCATCAACGTCTGCGCGTACATCGCGAAGCCGACCACGACCGAGGCGATGTTCGCGAGCAGCACCGGGCGCCGCGCGGCCGTGCTGAGATCGATCAGCGGATCGGTCACGCGCAGCTCCCATGCGCCCCAGCCCGCGAGCAACGCCGCCGAGCCGGCGAAGAGCGCCAAGGTGGTCACGCTGGACCAGCCCCATTCACCGCCGTGGGAGATGGCCAGCAGCAACGCGGTCAGGCCACTGGTCAGGCCGAGCGCACCGATCAGGTCGAAGCGGCCACGAGCCAGCCCCGGCGCCTTGGGCACCAGCCAGGCCGCCAGCCCGCCGATCAGCACGGTCACCGCAGCGATCTCCCAGAACAGCAGGTGCCAGTCGCCGAACTGGGCGCTCATCGCGGCGAACGGCAGACCCAGTGCCGCGCCCACCCCCAGTACCGAGGACGTCAGCGCGATCGACGCGCCGACCCGTTGCGGGGAAAGAACATCCCGCAGCAAGCTGATGCCGAGCGGGACGATTCCCATGCCAACGCCCTGCAACGCGCGCCCGACGATCATCGGGAGCAGCGAATCGGCAACCGCGCAGAGCACCGAACCCGCGCTCAGCAACCCGAGCACGATCAGCAGCAGCCGCCGCTTGCCGTAGAGGTCCCCCAGCCTGCCGATGACAGGGCTGGTGACCGCGCCGCCCAGCAGCGCCGCGGTCACCGCCCACGAAGTGTCGGCCGTGTCCGCGCCGAGCAGTCTCGGCAGCTCCCCCAGCAGGGGCACGACCAGGGTCTGGGTCATCGCGGCCACTCCGGCCGCGACGGCCACCACGACGACGATGGCCCGTTCGGAACGCGCCGGCCGCGTTTCGGTCATCCGCAGGCTCCGCGCCGACGATTCGGCTCTCCGTACATAATCGCTCACCTCAGGGCCATCAGGTTCGAGCTGAGTGGCCATCGGGACCTCGGGTCCGACCGATGGCTCATCCGCGAAAGGAAGCTAACATTCGGCGAAGAACGCCGGATAGCGCGAAAATGTCCGCACGGGCCGAACGGTCCGCCCGGTGTTCCCCTTTGGGCCGGTGTGCTCCTTCTCTGCCGACAACGCGGTTCCGCGGACCTAAAGTCGACCGTATGACGGAGATCGATGTGCCGCAGGTTGCCGATCCCGAGATAGCCGCTCTCGTCCGCGCCGAGGTTGAATGCCGCTGGCCGAACGATGTCTCCGGACTCGACGAGATAGTGCGTTACGGATTGGTACCTTTCGGCAAGATGATGGGCCCCTGGCTGCTTATCCGGTCCAGTTTGGCGGTGGGCGGTGAAATAGCGCCAGTGCTGCCGGCCGCACTGGCGGTGGAATGCATTCAGGTGGGCGCGATGATGCACGACGACATCATCGACAGCGACCCGCAGCGGCGGGCCAAACCGGCCGCGCAGACGACTTTCGGGGCGCCGACGGCGATCGTCGGCGGCGACGGGCTGTTCTTCCACGGTTTCGCCGCACTGGCCGAATGCCAGGACGCGGGTGTGCCAGCCGCGCGGGTCGCCAGGGGGCTGACCGTGTTGTCGCAGACCGGTTTACGCATCGGCAATGCGGCCGTCCAGGAGATCCGGATGGGCCGCAGCATCTGCTCCACCGAGACCTATCTGGACATGATCAGGGACAAGAGCGGCGCACTGCTCTGGATGGCCTGCGGTCTGGGTGCCACCCTCAGCGGGGCCGACGACGGTTCGATCGAAGCGCTCGAACATTACAGCAATCTGCTGGGCATCGGCTATCAGATTCGCGACGATCTGATGGCCTATGACGGCACCCAGGCCGGTAAGCCGAACATTTCCGACATTCGCAACGGCCGGCCGACACTGCCCGTGCTGCTCGCGCATCGCCGCGCACCCCGCGATCAGCAAAGGCTGATCGAACGCCTGCTGGCCGACCTCGATCTGCCGGCCGAAGAACGGCACGAGTCCATGGCCGAACTCGTGCACGCTTTCGGAGCGGTTCAGTCCGCTCGGGAAATGTCGCATCTCTACGCGCGATTGGCAGGGCGGGCCCTGGAAGCGCTCCCGCCCACCGAGCACCGGAACGCGCTCAGCGAACTCACCGTGCCGGGCCGCCTGGTGTAGCGGGAAGACGCACCCGAGGAGGTGGCTCTTGTGACCGCCATGACCTATTCGAGATACCTGCACCTGAAGGAACTGCTGGCGCTGCAACATCCGCTCACGCCGCCGGAGCAGGAGGACCTGTGCGACAGCGAGCGGCTGTTCATCGTGGTGCACCAGGCTTCCGAGATCCTGCTCGGGCAGGCCCTCACCGACCTCCGTCACCTCGAAGCGAACCAGTGCGGTGCACGCTGCTTCCGGTACCGGGCCGAGCGGGCGACCCGGCTGATCGACGCGCTGGAAGGACATCTGACGCTGCTGCGGCAAACCCTGGACCCGGCGGACTTCCTGCGTTTCCGGGATCTGTTCGGCACGGCGAGCGGTATGCAGTCCGCGCAGTTCCACGAGTTGTTCGAACTGACCGAGCGCCTCCCCGCGATGGACATCGGGCACAGCGCCGCGACGGAGCTCCGCGATGCCGTCCGACGGTGGCGGCGCACGCACCTGCAACTGGTCCAGTACATGATCGGCAACCAGCCCGGCTCGGGTGAGACTTCCGGTCTTCGCTATCTGGCACGGCGGCTGAACGGCAAGGCGTCCGGTGAAATCGCCGGTTGCCCGGTCGGCGCACTGCCGCGGACGCGTTCCTGAGATGGGGCATGCGAGGCTTTTTGCGCATGCCCCCATCGATCGGGTGCGGGTGTCCCGCAAAGATTCTGAGAGGGCGAGAAATGCGCGCACTGTCCCCCGATCCATCGTTAGGGCAAGTAGTCGTGCTGGGCGGCAGTGTGGCGGGACTGCTTGCGGCTCACGTGCTTTCCCGCCATGCCGAGCGGGTGACGGTATTGGAACGCGACCACTACGAAGGCGGCCCCGAGCCCCGGATGGGCGTTCCCCAATCCCGGCACACCCACGTGCTGCTGACCAGTGGTCTGGACGCGTTGAGCGAACTCCTGCCCGGACTGCCAGGCGAACTGCGGGAGGCGGGTGGGCCCTGCCTTTCCGTCCCGGCGGATCTCGGTGTGTGGCAGGCGGCGCAGTGGGTCTCACGCGACAATCCGTCCGCTCCGGTGATGACCGCGTCGCGGCCGCTGCTGGAGTACGTCCTTCGCCGGCGCGTCCTGGCCGATCCGCGGATCGAGGTGCTGACCTCGACCGAGGTGACGGCTCTGCTCGGCAGGCCCGAGCACATCATCGGGGTGCGTACCCGCGGCCGGGGAGCCGGCGACCGGGCACCCCGGAACCTGCTGGCCGACCTGGTGGTGGACGCCACCGGCCGGAGCAGCCGCACGCCCGAATGGCTGACCGAACTCGGCGCGGCCGCGGTCGACGAGGAGGTACTGGAGACCGGGCGGGCTTACGCCACCTGTGTTTTCCACGCCGACAACACCGGACCGGCCGATGAGGTCAAGGGTTTCTACATCGTCCCCGACGCCGCGCAGCCCTTCGGTGCGATCATCCTGCCGGTCGAGAACGACCGCTGCATGGTCACCCTGTCCGGGCCGCGCGGACAGGCGCCGCCCACCGAGCTGGCGGGTTTCGTCGACTTCGCCGGCGGACTTCCGCACGACGCCCCGCACAAGTGGCTCAGCAAAGCGAGTCCGGCCGGCCGTCCCGTCGGGTACCGGCACACCTCGAACCGGCGCCGCCGCTACGACCGCGACCGCGCCGGGCACACCCGCAGCGGGCTCCTCGTCGTCGGGGACGCGTTGTGCGCCCTCAACCCGGTGTACGGACAGGGCTTGTCCGTCGCGGCCCTGAACGCGGTGGCGCTGGGCCGGGCACTAGCCCGCACCCGGCACGCGCCTTCGGCACACAGCCTGCAACGAGCGGTCCTGCGCTCCTCCCGTGGCGCCTGGGACGTCGCCACCGGAGCGGACAGCCCGATGCCAGGAGCCGCCGGCAACGCGGTCCGCACCGGCCCCGTCAACGAGTTCCTCAACTGGTACCTCGAGCGCGTACGCGAACGGGTACCGGGTGATCCGGTGGTGTGCCGCGCCTTCCGGGACGTCCTCTTCCTCCTTGCCCCGCCGCACAGTCTGCTCACCTCCCCTCAGGTTCTCCGGCGATCGCTGCTGCGTTCGCCGGTTCCGACGCCGGCCGACCTGCCCACCCCATGACCCGCTCACCAGACAGCGAAGGGTTCGACACCATGCGACGCACAGCAGCAGTTCTCCGCACCACCGACGCGGCGGTGGCGTGATGACCACCGCATCGACCAGGAGGGTGCCGGTCGCCCTCGACACCGGGATGACGATGGTCGGGCCCGCCCTGCGCGAGGCCGTGCAGCACTACCTGTGCCCGGAAATGGGGCGGGTCGCCCAGTACCACCACGGGTGGGCGGACGCCGATGGCAGGCCGACCGACGCCTGGGGCGGCAAGCTCCTCCGGCCCGCGCTGGTCCTGCTCTCCGCGCAGGCCGCGGGCAGCCCGCCCGCCGATTGCGTGCCGGCCGCGGTGGCGATCGAACTCGTGCACAACTTCTCGCTGCTGCACGACGACATCATGGACGGTGACACGGCACGCCGGAGCCGTCCCACCGCGTGGACGCTGTTCGGGGTGCCCAACGCGATCCTCGGCGGTGACGCGCTGCTGACCGCCGCGGCGGCGCTGCTGCTCAACGCGAACGGCACTGGCGCCCGCCCGGCCGCCGCGTCGCTGATGTCGGCCACCCAGCGGATGATCAGCGGCCAGGCCGCCGATGTCAGCTTCGAACGGCGCCACGACGTCACCCTCGCCGAGTGCCTGGAGATGGCGGGCAACAAGACCGGCGCCCTGCTCGCGTGCGCCTGTTCGCTCGGCGCCGAGCTGGTCGGGGCGGATCCTGCTCTGGTCGGCCGGCTGCACGACTTCGGTGAGCACGTCGGGCTCGCCTTCCAACTGGTGGACGACCTGCTGGGCATCTGGGGCGACCCGGAACGCACCGGGAAGCAGGCCGGCGCTGACCTGCGGGTCGGCAAGAAGTCGCTGCCCGTGGTGGCAGCGCTGAACACCCGGCACGCCGACGAACTTTCCGCGCTCTACCTGCGGTCTCAGCCGCTGAGCGAGCCGGAGGTGCAGCGGGTCGCGGACCTGGTGGAACACGCGGGCGGACGGGACTGGGCGCACGACGAGGCCGCCCGCCAGATCGCCGCCGCGGAAGAATGCCTTGCCACCGCGGAAATCGAGGAGGACACGCGAAACGAGTTCCTGGAGGTCGCCGCGTTCATCACCGGCAGGCGGTTCTGAGCACGCCCGGTCGTCAGCAGGCACCGGCCAGTTTCACCTCGATGCAGCCGACCGTCTCCAGCAGGACCCGCCCAACGCTGCGGAAGTCCAGCTGGTTCACCGTGCCACCCACCACGACCGCGGCCACCGGGTGCACGTTTCCGAAGTAGACCGGAGCCGCGACCTCGACGAAGCCGGGAATATGGGTACTTTTCGCATAGGACAGCCCGGTCCGCTGGATCAGGTCGAACTCGCGCTTCATCCGGTCCGCCCTGGCGATGGTCAGCTGCGACTCGACCGGCACGGTGCCGCAGAGGTCCATCGCGTGCCGCGCGCTCTTCGCGAGCAAGACCTTGCCAGCCGCCGAAGTCTGCGCCGGGACGGGCTGGGTCAGTGCCATCGCGAACCTGCTGTGCTCCTGGCCGTAGAGGGTTCCGGCGTGCTGGACCTCCATCCCGGAAAGCACCCCCACGCTGACCACCCTGCGGGTGAGTCGGAACAGGTCGAGCAGGAACGGCATGATCGCGTAGCTGACGCTCTGCACCCTGGCCAGTCCGCGGCTGGAGGCCAGCTGGAACAGGTAGTCCCCGAGTTCGTAGGACTTCGACTCGGTCCGGACGGCGAGCCGGAGATCCGTCAGCACCCGCATCATCCGGTGCAGGCTCGATTTCGGCAGGCTCACCTGCTGCGACAGCTCGGACAGCGTCAACGGCCCGGACGCCTCCGACAGCACCTCCAGCACCGCGAGCGCTTTCCGGAGCGGGCCGCCCAGCGATCCGGTCGTGCCCGTGTCGACCACGGAGTCGACCACCGCTCCGATGTCCCTGGACATCTGTTCCCCTTTCGAAACCATGGCCCCGACTCTTGAAGTACCGGTGTCACTGCCAACAAAACACCGGGTGAGCTAGTGAATCGACGAGACTTTTCCTTTTCCGCGACGGACAGAATTCCGGGATAAACAATGGGTTAACATTCGCCGCGGTCCGTCAGTGTTCCAACCGTTCCAGTCGTTCCAACCGTTCCGCCGCCTCGACGAGCCCGGCCCGACCCGGCACGCCGAGCTTGCGATAAACCTTGGTCAGATGCTTTTCCACCGCGCGCAGGCTGACCCCGAGATCGTCGGCGATCCGCTGGTTGGCCAGTCCGGCCACGACCAGCCGCGCGATCCTGAGCTCGGCCCTGGTCAGCTCCGCCCGGACCGTCCTGGCCGGCTCGGCGTGCCCGTCCTGCGGCGCCAGTCCCGCCACCCCACAGGACTCCGCCAGCATCGCACCGCGCCGCAACCGCATGGCCGCCTCGGCCGGGTCGGTGCCGCGCAACCGCGCACCGAGGGCCAGCTGCGCCTTGGCCAGCTCCACAGTGGCCGCCGATCCTTCCAGCACGTCCACCGCGCGGCGGAACAGGTCCAGGCCGGCGGCCCCTTCGGTCACACTGCCCCACACCCGCAGCGCCCGGCCGACCGCGGACGGCGCCCCCCATTCGAGGGCACGGGTGTGCTCCTCGGCGATCAGCTCGTGGGACGGGTCCACCCGGCCGAGTTGGTGGTACAGCACCGAAACCCAGCTTCGCCACGGCAGCACGGCGGGATTCGCCCAGCCCATCCGGTCCAGCTCGCGCCCGCATTCGAGCAGGTGCTCCAGCGCCGTTACGGCCTCCGCCGAGCCGATCGCCGACACGCCGCGAACCAGCTCCCTGGTCCACACCGGCAGGTGCTCACCGGCCGGGTAGCCTTCGCTGAACGCTTTCTGGGTGTCCATCGCGACCACCACCAGCGTTTCGAAACACCGCGACACCACCGGCGTCAGCTCCGGGTCACAACGCGTCAGGGCCCCTTCGGCGAGTTTCGCCGCCTCGCCGTACCGGCACGCCTTGGCCAGCGCGAAGGACAACTCGGCTTCCGCGACCAACGTCTCGGCCGCGCCAGGCCCACTGCGGGCACGAGCTCGCGCGGCCAGCGGGGCGAGCCAGTCCACGGCCTCGGCCGCGCTGTCCGCCGCGACCAGCGACCGCGCGGCGAGCGGGACGGCGGACAGCAGGTCCGCGGGACCGGCGTGCAACACCCGCGCCGCCAGCGGCAGCACAGTGTCTACTGTGTCCATTGTGGAGAGACGGGCGCCAGTGGTCCCGCGCAAGGTGGCCGCGTAGAGCAGCACCGCGGCCTGGTCACGCCGCGCCGGGGTGTCCAATGGGGTTTCCGCGCCGAGCACGCGCAAGCGGTCCGCGGAGTCGGCGAGGCACACTGGGTCGGTCAGCCCGGCACAGCGCGACCTGGTCTGCACGGCCAGCGCCGGCTCGCCTTCCGCGATACCGACCGCGGCCGGGTCACCCAGCTCCGCGGCGAGCTCGGTCAGCGCACCGGTCAGCGACCTCGGCGCGACGCCCAGCAGCATCGGCGGGGCAGTGGCCAGTACCTCCGCCCGGCGGCGAGACGAGCCGAACCCCGGCAGCGCCTGGGAAAGGTGCCGGATGGCGGCCACCGGCGCCGACGAGCGCTCCGCCGCGGCCAAGTCGGCCAGCACCACCGCGCGGTCGGCACCGGCGCCCAGCAGCGCCCGGCGCAGGCAGCGGATCGCCCGCTCCGACTCGCCGCGCTCGAAGGCCTCCAACCCGGCCGCGTGCAGCACCCCGGCCACCCACTCATCCGGCGCGACGTCCGCGGCCAGCAGGTGCCGCGCGATCGCCCCCGGTGAGCTGCCTTCCGCTGCCAGCAGCCGCGCGGCCCGCAGGTGGCCGGCGGTCAGCTCGTCCGCGGTCAGCACGCTCCGCACCGCGACACCGATCGACGGATGCGCGAACTCCGGCTCGGCCGTCCCGGTCAGCACGCCGAGCGCGACCAACGTGCCGAGGGCCGCCTCGCCCTCGGCCTGCTCCAGGCCGGCCAGCTCGGCGAGGAACCGGCCGCCCGGCGGATCATCGAACAGCGCCGCCGCCATCGCGGCCCGCCACACCGGCGACGGCTGCCCGCCCAAGGCGAACAGGGCGCGCTCGCCGATCACCGCGGGACGGGACTCCAGTGCGTCCCGCTCCTGACCGTGCTCCCGCAGCATCGCGGTGAGGAACAGCGGCCGCCCGCGCGAAGCCTGATGGCAGGCCCGGACGAAACCGTCGTCGGCCGCGCCGAAGCGGCCGACGATCGCGCGCCGAACCCCGTCCACGCTGAGCGGCGCCAGCGTGCGCCGGCGCGCGGAACGCGCCAGCAGCGGTGCCAGCTCCGGAACCTCCGGCTCGGTCTCCCGGCAGGTGGCCGCCACCACCACCGGAACCGGTGCGGCGGTCAGCGCGGTGAGCCAGCGCAGCGACGGCGTGTCGGCCCAGTGCAGGTCGTCCACGAGCAGCAGCAGCGGGCCGTCACCGGCGAAAGCCAGCAAGGGTGCGGCGACCCGGACCAGCGCCGCGTCGTCCAGGTCATGCGGGAGATCTTCGCGGACCGCGGCGTTCCGGGTCACCGCGGCGCGGTCGAGCAGCTGCCACAGCACACCGAACGGGATGTGCCGTTCGGCGGGCGCGCCCATGGCACGCAACGCGGGCACGCCGCGCACCCGCGCCGACTCGGCCGCCGCGGCCAGCAAGGCGGACCGCCCGATGCCGAGCGGACCATCGAACAGCACCAGCCGGCCTTCGCCGTCCAATGCCGACGAGATCAGCCCGATCTCGTCCTCCCGCTCGATCAGCAAACCCTCCACGGTCACTGTGTCACATCCAAATGAGCGTTATGCACACTCGCCGCTGCGTCCGCCGTCCGTGCGTCACCCTCATGGCTCGACGGTCACCTTGATCGCTTCACCGGTGCTTACCGTGTGGATCGCTTCCAGCACCCCGTCCAGCGGTACCCGGTGGGTGATCAGGTCGTGCACCCCGACCGCGCCGGACGCGATCAGCTCCAGCGCCTGCTTGTTGTGCGCCGGGGTGGAACCGTTGGCCCCCACGATGGTGAGCTCGCGGTAGTGCACCAGATTGGAGTCGCAGCCGATCACCGGATCGTCCTTGGGCAGACCGCCGAAGAAGCTCACCCTGCCCCGGCGCGCCACCAGGCGCAGCGCGTCCTCCTGCGCGGTACGGGACGCGGCCGCGGTGATCACCACGTCCGCGCCGCGGCCGCCGGTCAGCTCGAGCACGGCAGCCACCACATCCACGTCCGATGGGCACAGTGCCACGTCCGGCTTGACCACCGCGGCCGCCAGCTCGAGCCGGCTCCGGTTCAGCTCAACCAGGTACACCGCCTCCGCGTCTCGGGCCATCGCCAGCCTGGTGTGCAGGCAGCCGATCGGGCCGGCGCCGAAGACCACCACCACGTCGCCGGGGCCGACCCCGGCCAGCTCCTGGCCGTTGAGCACGCAGGCCAGCGGTTCGGCCACGGACGCCTCGTCGTAACCGAGCCCGGCCGGAATGTGCGTGACGCCGTCCACCCGGAGCACCTGCTCGGGCACGGTGAGGAACTCGGCGAAACCACCGTCGAAGTGGTAGCCCATCGAGCGCTGGTTCGGGCAGACCGTCTGCCAGCCGCGCCCGCAGTAGGCGCAGTCTCCGCACGGGATCGCGGCGATGATCTGCACCCGGTCGCCCGGCGCGAATCCGTCGGTTTCGGCACCGGCTTCGACCACCTCACCGGCGATCTCGTGCCCGATCACCCGCGGCGGGTCGAGATGGTGGTGCCCGTGCCGGAGGATCTTCAGGTCCGTGCCGCAGGTGGAGCAGTTGCGGACGCGCAGCTTCAGCTCGCGCGGGCCGGCCACCGGCTCCGGTGCCTGCTCGATCCGCAGATCACCTGGGGCGTAGAAACGTGCGACCTTCACTGGTTCTGTCCCTCCCGAGCCGGTTGCGCCGAACGAAGCAACCGGGTGACCGTTTCCTCATCGGTGGCCTCGCGGAGCGCGGCCGCGCGGCCGGGATCTAGCAGCACCTTGGCCAGCGCGGCCAGCAGCCCGAGTTGGTCCGGCCCGGCGGCCGCGAGCGCCACGCACAGCCGTACCCGCTGTCCGCCCCAGTCCACCCCGGCCGGGAACTGGATCAGCACCACCGCGGCCCGCCGCACGTGCCGGCGGGAGTCGGCGGTCCCGTGCGGGATCGCCACCTCCTCCCCGACGAAGGTCGAGACGGACGCCTCACGCTCGTGCATGGCGGCGATGTAGGGCTCGTCCACCACCCCGGCTTCGACCAGCAGTCGGCCGCATTGCTCGATCGCGTCCGCACGATCCCGCGCCGACCGTCCGAAAAGGACCGCGGCGGGGGCGAGCGGCTCCGGCTCAGCCGTCAAGGGAGCCGCCGTCCCGGACGGCCTGCTCCACCCGATCGAACACCGGGTCGCCGAAGAAGCTCTGAAAACCCAGCACGACCGTGCCGGAGTCCTTCCGGCGCGCCCGGTCGAGCAGGCTTTCCTGGCAGAGCACGAGATCCGCGTCCGCCGGGATCTCGTCGACGGCCGCCTGCGCCACCGAGACGGAGAACGGCCGCAGCCGGTCCGCCAGCTGCGCCACCACGAGCGCGCTGCTGCCCATCCCCGCGTCGCACGCGATCACGACCTTGCGCACGTCCGAGCCCTCGATACTGGTCATCATCTACTCCTTTCGTCTTCCTTGCGCACCACGCCACCTGCCGCGACCTCCGCGCCACGATCCGCGCGTTCGCGGCCGAACTTCAGCAGGACCGAAGCCACTACGAAGGACACCACCGCCGAGACCAGCACACCGGCGAGCACACCGAAGTACCCGCCCTTGGGGGTGACGGCGAGAATGGCCACGATGCTGCCGGGCGAGGGGGTGGCCACCAGGCCGGCACCGGTCACGCTGAACACGAAAACGCCGGACACCCCACCGGCGATGGCGGCGAGCAGCAGCTTCGGCGCGGCGAGCACGTAGGGAAAGTAGATCTCGTGAATCCCGCCGAGGAACTGGATGACCATCGCGCCGGGCGCGGTGGCCCGCATCGCCTTGGCACCGAAGAAGGTGATCGCGAGCAGCACGCCCAAACCGGGTCCCGGGTTCGGCTCCACCAGGAACGCGATCGCCTTGCCGGCATCCAGCGACTGGGAGATGCCCAGCGGGCCCAGCACCCCGTGGTTGATCGCGTTGTTCAGGAAGAGCACCTTCGCCGGCTCCACGATGATCGACACCAGTGGCAGCAGATGGAGGTCCAGCAGCAACTGGACCCCGTTGCCGAGCGTTTTGGTCACCGCCTCCAGTACGGGGCCGATGGCGAACAGGCCGAGCGCCGCCATCACGGCACCGATGATGCCGGCCGCGAAGTTGTCCACCAGCATCTTGAACCCGGCGCGCACCCGCTTGCCGAGGTGCACGTCGAACAGCTTGAGCAGCCAGGCGGTGAGCGGGCCGACCACCATCGCGCCGAGGAACATCGGGATGTCCGCGCCGACCGCGATCCCGGCCGTCGCGACCGCGCCGACCACCGCGCCGCGCTGGCCGTGCACCAGCCTGCCGCCGGTGTAGCCGATCAGGATCGGCAGCAGCAGTTTGATCATCGGATCGATCAGCTCGGCCAGCCGCGCGTTCGGCAGCCAGCCACCGGGCGTGAACAGCGCGGTGATCAGGCCCCACGCGATGAAAGCACCGATGTTGGGCATCACCATGCCCGACAGATAACCACCGAACCGTTGCACCACAAGGCGTATGCGCTTGCCCGTCGACACGTCCGTGCTCGCCATCCGCGTCACTTCCCAGCGTCAGCTCGTGCTTCTCGTGCCCGGTGCCGGGTGACACCGGCCTCCTTTCCGGTTCCCCCAGGGGGTCGTTCTTCAAGAGTCTCGGTGCAGTTTCCTGTCCTGTTCGAGTTCCGGGGCGACCAGTACCAGCCGGGGGTGCAGGTGCTCCGGGCCGGGCATGGTGCTGCCCGGCAGCGACGCGGCGGCCGAGCCCCAGGCCACCGCGGTGACCAGCGCGCGCAGCCCGGCACCGCCGGCGGCGAGGAAGCCGGCGAGCAGCGCGTCACCAGCCCCGACCGAGTTGCCGACGACCGCGGGAGCCTCCGCGTGCCAGCAGTTCTGCCCGGAGAGCAGCACGGCGCCGTCCCTGCCGAGACTGGCCAGCACCGCACCGGCGCCGAGGTCGACCAGCTCACGACCGGCCGCGACCACGTCCCCGAGCGTGTCCAACCGCCGTCCGACGGCCTCTTCCAGTTCGCTCAGGTTCGGTTTGACCAGTGCCGGCCCGGCGGCCACCGCGGGCCGCAGGGCGGGGCCGCTGGTGTCCACCACGACCGATGCCGCCGAGTCGCCGATGGCACGGACCAGTTCGCCGTAGAAGTCGATCGCCGCGCCCGGCGGCAGGCTACCGGCGATCACCACCCACCGCGCGTCCGCGGAGTGCCGGAGCACTGTTTCCGACAGCGCCTTCGCCTCCGCCGAGCCGAGCAGCGCGCCGGGTTCGTTGAACTTGGTCACGGTCGCGTCGGGTTCCACCACGCTCACGTTGATCCGCACCGGGCCCACCGCGGGTACCGGCACCACATCGAGCTCGGAGAGCTCCAGCAGCGAGATGAGCTGTTCGCCCTCCACGCCGCCGGCGGCGACCACGGCCCGCACCGGCAGCCCGTTCAGCACCAGTGCGCGGGCCACGTTGATGCCCTTGCCACCGGGATCCACATGGATCGAAGACGCCCGGTGCAGTCCGCCGCGGACGAGCTTGCGGACCTGAATGGTGCGGTCGAGGCTGGGGTTCGCGGTGATGGTCACGATCACGCCGACTCCATCCTGTTGTGCTGTAGTGCGCCGTGCCGTCCCGCGCTTCGCCGGCGGCCTGACCGTTTCACTTGATGTATTCGGGCAGTACCCGCGGTGGCCAGAGGCCCACGCCGAGCAGGCCCATCGAATAGCCCTTGGAGACGAGGGCGGGCCGGTTGGTCACCTTGAGTTTCCGCAACAGGTTGGTCACGTGGTATTCGACACCGCCCCGGCTCAAATACAGTTTCGCGGCCAGCTGCACCGTCGACTCACCGGCCGCGACACCCTCCAGAATGCGCGCGTCCACCTGGCTTAGCAGCTTGTCCTTGTTCGTCACCATGCGGCTTTCCCGTGCCGCACCGTCCGGGCGCATGAGCACCATGAAGGTGTCCACCCGCTCCAGGTCGTCGCGGACCGCTATGCCGGTCAGCTCACCGGCGAAAAGGGAATCCTCCGGTCCTATCGCCACCATCTTTTCGGTGAAGCGGGGATTCCGGCCTTCGGTCAGCCGGGAGAACTGGGTTTTCAGTTTCGCCCGCACGCTCGGGTGCAGGAACTCGAAGAAGCCGTGACCACGCACGTCCGCCGCACTGCGGCCGAACTGGTCGATGAAGTACCTGTTCGCGTCGAGCACCCGAAGCCGGAGATCGAGGTTCGCCATGCAAAGGCCGGATTGCTCGAAGAGCGACCGGAAAATGTCGCGGTATTCGGCGGGCCTGCCGTCTGGCGAGACACCTTGCCGGGTTGGGATGTCTTGCAAAGGGACCGGTGTCGCGCACGTCTGGGTTGTAGTCATCGATCGTTCCTCTCAGGCTGCGCGAGACGAAGATCTGTCCTGGTGGCTGGAAATCACCAACTGATCCAACGCGATCCAGACTATGGAGCCAAAACCAAGCAAGTCAACAGCTCACCGGTTTCGCCCTTAACCCTGTGGTACCCAACCGAGTTGGTTCGGTACGGTCCGCAGCATCCCGGTACGGTGCCGGCTGACCAGGCATTTCACCGAGACTTCCGGTTGCGGGGACCGTACCGGCCGGCCCGTCCGAGTCCCGCCCGCATGCCACAAAGGCAGACACGATCCAACATCAGCTGTCCGGCAGGCGAGGACGAGATGAACCAGGAAGCGGCGAAACGCGCACAGCTCAGCCGGTGTAGGCGCGCAGTGCATTCTCCAGATCCGCCCTGCCGTCGATGTTCAGCTTCCGGTAGGAGCTCGTGAGGTGCTTCTCGGCCGCGCGCCTGCTCACCCCGAGCTCGTCGGCGATCTCCTGGTTGGTACGCCCGTCCGCGGCAAGCCTGGCCACCTGCGCCTCGGTCCTGGTCAGCGCCGGCTGCTCGGACGACTGGCCGGACGAGCCCACCGCACCGGCCGAATCGGTGGCCTCCTCGGCAGGCCAGGCCGCGGCGCCATGGCCGACCAGCCGCTGCCCCTCCCGCCGCAACCTGGCCGCCTCCCGCCGGTCGGTGCCCTCCACCCTGGCGCCGAGGCCGATCAGCGACTGGCCGAGCTCCAACTGGTTCGGCGAGCGCCGCAGCACCCGTACCGACTCCCGAAACAGTTCGGTGGACTGCTCCCCGCCGGTGACCGTTCCGCGCACCCGCAGCGAGCGGCCGAGTGCGGTCGGCGCGCCCCACGCCTTCGCCACCTCGTACTCCTCCTCGGCCAGCCTTCTCGCTTCACCGGTATTGCCGAGCTGGTGCTGCACCATCGCCGCGGACGTGCGCCACGAGTAGACCCCGGAGTTCGACCAGCCGGCCTGCTCCATCCGGCGTCCGCAGTCCAGGAACTGCGCGAGTGCCAGGTCGAGTTCACCGCGCCGGGCAGCCAGCGAGCCGCGCAGCAGCCGCTGCACCGCGAACAGGCCGAGGCCGCCCGTCCCGGGACGCAGGGCGAGCACGCGGTCGGCCAGCTCGGCGTCCCCGAGCTGCCCCGCCACCACACCGACCACGATCGTGGGCAGCACCTGCGAGTCCGGTGTCGCACCGGCGAGATCGAACGCGCGCACCGCGCTGTTCCGCGCCTCCGCCGGTCTGCCGAGGCCCAGCAGCAGCACCGCGCGCCCGGCCTCGATCAACGCCTCGGTGTCCGGATCGCGACGGCGGCGCGCGTGCTCCCATGCGATTTCCAGCCAGGACCCCAGTCCGTCCAGCGAATCCGCGGCGACCAGGGTGAACGGCAGGAACTGCAGCACCGAGCGGACCCGGAGCGAGCTGGCGGGCTCCTGTTCGAGGATCGCCCCGCCCAGCGCGGCGACCCGGTCCGCGGACATCCGGCCGGTGACCGTCGCGGCCTGCAGCAGCACCACCGCCAACTCGCGTTCGGCCGCGCTGGCCGCGGACGGCCAGCCCTCCGCCAGCGCGGCCAACCGGGCGACCGCCGCGGCCTGCCTGACCGGGTCCTCGATCCCGGCATAGCGCAGCCGCGCCTCCAGGCTCAGGATGAACTCCCGTTCCGGACCGGCCGGCCGCTCGTACGGGTCGCCCAGTTCCCCGGCGACCGCGCGGACCAGGTCCACGATCGCGGGCGCGGAGGAGGCCACGGCCAGCGGCAGCCTGGCCAGCACCGCCGCCCGCGCCAGCACCGTGGGCAGCAACGGGACGGCCTGGGTGATGTGCCGGATCGCCGAGCGCTGGTCGAAGCCGAGCTCGACCGCGGCGAGCTCGGTGAGCAGCTTCGCCCTCGGCGCGCCAGCGGGATCGGTGTCCATCAACGCGCGACGGAGATACCGGGCCGCGGTCTCCGGGGCAGCGCGCAGCCTGGCCGCGTCCGCGGCAACCCGCAGCTGGTCGATCGCCCACCGCTCGAGCCGCGAGTTGACCAGAAGCAGTTGCGCGGCAACGTCTTCGGGCTCGTACCCGTACCCGTGCAGCAGGGTCGCCGCGCGCTGATGCAGCGACTCGCTCTCCGCGGCGCTCATCGAGTCCTCGACCACCGACACCAGATCCTGGTCGGTCAGGCCGATCCGTTGCGGCTCGACGGAGAGCCAGCCGTCTTCGAGCACCTGCCGTGCCTGGCCGTGGCCGGCCGGATCGAGCCCGGACAGCCGTTCCGCCACCCGTGGGTGCGCCCGCTCGCCGAGCACCACCACGGCCTTGGCCAGGTCCGCCGCCGCCGGGTTGCCGCCCAGCACCGAAGCCAGCCTTTCCCGGCGGTCGGCCTCACCCAGCGAGCGGATCTCCGGCACCGAGGCGGCGACCGGCGCCAGCCGGGTCGATTCCGCCCGCCGAAGCAAGGAGGTCAGGTCGCGCGGGTTGCCCGCGGTCACCTCGTGGCAGGCCAGCGCGAACTCGTCTTCGACCCCTTCGCCGAACCGTTCGTGCACCAGCGTCCTGCTCGCCGCGAGGGAAAGCCGTCTGCTGCGCAGCTCGTGCGCGGCACCGCCGGTGAACTCACGGGCGAGCTGGGTGCGGCTGCGCACCGCGCCATCGGTGAACACGGCACCGATCAGCACCCGCATCCCGTTCAGCCGGGTGACCAGGTACGCGAGGCAGCGCAAGGACGCGTCGTCGGCCCATTGCAGGTCGTCCACCAGTAGCGCCACCATCCTGGCCGCACTGCGTCCGGCCAGCAGGGCGTGCAGCCCGTGCAACAGCTCTCTCGGCACCGCGCTGCCGGTGCCGCCGGCATCCGAGAGCAAGGGCGCCAACAGGTCCGGCTGTACCCCCTGCTCCCCCGGCGCCCACGGCCCGAACAGCAGGGGCTCCAGCAACCGGCTCAGCACGCCGAAGCGGAACCCGCGCTCGCTCAACGCCCCGCTCGCCAGCAGCACCTCCGCACCACCGGTCCTGGCCACCTCGCCCAGCTCACGTAACAGCACCGACCGGCCGGTCCCCCGCGGCCCGCTGATCAGCACCAGCGCGCCGGCGCCCGCCTCGACGTCGCGGACCACTCCGTCCAGTTGCGCCAGTTCGAACTCCCGCTCCAGCAGTACCATCTCATCCCTGCCAGCCCTGCGAAGCCAGACCGGCAGGCAGTTCCGCGCGTCCTTCGACACCGAGCTTCCGGTAGACCTTGGTCAGCCGCAGTTCCACGGTCCGCACTGCCACCGACAGCCGGTCGGCGATGTCGCGATTGGACAGTCCCCGGACGGCGAGCGCGGCGACCTGCTGCTCCGGCTCGGACAGCGTGCCCGAGCGCTCGGGCAGCACGTCGTCCGGATCGAGCTCCACCCCGGCTTCGGCGAGCGCGGCCAGCACCGGCTGGTGCAGGCCGGCGAAAACCCCGGGCACATCCCACCGCCGCGCCAGCTCCAGCTCGGCACCGGCCATCCGGCGGGCCGCGGCCAGGTCGCCGAGCCGTGCGTGCGCCACCGCGGCCTTGATCCGCCACGGCTGCACCGCCGGGTTGAGCCACCGCTTGGCCCGCAGGATCCGCCCGCACTCCTGGAACAACCGCAGCGCGGCGGCGGCATCGCCGGTGGCCAGCCGCAGCTCTCCCTTGGCGTAGAGCAGAAATCCCCACGCGATGCCGCGCTCGGCCCCGAGCGGCAGTTCGGCGTCGGCGACCTCCTCCGCCAGCTCGATCCGGCCCCGGTGCAGGTTCAGCAAGATCTCGATCATCAGGTAGCGGGGCAGCATCGCGGGATGCCAGCTGGACAGCGGCAGTTCCGCGGCGGCCGCGGCCAGATCGGCCGCGGCCTCGTCCCAGCGACCGGCGCGCATGATCACCGCGGCCCGGTGCACCAGGGTCTGCGCCGCGGCGGCCCGCGCACCGCGGCGCCTCGCGTCGAAGATGACCGCGTCCCGCCCGGCGATGCCCTCGGCCACGTCGCCGGTGAAGATCAGCGCGCCGCTGGCCGCGATCCGCGGCCCCAACGGCGCGTCGTCGTCGCGGACGGCGAGCGCGACCCGCGCGAACCGGCGGGCCCGGTCCGGCCGCGTGCCCTCGAGCACCAGTGACCAGGCCAGCGCTCCCGCCTGCGCGGGACCGGCGGGCTCGGCGGGCAGCGGTGGCAACGGCGACAGCGGGATGTCCGGCTCGGTCGCGCATTCCTCATCGGCCAGCCAGCCGAGCGCGCTCAGCGTGGCGGTTTCCTCGCTTGCGTCCTCGTTGGCACAGACTTCGGCGATGGCCAGCCGCGCGGCGTCGGTGTCACCGCGGCACACCAGCAGGTCCGCGGCACGGACCAGCAGCCGCGGCGTACCGGCACCTGGTTCGGCCAGCACCTGGCGCAACCGGCTGTCGCTGGCCGCCGGGGCGTGCCCGACCTCGACCGCCGCCAGGTCGACGCGCAGCCGTTGCTGTTCGGTGGAGGTCACCGGTTCCGCCAGCGCGCGGCGGACCAGTGCGGCGGCCCGCTCATACCGCTGCGCATCGGCATGCCGCCCGGCCGCTTCGGTGAGCACGCGCACCGCCCAGTCCTCGCCCACCGGCGGCGTTTCCAGCAGCAGTTCGGCCAGCGCGCTGGAGCCGACTCCGCCAAGATGGCCCAGTTCCGCCGCCCGCGTGCACAGCCGTTCGCGTTCGGCGGCGTCCAGCTCGGCCCGCACCCCGGCGGCCACCGCGGCGCCGGCGCACCGGGGCGACTCGCCGCCCTCGGCGAGGTCGAGCCGCACCAGCAGATCCATCGCGGCGTCCGCGGCCGGACGCGGCAGCCCGGCCACCGCCCGAACCAGGTCGAAGTCGAACTCGGGGCCGCACAAGGTGAGCACCCGCAACAGCTCGACCGCCTCCGGTGGCAGCCCGCGCAGGATCCGGCCGGTCCTGGCCACCACCGCCTGTTCCGCGCGGCGCAACAACTCGGGCACCTCGTCGGCGCCGAACGGCAGCCCGGCGGCGGCGAACCGGCCGAGCGCCGCACGCAGCACGGCCGGGTTGCCGCCGGTGGCCCGTACCGCGGCGGCGGCGAACTCGGGGGCGACCGCGCCCGGCCCTTCCGCGTCGAGCAGCGCCGAAACCTCCTCGGCACCGAGCGGGCCGAGGCGCAGCTCGCGGGGCGCCACCGGGTAGGCCTCGTCCAGCAGGCCCCAGCCGGGCGCCTCGCGCATCGGGCCGGGCAGCGCGCCGTCGCGGACCGCGCGGATCAGCAGCACGGGCAGATGGTCCGCGCGCCGCGCCATGGCCTGCAGCCAACGGTGCGACCAGGGATCCGCCCACTGGCCGTCGTCCACCGCCAGCAGCAGCGGGGCGTCCCGCACGATCGCGGAGAATGCCTCGTACGGCAACGAAATCGAGGACTCCGGGTCGGCGCAATCCTCGCCGGGCTGCTCGCACATCGCCAGGCTGAGCACGGGCAGCTGCTCCGGCGGGCCCAGCACGGCCACCAGCTGGGAGACCGTGCTGAACGGGATCTCCGTTTCGAGCGGCGAACAGCGGACCAGCCCGGTGGCCACCCCGGCTCGCCGGGCCAGCGCGACGGCCGCCCGCAGCAGCGTGCTGCGGCCGGCGCCGGCAGCGCCGGTCACGGTCAGCAAGCCGGAACGGCCCTTCTTCAGCTCCTCCACCATGAAACCAAGCAGGCACAGCTCCGCGTCCCGGCCGACCAGGAATGAGCCGGGGCCATCACCTTCGAACGGTCTGGCCTGCACCGGGCCGCCCGGACGCGTTCTATCGGAGACATCCACGGTGCCCGCCGCTAACCCGGATACCCGAAACAAAGATGAACGAAATTCAGACCTGATCCACCCCGCAAGATCGCCGGCAATATTTCGCTCTCCGTTACTCCATCCGCCGCGCATACTGGCAGACCGAGCGTCGAACGTGCCATGAAACTCTTGCCTGACAAGGGTTTTCGCAGCACAGGAGGCTGATGAGGCACCAAACCTCCCGTCGCACGAAATGGTGAAGCACAGGAACGATGTCGGCACCGAGCGTATCAATGACGCCGCTCGGGCGCATTCGACCGAGCGTTCAGGTGAAAGATTGACAACCCGGTACCTGGCCGGAAGCCAACAAGAAGCCCACCGGTAACCAACAATTCACAGACCCGTCGCCGGTCAGGAGGCGTTCTCGCCCAACGAGCCGGCCAACTCCGCCCGGCCCTTCACGCCGAGCTTGCGGTAGGCGCTGGTCAGGTGCAGTTCCACGGTGCGCACGGTGAGGAAGAGCGACTCGGCGATCTCCCGGTTGGTCGCGCCCGCCGCCGCCCTGGCCGCCACGCGCCGCTCGCTGCCGGTCAGCGCGTCCGACGGCGAACTGGTGCCCCTGCGCATCCGGCCGCCCGCCGCACCAAGGGCGGCAAGGGAAAGATCGACCTGCCGGCGGTCCCGGCTGAGCACGGCGAGATCGATCGACCGGCGCAACCGGTCCCGCGCGGCCTCCGCGTCGCCGGCCCGCAGCAAGGCACAGCCGAGGTAGTACTCCACCCTCGCCTGTTCCAGTTTGGCCGGGGACGCGGCCAGCGTCTCGGCCCCCTCGGTCAGCAGCGCCACCCCCGCCTTGCCGCCGGTGAGCATCCCGCGCGCGGTCCGCGCCATGCCGACCGCCCTGGCCGTGCCCCACCGCTCGGCCGGTTCCGTATTGGCATCGGCGATCTCCCAGCCCTCTTCGAACCTGCCCAGCTCGGCCAGCAGGCAGGCCGCGTCGAACCACCACGGGGCCAGCACCGGGCAGGCGATCCCGCCTTCCCGCAGGCTCTCGCCACACCGCCGGAACTGCCGCAGCGCGCCTTCGGGGTCGCCCAGCGCCAGCCTCGCCTTGGCTCGTGCCATCAGGAACCAGTGGTACTCCAGGCTGAACTGGTCGAAGCGGGGGCGGACGATGCCGTCCAAGATCTCCTCGGCGCGGACGGCCTCGCCCTGGTGCACCAGCACGGTGGCCAGCGCGGTCTGCGGCATGGTGGCATGGCCGGCCCACCGCTCCTGGGTGACCACGTCGTAGGAGGACTGCGCGTCCGACAGCGCCTCGCCGAGGTTGCCGGTCCACAGCCAGGCCATCGACCGCGTGCTCGCGGTCAGCCAGTACGTCCACGCCTCCCCTCGTTCCTGCGCGTGCGCGATCAGCTGGTTCAGCGCGGTCAGCGCCGGCTCGTTCTGGTCCGCGAGGTAGAGCGGAAGGGTCGCGCCGAGCAGCGCCCAGCCGCCGACCGAGACGTCCCCGATGCGCAGCACGTGCAGGGCCTGTTCGGCGACCAACGCGGCCGGCTTTGCCTCCAGCGCGCCGAGTGCGGCCAGCATGGCCAGCATCTGGCGCTCCTCCGCGGTATCCCCTGGCGGCGGGGTCCGGTCGCGGAAGCGCGCGCCCACCTTGCCGACGGTGGACTTCTCGTCCATGCCGACCGTCACCAGGGTGGCCTCGGCCAGCATGCGCAGCGCCCGGTCGACCTCGCTCGGCCGGTCGCCGAGCTCCTCGTTCAGCTCGTCGATGGTGGTGCCGAGGAGTTCGTAGGCACGCAGGCAGTTCTGCGCGGTGAGCGAGGTGAGCCCGTACTGCACAGCGATCTCCACCCTGGTGCGGGGATCGCGCACGACGTCGAGCGCCCGTTCCAGATGGCGCAGCGCCGCCCCGGGGTCGACCTGGGCCAGCACGCGAGCGACCCGCACCAGCACCTTCGGATCGTCCCGGTCGACTTCGAGCACCTTCGCCAGATATCTGGCGGCCACCGCGGGCGCGCCCCGGCTTTCCGCGCTCACCGCCGCGTCGCGCAGTACATCGGTCATCCACGGCTGCGGCGGGCCGGGCAGCAGGAGCAGCTGCACGGACACCTCCTCGGCCGTCCGGCCCGCGTCGTTGAGCAGGGTGGCGGCCCGTTCCCGCAACGCGGCCAGCTCGGCGGGCGGGATCTCGTCCAGCACCGCCTGGCGGATCAGGTCGTGCCCGAAGCCGAGCCCGTTCCCGGCGAGCAGGTCGTTGGTGCGCAGGGCACGCACCGCGGACTCGGTCGCCCACAGATGGGTGCGGGCCAGCGCCGCCACCGTGTCGATCTGCTCGCCGCCGAGCACCGCGATCGCGCGCGCCACCGCGTGCGCCTCCCCCGGCAGCCTGCCCAGCACGGACTTCGCCACCGTGGTGCGGCCGAGTTCGTCCAGCACCTCCAGGTTCCGCCGCTCCGGCGCGGTCCCGGTCCGGCGCAGCGTGCCCACCACCTGCTCCAGCAGGAACGGGTTCCCGCCGGTCACCTCGCCGCATTTCTCGGCGAACAGCCGGTCCGGCACCGCGGCCAGCGCCAAGCCGAGCAGCTCGCCGACCGCGTCCACGGTGAGCGGCGGCAGGTCGATGGTGCGGCAGTTGGGCAGGCCGGCGATCTCCTCCAGCGCCGCGGCAGCGGGCAGTTCGCTTCCGGTGCGCTGGGTCAGCAGGATCAGCAGCGGCAGGTTCTCCGCGCGCCGCAACAGGAATCCCAGCCAGCGCAGGGAGGCCTCGTCGCACCACTGGACGTCGTCAACGGCCAGCACGACCAGCCCTTCGGCGGTAAGGCCGGCGGTCAGCCAGTGCAGGCCGTGCATCACCGAGTAGGTGCTGGCGGTGGCGGGCTCGGCGAGCCGGCCGGGCACCAGCGCGGGCAGGGCGAGCCGGGCGCTGCCGCTGAGCAGTCCGGCGGCGGATTCGCCGTTCTCGGTGAGGTGCAGCGGGTCGAACAGCGAACGCACCGCACCGTAGGCGGTGGCGCCGTCTTCCGGGCAGCGCGCCGAAAGCGTGACGGCCGCGACGGCGTCCAGCTCGTCCAGTGCGGTGGCGACCAGCTTGGTCTTGCCGATCCCGGCCGGGCCGCGGAGCAGCACCGCCTGTCCGGCGCCCGCCGCCGCGGCACGCGCGAAATCGACCACTGTGGACAGTTCCGGATCCCGTCCGGCCAGGTCAGCGGAAGCTCCGGCCGCCAAATCGCGGCGAAGGTTCATTCCCGGCTCCTCTCAGCTCACGCACCCCTGGCCACGGGTCCGGTGACGCGATCGTACGGGCTCCGGCCCGCCCGCCGCCGCGAGCTGTTCGGGACCGCTCAAGCGGTTCAGGCGGTGACCACCTGCGTGCCGGCGCGGCGGATCTCCTCCGCCACCTGGCTGTCCACGCCCTCGTCGGTGATCAACGTGTCCACCTCGGCGAGCTCGCCGAACCTGGCGAAGTGGTCGTTGCCGACCTTGGTGTGGTCGGCGAGCACGATGGTGCGCCGGGCCGCCGCGATCGCCGCCCGCTTCACCATCGCCTCCGCGGTGTCCGGCGTGGTGAGGCCGCGTTCCAGGGAAAGCCCGTTGGTCGCCATGAAGGCGACGTCCACGTAGATGTCGTTGAGCGCGTGCAGCGCCCAGCTGTCCACCGCGGCCAGGGTGCGCCCGCGCAGCCTGCCGCCGACCAGCATCAGCGTGATGTTGCCGCGGCCGCCCAGCGCAAAGGCGGTGGTCAGCGAGTGGGTGACCACGGTCAGCTCGCGGTCCACCGGCAGGATCTGCGCCAGCCTGGCCACCGTGGTGCCGGCGTCGAGCAGGATCGCGCCCTCCTCCGGCACCAGTTCCAGCGCGGCCTTGGCGATCCGGGTCTTCTCCGCGATCATCACCGACTCGCGCGCCGACACACCGGGTTCGAAACCCATGCGCTCCATCGGAATCGCACCGCCGTGCACCCGGCGCAGCTCACCGCGCCGCTCCAGCGCGGTCAGGTCGCGGCGCACCGTTTCGGTGGTGATCTCGAACTGGGAGGCGAGCACCGCGACGTCGACTCGGCCGTTCTTCCGTGCCTGCTCCAGGATCGTCCAATGCCGTTCCTCGGCGTACACGAACACCTCCCGACGGTGGGTCCCTCGGCGAACGTTACCGGTCGGATCTGCACTTCACAATGATTCGGTGTTGTTTTGTGCGTGCTAATGTGGGTTCACGTTGGACAGGTTCGACACCCAGCGCCACCTCCCCCTGACTATCCACAGTGGACTCAAAGCTCGGCGCCCCGGCACGGGCCCGGCTTTTCGGTGCAGACTGGAATCCTACGAGAGGAGCTTTGATGACCACCACCCGCGAGCAGGCAGCCGAACCGGAGGATCTGACCCGGCTGTTCGTCGAGCGAGTCAACGCAGGTGACGTCGAAGGAATGGTGGCGCTGTACGAGCCGGACGCGATGATCGCCTTCCCGCCCGGGGCGCGCACGATCGGCCACGACGCGATGCGCGAGGTGTTCACCCAGCTGGTCGCCCGCCCCGGCCGGATCGAACCGCAGCCCCTGCTGCCGACCGTGCGCAACGGCGACCTCGCCATCACCTCGACCCGCCCGCCGGACAACACCGCCGGCTGGGTTCAGGTGGTACGACGTCAGCCGGACGGCTCCTGGCTGCGCGTCCTCGACACCCCGGAAGCGCCGTTCGGCCCGGCGCAGCCGTAGACGCCTTACTCCCTGGCGAGCCGGGACAGCGTGCCGAGCAGGGCACGCTTCTCGGCCGCGGTCAGCTCGCCCAGCAGCTGGTCTTCCATCGCGCGGATGTCGGCCTGGACAGCGGCGTGGCGGGCCTCGCCGGCCTCGGTCAGGCGGACGGTGTGCGCCCGTCGGTCGGCGGGGTCCGGCTCGCGGACGATCAGCCCGTCCTCCTCCAGCCCGTCGAGCAGCGCGATCAGCCGCGTCTTGTCGTAGCCGATCGCGCCGGCGAGGGCCTGCTGCGTGGCCGCCGGCTGCTGAGCGAGCCGGGAAAGCGCGCTGTAGGCCCACATCGAGAGCCCGTGCCTGCTCAGCAGCGGTCGCTCCGCGTCGATCAGCCGGCGCGTGATGCGCGCGAGCAGCGCGCCGAGATCCTCACGTTCCATGCCCGGATCGTAGAGTGACAAACTCGTACGCATCAGCGTACGATCTACATATGCCTACTAAATCAAGCTCACGCGCCGAAACGCGGACGACCTCGATCGACGCCCCGCCGGAGGCCGTCCTCGACCTCGTGGCCGACCCGCACAACCTGCCCCGCTGGGCTCCCGGGGTAGCCCGTGCCGTCCGTCCCGACGGTGACGACTGGCTCGTCGACAACGGCGAAGGGGAAACGCGCATCACCGTGCGCGTCTCCCGCGAGCACGGCACGGTCGACCTGCTCGCCGCCGCGGACCCGCGCCTCGGCGCGTTCACCCGGGTGCTGCCCAACGGCGACGGCAGCGAGTACCAGTTCACGCTCTTCTTCCCCGGCGACGTGCCCGAAGACGCGGTCGCCCGGCAGATGGCGATCGTCCAGGACGAGCTGCGCACCGTGCGCACGCTCTGCGAACCGGCCTAACGCCGCGTCAGCAGCGTTCCGGGACGCCCTGCGACAACGGATCGGGCGTGTCGAGCAGCACGCAGAGGTGCCGTTCGTCCTCGGTCAGGCAGTGCCCGGTGCGGAGGTCGCGGTAGACCAGTTCGCCATCGGCCTCGAACTCGACGATGATGCCGGCTTCCTGCAGCCGTTCCTCGTCGAGGCCGTCGATCTCGAACCACGCGGACGGCCCTACCCGGTACACCGGCGTGGTTTCGACCGGCATCTGGGCGTGCACCGCGTTCAGCACGTCGACGACCAGGTGCTGCAACCGCCGCGGGAGCCGCTCGAGGACCGCCCTCGGCAGCACCACGTACTGGCCGTCCGGGCTGATCCCCGGCCGGAATTGGCTGGTGAGGTAGTTGCCGACCGGCGCCGATGGTGCCGGCTGGCAGCCTGGGGCGGAGCGAGGTGCGGGGACGGTCATTCGTGCTCTCCTTCTCGGATCAGCATTCCGAACGGGCCTGTCCTCCGCACCGGCGCAAGCCTCACGGTTAAGGATCACCCGGCGGCACCCACTCGGGGCAACGCCGCTCGGGCCGGCTGCCTTCGAACTGCCTCCGGTACCGGCCGGACCGGGCTCGTCTTCAACCGGCGACACGCTCTCCGGCGGGTGAGAATCCTGAGGCGATCTCCATCCAGGAAGGAACAGCCACATGCCGGACCTTGCCGACCTCACCCTCGAGCAGAAGGCGTCGCTGCTGTCCGGGCGGGACTTCTGGAGCACCAAGCCGCTGGAGACGGCCGGCGTCCCCTCGATCGTGCTCACCGACGGCCCGCACGGCCTGCGCCGCCAAGCCGGCGCGGACGACCACCTCGGCATCCACGACAGCCTGCCCGCCACCTGCTTCCCGCCCGCGGCGGCCGTCGGTTCGAGCTGGGACGCCGAGGTCGCGGCCAGTGCCGGCGCCGCGATCGGCCGCGAAGCACGTGCCCTCGGGGTCGACGTGGTGCTCGGGCCCGGCGTGAACATCAAGCGGTCGCCGTTGTGCGGGCGCAACTTCGAGTACTACTCGGAAGACCCGCTGCTGTCCGGGGTGCTCGGCGCCGCGCACGTGCGGGCCATGCAGGCTGAAGGCGTTGGCGCGTCGGTGAAGCACTTCGCCGCGAACAACCAGGAGACCGACCGGATGCGGGTCAGCGCCGACGTGGACGAGCGCACGCTGCGGGAGATCTACCTGCCGGCCTTCGAACGAGTGGTCACGGAGGCGGACCCGGCGACGGTCATGTGCTCCTACAACCGCGTGAACGGGGTGAAGGCCGCGCAGCACCACCGGCTGCTCACCGAAGTCCTGCGCGACGAATGGGGCTTCCGTGGTGCGGTGGTGTCGGACTGGGGCGCGGTCGGTGACCGGGTGGCCGCGCTGGTCGCCGGGCTCGACCTCGAGATGCCCGGCAGCGGCGGGCGCACCGACGAAGAGATCGTGCACGCCGTCCGCCGGGGCGAACTGGACGAAGCGGTGGTGGACCGGTCGGTCCGCCGCGTGCTCGCACTCACCGGACTGGCCGCGGCACCGGCCGGGGAGATCCAGGCGGCCGCGCACCACTCGCTGGCCAGGGAACTCGCCGCGGACTGCGCGGTACTGCTGCGCAACGAACACGCCACCCTGCCGCTGCGGACGGACGCGCGGATCGCCGTGATCGGCGAGTTCGCCGCGAGTCCTCGGTATCAGGGCGGCGGCAGCTCACACATCAATCCGACCAAAGTGGACACCGCGCTGGACGCGATCCGGGCCATCGGCACATCCGTGACCTACGCGCCCGGGTTCACCCTGGACGGATCCGGCCATGAGCGGCGACTCGCGGAGGACGCGGCCGCTGTCGCCACGAAGGCCGATATCGCCGTCGTATTCGCCGGACTGAGCGAAAAGGACGAGTCCGAAGGCTTCGACCGGACGGCCATCGCGCTGCCCGCGGATCAGGTGCGGGCCATCCGCGCGGTCGCGGCCGCCAGCGAGCGCACGGTCGTCGTGCTCTCCCACGGCGGCGTGCTCTCCCTGGAAGGCTGGCACGACGAGGTGGACGCGATCCTCGACGGCTGGCTGCTCGGCCAGGCCGGCGGTGGCGCGCTCGCGGATCTGCTCTTCGGCGTGACCTGCCCGTCGGGCCGGCTGGCCGAAAGCATCCCGCTGCGCCTGCAGGACAATCCCAGCTACCTCAACTTCCCCGGTGAGCAGGGACACGTCCGCTACGGCGAGGGCGTCATGGTGGGTTACCGCTACTACGAAACCTGCGAGGTGCCCGTCCGCTACCCGTTCGGCCACGGGCTGAGCTATACCGGCTTCCGCACCGACGACCTGTCCGTCGCGCCCACCGGCGACGACACCGCCACCGTCTCGCTGACCGTGACCAACACCGGGCAACGAGCCGGTAAGCACGTGGTGCAGGTCTACGTCGCCACCACCGCGGGGCCGGTCCGGCGTCCGGCCCGTGAGCTTCGGGCGTTCACCAAGGTCACCGTCCAACCAGGAGAGTCGCGCGAGGTCGAGCTGGCACTCGGCCGCCGCGCTTTCGGCTACTACGACGTCGAGCTCTCCCGCTGGGTGGTTGCTCCTGGCGACTACACAGTCCAAATAGGACACAGCGCGGCGGAGATCGCCGCCGAACGGACCGTGACACTGACCGGGGACACCATCACCTGGGTCCTTTCCCTCGACTCCACGGTCGAAGAGTGGTTCACCCACCCCGTCGCCGGGCCCGCCATCACCCAGCACCTCGCCGACGGCACTGATGGCACTGCAGGCGAAGACCTGCTGCGGATGGCAGGCTCGATGCCCCTGCGGCAGTTCCTGAACTTCGGCGGCCTCGCCATCCCACCCGGAACACTGGCCCGGCTGATCGAGCTCGGCAGGACTGCGGTATGACGGACCGGACGAACCAAGGAGCGCAGATGGACCGATTCACCGGCCGCCGGGTGCTGGTCACCGGCGGGGCTTCGGGCATCGGCAGGGCCACCGTCCTGCGCCTGCTCGCCGAGGGCGCCACCGTGGTCACCGCCGACGTGGCCGCCGATGGCCTCGAAGAGACCGCCGAACTCGCCGGCCGGGCCGGCACCGGCGAACGGCTGACGACCGGTGAACTCGACATCGCCGACGAGCAGGCGGTCGGTGCGGTCGTCGGCGACGCCATCGACCGGCTGGGCGGCCTGGACGTGCTGGTCAACGCGGCCGGCATGCTCCGCGGCGGGCACACGCACGAGTTCTCGCTGGAACTGTGGAACCGCATCCTCGCGGTCAACGCGACCGGCACCTTCCTGGTCACCCGGGCCGCCCTGCCCGCGCTGCTCGACAGCGGCCACGGCGTGATCGTGAACTTCAGCTCCACTTCGGCCAGCTTCGCGCACCCGTTCCTGGCGGCCTACTCGGCCAGCAAGGGCGCGGTCGAAGCGTTCACCCACGCCATCGCGCTGGAGTACTCGCGCCAGGGCCTGCGCGCGGTGTCGGTCAAGCCGGGCAGCGTCTCCAGCGGCATCACCAACCACTTCACCGAGTTCGTGCCGCAGGACGTCGACTGGTCGCTGTTCACGAAGCTGCTGCCCGCCATCGGTGAGGGCTTCGCCGAACCGGAGACCGTGGCCGGGGTGGTGGCCATGCTCGCATCGGAGGACGGCAAGTTCATCACGGGCACCGAAATCCGCATCGACGGCGGTACCCACGCGTGAGTTCCGCGGACCGGGTGCCGAAACACCCGGCCCGTGGAAACCCCCAGGGTCAAAGCTCGCAGTTGATCTCGATCTCGGCGTCGCACCGGTCGATCCCGGGGCCGCCGTCGGCGGTGTCCATACCGGGGCCGCCGACCAGGGTGTCGTTCCCACCGACGCCCGGCACGTCCGGCTCCCCGAACTGGCCGCGGTCACCGGCGAGGTAGTCGTTGCCGTCCCCGCCCATGATCGTGTCGTTGCCGTTGCCGCCGTTCACCCCGAACGAACCGCGGGACACCTGCTGCAGGTCGCTGTTGCCGAAGGTGTCTCCCCCGTTGCCGAGGCAGGCGACGGCGCTGGGGTCGGCCAGGTTGGTGAGCACCAGGTCGGCGCCGCCCAGCGCGGCCACGGCGGCGCCCGGCTGCAGCCACAGGATGTCGCCCCCCTGGGTCCCCAGCCAGGACGCGAGGAAGGGCACGCCGTTGCGCGGGTCGACGCAGGTCGTGGACTGGGCATCGGCGGCGGGCGACTCAGCCGCGACGGCGGGTGCGGCGGCCACGGCGCCGGCCAGCGCCAGCGCACCGGCCAGCGCGGCGATCGAACGGTTGGCGGAGAAACGGGTCATCATGCACTCCCTTGCGATGAGCCGAAATACCTTACCGCCAGAGAATGACGCGGTCGCCTGAAAATAAATTGGACGACAACTGAATGGGAGCGCGCCGCGATTGCCGCGGACGGCAAAAAGACGACCCGGAAGAATGGGTCGTCTTTTTGGTCCGCTCGCGTCCGCTCAGCCGAACGGCAGCTCGCAGTCGATCTTGACCTCACCGTCGCAGCGGTCGATGCCCGGTCCGCCGTTGACGGTGTCCCGGCCCGGCCCGCCCACCAGGGTGTCGTTGCCCTCGTCACCGGTCAGCACGTCGTTCCCGGTGCCGCCGGTGAGGTTGTCGGTTCCCGCCCCGCCGCGAACCCCGAAGGCTCCCTGCGAATACTGCGCGGGATCGCTGTTTCCCAAGGTATCCGCGCCGTCCCCGAGGCAGGCCACCGCGCGGCTGCCGACCAGGTCGGTGATCGCCATGTCGTCGCCCGAATCGGCGTAGAGCACGGCGCCGGCCTGTGCCCATAGATAGTCGTCGCTGGTCGTGCCGTACCAGGACGGCAGGAACGGCACACCGGTGATCGGGTCCACGCAGACCGGGCTCGCGGCCGTCTCCGGTACCGCCGCGGCAGGGTCCGCCGCGGCGGCTCGGGCCGCGGTGGCGCCGGCGAGCACGAGCAGCCCGGCGGCCATCGCGGCCAGCCGTGCCCGTGAAGATCGAATCATTCTCCCTCTCCTTCTAATGGCGGTGCCGGGGCGTCTGAACAGCGCAGCGGCCGGTTTTTTCTTGCCACTCCGCTGACCCCCGGATACCTTCGGCGAACAGAGTGCGCAAAGCGACTGGCCGAAAACTGGATGGGGACTGGACACAGGCGCCGGGCAATCCGAGCGGGCGGTCGGAGGTGGCGAGTGCGGGTCCAGGTTCTCGGCCCGGTGCGGGCGTGGCACAGCACGGAAGAGGTGGCGCTGGGCCCGACCGGTCAGCGAGCGGTGCTGGGCCTGCTCGCGCTGAGCTGCGGCAGGCCGCTGTCCCGCGGCGACCTCGTCGACGCGCTGTGGGGCGACCGCCCGCCGTCCACCGCGGTCAACGTCATCCAGACCAGGGTGAAGCACCTGCGCCGGCTGCTCGAACCAGGCCGGAGACCGCATACCAAAAGTGCTGTCCTGCCTCAGCTCGGCGACGGGTACGCGTTGCGGGTCGCCGCCGGGGAACTCGATCTCGTCGGCTTCCGCGATCTCGTCGACCGGGCGAACGGGGCCCGCCATGCCGGTGACCTCGCCGGCGCAGCGGACCTGCTCAGCACCGCGCTCCGGATGTGGGAAGGCCGCCCGCTGGCCGATGTGCCCTTCCTCGCCACGCATCCGAAAGTGGTCGCACTGGCGGAGGAACGGTTCACCGCCGTGGCGAGGTATGGCGAGCTGATGATCGCCACCGGCGCCGCCGCCGAAGCACTGCCCGTGCTCGAAGAAGCCGCCGTCGACCATCCCCTCGACGAGGCCGCGCAGGCCAGGCTGATCCGGGCCTACCAGGCCGCCGGGCGCCGCGCGCAGGCGTTCAGCACCTACCAGGAGGCTCGGCGCCGGCTCGTCGACGAACTCGGCGTGGATCCCGGCCCGGAATTGAACTCGGCGCACTCGACCCTGCTGCGCAACAGCGGCGGCCCCGCCGTGGTCACCATCCCCGACCGGGTCAGGACGCCACCCGCTCAGCTTCCCGCGGACGTGCCCGGTTTCACCAGCAGGGCCGGCGAGTTGTCCACTTTGGACCGGCTACTGGCCGAGGGCGCGCCGGGGACGGTGGTCGCCACCATCTCCGGTACCGCCGGGGTTGGCAAGACCGCGCTGGCGATCCGGTGGGGTCACCGGGTTCGCGACCGCTTCCCGGACGGTCAGCTGTACGTCAACCTCCGCGGCTACGACCCGGACCAGCCGATGTCCCCCGGCGAGGCGCTCGTCAGCTTCCTCGGCGCGCTCGGCGTTCCCGACCACGAGATCCCGCTGGAGCTGGAGGACCGCGCCTCGCGCTTCCGGACGGAGATCTCCGGCCGCCGGATGCTGGTGCTGCTGGACAACGCGGGCTCGGTCGAGCAGGTGCGCCCGCTGCTTCCCGGCACGCCGCACTGCGCGGTCGTGGTGACCAGCCGCGACAGCCTCGCCGGCCTGGTCGCGCTGCACGGTGCGCACCGGATCGACCTGGACCTGCTCCCGATGGAGGACGCGGTGGCCCTGCTGGGCACGCTGATCGACACCAGGGTGGCGACCGAGCCCAAGGCCGCCGAGCTGCTGGCGGAACGCTGCGTGCGGCTGCCACTGGCGCTGCGGGTCGCCGCCGAGCTGGCCATCTCGCGGCCAGCCGCCCGCCTGTCCGAGCTGGCCGGGGAACTGGCCGATCGAGGGCGGCGGCTGGAACTGCTGGACGCCGGCGGGGACCAGCGGGCCGCGGTGCGCGCGGTGTTCTCCTGGTCCTACCAGCACCTGCCGCCCGACGCCGCGCGCGCCTTCCGCCTGTTCGGCCTGCATCCCGGCGCCGACCTGGATCCCTTCGCCGCCGCCGCGCTGCTGCGCGGCACGCTCGACGAAGCCGTCCGGCTGCTCGGCATCCTGCGCCGCGCCCACCTGAGCCAGGCCACCTCGCCGGGCCGGCACGGCATGCACGACCTGCTGCGCGCCTACGCGATCCAGCTCGCGCAGGCCGAGGAACCCGAGGCCGACCGCCGGGCGGCACTGACCCGGCTCCTGGACCACTACCTCGGCACCGCGACGGCCGCGATAGACCTGCTGCATCCGGCCGAGCTCGAACACCGGCCCGAGGCCGGGGAACCCGAAACGCCCCGCCCGCCCCTGCCCGGCCCCGCCGAAGCGCATGCCTGGCTCGACGCCGAGCTGCCGACGCTCACCATCGTCTGCGGCTACGCGGCCGACCACGGCTGGCCGGGCCACACCAGCCGGCTCGCCGCCACCCTGTTCCACTACCTCGACGGCGGCAGCTACCCGAACGCGCTGCTCATCCACGGGCACGCGCTGCGGGCCGCCCGCGACCGGACCGAACGGGCGCAGGCACTGAGCCATCTCGGCACCGTCTTCTGGCGCCTCGGCCGCTACCCTGCCGCGGCCACCCATCTCCGGCAGGCCCTCGCGCTGTTCCGGGAACTCGGTGACCGGGTCGGCGAAGCGCACGCGCTGTCCAACATCGGCATCATCGACGAGCGGCTCGGCAACTACCAGCCCGCCGCGGAGAACCAGCAGCGGGCGCTGGCGCTCTACAGCAAGACCGGCGACCGGGTCGGGGCCGCGCGGGCGTTGTCCAACCTCGGCATCATCGAGGAACGGCAGGGCCATTACCTTTCCGCCGCCGAACGCCTGCAGCAGGGCCGCACGCTCTGCCGGGACACCGGCTACCGGGCCGGTGAGGCGTACACCCTGCTCAACCTCGGCTACGTGTCCATGCGGCTCGGCCACCACCTTTCCGCGGCAGGCCATTTCCAGCAGGCGCTGACTCTCTTCCAGGAACTCGGCGAGCGACGCGGAGAGGCTTACGCACTGACCAACCTCGGCGACGTCGACGAACGGCAAGGCCACTACCCCGCCGCCATCGAGCACCACGTGCGGGCGCTGGAACTGTTCCGCGAACTGGGCGAGCGGCGCGGCGAAGCGCACGCGCTCAACGGCCTCGGCGAAGCCCTCTACGGCACCGGGCAGGCCGTGGACGCCCGCGCCCAGCACGCCGCCGCGCTGAAGGTCGCCATCGGCACCGGCGACTCCGACGACCAGGCTGGCGCGCACACCGGGCTCGCCAAGGGGTACCGGGCCACCGGAGATCTCGGGCGGGCCCGCTACCACTGGGAACGCGCGCTGGCGCTCTACACCAAGCTGGACGATCCGGAGGCCGGCAACATCCGCGCGCACCTCCGCTCCCTGTGACCCGCTCAGGGCTGGTGAACTTCCGCCACGGTGACCAGCTCGGCAGGTGGTGGTCCGGGATGCAGGATGCCGAGCCGGTGCGTGGTCCTGGTCATCGCGACGTAGAGGTCGTTGTGGCCACGAGCGGAGCCGGTCAGTATCGCCGCAGGGTCGGCGATCAGCACCGAATCGAACTCCAGTCCTTTGGCCTGCTCGGCGGTGAGCAGCACGACCTTGCTCTCCGGCGCCGGGTTTGTGCCGTGCGACAGCTCGGGAAACTGCGCGCGGAGCACCGCCGCCAGTGTGGCGATCTGTGCTCGTGGGGCGATGATCGCGAGCCGTCCCGTGCTGAGCGCGGCGGCCTCTTTCGCGGCGAACTCGGCGGTCGCTGCGGGTAGGCCGGCGGTGGTGGTGCGCAGCCGCCACGGGGGAACGCCGGTTGAGCGGACGGAGTGCGGCGGGCTCATTCCGGGGTGATGGGCGGCGAGCAGGTCGGTGGTGGCGGCCATGATCTCGGCCGGCGTGCGGTAGTTGACGGTGAGCGGGACGAGCCGCCAACGGTCGTCAACGTGCGGGCCGAGCACCCGGTCCCAGGAGGAGGTGCCGGCCGGGTCGCCGGTCTGCGCGAGGTCACCGACCACGGTCATGGACCGGCTGGGGCAGCGGCGCATCAGCAGCCGCCAGGCCATCTCGGACAGCTCCTGTGCCTCGTCCACGACAACGTGCCCGAAGGTCCAGGTCCGATCGGCGGCGGCCCGGTCGGCGATCGTGCCGCCGGCGGTGTTCCCGGCGTCGCGGTGCCCGAGCAGGGCGGCGGCCTCGTCCAGCAGCGGCACGTCCGCAGGGCTCCAGCCGCCCGGTTCCCGTCGCAGCAGTCGTTGCTGGGCACCGGTCAACCCGGTGACCTGTGCGGGGTCGGCGTACAGCTCGTTCAGCAACCGCTGCGGCGTCAGCGGCGGCCACCAATCGTCGAGGGCGGCCTGGACACCGGCGTCGGTGAGCAGGGCGTCGCGAAGGTTCGCTACGTCGGCCTCGTCCAGCAGGTCGCGAGGTCCCAGGTCATCCGGGTGCACGATGAAACCCGCGGCTTCGAGGGCGCGCAGATCGGCCGCGCCGAGTGCGCCACCGGGGTCGCCGCCGTCAATCGGCTCTCCGGTGTCGGTGAGCACGACGGACTCCAGGCGTTCGACGAGGCGCCGCACGAGCACGCCGACGAGTTCGCGGTGGAACACCAGCCTGGCTTGGTTGTACGGCAGCCCGGCCCGCCGGGCCGAACGCGCCGCGCGGTGGCAGTCCGCCGGATCGAGCCGCAGCGGCTGCTGTTCGAACTCGACCTCGACGGGTGCATCGGGGATGGTGACCCGGTCTTGGACGGCGGTGGCCAGCACCGTGGCCATGCTCGCCCTGCCCTTCAGCTCGACGGTCTCGGGCGCCTCGGCGCGGTCGGCAGTAACGTCCCGGACGCCGGGGTAGAGGTCCGCGATGGTCGCGGTCACCACGCTGTTCTCGCCGAGGCCCGGCAGCACCTGGCCGATGTAGTCGAGGAAGATCCGGCTGGGGCCGACCACCAGGACACCGCGCGCGCCGAGGTGCCGGTGCGTGTAGAGCAGGTAGGCGACCCGGTGCAGGGCGACCGCCGTCTTGCCGGTGCCGGGACCGCCCTGGACCACGAGCACACCGGGATGCTCGGAGCGGACGATCCGGTCCTGCTCAGCCTGCAGGGTCGAGACGATGTCGCGCATCCGGCCGGTGCGCCCGGCGGTCACCGCCGCCAGCAGCGCGGCCTCGCCGATCAGCCCGTCTTCATCGGCCCCGGCCGGGTCGAGCACTTCGTCGTCCAGTGCCACCACCCGGCGACCCCGCGTGGTGATGCGTCGCCGGCGCCGCACGCCCTGCGGAACCGCGGCGGTCGCGGTGTAGAAGGGCCGGGCGGCGGGCGCACGCCAGTCCAGCAGCAGGGGATCGTCCTCGTCGTCCCGGAACAAACCGGTCCGCCCGATGTAGACGCGAGTGCCGTCCTGCTCGTCCAGCCGCCCGAAGCACAGTCCCTCCTCCACCGCGTCGAGGCGGGCGACCTCACCGACCTGCCAGGTCCGGGCCAGGTCCCGATCCAACGTGCCGTCCCCGCCGGTCCGCGCCGACAACGCGGCCAGCCGATCCAGCCGATCCACTGCTTCACGCCGCAGCGCGTCGAGATGCTCGTACAGCATCGTGAGGTAGTCCTGCTCGCGCTCGATTTCCGTGCCTGCCAAAGGACACGCGCCCCCATCCACCGGTGATCCGGGCCGATCCTCCGTGTCAGGCCCCGGTCCTCAGCGTGCCTGGCGGCCCCACCGAGAAACAGTCTTGTTCTTCCGGGCCCTGTCAGCCGCACTCAGTCCCGGTCCGCGGCGACTTCCAGGCTCATCGGTACCCGCCAGCCCGCCTGGATGCGGTAGCTGCCGTCCACTCCCTCGGTCGACGCGGCTCGCACGAGGGCACGGAGGCCCCGCGGCCATCTGGTCTGCCCGCTCCAGCGGGCGCCGCCGAGCTGGGCACCTCGCAGCGACGCCCAGACCAGCACCGCACCGCTCAGCTCGGCGTCTTCGAGGCAGGCATGTTCCAGGGTGGCCCGATGCAGAACGGCACCGTCGAGATAGGCACCTTTGAGATTCGCGTACAGCAGATACCCACTGGTCAGATTCGCACCACCGAGATCGGCCTGCTCCAGGTCGCAGTCGATCAGGTTTCCGCCGACCAGCCTGATGCCGCCGAGATCGGCGTCCGTGAGATTCGCCCCGCTGAGGTCGACGGGCTGTCGCGTCTCCCAGATCCGGCTACCGACCCCGCTGCGGTGCCGGTGCAGAATCGAGGTCGCCGCGAGTCGCGCCTGGCGCTCGCGCACGAATTCCTCGTCCTGAGCCTGATACGGCATGCGCAGGTAGGCGCAGACCACCTCGATCACCGTGTCGCGCTGCTCCGGCGCGCTTTCCGCCAGTCGCTCGAGGGCGTAAAGGGCACCGACGCGCGCCATCGCGTTGTCGGCACCCAACTGCTCCACGGCTTTGGTGTAGAGCTCGGTGACGCGCCGCTCCGCCGCGTCCTGACTGGTGTCGGCGGCGACCTGCTCCTGGTGCTTGAGCGTGAGTTCCATCGAGCGCTGCCGGCGGGCGGTCAGCAACAACGCGACCGCACCGCCGGTTCCCACCACAATGGTTCCGGCCGTCCGGATGGCATCCAGCTGGTCCTTCGGCGCACCACCGCCGTAGAAGCGCAGCAGCAACGTCACGGCCGCCACCCCCACGATCAGCACCAGCAAGCTGCCCACCGCGATCGCGCGCCTCGACAACGGCGCCGGCATGGTCAGTTCGGTTCGATCCGGCTCGCCGGAACGACTTCGCCTGAGCAGCCAAAGGCAGAGCAGCACGAAGACCGGGACGGAAACCTGCCACCAGTTCCGCGCGAGCCACTGCTCGACCGAAACCCACGATGGCAAAAGGTCCGCCCAGGCCACCGATCCTCCTTGCCGCACCGTCCCGCCGAAGCCAAGACGCTAGCAAGCTGCGGCCTCCGCTTTCGGACTGCAGTCGGCGATTACCACGGGAAGGCAGGCCGGATGGCGGCTGAGATCGGTTCGAGATCGGTGACGAGGAGGTCGAGCTCGCTGGGGTCCAGGGCGTGGTACGGCGCCTCCGCGAGCCGGTCGGTCAGCGCTTCGACTCGTTCCTTCGTGGCCCGGCCGGCGGCGGTGAGCCAGTCGTCGGCGCCGACGAGACCGCGGGCGCGCATGCCGTCGACGACCGCGGTCAGCTGCGCGGCAGGGAGATGGCCGACTCGGCCGAACTCCTTCGCGGGCATATCAACGGACAGGGCGTGCAGCACGTGGGCCTCCGTCCCGCCGACGCCCTCGGCCACCAATGCGACGGTGTGGCCGTCGCCGCGGTGCTCGCGGAGCAGGGTGGCCGCGTGCCACAACCTGGCCACGGCCCCCTGCGGTACCGGGAGCGCGCGCAGCGCTGCGAAGAGGGGTCGTCCCTCCACAGGTGCGCTGGTCGCCGCCCTCAGCAGGAGGTCGCCGGCGTGCGCGACACCGGGGGCATCGGCGAGTTCACCGAGGATCCGCCGCAGGGCCGCGACGCAGCCCCGCTCGCGGGCGGCCAGCGCCGCCTCGGGCGTGGTCAGGTCCCAGACCCGCGGGAGGTGGCGTGCCACCTCGCCAGGGGCGAAGTTGTAGAACACCGCGTGGACCACCTCAGCCGGCACCGACCGGCCGAACGGCGCGGCCCGTCCGGCGAAGTAGGCGTCCCACTGGTTGCGCAGGCCCAGCGACATCAGGGGCTCGTCCGCCCCGTCGGCAAGGTAGGGCACCAGACCGATCGGCTCGACCAGGTCATACATGCGGCGGGCTATGGGTTCCGGGGGTTCCGGGGGTTCCGGGGGTTCCGGGGGTTCCGGGGGTTCCGGGGGTTCCGGGGGTTCCGGGTACGACATCTCAATCCCCTGCGCTCAAGGCGGTGCCCTCGTGGCGGCCGCTCACCCACTCCACGAACGGCTCACCCGGGATTCGACACCAAGCAGTCAGCGAATTCTGGCGCCGTACACGTGCTCGACCGTCATCGTCATGAGCACCCTGCGGTCGGACACCATCACCGACCGGTACTCGTCCCAGTCCGGATGCTCGCCGGCGGCGAGGCGGTAGTACTCCACCAGCGCGTCGACTTCGGGGCCGTTGGGGTCGGTTCCCGGCCCGGTGAGTGCCACGGTGCCTTCGGCGGTCGCCCATGCCCAGCCGTCGGGGCTGGTGACCTCCAGCGCGGCCCGGGGATCGCGGCGCAGGTTCGACGTCTTGGCCAGGCCGTCGCGCATCGAAACGTAGAGAACACCGGCCTTCTGGTCGTAGAAAGGCGTGACGGGGGAAAGCTGCGGACGGCCGTCCGATTTGATCGTCGCGAGGACACCGAGCCGGCTCTGCGCGAGCAGCGTGCGCGGGTTGAACGAAGTGGTGGTCATGTCCGGGACCAAGTCGCGACCGGAGACGGGTTATTCCCGGCGCGGTGGCGGCGGGACCGGCGACCGGGACTGGTCCGCGAGGCGGGTATGGGGTTCGAGCTCAACACCGCCGGCGCGGAGTGTGCCGTCGAGGATCTGCCAGATCCAGTGCGTGAGCAGGCCGGCGAGCTCGCCGCGAGCAACCTGCTGGGGGTTCTCCAGCCATTGCGCGGTACTGGAGTCGACCAGCCCGACCAGCCCGAAGGCAAGGGTTTCGGCGATCCGGACGTCCAGTTCGAAGGTGCGCAGGTAGTGCTCGAACAGCAGGGTGAGCTGTCGCGCGATGGTCGTCTTGACGTCGGCGACGGCGTCGCGGCCGGCGTACCGCCCGGCCTGTGAGTGCCTGGTCAGATAGCGGTAGAGGTTGCCGTGCTCGGCGAGCCAGCCGGTGTGCGCGTCGACCGCCGTGCTGATCATCTGCATGGGCGTCGCGCTCGGGTCCCACAACGGGGTGAGCTGTTCGGTGATCAGTTCGGCGGCCCGGTCGGCGATGGTGCGCTGCAGATCGGCGGTGTCGTCGAAGTGCTTGTACACCCGGGTGCGGACCACGCCCGCCTCATCGGCGATCTGTTCGGTGGTCACGTCCGGGCCGTGCTCGGCGATCGCGCGCAGCGCGGCCTCGACGAACTCCCGGCGGCGGCGATCACGCTGGCCCGCCCAGCGCGCCGCGCGGCCGTCCGTCTGGCGCGAGCCGGCTGCGGGTGTCATCACCTGGAGCATATCTGTCACGAGGTAGCGGGTACACTGCTGTGCCCGTTACTTTGGGTGCTTGTTGATCACGAAACGTGCTCACTCCTTGACCGGACTACTGATCCTGGAGAACGCGATGCGGAATGCCATCGTGGACGATCCGCCGGACGCGGTGTTGCTCGATGCCGTCCGTGCCGGGGATCTCGGCGCGTGGGACGCGCTGTTCCGCAGACATGCCGGGCCGCTGCGCCGGACCACCGCGGGCTGGCCGGCCCAGCCCGCCGACCACGACGACCTGATCGCGGAGGCGTTCATCCGCGTACTGAGCACCGTGCGCGCCGGAAGCGGGCCGCGGGAAAGCCTCCGGCCGTACCTGGTGGTCACGATGCGGAACCTGGCGGCCAACTGGGGCCGCCACCGGAACCGGATCGAGCTGTACGGGACGGCACCGGAGACGGAGGAGGACGCGCACGTGGCCGGAGGCGAGGAGCTCGCGGTCCGGCGGTGGAACGAGCAGCTGGTCTGGTCCGCCTACAGCACCCTGCCGGGCCGGTGGCGGACCGTGCTGTGGCGGACCGAGGCCGAGGGCGACTCGCCGCGGGAGCTGGCACCGTTGCTGGGCATCTCGCCGAACGGGGTCACCGTGCTGGCCAGGCGGGCGCGGGAGGGGCTGCGCCAGGCCTACCTGCAGGCACAGGTCCCGGCGGTGACGACGCCGCAGTGCCTGGCAGCGCGCCGGCGGATGGGCACGTGGGTGCGCGGCGGGGTGCCGCAACGCCAAGCCGGGCTGATCGCCGACCACCTCGCCGGCTGCGAGTCCTGCTGGACCGTCGCGTCCCGGCTCGCCGAAGCCAACCGCGAACTGCCGCCGGCCGCCAGCTCGCGACCGGTCGAAGGACGGTACCCGTGATCTACCTGGGAGGAAACCCATGAGCCAGCACAGCTCCGAGACGCCGATCTTCGACATCCTGGTCGCCGAGTCCGAAGTGGACTGGCCCGGCACGTTCGAGTCCTGCTCCCCCGGCGAAACTCCGCGCCCCGAACCCGCGGCACCGGTCTAGCACTCACCAGGTCGCCGCCGCGGACAGTCGCCGGGTCCTGGCGATGGTCTCCCGTGGCAGGTCAGGCGACGTCCAGCACCGCCTTGCCGTGCAGGCGACGACCGAGCAGCGCCTCGGCCGCCTCGCTGTAACCGGTCCACGGGCCACGCCGGCTGATCCCGGGGTCGAGCCTGCCCGCGGCCACTTCGGCGGCCAGCCAGGTCAGGTCGGCGGAGAAGTCCGTGGCCGGGTCGCCGAAGAGGAAGAACGTGCGGATCGACCGGTCGTGCCGCCCTTCGGTGGGCACGAACGCGTCGGGCGGGAAAACCGCGTCGGCCCCGGCAGACCGTCCCACGCTCACCAGCACACCACCGGCCTCGACGGCGGCGAAGGCGTCCACCATCTGCCGGCCGCCGACGTTGTCCAGCACCGCGAACACCGGTCGCTCCACAGTGGACGGATCGGCGTGCACCTCGTCCGCGCCCAGCGAACGCAAGGCTGCTTCCTGCGCGGGGTTTCCGCTGATCGCCACCACCTCCGCCCCGGCACGGGCGGCGAGCTGCACCGCGTACCGGCCGACCCCGCCCGAGGCGCCGGTGATCAGCACGCGGCGCCCGAGCACCGGGCCCATCCGGCGCAGCACGTGCAGCGCGCTCAGCCCGGCGACCGGGACCGTGCTGACCGCACCGAGATCGGCGCCGTCCGGCACGACGCCGAGCCGCGGGGCGGCCACCGCGCGCAGCTCGGCCCAGCCGGTCTCGCCAAGGGTGACCACGCGGGTCCCGGCCGCCGGCCCGGAACCGTCGGCCGCGGCCCGGACCACCACTCCCGCCGCGTCCCAGCCGATCACGGTGCCGTCGGGCGTGCCAGGGTCGGTGGCGCCCTTGACCTCGCCGTAGTTGAGCGAGACCGCCCCGACCCGCACCAAGGCCTCGTCCGGCGCCGGCACCGGATCGGGCACCTCGGCCAGTGAAAGATGTCCGGCCGCGGTGTGGTCGACGACGATCGCGCGCATGATCAAGCTCCTCAGTTGAGTGCCACTCGGTGGCGTTTGCTTATCAGGAGCATACGCGTTGCGGGAGCACGTTCGCTAGACTGCTGCCGTGCCGACCTCCGAAGCACCAACCACGCTGCGCGAACGCAAGAAGCAGCGCACCCATCAGGCACTGGCCGACACGGCGGTGTCGATGTTCACCGAGCACGGTTTCGACGCCACCACGCTCGACGCACTCGTGGACGCGGTCGAGGTGTCGAAGCGGACGTTCTTCCGCAACTTCCGCTCCAAGGAGGACGTGGCGCTCACCGCCGTCAAGCAGCTCTGGAGCGCCTACCTGGAGGTGCTGGACGAGACCGAGAAGTCCGGCCCCCTGCTCGACGTCTTCCGCGACACGATGCTGAACACCCTCGACCGGATGGACGAGGACTGGTACCGGCGGTTCGCGGCCACCCTTCGACTGATCGAGCGGTCACCGTCGCTGGATGGGCACTCCCTGCGGCACTGCGCCGAGACCCAGACCGAAATCGCCGGCAGGCTGGGCGATCCGGACCGCCTCGAGCTGCGGCTGCTGATCGAGTTCTGCGTGGCCACCTGGCGCTGCGCACTGGACGAATGGCTGCCCGGCTGCGCCCCCGGGACGTTGCCCGGCCACGTGCGGCGCGCCTTCGCCGCGATCAGCGACAGCCTCCGCCTTCAGGATCGTCCGGAGGGGAACCGGGGAACGACCGAATAGACGTCCAGGTCCTTGGGCGCGCCCTTGGCCCGGAACCGGCGCCTGCGCCGGATCACGTACCGGCCGGCGTCCACGTTCTCCAGCGCGGGCCCGGAGACCAGCACCTCGCCGCTGGACGCGGCGTTCGCGACCCTGGCAGCGATGTTGACGTCCACGCCGAGGTAGTCGTCGCGGACCCGGCGTGGCTGCCCGGAATGCAGTCCGGCGCGAAGCTGCGGCCGGTAGCCGTCGATGGTGATCGCGCTGACCGCCGTGCACGCTTCGTAGGCGGCGTCGATGGCGGCCGCGGTGTCCGCGAACACCGCCATCAACCCGTCGCCCAGCGACTTCACCACCCGGCCGCCGTGCCTGGTGATCACCGGGTCGCTGGCCCTGCCGACCGCGCGGAGCAGCCGCAGCACGTTGTCGTCACCCACTTCGAGCGCCCAGGTGGAGAACTCGACCAGATCGGTGAACAGGATGGTGACTTCGGAGTCGGTCGGGTGCAGGCCCCTCGACCTGCTCAGCGCCTGCCAGACCTGCACTCCAGCGAGCCCGAGCTCGCGAACGGCGCTCGGCTGCTCGGTGCCCGCCTGGCTGATCAGCCGCGCGAGGCGGTCGGAGGCGCGGTCGCCGGTCGGCGCGGCATAGAGCTCGTCACCGCCCGGCGCGATCCGCCGCGCGGTCCGCATGGCCTTGACCAGGCCGTCGTTGCGGTCGGCCTCCCGGAGCAGGCGGCCGAGTCTGGAGCGCCTGCGGTCTTCGAATCCCTTGGACAGGCGGTCACCGGATGCGTCGTCCACGGCAGGAACCTTACTTCGGTTCTCCGCCGAACCGGTGGTCACCGGGGTGAGAGATCAGCCGCTATGCCGTCGGATCGAAGGTCCACACGGCGTGGGTGCCGGGGCCGACGACGAGGGTCGAGTGGCCGATCCGCTCCTCCTGCCGGTGCTCGACCGGCCGGTTGAGCGACAGTTCGACCTGTCGCAGGCCCAGCTGGCCTGGCGACGCCGGGTCGAACCGGATCGTGGTGCCGCCGCGATCCGCCACCGCGCCACCGCCGGGCAGGGACCGGACGACGAACCCGCCGGCCCGCAGCAACGGCACCGTGTTGGCGAGATCCCGTTCGGAGACCGCCAATCGGACGCCGGTCACGTCCCGCATCAGGTGCTCGCGGTAGGCGTCGGACAGGTAGCGCTCCCTGCCGACGTCACCGGGGTGGTCGGCCGGTTCGGTCTTGCCGCGCGGGTCGGCGAAGTACTCCGGGCAGTACTCCATCGCCCATGCCCCGAAGGCGTCGTACTGGTCGCTGGTGAACACGGAGTCGAACCACGGCACCGGGATACCGTCGCCGAAGTCACGTGTCTGGCGGAATTCGATCGGGTCGGCGATTCCCTGGTCCCGCAGCCGCTCGGTCACCGTCGCCAGGTCACCGGCCTGCTCGACCGAGACACCCATCGCCGCGGTGCCGAGGGTGCCGTCCCGGCCGGGCAGGTCGCCGACGCCGAACAGTTCGAGGTAGGTCTCGCGGCCCATCAGGTAGCGGCCGGTCCAGATCTGCCCGTCGGCACCGGTCGTGGTGCGGACCTCGAAGTTGGCGAACTGGCGCAGGTAGCCGGAATGCTCGATGGCGTCGGCGGTCTCCCGGTCGAACACCCCGTAGGCGTGGTTGTAGAACAGCAGCTGCCGGCCGGGCAGCGGCCCGCCTTCCTCGGCCAACGCGGCCGTCGCGCCGCTCCCGGCCGCCCCGGCGAGGGACACCGTCCAGGTCACCGCGAGAACCATGATCATCCGCAACACCCGGCGAGGCAGCATAGGAGCGATGATAGGACCGGATTGATCGCGGCCGCTATCAATTCACCCATTGTGTCCTTTGTAGACGGTTGTGCGGCCGCCGGATCAGCGACTGGCGACCACGGGCTCGGCCGAACGCGACTCCCGGCGGGCCCGCACGGCCACCCGGGTTTCCTCAGCGACCAGATCCGCGTTGATCTGGCCCCCGGCCATGGCCCCAGCCGCGGCGGCGCCGCCTACCTGGGCGACCAGGTCGGTGGCGTTGCCGGCGACCCACACCCCGGGCACGTCGGTACGGCCGGTCTCATCGGTGGAGATGTACTCCCCCATCGGATGATCAGTGGACAGCAGCCCGAGCGCCGCGAGGAAACCGGCGCGCGTGGTCATCCGCGGTGACACCGCCACTGCATCGCGGCCGACCACGGTGCCGTCGCCAAGGCGGACCCCGGCGAGCCGATCATCGGCGACCTCCACGGCCGCGACCTCGTCGTCCACCACGCGGATATCGCGGGCGGCCAGTTGCTCGGCCTGCTCCTCGGTGAGCGGGATGCCGCGGGAGAAGTACACGACGTCATCGCTCCACTGGCGGAACAGCAACGCCTGGTGCACCGACACCGGCCCGGTGGCCAGCACACCGATGGCCTGGTCGCGAACCTCCCACCCGTGGCAGTACGGACAGTGCAGCACGTCCCGGCCCCACCTGGCCCGCAGCCCGGGGATGTCCGGCAGCTCGTCGGCCAGCCCGGTCGCCACCAGCAACCGGCGCGCGCGGACCCTCCGGCCGTCGGCCAGTTCCGCCACGAACCCGTCGTCATCGCGAACCACCGCGTCGACCGAGCCGGACACCACCTGGCCGCCATAGCTGCGAACCTCCGCCCGCCCGCGCTCCAGCAACTCGGCCGGCGGCGTCCCGTCCAGGGCCAGCAGGCCGTGCACCCCGCTCGCCGGCGCATTGCGCGGAGTGCCCGCGTCGATCACCACCACCGAGCGCCGCGCTCGGGCCAGCATCAGCGCCCCGTTCAACCCGGCGGCGCCACCACCGACCACCACCACGTCGTAATCGTTCTTCAGCCGATCGGCCATTCTGACCACCTCCGCCACGACTATGCGGACCCAGCGACGAGTTCCGCAAAGTTTCTTGCCAATCTGGCAAGCTCGCGCCTCGGCCAGAGCCGCCCCAAGCCGTCCCCAAGCCGACGCCAAGCGGAATGAGCGACGGTACGAGACGCGCATCCGGGCCGATCTTGGAGGTGCGCCGTGGCAGCCGACCTCGCCGGGGAACAGCGGGCAGCATCGGCGGCTACGGGGCAAATTTCCACGTACAGGGGGTACTCGCCAGACATGTCAACGTTGTGCAAGCCGTCGGTGAGTGTGCCGGAATTTGTCATCACGATGGAAGAGACCCTGGAATTCGCTGAACGAGTACACGCCGGAAAGTCACAACTCCCTTTAGCGCTTCGCCTGATCCAGAACACCGGGGTGCGAAAGAGACATGTCGTGCAGCCCATCGAGCAGACGCTCAGCCACCCGGGATTCGAGGAACGTAACCGTATCTACGAGGTCGAGTCGAAGAAACGGTGCCCCGAGGTCATCGAGCAGGCGTTGGCGAACGCGGACCTGGCCGCACGCGATGTCGATCTGATCATCTACGTGTCCTGCACCGGATTTCTGATGCCGTCGCTGACCGCGTGGTTGATCAATAGCATGGGGTTTCGTGCTGATACTCGGCAGTTGCCGATCGCGCAGCTGGGGTGTGCGGCGGGTAGCGCGGCGATCAATCGCGCGCACGATTTCTGCCGGGCGTATCCGGACAGCAACGTGCTGATCGTCTCCTGTGAACTGTGCTCGCTGTGCTATCAGCCCGAGGATGACGGTATTGGTTCGTTGTTGTCGGATGGGTTGTTCGGGGATGCGGTCGCGGCGGCGGTGGTGCGGGGCAGCGGCGGCACCGGAATGGTTTTGGAGCGTAACGCGTCGTATCTGATTCCGGACACCGAGGACTGGATCTCCTACGCCGTGCGCGCCACCGGCTTCCACTTCCAGCTCGATCGTCGGGTGCCGGGCACGATGGAGCCCCTCGCGCCGGTGCTGCGCGAGCTGGCCACCGTGCACGGCTGGGACATCGGCAACCTCGACTTCTACATTATTCATGCCGGCGGGCCGCGTATTTTGGACGATCTGAGCAAATTCCTCGATGTGGACTACCACGCATTCCGGCACAGCCGGGCGACGTTGACCGAATACGGCAACATCGCCAGCGCCGTGGTACTCGACGCGTTGCGCAGGCTGTTCGAGGAAGACATAACACTGCCGGGCGGTACCGGGGTGCTGGCGGGTTTCGGTCCGGGTATCACCGCCGAGATGTCGGTGGGAACCTGGGCCGTGGATGTGCCGGGCAACAGCGAACGCATCCGGCTGAATCCGCCGTCGTATCTTGAGCCGGATTTCGCGTAGCCGAAGAGGAGGGGAAAGAATCTCATGGACGGTTTGATACTCCTACCCGGCCAGGGCCGGACTTTGGTCACGAAGGCGCAGGACATCACCTTCAAGGCCACCCACGCGGCCGGGTCCTCGGTCTCGATCTTCGAGGTGGTGGTGCCGCCCGGGTTCGACGTCGGCGCGCATTTCCACGAGCAGTCCGAAGAGTTCTTCTACATCCTCGACGGCGAACTGGACCTGCTCGCCTTCGAGCCGGTCGACCGCACCGTGGAACGTTGGCAGGACTGGAAGTCCCCCACCGGGCAGACCGTGGTCCGGGCGGGCGCGGGCAGCAGCATGTTCGTGCCCACAGGCTGCCCGCACGCGTTCACCAACCCCACCAACACCCCGACGCGCATGCTGTTCCAGGCCTACCCCTCACCCGATCACGAACGCTACTTCGAAGAGCTCAGCGACATCTTCTCCGCCGGCCAGACGGTGGACTCCAGCGCCGTGCAACGAATGCGCGACCGCTACGACGTCCACCAAATCACCCCCCTTCGCTACGGGCCCGCCCCGTCCGACGAGCCGCAGAACCTGGAGCACCGGTGACCACCATGGACACGATCCCCCTGGTTCAGGCGAGCCTGGGCGACCAGGAACTCGCCGCGGTGGCGGAGGTGTTCTCCTCGGGCTGGCAGGCCGGTCAGGGCCCGCGGGGGAAAGCACTGGAACAGGAGCTGGCCGCACGGTACGGGGCTGGTGGCGCGGTCGCGGTGAGCAACTGCGGCGCCGCGCTCCACCTGGCGCTGCTCGCGCTCGGCGTCGAACCCGGCGACGAAGTCATCGTGGCCGACTACACGTTCCCGGCGCCCGCCCATGCGGTGCGCTACGTCGGCGGTGTCCCGGTCTTCGCCGACGTCCGCGCCGATACCGGCACCGTGGACCCGCAGGCGGTGGCCGGCCTGGTCGGTCCGCGGACGGTGGGGGTGATCGCGGTGGACACCGTCGGCCTGCCCGCCGACTACGCGGAGCTGAAGGCCATCACCGACCGCCACGGACTGTTCCTCATCGAGGACGCCGCCTGCGCGGTCGGCGCGACCTACCAAGGCCGCGAAGCCGGAGCGCTGGCACCGGTGGCCTGCCTGTCCTTCCACGGCCGCAAAGGAATCACCAGCGGAGAAGGCGGCGCCCTGATCACCACCGACCCCGCACACGCCGCACACGCCCGGCTCCGGTCGTCTTTCGGTATCGAAAGCATCTTCGACCAGGCGCGGGTCGTCGGGCTACCGATCTCGGTGTTCACCGACATCGGCTACAACTACAAACTCTCCGACATCGCCGCCGCCATCCTGCAAGTCCAACTCGCCCGGGTCGGCGAACTCCTGGACCGCCGGCGCGCAGCCGCGGCGGGCTATGCCGAACTGCTCGCCGGCGAAGAGCTCCTCACCCTGCCGCACGTGCCACCGGACCGAACCCACGCCTGGCAGTCCTACCTGGTCACACTGGCCCCCAGCGTGGACCGCGCCGCCGTCGCCGCCGACCTGCGCGCCCAAGGCATCGGCTGCGGACACGGCACCTGGGCCTGCCACCTCCAACCCGTCTACGACACCACCCAGCCCTGCCCGGTCTCGGCAGACCTCTTCGCACATCAGCTCGCCATCCCCATGCACGCCGAACTCACCGGGAACCAAGTCGAACGGGTCGCCGAAACCCTCCGCACCGCACTCCAGGCCAACTCTCAGCCGACCACCAGCACCGCAGGGACCCAGGGAGGGGCCGCATGAGCAGCAACCAGCCGACACCGGACCGGATCATGCACCTCGCCAACGGCTACTGGGCCACCGGCATCCTCGGCGCCGCAGCGGGCGCCTCGCTGTTCACCCATCTCGAAGCCGGTGCGGACACCGCCGACCAGCTCGCCGCCAAAGCCGGAATCTCCGAGCGCGGCGCGCAAACCCTCCTCGACGGACTCGTCAGCCTCGACCTGGTCGAACTCCACAACGGCCACTACCGCAACACCCCCGAAGCCACCACCTACCTCGTCGAAGGACAACCCGCCTGCCTGAGCAGCTTCACCCAGCTCAAACTGGCCCACATGGGCAACCTGACATCCCTGCCCGAGGTCGTCCGCGCCGGCGGGCCGGTCACCGACGCGACGGTGGAGGTGGCCGACAACCCGCACTGGCAACACGTCGTCCCGGCCATCGCCGCCCAATCCGTACCAGTCGCCACGGTCGCCGCCGACCTACTACACCTCGCCGACGCCGGCGAGATCTCCATCCTGGACATCGGCGGCGGCTCAGGCATCTACTCCGCCATCTGGCTCGAACTCAACACCACCGCCCACGCCACCCAACTCGACTGGGAACCCATCAACACCATCGCCCGCCGACTCCTCGCCGAAGGGGCCGTAGCCGACCGGTTCACCTGCATCGACGGCGACTTCCACACCACCGACTTCGGCACCACCACCTACGACATCGTGGTCTACTCCCACATCGCCCACCAAGAAGGACCCGAAGACAACATCGCCCTGTTCGCCAAAGCCCACACCGCCCTCAAACCCGGCGGCACCCTGGTCATCTGCGACTACATCGTCAACGACGACCGCAACGGCCCACCCTTCCCCCTGCTCTTCGCCTCCGAAATGCTACTCAAAAGCAAACAAGGAAACACCTGGCGACGAACCGACTACCAGGACTGGCTCACCAAAGCCGGTTTCGAGGACATCTCGTTCCACCCCACACCGTCGCCCGCCACCTTGATCTTCGCCCGGTAGCGAGCCGATCCTGCCCGGTTCAACCAACTACGATCAACAAACTGGAGGGTGAATGTCCGAGAACGCCGAGTTGGAACGTATTTACTCGGTCATCGAGGAAACGGCTCAGCTGGTGGATGTGGCCTGCTCGCGTGCCAAGGTCTGGCCCGTCCTGACCACCTTCGGGGATACGCTGGCGCAGGCGGCGATCGCCTTTCGGGTGGCGACCGGCGCGCGCTACGTGGGAGAGCTCGACTGCCGCTTCTCGATTCGGATGGACGTGGATCCGTATTCCACCGCGCTGTCGAACGGCCTCACCGAGGAGACGGACCATCCGATCGGCGCCCTGCTTTCGGAAATCCACGACCGATTCCCCATTGAAACCTTGGGTGTTGACTTCGGGGTCGTCGGCGGTTTCAGGAAGATCTATGCCTTCTTCCCCGGCGAAGACCTGCAAAGCCTGTCAAAGGCGGCCGACATGCCGTCGATGCCACGCAGCCTGGCCGGGAACCTCGATTTCTTCACCCGGTACGGCCTGAGCGAACGAGTAACCGGGATCAGCATCGACTACCCGTCCAGGACGACGAACGTGTACTTCGGCTGGACACCCGCCGATCGCTTCGACACGAAGACCGTCCTTTCGATGCTCCGCGACCTCGAGCTGCCGGATCCAAGCGAGCAGATGCTCACCGTCGCCAAGGAGGCGTTCGGCATGTATCTCACCCTGAGCTGGGACTCGCCGAAGATCCTGCGCTTCTGCTTTCCCATGCCGACCCCGGATCCGACCACCCTTCCCGTTCAGCTCGAACCGAAGATCGAGCAGTTCACCAGGGGCGTTTCGCGCGGTTCCGCCATGGGCAAGTACGTCTACGCCGCCACGTCGACGCCCGACGGGGAGTACTACAAACTCTCGTCCTACTACCAATGGCGACCGCAGGTGATCGACCTGCCAACGGGATGGCGGGCGGATTCCACGCAATCGCCCGAGCCCATCGCGGATCCCGTATAGCCACCGGCTTCGACCGGATGGTGTTTCTGCTGGACAGAGTGCACAAGGGGGAACGTTGACCGTCGACCAAGATCAGCTCGACACCTTGCCCGACGACTACTTCACCGACCCGCACCGGGCCCACCGGGACTGGCGCGACCAGGGCGGCGTGCACCAGGTGCGCCTGCCGGACGGCACGACGGGCTGGCTGGTCACCGGGTACGCCGAGGTCAGGGCGGCGTTCGCCGATCCGCGGCTGGCCAAGGGCGCGGCCGGTGCCGAGGAGCTGCTGAACCGCGACCTGCCGCCGTCGGCGCCCAAGGTCTCGCTGACCCCGCACATGCTGCACGCCGACCCGCCGCACCACACGCGGCTGCGCAAGCTCGTGAACGCCGCGTTCACCGCGCGCGCCGTGACGGCGCTGCGGCCGAGGATCGAGGAGATCACCGACGCGCTGCTCGACGACATGACGGGCCAAGACGAGGTGGACCTGATCGCGGCGTTCGCCACGCAGTTGCCGATCACGGTGATCTGCGAACTGCTCGGCGTGCCGTCCGCGGACCGCGACGACTTCCGTCGCTGGACCGCCACCTTGCTCTCGGCGGCCCCGGGGGTGGACCCGGCCTCGGGGGCACGGGCCCTCATCGGCTACCTGAACAAGCTGGCGGCCGTCAAGCGCGCGGAACCGGCCGATGACCTGTTCTCCGCGCTGCTGCAGGCAAGGGACGAGGACGACCGGCTCACCGAGGGCGAGGTGGTCGCGACCGCATTCCTGCTGCTGATAGCCGGCCACGAGACGACGGTGAACCTCATCGGCAACGGGGTCTACGCCTTGCTGTGCGACACCGAGCAGCTGGACGCACTGCGCGCGGACCTGTCCCGGATGCCGGCCGCGGTCGAGGAGTTCCTGCGCCTCCACGCTCCGGTCAACGTGGCCACGATGCGGTACACGGCCGAGCCGATGCTGGTCGGCGACACCGAGATCCCGGCCGGCGAGTTCGTGCACCTGGTGATCAGCGCGGCGAACCGCGACCCGAAACGGTACCCGGAGCCGGACCGGCTCGACCTCGCCAGGGACGCCCGCGGGCACCTCTCGTTCGGGCACGGCATTCACTACTGCGTCGGCGCGCCGTTGGGCCGGCTAGAGGCCGAGATCGCATTCACCCGCCTGCTGGCCCGGTTTCCGCGCCTCCGACTGGCCACGGACGAGCCGTTGGAATGGCAGAAGAGCGTGCGGATCCGCGGCCTGGCCGAACTTCCGGTGCGGTTGACCTGAGCGGCCCGCACCCGACACCGGTAACGTGACTTTCGTCGGCGCACGGGAGGCAGGTGACCCGCCATGGTCGCTCGGGAATCGCAGCTGGTGGAACTCGTCGACTCCGGCGGTGCCGCCACCGGTTCCTGCACGGTCGCCGAGGCGCACACCGCGCCCGGCCGGCTGCACCGGGCGTTCTCGGTGATGCTGCTGGACGAGCTGGGCCGCGTTCTGGTCCAGCAACGGGCCGCGGCGAAGACCCGGTTCGCGCTGCGCTGGGCCAACGCCTGCTGCGGTCACCCGGCCCCGGGGCAGACCGTGTTCGACGCCGCCGCCCAGCGGCTGATCGAGGAGATCGGGGTGCGGGGGGTCACCCTGCACGAAGCCGGCGTGTACCTGTACCGGGCCGAAGACCCGGAGACCGGTCGGGTCGAGCACGAATACGACCACGTGCTGGTCGGCAAGGTGCCGGTGGATCCGCGGCTGGACCTCGACCCGGCCGAGGTGGCCGACGTCCGCTGGCCCGAGCCGGACCGGCTGCGCGCGGACCTGGCCGAGCACCCGGACCGGTACTCCCCCTGGTTCCACGGCGTCCTCGACGTGGCCACCGCCGGTTGAGCATAAAGAAAGGGGGCCGGGTTTCGGCCCCCTTTCTTTCGCGGATCAGTCCCGCTTGTCGGCCTGGATCTTGAGGATGATCTTGACCGGCTTGCTGATCACCGCGCGCGCCATCCCGCAGGTGACGCCGTAGTCGGTGCGGTCGATCTCGGTGTACGCGGTGAACCTGGCCTGCGGCTTCCCCTTGGCTCCGGCACCGACGTCGATGCCGTCGAGCGCCAGGTTCAGCGTCACCTGCTTGGTGATGGCGCGGACGGTCAGGTCACCGTCCACGAAGAAATCGTTCCCGTCGACCCGCAACCCGGTCGAGCTGAAGGTGATCGTGGGGTACTGCTCGGCGCCGAGGAAGTCGTCGTGGTGCAGGTGCTCGTCGCGCTTCTTGTTCTTGGTGTCGATCGACGCCGTCTTCATCACCGCGTTCACCGACGAGTCCAGCGGGTTCTCCGCGGTCACGATCGTGCCTTCGAAATCGGTGAAGCTGCCGCGGACCTTGGAGAAGCCGAATTGGCGGATCTCGAAGCCCGCTTCGGACTGGGCGGTGTCGATTACCCAGGTCCCGACGGCGTAACCGGGAAAGTCGTCCTGCATGGACATGCGCTGAGTGCTCCTTTTCGGTGGGACTGAACTTGACAAAAAATCGGGTCGAGATGCCGCGCCGGTCGGTCTACCGGGGTGCGCACCGGCTGACCGCGGACCCCTGCTCACTGAGAGTCGTCGCGTAACATCCGCAGCGTACGGTGGTCATCTTGGTCTCCGTCACAGTGCTTCGTTTCAGTTCGTCATCGCTATGACGGACGAGGCAGGGAGAGTGTGACCGTGGATGAGCAGGAGTTCTTGGCCAGGCGGTTCGAGGAGCAGCGCCCGCGACTGGAAGCGGTGGCATGCCGGATGCTCGGATCCGTCGCCGAGGCCGAGGATGCCGTGCAGGAGGCCTGGTTCCGGCTGGCGCGGACGGATGTCCAGGCGGTGGAGAACCTGGCTGGCTGGCTGACCACCGTGGTCGGGCGGGTCTGCCTGGACATGTTGCGGTCGCGTACCGCGCGGCGAGAGGCGCCGTTGGAAGAGCGGCCGGTCGAGCCGCAGGAGGTGGCCACTCCGGAGCAGCAGGCGATGCTGGCCGACTCGGTCGGGCTGGCGCTGCTCGTGGTGCTGGAGACACTGGACCCGGCCGAGCGGCTGGCGTTCGTGCTGCACGACATGTTCGCCGTGCCGTTCGACGAGATCGCGCCGATCGTGGACCGCACGCCGACGGCCGCGCGTCAGCTGGCGAGCCGGGCGCGGCGGCGGGTGCAGGGCGGCACGCCGCAGAACCCGGACCTGCTGCGGCAGCGGCAGATCGTGAACGCATTCGTCTCCGCCGCACGCGGGGGCGACTTCGAGGCGCTGGTGTCCATCCTCGACCCGGACGTGATCACCAGGGCCGACGGCAAGGTGCTGCGCCAGGGTGCGGCCATGGTGGCCAGCGGCGCGGTCGCCTTCTCGACGGTGGCGCGCGGGGTGCACCTGATCCTGGTGAACGGCTCGGTGGGCGCGGTGTCCTCGGTCGCGGGCCGGGAGTACCGGGTGGTCACCTTCACCTTCGCCGAGGACCGGATCACCGAGTTCGACGTGATCACCGATCCCGAGCAGATCCGGGGGCTCGATCTGGCCACGCTCGACTGAACCACCGGAATGCCGACGATGCCACGGAAAACGGCCCGAGGGTGGTCCCCCGGGCCGTCGCCGCGTTCACCAGGTGGTGCCGGCGGGCTCCTGGACCGCGGCGTTGATCCGGTTGAACGAGTTGATCAGGGCGATGTTCAGGACGAGGGCGGCCAGCCCCTTCTCGTCGAAGTGCTCGGCCACCTCGGCCCACAGCTCGTCCGGGACCGCCTCGTCGGAGCGATCGGCCAATCGGGTGAGCGTCTCGGTCAGCTTGAGCGCGGCCAGTTCCGCTTCACTGAAGAACGGCGCGTGCCGCCAGGCGGCCACCGCCGCGATCTTCTGCTCGCTGACACCCGTCTCCCGCAGCTTCGCCGTGTGCCCGTGCACGCAGGGGCTGCACCCGTTGATCTGGCTGGCGCGCAGGTTGACGAGCTCCAGCGTCTCGTCCGGCACGCCCCCGGTGGAGATGGCGTTCAAGAAGCTGCCGACGCCCTTCATCGCCTCCGGCAGGATCATCGCGGGGTTGGTCATCCGTGCGGTCACTGTTCTCCTTCCTCGGCACGCTTCACTGGATAGTTGCCATGACGGATGAACCGGCGAGGATGTGACCGGACGGAGACCGCGCCGGCGAATTGGCAAATTCGAACCTAAAACCGCAGATCTTTATCCGTTTTGCGATAAATCGTGGCCGATAAAGCGAGCAGGAGTTGACACACTAACTGCATGATCGCGGCTCCCGTTCGGCACCGTGGCATGATTCCGCCGAGGGGAGGGTCACCTGCTCAACGGCAAGTTCGACGCAAGGTATTTCGAAAGAATTGGCGACAAGATCGCCATTGAGGTCTAGAAACGAGTATCTGTACCCGATCGACTGGTAACGGTGAGTGATCGCCAGACCACTGTCCGGGATGCTTGGGGGCTGTTCTACACGCATGGGGTAATGGCTGGCGCACTATTCGAAATCACTGGGGTAGCTCAACATGCATGACGCAAGCAGCAGGAAACTGTCCGAAATCCCTGGGGCCGCTCAACATGACTGACGCAGAAGTCGTTGAGAACCCACAAAGCAGGTCACCGGAATCCCTCCGGGCGGTTTCTCAGAGTATGGTCGAATTCCGGGCTTTGGGTCCGGTAGAGGCGATCGTCGCCGGCAGGCTGGTGGATCTGGGCACGCCCAAACAACGCGCGCTGCTCGCGTTGCTGGTGAGCCGGGCTGGTCAGCCGGTGGCGGTGGACGTGATGCTGGAAGCGTTGTGGGCGGGGCATCCGCCGCCATCGGCGACGACTTCGCTACAGGCCTATGTGGCCAATCTGCGGCGGGTGCTGGAACCGGATCGGGCGCCGCGGAAACCGGCGACCGTGCTCCGCACCTTACCGCAGGGTTACCTTTTGGACGGTCGCGTTGTCGACGTCGATGTCGATCATTTCGGCGCGCACGCCACGGCGGGATGGCAGGCGTGGGACCGAGGAGACCCGCAGCAGGCGTTGAGCGAGTTCGACGCGGGATTGGCGCTGTGGCGGGGACAGGCCTACGCGGAGGTCGCCCATGCCACCTGGGTGGCGCCGGAGGTGGCGCGCCTGGAGGAGTTGCGGCTGTCGGTCGTCGAAGTGCGCTGCGCGGCACTGCTGGCCGTGGGGGCGCACGAGGTGGCGGGTGCCGAACTGGAAGCCTTCATCCAGGCCCATCCCCTGCGCGAGTACGGCTGTGAGCTGCTGAGCCTGGCGTTGTACCGGGCCGGGCGGCAGGCCGACGCGCTGGAAGTACTGCGAACCCTCCAGATGCGGCTGGTGGAAGAACTGGGGATCGACCCGAGACCGGCGCTGAAACACCTCGAACACGAGATCCTGAACCAGGCTCCGGCGCTGGACTGGCACGCGACCAAGGCGGCGCCGACCATGACGGTACCCACCGCACCCAAGATGCCCGCGCCGCCGATCCGCGCGGACGGCCCGCCGCCTTCTCCGGTGGTGGACGGGGAGGTCTTCGTCGGCCGTGAGCCGGCGCTGCGGCAGCTGGGCGACGCGCTGGCCGCGGCGGCGGCCGGCCGGGGGCGGGTGGTGACGGTCTCCGGGGAACCGGGGGTCGGCAAGACCAGCCTGCTGCGGTGTTTCGCCAAGCTGGCGGGCGTGCCGGTGCTCTGGGGTACCTGCCCCGAGCACGTCGCCGCACCACCCCTGTGGCTCTGGGAGCAGGTGCTGCGCGCGGTGGGCACCTGCTTCCCGCAGCGTTCGATACCGGTGCCGGTCACCGAACTGCTGGACCGGGACGGCCACCGGCCGGAGGACGGCGTGGACGCGGCCGGTGCCACCTTGCGGCAGTTCGAGGCGATCGTGCAGTACCTGACCGACGCGTCGCACACCGCACCGCTGGTGGTGCTGCTCGATCACCTGCACCGGGCGGATCCGAGCTCGCTGCGGCTGCTGGCCCACCTCGCCGAGTCGGTGCCGGCGAGCCGGCTGCTGCTGGCCGTGTCCTACCGGTCGGACGAGGCGGCACCCTTGGCCGGAACGCTGGCCGCGTTGGCCCGTGCGGGAATGACCCGGATCGAGCTGAGCGGCCTGGACACCCAGGACACCCGGGTACTGGTGAGCGCCCTGCTGCCGCACGAGGTCAGCGAGCACACCGCGGAACGACTGTGGGCTCGCACCGAAGGCAACCCCTTCTTCCTGCGGGAACTGATCAAACCGCTGACCGCCGATCAGTGCCTGGACCAGTCCCACCCGGCACCGGTACCGATCCCGGTACGCGAGGTGCTGCTGCAACGCATCGCCCGGCTACCCCGGGCCGCGGCCGAAATGTTGTCGGTGGCCGCCATCGCCGGCCGGCACTTCGACATCGAGGTGGTCGCCGAGGCGGCCTCGGTCGAGCTCGAGGCCGCGCTGGAGATCCTGGACACCGCGGTCGCCGGTGGCCTGATCGTGGAAGATCAGCGGCTGGGCTGGTTCCGCTTCACCCACGCACTGGCGGCCGAGGCGCTTTACGAGACCACCGGGCGGTTGCGCCGGGCCCGGCTGCACCGGCGGATCGGCGCGGCCGCGGCGCGCGCATGGGCCGGCAACGCCGAGCGGGCCGCCGAGGTGGCCCGGCACTGGCTGCTCGCCGCCGAACTCGACCCGACCGCGGCCGCGCAGGCCGCGACCCACGCCGCCACCGCGGCCAAGGCCGCGGAAGCGCGTCTCGCCCCCGAAGACGCCACCGCGCTGTGGCGACAGGCGCTGGCTGCCGCCGATCTGGCCGGGCAGGAACGCCACGATCGGCACCACCTGCTGATCGGCCTCGGCACCTCCCTGTACCGGGCCGGGAACCCCCGGGAAGGGCTTCCCGTGTTCATCCAGGCCATGGAGGAGATCCTCGCGGCGAAGGACGCGGACCGGGTCCCGGATACCGCCAGGCTGGTCAACGCGGCGGTCACCGCCGTCAGCGACCTGAACTGGTACCCGGTCGGCTACGGCGAAGTCGACGAGCGGCTGGTCGACGTCCTCGAACGCGCGCTGTCGCTGGTCACCGAGCCCGCGCACCGCGCACTGCTGCTGTCCTCCCTGGCCGTCGCCCGCTACCACGACGACGACCCGGAGCGCCGGGCCGCGCTGTCCGACGAGGCGCTGGACCTCGCCTGGCGCGCGGCCGACAAGATCGTGCTTGGTCGTGTCCTGCACCTGCGGGCCACCGCACTGAGCGGCCCCGACTACCACGACGAGCGCGTGCAGGCGGGTGCCGAAATGCTGGCGCTGCCCGGCTTGCCGCCGGCGCTGACGGTCCGGGCCCGGCAGCTCCGCGCCCAGGTCCTGGTCGCTTCCGGTCATGTTTCCGACGCCTCCGCCGAACTGGATCTCGCGGCCAAGCTGGTGGACGAGCGAAACGCACCCCTTCGCGCGCAACTCGCCTGGTCCCGCGCCGGCTTGCGGTCGCTCGACGGGTGCTGGCGCGAGGCGGAAGAGCTGAGCCGGGCGGCCTACGACCTGCATGCCCGGATGAGCTGGGGCGACGCGAAGTTCAACCGGATGGTCCAGCGCTGGGAAGCGGCGTATCTCGTCGGCGACGGCCGGGACCTCGTCGATGAACTGCGCGCCTTCGCCGGGTCCACCGATCTGCCCGCGCTGCACAGCATCCTGGTGATGGCGCTGACCGAGGCAGGGCAGGTGCACGACGCCCGCCTCGCGCTGCGCCGGTTTCCGCACGAGCCCAAGGACTACCTGTGGCTCTACACCCGCTGCTGGGCGCTGCTGGCCGCGGCACGACTCCGCGAGACCGAACTGGTGACCCGGTTCCGCGCCCAGCTGCTGCCCTACCGCCGGCTGGCCTGTTCCATCGCGGACTTCGCGATCAGCGGACCGGTCGCCTACTTCACCGCGGAGGCGGCCATGGCGCTGGGCGACCAGGAGGCCGCGATGGCGGATCTCGCCGTCGCCACCGACCTGGCCCAGCGGATGGACGCCGGGCCGTGGCTGGCGCAGGTGCGCGCGGCCATCTGCCGGTGTGCGGGTTCCGGTGCGGAGCCGTGCGCGGGCAAACGCGCGGAGCTGGTCAGCGTGCCGGCCGCCGGCGACGGGATGGTCCTGAAGTCCGCCGGGTGATATGCCGCCGGGGAAGGTCGACCGGTCAGCACGAGCGGGCACCAGGCTCGTGCTGACCGGTTCGGTGGGCGGAACCTCAGCCGGTCACGCGATCTTCGTCGCGCATACGATGCCGGGCAGCGGGATGACGTCCGACGGGATGTCGGCGGGGGCCTTGGCGACCGCCTTGGTCACCTCGAACCCGCACTCCTCCAGCCAGCTCTGGTACGTCGACAGCTTCTGCGCCCCGCCCTGGCCCATCGTGCAGCCGAGGAAGAAGGTCGGGAAGAAGTCCACTGTGTAGTAACCGGGGTCCTTGATGTCCTCCGGGTACACCGGGACCATGATGTTGACCTGCCCGCCGACTTCCAGCGACCGGTGCACGCCGTCGAGGATCTTGAACACCTCGTCCTTGTCGAACATGTCCAGGAAGTGCTTGATCAGCACGACGTCGAAGCCCTTGGGGATCTCCTCGAAGACGTCGCCGCCGATGAACGAGCAGTGCTCGGCCACGCCATGCGCCTGGAAGTTCTCCAGGCACTCCTTTTCCTTCTCCGGCAGGTCGAAAGTCGTCACGCGAAGGCCGGGCGACTTCTTCAGCTCATAGGTGTGAATCGCGCCGAGCCCGGTGTTCCCGGCGACGTCGAGTACCCGCGCTCCCGGCGGAATGTCGACGTGCTCGAAGAACCAGGGATCGATGCGGGCGGTGACGTTGTCCATCAGCTTCGACCAGGACTCGCGCAGATCCTGGTGCTCGGCCACGGCGCCATACAGGTTCCCGTCGAACCCGTAGAGCTCCTTCAGGCCGGCCAGCTTGCCGGTGCGCACGCTGTCGGTCAGGTAGAACACCTGCCGGAGCATCACGACCTTGATCAGGTTCATATACGCGAGCGCCCGCTGGAGGTCGCCCTTGTCGACGGCGGCGAGCGCGTCGAGGGAGTACCCGCCGGAACCTTCGTCGTACGCGACGAAGTCTTCTTTGACCATGAGGAACAGCAGCTGTTCCACGGCATCCGGCTTGACGCCGACCGCGTCGCCGAGCTTGGCCGCGGTCATCCCGGGGTTCTCCCGTAACGTGTCGATCAGGCCCAATTCGAAGCAGGACAGCAGGTTCATGAATCGCGCGGGTCCCACCATGTACTCGCGAAAACGCGCGAGAGTGGCTTCTGGGGTCATGGTGATGGTTCCTTCAGGTTGGTCGCGGGTGCGGGTCAAGCTCGTTCTTCCAGTTGTGCGGAGAGCCGGCGGGACAGTTCGATCCGCTGCACCTTCATCGTCGCGGTCCGCGGCAGCTCGGCCTGCGGGATCTGGATCGGGTCGGCAAGCTGCGGGAAGTCGGCGACGGCCGCGCGCCAGCGATCCCGGTCCAGCGGCTGGTCCTCGTTGGTGCAGACCACCGGGACCGGCTTGGCCGTCGGCCCGGACACCACGACCAGCTCGTTCAGCTCGTTCATCCTGCTCAGCACGAGATCCTCGATCTCGAGGCTGCTGCGCACCCCGGGGATCATGTCCACCTCGCGGTCGAGCATGTGCAGGCAGCCGAGCTTGCTGCGGTAGCCGACGTCGCCGGTGCGCCACCAGCCGTCGTTGAGGTTGGCGTCGTACCGCTCCCGCTCGCCGAAGTAGTCCGTCGCCAGGCCCTTCCACTGGACCTCGATGAAACCGGGATTCTTCTCGGAAGGCCGTTTCCCTTCCCGATTCACCACCCGAACCTTCGCGCAGCCCGGCATCGAGAAACCGACGCAGCGCCCGTCCGCCCGGTGCGCAGACCCGCGGAAGTAGGGCCGGCCGACCGCGGGGCCGACCTCGCTCTGCCCGTAGATCTGGAAGAACAGCGGCGCCCGCCGCTCGGACGACTTGAGCAGCCGGCTCATCGTCCTGGGGTGGATCGCGTCGAACGTGCTGCTGAAGTACTTCACCGACGCGAACGGCTTTCGCGGATCGTCGGCGAGCCCCTCCCATTCCATCAGCGAGTTGGGCAGCGCCTCGATGAATCCCGGGCGGTGCTTGAGGAAGAAGTCGGCGACCTTGCCGGAATCGGCCTCCCTCATCAGCAGCACCGGCATGGCCTGCATCAGGGCCAGCGCCATCGCCGCGAACATCCGCGAATGCACGAAGGAGATGTGGATCGCGACGGTCTCCTGCTTCCGCATCAGCGACAGCAGCCACCACTGCGGCCGGAGCCGGAGCCGCATGCTCTGCGCGGTGTGCACGACCAGTTTGGGCAGCCCGGTGGTGCCGGAAGTGTGCGTGATCATCGCGGGCTCCTGCGGCCCGCGGAACACCGGCTGGACCCGCGGGCTCCCGGCGAGTTCGGTGAGCGACGCGGCGCCCGGCCTGCTTCCGGCCACCACGATCACCCCCTTGGTCAGCTCCGCCACCGGCACGTCGGCCAGCACGTCGAGCTTGGCCGCGTCGGTGAGCAGATGCGGCCGGTCCAGCCTGCCGAGCAGGGCGCCGACGGTCGCGCCGTCCAGGGCGGGCGACAGCAGCACCGGAGTGGCTCCGATCCGCGACGCGGCGCTGGCGAGCACCCAGACATCGAAGTTGGCGGTCTTGTAGATCGCGGTGTGGTCGCCGGACCGGACCCCGGCCGCCGACAGCCTGCCGGCCAGGTCGTCCACGTGGTAGGCGAGCTCGGCCACCGTCAGCCGCCGTCCGGCCTCGGGGAGGACGTCCAGATCGTGGTCGAGCGTGAGCAGCGTCGAGCTGTTCCTGGCCGCGGCCGTTTCCGGCACGATGCCGAGATAGAGACCGTGCTTCCACCTCGAATCGTGGATCCTGAAGCCCTTCATCCAGACCTGCTCCCTTTACCGTGGTCGATGGAAGTGGCTCCAGCATCGACACCGGGACTTGGCTGGCACTGTTCGGCGGGTTGGCGCCGACTTGGCGGCCCGGGTTAGGCTCACCCACCGCAGCACGGACCGAGCCGCACCGGGCAGCTAGGAGCACACGTTGCCCAGAACGTTGATCGAAATCGACCGGTCGGCGCGGGAGCCGCTCTACCGGCAGGTGCGTCGCGCCATCGAACACGGCATCGCGGTCGGCACCTTCGACGTGCAGCACCGCCTGCCCAGCTCCCGGGAGCTGGCCGCCGAGCTCGGCGTCTCCCGCAACACGATCAACCTGGCCTACCAGGAACTGGTGGCCGAGGGGTACGTGGAGAGCAAGGAACGCAGCGGCCTGTTCGTCAACTCCGAGATGCGCCCGCACTGCGCGGTCCAGGAGCACGACACCGCCTCCCGCATCGACTGGTCGCGGCGGATGAGACGCCAGCCCGACGCCGGTGTCGCGCACGTCGAGAAGCGCGCCGACTGGCACACCTACCCGTACCCGTTCCTCGCCGGCCAGACCGACATCAGCGCGTTCCCCGCCCGCTCGTGGACCCGCTGCCTGCGCGACGCGCTCTACCAGCCGCACGTGTTCCACAGCCTGCAGGACAGCCTCGGCTCGGACGACCCGATGCTGGTGGAGATGATCTGCCGGCACCTGCTCACCGCACGCGGCATCGAGGCGGACCCGTCCGAGGTGCTGGTCACCGTCGGCTCGCAGCAGGGGCTGGACCTGCTCGGCCGGGTGCTGCTCGGCCCCGACCAGCGCGTGGCCATGGAGAACCCCGGCTACCTCGACGCCCGCCACATCTTCCTGCGCACCGGCGCCGCGGTACGGGGCATCGAGGTCGATCACCGCGGACTCCGGCCGCCGGACTCGCTGACCGGCACGGACCTGCTCTACCTCACCCCCAGTCACCACCACCCCAGCAACGTCACGCTGAGCATCAGCAGACGACGCCAGCTGCTCGCGCTGGCCGCCTCCGCCGGCACGGTGGTGGTCGAGGACGACTACGACAGCGAGTTCCGCTACCAGGGCAGCCCGACCCCGGCACTCAAGGCGCTGGACGACACCGGCGACGCGGTCTACCTCGGCACCTTCTCCAAGTTCCTCTCCCCCGGCCTGCGGCTCGGCTACCTGGTGGGACCCAGCGAGCTCGTGCGCGAGCTGCGGGAGGCCCGCCGTTACGTGCTGCGGCACCCACCGGGACATCTGCAACGCGCACTCGCCCTGCTGATCAGCGGCGGCGAGTACCACCGGTCGCTGCGGCGCTACCGGGGCAAGCTCAAGCGCAAGTGGGAGGCGGCCTGCGCGGCGGCGCAGGAGCACCTGCCCTGGCCGCAGGGACCGTATCCGCCCGGCGGGGTGAGCCTCTGGATGACCGGCCCGCCCGAGCTGGACTGCCGCGAGCTGGTCCGGCGGGCCGAGCGGGAAGGGATCCTGATCGAGCCGGGTGACATCTTCTTCCAGGACGAGAACGCCCCGCTCAACCACTTCAGGATCGGTTTCGCCGCGGTGGCGCAACGCTCGATCGAACCGGGTATCCGGCTGCTCGGCAAGGTCTGCGACGACCTGCTGACCCGCTGAACTGGTACCTCCCGCCCGACCGGTTCTGGCCCTTTCCAGCCGGCCTGCCGTGACGCACTGTCTTGAGCCAGGACAGCCGGCGAGCAGGAGGTTCTTGTGGAGCAGTTCCCTCGACGGGCCGAAGGGCGGCTGGCAGCGGACTTCGTCGCGCTCGGTGGCACCGTGCTCACCATGGACGGGGCGGGCACCCGCGCCGGTGCGCTAGCCGCACGGGACGGCCGGATCCTCGCGGTGGGGAACGACCGCGACATCACCGGCCTGATCGGACCGGACACCAGGGTGCTCGACCTGGCCGGCCGCACGGCGATCCCCGGCTTCGTGGAGTCGCACAACCATCCGGCCTTCTTCGGGATGACGCTGGCCGCCCCGGTGGACGCCGGCAGCCCGCCCAACGACACGATCGAAGACATCGTGGCGCGGGTCGCGCAGGCGGTGACCGATCGCGGCACTGGCGAATGGGTGCGCGGCTACCGCTACGACGACACCCTGCTCAAGGACAACCGGCATCCGGCGCGCTCGGACCTGGACCCGGTCTCCCCGCACAGCCCGGTGGTGCTCACCCATGTCTCCGGGCACTTCTGCGTGGCGAACTCGGCGGCGCTGCGGACTGTCGGGATCACCGCGGCCACCCCGGACCCGCCGGGCGGGCGGATCGCCAGGGACGAGCGCGGCGAGCCGACCGGCCTCCTGATCGAGACCGCGGCCTTCCTGGTCACCTCGCGCCTGCCGGGACAGGGGGCGGACGAGCTGGCCGAGGCCCTGCTGCTCGCCGACGAGGAGTACCTGGCGAACGGGGTGACCTCGGTGCACGACACCGGGGTGGGGCTGATCGGCGGGGCCGCTGAACTCGAGGCGTACCAGGCACTTCTGCGAGCCGGCAGGCTGCGGACCAGGATTCGCGGCTACCTGATCGACAACCTGGTGCCGGGCTTGGCCCAAGGCAGCCCCGAACGGCCGGACCTCACCGGCGCGGGGCCGCGGTTCACCATGGCCGGGGTGAAGATCATCGCCGACGGTTCGATCCAGGGCCGCACCGGATGCCTCGCGGAGGGCTACACCTGCGCTCCCGACGAGCACGGCATGATGCTGCTCGACCCGGCCGAGCTCAGCGGCCGGATCGCCGCACTGGACGCGGCGGGCTGGCAGGTCGCCGTGCACGGCAACGGGGACGCCGCGATCGAGGCCATCATCGACGGCTACACCCGGCTGGGCGCACCGGCGGGCACCGGGCGCCGCCACCGCATCGAGCACTGCCAGACCGTCCGCGAGGACCAGCTCGACCGGATGGCCGCGCACGACGTGCTGGCGTCGTTCTTCATCAAGCACGTGCACTACTGGGGTGACCGGCACCGCGACGTCTTCCTCGGACCGGAGCGGGCACGCCGGATCAGCCCGCTGGCCTCGGCCAGGGCCCGCGGAATCCACTTCGGACTGCACTCGGACACGCCGGTGACCCCGGTGCCGCCGCTGGAAGGCATCTGGTGCGCGGTGCGGCGCAGAACCCGCGACGGGCAGATCCTCGGGCCGGAACAGGCGGTGAACGTCGACGCCGCGCTGCGCGGTTACACGATCGACGCGGCGTACCTCGCCGGCGAGGAGGACAGCAAGGGCAGTCTGGAGGTCGGCAAACTGGCGGATCTGGCCGTGCTCTCCGAGGATCCCACCGCGGTGGACCTGGACCGTATTCGCGACCTGACGGTGGAGGCGACGGTCAGCGGCGGCGAGCTGGTCTGGGCGAGCGGCGGCGCCCGGTGATCCGGAGCTGGCCGAGTGTCCTCATCGGACTCGGCATTCCGGCCGCCGCGCTGCTCGTCGGCATCCCGCTGGTGTCCGGCATCCCGGCCTCGGTTTTCGGCATCCCGCTCGTCTTCTTCTGGGTGTTCTGCTGCTGCCCGCTGACCACCCTGTGCCTGTGGGTCAGCTGGCACTTCTTCGACCGTCGCCACTACCCCGAGGAGGACTGATGCTGATCGCGGTGGTGGGCGCGGTGATGGCCGCGTCGATCGGGCTGGCGGTGTGGGCGGGCCGGGGCACCCGCGGTGGCGGGATCTCCGAGTTCCTGGTCGGTGGGCGATCGTTCCCCGCCTGGCTGGTCTACTTCCTTGCCGTCGGCGAGGTCTACAGCATCGGCACCATGATCGGCTTCCCGAGCGGGATCTACGCGAACGGCGCGAGCTACGGCATCTGGTTCATCGGCTACATCCTGCTCGCCTACTCGCTCGGGTACTTCCTCGCTCCCCTGGTCTGGCGGGCCGCGAAACGGCACGGGGCGATGACCGTGCCGGACGTGTTCGGCAAGCACTACGACAGCCGGTCGCTCGAACTCATCACCTGCGTCACGATGCTGATCGCACTGGTTCCCTGGGGGCAGTACCAGTTCATCGGGCTGCAGGTGGTGCTGAGCAACCTCGGGCTGCACCTGAACCCGGTGCAGTGCGTGCTGCTCGCCGGGATCATCGCGTTCATCTACATCGCCGTCTCCGGCGTGCGCTCGCCGGCATTCGTTTCCATCCTCAAGGACGTGTTCATGCTGGTCGGCGTCGTGCTGGTGGGCGTCGCGGCGGTGTTCGCGGCGGGCGGCATGGCCAAGGTCAGCGGGCCGGAGGTGCTCACCGCCGCGCAGACCACGATGGGCGGCAACGCCCTGCTCTTCGCGATGACAACCATCGCGTTCCAGAGCGTGGTGTTCTACCTAGGTTTCGGTGGGGCGTATGTGTTCCCGGCCCGCTCCGAGCGGGCGGTGAAGACCTCCACCGTGTGGATGCCGCTGTACATGCTGATCTATCCGTTCCTGGTGTTCGCCGCCTACTACGGGGTCAGCGCGCACCCGGACCTGGCCAACCCGAACACGGTGTTCATGGTGACCGCCAAGGGTTTGCTGCCGGAATGGATGCTCGGACTGGTGGCCGCCGGCGCCGCGCTGTCCGGGGTGCTGGTGCTCGCCGCGACCGCGCTCTCCATCGGCGGGATGGTCTGCCGCAACCTGGCGCCGAACGTGTCCCCCAGCGCGCAGCGCCGGTGGACGGTGGTGGCGGTGGCGGGATTCCTGGTGCTCGCGGCGGTGCTCACGCTGGTCGCGTCCACCCTGATGCTCACCGTGCTGAACCTGACCTACAACCTGCTGGCGCAGGTGGTGCCCGGCTGGCTGGCGGTGCTGTTCGCCCGGCGGGTGCGGGCCTCGGCGGTGGCGGCCGGGATGGTCGCCGGTGTGCTGGCCGCGATCGTCCTGTACGCCACCGATGTCACCTTCGGCGGGATCAACCCCGGTGTGGTCTCCCTCGGGCTGAACCTGCTGGTGGTGTTCGGCTGGAGCAGGATCGCGCCCGGCCGCGAACGCCTTCCGGTGGCCCGCGGTACCGGCGACCGGGACGCGGTCGTGGCACGCGCGGCGGAACCGGTCTGAGATGGGGGCATGCTCCCATCGATCAGGTGCGGGTGTCCCGCAAGATTCTGAGATGGGGGCATGCGAGGCTTTTTGCGCATGCCCCCATCGATCGGGTGCGGGTGTCCCGCAAGATTCCGAGAGCCGGAATCCGGGCTGGTTCCATCGAACGGCGGCATTCTGGCTCTGGGCTGGGACCAGTGTTGTTGCGAAGGTCAAAGCATCCGGTTACCGCTTCGAAGGAGGTCGCCCCCGTGGATGTCGAACAGTTGCGCGCGAAAGCCCGCCGGCACCTTGGTCCGCATTTCACCCGCAAGGAAGCCTGGGCGAGCGAGTTCCCGGTCTTCGTCCGCGGCGAAGGAAGCTACCTCTTCGACACCGAGGGGCAACGTCACCTGGACGGCCTCGCCGGGCTGTTCTGCGTCAACATGGGGCACGGCAGGGCGGACATCGCGCGGGCGGCGAGCGACCAGGTCGGCACCCTCGCCTACGCCACCAACTGGGGTTCCGCGCATCCGCCCGCCATCGAAGCGGCCACGCTCATCGCCGAGCTGGCGCCGGGCGACCTCGGCACCACGTTCTTCGTCAACTCCGGCTCGGAGGCGGTGGAAACCGCGCTGAAGTTCGCCCGGCAGTACCACCGCAGCAAGGGCGCGCCCGCGCGGACGAAGATCATCAGCCGCCGGATGGCCTACCACGGAACGACTCTGGGTGCCCTGTCGGTCACCGCGCTGCCGAAGATCAAGGACCCGTTCGGGCCGCTGCTGCCCGGTGTCCGGCATGTGCCGAACACCCTCGGCCACGTCGGCGACTGCGGCCCCGCGTCCGAACTGGACTGCGTGCGGGCCATCGAAGCGACCATCCTGGAAGAAGGGCCGGAAACCATCGCCGCGGTGTTCGCGGAACCGGTGCAGAACGGCCGCGGCGCGCTCGTCCCGCCGGATGGTTACTGGCCGGCGCTGCGCGCGTTGTGCGACAAGTACGGGATCCTGCTCGTTTCCGACGAGGTGATCTGCTCGTTCGGGCGGCTCGGCCACTGGTTCGGGCACGGCCTCACCGGCGTCGTCCCCGACCTGATCACCTTCGCCAAGGGCTCCACCTCCGGGTACGCGCCGCTCGGCGGGATGATCGCGCGCGAACAGCTGGTGCAGGAACTCTTCGACTCGCCGCACGGTGGCACGTTCACGCACGGCGCCACCTGGGGCGGGCATCCGGTGTCCACCGCGGTCGCGGTGGCGAACATCAGCGCCATGCGGGACGAGAAGGTCCCGGAACACGTGCTTTCCGAGGGCCCCAGGCTCTTCAGCGCGCTCGAATCGCTCAAGGACGCGCACCGGTGCGTGAAGGACGTGCGCGGCACCGGGTTCTTCTACGCCGTCGAGCTGATGGCCGACCGCGACTCGGGCCGTGAATTCGACAGCGCCGAGTCGGCGAGGGTCTTGCGCGAAGTGCTGCCCGAGGCCTTCAAGCGGACGAAGGTCATCCTGCGCGGTGACGATCGCGGCGCCACGATGCTGATGATCTCGCCGCCGCTGGTCGCCGACCGCGAGGTCCTTTCCGAACTGCTGCACGGGGTGGACGCGATGCTCACCGACGTGGAAAAAGCCATCCAGCCCTAAGCCAGTGCGCCGAAACAACACAGCGGGGGCCGCCGAGCGATCGGCGGCCCCCGCTGCTTTCGTAGCGGAGCCAGCACTCCCGCGATGTGGTCGCACCAGGCGCGCCGAACTGGACCCTCGCATACTGACCAAACTGGCACTCGCATCAGGCCCAGGTTGTTCTTACGGTGACCGGAACCACACAGAGCAGCACAGCGAAACCCGAGCGCCGCCGCCGGTCCGGATCCCGCGAACCGGGCGGCCGCGCCAGAAGGAGGAAACGTGGGTTCTGCGTCGGAGGAGACCACGCCGAGCGGCTTGAAACCCGGCCTCAAGCAGCGGCACATGAACCTGATCGCGCTGGGCGGGGTGATCGGTGCCGGGCTGTTCGTCGGCAGCGGTGTCGTCATCCAGTCGGCCGGCCCGGCGGCGGTGATCTCCTTCTTGATCGCCGGGCTGATCACCGTGCTGATCATGCGCATGCTGGCCGAGATGACGGTCGCCAGGCCGGCACTGGGCTCGTTCTACGTGTACGCGAGGGAGGCGCTCGGCAACCGCGCCGGTTTCGCGGTCGGCTGGATGTACTGGTACTTCTTCGTCATCGTGGTGGCCGTGGAAGCGGTCGCCGGCGGCCGGATCCTGCAGCTGTGGCTGCCGGACGTTCCGCTGTGGATACTCAGCCTCGGCCTGCTGCTCGTGCTGACCGCGACGAATATGGTCTCCGCCAGGTCCTACGGCGAGTTCGAGTACTGGTTCTCCTCGATCAAGGTCGTCGCCATCGTGGTGTTCCTGGTCCTCGGCGCGCTCTACCTCTGCGGGTTCTGGCCCGGTGCGCACGGCGGGCTCGGGAACCTGGTGTCGCACGGCGGCTTCGCCCCGCTCGGGATCGGCGCGGTACTGGCCGCGGTGGTGCCCTGCATCGGTTTCTACACCGGCGCCGAGATCGTCACGATCGCCGCCGCCGAGTCCGCGGAGCCGAAGAGGGCGATCGCGAAGGCGATGCGGTCGATCATCCTCCGGGTGGTCTTCTTCTACGTCGGCTCCGTCTTCATCGTGGTCGCGGTGCAATCGTGGAACTCGCCCGAAACCGGCGTCAGCCCGTACGCGGCCGTGCTGGATGTGCTCGGAATCCCGGCGGTGGCCACCATCATGAACGGCATCGTGCTGACCGCCGTGCTGTCCTGTTTGAACTCCGCGCTGTACACGTCCTCGCGCATGCTGTTCGCGCTGACCCGGCACGGGGACGCGCCGCGGGCGTTCACCCGGCTCTCCCGCAGCGGCGTGCCGCGGCGCGCCATCATCGCGGGCACGCTGGCCGGGTACGTCTCGGTGATCGCCGCGTACACCTCGCCGGACCTGATCTTCCAGTTCCTGGTGAACTCCTACGGCGCCGTGGCGCTGTTCGTCTACCTCAGCATCGCGCTGGCCCAGGTGCGGCTGCGCAAACGGCTCGCCCGCGAGGACCCGGCCGCGCTGACGCTGAAGATGTGGCTGTTCCCGTGGCTCAGCTACGCCACCATCGCGCTGATGGCGACGGTCATCCTGGCGATGGCGTTCCTGCCATCCAGCCGCTCGCAGTTCTGGCTCAGCGCGGTGACCCTGGTGCTCATCCTGGTCGCCTACCAGTTCCGCAAGCGACGCGACCGGCAGGCCGACGCCGCGGTCCCGGACGACACACCGGTCCCGCCGATGGACGCGAAGGAGCCGACGCCGCCGCAACGGTGAGCGGCCCGGCCGTGGCGGGAGCAGAGCGGCCGAGGCAGGATGGCGCCGGTGAGCGAGCCTTCCTTCACCTTGGTTCAGCTGCGGTACTTCGAGGCGGCGGCCAGGCATCTGAGCATGACCGCCGCCGCCCGCGAGCTGGTGGTGTCGCAGTCGGCCGTGTCCACCGCGATCGCGCAGTTGGAGCGGGAGCTCGGCGTCCAGCTCCTGCTGCGCCACCACGCACGGGGGCTGAGCCTCACCACCGCGGGCCAGGCCTTCCACCAGCGCGTGCTCGGCTTCCTCGCGCACGGCGCCGAGCTGGTGGAGGCCGCCCGCCAGGCCGGGACCGAACTGGTCGGCCCGCTGACCGTCGGCTGCTTCACCACCCTCGCCCCCTTCCGGCTGCCCGGGCTGCTGGCCGAGTTCGAACACCGGCATCCCAGGGCGCAGGTGTCCGTCCGCGAGGGTGAGCACTCGGCGCTGAAGGCGGCGCTGCGGACCGGTGAGTGCGAGGTCGCCCTGCTCTACGGCTACGACCTCGACGACGACATCGACCGGCTGGTGGTGGACACCGCGCCGCCCTACGCGCTGGTGGGCGCCGGGCATCGACTCGCGGCACGGCCGGACGGCCAGGTGTCGCTGGCCGAGCTCGCCGACGAGCCCCTGGTGCTGCTCGACCTGCCGCACAGCCGGGAGTACCTGCAGTCCGTGCTGCGCGCCGCGGGCGTCGAACCCGAGGTGCGGCACCGCACCACCGGCTACGAAACGGTCCGGGCGCTGGTAGCGCACGGTCACGGGTTCGCCCTGCTCAACCAGCGGCCCCCGGCGGATATGACCTACGCGGGCGAGCGGGCGGTGCCGCTCATGCTGCGCGATCAGGTCGAGCCGCTGGAGATCGTGGTGGCCTGGATCCGCGGCGTCCGCCTCACCCGGCGCGCGCAGGCCTTCGCGGAGCTGTGTGAACGCCTTTATGCCAGCCGACCAGGCTAGATCTGAAGGTCAGATGCATTGGCGCAAAAACATCCGTTAGACAGATGACCTCGGTCGACCGCACGCTGATTCGGTGCTCGCGCTCACGAATCGAAGCGAAGGGACACCGACCATGTCGCAGGCCCGATCTTCGGCCGATCCCGCCGCCTTCACCGCGGCGATGGGCGGGCTGGCCACCGCGGTGACCGTCGTCGGGGCCGGGCACGACGCGGAACAGGCCGCCCAGACGGTGAGCGCCATGTGCTCGGTCTCGGCCGAACCGCCGATGCTCCTGGTCTGCCTGCACCGCCGCAGCCCGGTCAACAGGCTGATCGAACTCTCCGGCGGCTTCACCGTGAACGCGCTGGCGACCCGGCACGACCACGTGGCCGACACGTTCGCCGGCCGGCCGTGGCCAGGCAAGGACCGCTGGGACTTCAGCTGCGGGCACTGGGACACCTCCGCCGGCGCCCCCAGGCTGACCGACGCGCTCGTCTTCTTCGACTGCGAACTGCACTCCACCATCGCGGCCGGCACCCACTTCGTGCACCTCGGCGTTGTCCGCGAAGTCGCCGCGCAGGACGGCGTCCCACTGGTCTACGCGCGGCGGACCTACGCCGCCCCCGATCCGGTACCACCGTCGGTGTTCCCCGACTTCCCCGACGCCCATCCCGACAACCGCGGCACCGCCTGCCGCACCGAAGACAAGGAGACCTCCGCATGATCCGCACAGGCCGGCAGTACAAGGAGTCGCTGTCCCCCGACCGCGAGATCTGGGTGAACGGCGAGCGGGTCAAGGACGTCACCACCCACCCGATGTTCGCGCCGATCGTGGACATTCGGGCCCGGATCTACGACCTGGCGCACGAGGCGGCGACCCGAGACGTAATGTCCTATGTGGACGCTGAGACCGGCGAGCGCAACAGCGTCGCCACCAAGCTGCCGCTGACCCAGCAGGACTGGCACGACAAGCGGGCCGCCATCGACACCGTGCTCGACGCCGCCCGCGGCGTGGTGACCAGGGTCGGCGACGAGACCATCGGCGAGATGTGGTCGCTCTACGACGGCCAGGACGTGCTCGACGAGGTCGACCCGCGCTTCTCCGCGAACATCCGCCGCCACCTCGCGCGTGCGGTCACCGAGGACCCGTTCCACGTCTCGGCGAACACCGACCCCAAGGGCGACCGGTCCAAGCGGCCGCAGGACCAGGACCCCGACATGCTGCTGCACGTGGTCCGCGAGACCGACACCGGCATCGTGGTGCGCGGCGCCAAGTACGAGACCGCGGCCGCCTACGCCAACCAGGCCTTCACCAAGCCGACCATCGCCAACTGGGGCGACGCCGAGCTGTCGGACTACGCGGTCGGGTTCATCCTGGACATGAACGCCAAGGGCCTGAAGTACATCTGCCGCACCGGGTTCGCCGGTCGCGCCGGTGCCGAGGACTATCCGCTCTCCAACCGGGTGGACGAGGTGGACACCCTGGTGATCTTCGACGACGTCGAGATTCCATGGGAGGACGTGCTGTTCTACCGGCACACCAGGGCCGCCACCTTCATCCGCGCCACCCTGCACCGCTACTCGGCGCTGCCGTTCACCTACCGCAACCTGCGCCTGGCCGACCTGATGATCGGGGCCGCGCTGTGGAACGTGAAGCAGACCGGGCTCGAACGGCAGCAGGCGGTGCAGGAGAAACTGGCCCAGCTGGCCTGTTACCGCGAAGGCATCAACGCGCACCTCACCGCGGCGATCGCGATGGGCACGACCTCGCCGGGCGGGCTGCTGATGCCCGAGCAGTCGCTGCTCTACACCGGCCGCGTGCTGGCCACCACCCAGCTGCCGCAGATGATGCACCTCGCCCGCGAACTGTGCGGCGGCCAGATCTGCATCACCCCGGACGCGGCGAGCTTCGCCAACCCGGAAATCGCGCCGTGGCTGGAGAAGTACTACTCGATCAACGAGAACTGGGTCGCCGACGACCGGCGCAAGCTGCTCGCCTTCGCCCGCGACCTGCTCAACTCGGACTACGCCGGGCACCGGCTCACCTTCCAGCTCTTCGCCCAGTCGCCGCCGTTCGCCCACCTCGCCGCGGTGTACCGGAACTTCGACTGGAACGGCCCGCTGGACCTGGTCCGCGACGCCGCCGGCCTGTCCGACCGCGTGCCGGCCGGGGAGCGCCGCTGATGACCGTGCACAAGCGCATCCGCCCGTTCAACACCCGCGACACCTATCCCGAGCAGAACCTGGACAACGACCTGTGCCAGGCGGTCGTCGCGGGCGGCACGGTCTACGTCCGCGGCCAGATCGGCCAGGACCTCGACACCAGCGAGTCGGTGGGCATCGGCGACGCCGAGGCACAGGCCGAGCAGGCGATGGCCAACATCAAGACGCTGCTCGAAGAGGCCGGGAGCCGGCTCGAGCACCTGGTCAAGCTGACCATCTACCTGGTCGACCCCCGCTATCGCGAAGCCGTGTACCGCACCGTCGGCCGCTGGACCAAGGGCGTGCACCCCATCTCCACCGGACTGGTGGTCTCCGGCCTGGCCAGGCCCGAATGGCTGTGCGAGATCGACGCGATCGCGGTGATCCCCGAGGAGGAACGGTGACCTTCTCCCTGGTGGCCCGCGACGGCGAGCGGTTCGGCATCGCGGCCAGTTCGTCGAGTCCCGCCGTCGCGGCCAGGGTGGCGCACCTGCGCCCCGGCGTCGGCGCCGCGACCTCGCAGAACATCACCGACCCGCGGCTCGGCACCCGGCTGCTGGACCGGCTCACCGAGCACCGCGACGCCGAGCGCGCACTGTCCGATGTGGTCGGTTCCGCGCCCGACATCGAATACCGGCAGCTGACCGTGCTCGGCCGCACCGGCCCCGGCTTCGCCTACAGCGGCGGCCGCACCCTGGGCACGAACGGGGCGGCCACCGCAGACGGCGTGGTGGCGGCCGGCAACATGCTGGCCGGCCGGCACATTCCCGAAGTGCTCGTCGAGGCGTTCTCGTCGGCGACCGGCCAGCTCGAGGAACGCATGCTGGCCGCGCTCAAGGCGGCCGTCGCCGCGGGCGGCGAAGAGGGGCCGGTGCACTCGGCCGGGCTGGTGGTCGTGGCCGAGGTCGAATGGCGGGTGACCGACCTGCGGGTGGACTGGGCCGACGAGCCGATCGACCGGCTCGGCGACCTGCTCGACGTGTGGCTGCCCCAGCGCGACGACTACGTCAACCGCGGACTCAACCCGGCGGCGGCGCCGTCCTACGGCGTACCCGGTGACCTGTGATGACCTCGCTGAAGCAGGTCGCACGCGCGGAAATCGACCGGCACGCCGGCGAACTGGTCCGGCTGTCCGAGCGCCTGCACGCAAACCCGGAGACGGCATGGGAGGAATATCGGGCCGCGGCCGCGGTGCCCGAGTTGCTGGATCGGGCCGGGTTCGCGATGACCTCGTCCTACCTCGGCCTGGAGACGGCGTTCCTGGCCAGTGCCGGCAGCGGGCCGACCCGGATCGCGTTGTGCGCCGAGTACGACGCGCTGCCCGGGCTCGGCCACGCCTGCGGGCACAACCTGATCGCGGCCAGCTCGATCGGTGCCGCACTCGGCCTCGCCGCCATCGCGGACGACGCCGGGCTGACCGTGGAGGTCTACGGCACCCCGGCCGAGGAGGGCGGCGGCGGCAAGATCGAACTGCTCGACCGGGGCGCGTTCACCGGCGCGGACCTCGCGATGATGGTGCACCCGGCACCGGTGGACGTCGCGGAGGCACGGCCGTTCGCGGTCAGCCACTCGAAGATCTCCTACACCGGCCGCTCCGCGCACGCCGCGGCGTACCCGGAGGCCGGGATCAACGCGGCCGACGCGTTCACCGTCGCCCAGGTCGCGATCGGCCTGCTGCGCCAGCAGCTGCCCTCGTCGGCGCGGGTGCACGGCGTGGTGACCAAGGCGGGGGACGCGCCGAACGCGATTCCGGAGCACGCGTCCGGACGCTGGTACGTGCGGGCCGAGACGCTGGCCGAGCTGGCGGCGCTCGAACCGCGGGTGCTCCGAGCCTTCGAGGCCGGCGCGCTGGCCACCGGCTGCGACCTGGAGATCGAGCCGGAGAGCAAGCCCTACGCCGAGTTCCGCGCCGACGAGACGGCACTCGCGGCCTACCGGGCGAACGCGCGGGAACTCGGCCGGGAGTTCGCCCCGGCCGGGGCCGCGGCGAAGATGAACCGCGCCTCCACCGACATGGGGAACGTCTCCCAGGTGGTCCCGGCGATCCATCCGTACATCGGCATCGGCTCGCTGCCCGCCACCAATCACCAGCGCGAGTTCGCCGCGTTCTGCGTCGGCGGCACCGCCGAACGGGCCCTGCTGGACGGCGCGGTGGCGCTGGCTTGGACCGGCGCGGACCGGGCGGCCGAGCGGCGGGAGGCCGGGTCGTGACCCGATCGCTCGCCACCGTGGACGCGGCCGCCTGGCCGGTGCTGTGGACCGACCTGGACCAGATCCCGGACGGCCTCGGCCCCACCGTGCTGACCATCGGCCAGTTCGACGGAGTCCACTGCGGACACCAGAGCCTGCTGGCGGACGCCCGCGAGCGGGCCGCCGCCCTCGGCGTGCCGGCGGGTGCGGTCACGTTCGCGCGCCACCCGCTGCACCTGATCGCACCGGAGCGGGTGCCCGCCGTGCTGACCGAGCTCGACGACAAGGCGCGGCTGCTGCACCAGCACGGTATGCGGTTCGTGCTGGCCCTCCCGGTGACCGCCGAAATGCTCGGCACCTCGGCCGAGCGGTTCGCCGACGAGATACTGGCCGGCCGCCTGCGGGCCAGGTCGGTGACGACCGGACCCGACTTCCGCTACGGCGCCCGCGCCGCCGGGGACCCGCACACCCTGGCCGCACGGCTGCACCGCCACAACGCGGATGTGACCACAGTGGACACCGTGCTCCTCGACGGCGCACGCGTCTCGTCCACCCGGATCCGGCGCGAGATCGCCGCGGGCCGCACCGAGCAGGCGTGCCGACTGCTCGGCCGCCGCCACCGGGTGCCGGTCACCGCGACCGGCGGGGAGCACGTCCTGCCCTCCCCCGCCGCGGCCTGGCCGCGCCCCGGCCGGTACCGGGTGACCGTCACCGCCCGCGGAAGATCGGCCACCCATTTCGCCGTCGTAGCACCAACCTCCGCGCGCCTGACCGGCCTGTCCGCGCACCCGGGAGACCGCCTCACGCTCTCGTTCTGACCCCGCCGACCAGCCCAACCCGGGAGGACAACGATGTCCCGCCTTTCACCGCCGCCACCGCCCGCCACCGAGGTACCCGAGCCGCGCATCGACCCGGCGAGCCTGCGCCGGAGCGTGGCCGCCGGCGCGGTCGGCGTCTTCGTGCACTGGTTCGACTGGGCGGCCTACGCCTACCTGGCCAGCACCCTCGCCACGGTGTTCTTCCCCGCCGAGAACAGCACCGCCGGCCTGCTCGCGGTTTTCGGGGTGTTCGCGGTCTCGTTCGGTATCCGGCCCATCGGCGCGCTCGTGTTCGGCCCGCTCGGCGACCGGATCGGCCGCAAGCGGACGCTGTCCATCGTCATCTTCCTGATGTCGGGCGCCACCCTGGTGATCGGCCTGCTGCCCGGCTACTCCACCATCGGGATCGCGGCGCCGCTGCTGCTGGTGCTGCTGCGCCTGCTCCAGGGCTTCGCGGCGGGCGGCGAGTTCGGCAGCGCCGCCAGCTTCCTCGCCGAGTACGCACCTCGCCGTCGCCGCGGCTTCGGGGTGAGCTGGCTGGAAGTCGGCTCGCTGCTGGGTTTCCTGGCCGGTTCGTTCGTGTTCCTCCTGCTGTCGGTCGGGCTCAGCGAGGCACAGCTGACCTCGTGGGGATGGCGGATCCCGTTCCTGATCGCCGCGCCGCTCGGCGTGATCGGCTTCGTCATCCGGAACAAGATCGAGGACACGCCGGAGTACCGGGCGCTGGAGGCCACCGACAACCTCCCGCGCAGCCCGGTTCGCGAGCTGTTCCGCCACAACAGGAAGCAGCTGCTACAGGCCGCGGGCCTGATGACGATGATGCACGTGCCGTTCTACCTGGTGCTGACCTACCTGGTCACCTACCAGACCGACTACCTCGGCCACTCCGCCGGCAGCGCGGCACTGCTGTCCACAGTGGTCTCGCTGGCCGGGCTGGTGCTGGTGCCCGCCTTCGGCAGGCTGTCCGACCGGGTGGGCCGCAAGCCGGTACTGGTCGGGGCCGGGGTCGCACTCCTGGTGCTGGCGACACCCGCGTTCCTGCTGATGCGCACCGGGCTCGCCGGCACCTGGATCGCCGCGCTCGTGCTCGGCGTCGTCCTCGCCGCCATCCTGGGCACCTACGCGGTGTGGTCGGCCGAGATCTTCCCCACCCGCACCCGTCAGGGCGGCCTGTCCATCGCCTACAGCTTCACGGCCGCGATCTTCGCCGGCACCGTGCCCTACCTGATGACCGTGCTGATCTCGGCCACCGGCAGCACCCTGGTGCCCGGCCCCTACCTGATGGCCGCCGCCGTGCTCGGCCTTGCCGCCGCGCTCTCCCTTCGCGAGACCGCCGGTACCGCCCTGCTGCGGCCGGAAGACGTGACCGGCCAGCCAGTCCAGGAGTAGGTCACGCACCGAGCAGGGCCCGCAGCCGGGAAAGCAGTTCGCTCCGGCCGGTGGCGCCGAGCCGCTGGCGCATCCTGGCCATGTGGTGCTCCACGGTCTTCGCCGAGATGAACAGCCGCGCACCGACCTGCTTGTAGGTCAGGCCGTCCAGCACCAGCCGCGCGACCTGGCGCTCGCGCTCGCTGAGCGGGACCGCGCCGGGCGCATCGTCCACCTTCGCGCGCTCGGGCGCGGGAGATCCCTGCAGCAGCCGGGCACAGTCCAGCAGGGCCATCATCGCCTTGCGGTCCGAGGTGCGGATCGCCGCCTGCCCGGCCAGCCGGGCGCCGTCCCAGCACAGCCCGGCACCGTGCAGGCCGCGCGCGGCGGACTCCACCTCGCCAGGGTCCACCTCGCCGGCGAGCACCTTCAGCCAGCAGCCCGCGGCGGCCGACATCACCGCGTAGTAGCCACCGGCGGCGGCGTTGGCCGCCAGCGTGGCCGCATGCCGCCCGGCCTCCGCGGTCTGCTCGGCGATGATCGCCGCGTGCAGGCCGCTCCAGTGCAGCGGGGTGGCCCACAGCGGCGGGTCGCCCAGCGCGTGCAGCAGTTCCCCTGCCTGCGCCAGATGCGGAGCGAGCCGGTCGCGGTCACCGAGCCTGGCCGCGGCGACCGCGAACTCGCCGAACGCGAGGATGCTGAACAGATCGACCCGGTGCCGGATCACCGCCTCGCAGGCCTGCCCCCAGATCCGGCGCAGCGCGGGCAGGTCGCTGGTGCGGCGGGCAAGTCCCACCTCCAGCGCCACCGAGAACAGCCACTCCCTCGGCTCCAGCTCCGGCCCCGCCGCGGCCAGCCGCGCACCGGCCAGCGCCGTCTCACCCCGGACCATGGCGATCCAGGCCAGCAGCAGCCGGTGCCTGGCGACCAGTGACCCAGTACCGGTCCGGCTCTGGACCGCGCGTTCCAGCAGCGGCTCCGCGACCGCGAGTTCGCCGCCGTGCAGGGCGACCAGCGCGGCCAGCGCCGCGGGACTGTCCGGCAGCAGGGTGCACCGGCCGACCGGTTCCAGCATCTCGGCCGAGCTGACCAAAGTGGACAGTGCGCTGGTCGGTTCGCCGGTGACCGATTCCAATACCCCGCGCGCGGCGGCGGAGAGGGCACCGGAAAGCAGGGTCGGTGGTTCGCGCTCGGTGTCCACAGTGGATTTGTCCAGCACCAGGGCCGCCTCGTCGAGCCGCCCGGTGCCGACCAGGCCGATCGCCGCGAATGCCCGCGAACGCGCGCCTCCGGACCACTGGTGCAGCTCCGCGCTGCGGGCCAGCTGGCCGCGATGAGCCAGCGCGGTGGCCGCGACCCTGGCGGCACCGGCGCGGTCGGGCGCCTCGGCCGTGGCGATCACCTGGTCGGCCACCCGCAGCGCGGTGTCGAGGTCACCGGAGAGGGCGGCGGCCTCGGCCCAGCGCGCGCCGAGCGCGGTCACCGGAATCCCAGCCGACACCGCCGCGTCGAACAGCCGCGCGGCCAGCGCCGGATCCGTCGGCAGCGCCTCCTTCGCGGCCGCCTCGAACGCCCGGCCGGCACTCGCCCCGCCGAGCCCGAGGTCCAGCCACGGCCGGACCAGGTCCAGCACCGGGCCACCGCCCGCGAGCCGGAGCTCGGCCAGCCGGCCGCGCAACGCGGCCCGTCGCTCGGCCGGTACCAACGAGCGGAGCGCCGCACCACCGAGTGGCAGCAGGGTGCCGTCCGGCCCGAACAGCCCGGTCGCACGCGCCGCGTCGATCACCTCGCCCAGGTCGTCCGGCCGTCGTTCGAGCAGTGCCCCCACCAGCTCCACGTCCATCGCGGCACCGGCCTCGGCGGCGAGCAGGAAGCGGAGGGTGTCCGGCTCGACCCGGTCCAGCTCCTGGCCGAGGCCGGCGAGCGCGGCAGCGGGCGGCTCCAGCCGGTCCCCCAGCGCACTCACCACCCGGTGCACGAGGCCAGGTACCCCGCCGGTCTGCGCGCGCACGAACTCGGCGGTCCCGACGGGCAGTCGCCCGGCCGCGGCCAGGTACTCCTCGATCTGCGCCTGGTCGAACCGGCGCAGCACGATCTGCCCCCGAAGCCGGCCGAGCAACTCGCCGAGCAGGGCGGGCCGAGGCCGCGGCCGGGCGGTGACCACCAGCCCGAACCGGTCGTCGCCGGCCAGCCGGATCAGCTCGCCCAGCGCGGCGTCGCCGAGCGCGTGCGCGTCGTCCACCAGCACCACGGCGGGCTCGTCGATCCGCTCCGAACCGGGCTGGCCGAACCGGAGCACCGGCGGCCCCTCGCCGGCATGGGCAGCGGCGAGGTGGTCGAGGAGTGCGGTCTTGCCGTATTCACCGGGTGCCACCACCGCGAGGCGTACCGAGGCGAGGCCACCACGTGCGATGGCGTCGCACAGCTGCCTCGTCGGTTCGTCCAGGATCAGTTCCGGTGGAGCGGCTACGCGCTGGCTCAAGGGGCGGTTCCTTCGGGGTCTCCTCGTCGGGTGTCGCTCTTCCTACCAAAAGCCGGCCCCCACGGGACCACCCCGAACCGTTAGCCCGGGCCGCCCCTAATCCCCTAATCGGTGGGTCATCTTCACCCCCTTCCGGGTCCCATCGCAACTGGGAGTGATCCCCGATGTACCCGAGGGGCCGGGGTTCCTAGCGTGGTCGCAGCGTCCCGCACCCCTTTTCGCTAGGAGATTTCAGTTGATGCACACAGAGCAGACCCTGCACGACTTCGTGCTCAACCTGCTGACCGACGAGTCCGCTAGGTCCGCGTTTTCCGCCGACCCCGCCGCCTGCCTCGCCGACGCGGGTCTGCACGACGTCACCGCCCAGGACGTGCAGGAGGTCATCCCGCTGGTGATCGACTACGCCCCGGCCGGGGTCGAGTCGCTCGAAGCCGGACTGGCCGGCCTACCGGGCGCGGACTCCACCGGCAGCGCGATCTCCCAGCTCCAGGCCGTCGCGGCGGCCGCGGGTGACGAGGGCGCGCCTTCGGTCACCGTCGAGCTGCCTGGCTCGTTCGACGGCGCGTTCTCCGGTGACTCCCCGGTCGGCTCGTTCGCCGGCGCCGCCAGCGGCTCGGCCGAGGGCGTCACCGCCGCCGGCGCGTTCGTCAGCGACTACGCCACCGGCGAGAGCAGCGCGACCGCCGGTACCGACGGCGCTTCGAGCAGCTTCGTCACCGACTCCGAGTTCGGCAGCTTCGCCGCGGCCGGCGCCGGGTCGACCGAAGGCGCCGCCGGTGCGAGCACCTTCACCAGCGACTACGCCAGCGGCGAGGGCGCTTTCGTTGCTGACACCAGCGGTGCCGCCGCAGAGGTCGCCGGTGAGTCCCCGGTCGGCAGCTTCGCCGCCGGCGGCGAAGGTTCCCTCGACGGGTTCAACGGGTCACTGGAGTTCGCCGGCACGGCGACCTCTTTCGAGGGCAGCGCCGAGGGCGGCCTCGAAGGCTTCACCGCCGGTGGCGGCTCGCAGTCTCCGCTCGGCGACAACGGCTTCGAGATCGACGGCACGCCGGAGGACATCTCGGCCGGCACGGTGGCCGGCTACGTCTCCGACGGCGGGGACCTGCTCGCGGGCGGTGCCGCTGCCGGCGCCGGCACCCTGGGCGGCTACCTGACCGGTGCGGGCGCGGCCCCGGTCGCGGAGCCCGCCGGCACCGTCGCGAACGAGCTGGCCGGACAGGTGCCGGGGGCACCGAGCCTGCCCGCCCCGGAACTGCCGACCCTGCCGACCCTGTCGACCCTGCCGTCCGAGCTGCCGCACCTGCCGGAGGCACCCTCCCTGCCCGAGGCGCCGTCCCTGCCCACCCTACCGACCGACGACCTCCCCACGGAGCTGCCGACGCTGCCGTCCGAGCTGCCGCACCTGCCGGTGGCCAACCCGCTGCCGGACGTGGCCGACCTGCCGGACCTTGGCGAACTGCCCACCTCCGACCCGGCCGGCGACGTGGTGAGCGGCAGCCCGCTCGGTGAGCTGGCCGGCGACCACGCCGCCCTGCCCGACGCCACCGACCTGCCGGGTGACCTGGACTTCGGTCACTGATTCCGGCCATTGATCCGGTGCGCGTGCCCGGCCCCGTGCGGGTCGGGCACGCGCACCGGATCGACGAGGTTCAGTTCGGCCAGCGCATCCGCGATACCGGCCTCATCTCCCGAAGTGCGGCTCTTGGCCATGGCGCGATTCAGGTGGTGCCTCGCGGTTTCGCGATCCCCTAGCTGGCGAGCGGCCAGCGCCAACCCGGTTTCGGCGCGGATCTCGCCACAAGGGTAGGACCGTTCGGCCGAGATGAGCCGCGCGCGCTCGTACAGTTCCTCGGACCGCGCGGGGTTCTCGCCCAAAGCGGCCTGGCCGAGCCAGGTCAACGTCTCGACCACCTCGGTCCACAGCCCGAGTTCTTCGGCCACCAGCAGCCCTTCGCGGCGCAGCCGCTCCGCACGCGCGTGATCTCCGTCGAGCTCGGCCACCAGCGCCAGCGAGCCGGTCGCCCGAAGCCGACCCCAGCGGTCCCCGAGCTCCTGGAACAGGGCGGCGCCCAGTTCCGCGTCGGCCCGCGACCGGAGATAGCCGACGCGCTCGACCAATGCCGCGGCTTCGCCCCAGCGGTCCAGGTTGGCGCGGGCGACGGCCAGGCTTTCCTCCACCAGGCGTTGCCCCTCCGCGTCGCGGCCGACGCCGAGCAAGCCGGTGCCGAGGAACCACTGCGCCCGTGCCTGCGCCCCCGGATCGTCGATACCGGCCGTCAGTTCGTCGTAGTCGTAGGAGCGGTCGGCGGCGGTGCGCAGCTCGATTCCGGCCAGCCAAGCCCGCGCCATCGCGCGAGAAGCCGGAAAGGCGCTGTCGTCGAGCTCTAGTGACGCGTGGAAGGACCGACGGGCCTCGGTCAGCCGGCCGCGCAGGAACCAGTACCAGGCCATCGCGTTCACCAGCCGCAGTACGTGTTCGGCGCCGACTTCATCGTGTTCGCCAACCGCGATCTCAAGCGCTCGACGCAGGTTCACCGTCTCGGCGTCCAACCGTTCCAGATACCGGCCCTGCTCCGGGCCGCGCAGTCGCTCATCCGACTCCTCGGCCAGTTCGGTGTAGCACCGCACGAACGACTCCCGGACCGCGCCCAGTTCACCGGCTTCGGCAAGGCGTTCGGCGCTGTACGCGGCGACGGACTCCAGCAAGCGGAAACGCCCCGCCTGACGGACTACCAGCGATCGGTCCACCAGCCGCGACAGCAGGTCGGCCACCTGCCCGGCGGGCAGATCGTCGCCCGCGCAGACGGCCTCGGCGGACTCCAGAGTGCAGCCGTCCACGTGCACGGCCAGCCGTCGGAGCACGATGCGTTCACCCGCGGTCAGCAGTTCCCAGCTCCAGTCGAGCATCCCCCGTAAGGTCTGCTGCCGTTCCGGCCGCCCACCGCCACGTCCGGTGGGCAGGGTGAACCGGTGGTCGAGGCATTCGGCGAGCTGGGCCGGGGTCAGCGTCCGGAGCCGGGAGGCCACCAGCTCGAGCGCCAGCGGGATTCCGTCCAGCCGGCGGCAGATCGCGGAAACGGCACGTGCGTTGCCCTCGTCCAGGGTGAAGCCGGGGACGGCGGCGGCCGCCCGTGCCACGAACAGCTCGACGGCGCTGGAACGGGCGACCACCGCCGGATCGCCACCGGCGGGGCCGGTTTGGTCCGGCAGCGCCAGCGGCGGTACCTGCCGCACCACCTCACCGGGAATGTCCAGCGTCTCCTGGCTGGTGACCAGCAGCCGCGCCTCGGGCACCCTCGCCAGGAAGGTGTCGGCCAGCGCGGCGACCGCCGCCACCACGTGCTCGCAGTTGTCCAGCACGAGCAGCAGGCTCTTTTCGGCCACGGCCTGGCAGAGCCAGCCCACCAGGTCGGTCAGATCCGGCTCCGTCGCCGCGGTGTCGCAAAGCCCCATCACCTCGATCACCCGCTCGGCGATGGCGTGCTGGGTCGACGCGCGGCCAAGGCCGGCCAGCTCCACCAGCCACACCCCGTCCGGGAACCGCCCGGCCATCTCGCCGGCCGCGGCCGTCGCGAGCCGCGTCTTGCCGACTCCGCCGAGACCGGTCAGCGTCACCAGCCGGGTGTCCGGCGCGGAACTCACCGTCGCTCGCAGCTGATCGACCGCGTCCTGCCTGCCGATCAGCGCGGCCAGCGGAGTGGGCAGGTTGGTGCGGCAAGACGGCCGTCGCGTGCCGGCGGGAGCCGCCAGGCCGGGTTCCTGGCGCAGCATCGCTTCGTGCAGCGCGGTCACCTCCGGCCCCGGGCTCACCCCCAGCTCCACCGACAGCCGACGCCGCAGATCCTGGAAGCAGTGCAGCGCCTCGCCCTGCCGCCCGGCCCGGTACAGCGCGCGCATCTGGACCATGCGCAGCCGTTCCCGGAGCGGCTGCCGCGCGACCAGCTCGCCCAACTCCGTGGCCAGCGCGGAGTACTCCCCCAGTTCCAGGCGCACCTCGGCCTGCTCCTCGACAACCGTGAGCCGTAGTTCTTCCAAGCGGGCAACTTCGCCGCGGGCGAACATCGCCTCGGCGACGTCGGCGTAAGCAGGTCCTCGCCACAGCGCCATCGCTTCGGCGAACAGACCTCCCTTCGCCGTCGGCTCCTCGCTCGCACGAGCACGCTCGGCCAGTTCCTGAAACCGCGCCGCATCGATCGCGTCGTCGTCCAGCAGCAGCCGGTAACCGGCCGGTTCGCGGACCACCCGCTCCCGACCCAGCACGCGTCGCAACTGGGAAACCTTGGTCTGCAACGCATTCGCCGAACCGCCCGGCGGGCGACCTGCCCAGAGGTCCTCGATCAGCCGGTCGGCCGGCACCGGCCTGCCGCCGTGGATCAGCAGGTTCGCCAGCAGGGCGCGCACCTTCGCTTCGGGGACCTTGACCTGTCGCCCGCCGCTGTCCCAGACGACCAGTGGGCCGAGCACCCCGTAACGCACCGGCCCAGCTTATCGCCGGCTGATCATCAGGAAACCGTGCGAACCACTCGGCATGGTGACTTCCGCCTGTTCACCGGATGCGAAGGAGCCCCATGAGCACATCGACCGCACGCCGAGCAGGCCCGAAGGAATGGGCCGGGCTGGCCGTGCTGGCGCTGCCCACCGTGCTGCTCGGCCTGGACGTCACCGTGCTGTACCTGGCGCTGCCGTCACTGGCCGAAGATCTGCGGCCCAGCGGCACCGAAGCGCTGTGGATCATGGACGCCTACGGCTTCCTGATCGCCGGGTTCCTGATCACCATGGGCACCCTCGGCGACCGGATCGGCCGCCGCAAGCTGCTGATGATCGGCGCCGCCGCGTTCGGTGCGGTCTCGGTGCTGGCCGCCTACGCCAGCAGCGCCGAACTGCTGATCGCCGCGCGCGCGGGCCTCGGCATCGCCGGGGCCACGCTGATGCCGTCCACCTTGGCCCTGATCAGCAACCTGTTCGCCGACGCCCGTCAGCGAGCGCTGGCGATCGGGGTCTGGGCGACGAGTTTCGCGCTCGGTATGGCCGCCGGGCCGCTGGTGGGCGGCGCACTGCTCGCGCGTTTCTGGTGGGGCTCGGCTTTTCTGATCGCGGTCCCGATCGTCGTGCTGCTGCTGGTGGCCGCGCCGGTGCTGATACCCGAATACCGCGCTCCACGCGGTGGCCGGTTCGACCTGCTCAGCGTCGCACTCTCGCTGATCGCCATGCTGCCGGTGATCTACGCGGTGAAGCGGTTCGCGAAGGAGGGATTCGACCTCGGCACAGCGGCGGCACTGGTGATCGGCACGGTCTTCGCGGTGCTGTTCGTCCGGCGCCAGCGCGGACTGGCCAATCCCCTGCTGGACATGAGGTTGTTCGCCAGCCGCACCTTCAGCGCCGCGCTGGCCATCCTGCTCGTCGGGCTGGTCGGTGTCGGTGGCGTCATGCTGCTGGTCACCCAGCAGCTGCAGCTGGTGGAGGGGCTGTCACCGATGGAGGCCGGGGTGTGGATGGGGCCGCCCGCCCTGATGATGTTCGTGGCCGCGATCGGGGCACCGCTGCTCGCGCGCCGCGTTCGCCCCGGCCTCGTCGTGGCCGGAACCCTGGCACTGTCCACAGTGGGGTACCTGCTCCTCACCCAGGTGGACACCACCGGCGGCATCGCCCTGATCGTGACCGGCTTCGGGCTGGTCTACCTCGGCTTGGGAGCGATCGCGGCGCTGGGCACGGACCTGGTGGTCGGCGCGGCCCCACCGGACAAGGCCGGATCGGCATCGGCGATGTCGGAAACCGTGCAGGAGCTGGGTCTCGCGCTGGGAGTCGCGGTACTCGGCAGCCTGGCCACCGCCGTCTACCGCGGCCGGATCGGCGAGGACCTTCCCGCCGGGGCGGCCGGTGACAGCCTCGCGGGCGCGACCTCGGTGGCGCCCCAGCTGTCCGAAGACCTGCTCAGGCAAGCGAAAGAGGCGGCCACGTCCGGGCTGAACGTGGCCACCTTGGTCGCTGCGATCGGAATCCTGCTCCTCTCCTGCCTGTCCGCCGTGGCGCTGCGGCACATCAGCACCATCGGCGGCGACGAGCAAGAGCGCGGCAACATTTGAAGGCATGCACCTTTTCCCTCTTTCGTGTTTTAGCGGGGGCGGTTTCTGTCGGAGTTCGGCGGTATTATGGAGGTACATTCGAAAGTACGGGGGTTGTCTTCGATGAATGCGGCGTCGATTGAGCGGCTCGATGTGTCGCAAGCGGTGGGGGTGGTGATCTCGACTCGGCGAGCGATCTGTCGCATGCAGGCCGTGCAGGCCCGCGCGATCGCCCAGGTCAGCCGGGCTCGTGGTGGTGCGCGGTGGGTCGCTGACGAGTTGGCGCCGGAGCTGCGGCTGTCCCGTGAAACGACCGCGACCCGGGTGGGCCTGGCGAAGGCGCTCGTGACGCGAATGCCATGCCTCTTGGCCGCGATGACCGAGGGCGAGTTGGATATCGAGAAGGCACGTCAAGCCTTTGATGGCGTGGCGGTGTTGTCCGATGAATTGGCCCGTCAAGCGGATGAGATTCTGGCTGGTCGTATCGGTGAAAAGAATCCCAGCAACTGGCGCAAAACGGTCACTCGCGTGGTCGCCAGTCTCGATCCCGAAGGCCAACGCGCCCGCGCGGAGGCCCGCCGTAAGCAGCGCCGGGTCGAGTTGCACCACGAGCCCGACGCGATCGCCTCACTCTGGGCCTACCTCCCGGTCGAAATCGCGACCGCCGTGTACGCCCGGATCGACATGCTGGCGCGGAAGCTTCGTGGTGGCGATGAAACCCGCACGATGGACCAATTGCGTGCCGATGTGTTGGCGGAGTTGCTGCTCGGCAAGGGCTGGGAAGGCTTGGCCGCTCAGGTGTTCATCCACATCCCCCTCGACACCGCGTTAGGCATCCGCGATGACGGCTGCGAACTGGTCGGCCACGGCCCCATCCCGGGTGAGGTGGGGCGTCAGCTCATGAACCAACCCGGTTCGGTGTGGCGGAAGGTGTTGACCGATCCCGTGTCGGGCACTGTCCGGGATATCGGCCGCACCCGCTACCGCCCACCGGCCGATCTCGCCGAACTCGTCCGGGTGCGTGACCGCACCTGCCGCGCACCAGGCTGTAACCGGCCCGCGCAACGCTGCGACGCGGACCATTGCACGGCGTGGTCGCAAAATGGGGACACCTGCGAGCACAACCTGTGCTGCCTGTGCCGCCACCACCACCGGTTGAAAGACGAGCCCGGCTGGGCCTTCGAGTTCGACCCAAGAACGGCCGATTTGACGGTCACCACCCCCACCGGCCGCACCTACACCACCAGACCCGAACCATTGCTCGACCCACCGCCACCACCGAAGATCACCAACGGGCCACCACCCTTCTAGCGATCCGGCCGTACCGCCAACGGCAAACTCGCCGACCCGAACGGCCAACTCGGTGACGCCAACGGCCAACTCGCTGGGCAGCACCTACTCCACCCGGCCCGAGCCGCTGCGCGAACCGGTGGCCAGGATCGCTGACGGGCCGCCGGCCTTCTAACGCTCGAGGTCGGGGTCGCGGTCGCCTTGCAGGCGACGCGAGGCAAAATTTCGCTCCGGTACAGCGTTGCGTCGTTGGTCACCAGCGAAATTTCACCCCGCACCGGAAAGATCAGGTCCCGTGGGCAGCCATACCCGGCATCCACACCCTCACCCCGCCAGCCCACGCCCAGCCTGGGTAGCCACTCCCCCTTGTGGTGGTCCCGCCATTTGTGGTGCATTGCCTGCGGGTGGAAGTTCGCGCACCCGAGTGGTCGACTCGCCGAGCGCCAACGCGGGACTCGCCCGCCGGAGTGGCTAGTGCCTTGTCCCGCGGCGCCGGCCGGTGACCTTGGAGGCGGGCAGACGGCCAGCCTTGGAGCTGCCGGTCATCGTGTCGCCCTCGACGAGGACGTCGAAGGCGAGGTTCAGGCGCAGCGGCTTGGTGATGGACTGCTGCCAGCCGATCCGATTTCCTTCGAGGACGAGGTCGCGCAACACGATCTCCTCGCCCGCCCCGTTGGCGGTGCCGTGCCAGGTGCCGGCTTCCTCGCGTAGGACGACAACCGCGTTGATCTTTCCGACCGGAGCGGAGATGGACAGGTCCCAGGTTCCTGCGGGATGCATCCGACGATTCCTTCCCTGCGAGGTTTTCGGGCTCTTCGCAGTGGAGGGTGTAGTCCGGTCGGCGTGTCGGTGGCCGGGTAGGGGTCGAGGTCTCCCGAGGATGGAGGTGACTATGATCTCGGGCTCGAAGTGCTCGGGCAGCGGTTGGAGCCCGATCGGGCGATTCTCCGGTGCCGGGTTGTCGAGCCCGTCAGATGGTGTCGTCGCTGCGGATGCCAGGGCGCGGCCAGGACACGGTGGTCCGGCGGTTGGCGCACGAGCCGTTCGGGTGGCGGCCCACGGTGTTGGAGGTCAGCCTCCGCCGATACCGGTGTAACGCCGCCTCCGACGACCGGAACACGGACCGACGATGCGCCGCGAGCCGTCAGTCGCCGACGCTGCCGTCGATCATCTCGCGCAGGATGTCCGCGTGGCCCGCGTGCCGGCCGGTCTCCAGGATCACGTGCAGGTACACCCACCGCAACGTCAGCTCCCTGCCCCGCGGTGCGTAGTCGAGGCTGTGCTGGGCGGCGATCTCGCGGGAGCGGTCGCACTCCGCCTGGTAGGCGCCGATGACGTCTTCGAGCTTCTCGTTCGGCTCCAGCCGCAGGTCGGCCTCCGGGTCTGCGTCGGTCCACGGCGGCGTGGGCAGCTCCGCGGCGGGGATCTGCCCGATCTGCTCGGCGAACCCGCCCAGTTCCACCCACCGCAGGTGTTTGATCAGGCCGCCGAGGTTGGTGCCGGTCGGCACCGGGCTGCGCCGGGCGTCCTCCTCCGACACCCCGCGGGCCTTGCGCACGACGGCGTCGCGCAGGTAATCCAGGAACGTCTCGAGCTGCTCGCGCTCGCTGGCGGCGACCACGCTGCCGAGGATCTCACTCGGTCTAGTCATGGCCCGAACGTAGCACGCGGGCCGACCCTCGCACCGGGGGCTATTTGGGCTCTTCGCAGTCGCAGTTGAGGGTGTAGTCCGGTCGGCGCGTCGGTGGCCGGGCCGGGGTCGAGGTCTCCCGAGGATGGAGGTGACTATGCCGTCCATCTGGAAGACCTCGACGTGTCTGACGCTACCTTCGCCCGCCCTGACCTGACCACGTTCGCTCGTCTTGATGATCTCGGGCTCGAAGTGCTCGGGCAGCGGTTGGAGCCCGATCGGGCGATTCTCCGGTGCCGGGCTGTCCAGCCCGACAGATGGTGTCGTCGCTGCGGATGCCAGGGCGCGGCCAGGACACGGTGGTCCGGCGGTTGGCGCACGAGCCGTTCGGGTGGCGGCCCACGGTGTTGGAGGTCAGCCTCCGCCGATACCGGTGCACCGGGTGCGGTCACGTGTGGCGCCAGGACACGTCGCGGGCCGCCGAGCCGCGGGCGACGCTGTCGCGACGTGGCCTGTGGTGGGCGCTGGAAGCCCTGGTGTGCCAACACCTGAGTGTCGCCCGCGTCGCCGACGCTCTGGGGGTCTCGTGGAACACCGCCAACGACGCGGTCCTGGCCGAGGGCCGCCGGGTCCTGATCGACGATCCGCACCGCTTCGACGACGTGCAGGTCATCGGCGTGGACGAGCACGTCTGGCGGCACACCCGGCGTGGCGACAAGTACGTGACCGTGATCATCGACCTGACGCCGATCCGCGACGGCACCGGGCCGGCGCGGCTTCTGGACATGGTCGCCGGCCGCTCTAAACAGGCGTTCAAGGCCTGGCTCGCCGAACGGGACAAGTCCTGGCGCGACAATATCGAGGTCGTCGCGATGGACGGGTTCACCGGGTTTAAGACCGCCACCACCGAAGAGCTACCCGAGGCTGTGCCGGTGCTGGACCCCTTCCACGTCGTCCGTCTGGCAGGCGACGCCCTGGATCAGTGCCGGCGCCGGGTCCAGCAAGCCACCCACGGGCACCGAGGCCGCACCGGCGATCCACTGTATGCCGCGCGACGCACCCTGCACACCGGCGCCGACCTGCTCACCGAGACCCAGCAGCACCGGCTGACGGAGCTGTTCGCGGCCGACGCCCACGTCGAGGTCGAAGCCACCTGGGGCATCTACCAGCGGATGATCGCCGCCTACCGTGAGCCCGACCGAACCCGGGGCCGCGAGCTGATGAGGCAGTTGATCGAGTCGATCAGCCGAGGCGTCCCCAGCCCGTTCAGCGAGATCATCACGCTCGGCCGCACCCTGACCAAGCGCGCCGCCGACGTGCTCGCCTACTTCGACCGGCCCGGCACATCCAACGGCCCCACCGAAGCGATCAACGGCCGCCTCGAACACCTCCGCGGCTCCGCCCTCGGCTTCCGCGACCTGACGAACTACATCGCCAGATCACTGCTCGAGACAGGCGGCTTCCGACCCCAACTACACCCTCGATTGTGAAGAGCCGGTTTTCGTAATCAGAATGCGATCGGCGCTGGACCGGAATCGCGCCAGACGACGCCACGGCGTTCGTGAGCGAACAATTCTTCAACGGCATGTGCGACCCGCGGACCGATTTCCCGTTCCAGCAGGTACAGCCCCAGGTCGAGACCGGAGGTGACACCCGCCGCGGTGACCACGTCTCCGTCGTCCACGACGCGGGCGGGCACCGCATGGGCGCCGGTGGCGTCGAGCAGGTCGAGGCCGAGGTGGTGCGTGGTGACGTGCCGGCCCTCCAGCAGGCCGGCCATGGCCAGCACCAGTGAACCGCCGCAGACGGCGGTCACAGTCGTACTCCGATTCCCCATTGCCTCCTTCAGCAGCGCAGGCAGCTCGGTGGTCAAGGCGCGGCCGAGCAGCGCCGGAATGTGCTCGTCCGGCCCGTCGGCGGGCTCCCCGACCCGACCGGAAGCGCCGGGGACCAGGACGAGACCGGGCCGGGCCGGATCGAGGGCGGCGGTGGCGCGCAGGGTCAGCCCACCAGTGCCGCCGACCACCTCACGAGGCCCTTCGGCCGAGACCAGTTCGACCGTCAGCGCTCCACCGGATGCGATACCGCCCGCATACAACACCTCGTAGGGCGCCACCACATCGAGCGGATCAAAGCCGTCGAACAGAACGAGCTGGGCGTGCATATGAATGCCTTTCGAGCGAGTGGGAATTGTGTTCGAACATTAACCCGCACCCACTCGGCCTACCATCGGCATTAAGGACAATTCTCAACGGGATATCGCCAACGCTTTGCCAAAGCAGCAAAAATCTTTGCGGCGCACGGCCCGGTGGCCGCAACCTGGGTTCCCGGACGAAGACCACCGAAACCACCAGGAGGCACGGGATGACCACCCACCAGCACACCGGTTCCGCAGTGAACACCAACGCCGAACCGCCGCGGGGCAACCGCGTCCACCACGTCCGGGCCGGCGAGCTGGACGGTCACACCGCGATCAGCGGCGCCACGACCGGCTCGAAGAAGCTCTGGATGGGCCTGGTTCGGAACCCGCCTTCGAGCGCGACCGACGATCACCACCACGGCGACTCGGAGGCGGGGATCTACGTGGTCAGCGGCCATCCCGTGTTCGTCTACCACGACGGCACCCAGGAGGTGCGGATCTCCGCCGGCCCTGGCGACTTCCTGCTCGTTCCCCCGTTAGTCCCGCATCGCGAGGAGAATCCCGACCCGGACGAGCCGGTGGTCGTGGTGATCGCACGGACCACCCAGGAGCCGATCAAGGTCTCCCTGCCCGAGCTGTACCAGCTCGAAACCGCCTGAACGCGATAAAGCACGCCTGCCGTTCTCGACCGGGTCGAGAACGGCAGGCGTGCTGCTTCCTTTGGTACGGAAGAACAATCAGCGGGAGTACTCGCGGTTGAACAGCTTCTTCGCCCAGAGGTAGCCACCCAGCGCGATGACGAAGCACCAGCCGAGCGCGATCGCCAGGTTGTTGCCGATCGGCGTGCCCATCAGCAGGCCGCGCAGGGTTTCGATGATCGGCGTGAACGGCTGGTACTCGGCGAACCAGCGGATCGCGGCCGGCATCGAGTCGGTCGGCACGAACCCGCTGCCGAGGAAGGGCAGCAGCACCAGCGGCATGCCCACGTTGCTCGCGGTCTCCACGCTGCCGCTCGCCTGCCCCAGCGCGACCGACAGCCAGATCAGCGCGAACCCCATCGCCAGGATGACACCGCCGGCGGCGAGCCAGTCACCGAAGCCCGCCGAGGGGCGGAAGCCGACCAGGAAGGCGACACCGAGGACGACGGCGACGCTGAGCACCACCTGGATCAGGCTGCCCAGCACGTGCCCGGTCAGCACCGAGACTCTGGCTATGGACATGGTGCGGAAGCGGGCGATGATGCCTTCGGTCATGTCCATCGCGACCGACACGGCGGTGCCCTGCACCGCACTGGTGACGGTCATCAGGATGATCGCGGGCACCACGTAGTTGACGTACTCCGCGCGCCCACCGGACGCACCGCCGAGCCCGGCACCCAGCGTGCCGCCGAACACGTAGACGAACAGCAGCAGGAAGACGATCGGCATCCCGACCAGCATCACCGTCATCGACGGGTAGCGGAGCATGTGCTTGAGGTTGCGGCTCAGCATGGTGGCCGAGTCGCTCAGCGCGTGGGAGCGGGTGCTCGCCGTGCGGTGGGGCGCGTGGGTCATGGTGCTCATCGGGCTGCCACCTTCTCGTTCGCGGGGTTGGTGCCGGTCAGGGCGAGGAAGACGTCGTCGAGGTCGGGGGTGTGCACGGTCAGCTGGTCGACGTCGATCGTGTCCGCGTCGAGCCGGTTGATCAGGGCCTTCAACGAGCGGAGGCTGCCGTCGCTGGGCACCCGGAGGGTCAGCGACTCGACGTCGGGCGTCCCGCCCGCGATTGCCCGCACGGCCGCGTCGAGACCGCGGGCGTCGGCGAACCGGAGCTGGACGTGACCACCGGGGATGCGGCGCTTGAGCTCGTCCGCGGTGCCCTCGGCGACCAGCCGCCCGTGGTCGAGCACGGCGATCCGGTCGGCGAGCTCGTCGGCCTCCTCCAGGTACTGCGTGGTGAGGAAGATGGTGACGCCGCCGGCCACCAGATCGCGGACGATCTGCCACAGGCCGCGGCGGCTGCGCGGGTCCAGCCCGGTGGTCGGTTCGTCGAGGAAGATCACCTGCGGGCTGCCGACCAGTGTCATCGCGAGATCGAGCCGCCGCCGCATGCCGCCGGAGTAGGTGGAAACGGTCTTCTTCCCGGCCTCGGTCAGGTCGAACCGGGCGAGCAGCTCGGTGGCCAGCCGCCTCCCCTCGGCCCGGCCGAGGTGGTGCAGCTTCGCCATCAGGATCAGGTTCTCCTCGCCGGTGAGCAGGTTGTCCACCGCCGAGAACTGGCCGGTGACCCCGATCGAGGCACGCACCGCGTCGGGGTCACCCGCCAGGTCGTGCCCGGCAACCGTCGCGGCACCGTGGTCGGCGTTGATCAGCGTGGACAGGATCTTGACCGTGGTGGTCTTGCCCGCGCCGTTCGCACCGAGCAGCGCGAAGACGGTGCCCCGCGGCACGTTCAGGTCGATGCCGTCGAGCACGGTCTTGTCGCCGTAGGACTTGCGGAGTCCGGTCGCCGTGATGGCGGACCGAGAAGGCCTCGTGGTCATGTTCTTGGTTCCCTTTCGGCAGGTTCGATCGGATTCAGGCGCGGCGGACGGTGATGTCGCCGAAGGAGGTGTGCGCGCGGACCTCGACGGTCTCGCCGTCGCCGCCGGGCTGCGGGGAGGTGCCGGAGAGCGCGTTGCGCACGCGGCCGTAGCCGGTGTCCAGGTCGAGCCACGCGTCGATGCCGTCCGCGACACCGACTTCGAGGTCACCGGTCGAGGTGTTGAGCACGAGTGCGCCGCGGATCACCTCGCCGACGAAGATGCTGCCGTTGGCGCACTTCGCGTCGACCCCGGCGCTCGCCCTGTCGACGGAGATGTCACCGTTGGCGGCGCGGACCCGGACCTCGCCGGTGGCGGCGCCGATCTCGGTGCGGCCGTTGGAGTTCTTGACCACGCCGGTGCCGTCGACCTCGCCGATGGTCACCCGCCCGGAGCCGGTGCTGACCTCCGCGTTGCCGGCGACTCGGTCCACCACGACGTAGCCCGCCCCGGTGTCCACCCGCAACGGTCCCGTCCCGTCCAGCCGGACGTGTCCGGCGGACATCTCGAACCGGCACTCGCCGAGCAGCCCGGTGCCGTGAAACTGACCGATCGCGGCGTCGCCGTGCACCCTGGAACCCGAGGGCAGCTCGATCGTCACGTCGACCGACCTGGTCTTGCGCGAGGGGTCGAAGAACCGCGGCCGCGGCCCGGTGACCAGCAGCTCCCCGTTCACGTACTCGACGCGGACCTGCTTCGCGGCCTTGACGTCCGACTCATCGGTCTGGTCGCTCGGGCGCACCTCGACCACCGTGTCGGTCCGGTCGCTCGCGCTGATCCGCACGTCACCGACGCCGAGGTCGATGGTGGCCGAGATGGGTTCCGGCGTATCGAAAATGGGCATGACTGTCCTCTTCTTCTGGGTTGGTTGGGCATCCCCGCTGGTGGGGGACGTGTCGTGGGTCGTGCGAGCGGGCTAGTGCACCCAGCCGATGCGGCTCTCCGGGCCGCGCCTGCCCTGCGGTGCGGGACGGGCAGCGCGGTCCTGTGTTTCCAGCGCGGCCGAGGCGACCCGGACCAGCCAGGCGTTCACCGACCGGCGCTGCTCGGCCGCCGCCTTCTCGATCGCCGTCTTGAGCTGTTCGGGAACGCGGAAGTTGATGCGCGCCATCGCGCCGTCCTCGGTGCCGAGGTGTCCATCCACCCGCGATGCCGCCTCCGCGGTGGATGCGGCCGGGCGCGATGCCGGCTGCTCCGGCGGCGGTGGCGTCACGACAAATCGCGGGTCCCGGCCGCGCAGGCGCAGCTCGACCGAGCCGGGCGCCAGGTCCCGGGTGATCTCGTCCATGGCACCGGACAGCGCGTCCAGCAGGGTGAGCCGGATCGCCGACTCCAGCGATCCGGTCAGCCGCTCGAACAGCTCGCGGGACTCGTCGCCACCGGCCTCGAACGCCGCCGCGAGCTCCCGGCCGAGGTTGTCCACGTACGCTGTCAGGTCCATGGCACCACTATGGCACATCTATGGCGCCATCACAAGCCACCATGGCGCACGATGGCGTCATGGTGGCATCTACGCAGGTGGACGTAGGTTTACTCGCCCCACAGCACTCCAGCACTAGGCTGGGCAGGTGCGGTTTGCCCATCCATAGTTGGACGTGATGACGCGTGCAGGTGGGTTCTTGGGGACCGGTCCTGTCGATGGTGCGGATGATTCGACTTCATGGACGAGGCGGAACATATTCGGCAACTCGACAAGTTGATCAGCAGGATTGACCTCGCAGCTGACCGGATCTTCGAAGCGGCGAAGCAACTGTCTGACGAAGTCGACGACGCGCAGGCTCGCGAGGACGCCGAATACGAGGATGCGCTGCAGGTCGGTATGAGGACGAAGTGGCGGTGGCGTCGCCTGGACAGCCTGGACGATTACGCCGATGTCATGACGGAGTCCGTGGTGGCCTGGACGAGAAAGGCGTCGCATATCTATGCCCAGCGACCCACCAGCGGGTGGGGGCGGTACAGGCAACGCCGTCAGCTGCTCTCGATCGCCAACTACTTCGAACACGGAGCCGACCGTCTCGGGAAAACCCATCCCTGACCAGCGGCGTCGTAGCAGCGGTTGGACCGCGCGACCGGATCAGGCGGCGGGCAGTTTCGGCACCACGGTCTTCGCCAGCTTGACCGCCCGCTCGCAGGCCCCCGCCCGGTCGATGCCACCGGCCGCGTCACTGGTGTATTCGACGGACACGATCTCCCCGAAACCGTCGGCCTCGTCCTCGGTGGGCGTCTCGACGTGCCGCCAGGAGACCGTGCAGCCGACGTCCTCGATGTCCCGCTCCTGCTGGATCGCGGTCACCCCGCCACCGAGATCGACCTGCTTGCCGTCCTCGGGTCCTTCCGGCAGGCCCTGCCGGAAGTTCACCCCCACCAACGGATAGGTCCCGTCGTCCGCCCAGCGGTCGCATTCGTGCAGGCTCTGCGGCTCGCCGCGGACGGTCTTGCCGAGCAGCTCGGCGACGGTCCGCTCGTCGGCGGTGGCGCACGGATCGAGGGTGAGCACCGAACCGGGCACCTGCTCGTACCGCGGCGGGTCGCCGTGCAGGCTTCGCACGATCCGCGTCAGCGCGGTACGCCCGGCGGCGCACGGATCTCCACCGGGGTAGTCGACCTGGAAAGTGATGCCCAGCAACGACTCGTGCGAAGTCACCGCGGTGACGAAGCACGAGTCGGCGTCGTTCTTGTCCACTTCGAGCGGTAGCCCTTCGAGGACGTCGGTCGCCTTGTCGGTGGAGACCATCGCGTCGCCGATGCGCAGGGTCAGGTCGAACTCCTTGCCGCCGGCGTCCCGCGACTCGACGGTGCAGACGCCCCATTCGGAGCTGGAGTGGCTGTCCTCGACCAGGGTGCCGACCTCGGCGAGGTTCTCCTTGTCGAGCATCGCGCAGGGGTCGACGGTCCGCAGTGCCGCGGCGGCCACGGCGGGGTCGGTGATCGGTGGTTTGCCCGGCTCGGCGACGCTCGTGCCCTGCCCTTTGCCGGGGCCCGTCGCGTCCACACCGCCGCAGGCGGCACCGACGAGACCGAGCACCACGACGGTGGCGGCCAGCGCCGGCCGCCGCACCACGCTGTTGATCATGCCGGCACGCTATCGAGCCCCGCGCCGCGGCCGCAGCACTTTCGGCAATCCGATGGCTAGAATCGCCGGGATGCGCTCCCTCGCCCAGCTGTACCGGCATTTCGGTGAGGTCGACGCCGCCGGAACATCGCCGCTGTACGAACGCATCGCCTTCGCACTGAGCGAGTCCGACGAGGCGCTGCGCGCCATCGAGACGGCGCCGGCGCGCAAGCGGCACCCCACGGTGATCCTCGCCGCGCTGCACGACCTCGCCCTGGCCGGACGCGCCCCGGCGCTCGCCGCGGCCTACGCCGCCGCGGACGGCGACGCTGCCGCCGGCGCGGCGATCGACGCGCTGCTGCGGATGACCGACGCGGTCGTGGCCAACGCCGTGCGCCGGCCGCATCGGGCAGGCGAGACCGGACGCTGCGCCGTGCTGTATCCGGCCATCGCCGAGGCGGCGCGCCGGGCAGGTGCGGACGCGATCGGGCTGATCGACGTGGGCTGTTCGGCCGGGCTCAACCTCAACGTCGATCGCGTTGGCATCACCTATGACAACGGACAATCGCTGGGCGACCCGTCATCACCCGTGCAGCTGTCGTCTTCGTTCAGGGGCGACCGGCCCATCCCGACGCTGGCGATGCCCGAAGTCGTCGCCAGGATCGGCGTCGACCTCGATCCGGTCGACGTGACCGACGCGGCTCAAGCCCGATGGCTGCGCGCCTGTGTGTGGCCGGATCAGCCGGACCGACTCGCGAGGCTCGAAGCGGAATTGGCCTTGGCGGCGACCGTCCCTCCCCTGCTGCTGCGAGGTGACGCCGTCGAACTGCTGCCCGACGCCTTCGCCCAGGTACCAGCGGATGCTCTGCCCGTCGTCACCACGACGTGGGCGCTGTCGCGGTTCTCGCTCGAAAGCCGCCTGCGCTTCCTGCACCGCCTCGACGAAGCGGCGACCGGCAGGGCGGTGGCCTGGGTGTCCGCCGAGGGAGTCGGAGTCGCGCCGTCGATACCGACGCTGGGCGATCGCCGCGCCTCCGGCCACAGCATCATCGGGCTGGCGGTGTTCGGCCAGTCGGCCCTGCGCGCCGAGGCCATCGGCCGCTGCTGGTCCCAGGGCCGCTTGCTGGCGTGGCTGGCCGAAAGCTAGTTCATCCCGGTCGCGGACCGCCGCTGGTCGAAACAAGCGCCTACCGCGATCAGCAGTCCACCCCCGACGAAGAGCAGCGAAACACCCCAGGTGCCGTGGCCGGGTGCGGCCTGCACGAGTGCCAGCGCGGACAGTGGCGCGAGGCCGCCGGACAAGGCGCCACCGACCTCACGCCCGGTGCCGAGGCCGGACGAACGGACCTCGGCCGGGAACTGCCGGGCCAGGAACGCGCCCTGGGCGGACAACATGGCCGGCACCACGATTCCGGTCGCGCAGACAAGGCCGATCCAGATCAGCCAGGAAGCTCCGGTGTCGAGCAGCCAGAAGAACGGGAACGCGAGCGCCACGGTGGCCACACCGCCCGCGAGCACGACGGTGCGCGCCCCGATCCGGTCGGCGAGCCGGCCGGCCAGCGGCACCGTCACGATCGCGAAGAAGCTCGCGATGCTGATGCCCAGCGCGCCGATGTTCGCCGGCACGTTCCGGTAGTTCGTCAGGTAGGCCAAGGAAAAGGTCTTGAAGATGTAGCTGACGCCGTTGTAGCCGATGGTGATCACCATGACCACGGCCAGCGCCCGCCAGTTGCCGCGCACCAGTTGCACCAGCGGCGCTCGCTTGCGCGCCTTGCGCGCGACAGCCTCGAACTCCGGCGTCTCCGGCATGCCACGGCGCACCCACAGGCCGACGCCGACCAGCGCGAAGCTGAGCAGGAACGGGATCCGCCAGCCGAACCCGTGCAGGAACTCCTTGTCCATACTGGTCAACGCGGCCACGGTGAGCGAGGAGACCAGCAGGCCGATGTTGACGCCGAGCGCGGGCCAGGCACCTTGGCGTCCGCGGCGGGCGGGATCGGCGTGCTCGTAGGCGACCGCGATCGCACTGCCGAACTCCGCGCCGGCGCCGAGCCCTTGCAGCAGGCGCAGCACGACGAGCAGCAGCGGGGCCGCGATGCCCACCGACGCGTAGGTCGGCAGCAGCCCGATTCCCGCCGAGGACGCGCCCATCAGCAGGAAAGTCAGCGACAGCACGCGTTTCCGGCCGATCCGGTCGCCGAACGCACCGAACAGGATGCCGCCGACCGGGCGCGCGAGGAACCCGACGGCGAAGGTGGCGACCGCGGCCATGGTCGCGGCGGTGGTACTGGCCGCCGGGAAGAAGACCTTGCCGAAGACCAGTGCGGCCATCGAGGCGTAGAGGTAGAAGTCGAACCACTCGAGGGCCGATCCGATCACCACGGCCGGCCCCACGCCGCGCGCGCTCCTGCGGGTACCGGTTTCGGTGGGCGCAACGCTGGCCATGGCTTCATCTCCGGGTCGAACGAGGCGGAACCGCGCGGGACCCCGGGACGGCGTGCCCTTCGCAACGGTGCGAGTTCGTATTTACGAACGTCCTGTCGGATATCGGAATGCTAGGTGAGCGTTCTCGACCCGTCAAGGTGCGGGGTGGTGCCGGAAAAGGGGACGAAGCCCGGTCAGCGGCGAGCGGCGGGCGAGCTCAGACGGCGCGCGACGGCCTCCGTGGCCGTGGCGATGACCTCGGCGATTTCCGGTAGCCGGTCGGCAATCCGGGACGTCGGCCCGGCGACCGCGATCGCGGCGACGACCTCGTCACCGACCAGAACCGGCCGGGCGGCGGCACTGACATCGGGCAGGGTCTCGCCGCGGTTGAGCGCCACACCTTCGGCTCGCACGGCATCGAGTTCCGTCCGCGCCGCGCGCACCCGGTCCTCGCTTTCCAGCACTGATCGGAGATAGGCGTCCCGGCGCGCTTCGCTCCAGTGCGACAGCAGGACCTTCCCCGCGCTCGGCGGGTACAGCGGGCGCCGGATCCGCAGCGGGGCCGAGTACCGGATCGGCTGGGTCGACTCGACCGCGTCGATGTAGGTGAGCGACTCGCCGACGGCGGTGCCGAGCATGACCGTCTCGTTGAAGGTGTCCCGCAACCACTCCAGGCTCGGCCGGGCGGCGGCCGCGATATCCGGCCCGGCCGAGGTGAGCAGGCTGCCGAGCGCCGGCCCCAGCCGGTAGGTCCCCTTGTCCTCGATCAGATAACCGGTCGCGACGAGCCCCTTGACCAGTCCGAAGACCGAGGACTTGGGGGCTTCGAGGATGGCCGCGAGTTCGTGCATGCGCGCCCCACCCTGGCGCGCGACGCCCTCCAGGATCGTCGTCACGCGGCTGACGGTGCGGTGCGCCTTGGCACTGGACTCGCTCACGACCACTCCTCGTTCGTAAATACGAACCCTAGCAGCCACGAGGCTTGACCCGGCGCAACCCCGCGGCCTACGTTGGACGTATATCCGTCTAATAGTTCTTAAATGCGAACGCAGGAAGGGCAGGGCCGTGGATTTCGAGCTGACCCAGGACCAGCGGGACATCCGGGGCGCGGTGCGCGAGCTGGCCGCCGGGTTCCCCGACGAGTACTGGGCCGAGCACGACGCGCGCAACGAGTTCCCGCGCGAGTTCTACGACGCCTTCGCCGACGCGGGCTGGCTGGGCATCGCGATCCCCGAGGAGTACGGCGGGGGCGGCCTCGGCATCCTCGAGGCGTCGCTGCTGCTGGAGGAGATCGCCGCGTCCGGCGCCGGCATGAACGGCTGCAGCACGATGCACCTGACCATCTTCGGGCTCAACACCATCGTGAAGCACGGCGACGAACGGCAACGCCGCGAGATCCTGCCCGGCGCGGTCGACGGGTCGTTGCACGTGTGCTTCGGTGTCACGGAGCCGGACGCGGGCACCGACACCACCCGCATCTCGACCTTCGCCCGGCGCGACGGTGACTCCTACGTGGTCAACGGGCGGAAGGTGTGGATCACCAAGGCCGGCCAGTCGCAGAAGATGGTGCTCATCGCCCGCACCACACCCCGCGCGGAAGTCGAAAAGCCGACCGACGGGATGAGCCTGTTCCTGATCGACCTCGACTCCGACGCGGTGACGCTGCGCGCGATCCCGAAGCTGGGCCGCAATGCGGTGTCCTCCTACCAGGTCTACCTCGACGACCTGCGGGTGCCGGTGAGCGCGCGGATCGGCGAGGAGGGCCGCGGGTTCCGGTACCTGCTCGACGGGCTCAACCCGGAACGCATCCTGCTGGCCCACGAAGCCATCGGGATCGGGCGGGCCGCGCTGCGGCGCGCGGTGGGCTACGCCGGCGAGCGGGTCGTGTTCGACCGGCCCATCGGGCAGAACCAGGGCATCGCGTTCCCCCTCGCCGAAGCGGCCACCCGACTGGAGGCGGCCACCTTGATGGCCCGTCAGGCGGCCTGGCGCTACGACCGCGGGCTGCCCTGCGGCAAGGAGGCCAACATGGCGAAGTGGCTGTGCGCGGACGCCGGCTTCCAGGCGGCCGACGCCGCGATCCAGACCCACGGCGGCATGGGCTTCGCCCGCGAATACCACGTGGAGCGCTACTTCCGGGAGTCCCGGCTGCTGCGGCTGGCCCCGATCAGCCAGGAGATGGTGCTCAACTACGTCGCCCAGCACGTGCTCGGCCTGCCGAGGTCCTACTGATGGCGCGCGCACTCGACGGTCTGCGGGTGCTCGACCTTTCCCGAGTGCTGGCCGGGCCCTACTGCACCCAGATGCTGGCCGACCACGGCGCGGAAGTGACCAAAGTGGAGTCACCGGGCGGCGACGAGACGCGTGGCTGGGGGCCGCCGTTCCTCGGCCCCGGCGTGAGCGCTTACTACACGAACGTCAACCGGGGCAAGAAGAACATCGTGCTGGACCTGTCTTCCGCGCGCGGACGTGAAGTCCTCGGCGCCCTGCTCGCGGATGCCGACGTGCTCGTCGAGAACTTCAAGGCCGGCACGCTGGCCCGCTGGGGTTTCGCCGACGACGCGCTGCGGGCGCGTCTCCCCCGCCTGGTGCACTGCCGGATCACCGGCTTCGGCACCGACGGCCCACTCGGCGGACTGCCAGGGTACGACGCGGTGCTGCAGGCGTACGGCGGCCTGATGAGCGTCAACGGGGAGGCCGCCGGGCCGCCGCTGCGGGTTGGCGTACCGGTGGTGGACATGGTGACCGGCATTCTCGCCTTCTCCGGGATCCTGCTGGCCTTGCGCGAACGAGAATCCTCCGGGCTGGGACAGCTGGTCGACCTGACGCTGCTGGACACCGTGATCAGCCTGCTGCACCCGCATTCGGGCGCGTGGCTCGCCGACGGCACCCCCGGCGGGCGAACCGGTTCCGCGCACCCGTCGATCGCGCCGTACGAGAACTTCGCGACCGCGGACGGGCTGTTCTTCATCGGCGCCGGCAACGACCGGCAGTTCGCCGCACTGGCCGAAGTGCTCGGGATCGCCGAACTGGCTGGAGACGCCCGGTTCGCGACCAACCCGGACCGGGTGCGCAACGCCGCCGCCCTGCGCGAGGTGCTGCGCGCCCGGATCGCCTCGTGGCCGCGCGGCGAGCTGGCCGAACGACTGCTGGAGCGCGGGGTGCCCGCGTCCCCCGTGCACGACGTGGCCGAAGCGATGACAGCGCCGCAGGTCCGGCACCGGGAGATGGTCGTGGAGCGGGATTCCTACCGCGGGGTCGGTGTTCCGATCAAGCTCGGCCGCACCCCGGGTCTGGTCACCGGGCCACCGCAGCCGGCGGGTCAGGACACCCGCGCGGTGCTGGCCGCCGCGGGCTACGACCCCGCCGGGATCGACGCCATCCTCGCCACCGGCGCCGCCCGCGAGGCGAGCGGGCCGGTGCCGGGCGTCAGACCGGGCTGAGCACCGGCGCGGCGGTCTTGCCGCGGACCTCCTCGGCGGTGACCCCCGGCGCGGTTTCGACGAGCCGGAACCCGTCCGGCGTGATGTCCAGGACGGCGAGGTCGGTGATCACGCGATCGACCACGCCGGCGCCGGTGAGCGGCAGGGTGCACCGTTCGACGATCTTGGGGGTGCCGTCCTTGGCCAGGTGGTCGGTGAGGACGACGACGCGTCGGCTGCCGGCAACCAGATCCATCGCGCCGCCCATGCCCTTGACCATGGCGCCGGGAACGGTCCAGTTGGCCAGGTCGCCGTTCGAACCGACCTGCAGCGCACCGAGCAGGGCGAGGTCGAGGTGGCCGCCGCGGATCATGGCGAAGGAGTCGGCGGAGTCGAACACGCTGCCGCCGGGGCTGATGGTGACGGTCTGCTTGCCGGCGTTGATCAGGTCCGCGTCCTCCTCGCCTTCGTAGGGGAACGGGCCGAGGCCGAGGATGCCGTTTTCGCTGTGCAGCATGACTTCCACGCCGTCGGGAAGGTGGTTGGCCACCAGCGTGGGAATCCCGATGCCGAGGTTGACGTAGTCGCCGTCGCGCAATTCCCCGGCCGCGACAGCCGCCATTTCATCCCGTGTCCAGCCCATGGTCACACCCCCGCCTGCACGCGCACCGTGCGCTTCTCGATTTCCTTGACCCGGGGCCGCGCCTGGACGAGCCGGTCGGTGAACACGCCAGGGGTGACCACGGCATCGGGGTCGAGGAACTCGGTCATGACCTGCTCGGCTTCCACCACCGTGATCCGGCCGCAGGTGGCCACCAGCGGGTTGAAGTTGCGGGCGGTGTAGCGATAGGTGAGGTTGCCGGCCCGGTCCGCGGAGTGGGCGTGCACCAGCGCGACATCGGCGACGATGCCGCGCTCCTGGACGTAGGTCACGCCGTCGAACTCGGCGTGCGGCTTGCCATCGGCGACCGGGGTGCCCACCCCGGCACGGGTGTAGAAGGCGGGGATGCCGGCCCCGCCGGCGCGCATCCGCTCGGCGAGCGTGCCCTGCGGCGCGAATTCCACCTCGATCTCGCCGTCGAGGTACTGCTGCGCGAACAGCTTGTTCTCCCCGACGTAGGAGGCCACCACCCGGCGCACCTGACGGTTCTCCAGCAGCAGGCCGAGACCCTTGCCGTCCACGCCCATGTTGTTGGACACGATGGTCAGGTCCCGCACACCGGAGTCGCGGACGGCTTCGATCAGATCGCTGGGATTGCCGCTGAGGCCGAACCCGCCGACCGCGATGGTGCTGCCGTCGGTGAGCACGCCGCCGAGCGCCTCGGCGGCGTCAGGGTGAAACGTAGGCACGCTTCCCTCCTCGTGTTGTCCGTTGAACGAGCACCACGGGAGTCAATCCCTGTTCGACGATTCGGGTCAACGCTGGGAAACAAAGCGAGCACAACCTTGTCGGCTGGTGAACGCGGCCGGCTTAGGCGTCCACTCAGTGAACGTACAATCGGCTCATGAACTCGCCGCCGACCGACGTGACCGGGCGGATCGCCGCGGTCCTGCGGACGCTGTCCGGGTTCCCCGACAACGGCGCGTCGACCTCCCAGATCGCGCGGGCCAGCGGGCTGGCCAGGCCGACCGCGCACCGGCTGCTGGCCGGACTCGCCGAACAGGGCTACGTCGACCGCGATCACCGCACCGGCCGGTGGTTCCTCGGTCCCGAGCTGTACCTGCTCGGCGAGATCGCCGCGCAGCGCTACGACGTCACCCAGCACGCACGCGCCGGCGTGCACCGGCTGGCGGCCGCCACCGGGGAAAGCGCGTTCTTCTCCGCCCGCCGCGGCGACGAGACCGTGTGCCTGCTCCGCGAGGACGGCGACTTCCCCATCCGCTCCTTCGTGCTCTACGAGGGCGCCCGATTCCCGCTGGGCGTGGTCTCGGCCGGCCTGGTCGTCCTCGCCATGCTGCCCGACCGCGAAGTCGACGACTACCTGGCGCGCACCGACCTCACCGTCCACTGGGGACGGCAGCACAGCGCGACCGCGCTCCGCGAACGGATCGCGCGAACCCGCGAGACCGGCTACGCGGTCAATCCCGGCCTGGTCGTCGAAGGGAGCTGGGGCATGGCGGCCGCGGTGTTCAACCAGTCCGGCAAACCCGCCTGGGCGCTCACCCTCACCGGCGTCGACACCCGCTTCCGCGCGGACCGCCGCCCCGAACTCGGCGCCCTGCTGCTCAGGGAAGCCCACGCCCTCACCAAAGCACTCCGGACAGCCGGCCCCTAGGATCACGCTCATGGTCGAGTCTCGGCACACCGAGGTGCGCCTGTCGGTGCTGGACACCTCGCCGATCGTGGCCGGGTCGACCGCCCGGCAGGCGCTCCGGAACAGCGTGGACCTCGCCAGGCTGACCGACGGGCTTGGCTTCCACCGGTACTGGGTGCCCGAGCACCACAGCATGCGCGGAGTGGCCAGTTCGGCGCCCGCGGTCCTCATCGATCACCTCGCGAACGCCACCCGGCGGCTCCGCGTCGGTGCCGGCGGGGTGCTGCTGCCCAACCACGCGCCGATCGTGGTCGCCGAGCAGTTCGGCACGCTGGAAGCGCTCCACCCCGGGCGGATCGATCTCGGGCTCGGCCGCGCACCGGGCGGCGCCCAGCACGCCGTGGAGGTCGTCCGCAGCGAACGCGAACGCTCCGCGAAGACCTTCGCCCAGCAGCTCGACGAGTTGCTGGGCTACTTCACCCCGGCCGGGGACGCGCAGGTCACCGCGGTCCCCGCGGTCGGCAACGTGCCGCCGATCTGGCTGCTCGGCTCCTCGCCCACCAGCGCCGCGTTCGCCGGCGAACGCGGGCTTCACTACGCCTTCGCCCACCACCTCAACCCCGGCGCCGCCGCGGAGGCCACCCGCGCCTATCGCACGGCTTTCCAGTCATCAGCCCAAGTCACCGAACCGGCGCTGCTGGTCAGCGCGTCCGTTGTCGCCGCCGACTCCGACGAGCGCGCCGAGTGGCTGGCCGGTTCCACGCGCCTGAAGGTCCTCAGCCGGATACGCGGCAACCGCATCCGCCTGCCGAGCCCGGAAGAAGCGGCGGCCTACCCCTACACCGAGGACGATCGTGCCGAGATCGCCAAGCGGTCCGGCAGCGTCCTCACCGGTTCCCCGGAAACGGTGGCCAAGAGCTTGCAGGCCCTGCTCGACGACACCGGCGCCGACGAAATCATGGTGACCACCCCGATCCACCACCACACCGACCGGCGCCGGTCCTACGAACTCGTAGCCGGCCTCGCCGATCGGCTGCGACCGGGCTAGTCCGGGTTAGTCCGGGCCGGTTCCAGCATGGGCACGAGGAACTGCCGGGCCACCGCGGCCAACTGCTCGTCGTCGTCGAGGTCGATGACCTGGCTGGGGATCGCCAGGAACGACGTGGAGATCCGCACCATCATTTCGGCCACCAGGTCGGTGTCCAGCTCGCTCGACACGGTGCCGGCCTGTTGCTCGCTGCGGAGCTGGCCGGCGACGAACTGCCGCACGGTGGCGAGGGTCCGCCCGCCGTCGCTGATCATCGACGGCACCAGCAGGTCCGGTTCCGCGGCGATCAGGCCGCCGATCAGCGGGTTGCCCCGGATGGCGCGCAACGAGCTGACGAAGCCGAGTACCACTCGCTCCGCGGCGGTGTCCGCCCGTTCGATGTCGACGAGGAACTGGTCGAAATACCGGCGGAACTCGCGGCGCACCACGTGCTCGACCAACGTGTCCTTGGTGGCGAAGCGCCGGTAGACGGTGATCCGCGAAACTCCGGCCCGCCTGGCCACATCCTCCATTGTGGACCGGAAGATGCCGATCCTGCAGAACTGCTGGTACGCCGCGTCGAGGATGCGGGCACGGGTCTCGTCCAGGTCGTCGACCTGTTCGACCGCATCGAGGTAGGCACGTTCCAGCAGCGACGACTCCGCGCCCGACGGCGCCCCGAACACGGACAGTGCGGGTTCCACGACCACCTCCTGTGCTGATTCTGCCTCAACCACCCGACCGCCGCCCTCAGATTCTTGCGGGGCACCCGCACCCGATCGATGGGGGCATGCGCAAAAAGCCTCGCATGCCCCCATCTCAGGTCACCGTCACCTTGAGCCTTGTGATGACCGCCACGGTGTGCTGTCATGGTGATACGAAGAAGCATCCTGCGTTTCATCGTATCAGCCAGGTGCTCTCGGCCTCGACGAAGAGGAGAAGCGAAAGCATGGACGGACTCAGCAGGCGCAACTTGTTGAAGACGGGCGGAACGCTGGGCGCAATCGGTGCGCTCGGCTTCGCGGCGCCCGCGCAGGCGCGCTCACTCTGGACCTGGTCGGCCAAGGGTTCGGTGGCGGGCACCGGAGCGGGCGCCGACCCGCGGTGGGTGTGGGACGCAGAGGCCGACCCGCTGGTCGCCTCGGTGATCGACCGGGGTGACGTGCCCAGGGTCAACGAGTTGTTGCGCACCTGGACCAAGAACGGCCAGCCGTTGCCGGCCGCGCTGCCCGCGGATCTGCGGGACTTCATGGAGAAAGCGCGCCGGCTGCCGTCGTGGGCCGACCAGGGCAAGCTGGCCACCGCGGTCGAGTTCAACGAGAAGCGGGGGCTCTACCTCGGCGTGTTGTACGGGCTTGCCAGCGGCATGATGAGCACGGTCATCCCCAAGGAGGCGCGCGCGGTCTACTACTCCAAGGGCGGCGCGGACATGAAGGACCGCATCTCCAAGACCGCGAAACTCGGCTACGACATCGGGTCCCAGAACGCCTACCAGCCCGATGGCGAAATGATCGTGACCTGTGTCAAGACCCGGCTGGTGCATGCGGCGGTGCGGCATCTGCTGCCGCAGTCTCCGCACTGGTCCGACGTCGCCGACGAAGAGATCCCGATCAGCCAGCGCGACATGATGGTCACCTGGCACAGCCTGCCCACCACGGTCATGCAGAAGCTGACCGCGTGGCAGGTACCGATCCCCGACGCCGAGTCCGAAGCCTTCCTGCACACCTGGCAGCTTGGCGCGCACATGCTCGGCATCGAAGACGAGTACATCCCGAAGTCGTGGGCCGAGGCCGACTCGCAGGCCAAGCAGGTCCTGGACCCGGTGCTGGCCCCGACGACCGAAGGCGTCAAGCTCGCCGAGATCCTGCTCAACCTCGGCGCCGAAGTCGACGGCGGCGTCCTCAGCAAGCCGATCCTCGGCGCCTTCACCCGCTTCCTGCTCGGCGATCAGATCGCCGCCTGGTTGAAGATCCCCAGGGAGCCGGTCTGGGACCCGCTCCTCAACGCCGCCTGGGGTCCGTTCATCGCCGTCCGCGAAGGGCTGCTTCCCTTCCCGTTGGCACCGAAGGCTTACTGGCTCTTCGACGAGTTCCTTCGCAAGGCAGCCCTGCTCTTCCTGTCCGAAGCGCGGCCGATCAGCATCGAGATCCCGGACGCCAACCGCCCGTGAGGGCCGTTTTCCGGAACAGCAGCAACTTTTCGCAACCGGCAACACCTGAGGAGGAGCTCGGCGCATGGCGGAACTGAGCAGGCGCAAGATGTTGATCTCAGGCGGGGCTTTCGGGGCGCTCGGGGCGCTGGGCATGGCGTCCCCGGCGCAGGCGCGCTCCCTGATGGCCTGGACCTGGGCGCCGAGCGGCTCGGTCGCGGGTTCCGGGGCCGGCGCCGATCCACGATGGGTATGGGACGACGAAGCCGACCCGCTGGTCGCCTCGCTGCTCGATCGCGGCGCCGTACCCGAGGTCAACCGGCTGCTGTGGGACTGGAACCGCAACGATCAGCCGCTGCCGAAGGGGTTGCCGGAGGATCTGCGGTCCTTCATCGAGAAAGCACGTCAGCTGCCGTCCTGGGCCGACCAGGGCAAGCTGGAGACGGCGGCCGAGTTCAACAAGTCCAGGGGGCTGTACCTCAACCTGCTCAACGGGGTGGGCGGCGGCATGCTGAGCACCGCCATTCCCCAGGAGGCGCGGTCGGTCTACTACTCCAAGGGCGGCGCGGACATGGAAGACCGGGTCGCCAAGACCAGCATCCTGGGCTTCGCGGTCGGATCACTGAACGCCTACCGGCCCGACGGCTCGTGCATGGTCGACGCCGTGAAGACCCGGCTGGTGCACGCGGCGGTACGGCACCTGTTGCGGCAGTCTCCACATTGGACCGGCGACATCCCGATCAGCCAGAACGACATGCTGGTCACCTGGCACACCCTGCCGACCTTTGCCATGCGCAAGCTGCTCGAATGGCAGGTCCCGATCAGCGCCGCCGACTCCGCGGCGTACCTGCACGTCTGGCAGGTGACCGCGCACATGCTCGGCATCAGGGACGAGTACATCCCCGCCACCTGGGCGGCGGCCAACGCCCAGTCGGACACCGTGCTGCCCCCGGCGATGGGGCCGACCCGCGAGGGCGTCGAGCTGACCGACATCCTGCTCGGCCAGCTCGCCGAGCAGACCAGCCCCGGCAGCATCAGCCGTCCACTTTGCAACGCGCTCGCCAGGTATCTGGTCGGCGACGAGGTGGCCGACTGGGACGGTATCCCCCGCGAGCCGGTATGGGAGCGGACGATCGCCACCATGTGGCCGCTGCTGGTGAAGTTCCGCGAGGGCCTGGTGCCGCTGCCGCTGGTCCCGGAGGCCGCCTGGGTCCTCGACGAAGCCGCGCGCCGGTACATCCTGTTCTACCTCACCAAGGGCAAGGAGACCAAGATCGAGATCCCGACGACGAACCGTCCTGGCTGAGGTGATGAACCCGTCCATCGGGCGGCGGCGGTTCCTCGGCTACGTGCTGGCGGCCCCCACTCTGGTGGCCGCCGCCGAACTCGGCCGCACGCCGGCGGCCCATGCCCAGCCGCAAGCACAGCTGCCTTCGCCGGAACTCACCGAACTGCTCGACCTCAACGACCTGATGACCGTGGCCGCGCTGCCCACCTCGGGCCTGATCACGGTCGAGGTCGAACGGGACGGCACCGTGTCGTTCGCGCTGCCAAGGGCCGAGGTGGGCCAGGGCATCACCACCTCGACGGCCATGCTGATCGCCGAGGAACTGACCGTGCCGCTGGAACGGGTGCGGGTGACACTGGCCGACGCCCGGCCGGAGCTGGTGTTCAACCAGCTCACCGGCGCGTCGAACACGACCATCGCCACCTACACCCCGATCCGGGTCGCCGCCGCGGTCGCCCGGCACCGGCTGCTGGCCGCGGCGGCGGCCGAACTCGGCTCGCCGGTCACCGACCTGGCGCTGAAGGCCGGGTCGGTCACCGATCGCTTGCGGGGCAAGGAGATCGACATCGGCGCGCTCGCCGAGAAGGCCGCGAGCGCGCAGCCCCGGCAGGTGCCCGTGGTGCTCGCCGAGCGCGAGAACTTCACCGTCATCGGCAAGCCGCACAACCGGATCGACGCGCTGGACGCGGTGACCGGGCGCAAGAAGTTCACCATGGACCTCGCCGTCGCGGGCGCGAAACCGACGATGGTGTGCCGCCCGCCGACCATCAACGGCACGGTCGGCTCGGTGGCCAACCTCGCCGAGGTCCGCACCATGCCTGGGGTCACCGACGTCGTGGTGATCTCCACCGGGGTGGCGGTGCGCGCCGAGACCTTCGGGCAGTGCATCGACGCCGTGCGCGCGTTGCGAGTTTCCTGGAAACCCGGTACCGCGGAAGGAAAATCCGACCAGAGCGTGCTACGGGAACTGGCCGCCGCGGAGCTGCCGCTCGGGCTCGCGCCGCCGGTCCCGACCGTCGAAGCCAAGTTCACCTTCCACTTCCGCAGCAACAGCGCGCTGGAACCCAACTGCGCGATCGCCGACGTGCGGGCCGACCGCGCCGAGATCTGGTCCGCGCTGAAATCACCGATCGTGGCCAGGGAGACCATCGCGGCCAAACTGCGGCTACCGCTGTCCAAAGTGACCGTGCACGTCACCGAAGGCGGCGGTTCCTTCGGGCGCAAGCTGTTCTTCGACGCCGCGCTGGAGGCCGCCGAGGTGTCCCAGCGGATCGGCAAACCCGTCAAGCTCATGTGGCACCGCGCCGACGACTCCCGCCAGGGCCGTACCCATCCGATGGCCACGTCCCGGGTGCGCGTTGCCTACGCCGGCGACACCGTGCTGGGCTACCAGCAGCGGCACACCAGCGTCTCCACCGACCTCGGTCACGGGCTCGGCGAGGTCATCACCGCGATGGCCGCGAAGCTTCCGGTGGGCGATATCGGTTTCGCCCAGACCTTCTTCCACCTCAGCCAGGCGATGTCCTACCGGTTCGGGATCAGCACCCAGCTGCTCAGCGAAACGGGCAAGGGCTTCAACACCGGCAGCATGCGCAACGTCTACTCGCCCGACGTCACCTGTGCCAGGGAACTCATCGTCGACCGGCTGGCCGGGAAAATGGGCAAGGACCCCTACCTGTTCCGGCGGGACTTCCTCCACGACGACCGCTCCAGGGCGGTGCTGGCGAAGGCGGCTGAGGCCGGCGACTGGGGACGGCCGATGCCGCCCGGCACCGCGCAGGGCATCGCGTTCCACGCCGAGTACAAGGCCGTCAGCGCGGCACTGGTGGAAATCGACTGCCGACCGGAAACCGTCAACCGTCCCATCCGCGACGGTGTGACCGGACCACGCGTCACCAAGGCCGTGTTCGCGGTGGACGTCGGCCTAGCCGTCAACCCGCGGGGTCTGGAGGCGCAGATGATGGGCGGCGTCTCCGACGGCATCGCGCTGGCCCTGACCTCCAGCCTGCACCTGCGCGACGGGTACTTCCTGGAAGCGAGCTGGGACAACTACTTCTACACCCGGCAGTGGAACACCCCGCCCGAACTCCGGATCATCGTCATGCCGAGCACCTCCGAAAACCCGGGCGGCGCCGGGGAACTGGGCGTGGCCGCGTCGATGGCCGCGGTCGCCTGCGCCTACGGCCGCGCGACCGGAACGATGCCCACCACCTTCCCGATCAACCACGGCACGCTCTCCTTCGAGCCCAAGCCGACCGTCCCGCCCCTTCCCCCGTCCCCCACCGACGGCATGGACCACGCCCGCTGAGCCCCGCTGAAACAGGGAGAATTCCGTGCCGGAGCACACTTTTCGCGTCAACGGCGAACAGGTCACCGTTGACGTCGCCGACGACGTGCGCCTGCTCTGGGTGCTGCGCGACCTCCTCGGCATCACCGGGCCGAAGTACGGCTGCGGGATCAACGTCTGCAAGGCGTGCACCAGCCACCTCAACGGCAAGGCGGTCAATCCCTGCGCGATCCCGGTCCAGGATCTCCGGCCGTCCGACGAGGTCACCACCATCGAAGGACTTCCGGCCACCGCGGGCAAGGACCTGCACCCCATGCAGCAGGCCTGGCTCGACCACGACGTCGCCCAGTGCGGCTACTGCCAGCCCGGCCAGATCATGGCTGCCGTGGCACTGGTCCGCCGTGCCGCCGCCGAGGGCCGCGAAATCACCGGCGCCGACCTCGACGGCCTGCGCAACATCTGCCGGTGCGGCACCTACTTCCGCATCCGCGAGGCCATCCGGGCCGGCGCCGAGAACATGTGAGCCGGCGCGCGGGGTGCCGTCAGCCGGTTCGCCGTTGGGGCGCCGTGGTGTTGGCCAGCTCGGTGGAGAGCCGCTCGGCGAGCCGGGTGGATTCCGCGGTGTTCAGCTGCACGCAGATCTTCAGCGCGCGTGCCCTGGTCGCCATCGCCCTACCGGAGTCCAGCCGATCGTCCAGCAGGGCCATCCGGTGCAGCACCCTGACCTGATGCCAGCTCTCCCCGATCTCGGTGAGGATCCGCAGCGCCGTGTTGTACTGCTGCCACGCCTGGACGTCGTCCCCGGTCTCCTGGCTGCACCGGCCGCAGCCGAACAGGGCGAGCCCTTCGACGAAGGGATGGTCCGCCTTGGTGGCCAGCGCGAGCGACTCCTGGTAGGTGCGCAGCGCGTCGGCCGGGTCGCCCCCGGCCAGCACCGCGTCGCCGAGCCGGAGCAGGGCGGTCGCCAGCAGGTTCTCGTGCGGCTTCAGATCCGGGGTGCGGAAGAACTCCACGGTCCGGCGGTGCGCGTCGATCGCCTCCTCGTACCGCTCCAGCTGATGCAGTGCCAGGCCGAGGATGGACAGCGCGATGTGCTTTCCGAGCAGGTCGTCCAGCTCGTGGAACAGCGCGATGGCCGGCCGGATGTACTCTTCGGCCTCCGCCGCCTTGCCCTGCACCAGCTCGGTGCGCCCGCAGTACTGCAGCGCCCACGCCTCCTCGTTGCGGTCGCCCGTCTCGCGGGCCGCGCGCCAGGCGTTTTCGTGTGCGTGCAACGCTTCCCGGTGCATCCCGTGGATCGTGGTCAACGCCCAGCCGAGGAAGTTGAGCTGCACCGCCTCGTCCTGCCGCCTGCCCAGTGCCCTGGCCGCCTCGACCCCGTAGCCGAACACCTCACGCCAGAGCTGCCCGTCGGAGCGGATCTCGGAGTACCAGTGCATCGCGCGGCTGAAGTCGAGCACGTCGGCGTGCGCGCCGGTGCGTGCGCCATGCCGGATGGCGGCCAGCCAGCGCGGTTTCTCGGCGTCCAGCCAGTGCACCGCCGCCGCCCGGTCGGCGGCGGCGACGTCACCGGCCGCGGGCGCCGAAGCTGGCCCGGAGCCGGGTGGGGACAGCACGAGCCCGGCACGGGTGCCGGCCCGGAGCACCCAGCCCGCCATCCTGTCCTCGGCCGCGCGGATCTCCGCCGCCCGCTCCTCCACCGCCAGCCGCTCACTCGCGAACAGCTTCAGCAGGTCGTGCAGCACGTAGCTGCCGTCGTCCATGGTGGCGTCGAGGAGGCTGGCGTCCACCAGCTCCTCCATCGCGGTCTCGGTGCGCTCCACCCCGGCCTCCACCAGCACCGCGGCCAGCTCGGCGGTCACGTCCGGCCCGGCGATCAGGGACAACCGCCGGAACACCGCCCTCGTCCACTCGTCGAACTGCCGGTAGGAGACCTCGAACGCGGCCCGGACCTGGAGATCGCCCGCGGTGAGCGCGGTCAGCCTGCGCTGCTGGTCGTCGAGCTGGGCGACCAGGTGTGCGATCCGCCAGCGGGGACGGGTGGCCAGCCGGTTGCCCGCGATCCGCAGGGCGAGCGGCAGGTGACCGCACAGCTCGGTGACCCGTTCCGCGGCGTCCGGCTCGCCGATCACCCTGTTCTGCCCGATGATCGACGCGAGCAGGCGCACCGACTCGGCCGGGTGCAGCACCTCCAGCGGCACCCGCGCCACCGACTCCAGACCGGAGAGCACCCGCCTGCTGGTGACCAGGACCAGGCAGCCGGGGCTGCTCGGCAGCAGCGGCCGCACCTGCGCCTCGTCCGCGACATTGTCCAGCAGCAGCAACATCTTCCGGTCCTGCAGCAGGGACCGGTACAGTCCGGAGCGCTGCTCGATCCCGGACGGCAACTGGGTTTCGGACACCCCGAGCGCGATCAGCAGCCGGCTCAGCGCCTGCTCGGCTGTCAATCGGTCGTGATCCATGCCACGCAGGTTGACGAACAGGCAGCCATCGGGATAACGCTCGGCGAGGCGATGTCCAGCATGCACCGCAAAGGTCGTTTTTCCCACCCCTGGCGGGCCGTAGAGGCTGATCACGGTCGCGGCGCCGGTGTCCTGCCGCCCGGCGTCGACCAGACCGGTCACCACGTCCAACTCCCGCTCGCGGCCGGTGAGGTCGGTGACCGCGGGCGGCAGCTCCCGCAGCGGCCGGTCCCCCGCGGGCGGCTCGACCTCGACGGCGGGCTCCTCCACCGGACCGGCCCGTTCGCTGCCGGTGCGCAAGAAATCCGCGAGGTCCGGCTCGTCCAGTGCGAGGGCGGTGGTGAGCGCGCGAAGGGTCCGGTGCTGCGGCCGCCGCACCCGGCCGCGCTCCATGTCGCTGATCGACCGGGTGCTGATACCGGACTTCTCGGCCAGTTCTTCCTGCGTGAGGCCGGCGGCCCGCCGGTGCCTGGCCAGCAGATAAGCGAAAAGCGGAAGATCGGAACCGCCGTCCGCCATCTGGCACACCGTCCTTCCCGCGGGGCCGTCGTCACCGGACCGCCCGAGTCTGCCGGCCGCGCTGCCGATGATTTCCGCAAATGATCATGCCGTCAACGATGGCGACGATCCACCACCATAAGACTTAAAACACTTCCGGAGATCGATATTCCCAGGACCGACCCGAACAGCGCAGCGGGGCGGCAGAAACACAGGACGGGTTCTGCCTGTGGAACTTCGTGGTGCCTCCGACCCGGCCGTGATTCGCTCGGGGGGAACGGACTTCCGGGGAGGGACGATGCCGATCGGTTGCCAGGACGGCAGGTCAGCGTGGTGCGTCGCGGAGTTCACCGCTGACGTTGAGCACTTCCACGCAGCCGGCGGCCTGCTGGCCGGACGCCGGGGTCCCCGGCTTCGCGCAGGTCACGTCCGCGGCCACCGCGGCGCCGGCCGGGATCTCGATCGGCGTGACCCAGTGGTAGTCCTGGTTGCGGAAGGTCTCCAGCGCGATCGTGGTGATCACCCGCTCGCCGAAGGACACCGTGAGCACGCCTTCGTCGCCCTGGAAGTTCGCCAGCACCAGGTCGGTGACCAGGAACATCTTGCCGTCCGGGACCACGTAGGTGCCGGTGGTCCTGGCACCGCCACCGGTGCGGACGTCGATCGTGCCCGAGCTCTGCTGACCGTTCCCGTCGGCGGTGCCCGCACCGGGCCTGCCGTCACCAGCCCCCACACCGCCGGGTTGCTGCCCAGGGCGGCCGGCTCCCGGCTGCTGTCCCGCGCCGGTCGCCGCCGGCCCCGGCTCCAGCTCACCGGACTGGACCATTTCCTCCGCCTTCTGCCCCGCCGCCTCCTTCGCCGCACTCTGCACGGCGGGCCGGACCAGGGTGAACCAGGCGAGCAGCAACACCAGCAACAGGGCCAACAGGGCCAACAGCCACTTGGGCAGCACCGAAAGCTGGACGAACTCGCCGGGCAGTTCCCGCGGCTGCGCGGGTTCCTCCTCGGCCGCCAGGGAGGTCTCCGGGGTCTGGGGAGTTTCGGGAGTCACCGTGACCAGGAACGGCTTGCCGACCGGCTTGCCGAACCAGATCAGCTTCCGCGTCCGCGCGCGGAGCCGGACTTCGCTTTCCGCGCCCGGCGCGAGCTCCAGCCGATCCGGCGTGATCCGGAACCGCAGCTCCTCGGCCGGGTCGGTGGCCACCGGCGACAGGGTCACCGACGTATTGCCCCGATTGCGCAGTTCCGTGCGGAACCTGGCACTCCACCAGCTTCGGCGGCGCTGTGGCACGAGCGCGGCTTCGACCTCCGCGAACGGCTCGATGAAGACGGTCGTCTCCGGCACCGCCACCAGGTCCGGCCGCTCCACCGGCAGCACCCGCACCGCCAGCGGCATCTCGCCGGCGCGCACCTCCGGCGAGCGCGGCGGGTGCAGCCGCACGGTCACCGTCTCGGAAGTGCCCGGATACAGCGACAAACGGCCCGGTTCGACGGTGGTCCACGGCGCGCACGGGCCGACCACCTCGAAACCGTATGCCTCGACGATGTCGCTGTCGTTGCGCACGGTCAGCGTCGTGGCCGCCTCGCCGCCGGGGGCGACCGCCACGGTCGCGAGTTCCAGTTCAGCTGAAGTCGTCACCTCTCGAACGTTAAGCGGCCCGATGGCACCACGGGCAGGTAAGAGCGGGCAGCCCGCAGGCAGCGCGAGTGCCCTCACGGACACACCAGGGTTCTCCGGATATCGCGGCACACGCCGTGCCAAACCGAAAAGGGGCAGAAGATGAGCAGAGTGCCGGTAGCGGTGTACGCGGAGGACCCGATCCTCAGGTCCGGGGTGGTCCACCAGCTGCGGCCTCGTCCGGAGGTCGAGGTGCTGGCCGAGGACGCCGAAGACGCTGCCGAACGCGCGGTCGTCGCACTGGTCGTGGTGGACCAGGTCGACGAGGGCACCGTGCACCTGCTCCGCCGGCTGCAGCGCACGACCAAGGCACGCCGCGGCCTCGTCGTCGGCCGGGTCGAGCGGACCGCACTGCAGTCCGCGCTCGAATGCGGGGTCGCCGCGGTGCTGCGCCGTGCGAACGCCGACCAGGACCGGCTGGTGAACATGGCCACCGCGATGGCAAGGGGCGAAGGGGTGCTGCCCGGCGACCTGCTCGGGCAGTTGCTCGACCACGTCGGGCAGCTGCAGCGGGCCGTGCTCGACCCGAAGGGCCTGACACTGTCCACCCTCACCACCCGCGAGGTGGATGTGCTGCGGCTGATCGCCGAGGGGTTCGACACCGGCGAGATCGCCGGCAAGATGTCCTATTCCGAACGCACGGTGAAGAACATCC